>CAWBEP010000014.1:0-92595 GCA_963787915.1 uncultured Acidobacteriaceae bacterium | reverse complement strand
GATCGCCGAGCGCAGGTCGCCAGACGCGCCCAGGCCAAGGCCGTCCCCGGTATTGGGACCATTGGCCGCCGTGTCGTCAAAACGGGTCACGGTGATGGTCGCGGCGCGGGCGGTCGCGCCCAGGAGCAGGAGCCCGAGCATCGACAGGAACACGCGGCTGAATAGCGCTGAGGAAAGAGCGGACTGCAAACACGAGGCAGAGGAACGAAACCCAGACCGGGTCAGGCGCACGAAGAACTCCTTGAGGACAGCCATTCCGTTTGGGGGACGGGGGGGCGGTCCAGCACACAGTAAGCGGTTCGCTGTCGCGTGGGGACACGACAAAGTCATGGCGCCGGGGAAGCGCGTGCGTACGTTCAGGAGGTCACAGCGGACCCGAGCAGGAATAAGGAAAGGGTATGAAAAGTTATGAAAACACAAACGATGAGGTGAGAACGATCATGATTCGGTCAGAAAAGATTGTCAAGTGATTCTTCCGGGAAAAAGCGATTACTTCCCTGCCAGGAAAATCAACTCTGAGCTGAGCGGCAACGGAAGGTCCAGGCGCACGCCATCCTCCATCAGTTGTTTGCCCGTCATGACGGCATCGGGCGCGCTGGCATCGGCAAAGTGAAGATGGTAGGCCGTCGCCGGGTCCAGGCCTTTCAGTGAAAAGACATGCTCCGGCTGATTGCCCGATCCGCGAAACGCAAAAATCACCCCTTCTCTTCGCGCGGGGTTCCAGTATTCGATCCCATCCCATCGCACGCCGTCGGGCCGTTGGGAGATATGGAAGAGCAGAGCGTCGCGAATCAAGGGACGAAGCCTGGTCTTGTAAAGGGCGATGGCCTCGCGCGCAGCTGTGTGTTGCTGCTCGGTCCACTCGGTGGTGTTTTGCATGACGGACATCCAGCCCATCATGCCGCTGCGCAGCATATATAAGAAGTTCTCGATGCGTGGCGCGGGCCATTTTTCGACGTAGGTCTCCAGCATGGCGGGCGGCAAAACGAAGCTGGCGTCGAAAAAAGCCTGACGATTCGAGAGTGGGTCGTAACTATCCGTAATGGAAAAGTAATCCCCATGCGCGGCGCTGCCAAAGTCAACCATGCGGCCGCCGTCATTGCAAATCTCCAGCAGCAGACCGGGATGTTCGCGCCGCAACTCTTCCTGAATACTGTAATACGCCTGCACGGCCTGATAACTCACGTCCGTGGAGTTAGAGCTGGGGACGATATCTTCACCATCGTAATGGTTGACGCTCAAGTGGTGGGGATCGGGCGCTGCGTGCGGATGGTCGTCACGGGTGCATCCCTGCGCGACCACATAGCCGTCGTGCTCCAGCATGTCGAGGCGATTGGCCGTGACAATACGGCTGGTTTCGCGGGAAGCATAGTCGCGTGCTGCGGGAACACCCAGGTCGATGGTCTGGCCTTTGAAGTCCTGCGGTTTCCAGTCCGGAGCAACGTCGGCGACGAGCCAGTCGCGTACCTTCGGATCGCGGGCGTTGAGCGCGCCTGGTTCTGTATCGAGTCCGGCCTGCGACCAGTCCGCCCAGAGACCGAAACGCATTTCATGCTGGTGCGCGTCATCGGCCACAGGCGCGAGGCCGCGGGGAAACTTCCGCGGGTCAGCATACCAGTCACCGACTCCGCGAAACCAGCCGGCATCGAGATGAAACATCTCGAATCCGAGAGAGGCAGCATCGGCAATCATGCGATGGGTAACGTATTCATCGACGTTCATCCCCGCTCCCCAGCTGTTGTTTACGGTTAGCGGGTATTGGGGATCCTGCCAGGTGCGGGATGATCCCAGCACGGCGCGCACCCATGGCCGCAGCTGATTTGCCGCTCCATCGGGACCCCCGTCAAAAGTCCCGATGAAGACGGTCGGCGTGGTGAAAATGCCATCGGGCACAAGTCGTGTGAGGACCGGACCTGGATCGGGATCGAGGCCCAACAGACTCGTCAGACTTCTCTGCTCCCTCGCCAGAGTGATTCGCGTTCGTCCGCTGAACTCGATGCCGGAGTACCATCCCGCCTTGGCTCCGTCCGGGCGGAAGATCGCCTCCCACGGAATGATCTCGGGCACATCGCCTGGAGCTGGGTGGGCGAAGGTCGTGGAATAGCCGGTCCAGGTATAGCCATCTCCGAGGATGACCGCATGTGTCCCGATGGGCGAGGGCTTGCCCGCACCCTTATCTATATATATGTGGGTGAGCCGGTCTGCCGGATCGACCAGCCAGTCGAGGCGGAGGCTATCCAAAACAGGCAGCCAGAACTCGGCACCGCTCAGGTTCCGCACCACGATGCGATGCTCGATCGGGCCAAACTTCGCGGGCGCGAACCACGTCCACTCGATCCGCAAATGGGGCGACGACGACTCATAGACGTAAGAGACGTGATGCGGATCGACAGAATCAAGCGAAGGTACGCGGCGCCAGGTAAGCGGCAGGCGCTCACCATTGCGCTCCACGTATGAGGGCAGGGTTTCCGTGGCGCGATTGTGCCATGCAGCCTGATTGCGCCCAGCGAGCAGAGTAAGGCGCGGAGCGGCGGAGCAAGCGATCAACTTCACTGTGGTGTCGGCTGTAGTCAGGGTTGCTTCATAAGCTGGATTGGCCGTTGTCCTGATCTGGCTGTGGGCAACCGGTAGAAAGAATACCGCCACCGCCCAAAGAACGAAGTAAATCCGCCGTTCCGCTTCCCTCATGGCATTTGAAAATCCACAATCATGCGATGGTGCGCATATTGACGGATCGTTGTCTCGGGTACATCGAACGTCAGTCGGCTCCAACCGTCAGCAGTTGGCGCGGCCGAGCCTCCTTTGATGACTCCGATCTTCCATGGAGTCCGCACTTCTATCGTGGCCTGTTGCTGCGACGACACGTCCGCATCGAGGGTAAGCGCATGCCCATCGAGGTGAACACCGGTCAGCTTCAACCCCTGACTGCTGTCGCCGATCGCCGGCCTGCGCATCGGCACAGCGACGCGGACGCCACCGGAGTACATGATGCGGCAATTCACAGTGGCGCCATCGGAGACATCGATTGCAGCGCGAGCGTGCTGATCCTGCTCGTGGCGTTCGACTGCAACAGGAATACTGCGGCCGTTGAGGGTCGCGTGAACAGCTGTGGCACCGAGCGCAATCTCCGGCGCGAAACTCACCTGCAACGGCCCGCCACTCGCGGAGAGGGTGAGATCCAGCTCTTCTGGTTTCTGGTCGATGATTGCCTTCGCCATCACCGTACCGACTGAAACTTGTGCCAGCGAGACTTCATCCCAGCGCGGATCGAGGTGCGGGGTCAGCGTCAGGCGATGTTCCGGAGCGTCGACTTCGAGTCCGAAAAGCCCACGGATCGTTGCGTGCAGAAAACCAGCCGAAGACCAGGTCTGCTCGGGAACCGATTCGACCTCAGGATGGTAGAAGTTGCCCGCCAGCACTTCGTGGAAATGACCCAACGAATCCAATTGTAACCATGGCAGGAACGATTTCCAGATCGGGGCCGCCGCATCCGGTCGATGATTACGCCAGAACGACTCGACCATCTCTGCAGTGCCTAACGCCCACACACTGCCAGAGCCATAGGAATCGGGATTGTAACCCGGCGACTCCACGGACATACTGCGCGAACCCCAGTCCGTCTGAAAATCCGCTGAAGCGAGTCGATCAAGTGCGGCATCCTCCTCCTGTTCCGTGAAGAGCCCATTGCCGAGGAGGCCCGGATGGCTGCGCTCATCCGTTATCGCGACGCCCTTCTCAGAGTATCCCGCGATCCAGAAATTCTTCTTCGTATCCCAATATCGCGCCGCCAGGGCTTTGCGCGCCGCTGCGCTGGCCTTTGCCGCGGATGCGGCGTCTTCGCCATGACCTGCAGCATTCGCAAGCCGCTCATACGCAGCGGATGCGTCGACCCAGGCCGCCGACAAACCGACGTCCTCGCTCATCCGATCCTGTTCGTTGCCGCCCTCTTTGCCGGCAGGAATCTCAGGCAGTGAGGTGTGCTGGTTCACGGTAGACAGGCAATAAGAATATGCTGCAGCGATCTGCTCCCAATGATCGCGAAGAAAGGCGACATCGCCTGTCGCCGAGTAATAATCGACCAGGGTGGTGAGGAAGTCGAAGGTTATATCGACGTGAACAAACAGATACGGATACTTTCCGGCCCAGTCCAGATAACCGGCGCTCTGCGAGATCTCATGCCAGATCATTCCGTTCTGCTTACTTTGATATTTGAAAATGAATTCCAGTTCTGCGCGCGCCCTTTCCAGGTCGCCCGTCGCCAGCATTGCCCGGGTAGCCACTAATCCGTCGCCACCGAAGAACCACGCATACTGCGGCCTGCGCATTCCGCGGGATGGGCCGTAGCCAGCCACCATGCCGCAGCCAATTTTCGGATTGCATACCCAGGCCTGATCCAGGGCGAGGCGTGACCATGCCAGCGCACTGTTCAGCTCAGAGTCCGGCGTTTCAATCTGGAGACCCCGATGGAGCGCCGCTATAGCGTCGGCTTGCGAATCGCTGCGCAGGCGAAGCTCATTGCGTTCGAGCAGCTCCAATTCGGATCCGAGGGCCGCCGATTCATCCTCGAGTGCCGCAAAGACCTGTGCTTTTCCTCCGGACGGGTGCAGCACCATAGACTGCGTCAAATCCTGGCGCAGCGTGCTGTTAATGACTTCGCTGTGCGCTGTCTGCTGCCGAGAAGCAATAACCGCGCGGACCCCGGTGGTGCGCTCGGAAATTACATATCCGCTGAGCGAGTTACTCCAGTTAAGGTCCTGGCCACCGAGTCCCGCCGGCCACATCAGATCGAGCACCGGCCGAAAGGTAGCTCTGATGTCAACCGGATGGCCTTCTACTTCGTAAGTAAGAATGACGCCTGGCTGATCCAGAGGAACGAACCAGTGTTCGCGTACCTCAAAGTCCGAACCCACGTAGACGCGCACGATTTCGCCGGGCCGATATTCGATGAGACGCAGAACTGTTTCTCCGTTAACAGTATCGTCGACGCCCAGCGGCAGAAATTGAATGCGGTAATTCCGAAAGAGCTGGAATGGGTAGGCCCAGGCTTCAAGGCCCATACCGGAATAGCCCATGATCAGGGCGCGCTGGCCATGGGCCGCTGCGAATCGAGCCGGCTCAACAGCATCTGTGGTCAACACTGGCGCAGCGTCGATAGAGCTTTGCGCGAAGCTGCGCAGCGGCAGCGAAACCGCCAGCAGCAGGATGAATGCAAACCGTTGCAACGCGATTCTCACCAGGACAAAATTACCGTTTTTTCCATGTAACCGCTGCCACCCGGAAAGCGCACAACCATCGAGCGCAAGCCCGCCTCTCGTGTGCCGAGTTCGGCGTCCGATGTGGCCAGTCGGTTGAGCGAGGCGTTCTCTCGCACCGTGAAATGCTGCACAGTGCCACCGGGTGCAGCGAGTTTCAGAGTGAGTGTCCGAGCTGCATAATTCTCGGAAAGCACTTTTACCTGCTCGGTCTCGGCTCCAGGTTCCGGCAAGTTCGAGTCCATGCCGACTTCCACCGGAGGTAGCGGAATATGCAAAGCACCATCGCTGAAACCGGTGTCATGCATAAGAGAGGTAAGATGCACGCTGCTGTCGCTCGCCTGAACGACTAATCCCCCACTCTCGCGTTGAAAACTGACGTCCAGGGTTCGAGTGCCGAAAGGCAGACGGAGAATTTGCGCTTTCGTCCAGGTCGCGGGCAGATGAGGCGACACCGACAAGGTGTTAGAGGACGAATTCCACTCCAACCCAAACATGCCACGCAATATCGGTGAAATGACCATCGCCGATGACCACAGCTGATGAGCCGTGCTGCGTCCGAGGACTTGATAGAACTGGCCGGAGAGTAACTCGGTGACGTCGCCTAAGTCCTGCGCGAATGTCAGGTCGGCATTCTGCATCAGGTGCGCATAGCCCGAAAGAGGATGACCGGCGCGATACTCCGCCACGGACACCCAGCCTGTGAATAGCGGCCAGACCGATCCCTGGTGATAGCTGATGGGATCATAGAATGAGGTGTGAGCACTCACATCCCGCACTCCCCAATCCGTGGAGAATTCGCTCGCGGCCCAGCGCCCGACCATCGCATCGCCATGGTCCAGCTTGTAGGTACCGTCCCACCAGGCTACCGAAGGAAAGACGGTTGCTGTAGTATCGCGGTGACCTTCGCCGTTCCAGCTGAATGCATAGGTATTCGAATCGGCTAAGTAATACTCCGCCTCAAGGGTTAGTGCGATCCTGCGTGCCCGCTGGCGCGCCTGATCCGCAAGGTCGTTATGGTCTGCTGACTGAGCCAGATCGGCAAAAGCCATGCTGGCTTGCTCATCCAGAGCCGCCAGATAGATTTCCTGGTGGGGCATGCTGGGCACCCATGATTCAACCCACCCAGAGCCCTCGGAATTGTCGTATATCCCATCTCCATCTGTATCGTGGGTCGTTTCGAACTTCCACGCCCGCTCAAGGCCGGGCCAGATGGATTTGACAAAGTCCCGGTCGTTGCTGATCTTCAGGTAATCATCGACGGCCATGGGAAGAAGGGGCGTGGCGTCGGAGGAGGCCCACTGATAGGGGAGCGAAGCCCAGTCTACTAAGCCGGCCGTCTGCGAGCGCTCATGCATGATCTTGCCGTCCGCGCGCTGGTGATGAAGTAAGAACTGGATCTGTTCTTTCGTCGTCGCATAGTCACCGTAGCTGTTCACAGCGTACAAAGACCAGAGGGAATCGCGCCCGAAGAACCAGCCGAAGCCGGGACGGGCCGCTTCGCCAGAGCCGACAAAACCGGCGGTCAGTGCTTGTTCACCGGGACCGGCGTCGACGCGTAATTGATCGATAGCAACCTCGGCCCACGAGAAAGCAGCATCCAGCCGGGCGTCCGGCGTTTCGATGGCAGTATGCTGGGCAAGGAAATTTCGGTAGTAGTCGCGGTTCGCCTCGCAAATGGTCCTGGCCTGGCTCGCCATTGCTTCGAGGCTTCCGCGAAAGGCTTCCTTGTTCGCGGAAAACGCGGAGTTAGCGAAGGCGATCAACAATGGATAAGTCTTCCCCTCGTCCTTTTTTGAATCGAAATGCAGGACGAATTGCAAAGGCCATGAGTTCGGCCGCTCCTGGTAAGGCGGCAAAATACCGGGTTCCGCTCCTGGCAGCGCCACAGCCGCTGCCTGATCGGGAGAATTCAGGTGCAATATGTAAAAGCCCGATCCCCCGCTGTTACTCACCCACTCCGGCGAAGGCCGGTCGGGAGACTCCGCAGGCCACATCCGCTGCATCACCGGATTGAAGCTCAGGGTCAAATCCATAGGCCGGATTGCTTCGATTTCGTAAAAGACCATCGCGGCAACATTCTGCGGGCCAGCTTTGGGCGCGACCATGGTCTGCCGGATTGTAAAGTTAGCGTGCGAGTATGTGATGGTTGTGTGATCCGGCTCGACATCCACATCCGCCGCCTGCTGATTCACGTCGATGGGAACCGCGTAGTCCTTCATATTGACGGTCATGTGGACACCGCTCAGAATCTTCCATGGGAAGAACCAGGCTTCGAAAGAACCGTCCTGGTTGCCGAGGATCGCACCACGGGGGCCCACCACAGAAAACGGGAGTTGCGGGACCGCCTCGCGGCTGATTTTTATTTGTTGCGTTGATCCCGGGGCCGGAGGACCGAGGGGACGTTCTGCGGTCGCGCCGCAAATGGCATCGTAACCATGCCACACAGGACGATGCTCGGTAACACACTTCTCTTAACCAGGTATGCAGTCATGTGCTGGTGCCCGCGCGCGCAACAACCCATCGGCGGTGTCTCTTCTTTCGCCCAGCTGGCACGCGCTTACCAGAGAGGCAAGAGTCACCGAATCATACTCCTTAGCTGTTCGAAGAAACGCGGAAAAAGAAGGGGGTGCGAGCCTGAGGGATCGCAGCCCCCTGTTCCAGCGACGTTTCAAAACTGGAAGCGTGCGGCAAACTGCAGGCGCCGCATCGACGTTCCATCCTGTTCGGAGTAAGTACCCTGGATGTACCCGGCATTGTTGCTGTCACCGCAGTCAATGCAAGTATTAGGACCTCCGAGGTTCGGGTGGTTGAACACATTGAAGCCCTGAGCAATCAATTGCATCTTGAGATTCTCGCGCAACGTAAAACTCTTGGCCAGATCGGCGTCAACATTGAAATAGCCAGGGCCCCACAACGCGTCACGCCCGATATTGCCAAAGCTGTCGAACACCGGTCGAGCGTAGGCGCCAAACGAATTATCGGTTTGCCCCGGAGGCTGGAGGATGTACGGAGATGGCTTGAGGTAAGGAACTCTCAGCGCCACCGGATCGAACTTCCCTTTGTGGATGCCAAAGCTGCCACCAGAAACCTTGTTGAGGAAACATGCATTGTCGTCGTGACCGATGTCGTTATCCTCGGAGCACAGGTCATAGTTGGTGTTAAACGGTATTCCACCTTCGAGGGTCAGATTCGAATTGAGCTGGAATCCTCCGATGATCTGGTTCATCCAGCCGGGTACGCTGGAAGCGAACATCTTGTCTCTGCCGAAAGGCAGGTCATAATCTCCTGAAAAGACCCAGGCCTGGCGGCGATTGTAATAGCTGTTGCCCCGCCCAATGATGGGATTGACCAGGAATTGGTAGGCCTCGTGGTCGATATCGTGAGACCAGGTGTAGTGGGTCAGGAACTGGAGACCGTTGGTGAAGCGCTTGGTCACGACGACCTGCAGTGCGTTGTAACTGCCGGTTGCCTGGTTCGCCATGTAATCCACGCGCTGGGTCCAGCCGTGGGGCACGCCGTACTTGACGCCGAGCTGGGCCTGCGCCGTTCCGTCGTAATACGGAGCTCGCTGGGCTTCGGTATACAAACAACTTCCGGGGGCAGTCGCAGCCGCGAGACCCGCGCAACTTCCTCCTGTCGGAGTCAGGTTGTTAGGATTCACCTGATTAAAACCGCGGTAGGTGTCTTCATTGGCATTGTAGGAGGGCGAGGAATCGAACATGTTGTGGTAGGCCTCGCTTCCGACATAGGCAACCTGAAGAGAGAGACTGTTGGTTAGTTCTCTTTGCACCGTCAGATTGTAGCCTTCGACGGTGGGCAGCCGGACCTGCGTCGGACGAGCAATCTGATAAATGCCATCCGGCAGAGGATAGGCCCCATTCGTGGGAATCGGCGCGAAGGTGTAGCCCGGCGGCCCGGGAGCAACTCCATCTTCGGTCGAGGTGAGGTTGAAGACCGCGGCATCGTTGGACACCGGGTTGACGCTTTGCTGCACCTGGGTCGGGAATGAGGATGTAAGGACGTCGCCGAAACTGTCGCCGGCCCAACCCTGACCATAGACAATTCCGTATCCTGCTCGGACCACGGTATTGGGTCTGACCTGCCATGCCACGCCGAGGCGAGGCGCAAACATTCCGAAATTGTTGGTGACGTTGGCCGCCGAGTTGAACTGGCCGACTCCAGCGATTCCAAGAATACCAGTTTGCAGATTCAACAACCCACCGGCACCCGCTGCGGTTAACGATTCCGGCGTGTACAGCTCCCAGCGCAAGCCGTAGTTCACCGTTATGGTCCTGGTGGCGCGCCATTGGTCCTGCGCATAGGTGAAGAATCGAGTTTGACGCGATTGCGCGTTGACATTGGCGGTTTGCGTGCGCCAAAACGTGGTCGTATCACCGATCAGGAATGTAGCAAAGCCAACGCCGGGAGACTGTACTCCCGTAGCGCTGACGCCAGAGGTGCGCGGCGAAGCGAAGAAATAGGTACCGGAACGAAGTGCATTACTGGCGATCGTAACGGTGAAGTTCTTGCCATAACGATAGTCAGCGCCGAATCTGATGTTGTGATTGCCTAGCTGATGCGACCAGTTATTGACGAATTGGTATTGGCTCGTCTGCTGCAGCGTTGGGTTCGCCGAGGTTCCATATTCAACGTTCTGGCCCCCATTGGCGCCATTCGCTGGAATGTCGATGTTGAACTGCGGTAGACCGCCATCGAGCGACAAGTCACCCACGTTGGCGTTGGGAATGCCCAGTTGGTTGCCGAGGGGCTGGTTGCCGTTCGGACCCTGGGTGTTGTTGTAGATCCGGTAGTATCCGAAACGGAAATCAGTCAGCCATTTTGACGATACGACATAGTCGCCTCCGGATGCGAGGCTCGAGTAGTGGAAGGCGTCAGTTCCGGCAAACCCACCGGACCCGAATCCCAGACCGCCCGCAGCGCCGAAGAACGGATTGCCGGAGAGGTTTCCACCGAAGTACGTGTAGCGACCGAATATATGGAGCTTATCGTTCAGTTTTGAATCGATACGGACGTCGGGCTGGTTGGTGGTGAAGATGCCCGATCCCGACGCAGAATAGTTATTCTCCACACCATTGCCGGCATTCGGTTTGGGAAGAAGCTTGAAAAAGGCGACTGCAGCCGGGGACAAGTCGGCAGCGGGGATGATATTGCCGGGAAAAGGCATTCTGCCCGCGTTCGTGGTGTCGGTTAAGGAATTGGGCTGGTAGATTTGACCTACCGACAGATAATCGCTCAGATTGCAGGGGCCGCCCGATGTGCAGCTGGTCTCGGCCAGCAGAGTCGGCACGGTGGTCAGTGTCGAGACGCCAGTTTTTTCGCGCAAGCCCTGATAATCGCCGAAGAAGAACAGCTTGTCGCGGAAGATGGGGCCGCCGACGGAGCCGCCAAACTGATTGTGAAGGGTCGGCGCCAGGGTGTTGTTGGGCGGAGCATTGGCAAAAGGATCGCGCGCCTGCTGCGCATCGGAGCGCCGATACTCGAAGGCCGTGCCGTGGAAGTTGTTGCTGCCCGACTTCGTCTGCGCGGTAACAAGACCGGCAACCGCTTTACCGAATTCTGCATCGTAGTTCTGCGCAGTCACCTTCATCTCTGAAACGGAATCGAGATTGGGATTGATGACGGCTACACCGTTCAGTGGTTCCTGGTTGTCGGTTCCATCCAGCTCGTAACCGGTAGCGAAGGGCAACTGGCCGTCCACTTCGATCGACTGACTGCGTTGCGGGTTGCCGCCACCTTCGCCAGGCCCCCATCCGATATAAGTCGTGCCGGGAGTCAACAGCTCAAACGCAGTGAAGTTCCGATTCAGGTTGGGCAGGTTTTCGACCGCCCGCTCGTTCAGAATCGTCGCGACGTCCGGCCGGTCGGTCTGGAGGAGAGGGGCTCCGCCGCTCACCGTCACAGTGGTGCCGACGCTGCCCACCGACAGCTGGAGATTCACTTCCGGGGAGGTGTCGGCGAAGACCACCACGTTGTCCACTGTCTCCGAGGTGAAGCCCTTGGCTTCGGCTTTGACGGAATAGGTGTCCGGAATCAGGTGCTGCACCCGATATTCACCGCTGGCATTCGTCTGCACTGTCGTCGACGTTCCCTTGGAAAGGTCGGTGACGGTAATCGTGGCGTTCGGTATCACGGCATTCGACTTGTCGGCGACAGAGCCATAAATGGAGCCGTAAACCGCCTGTCCCCAGGCTTGAGCCCCGCCGGCCAAAACCAGGAGCAGAATCCCGCACATCGCGGGCTGAATGAGTTGTTTAATCGATAGTCTGGATGCCCGATATGAATTCCAAAACATTGGTGTAACCTCCCGAATCATCATCCTGTCGCGCTGCACCGCGCTGTGAATCGCAAATCGTGGGAACGGGTTGCCTCCCGATCCGAATACAGACACAAGAGAGAGACGTACCCCTTTACGACAGGCGCAAGTATTCGCGCCCGTCTATTCAGCCCGCAACGTTTTTTACAGTGATTTGACCCGTCAATTTACCGTGTGCCATACTTCGAGCGGTTGCAATGGCGGCTACTAACGCACTACCGGAGATCGACTCTTTAATCGCTGGCGATGATCGATGGGCGCTGGTGAATCGCATTGCTTCGAGCCATCACCTCAAGTCATCACCGCGACTGTGCGAGTTCCTGTTTTACGTAGCCAAGTGCGCGATTCGGGAGGCTCCTGAAGACGCCACTGAGCAGCAGATCGGCATCCGAGTATTCGGTCGCCACCCCGGTTACAACTCCAGCGAAGACAGCATCGTGCGCACGCATGCGCGTATTTTGCGGCAGAAGCTGGCGGCTTATTTTGCCGAAGAGGGTGCTGCCGAAACCATCGTGATGGAGATGCCGAAGGGGCACTACCTTCCGATTTTTCATACGCGGACGGAAATCGCTCCCCAAAATGCGGATCTACCGGCAGTGTCCCATTCCGCGACAGTTGCAGAACCGGTGGAACCCCGTCCTGTTGAAACCCGTCAAATGGAGGGTGCGGGTCCGCGATGGCGGTTTTTGACGATCAGGGCCGTCGGTGTTGCGCTGCTCCTGCTGGGGTGCACGGCTCTTCTGGTTTGGCACCCGTGGCGAATTCTGTCACCCGCCGAGACATCGGTGGACGTTTTCTGGCGGCCATTTTTGTCGGCCGATCCACCCCTGGTGATCTACAGCAATGCGCTGTTTGAGGGAAATTCAACGCAGGGTCTGCGCTACGCCGCGCCGGGAACCGTCAAGGAGCCCGAAGGGGCGGGATATGTGGATACCTACACCGGCATCGGAGAGCTGGCGTCGGTTTACACCCTCACGCGCCTGTTTGACGCCCACCACGCAACGTTCCTGCTGAAACGAAGCCTTCTTGTCACGTGGGATGAGGCGCAGCTGCGCAATCTGATCTTCATCGGAGCGCGCGTGGAGAATCCGTCGCTGCGGGTTTTGCAGCCTACCAGCGATTTCACGACGGTGGCCGGTCCGGCTTCAGCGGGAGTCGTGAATATTCATCCCCTTGCCGGGGAGCCGGCGATGTATTCGCGCCCCGAAAGCCCGCTGACCACCGACTACGCCATTCTCGCCCTCGAGCCTGGCCTTCAGCCCGGGCGGCGCACGCTGGTCTTCAGCGGTCTCACGACGTTTGGAACACAGGCGGCCGTCGATTATGTCTGCCAACCTGAAACCGCCGCGCTGCTGCTGAAGAAAATCACCGGACCCAAAGGCGAGATACGCCCGTTCGAGGCGGTACTGCAGACAAATATCGGAGGCGGCGTTCCTCTCCAGACGCGGCTCGTGACGATTCGCGTTCACTGAGCAGCACGGTCGAATCGCAGCGCGCTCCGCTAATTCACGGGTTCGAGTTTCAGTTGATTGCTGAGGTGGTTCTGCGCGGCGAGCTCGTTCTCGCGTTTTGCATCCTCTTCCTGACCAGCCAGCCGATACGCCTGCGCCAGCGACGCATGGGTGATGTAGTTGGCGGGGTCCATCTTCTCGGCATGTTTCAGGTACATGATGGCGGTCTGCGCATCGTGGCGGCGCAGCAGCACTCTTCCCATCAGGATGAAAGGGCCGGTGCTGCTCATATCGAGCGAGAGAGCTTTCGTCAGCGATTGTTGGGCAAGATCGAGGCGATTCACCCGAAGGTAGGTATCGCCGAGGCGCTCATAGACCGGCGCGTAACTCGGGTTGATCTTCTGTTCGGCCTCGAACTGTTTGATGGCTTCGTCGATGTTGGAATCGAGCAGGGCTATCTCTCCGAGCAGAAAGTGAGCGAGCGGCAGGCCGGGGGCAATGTCGAGCGCCTTCTGCGCTTCGATCGCAGCTTGCCTGGGCAGGTTGGCGTGGTTCAACATCGTCGCCAACGTCAGCCAGGCGGCGCCGGAATCCGGCGACTCGTCGAACTGGACGGCGAACGACCTGCGGGCGTCGTCGTAGCGATTGGCATTTAAATAGCAGAGGCCGAGCACGTAGTTCGCATCGGTGCCGGCATCCGGCGACCACTGACGCACCTGTTCGAGATACGGAATGGCCGCGGCCGGTTGACCCAAACGGTAGAGCGCAAGGCCCTCCATCTGAATTGCTTCGACGTCCGCAGGGTCCTGCTTCATCGCTTCCAGAAATGCATCGCGCGCGTCGATCAGCTTTCCGGTGCGGTAATACGCCAGGCCCAGCTCGCGCTCAACGCCCCTGGAAGTGGGATCTGTCGCCGCCAGCTTCTTCAGAATCGCAATGGCTTCATCCGGCCGGTCGCGGTCGAGAGCTTCATGGGCCCGCGCAAGCTCATCGCCGGGTGCCGGCGTCGAAGGTAGTTGCGGGTGGACGGGAAAAACCGAGAGCAGAATGAAAGCGGCGATCGCTGCGAACTTCATAACGCATCAGGATACTGCGCGTCTCACTCATTGAGTAGTGTTACCATGACCGGCGTTATGACTTTGGGGCCTTCGCGCTGTGCTTTATTGCTCTGTGTCCTCCTCACAGCGGGCGCGCAGACCGCACCATCGAAAGCATCTCAATCTCCTGTCTCCCCTTATCCCTCAAACAGAAAATACCCTGCTCCGGCCTGGTTTGTGAATGTCGCTCCGCAAGCCGGCCTCACCATGCGCAACATCAACGGCGAAGCCGCAACGAAGAATTACATTATCGAAACCACGGGGGGCGGTGTCGCTATTCTCGATTACGATCGCGATGGATGGCCCGATATTTTTCTCACGAGCGGGCGAACGCTCGATGGCGAAGCAGGTCCCGCCGGAGCGCCAACCAACCATCTTTACCACAACAATCACGATGGAACCTTCACCGACGTCACGGTGCAGGCGGGCCTGGCTGCGACCGGCTGGGCGCAGGGTGTCTGCGCAGGCGACTACGACAATGACGGCTATGACGATCTGTACGTTACTTACTACGGAAAGAATCGTCTCTACCACAATGAGCGCAATGGGCACTTCAAAGAGGTGGCCGAACAAGCCGGGGTCGCGGGCGACGGCACCAAGTGGGGAACGGGATGCGCATTCGTTGACTACGATCGTGACGGCAAGCTGGACATTTTCGTAGCCAATTACGTCCAGTTCGACCTCAAGACGACTCCTAAGCCCGGAGAAGGGATGATGTGCATCTGGAAAGCTATGCCGGTCGAATGCGGACCGCGCGGCTTACCCTTCGCGACTAATCTTCTATATCGCAATCTGGGCGGGGCGAAATTCGCCGATGTAACGAAAGCCAGCGGCATCTCTGCAACTAACGGCCACTATTGCCTCGGCGTCTCCACCCTGGACTATAACGGCGATGCGTGGCCCGATATCTACGTTGCCTGCGACAGTACGCCCAGCATTCTTTATCGAAATAACAAAGATGGAACATTTACGGATGTTGCCGTAGACGCTTCCGTAGCATTCAGCGACGACGGGAACGAGCAGGCGGGGATGGGCGCGACCGTGGCCGATTACGACGGCGATGGCTGGCCTGATATCTTCAAAACGAATTTTTCCGACGATACCTCGTCGCTCTACCATAACAACCGGAACGGCACATTCACATCGACAATTTACGATGCTGGCCTTGGCCTGAATACCCACTATCTCGGATGGGGGGCCATGTTCGTCGATGTCGACAACGACGGCTGGCCCGATATCCTGCTTGCCAATGGCCACGTTTATCCTCAGGTTGACTCGGGCCTCGGCGCCACCTACCGGGAACCGCGATTGCTGTACTGGAATCAGGGAAACGGCAAGTTTACCGATGTCAGCAGCACATCGGGGCCAGGCTGTACGGAACCCAGGCCGAGCCGTGGGCTCGCCATTGCCGATCTGTGGAACGACGGCAGAGAATCTGCTGTGATCAATGACATGGATGAAGAGCCGCTTCTCCTCGTGAATCTGACCGCGAACGATAATCACTGGCTGGGCGTCATACTCGAAGGCACACGATCGAATCGCGACGCCATCGGGGCGCGCGTTACTGTGACATCCGGAGACAGGAGTTGGGTAGAGGAGTTACGCAGTGGCTCCAGCTACCTTTCCTCCAGCGACCTCCGTTTGCATTTTGGCCTCGGTTCGGTGTCCACTGTCGATCGAATCGATATTCTGTGGCCGAGCGGAGCCGCGGAGCGCTTTCCCGCGGGCCGGGCCGACCGCTTCATCACGCTCACAGAATCAACGGGTGCACCCATCTCAGCTGCCAATCCGAAAAGGGTCCCATAGGAGACACAGACATGACGACGCGCAGAACTTTTCTGCAAACCACCCTGCAACTTGGAGCTCTGGCAGCCGCTCGTCCCCGCTCTCCACTTTTTGCGCTGAGCCAGGAATCTCGCTTCCTTCTGAGCGAGTTTGACTACGCCGACGTCGAGCTTGCGCCAGGGCGGGCCCAGGAGCAGTTTGACAATACGCAGTCCGTACTGATGGCGCTCAACGAGGACAGCCTGCTGAAGCCGTGGCGGCTCCGTGCCGGTTTGCCCGCTCCGGGTCCGCAAATGGGCGGCTGGTATGACGAATTGCCACTGGACAAGACCGAAAGCGGCGGCCATGGCTTCGCTCCTGGTCACTGCACTGGCCAGTGGATCTCTGCCCTGGCGCGAGGCTACGCAGTTACGCACGACCCAGCTGTCCGCGCCCGCGTCCAGCGCCTGTCCGATCTGTATGGAGCTGCCATTTCGGGCCGCTTCTACACGAAGTTCCGGTTTCCGGCCTACAACTTCGACAAGATGGTCATCGGGATGATCGACGCACGTCAGTTCGCCGGCATCCCCAACGCCCTGCAGCTTCTGGATCGCACCACCGACGCAGCTGAGCCGCATCTCCCTCCCGAGGCCCTCGATCGCGGGGAAGCCCAGATCCGCTGGCGCACTTCGGTTGGCGAGAACATCGCGGACAATTATGACGAGCCTTACACGCTGGCGGAGAATTTGTATCTTGCGTGGGAGCGGGGTGCAGGCGAGCGCTATCTTCGAATGGCACCGCGTTATCTGCTCGATCGCACCTATTTCGATCCGCTGTCAGAAGGCAGAAATATCCTCGGCGGACACCATGCTTACAGCTACTGCAACGCGCTCAGCTCCGCCATGCAGGCGTGGCTTGCGCAGGGCAGCCAAAAGCATCTGCGCGCAGCCTCCAACGCATGGGACATGATCGACAAGACCCAGAGCTTCGCTACCGGCGGCTGGGGACCCGACGAAACCTTCGCAGCTCCGGACACTGACGCGCTGTACAAGAGCCTCACCGGTACGCATAAGGGCTTTGAGACACCCTGTGGCAGTTATGCCCATTTCAAGTTAACCCGTTATCTGCTGCGCGTAACCGGCGACGGCCGCTATGGCGATAGTATGGAACGCGTTTTCTACAATACTGTCCTGGGAGCGAAACAACTGGAACCTGATGGCCGAGCTTTTTATTACTCAGACTATAACTTGTCCGCTCGCCGGGTCTATTTTCCCGATCCATGGCCTTGTTGCGCTGGTACGCTGCCCCAGGTCGCCGCAGACTACCGGATCATGACGTATTTTCATGACGCCGATGGTGTCGTCGTGAACCTATATCACCCTTCCAGCCTGCGCTGGACGACTCCGGACGGTGCTCAATGCCAACTAACCCAGACCGGCGATTATCCTATCGGGAGTAACGTGAATCTGCGCCTCAGGCTTAGCCGCCCGGACACGTTTACGCTGCGCCTGCGGATACCCGCCTGGTCCGTCGGTGGGTCTGCTGAACCCCTGGTCCTTGTCAATGGGAATCGGGCTTTCGCGACCGTGGCGAAAGGATTCGGCGCAATTCGCCGCCAGTGGAAAGACGGCGATGAGGTTCGCTTGTCGATTCCGCTGCCTGTCCGCCTCCTTCCGATCGACGAAGCCCATCCACACCTCGTCGCGGTGGTTCGCGGCCCGCTGGTTTTGTTCGCCGAAACCCCGGTTTCTCCGAACATCACGAGCGGCCAACTGCTCGACATCACCCAGGACGAAAATCAAGCCATCTGGCACGCAAAGACCGAAACTGGTGCCGTCCGTCTGCTGCCCTTTACAGAACTTGAAGATCGACCGTACACCACCTACCTTGACACGACAACTTAAGTGGACGGCTTTTATTGATTTATTCGAGCTTCTATCTTTGCCCACCGGCACCTGATGTTGAAGACAGTCGCCGATCTGTTCTGCGACCTAATCTGCGAAGTATTTGTGGGCGCCGATGTAGTGCGCCGCTCTTACCAGTACAAAACGGGGACGGACACATCTGGAACACGCGGGGAACTTCCTGCCCGATATACAGGTCACTTCATGCTCGCCGGCATGGGGCGGATCATGTGAAACTCTGTAGATGCCGGATTGGGGAACTTCGTCACCGGGAATATTTGCCATGGATTTGCATTTTACCGGGTCTACAGTTCCACGGCTGATGAAAAGGGCCTTTCACTTTGCCTGAGTCGTCCAGTTCCTCTGCCGATCCGGCAATGGGGATCCAGAGTCAAGCGACTGCCTTCGGCATCTGCACCATGACTCGTCCCGGGATCATTCCCTGTCGCGAGTACTCGTGGAGTCGCTTGATCCAGGAGTTGGATAACTCCTGCCCCTTCGCCACGACCAGCAGGCCCGTGTTGGTATGGACATTCTGATCGAGAATCATTCCAACAGCGAGCTCACGGATGCTGCACTCGCGCGTGCACAACGGCATCGCCATTTCCAGATCGTCGAGGACCGCCAGGACAGTTTCGTCTATCCCTTTCATCGCCGCCCGCACGCGACGGCAAGCGTCCGCTGAAGTTGATCCGCGATTCACCAGCGCGTCGTACTCAAGTCCCATTCTCAACAGCTGGATGCCGACTTCGATTTCCTTTCTCTGGTCGGCGTTCGCTGCCTTGATCGCAGGTGTTGTCACATTCTGAAACGCAACCATCTGAGCGACGGCTTCCATCCTGGGGATATGCGAGAGCATCTGCCCTGCAATCGTGGGATGAGCATCGAACTTCGCACGATCTTCCGGAGAAAGCCTCTCTCCACCATAGGCCGCGTTAACCAGGTCCTGATTCAGCGTGACGCAGCCCAGCTGAGAAAGCATCGCCGCTATCTCCAGTTGCCACGAAGACTGAAGCCGCAGCTTACTTCCGGCGTGCTGCATGAATCGCCGCAGGCGCATCGCCCGCCCAAAGGCCGCGGGATTACTGAAGCTCAGCATTTCCGACATGATCGCGACGGATCCGCGCAGGGTCCCTTCGAGGAGTTCCTTCTCCGCCAGAATCAGACGATGCTGTTCGAGGCCGGAGTTGATCGCCTTGAGCAGATTTTCCCTGGAGCATGGCTTGGTGAGAAACCGGAAGATATTTCCTTCGTTGACAGCTGCAATAGCTGTGTCGATGTCGGCATAACCAGTCAACGCGATGCGCACTGTTGCCGGAGCAACATCGCGTACCCGAGCCAGAAACCGGGGACCATCCATTTGCGGCATGCGCATGTCGGACACAACGATGCCATACGGCCCGGAGTCGGCGATGGCCGCCAAGCCCAGCGCGCCGCCGACCGCGGTATCCATGGACAGCTCACGACCCAACAAGCGTCGATAGCCGTCCAGGACGGCCGGCTCGTCGTCGACAAAAAGGACTTTTTCGGTCATACCATCTGCTTGTGCTCGACAAGCTGCTCACAGGCTGCGGTCCACGTCGGAAGGCGGTCCGTGAGGCCCAGCCGCTCGATGAAGCTCATATCGAGCGCACGCTCGCCCGAAGGCATAGAGCAGGCATGCTCCCGGTGCATCGCGGTTGCAACATGGACAGCAACGAGGGGAGAAAAAGAGTCGGCCGGGCTCTCGGAAGGTCGATGATGCCACGCAACCGCTTCCACGATCTGGACCGGCAACCCCCAAATGCCGAGCAGATAGGCTCCGATCTCAGCATGGGTGCAACCCAGAACTTCCTGCTCCACCTGCCAGACGGGCCTGCCGGTAGCGGCGGCTGAATCGAGTATGGTTCGGCATATCCTGGGATCGGACGAGGCGATGATCAGCTTGCCTATGTCGTGCAGGAGTCCGGCGCTCAAAAACGCTCCCATCGCCGAAAGCTCGATGCCTTCGGCTCGAGCGATGGCGCGGCAAAACAAACTGGTCAGGGTGCTGTCTTGCCATAGTACATCCATGGCGCAGAGACCCATTGCCCGCGGTCCAAATGAAGAAAATACGCCCAGCGAAAGTACCAGCGCCTGAACCGTGTCGAGGCCAAGCAGCATCACTGCCTGCTGAGCCTGGGTCACCTCGGCCCGGAAGCCCGACCTCGCGGAGTTAGCGAGCTGAAGGATTTTTGCCGTCATGCCCATGTCCTGAGCAATGATGCTCGCGATTTGTGCGGGAGAGGGATCCGGGGATTTCAAAGCCGCAGTTATCTCGAGATAAAGGGAGGGCAGGCTGGGAAGGCTGCTGAGCCGAGAAGTAAACGACTTGATCGCCGGATTCTGAAGCAGGTCTGTCAGTGCCATAGTCTGCGTAAGCAGCGCCTGGAGCTGGAGAATATCGCACGGCTTGGATAGATACTGATGCGCCGGGGCGATTGAGTTCAGAATAGACCGCCGGTCGGATTGCCCGGACAGGAGGATGCGAATGGTTTGAGGAAAGCGCTCCTGTACCTGCCTGAGAAGTTCGGCGCCATCCATCCCGGGCATGCGCATGTCGCTGATGAGCACATCGAATGGCTGGAGGGCCATCATTTTCAATGCAGCGTCGCCGCCCTCAATGAACTCCATATCCCATTCAGCGCGCCTCGCATGCAACCCACGCCGAATGCCCATCAGCAGATTGGGCTCGTCATCGACGAACAAAAGACGCTTTTTCACATCAGACCCCTTCAGACAGCGGCAGACGGACGAAGAATGTCGTTCCCTTCCCGGACTCAGTCTCAAACCAGATCCGTCCACCATGTTTTTTCACGACCACGGTCTGAGCCAGAGTGAGCCCTTGTCCGGTACCCTTGCCCACTTCTTTGGTCGTAAAGAAGGGATCGAATACCTTTTCGCGAACGCTCTCCGGAATACCCGTTCCGGTATCCCGTATTTGAATTTCCATCCACTTGTCGTCGCACAGCGTGGTAATTTCGATAATTCCGCGAGCCGAGGCCCCGTGTTGCTGGCTTTCTGCGATCGCTTGTGCGGCGTTGACCAGCAGGTTGAGAAGCATCTGATTAATTTCTCCGGCGAAACAAAGAACCAGAGGCAGATCGGGATCGAGATGCAGTTCAACGTCAGCGACGTATTTCCACTCATTGCGGGCAATCGTCACGGTTGCTTCGATGGCTTTGTTCAAATCTACGGCGCGCTTTTCCTCCGAACCGGGATGCGAGAATTCCTTCATCGCGCGCACAATGTTGGCAACCCGATCGATACCTTCGAGTGCCTGATCGATAGCCTTAGGAATCTCCTCGGCGAGATAATCAAGATCTGCCGCCTTCACGCATACATCGAATTCCGTACAGGCAGGCGTTGCGTGCTCACGCGTCGCGGATTCGTCGCGCAGCTTTTTCCCGGCCTGCAGGATTTCGGCGACCTTTTCCCAGGATTCCTTGAGAAAAATCGTATTGTCGCCAACATATTGAATGGGCGTATTAATTTCGTGCGCTACACCAGCGGCCAGCTGACCAATCGATTCCATCTTTTGCGCGCTGCGTAATTGTTCATCGATCCTGTGCTTCTCCGTAACATCCTGGGCGAGGATCAACAAACCGGTTGGGGTGGGATAGGCGATGCAGGAAAGCCACACACGCAGCGCAGCAAAGTATTCCTCAAACCGGCGGGGAACCTGTTCATCCATCGCCTTGCGATATTCGGTCTCAAAACGCGTTCCCAGCAGCTGCGGTTCATAATCCCAGAGAGACTTGCCGGTAACGTCCGCAGCCGACTCTCCCGGGCGTACGCGGTTGATGTAAGTCAGGCGCCATTCCCGATCCAGCACCAGCACAAACTCACCCGTGGTTTCCAGAACAACTCGCATTTGTGCTTCAACCGTGGATAACTTCTCCTCGAGTTTCTTCCGCTCCGAAATGTTGGAGGCGATGGTGGAAGAGCCAATAATATTTCCGGCTTCGTCGCGAATCGGAGAAACGGTCAGGGAAACCGGAATGGTTCGGCCGTCCTTGTGACAGCGCCCGGTGATGAGTTCGTGGACGAGGCCCCTTTGCGTCTCACTGCAAATCCAATCTGCTTCCACTTCCTTTCCCGGCGGAACCAAAATGCCCGCAAGCTTGCCAATCACCTCGGGAGCGGTGTACCCGAAGATGTCTTCCGCGGCCCGATTCCAGGTCGTGATGGTGCCGTCCAGGGACTCACTGAAAATTGCATCGTGGGAGGAATTGACGATCGAGGCGAGCAGGCGCTGGGTTCCCACCAGAGCCTGGTTGGCCAGGCGGGCCTCGGTGATGTCGGCTGAGATTCCCGCCACTCGGACCGCTCGGAGGTTGGCATCGAAAATCGGAAAGCCACGATGGCGAATCCAGCGTAACGCCCCGTCCGAGCGGCGAATCCTGAACGTCGCCTCAACGGGCTCGCGGCGTTCTACCGCGTAAAGCTCCATTAATCGGCCGCGGTCTTCTTCGTGGACCGCAGAGAGCCAGTCTTCAGGATTGCGATAGAGATCTTCGCAATGCCCCCCCCAGATCTCTTCGTAAGCCGGGCTGACATAGAGTATCCGGCCACTGCTGATTTCGAGGATCCACAGCACTTCCCGAATGGCGCCGATGAGCTCCCGGAGTCGCGCCTCACCTTCGAGTGAGAGTTCGTGGGTGCTCCAGCCTTCACGCTCATCCACAAGGATCGAGTCCGGAGCCTCGCTGGAGGCAGCGGGCTCCCGTCGAGCCAAGTCGGTAGCCAGCTGGACTGCAAAATTCATAGCCTGTCACCAGCGAGTGGAGCAGTCCCATGATCGGGGCTGGGGCCGAACCCGCATTTCGGCCTCCAGCCTCTATCGGCATATTCCCGCTCGATTCCAGGAGGAACATCGTCGCATCGCAGCTTTCGCGGGCAACAATTTTCTGGTGTGCTGTACGGAACCGCCCACTCCAATTGCTTCCTGCATCCGGGGGCATGGTTTTATCTGTCGTGATCTGCACCCTTTGGTCGAGCATGCCCCTTTCGTGGGACAGAGCGCGTAAGCAATTGATTCATCAATACTGAATAACTCTCCGGGCACTCGATGCAATGAAGAAAAGTGCTCGAAAAAAGTTGCACGAGACTAGAATCCGCAAACGGCACGCCGATAGAGAGCCCGCAACAACCACCTGCTCCACGTAACGATTCCGGACCTCTGCGAAGGCGGAAGCGGTTCGGTGCAGGCGGAAATCGATACAAGGAGCCTAAGCAATGAGCATCAGCCTTCTCAATAACATTTCTTCCCTGGTGGCGGAGAATGCCGTTTCCAACACCCAGTCGAGCCTGCAGAACACCCTCCAACAGCTGGCCACCGGACTGAGAATCAACTCCGGTGCCGATGACCCGGCGGGCCTGTCGATCGCCGAAGGCCTGGGAGCCAACATCTCAGCCCTCAACCAGTCCAGCCAGAACGCATCCAACGGTGTTGGTCTCTTGCAGACCGCCGATGGCGCGCTCTCGCAGGTCAACACCATTCTCAACCAGGCGGTCACCATCGCGACGGAAGCCTCCAACGGCGGCCTCTCCACCAGCCAGTCGAGCGCTCTGAATACCGAGTTCCAGTCGATTCTGTCCGAAATTAACCAGATCGGCAACACGACCAACTTCAACGGCACGGCAGTCTTCGCCAGCAGCACACCGACGTGGGTGTCTGCGCAGGGCTCCGCGGCGGCACCGCTGGCAACCACCACGGCGCTGACGGCCGGTTCGGTGACCACAATTACCGACTCCAAGACGGGTGGCACGTTCGTCTTCACAGCGGCCGCAGGCAACACGGTCGCGACTCTGCAGACCGCGATCGCGGCGGCAGCGGGCACCACACTGACCACGGGCACGGCGCTGACCATCAACGCCGGCGGCCAGGTGCAGATCGCGGGTCCCGCGGGCGACTCCATCTCCGTGTCCAGCACCGACGGGGCTCTCGGCAGCTTCAGCGCATCGGGCGCCACGGGCGGCACCGCCACCACGTTCACCAGCGACGGCACAAGCACCGGCGCCTCCACTCTGACCACGTCAATCGGCGCGCTCTCCGCGAGTTCGCTCGGCCTGACCAGCTCGTTGAACCTGAGCAGCGCGTCTTCCGCGCAAACCGCGCTGACCGCGATCACGAACGCGATCAACACTGTATCCCAGAACCGCGGCACCATTGGCGCCTCGGTGAACCGTCTGACCGCTGACTCGGCTGTGGAAACGACCGAAGTGCAGAACCTGACCAGCGCGCAGAACAACATTCAGAACGCCAACATCGCCACCACCACGTCGAACCTGACGCAGTACAACGTCCTGGAGCAGACCGGATTTGCCGCTCTCTCCCAGGCCAACCAGGCACAGCAGAGCGTTCTGAAGCTCCTGCAGTAACCAAATCGGACCCTCATAATTCCGCGGTGGCGTCTTTCCTGAGGCGCCACCGCTTTTTGTTGCCCGTCACCTGAACGCCGCTTAACAAAGTGCCGATATCATTCCGCTGCAGTTAAGGGTTACCCGGGCATTCCGGACACCCGAAGCAAGGAACAGGCAAGGTTATGAGTTCAGTTTCTGCACTTAATTCGCTTCTTTCAGGGTCCTCGGCCATCAATCTGAGCGCCATTCTGCAAGCCGCAGAAGGTGCGTCCACGCCGGGCATCGACGTGAACTCCGCGGTCAGCGCCTCGCTCAGTGCGGCTGAAGGCCCTGAAAATGATTGGGAAGCCCAGCAAACGACGCTGCAAAATCAAGCTTCGGCTCTACAACAGCTGCAGTCGGACGCCGGGAATCTCGACGAAGACATGCAGTCGCTGAACAGCCTCAACGGGCCGCTGTCGGCGACCACAGTCACCTCCTCCAACTCCAACATTCTCACCGCGTCGTCTGCCTCCGGAACAACGCTGGGCAATAACGTGGTAGTCGTGAACAGCCTCGCAAGCACCGCCTCCTGGACTTCGGGCAGCTACACAAGCGGTGCTGCCGCCCTGCCGGCCGGCAACTTTACGATTACGACCGCTGGCGGAGCGACCGCGACCATCACCACCGATGGCACCACAACGCTGAACGCGGTGGCGACGCAGATCAACGGCGACAACCTGGGAGTCACGGCCAGCGTGATCGCTGACGCCAGCGGTTCCCGGCTTGCCATCGTCAGCAACACTTCGGGAAGCGCGGCGAACTTCACCGTAACATCGCCCCAGCTCGCCGGTTATGGATTCACGCAGGCGGGCGTCGGCAGCAACGCATCCCTCACAGTAGACGGTATCTCGATCTCGAGCGCGACGAATACGGTGACCGGCGCGATCCCGGGACTGACCCTCAATTTGCTGGGGTCCAATCCCAGCACGCAGGTTACGCTCTCTGTGACGCCCGATGGGTCGCAGGCATCGAGCGCTATCAACCAATTCGTGTCGGACTACAACACGCTCCTACAGGCGGTGAATGCGCAATACAACGACACCGGATCCGGCGAAGGCGTTCTCTCCAGCGATCCGACGGTGAACAGCCTGCAGACCACCCTGTTGCAGGCCATTGATTACACCTATCAGCCCACATCCGGCACCACGACCGTCCCCAACCTCTCGAGCCTGGGCATCACGGTGAATTCCAATGGAACGCTCAGCGTCGACAGTGGCACTCTCACCAACGCGCTCCAGAACAACTTCGGCGATGTAAAAAACTTCTTCCAGGGAAGCGCGCTGAACGGATTTGCGAATGCACTGGACCATAGCCTGACGAACTTCACCAGCCCGGCGGACGGAGCGTTCACCGTGGATTTGCAGAGCCTCAACACCCAAAACACGGCGCTGCAAACCGACATCACGAACTTCCAGACGAACGTCCTCACCCCCCTGAAGGCGCAGCTGACAGCGGAATACAGCAGCGCCGAAATCGCATTACAACAGCTGCCCAACGAGATGCGAAACATCGAGGCGGAACTGGGCCAGAACCAAAACTCTTCATCGAATGGATAACAGGAGACGATTGTGAGTCCGACAGAGATGGCATATCGCAAAACCGGCGTCGAGGGCACCAGCGGCCTCAGTCTGCTGATCGCCCTTTATGACACGCTGGCCGGCGATCTGCGGCGGGCAGCCGCAGCGGAACGCGCCAACGATATAGGGAAACGGTGCAAGGAATTGAACCATGCGGTGGTGGTGATCGGGTATCTCGAGCACTGGCTGGCCCAGGGCAGCGGCGGCGAACTTGCCGATCAGCTGGCTCACATGTACGCATCGCTCCGCCGCAAACTGATCGAAGCCCAGGCAAAACGGTCGGCCGAGATCCTCGAAGAGCAAATGGCTCTGGTTCTGGAAGTGCGCGAGGCCTGGCAGACGGTCGAACACAAAAACATACACGCCAGCCCGGAAATCCTCCCGCCGGTCGGGTCGCATCGCCCGGCCGTCGCCCCGTCGATGCAGGCGGAACGCAGACGTTTCAGCTGGTCGGCATAATAGCCAGACAAGCACACAGGGGGGCGCGAACCACGCGCCCCTCTTTTTTGGTGTTGGCATCTGCGTGGGGGAGTTTCCCGCCGGGACCGCAATGAAACCGGTTGCTCCGGAGAAGAGCAACCGTGAAAAGCTACCTTATCTGCACCTGGCTTATGCGGGCGTCGACAGATAGTTCAACAGCGTGTCGGGAAGAACCTTCGCGGCCGCCGCCAGCACCGCGCTATTGTCGGTTTCCGCCTGGCTGAGCTCAGTCGCCGCCGTCGCCTCATCCACGCCAATCAGGTTATTTTGTTGGGTTTTCAGTGTTACCGTGTCCTGCTGGAGAGTCGTTTCCTGGGCACTGAGCTGGCCCTGCGCGCTGGCGTAGAAAGCCTGCTGCTGGCCCAGATAACTGATGGCACCGCTGACCGCGCTGGTAGCCGAGGAAATGCTGGCGGCATTGCCGCTCTGCAGGGCCGTCGCCAGCGAACTCAATGCACCGATCACGCTGTTGCTGGAATTGGAAAACACCTGACTGCCCGGAAGGCTTACTTTTACGTTGAAGTTATCACCCACGGCCACGGAGTTACTGTCGTTATTGCCGTTGTAGGTGTAGCCGGTCGATGAAGTGGGATCCGCGGTGTAGGGAGGTTGGCCCGTTGCCGTACCTCCAAAAAGATAGGCGCCTCCGACCGAAGTATTTGCCTGAGAGACCACGTCCGCCAGAATGCTCTGCACCTGTTGCGCCAACGCCTGTTGATTGGAGGCCGAGGTCGTCCCATTGGCGCCCTGCGTACCAAGCGAGACAGCCTGGGTCAGCGACGTAACGACCGCACTAAGCACGGAACTCGCGCTCTGCACGGTGGTCTGCGTGCTGCTCACGTTTTGCGTGTACTGGTCGACATTCGCGCTTTCGATGGTGTTTTCGACCATTGCAGCCGAAGCTGAGGGGTTGTCCGACGGCTGGCTTACGCTCTTGCCGGTGGCTACTTCCTGCAGCAGGGTGTTCAATGTGTCCTGGCTCTGACCGATGTCAGAGAGGATGTTCGGAACCATGTTGGGATTAACGCGCATAGGAATCAATAGCTCTGTGAGGAGCCCATGTCGAGGGTCACGGTGCTGAGTGCCTGAATGGTGCTGACGATGCGCGCTGCCGCCTCGTAAGCCGTCTGGTAGCGAATGAGATTGGTCGTCTCTTCATCGATGCTGACGCCTGAAACCGAACTTTGCTGGTTGGTGAGCTGCAGCAGGTTCTGGCCGATGGCGGTGGATTCTGCACTGGCCTTCGAAGCGGCATTGCCCACCTGAAATACCAAACTTGCGTATGTATTCGTGGGAGACTGCCCGGACGGCAACGTGTTGGTCAGCGCCGCTGAGAGGTTGGCGACGTTGCCGTTACTGCCCGCAGCCCCATCGGAGCTGATGGCAATCTGCGACGGATCGGTGATCGCCACGCTGAGGCCGGCAGCCGCTCCCGCCGTTCCCGCTGGAACGGAGAAGAAATTTTGACCGACGTTGCCGTTTGAGTCGTAGCCCCTGGCCTGCGCCGCATTGAAGCTGGCTGCAAACTGGGTGGCCAGACCATTGAGGGCGTTCAGAAACCCAGGAATCGTCTGATCGCGAACCTGAATGGCTCCGCCGAGCTGACCACCCTGAATCGATGTGGTGATGTTGTTACCACTGGAGTCGAGCACCTGCTGGAAGCCGTTGCTGCCGGTCGTGGTCTGCAGGTCGTAACTTTGGCTACCGGCGACGAGCGGCGATCCATTGCCGGTGGTAATGACTTCGCCCTCGCTGCTCTGCGAGACGCTGATGCCGGTGAGGGTGGAGAGCTGTTGCACCAGTTGATCGCGCTGGTCCTCGATGGTGCCGCCGTTCTGACTCGTTGCAGCCGGCGATGAGAGCTGGGCGTTCAACTGCGCGATCTGCTGGCTAAGCGAGTTAATCTGCGCCACGGTCTGGGTCACCTGCTGATCGGCGTCCGTTTGCGCGCTGGTGAGGCCGCTGGCCGTGGTGTTGAACGATTGCGCCAGACTCTGCCCCGCCGAAAGAACGCTCTGTTGCGCGGCGGAACTGGTCGGGTTTGCCGACAGCTGTGCAAGGCTGCTCGAAAATGTGCTGAATGCGCTGGCAATGTCGTTGCCGGTGCTGGAGAAATAAGACTGAATCTGCTGGAGAGTCGAGGACTCCGTGTCGGCACTGCTCTGAAGTGAGGTCTGCTGCTGGATCTGCAGGTTGAGCAGTTCGTCGCGAACGCTTTGCACGCCATCCAGGGTGACGCCACCGCCGGTGACTGTGCCGGCCGACTCGTTTTCAGCGTTTTCGCTGAACTGCGGCACTTCGCGGGTGTACCCGGGGGTGTTGGCGTTGGCGATGTTATTGCTGGTGGCATCGAGGGCGGCCTGGCTCGCGTCCAGCGCCTGCATGCCGATCAGAAGGGATGTCGTTAATCCGCCCATGGCTCACATCTGGCAGGACCAGGTTTGTTGTTTCAACCTGGCGCCAGAATCCTCCTGAACTTGTCCGCGGAACGAATTGAACAGCGACGCCATCAGGGCGACCGAGCGGCTCGAATGCTTCAGCAAAATCGAATACCGCAGATTGAGCTTCTGCAAATCGGCGTTGGCGGCCTGAATCTGGCGCTGGAAGCTCTTGTCGATACCATGCGGGCCGGCGGCCGGATCGGTGGCTGGAGGAGCACTCAGGTCGTCAGCCAGTTCACTCAGACGACGGCTCATCGCCTGCTGATTGGCGACGCTTTCCTCCAACTCGTCAATATGATTGCCCG
This sequence comes from uncultured Acidobacteriaceae bacterium, assembly GCA_963787915.1. Taxonomy (GTDB): domain Bacteria; phylum Acidobacteriota; class Terriglobia; order Terriglobales; family Acidobacteriaceae; genus Palsa-343. Next base: position 63,561 of record CAWBEP010000014.1, on the reverse strand, counting down.
CGATGGCTTCCATCGCTCTTTCTAACTCCTGCGCGAGCGAGCGCAGCAGCTGGAGATGCTCCCCAGCCTGTGCATTTCGGGTTGATACATCAGCCCCGCTCATGGTTCGTACTTTCCGTGCATCGTCTTCCCCGCCGGATGGCTGACGCCGTCCTCGGGTCAGGCTTGCTCATCGATCATCGAAGAGGCGATCTTCGCAGGATCGAGTTCATACGTTCCGTTGGCGATGGCCTGCTGCAGACTGGCCACCTTGTCTTCCCGAATCTCGGGCGAGCTCAGCGCCGTGCTGACCAGCGCGCTCACCGAAGCCTTATCGGAGGTAAGCGTGGTGCGATCCTCGCTGCCCACAGCCTGCGATGCGGCCGCATTCTTTCCGTTCACCTGTGCCGCGGTTTCGCTGGCAATCAAACTGGCTGCCGAGTTGGTTAGATCGATCCTCATCCTGCCCTCCGTGTTTTTGAATCTGCGTTACTATCGGCACTTGCCGCGCGGAGTTTAATGCAATACTCAGGGTTTTTCGTCAATTTTTGCTTCCGCGGGTGCCGGCTGGGCCGCCTGCGCTTTGGCCGCCTCCGCCTCCATAGCTCTAGCAATCATCTTGCCAATCCCAATCCCCCCCGAAGCCGCCATCGACTCCGCCAGCGATTGCACCCCGAGGCTCATCATCTGATCCCTTCCGGCCGCATCGTCGTCGTCTTCAGCGCCCGGAATGGTCGCAAACGATTGCTCCGCCTGCTGGAGCCAGGTGCCCAGCAGCATGGCTTCGAATTGCTTCGCCCCTTTTTCGATCCGCGCGTTGTCATTCACGCCCTTCTGCGCGTTCAACTGCTTGAGCATCTGCTCTTCGCGCGCCTGCTGCAGGCTGGTCTGTGACGACAGTGACCCGATCCCGATCATGCTGCTGCCCATTACTGGACCTCCAGTTCGGCCTGCAACCCGCCTTCAGCCTGAATCGCCTGGAGGATGGCGACGACATCGCGCGCGGTCGTGCCGATCGCGTGCAGTCCGTTAACCAGTTCCTCGACGTTGGCGCCCTCGTCGAGACGCATCGTCTGCGCCGGTCCGTCATTGACATCCAGGCTGGTCTGCGGGACGAGCACCGGTTCTAAACGTGGACCGCGATCGCCTTCTCTGCCATCAGGGCCGGCCTTCCCGTCGGCAGCGTCTCGTCCATCCGGAACACGTCCTCCTCCAGAGCCCCGTCCGCCGGTAGGAACAGCGGCGACGTTGTAGGTAGTCACAACCTGAATCGAGAGATTCCCGTGAATGACGGAGACGGGTGTCAGCTTGACGTCGCCACCCAGCACAATGGTGCCGGTCCGCTCGTTGACGACGATTCTTGCCGGAGTGTGCACGGTGAGAGAAAGATTTTGTACCTGAGAAATCAAGATTGGTACGGATGCCGCTCCTGCGGTGGCTACATTGATGTCCACGCGCGTGGTGTCGAGGGCCGTAGCGATGGTTTTATGGAATTCCTGGTTCACCGTATCGGCGATCTGTTTCGCCGTTGTGAAATCCGGATTGCGCAGCAGCAGGGAGACCGTCTGGAAATTGCGCAGATCGACCGCCGTATCGCGCTCGACGATGCCGCCGTTGCTGACCATGCCCACCGTGGTGGAGTTCACCTGCTTCCCATTCGCGCCGTTGCCCACGGTGTAGCCGCCCATCTGCAGCGGACCCTGCGCTTCCGCATACACCTGCCCGTCGGGGCCGTGCAGGGCGCTCATCAGCAATACGCCGCCCTCAAGGCTTTTGGCATCGCCCACCGAGGAGACCGTCACGTCGAGCCGGGCGCCTGGCCGCGCAAAAGGCGGCAGCATGGCTGTTATGAAAACTGCTGCTACGTTCTTCACTTCCACGGTTCCGGGCGCGATCAGGACGCCCATTCTCTGCATCGCGTTGGCCAGCGTCTGGACCGTGAAGTACGTCTGCTGGCTGTCGCCGGTGCGGTTCAGACCAACCACCAGTCCGTAGCCCACCAGCATGTTGTCGCGCACGCCTTCGACACTGGTGATATCCCGGATCAGCACCTGACGATTCGGCTGATCGGCGGCTGCATTCACGGGCGGCGCCGAAAGCAACGCAATCAGCGCGAAAACGCAGGCAGTCATGATCAGGAGTCGCAGCTGTTTCATCGCCGATGCTGTTTTAATCGTCATCAAAATCCAACCAGCCAGAGAATTGCTTTGGTGATGGGGTTCATGGGCCGCGTGCTGTCCGCGATAATTCCCTTCCCCTTCATTTCGATTTCCAGATTGCTGAGAGCAGCGGAAGAAACGGTGTTGTTCGGTCCGATATCTCTGGGGCGAACAACACCGCGAATCGTTACGTCCTCATGCTGGTTATTCATGAAGATTTTGCGCTGTGCCTCCACCACCAGATTGCCGCTCGGAAGTACGGCGATTACCTGGCCGGTGAGACTTGTCGTGAAGGTGGTGCTCGAATCCGTGGCTCCGGACCCCTTCAAACTGGTATTGGAATTCGCGTTGAACAGCGGGTTCAGGCCTTTGGTGTTGATATCTCCGGCGAGGCCGGTAATTCCGGACGTAGTTTGAAAGGCACGCGAGCTGTTGACGTCGGCGTTCTGCGCGGCGGTCGTCTGCACCGCCACCAGAATGACGAGCGTGTCATTCATCTTGCGCGCTTTGTAATCGATGGAGAGGTCGTCCAGATCCCCACCCGGCGACCACAGGCTTCCAACGGTATGAGGTGACACCTGCGAGTCCTGTTCTTTCAGCCGCGCGATGTAGTCCGAACGCAGCTTGGCCGGACTGTTCTTCTTGCTTGTCCGCGCTGCCTCCACGGGCACCGCTGCGGCGACCAGCAAAAGTCCTGCGCAAAGAATCGGCGCTCCGCTATGCTTCAGCGATCTCATCCTCAAAGCCGTCCCCTCAACATGCCGCCGTCTACCACCTCCGCGGTGTACACCACACGATGATCTCTGTCGGTCGCCCGGATGGTCTGACCTGGTGTGCCATTCTGCAGGCAGATGACCGAAACGCGGATGTGAACGTGGTTGCCGTCCAGCAACAGGGTTGCAGGCGATCCCACGCGTACTGCCGGCGCGCCCGCGGTCCCTGGCCTGAGCGCAGCGGCGCGATCTGCGGAGAGCGCGACCGCCTTTTGCGCATCCAGCTGGCTTAAACGCACGCCTACAAAAAACGGCATGCATTCTTCGCGATTCGCGCACTCGAGGCGCACCATCACGCGATGATCGTCCCAGCGCTGCATCGATTTCACGGCCAGTTGCGGATCTTCGCTGCTCACCACGACATCCGTCAGCAGCGTCACCTGATCAGCGGAAACCTGCATGCCGATGTTGCCCATCGCCGCCACGACTTCCGCAGCGGTCACGGCATGGCGGACGGGCGCCGCCAGCGCGGGCAGGGCCAGAGCAGCAAGGATCATCGACGTGAGAATCGACCGCGACCGTTTCATTGGACCTTAATTCTTACTGCGCTAACTGGTTCAACTGCTGCAGCATTTCATCGGCTGCTTTTATTACGCGCGAGTTCGATTCATAGGAACGCTGCGCGAGAATCATGTTGACGAACTCATCGACGACGTTCACATTCGACTGCTCCAGCATGCCCTGCTGAATTGTTCCCAGACCTTCCGAGCCGCCGGCCGCGCCGACCACCGCGTCACCGGAAGCAGTTGTGGGAAGGTAGATATTGTTGCCGATGCTGTTGAGGCCACCGGGGTTCGCAAACATCGCGAGCTGAAGGACACCCACCTGCTGGGCCTTGGTCTGGCCGGGCAGCGAAACGCTGACCGTACCATCGCTGCCGACTGTGATATTGGTTGCCGCGCTCGGAATGTTAATCGCCGGCTGCACGGCATCGCCGTTCGCGGTTACGAGATTTCCCTGGGCATCTGTTTGGAAGGATCCCGCTCGCGTGTAGCCGGTCTGGCCATTCGGCAGCAGAATCTGGAAGAAGCCACTGCCCTGAATCGCAAAGTCCAGTGGATTACCGGTGCTGCTCAGGTCACCCTGGGTCTGCACAATTTCCGTATTGCCGGGCCGCGTGCCCAAACCAATCTGCAAGCCGGAGGCAACGGTAGTCTGCTGCGTAGCGGCCGCACCGGGCATCACGTCATTCTGATAAAGCAAATCGGAAAACTGCACCCGGCGCGATTGAAAACCAACGGTGCTGGAGTTCGCGAGGTTGTTCGCGATGTTGTCGAGGTTCAGCTGCTGCGCCGTCATTCCCGTCGCTGCAGTCGAGAGAGCGTGAAACATCGTGGATCTCCTTTAGCCGACCTTCGGCAATTCCTGGGTTGCGGTTTTGTCGATTTCCGAGTTGAACATCGATAGCGCCCGCTGCATCATCTCGGCGGAGCGTTGAGCGGTGACCAGGGCCACCATACCGGCGACCGGATTCACATTGGAGCTTTCCAGCATCCCCTGCCGCACGCTGGAATCCGTCGCCGGCGCCGCTGTGTTGGGGGGCGCTGCATAGTAACTGCCGCCCATGCTGGTCAGCGCGGTGTTGGGCGGGAACTGCACGACTTTCAAAGTGCCGACCAAAGCCCCGTTCGACGAGATTGTTCCGTCTGCGCTGATGGCGACCTGTCCTGGGGGGATAGTGATCGGGCCGCGATCGCCGATCACAGTGTCGCCAGCGCTGGTGACCAGCTGTCCTTTGGCCGAAACCTGAAAGCTGCCATCGCGCGTATACGCCGGGCCACCCGCGGTCTGGACTACGAAGTAGCCTTTTCCTTCGATGGCCAGGTCAAGATTGTTGCCTGTCTTCTGCAATGCTCCCTGAGTTGCGTCGAGCGTCGTCCCGCTCAAAATTCCATAGCTGTTCATGGCCTGTTCGAGCGCCGAGCCGGACGGATTCGCGGCGTTGGCCAGAACCGAGCTGAAGACATCCTGTTCCCCGCGATAGCCCACGGTGCTGGCGTTAGCCAGATTGTTCGCGATCGTGTCCAGTTCCTGGGTGCGCGACACCAGGGCGGTACACGCGGCATAGTATCCACTGTCCATGGGACCTCTTCGCCAGTGGATGATGCACGGCGCGTGCCATCCTGGTGGGCAAAGTTTGCCCGGATCAGCGCTAAATGTCTGCAAAAACGCCGCGATGATGAGGGATTGATGAGAGGGGGTGCCACCCTGCGAATAAACCCTGCGACCGCAGGATCAGGTCCTCATTGGAAGGCAATGCGCGGGCTTGCAGCCTGCCAGCCGGCGCAGCCGTCTCCGCGCTGTCGGCTAAGCGCGCTTGTGTAACCGTGGAGTTAGATTCTGGTACAGCGGGCAGTCAATCGGCGATCGATGTGCCAGCTCGTGGGCTTGTTCCACGATGTCCATCCACTGCGTCCCGTACCCGGTTGAGTGCATCTCGCGGAACATCTCCACCACGCACTTCGGCAACCGCCAGCGCTCCGCCATGCGCAGCCCCGCAGATGCCTCTTCCTTCAATCCGTATTCCCGGCAGTTCCAGCCGAGAATTTCCGGAAGCATAGGGAGCGCGTGAAAGAGGCCGGCGAGGTAAGCGTCTTCCGGATGAACGGTTCCGCCCATAGTTTCGGCAAGGGCTTTCGAATAGCGAGCCGTATCCCGGCAGTGAGCCCATGTGTCCGATACGGCGCGATACCGACCGGGTTTGCCGGCCGTTTGCCTGGCTGCCGCCTTCAGGCACGCCTGCAGACCAAGACTGGAGATGCAATCCTCGATGCGCACCGGGCGGTCGTCCGTGGAGCCGAATTCAGCGGCAGCGAGACGAAAGATCTGAATCGTCGCCCCTATATCGCTCAGAATGACCTGCGCCATCTCATGCAGGTCGACGGAATATTCCTGGGCCCGCAACTCCATCGACAGCAGAGTCTCCGGCAACACAGGAACTTCGGGCAGATCATCGATCAGCTCAGATTGACAGGTGTGCCGCTCGCTGAAGCCGCTGCGATCCACCCTGATTTCAAATACGCCGGTTGTCAGCACGATCCCGTCACCCGGCACACTTATCGGCATCCTGTGCCGAATGTTCTAGGGTGGATCGGCCGGCGCCTCAGGCCGGAGTGCCGACAGTGTCCTGTTGCAGCGGGAATTCTTCATTATGGAAGTTTGCGGCCGCGTTCCTGAGCGCGAACAGCACATCGATGGTTCGACGTTTACCCACCAACCTCGCCCATACCCACGATTTGCAACGAACGATGTGGGCTTTGCCAGCGCCTGCTTCCACGGCGAATCCACCGAGGGTCCTTGCCATCTGCCCCCGCGTCACGACTTCCTCTATCACCACTTCCTCATAGTCCGGAACAACAGTCACCCGCTCCATCTGCACCGCGAATTCCGCCGGAGTCATAAAACAGGGCTCAGGACGGCAACCCGTGATTTCTTCGATGGACTGCAGGAGGCTATGCTCCACCTGGTGCACGAATCCCAGAAGAAGTTTCTTTGCAGCCGGTGCATAGTGCAACGGGGCTGCGGAAAAGCCGACAAGGAATGTCTTCGGAAGATCGACCTGTACGAGCAGGCCGCCGCCATCGTGACCGAGCACCGGACATCCCCACTGGGCGGCACGCGCTGCGGCCAGTTGCCTGTCGTTGGCCAGGCCCAGACGAACCACCGTCGTCTCGAGGGATTCACCTTCCTGAATGCGCTCGGTCGCGAATCGCAGCTGATCCTGGGTCAGAAAACCCCTTGAAAGCAGGGCCAGTCCCAGGGGCAGTCGTGGTTTGTGCGGTATCTCCATCAACCGTGCTGCGGTGAGCGAGACCAGCAGGGTCTGGATGCCGGCCGCAAAGCAGTCCGGGCCGCAGTACCAGTTGTCACCCATGCGGATGCCGGTGCGGCTTTGAGGTACCGCCCTGGTCAGCAGCTTGTTGTGACAAGTCGCGACAGCGCACCGTGCTTTTACGTGGTTCCATCCCAGATCGAGCGGTGGCAAAAACGACTTCAGTGTCAGGTTCATCGAATCGAATCCTCGGCCCTTCAGTGAACCAGGTGGGAGGTCATCGGCTGGGGAATTTCGGTGACGCGCAATCCGTAATTACCGTCGACGATCACCGCTTCTCCGCGAGCGATCAGCTTGCCGTCCAGCAACAACTCCACGGGCTCGTCGACCATCCGATCCAGTTCGACCACGGAGCCGCTGGTCAGCTCAAGGATTTCGCGCAGGGGCAGTTGACGCTGGCCAAAGCGAAGCGAAACATTCAGCTCGACGTCCATGACCAGCTTCAAATTGACGGGGTCGATGCTTTGGCCTTCTGCATCGGCCTCCTGCACCGTCGCGACGCCACCCAGACTCGCGAGCATTTGCCCATCGAAGTAGAGCAGCACGGGCGCTCCGGAAGTGTCGGCTGACGCAGACAGAGGAACGACGAACATGCCGCCGAAGGCGAGACCCGCAACCCGTTCGACCTTGAACGTGAGCTCTCCGAATTCTGTTTTCAAAAGCGCCGCAAGACCAGCCGTCGCCGAGGAGATGATTTCTTCGAGGGCGTTGGCTTCCTCTTCCTTCCCCGCCGGCTTCACCTGCAGGCTTGAAACGAGTGCGGAAACCTGCGGTTCGTAGAACTCGATAAAACAGTCGCCCTTGAGACGCCCTTCCACAGTCAGTCGGAAATGGATCGGCTGCGATTGTTGCGTCGGTGGCTCGGCGATGTCCATCAACTCCAGAGGCCACGCTTTGCCGAGTGCCCTGGATAGCGCGTCACCCGCGGCGCTGGCAAATGCCGCGGCGAAAGAACGCGCGGCCTTTTTATTGCTTTGCTTATCCGCCACCACTAACCCCTTTCCCAGTTGGCCGGCGTGGTTCGCCTGCCCAGTTGTGCTGCCTTTTGTAAACCGTTCCGTACCGGCATTGCCTCAAAAAAACCCTGACCGCCGGCAGTCAGCATCCCGGGTGTACGCACCGGAGCGCGCAGTTTCAGAACGCTTCCGGGTTCCAGAGAGATCAGATCCCGCACCGCCACTCGCAAACCAACCAGCTCCGCGGCCACCTCGATGTCGCAATCGAGAATGCGCTCGCGGATGCTGGGCCTCGGGAAAAACCGGAGCCCAGCACTTTTCTGCGGCTGATCCATCTTGACTTGCTGGAGGAGGATATTCAGGAACGCCGTGGGGAAGACGAACTGGAAAGACCCGGTCGTGCCGGACATGTCCACTGCAAATCTGACGACAGTGACCTTCTCGTTCGCCGGACAATACTGCTGGAGCACCGAAGCTTTGATCCGCCGTCCCGCCGTAAGAGCCTCGCCTGGCAAATGCCACGCAGTCTCGGCGTGTCGCGCCATCAGCAGCGTGACGTCGTGCATAATCTCTTCTTCAATTTCCGAAAGTTCGCGGGCGCTGCTCTTCTGCCCCCCGCTGCCACCCAGCAGCAACTCGATCATGGGGAATACCAGATCGAGATCGCATTCCAGGATCATGCTAGCCGCCGGGTTGTTGAGCGAGAGCGGAACGATATAACTAAGCGGTTGAATTCCGGAGATGTGTTCCTTGATGGGAAGCTGATCGAGGCCGGTAAGCTTCACCTCGAGACCGCTTCCCAGATAAGCGTCGAGGGCGCTGGACAGCAATCGCGCAAAAGCCTCCTGGATACCGGTGAGCGCTCGCGCATTTTCATTCGACAGGCGTCCTGCCGATCGAAAGTTACAGTTCACCACCGAACGCTGTTTGTCGCTGGTGGCCTGCGATGAGGACGCAGCCGCTCCTGTTTCCTGTTCCTGGTTAGACACGGCCGTGTACCCCCGCCTGCACTGGCGGCGCCGATGGCCGACGCTCGACGTGGGCCAGTGATTCGCGCAGTTTGATCATGGCCGCCTGCCGGATTTGCGAAACACGCGAAAGCGCAACACCCACGACTTTGGCAATTTCCTTCATCGTGAGCTCCTCGCGATAGTAAAGGGACAGGATCAACTGCTCCCTCTCGGTGAGTTTGGAAATGGCTTCTGCGAGATGGACCTTCATCTCGCCTTCCAGACAAAGCTCGAACGGATCGGGGTCATCGAGGTTAGGCGCCGACTCGATTATGTCCATGGTGTCGGACTGATCGTTGGAGGTGGCAACCTGCTGACCCGCAACCTGCAGAACGTCCAGTTGCGCGGCGATGCGGCGCAACTGGTCGATTTCGATGTGCATCTCCTCGGCGATCTCCGCTTCCACCGGCTGGCGGTTCAATCTCGCCTGCAACCGCACAGTGGCATCCGCAATTTCGCGGCCCCTTCGGCGCAGCGAGCGTGAACCCCAGTCGATTTCCCGCAGGCTGTCGAGGATAGCGCCACGAATTCGAAATTTCGCGAAGGTCCGGAACTGGGCGTTCTTGGTGCGGTCGAAGCTGCGGTTCGCTTCCAGCAGTCCCACCACGCCTGCGCTCACCAGATCCTCCATCTCGACGTGCTGGGGCAACCGTTCGCGGATCCGTGCGGCGATGTAATAGACCTGGGGCAGTTCCTGCATTACCAGGTCGTCTCCACCGTCGGCATAGGCCGCGCTCATGGTGTACGCCATCTCTGCTGCCGTCATGGTTTCACCTCGTTCACAACGAAAGTCCCATCGCGCATCATCGCACCGACCCCAGCGACATGACCTGGGTCATCGGAGGAATCTCCGATGGAGAAAGAACTACAATCCTGGGCATAAAAGGTTCAAGATGCCGGCGCAGATAGAATCGCCCCGGAGAAGAACAGAGCAGCACCGGCGGAGCCGAGGCCACCTGGTCGCCTAACATTGCGCGCAGACCGTCCAGCACCCTGCGCGCGACCGAAATCTGGATCGCTCCCGCCGCCGCCTGGGGATTCTGCGATCCGGAGCGAGCGCACTCTTCCTCGATGGAGCTGTCCAGGGTCACCACCTTCAGGCGGCCGTTTTCGTCGAGGAGCGGACGAACCAGCGCGCGTCCGAGGGCGTGGCGCGCCGCCTCCACCAATACCACCGGGTTCTTGTTCGTGGCCGCCGTCTCCACCAGCGTTTCGAGGATCGTCCCCAGATCGCGAATCGAAACCTGTTCTCGTAACAACTGCTGTAACACTTTCTGGATTTCACCAAGGCTCATCAGTTTGGGCATCAGCTCTTCGATCAGCTTCGGATGAGAATCGGCCAGCCGGTCCACCAGCCGCTTCGTCTCATGCCGTGTCAACAAGTCGTGTGCGTTTTGTTTGATCAGTTCCGCCAGATGTGCCGCCAGCACGGAGGTGTGGTCCACCACGGCATACCCTGCTGCAATGGCCTGCGCCTGCAACTCCGGCGCGATCCACTTGGCCGGCGAATCGAATGCTGGCTCGCGCGTCTCCTGTCCCTGCAGATCCCCGGGCTTCGGGTTCGAGTTCACCGCCAGTAACTTGTCACGCCGCATTTCCCACCGCGCAATCTCGACACCGCGCAGATAGACAACGTATTCGCGCTCTTTCAGCGAGAGATTGTCGGTGATATGAATCGACGGAACCAGAAATCCGAGTTGCTGCGCGAGATTTTTGCGGAGGGACTTCACCCTCGCCAGCAGCTGGCCACCCTGCTTGGCATCGACGAGCGGAACCAGCCCGACGCCCACCTCCAGCATCAGATCGTCCAGCTTCAGCACCGCATCCATCGGATCGACGGCCGGTGCTCCTGGCGCAGCCTTCGAAGCTTTGGCGGCAGTCGCCGCTTCCGCCGCAGGACTCGGCTTCATCTTCCACGCGGCGAACATCGCCAGGCCGCCCAGCGCGACAAAGGGGATCTTGGGCATCGCTGGAATCATTGCAAGCGCCAGGAGCACTCCGCCCACAATCCACAACGGACGCGAAGTCTTGAACATCTGCTTGCCAATGTCCGTTCCCAGGGAGTTGCTGGAAGCCGCGCGGGTGACGACGATACCGCCCGCCACCGAAACCAGCAGCGATGGGATGATCGCCACCAGACCGTCTCCTACGGTCAGAATCGTGTAGGTCTTCAGTGCCTGCTGGAAAGGAACGCCCTGCTGGAAGACGCCGATCAAAAATCCAGCAACGATATTGATAACGGTGATCAGGATCGTCGCCATCGAATCGCGCTGGCTGAAACGAGCCGCGCCATCCATCGAACCGCAGAATTCCGCCTCGCGGGCGACCGCCTCACGCCGCGACCGCGCCTGATCCGCATTGATCAAACCGGTGTTCAGATCGGAGTCGATCGCCATCTGCTTGCCGGGCATCGCATCGAGCGTAAAGCGCGCCGTAACCTCAGCGGTGCGCACGGCGCCGTGGCTCACGACCAGGTATTGGATCGCAATCAGAGCGACAAAGATAACGAAACCGACAATGTAGTTGCCGCCCACGACAAACTGCCCGAATGCCTCGATGACCTTCCCGGCCGCCGCCGATCCCTCGTTGCCATGAAGCAAGATTCTTCGCGTGCTGGCCAGGTCGAGAGCCAGCCGCATCAGGGTCAGGAGCAGGATCAGGCTGGGAAACACCGAAAATTCAACCGGCCGCAGAACCTGAATCGCCGTCAGCAGGACGAGGACCGATGCCGTGATGCTCAGGGTGAGCAATAAATCGAGTGCAAAGCTCGGCAACGGCACCAGCATCACGAAGACCAGAACCACCGCTCCCACCGGAATCACCCAGTCGGAGTAGGTTTGCAGCGTGCCAAGCAGTCCTTTTTTGTTCACAGCGGCCTCACCGGCGCATTCGGAATCATGGAAGCTCTCCTCTGCGCTTCACGACTTCTCACATCCGCCTGCGCCTTGTAGACCATCACCAGAATCTCAGCGACGGCATGGTAAAGGGCCGAGGGAATTGGATCGCCGACTTCCACGGCCCGGTAGAGCGATTGCGCCAGCGGGCGGTTTTCCATCACCGGAATGTCACGCGCCCAGGCAATTTCCTTGATCCGCGCTGCCAGGTTGTCGAGGCCCTTGGCCACCACGATGGGCGCGGCCATATCGACCTCGTAACGCAGCGCTACCGCATAATGCGTTGGATTTGTAATGACCACAGTTGCAGTTTCCGTGGCCTTCAGCATCTGCTTGCGGCGCGACTGGCGCTGCAGCTTCCGTATCCTGGCCTTGCTCTGCGGATTGCCGTCGGATTCCTTGAGCTCCTCCTTGATTTCCTGGCGGCTCATCTTCAGGTCGCCTTCGTTCTTCTGCCACTGCAGCAGATAATCCACGCCGCCCCAGGCGAGCAGAATCAGACCGGACTTCCAGCAGATGCCCAGCAGGATGGCGCTCATGAGGTGGGCGAAACCGCGAGCGTCCACATAGGAACTGAGCAGAATTTCGCCCCAGTGGCTGCGAATGCCGTCGTAACCGACCCAGATGATTGCGCTGAATGGCACCAGCGACTTCAGGATCGTGCTCAGTGCGGTGAGCGAGACCATCTGTTTCAGCTTGTTGCCAGGGCTGAGGCGTTCGAATTTGGGGGAGAGCGCTTCCGGCGCAAAGACGAAACCGCCCTGGGCCAGACTGGTGAGGAGGGCTACGGCGAGCGCGGCCAGCAGAATCGGAAAGACCCACCGCACGGCTTCAAGACTGGTCCAGAACAAGAGCGGTCCGTTGGCCGCAATCGAATCGGAACTTGCTGCGTCGAGAGTGTTGCGAAAGAAGACGGTCCAGTGTGGCACCGCGTCGCGACCAAGGAAATACAGGACCCCCGCAACCGCCGCCATCGCCAGCGCTCCACTCAGTTCTCGCGATCGCGTGACCTGGCCACGCTCGCGGGCGCGCTTCCTGTGTCGCGGGGTTGCCTGTTCTGTTTTATTTTCGTCGGCCATGGTTTCTTATCTTGCCAGGTGCAGCAATCGGTCTCCGTTGGTCATCGCATCCAGAAACAAACGCCGGAAAAGGTCAGGCCAGTATTTCAACGTCGCGATCAGCACCAGCAGGCCGAGAAGACTTTTGACCGCAGGGCCCAGCAACATCAGCGGCATCGAAGGAGCAGCTTTCCCCAGCAGGCCCAGCACGATATCTGCGGCCAAAGTCGCCGACAGCACGGGCGCCGCGATCTGGACGCCGACTCCGAACATGTCACCCACCGTTTTAAGCACTCCCAATGTGAACAGTCCGCTCAGGTGCGCCGATCCAGCAGGAAGATACTGATAGCTGTTCCCAATGGCGCGCAACAGCCAGTAATGAACGTCCATGCGCAGGAAGAGAAGCATCACGATGCTCTGATAAAAGACCGATACAACGGTCGTATCAACCTGCGTTTGCGGGTCCAGAATGTTCACCAGCGAATAACCCATCTGAACGCCAAGAACCTGCCCACTCAACTGAGCCGCCTCGAACACGAGGTTCGTGGCGATGCCCATCCCCGCGCCGATCAGGAATTCCGTGAACACCAGAAACGGCCATTGGGCGAGCGACGGAGGATTGAGGGTGTGACCAACCACCGGAAAAAGCAACCCGGTCAGCGCAAGGACCAGAACCGCCTTGATGCGCGCCGGAATGACCATGCTCCCGAAGAACGGCGCGAACAACATGAGGCCAGTGAGGCGCACCCCAATGGTCATGATGGCGCTGATGATCGAAAGCACAGGGATTTCGATCATTGCAGGTACACCTGAAAGTTCGAAAACATGGTGAGAGTGAAATGGGCCAGATGCCGCCACATCCAGGGCATGGAGACAAACAACGCGCCGCCCGTTGCAATCAGACGGGCCACCGAAGACACGGTCATGTCCTGCAGCGAAGTCAGCACCTGGAAGACGTTGATGGCCAGACTGACGAGAATCGCGACTGCGAGTATCGGCCCAGCCAGCAGGATGACCTCCTCCAGCACCGTTCGTCCGAGAAACACTACCTGATCGACACCCATAGGATTAGTTGAAGCTCCTCATTAAAGACCCAACCAGCAAATGCCAGCCATCCACCATCAGGAAGAGCAGCAATTTCAGCGGAGTCGAGATCACCACCGGCGGCAATTGCAGCATGCCGACCGAGGTCGTAATCGAAGCCACCACCATGTCCACGATCAGGAATGGCAGAAAGAGCACAGTGCCAATCTGAAAGCCGGCCTTTAACTCCGACAAAATATAAGCAGGAAGGAGGACGCGCATCGATACGTCATCGAGTGATGCCGGCCGCGGCTCTTTGGCCAGTTCCACAAAGAGAGCGACGTCCTTTTCCCGCACATAATGACCCATGAATTTGCGGACCGGGCCCTCGCCCCGCTCGAGAGCGTCCATGGCCGTTATTTTTCCAGCCTGCATCGGCACGATTGCGTTGTCATAGATCTGCGATCCCACCGGCTGCATGAGAAAAAAGGTCAGGATCAGCGAAAGCCCGATCAGCGTCTGGTTTGAAGGCGTGGTCTGCAATCCAAGAGCCTGCCGCAGAAAATGGAAGACAATGAGCAGCCGCGCGAATGGCGTCACGCACAGAAGAATCGATGGAATCAGCGTCAGGGCGGTGAGAAGGATGACGATCGACCACGGCACCGTCCCCCCGGGAACGCCCTGCAGAGAAATTCCGCTGTTCGCCATGGGCGCCAGAGAACCGGGAGGCGTCAGCGTGTTGTTGACACCGGACGGCCGGGCGGTCAGTTTTACCGCACCGTCCGCCGATCCAGGTGTCGCGCCCGCGGCTGAGCCTGCGGCTGGAGCCGCCGCGGCGGGAGGCTGGGTTGCTGCTGCCGCCGCCGCGGCGCCGATCAGTTTCGATCGGTCCCCATACTGATACGTCTCGATGCCCGGTAACGTGAGATGTCCCTGCGCGCGGGCGGCGCCGGCGAGCGTCAGGAACAACGATGCGCAGATCGCACCTTTTGTGAGGGTCCGGATCATTCCGGAAGCCCGCCCATTCCCATCGCCGCCGCTGCCGTGGCGTTCGTATCGATCGACGGTCCCAGCTGCGTCAGCAGAGACACTCCCGACGAGCCGCCTCCGATCAGAAACTTGCGTCCATCGACTTGCACAACGGCGACAAAACGTTTCTCTCCGAGAGAAACAGTTTCGGTTACGCGAAGCTGCCGGGATGGCGCGACGGAAACCTTGCGGTTCAGCCACGACCAGACGCTCATCAGGATATTGGTCCGCGGCTTTTCGGGCTGACGGATCGGCATCGGCTTTGGCATTGGCTTTGGCTTTGCCGGCAACTCCTGCACCAGTCTCAACGTCCGTTCGCTGCTTTGCCTCTCGGCGCTGGCGATGAGTGCCGCCAGGAAGGTGTTGGCCGGAGTGCCCGGCATAGAGCGTACCCTCTCGGTGCGGGGCATGCTCGCAAATGCGAGATTGGGAAGTCGTATCGATGCACTCATGCTTGATCCGTCATGCGAACCGCGAGGCGGTCGCCGATTACTTCGAATTCTGTCCAGCCGATCAGGATCTGGTTTACCCGCAACGGAATGTCGCTGGTGTGATGGCAGGCAGTTTCCACGATCGAGCCGGCGCGCAGCGCCAGCAAATCGCCAATCGTGAACCGAACTACGGGTAGTTCGAGGGTCAGCCTGCACGGCAGCCACGGCATGGTGTCGAGCAAATCGCCTTCGCTCGGCGTTGTGGTGGGCGCAGGCGCTTCAACTGGCCTCGGTGCTGGCTCCTGCGCGACTTGACTCAAGGGACTCATTGATTCCGTCTCCGTCTCCTGCCTGCAGTCATCCTCAAACCGGTGTTCCGGCTCGGATCTGTCGTAACCTGCAGATGGAGCGATTGCAACGAGGTCAATGCAATCGGCGGGCCGCAATCGAGGAGGGATGCGCGTCACCGTGCGCTCAAGCCAAAGGCGAGCGTAGGCCGCTGGTGCGAAAGCACTTGCGGCGCAGCAAATTGGACAGGATGGCTCTCAAAGTCCGTGAGACAGACATGAGAGCCGAAAACCTTCCACAGGCCTCCGCCGGTACGCGGTTGCGCCCGGCGAAAGCCTCTAATCGTAAGCTAAGAACTCCCGGGAACCTCTACGAGATCAGTTGGATCGTTGCCTGGGATACCTGGTCCATCGTTGTCAGGACCTTGGCGTTCGCCTCATACCCCTGTTGGGCGACGATCATGTTCGCGAACTCGGTCGAGAGGTCTACATTCGACTCTTCTACCGCTCCGCCTGTGATCGAGCCGTTGCCGCCTGCTCCAGCCTGCCCGATGACCGCAGTGCCCGAGGCAAACGTCGCCTGGTAGTCATTCGACCCCAGTTGCGTCAACCCCTGGACGTTGGCAAAGCTGGCGACAGCCACCTGTCCCAGGGACATGGTCTGGTTGTTGCTGAATTGTCCCTGCACCGTGCCGTCGGCCAGCACCGAGTAGCCGGTCAGCGTTCCGACCCCATAGCCGTTTTGGCTGGTTGCCGTCGCGGCGCTTGAGGCGTCCTGCTGGGTGAGCGTTGGAGTGCCGCCACTGCCGGTGAGGTCCCACGAGAGGGTCATCGGAGCCGCGCCATCCGCAAGGTTGGGAATGCTGATCCCGGTGATCGGGGACGCAGGCGCCGTCAGCTGACCCGACGAACTGAAGTTGAGCGTCCCGGTTGCCAGGGTCGTCGAAGTTCCGGTGCCGCCGGTGTCAGCCGCGGGGAGGCTGATGCTGTAGCCCCAGGTATTCGGCGCTGTATTGGTGAACTGCACCGTCATCACATGCGATGTGCCCAGCGAGTCGTAGACCGTGATCGGGGTGCTGAAAGTGTCGCCTACCGCTGCACTGGCATCGAGGTTGGCGTCCAGCTGGAAGTTCGATGTAGCCACGGCGGGAATGTTGCTCGCCTGGTTCACATTGATCGGCGCCAGCGCCGCGGTCGTCGAAACCACACCGTCGACCGCCGGATAACCCAACACCAGCTGCCCCTGCGGTGTGCAGAGCTGTCCACTGGAGTTGACTGTGAAGTCGCCGTCCCGGGTAAAGCTCTGCTGACCGTTGGCATTCACCACAAAGAAGCCATTGCCCTGCAGCGCCATATTGGAGGATATGCCGGTGGAGCTGACGGTCCCGTTGGTGAAGTTGGACGTCTGTCCGGAAACGTGGACTCCGGAGCCAATCTGAATGGGGTCGCCATTTCCTGAGACACCCTGCATCTGGTTAAAGACATCGGCGAAATTGAGGCTCTGATTCTTGTAGCCGTCGGTGTTGAGGTTGGAGAGGTTGTTGGCGATGACATTCAGCGAATCGGAGCTGGCTGCCAGGCCTGAAAGAGGAATCGAAAACGCTGACATTATCTGCCTCCTGGGGTAGAAAGGTTGGAATTGGTTGCTGCCGGTGCGCCGATGTTGCCGTAAAGGTTCATCAAAGCGCCTGGCGTTGAAACGCCGGTGGTTGGCTGGAACTGTGTGGCTGCGGGATTCGTCGCGCCCGCAGCGCCGGTTACTGCAGGTGTCGCTCCAATGGCGCCGGCTGCCTGCGCCGCGGCCGACGTACCCGAGCTGCCCGAAGTTCCCGAAGCCGCCGGTGTCGACATATTCGACAGAGTCTGGTTGATGGAGATCAGCTGATCGAGCTGGTTCAGCGATACCATCTGGCTCACCATCTCGGTTGGATCAACCGGCTGCGTGGGATCCTGATTCTGTAGCTCCGTGACCAGGAGGTTCAGGAATGTGCTCTGCAGGTTGCTGGACGAGAGGCTGTTCGAACTGCCCGAACTGCTGCTGGTCCCGCTCGACCCCGAAGTTGCGCCCGTGCTGGCTGCCTGCGCCTGCAATGGTGCGGCGATCGTTGGACTAAAGCCCTGAATGTTCATCTGTCTTTCCTCTCGTAAAGGTTCTGTTTTATGCCCTGACATCCAGCCGATTCCCGTCCCAGGCTGCCGCTGCTGCGATCGAACCTGAGGTCTCGGCCTCTGCTGCAATGCTGTCGACCGGCAACGGCCGGCCATAGGATTTCTGTTGCCCGGAGGAGGCATTGCCTTGCTCTCCGGAAAAAGAGGCTCCGCTCTGGTGCACCTGAATGGTCGCGTGCAATCCAAATTCTTCCCCTAACTTCGATTGCACTGCAGGAACATGCATCGCGATCGCCCTCCCCAAATCGCCGTGGTCTACGGAGATTTGTGCCAGCATCTGTTGCTGTGAAACGGAGGTGCGGATCGAGATGTCTCCGAATTCCGCTGACCTCATTCCCACCTGCATTCCTGTCTCGTTTACGGTTTGAATCAACTTCGCCGTGTTGATCGCGGAAGTTGGCGTACTCTCGCCGTTTTCTCGCGGAGTCGCTGCAATCGCTCCCGTCAGTTCATTCGAACGCGGCCCGTCACCAGCGATGTCGCCCAGCCGTCGTGGAGAAACGTCATGAGTTGCCGAAGAGGCGCCAATCGCCTGCAATGCCGTCGCGGCGCTGTCCGCCGGCTTCGCCGCCACCTGCGTGGCATCTGCCGAATGCTGCGCCGCCGGACTGGCGGTCTGAGTAGCCGACGAGTTCGCGGTCACTACAGTACTGTCGGTTCCATGCGCGCCTGACGAGGGAGCCGCACCATTCACTGCATAGGTCTTGCCCGGGGCCGCGACTATGCCTGTATCAGCGGTTTTTGAAGGGACCGGATTTTGCCCCGGCTTGCCTGTAACCGCGCTCGAGCTTTGCGCAACAGCGCCATCGCTCGACGAAAGACCAAACTCCGGAAGAAGCAGGTTGGCTGGGATCTCCGCCGGCGCTACCAGATCCTGCGGAAGCGCAGGTGGCGCCTGCGCGGTCGTCGCGCTTGCCGGCTTGTCCGCGACATCAGCATCCCGACTGGCCGTGGGAGCATTGGCCGGCGCTCCGTTCGGCGCAGCGACCTGCGGCTCCGCCGTCGTCGTTACCACAGGAGCTGGGGTGGGGCTGTGAACCTCGGTATTCGGTCCATTTACTGGGTTGACACCGGCATCTGCAGTTCGATCTGTCTGTGGCTCGCTCGTCTGACCATCCGTCCGCGCCTGGACTGGCATAACGACGACCGGCTGCTGCACTGGCATCCACTTGTCAGCAACCGGAGCAGCATTCACGCCGGCAGTGTCGGCTGTCTGTGGAGTTTTCTCGTCGCGGGTTGTCGTGCGTCCGGTTGCCGTCGCATTGGCAGTCGAAGTCGTCGGCATTTGGGAACGAATGGCTGTTGCCGCCGCCGCACCGCCGAGATCTGCACTCGCGGAAGCTGCTGGCTTTTCATTCTGCGATTGCAATGAGCTGGCGGTACTCGCTGCACGACCCACTTGAGAATCAGCCGAACTGTCAGAATTCTTCGGTGCCGTGGAGATCGCTGTGCCAGCTCCTGAATTCGATTGCTTCACAGTGCTCGCGAGCACCGAGCCAAAAGGCGAACCCGTTGGCTGCTTCTGCGTCAGCAGCGGATTCGTTCCGGAGGCCGTCGATCGGATGGCAATTCGCACGACCGTAGTTCTGCACGTGGCGCACCATGATTCGCCATCTCCAGGAACTCAGGGATCGCGCCCTCGGTGTTCATTTCATTAGGCTTATGGCACCTGGAATATTATCGGCAGCCCTTGATCGGCAACCGTTGCCGCCTGTCTGGGCAACGTTTGCCGAGTAGGCTGAACGGGGCTTCACTTTACGAGATCGCGACGCGCGTCTACTACTCGCGAGAGGGCTATCCGGATATCTCAGGGTTGGGCCTAACCGCGCTGGTGGCGCGAGCCGAAAAGATCGTCGAGTTGCTTCTGCTGAGTCCGGCTGCGCTCCTGCTCGAACGCTTCCAGTTGCCGGGCCTCCATGTCGGTCAGCATCCGCCGCTTGCGATGTGCGGACTGATAGGCTTTCATTTGCTCGGCGCGCTTTTGTTCCAGCTCCCGCAGAGTCGCGGAAAGCTGCTTCTTCCGCTCGACAGCCGACTCAGCTTCGCTCAACATGGCCTGCAGATGAGCAGCGGGCATGGCTTCCTGCATGGCATTTTCCCGCGCCTTCTGTGCCCGGGCAATCTCGGCCGCCGTTTGTTCGATCGCATGCCGCACGCCCGCGATATCCAGCTGGATTTTTTGCAGCGCCAGCTCCTCTCGCTGCTCGAGGCTCTCGCGGAAGCGCAGTACCGTATCCAGTGAAAAGTGAAATCCCATAGCCTCTCGTTACCCCGGCAGCGCCATCAACTGATCGACGGCGTCCTTATATGCGCAGAGTGCGTTCGGTTTTTGTTGCAGAAACGCGTTCAGCGCCGGCAAGCTCTCAATCGCCCGATCGAGCACCGGATCGGTGTTCTTGTGGTAAGCACCGATACGGATCAGGTCCTCGGATCGTGCATAAGCAGCCAACAGCAGCCGTAAGGCCTTCGCCTTGGCCAGGTGCTCGTCTGTCACGAGGTTGGACATCAAACGGCTGAGGCTTTCCAGAATCGAAATGGGCGGATAGTGGCTGCGCAGAGCGAGCGTTCGGTCCAGCACAACGTGTCCGTCGAGGAGTGACCGAACTGTGTCGACCACCGGATCCTGCTGGTCGTCCCCTTCCATCAACACGGTATAGAACCCCGTGATACTTCCCTGCGCGAAATTACCCGCGCGCTCGGCCAAACGAGCCAGCATGTTCAATACGGAGGGCGTATAGCCCTTCGCCGTGGGAGGCTCACCCGCGGCCAACCCGATTTCGCGCTGTGCCATGGCAAAGCGTGTCAGCGAATCCACGATCAGCAGCACATTTTTGCCGAGGCTGGCAAAGTACTCGGCAACCGCGGTTGCAGCCAGCGCCGCCCGTATCCGCAGCAAAGGAGATTGATCTGAGGTTGAGACGACGACTACGGCCCGTCGCAGACCCTCCTCGCCGAGCACTTCCAGAAATTCGCCCACCTCGCGGCCTCGTTCGCCCACCAGCGCCAGGATGGTCAGGTCTGCCGCCGTTCCGCGCGCCATCATGCCGATCAGCGTGCTCTTGCCAACACCGCTGCCTCCGAATATGCCCACGCGCTGCCCGCGTCCGCAGGTCAGAAATCCATCGATGGCGCGAATGCCGCAACTCAGCGGCTCCCGTATAGCAACCCGATCCAGCGGCAGCGGCGCGGACCCATCGATCGTCACCGCATGGGTCGCGCGATACTCACCTTTTCCGTCCAGCGGATTGCCCGCCGTATCGATCACCCTGCCCAGCAAGCCGGGGCCCACCCGAATCGACGGCCGCGCGCCCCAGGTCACAATCTGATCGCCAAAACGGATGCCACGCGGTGGATCGGCCGCCATCGACAACATCGTGGATCCACGGAAGCCGATGATCTCGCCGGTGTAGCTCCGGCCCCCGTCTCCTGTGATCTCGCAGGATTCCCCGACAAAGCAAAACGGTCCGTCCGATTCGACCAGATTGCCGACAACCTGATTAATCCGGCCCTTCCATCGCAGAGTCGAACCGGTCTCCAGATGATTCAGATATGGGGCCAGCAGCGCGCGGCTCATTTCGATGTCGGCCTCTGAGCCAGCAAATCGAAGAACCCCTGCTCCACTTCCTTCAGCTGGGTGTCGAGCCCGAAATTTGCAGAACCCAGCTCCGTCTCGAGCACACAATCCGTTTCGCTCAGCGTTGGGTCTTCCGTCACCTGAACCCGCGCCATATTCGGGTGAGCGGCAAAATATTGCTTCCAGCTCGCAACGCGTCCCGGACTCACATGCACCGTCACGCTGGATTCCTCCCGCATCTTTTCAACTGCCATCCGGACAAGCGTGGCCACCAGCATGGGATCGACCTGGGCTTCCCGATGCAGGATCTTGGCAGCGATCGACAATGCCAGCTGCACAACCTCCAGTTCCACCCGCGCGAAATAATCGTCGCGTGTCTCCGCAAACTTAGCAACCGCAGCCGTCAGGACTGCCCGTTCCGCAAGGAGCTTTTGTTGATACTCGAGGCGCAGCTTCTGCTCCGCCTGCATGGCGGCGTCCGCGCGCTCCTCGGCGATGCGCGCAGCCCATTCCGCTTCGTTGGCTGCGTCCCCGCGCCGCCGCCCCCCTCCGCCGCCACTCCGTCTGTCGGCTATAACGGGCGCTCCTCCGTCCGCGGGATGGCCCGCCATATCCGGATACTGCAGCGTCGCTACCGGAGCACCGAAAACGCTGGTGAGTTCTGAGTTAGAGGACATACTCGTCTTCTCCCTGGCTTTTCAGTACGATCTTGCCTTCCGATTCGAGCTTGCGCGCAATGGCGACAATCTCGCTCTGCGCCTTGGCCACGTCTTTGCTGCGTACCGGCCCCATCACTTCCGCATCCTCTTTCATCATCTCCACGGCGCGTGTGGACATGGTCCGATAGAAGTGGCTGCGCAGATCTTCGCTGGCTCCCTTGAGCGCTACCATCAGTGTCTTCTTGTCGATGGAATTCATCAGCTCGCGCATTTCCTGTTCCGGAACTTCGAGGAAGTTATCGAATGTGAACATCTGGTCGCGAATGCTGATCGCCAGTTGTGGTTCTTCGCGTTCGATGGTCTCGAGGATTTCGCGCGACGTCATCGAGTCGAGCCGATTCATCAGCTCGGCAATGTTATGGGAACCGTGATCGGAGCGCTTCGTCTGATCGCCTACGGAACGCAGCCGCCGATTCAGCACCGTCGAAACCGTCGCCGCGACCTCCGGCGAAAACTGGCCCAGATTCGCGAGCCTTCGCACGCAGTCAGCGCGTACCTCCGGCTCCAGCTTCATCAGCAGGGCGGAGGCCCGTTTCGCGTCCAGATGCCCGAGGATCAGCGCCTTGGTCTGCGAATGTTCTCCCACCAGAAAACGCGCCAGCTGCTGAGGGTCCGCCTTTTTCAGCGTGTCCACGTGGAACGAACGCGAATCGTCCGGTTGCTTCAGCCGATCGACCATGGTTTTTGCGCCGTTCTCGCCGAATGCCTTCACCAGCAGGCGAACCGCGACATCCTGTCCTCCCACCGCGATGAATTCCTGCGCCGTCATCATCTGGTGGTATTCCTCGAGGACTTGCAGCGTTACGTCGAGTGGCACCTGTCCCAGGTTTGCCACCTCCTCGGCGATCCGCTCCAGATCCTCCGGGGGAAGATTGCGCAGAAGGGGCGCTGCCGCATCTTCGCCAATCAGAGAAAGCAGAATCGCAGCCTTTCGTATTCCTGTGAACGCCCCGGCGTCCAGCGTGTTCATGACGGCTCCTCACGCAACCAGGCCTGCACAGCACGCGCTGTGTGCACCGGTTTGTTTCGGATCATCTCCGCAGTCTGCTCTTTCAGCTGCGCGGCGCGCACCGTACCCCTGCCCAGCTCCGGTGGATGCATCCCCATGGCTTCGGTTTGCGGCGCACCTAATGCGGCCGACTCATTTCGCGGCGGCAGGTAGGCCGGGGTCAGCACGTGCTTCTGCACGGGTCGAACCAGGAACAGCCAGGCAAGAACGAAGAGCGCCAAAAGCGAAACCGGGCGGAACAAGGACGAATAGTCGGATACGGTCTTCTGCACTTTGTTCGTCCAGGTGGCTGCGGGAAGATCCGTGTCCGCGACATCGCTGTTGAACGAAATGTTCTCTACGCTGATCGTGTCGCCGCGTTTAGCGTCGAACCCGACGACCGCTTCCGCAAGCTCCCGAATCTTGTCCAGTTCTTCCTGCGACCGTTTGCGCCGGGTATATGTGGCCTTGCCCTTCACCACAGAACGGACCATTTCGTCATCAACCAGAATCGCCGCCGTGATCCGCGCAACGCGCCCGGCTGGCGTTACTGTGTGGACGACGGTCTTGTTCACGCCGTAGGTTGCACTTTCCGTTTTGGAGCTCTGCGAAGAGATCGGGCTCTCCGGTTTAGGCTGCTTGTTCGGCACATTGCTCGCCGTGCCAGGAACTCCAGTCGGCACAGCGCTCCCTCCCGCCACATCTTCCGACTTCTGATCGGTGAGCACGGCGCTGACGGACGGATCGTATTTCTCCTGGCTCTCATCCGTCGTTCCCTGGTCATAATCCACGTTTACGCTGGCCCGGATCTTGTCCGCGCCCACAATCGGCTCCAGCGTGCTCATCAAACGCTCGCTGAGTCCCGTTCCCGCGCCTTCCGCGGTATCCGCACTGTCCTGGCTTAAGCCGAGAGCTCTTGCCGAATCGGCGTCGACGATCGAAACGTCTTCTGGTTTCAGGTCATCTACGGCGCCGGACACCAGACGCGCGATGGCCAGCACGGCTCCTTTGGAAAGCTCGCCCCGCTTCAGTTTCAAGATGACCGATGCCTTTGCCCCGCGCTGGCGATCGAGAAATACGGAGTCCGTGGGCATCACGAGGTGCACGCGGGCGCTGTCCACATCCGCCAGCGTCTGAATACTGCGCTCCAGTTCTCCCTCGAGAGCGCGCTGATAGGTGACCTTCTCATCGAATTCAGTCTGGCCCCACGACATCTTGTCGAAGAGTTCGAAACCCATGCGTCCGCTGTGCGGTTGGCCCTGGGACGCGGTCTGCATCCGGGCTGCATCCAGCTTGTCGGCAGGGACGCTGATGCTTTTTCCATCGGGGCTGGTCTGATGGGGAATGCCCTGGGCGTCCAGCTGGGCGCTCAGCGTTTGCGCATCTGCCGGCTCCAGGTTCGTGAACAGCGGTTTGTAGTCGGGCGTTCCGAGGAGCCGGACAAAAAACACCATCAGCGCCACGGTGGCGGCCGCTCCACCCAGCAGGAAGAATTTCTGCTGCCCGGTACGGGTTGCCCAGAACTGTTTTGTCTGATCAGCTGCGTTGCTTAAGCCTGGCATGCGCTCTCAATCCTAAAACTGCATTTTCTCGATATCCTGATACGCGCTCACGATCTTGTTGCGCACCTGCATCATCAGCTGAAAACTTACGTCAGCTTTTTCAACGGCGATCATCACGCTGTTTAAATCGCCGCCTCCGCCCTGCACCAGATTGGTCACCTGCGCCGCAGCAGTGTCATGCAGCTGATCCACCGTCTGCACGGCACTCTTCAGAACATCGGTAAAGCTTCCCCCGCCGGCTTCGCCGCCCATATCGAGCGCGGACGAATCCGGAATGTACGAGTTTGCAATGCCACCCAGACTAACGTTGCTCATCGTCCCTCTCCCTCGCTATGAGGATTTAAGAATGTCGATCGATTCCTGAATCATCTGCTTGGCCGCCCCAACCGCCGACGCATTCAGCTGATAGGCGCGGGTTGCATCCATCAGGTCCACCATCTCGGTGACCGGATTGATCGCGGGATAAGCCACATACCCCTGCTTATTCGCATCCGGATTGCCTGGCTCGTAGCGCAACACCGGCGCCGACGAGTCGTTGACCACTTCGCTGATCTGCACGGCCCCGGACAGATGCCCGCCTGCGCGGTTAAATACCGTCTGAAACGGAGAAGAATTTGACGCGCTGAAGACGACTTCTTTGCGAACATACGGTCCGCCTTCGTCGGTGTGCGTCGTTTCG
The DNA here is from genome assembly GCA_963787915.1 of uncultured Acidobacteriaceae bacterium. Taxonomy (GTDB): domain Bacteria; phylum Acidobacteriota; class Terriglobia; order Terriglobales; family Acidobacteriaceae; genus Palsa-343. The sequence goes on along the minus strand of CAWBEP010000014.1, from coordinate 38,439 downwards.
GCGTTCGCAAGGTTGGCTGAAGTCACCTCTGCGCGCTCTCGCTCCGCCGACAGCGCCGAAGCGCTGATGCTCATCATGCCGAACAGTCCCATGGTCAGTTCCTTTCGTTAGTCCTTGATCGCCGTAAGCAGACGGTGAAATTCTTCCTTGATCAGCTGAACCCCCAGCTGGTACTGAAGCTGCGTCTGCGAGAGCACCATGCTTTCGCGGTCGATATTCACGTTGTTCCCATCCGGCCGCTCCGGCAAACCCGTCACTTCGAGACTTGCTGTCTCCATGTGTGGGCCGCTGCCGTCGCTCATGGCTGCCTGCATCGCCGCCTGGAAGTTGATGTCTTTGGCGTGATATCCAGGCGTGTCCACATTCGCCATGTTCGAGGCCACCAGCTGCTGCCGATCCGTCGTGACCTTCAGATATCCCTGCAGGACCTGCAATAACGAAGTCGTCGCCATTTATGCGTACCTCCTTGGCGGGAGCCCGTATTCCCGAATCTTGTTGCGCAAAGTCCGCAGGCTGATGCCCAGCATCTCCGCCGCGTGTGTGCGATTCCCATCCGTCAGCGCCAGCGTGTTCTCAAGGTGCATCTTCTCCAGCTCGCGGATCGGCGTACCCGGCGCCGCCGGAATAGACGCGCGCATCGAAGCTGGCGTGGCGCGACGGCTCGGGGTCTGTCCTGAGCGATCCGGCGTGCCGGCGGCAATCGACGGAGCCGTCCATGCGCTGACCCCCTCGAATTCTCTCTCGAAGCACCGCGCGTCCAGTTCGAGCGTCCCGCTCAGCGTGATCACCCGGCGCATGAAATTTGCCAGCTCCCGAACATTCCCGGGCCATGTATGGGACTGCAGCCGGTTCATAAAATCCGCATCGAGCCGGGGAACGCCCAGCCGCAGCTGAGCCGCGTATTGCTCAGCGAAATGTTGCGCCAGAACCGGAATGTCGTCGCGACGCTCGCGCAGCGGCGGTAGCGAAAGAGGAATCACATTCAGCCGGTAGTAAAGATCCGCGCGAAACTGTCCTCGCTCCACCATCGCTGACAGCGAGACATTCGTGGTCGCGATCACGCGAATGTCCACGTGCACCGAACGCCCTTCACCGAGCCGCTCGAACTCGCGCTCCTGCAAAGCCCGCAGAAGTTTCGGCTGCAGATTCAGAGGCATTTCGCCAATCTCATCGAGCAGGATCGTCCCGCCGTCCGCCATTTCAAACTTGCCGGGACGCGATGAGACTGCTCCTGTGAAAGCGCCACGGCCATGCCCAAACAGCTCACTCTCCAGCAGCGTCTCGGGAACAGCCGCGCAGTTCACCGCGACAAATGGCTTGAGGCTGCGATCGCTGGCATCGTGGATAAACCGCGCCAGCAGTTCCTTACCGGTTCCGCTCTCCGCCTCAATCAGCACATCCGCGCCAGTGCTGGCCGCCGCGCGCGCCCGCTGCAGAGACCGCATCAGCAGCGGCGAACGACCAACTATGTCCCCTGCCAGTGGCTGTTCTTCGGAAGGCAGCTGCTGAGCCCGGTGCATCACCTGGGCCGCCGTAGCCTGTAACTGATCGAACGGAATCGGCTTGGTCAGGTAATCGAGCGCTCCGTCGCGCATCGCGTTCACCGCATCCGGCACCGACCCGTAGGCCGTCAGCAGAATCACGGCCGTTCCCGGCGCGGACTTCCGCGCCGCCCGCATCACTTCCATACCCGTCCCATCGGGCATGCGGATATCCGTGACCACAAGATCGAAGTCGTGCGTCTCGAGGTTACGAATCGCCTCACGCACGCCGGACGCCGTCTCCACGCGCCAGCCATGGCGAAGAAAATTCGCCCGCAGCGCGGTCCGGATTCCCGGCTCATCGTCCACCACCATTACCGATGACTGTGTTTCACCCGTCATATCGCTGGAAACTCCAGTAGAAAATTGCTTCCTTCTCCAACCCGGCTGTTTACCCTGATCTCGCCGCGGTGCTGCGTCATCAGCCGCCGGCAAACGGCCAGGCCCAGGCCCGGCGTCTCGCCCGTTCCGCTGAAGCCCGCTTCGAAAAGGTGCTCCATCACGTCGTCCGGAATTCCGCAGCCTGTATCGCGTACTTCTACAACCGCCAGCTCCACTCCGAGCCGCGCTTCGCCCCGGGTCGTGACATCCACGCGACCTCCGGCCGGCGTGTGACGAATTGCATTGCAGACCAGGTTCAGGAGGATCTGCCGGATTCCGTCCTCGTTACCGGCGATCGTCAGCTTGTTGCTGGCGGCCGTGAACGTTAAAACCACTCCCGCCTGTTCAGCAATGGGCTGCACGAACTCAACACCGCTTTCCACACACGCGGAGAGGTCCACCGGCGCTAATCGCGGATTCGTCTCGCCGTTCATACTCAATACGTTGTTCACGGTGCCCGACAGCATGCGGATTCCGGCACGCAGGTGCGCGATCCACTCAGCGCTCTCGCTGGAATCTTCCGCGATCAACCCAGCGAACAGTTCCAGGCTCGCTAACGGGTTTCTAATTTCATGAGCAAGAATGGTGGAAATCTCAGCCAGTGCCGTGGCCCGCCTGGCCGCTTCCCGTTCCACTTCTGCCTGCTTGGTCGCTGTAATGTCGCGCAGGATCCAGATGCTGTGCAGCCGGGCGATGGATGGATCATGCCGCGGGGAGATGCAATTGAGCTCACGGCGGCCGATCGCCAGCCAGCGCTTTCCGCTGTTCGTCGCCAGACAAACCTCGTTATCGTGGTGCCCGTCCGAACCCTGGACCAGCGCCTCGAAATCGATCTGGCTTACGCGCGACAAGTCTCGAAGCTTGCGTGCGCGTGCGCTGCCCGCACCCAGCAGGCGACGTCCTTCCGGGTTAATCATCACGATGGTTTCTGCGGTATCCAGCACCAGGACGCCGCACGGCATCGAGTCGATCATCTGCTCCAGCGCCGCCCGCATCCGATCGTTTTCTTCGAGACTGCGCGTCAGAGCGGCATTGCGCTCCGCGAGCTCAACATTCAGATGGGCGACTTCCTGCTGCAGTTCCCGGTAGGAGGCCTCGAGCAGCGCCGACGCGGAGATGAATTCCGAGAAGGCATCCGCAAGCTGGCGGGGATTATCGAACCCACCGGCATCGACCTGCTTCATTGGAACAAGATGAGAACTCGGCAGCATTTGCCTATCTGATATGCACGATGAGTGCCAAAACGAGACAGGCGTGCCGTTTCGGGACCTAAGTCCTACAAAATGATGTGCTCGGGCTTGATTTCCTGACCGGTACCCACGAGAATCGTGGCCCGCTCAATCGCGTTGCGCAATTCACGGACGTTTCCCGGCCATCGATGCTGGCCGAGAATCTCCAGCGCCGCTCGGCTGAGCGAGATGCCCGGGCAGAATCGTGTGGCGAAGCTGACCGCCAGCTCTTCCAGATCCTCCATGCGTTCCCGCAGCGGAGGCAGCTGAATCGGAAAAACCGCAAGGCGATAGTACAAATCCTCGCGAAATTCCCCCTGCGCCAGCTTCTTTTTCAAGTCGGCGTTCGTTGCTGCTATGACCCGCACGTCCACCTTCAGATTGTCGTTTCCGCCCAGCCGCTGCACTTCCCCTTGTTCGAGAAAACGCAGAATCTTGCTCTGCAGGGACAGGGGCATGTCCCCAATTTCATCGAGGAACAGCGTGCCCCCATGCGCAGCGTGAATTCGCCCGATGCGCGATTGCACGGCTCCGGTAAACGAGCCCTTGGTGTAGCCAAACAGCTCCGCTTCCAGCAATGGTTCGGGAATCGCCGAGCAGTTCACAACGACGAACGGCTGATTTCGCCGCGGGCTGATCAGATGGATTTCCTGAGCGATGAGATCTTTGCCCGTGCCGCTCTCTCCGGTCACCAGCACGGTCGTGCTCCGCGCCGCCACCATGCGTGTCGCTGAATAGGTTCGCTGCATCGGCTCGGAATCCCCGATCATGCTGCGCAATCGGACTTTGTTATCCGAAGGATGGTGTTGACTCTCCGGCATTGCCGCCGGAAGCGCGCTGCTGGTCACACTGCCTGCGCGATTCACCACGTCCGCCAGCTTTGCCGATACCGGGGTGGGTGATGCACTGCCGATCAGCAACTGGCCGGTGTGCGAATTCAGCATTAAAACCTGGGTATTCGGGAAGCGGTCCTTGACGATGGCGTTGAACCCGTTCGGCTCCAGATCGGGCAGCATCGGATCCAGCAGCAGGACGCCGTCTTCGCCGCCATGCCGGCGCAACAGTTCCAGAGCTCCGGCTCCGCTGCCGGCCTGCAACACCTGCCAGCGCGGCAGCGTCAGTTTTTCCTGCAGTTCCTGGCGCAGCTTCGCATTCGGACTGACCACGAATACGTCGATCGGCAGCCGGTCTTCATAACGTTCGGACTGGAGGAGGGGAGTCGACATCAGCGTTTCCTGTTGAGCGTGGAATGAAGAATCAATGAGAACAAGACTCAATCGGCTGGGCAGGGCGGCGCGGCCAGCCAGAACCTGCCGGAGAGAACAGTGAAGAGCGGCGAAACATCATCAAATGATCCAGAGCGATGAAGTTGCCGCTCTTAAGCCGCGGCGCTCCTGTTCGTTGTCACGTACCGTATTCCTGCACCGGCAGCGCGACTGACACGCAAAATGGATCCTCCTCGAAGTGATATTTTCCATGTTGGCTGATGATATTCATGGCCGCGAGCGAGAGCCCGAGGCGATCGGTCGAACTGATCCGCTTTCCGTGGCCGCGTGTGTTCTGCAGCGTGAGCTCACAAAATCCATGCGCGCGCGAGGAGTGCAATTCGATCACATCGCCGCGCGACGAGACGGATTCGGCCATCTTGAGGACCTCTGCGACCGCCTGTTCGGTCCTTTCCGCGTCCCCGACGACCAGCTCCTGCGGATCATGTCGCGCCACAACGATCCCAATGCCTGAGGCCTGCAGCAGGGCTCTGCGCGTTTCAATCATCGGACTGAGCAGCTCCCACAAATCGAATCTCACCACCTGCGCTTCATTCAGTTTGGCCGCGACCAGATCCTGCAGGCAGGAAAACAAATCGCACGTCCGCTCCACCTGCTTCGCAGAAATATCCAGATACCGGCGGTGATCGACGCCGGCGCGTTCCGGCAGGGCCAGCACTTCCATCGCTGCCCGGAGAATCGTGAGCGGCTGTGCAATCGCATGCAGCCCGTTCACAATTTCCGCGTAGAACTCCTGCGAGTCCTGCGGCATCTCGGCCGGTTTATCCGTTTCTGTCGCGCAGCTACGCGTCTGCGTCGCGGAGTTCATAGCCAAATCCTCGGATGGTGTGCGTTAACTTCCGCTCTCCCGGAAGGTCCACCTTGTCGCGCACGTATTTCATGTAGACGTCGACGATGTTGGTCGAGGGTTCCGCGGGCATGTTCCAAACTTCTTCGAGCAGAGTCGCTCGCGATACCGGGCGTCCAGCGTTCCGCATCAGCACTTCGAGGATCGCGAATTCGCGGGGCGTCAGCTCGATCCGGCGGCCGTTGCGTTCCACCCGCCGCTCCTCCCGCAAAAGGGTCAGATCCCCCACCTGGGAACAGTTCGGAACCAGGCCCGAATTTCGCCGCAACAGCGCCTGCACGCGAGCCAGAAGCTCGGCCAGCGAGAAAGGCTTCGTAAGACAGTCGTCCGCCCCGCTTTGAAAGGCTTTCACCTTGTCATCGATCCCATTGCGCGCCGTCAGTACCAGCATGGGCAAGCGCGGCTGGCCGGGGCGCACCCGCTCGATCAGGCTGATACCGTCCAGCTTTGGCAGGTTAAGATCAAGAATCAAAAGGTCATAGCGCCGGTCATCCTCAAGCGCCTTCACGGCCTCTTCCCCATCGTGCAGGATCTCGACGATGAAATGCTGACTTTGCAGCTCGGTCCGCAGGAAGTCGGCCAGGGAAATATCGTCTTCTACGATCAGAACCCGGCGGCCCACTGTATTCACGGTAAGGTTTGGCTTCTCCTTTTTGCGGGTCCGCGCGCCCGACGCGATGGTCGCGGAGGTCACGTCGGCAGAAAATGATGGTGGCAGAGAAATCAAATCACTCATTGCGTGCGTTCCCTCGGCAGGACCGGTGACGGCACTAGAATTCATGTTTCATAATGAAACTGCAGAAACACTTTAGTACCAACCCAAAAGCCGAAGAGCAATACACCTTCTGAGTGAGGGGGGCTGTTTCTCCCGTTTCAACGTCGCCCGACGGTCGAATTATAACTTTCCATGGGCACGTCTCATAGGCGTTATCAGTAACGTATCAGTTAATGAATTTCGTGAACAGGATGAGGGCATCCCCGGACGTTACGAATCCCCGCCAAGGACCCTGATCGAGGCTCGTTTTCGATGATTAAACGCCATCCTATCATGTAAATTGCTGATTGTTTAGAAATGGCCAGCGGCCCGTGTTGCCTCGCAGGATTTAAATCCGGGCACCTCTCCGGTGCGAAGAGATCACGACAGGAACCAGAGGAAAATAACGCGCATTACAATAACGCAAAGATAAACACTGAGAGAATGGCATTGGCGCCGTTTGCGATTACTAAGGTACCCTCCTGTTAGCCCTTCGGCAACCCCAAAAAAGTGCTCTGAATTCCGGAAAGGGTGGGAAAGAACCGGACTTTTTTCCGAAAATGCCGATAAGTCCCAGATCGGAAAACCTCGTCCAGGTGGCAATGGGATCATTCCCTCGGCAGAAAAGGCGACCATGCAGAAATTTCAATACCGCATTCCCCGCTACACCGTGGACCTCCCCGTCCGCCTCAAAATGGATAACCTGACAATCAACGGGCGTTGCCGGGAAATCAGCAGGGAGGGAATGAGGCTCCAGCTCCCCCAGACGCTTCCTCCGGATTACTGCGGCTGGGTATTCCTTCATTATCAGGAACTTGCGTTTGAACTGCAGGTGTGCCTCGCTCACACTGGCGGAGAGCAGGAGGGATTGAAGTTTGTCTTCTCCTCCGACAAAGAGCGTGACGCGGTCGCCCGCCTGGTCGCTCGGCTAAGCGCGGGTCCTGGCCATTCCCGCCCAACTCTGGTCGAGTAGCCAGCTTCGTTTCGCGTTCTATTTAGGAGTTACCGAAGCACTCGGCTTAGGAGTCGCAGATGGCGTCGGACTCCCTGCAACTGGAGTCGAAGCGGCCGGCGCGCTCTGATTTCCAGGAGCCGGGACGCCCGAATTCGTTCCCGCCGGAGTAGCAGGAGCTGCCGAGGTGCTGGGCACGACTCCGCCATTCTGACTTGTAACTGCTTTGGGAAGTGGAACTTCCGCGTCATTCTGCACAAGGTATTGAACGATCACCGAGATGCGGCGATTCGAAGGATCGTCAGGGTTGTCCGCCACCCGCAGACGCCGATCCGCGAATCCTCGCACCTGAGAAATCTGGTCGGGGCGAATCCCCTCCGCCTGCATCAACCGTCGCGCCTCATTCGCTCGATCTGAGGACAAGTCCCAGTTGTCATAGGTCCGTGCGGATGAATACATCATCGAGTCCGTATGACCTTCAATGGAGATGTTGTTCGGCAGCTGTCCCAGTTCATGGGAGAGCGCTTGCAACAAATCACGCAGCGCCGGAGTCGGCTTCGCGCTTCCCAATTCGAAAAATGTGCCTTTGGCGCTCTCCATCAATTCGATCCGAAGGCCTTCCGGAGTGACCGTGATCTCGATTTGACTCTTCAGCTTTTCCTGCGGATCGAGGTGCCGGATCGAACGCAGAAGATCATCTTTCAGCTTCGACATGTCTTCTTTTTTCAATGCTACGAATTCGTCGGAGCCGTTTTTGTTGCTTCCAACGGTCTTCGCTGTACCCCGGGGATCCTTAAAGTAGCCGCCCACCGCTTCCTGCACCTGTTTGCTGGCATTCATCAGCCACAAAACGATGAAGAGCGCCATCATCGCAGTGACAAAATCTGCGTAGGCGACCTTCCACGCCCCGCCATGGTGGCCGCCATGGGACTTGTTTTTCTTGATGATGATAATTGGGGGAGCGTCGGCCACGAGGTCACCTTTTCCTTTTCACTGCTTTACGCCGGCGCCGGTGCGCCTGCCGGCACTCCGGCTTCCGCAGGGGCATCGTCCCGTTGACGACAGGCTTTGTCCACTTCCTGGAAGGTCGGGCGAACGTGCTCAGGCACTGCGCGCCGCGCCATTTCTACCGCGATCGAAGGCGACATCCCTTTCAGGAACGAGAGCATGACGACGCGCAGCGAATGATAGTACGCGTGCTCGTCATCCACCAGCTTCGTAAGATTCGCTGCCAGCGGGCCGACAACGCCGTAGCACAACAGGATTCCCAGAAATGTGCCCACCAGAGCCGAAGCCACTTTGTGTCCGATTTCTTCCGGCGGACCGCCCAGCGCGCTCATCGTCACCACGACGCCGAGAACGGCGGCGACGATGCCCATACCAGGCAACGAATCCGCTACCGTGCTCAACGCTGAAACCGGCTGCGTCGCTCCCATGTGATGGACATCCATGTCCAGTTCCATCATCTGGTCCACATCCAGAGGCGTCGCGCCTCCGATAATCACAATGCGCATCGTGTCGCAAACGAAATCCCGCGCGTGATGGTTCTTCAGAAAATCCGGGAATTTCGAGAACACCTGACTCTTCTCCGGTTCCTCGACGTCGGACTCAATCCCCGCCAGCCCGTCCTTGCGAGCCTTGTTGAAGAGCTGGAACATCATCTTCAGCGTGTCGACGTAACGTTTCTTCGAGTATTTCGATCCGCCCAGAACACTGAGCAAACTGCCGATAATCTTCTTCAGCACATGCATCGGGTTGGCCACGAGCATGGTCCCCAGCGCCGCCCCTCCGATAATCACGAGCTCCGAAGGCTGCATCAGGACCGGAAGCGGCCCCTTCTCCATCAGAAAGCCGCCCAGCACTGCGCCAATGACGATCAATATGCCGATGATCGAAAACATAGACCCGCATCCCTCAAGGAATCGCCCTTACAATCTCGATGCACCCTGACGGGGTCGACTGGCGAAGTGATTTGTTGATTCGTCCGCACTCTATCGGCAGACGCGCCAGGATTTCCAGCTTCAGGAGGCCGATGCGTGACTGAATTGTTCGTCTTCCCTCATCACCGGCGCGAAGTTGCCCGGCAAATGTTGCCGACCGGCAAGTCACCACAGTAAGCGGAGTGCGGTAAGCCTCTTCTTTTTCATTGAACGACTGGGATTCTCGTCGCTCCGCCTGTGGCCTTCCGCTTGCAGCTAGCCTGTCCCGGAATCACTTCATCAGGAGACCATCATGCACGGCCTCGCAATCCCGTCGATCAATCCGTCCAACCTTGTTTCGCAAGCCGTCACTTCGCTTGCGAATCGCGCCTCTTCTGCCGTTGGAAACTTTGAATCCCAGCTGCAATCCGGCAATATCGCGGGAGCGCAGTCGTTCCTCACAGCCCTTGAGCAAAAACTGGCCGCTCCGGGCTCGACTGGAGCCACCAGTCCGATCGCCGCGCAGATCACGCAGATCAGCAACGATCTCAAGTCGGGCGATGTCAATTCTGCTGAAACCGATTTCTCGAGCCTTCGCGTCAGTCTCTCCCACTTAAAAGGCGGCTCGGGCTGGCCGGCCGCAAACGGTGGTGGTTTCGCATCGGCCTCCGGAATCTCAGGTCTCTCAACGGATCCATCCCTTGCGGCGCTTCAGCCGTATAGCAGCCTCGAACAAAGTGCTTTCAATAGCGCCCTGAACCTTTCGCTTCCGACTTCCCTTCCCTCGCTGTCCGTCAACTCTTAGCGGCCTGGCCGTGGTTTCGCAAACCGGGCGAATCGGCCCGCTGTTGGAATAGTTCCCTCCAGTTGCCGATAGAGGACCGCATCCCTTAGCTGCGTGGGCCATGGTCCGCGTTCCGGAGGTCCCTTCGATTCGGGATGCGTTGGCTGGGAAATGGATCGGTTGCACTGCGGTAACCCGCATCAATCGACGGAAGGCTGGATATCGTTTTGGATAAAAGTACCGTTGGCGGCATCCTGATTGCGCTGAGCGGAATTGGACTTGGACTGCTCCTCGACGGTGGCAGACTGGCCCAGGTTCTGCAGCCCTCGGCCGCCCTGATTGTCATTGGCGGCACGGTCGGCGCCGTTCTCGTCCAGTTCCCGTTGCGGATTGTTCTGCAGGCCATGAGCCAGCTCAGGGACGTATTCCTCGAAGCCGGTCCCGAGCCGGACGCTCTGGTAGAAAACCTCCTGCGCTACGCATTCAAAGCCCGCAAGGAAGGAATGCTTTCACTCGATGCCGAGCTTGCCAAAATCGACGACCCGTTCCTGAAAGAGAGCCTGATGCTCGCCATCGACGGCGTCAGCGCAGCCGATCTTCGCAAAATGATGGAATTGCAAATCGACTATCGCGGAGAGAAAGATGAGCGCATCCCCAAGGTCTTCGAAGCTGCGGCAGGCTATGCCCCCACGGTCGGCATCATTGGCGCCGTGCTGGGCCTCATCCAGGTTATGCAACACCTCCAGGACATAGACGCGGTTGGTAAGGGAATCGCGGTCGCCTTTGTCGCAACCATCTATGGCGTGGGCGCGGCGAACCTCGTCTTCCTTCCCGCAGCCGGCAAACTGAAGATCAGGATTCGCGAGCGTCAGGTGACCCAGGAGATGACTCTCGAAGCCGTCCTTTCCATCATGGAAGGAGTGAACCCGCGCGCACTCGAGCTCCAGCTTGTCAGCTACCTGCCCGAGCGTCCGCAGCGAAGTCTCGCCAAAGTAGCTGCGGCTCCGAAAGTCGTTACTCCATGAGACGGCGCCACCGGATGCACGTCGAGGAGCAGGTCAGTCACGACCGCTGGATCATCTCCTACGCCGATTTCATCACCCTGCTCTTCGCTTTTTTCGTCGTTCTGTTCTCCTCCGCTTATCGCGACAATCAGACCATCATCAAGCTCTCTCACGCCATCCATAACGGCTTCCAAAGCCTCGGGGCGTTCTCCGGCGGAACCGACAAAAACGCTGTGGCCTACGCTCCTGAGCCGGATCATCCTGTTCCCCCTCAGGGAACGGAAACCTCCAGTAACCCGGCTTCTCCCACGGATCTGGTGCAGCTGCGCCAACAGCTGGAAGCCGCTATGGGAAACGAGCTGAAGAACCACGAAGTGGACCTCCGGGTCACACCCGAAGGATTTGTGATCAGCCTTCGCGAGCTTGGATTCTTCAATAGTGGACAGGCCGAGTTGCTGCCCGGTGCGGGTGAGAAAATCCAGCGCATCGCCAAAATTCTCTCGCAGCACGACCTCGATCTCCGGGTTGAAGGACACTCCGACAACCAGCCCATTCACAACGCGCAATTCCGCTCCAATTGGGAGCTATCCACCGCGCGCGCCATGAACGTTCTGCTGATGCTGGTCAACGATTCGGGCTACGATCCAAAGAAAATCTCGGTAGCGGGCTACGGGCAGTATCGTCCGATTGCCGATGACGCGACCCCCGAAGGCCGCCGGATGAACCGCCGCGTCGATCTCGTTGTGGTGGGAACGACGCCCGCGCGCCGACCTTCGCCCTAACGATGGAGCGGCCGAATCAGAAGTTGGATTAGCCCAGGGAAATCCTGAACGCCGCTGCGTAATCGACTGTGGGCCGGTATTCCCTGGGCAGCTCGACGCGAAGACTCTCGGGCGTTTGTTTCCAGCGAATTTTCTCGCCGGATCCAAGCAGCTCGGCGCGAAGAACCTTGCCTGGCAGTGTGGAACTGGCCGTTCCGAGGGATTGCACAACAATTTCACCCTTCGGCCATCCCAGCACGATTGCGTAGACGATATTGCCGGCCTTGTTTCGCGTGAAGCGAATATCTTTCTCTCCAAGCTTGCTGACACTGCCGCCCTCGAACGACCCGGCCTTAATTTCGTCCGGCCCCTCACCGTAGACCTTCCACGGACGCGTCGCGTATATGGCTTCGCCGTTGGTTTGCATCCATGCGGTAATGCCGTCGAGAACAGCAATCTCCTTGCTGTCGATCGTCCCGTCCGGCCTTCCGGGGATATTCAGGATGAAGGTGCCGTTTTTGCTCACCGTATCGATCAGCCAGTGGATCACATCTCTGGGAGGAAGGTAGCCTCCGTATTCTCCGGGCTTGTCGAACAGCGCACGGTCGTAGTGCCAGTCGCCGATGCAGGTCTCCGACTGCCACGGGTACTTCATAATGCTGCTGGTCAGGCCGCGTTCGTAATCGGCCACCAATGCCTTCGCCAGGCGATCGGGTATCTGCTTCCCGTTGAGGACCGCCTCCATCTTTCCGCCGTGGGTCTGCAGATTGTGGTTGTAGAAGTAAGCACCGATGTTCATGCCCGCCCAGCCCAGGGGAAGCAGGGAGTTATCGAAGTAGAGTAAGTCGGGATCGTGCTGGTCGATCAGATCGCGCGTACGGTCGTAGAAGTTCTTTACGAAGGAGGCGTCGGGCAGAGCGTTTTGCGGATGTTTGGCGCCATACATCCTCTGAGGATCGACTCCCTGATACCACTGATGCTCCCCTTCCGCTGAAGTCAGGCCGCCATCGTAGGGAATTCCCGCCATAGGACCGGTCTTATCCGCTCCATGCGCGGTCTGGAACCACCACCAGTTGCGCGCCTGATGCACCGTGACGCCGACACGCATTCCACGATTCCTGGCAGCCGCGGCCCATGTTCCGGTGACGTCGCGATGCGGTCCGAACCGTACCGAGTTCCACGGCTGATGCCGGGAATTCCAGCAGTCGAAGCTCTCGTGATGATTGACCATGATGAGGAAAAGCTTCGCCCCTGCCTTGCCGAAGCGATCGATGAGGCCTTCCGCATCCCAGTTCAGCAAAGTCCACTGGGAGCACAGCTCTTTGTATCCGTAGCGGGAAGGATGGCCGAAATGCTCAAGGTGATATTTATACTGGCGCGATCCCTCCATATACATGTTGCGGGCGTACCAGTCTCCGGCTTCAGCGACGTTCTGGGGACTCCACGCGGCCCAGATGCCAAACTTCGCATCCTGATACCAGTCCGGCGTTTCGTACTCAAGCAAAGAATCCCAGGTGGGCTTATAGGGGCCCGCGCCGGCGAGGCCGTCGATGGGAGCAGTCATCGGTACCCCGTCAAACGATCCTCCGGGGATCGGCAATTTTGGAGCATCGCCCCACGCCGTCGGCTCCCAGGTCTTTGCGTCGAGCTGCTCGCTGATGATATTTCCGTTGGCCAGAGCGAAGAAGACGCGATCAGAAGCGGGGGTTGCACAAAACTGCGCGTAGTCCTGCTGCAGTTGGTTGAAGCCGGGCGCTTCAACGGCGGAAGGAGCTCCCGCGTTCTGTGCCGCTTCGGGTAGCTCGCCTCTCCGTGCGAACGCGGGAACCGCTGTAGTCGCTGCGGCTGCCGCCGCCAATTTGCAGAATTCCCGCCGCTTCATTGAACCTCCTCGTGATAACGGGCCAATATAGCCGAGCCGAATTATGGTAGTCAACGGTACAGTTAACGGTTGATATTGGATCTTTTGCCCAGCCGCGCTCCCCTTACTGATTGACCCCGCTGGCCAGAAATCCGCCGTCCACGGTCAGCACCTGACCGGTCACAAACGATGCCGCATCGGAGGCGAGGTAGACCGCAGCTCCGACAAGTTCTTCGGTATGGCCAAACCGTCCCATGGGCGTGCGGAAGAGAAATTCCCGCCCTCGGGCTGTGTTGTCCAGCAGGTCGGCGTTAATGTCGGTCCTGAACACTCCGGGAGCGATGGCGTTCACCAGCACACCATAGCGGGACCACTCCACAGCAAGCGAACGGGTAAGGGAGCCGACGGCCGCCTTACTGGCTCCATAAGCCGCAACCTCGTACAATCCGACAAATGTTGAGAGGGACGCGATGTTGATGATCCTTCCCCAACGCCGTTGGATCATGATCTCGCCGAAGATCTGGCAAGCGCGCAGCGTTCCGGTGAGATTTGTGTCGATGATCCGGTTCCACTCGTCTTCTTCGAGAGCCAGGGTTGGAGTGCGTTTTATGCAGCCTGCTGAATTGATGAGAATATCGACGGCGCCAAAGGTCTTGAGGACCTCGTCGCGGAGTGCAAGCAGCGAAGACTTGTCCGTGACATCGGAGATGACGCGCAGGGTTTTCCTGCCCTTCGATTCAAGGGCAGCGCATACCAGTTCCACCTGCTCGGGGCGACGCGACGAGGCAATCACGTCAGCTCCGGCATGGGCCAGGCCCAGGGACATGGCTCGACCGATTCCCGTTGTACCCCCAAGGACGACGGCGGTTTTCCCGCTCAAATCGAACAGTGAAGCTCCCATGCAGACTCCGTTATTCAAGGTTCAACTGAGGTTGAGGTTCCGGTTTTTCATGCTGGACGGCCGTTCCTGTAATCGCTAAAGTTAAGGATAATCATTGGGGGTTTTGTGAGTCCAACCCCAGCCAATGTGCAGGTCGCAGAAGGCCCAGATGCAGAGTTCAACCGACGATCAGCGTTTCCAGTCAATGGCGGAACAGTTGTATTCCCCCGTGATCGGGGATGTGCTTGACACTCTGGGGCACTGGCACCAATTCCTGCCTCAGGCAATTCAGCCTCTCACGCCGCCGATGAAAATTGTGGGCAGAGCCCTGCCCGTACAGATTGTGGACGCCTGGGGACGTCAGGAATCGCCCTTCGGAAAGATGACGGACGCTCTCGATGCCATTCTTCCTGGCGAGATTTATGTTGCCACCGGCGGATCGATGAACTGCGCCGCCTGGGGTGAGATTATGACGGCGACGGCGCGTATGAGAAAAGGAGCCGGCGCGATCATCGATGGATTTCACCGCGACACGCCGCGAGTGTTAGAACAGAGCTGGCCCGTATTCAGCCGCGGAAGGTTTGCGCAGGATGCCGCGGTTCGCTCCAGGGTCGCTGACTTTCGCTGCCCTGTAGAAATTGGCGGCGTTCATATCTCCCCGGGCGATTTGATCTTCGGCGATCTGGACGGAATCGTAGTGATCCCGCGCGCCGTCGAAGACGAAGTAGTCGAACTGGCTCTGAAGAAGGCCGCGGGCGAGAAAGTGGTCCGCAAGGCAATCGAAGCGGGAATGAGCAGCACGGACGCATTCCGCAAATACGGGATCCTATGAGCAGCGTTGCCAACGCGGGATATCGGCGGGCGTTCCAGGTAGACCCCAGGGACAACGTTGCAACCATGCTGGAAGATGTGGACCGGAGCCCGGTCATGATTTACGGAACCAACTTGCGCAGCGTGGTTGACGCTCTGGCGCCTGTCCCCCTCGGACATAAGCTGGCCCTGGCGAGCATTCGGCCCGGCGAACCCATCGTGAAATACGGTGTGGCCATCGGGTTAGCTACCGCCGCGATCGCGCCCGGCGAGTGGGTGCACCTCCATAACTGCCGCAGTCAGGTCGATGAGCGATCCAATCGCCTGGACCTGATCACGGGAGCGGCGAAGGATACACCCTATGCCTGACGAGTCCTGGCAGGGATACGTGCGGGCAGATGGCCGCAAAGGAATCCGGAACCTGATCCTGGTGGTGTACACCGTGGAGTGTGCGAGCTTCGTGGCGCACGCCGTGGGCGAAGGGGAAAGCGATGTCCACGTGGTAGGCTTCCCCGGCTGTTACGACAATGCTTATGCGATTCGGCTGATGCTGGCTCTGGTCCATCATCCGAATGTGGGCGCTTGTCTGGCGGTTGGGCTGGGTTGCGAATACACGCAGCCCGCGAAGCTCGCAGAAGCAGCGGCCGCATCCGGGAGGCCCGCGGAGTGGTTCTATATTCAGGATGCCGGCGGAACGCGTTCAGGGATCGCACGCGGAAAATCGGCGCTGACTGCGTTGCGTGAAAAAATGGCAGCGCAGACGACGCGGACTCAGATGGGCTGGGAGGATCTGACCATTGGCGCAGAATGCGGCGGTTCGGATGGGACCTCGGGGCTGGCCGGCAATCCCGTGGTCGGGCGGTTTTTCGATCAGCTTGTGGATCGCGGCGGCCGCGCCATCTTTGAAGAATCCGTGGAGATGATCGGCCTGCGAGATGTGCTGGTGTCACGAGCCGCTAACCCCCAGGTAGCCAGCCAACTCGACGCAGCCTACCGCAAGGCGGAAGACTATTGCCGGGAGGTTCGACAATATTCGGTCTCTCCCGGAAACTTCGCAGGCGGTCTTACCACGATCGAAGAAAAGAGCATGGGCGCATTCGCCAAGTCGGGCACTCGTCCCATCCAGGGTGTTCTGCGCGTCTCGCAAAGTCCGCCGCACTCCGGACTATGGCTGCTGGATTCGGTTCCCGATCCTCACTTCATGCAGTTCGGCTACACCAATCCGAATGACACAGAAGGCATCATGGACCTGATCTCGACCGGGGCGCAGATCGTGCTCTTCGTTACGGGCAGAGGGAGCGTTATCGGCAGCCCGGTAGCTCCACTGCTCAAAGTGACCGGAAATTCCCGAACCTTCGAACGCATGATCGACGACATGGACTTCAATGCGGGGCTTATCCTGAGCGGCGAGCAAACCCTCGATGAGGCGGCCGCCGCTCTCTCCAGTCTGGTTGCGAAGATTGCTGCCGGGGCGCCGAGCAAGCCCGAAGCACTGGGCCATCGGGAGTACTTTCTGATGTACAAGCATCAGGAGACGCCTGCGCTGGCGGAGGGCTGCCGCGCGTGATCTTCAACTCCCCACTTCGCCCAATCCAAAGGAAGCCGCGATGAGCAGTCAACCTTATCTGCCGTCCGGCAGCGCGCCCGACCGCTATCGGAGCACGCTGTTTGCGCCGGGAATGCTGGTCCCCTTCATTCTGGTTACCTCTCTTTTTTTCCTGTGGGGGGTGCCCAATAACCTGAACGACGTGCTGATCCGCCAATTCATGAAGTCGTTCTCCATCACGCGGCTTCAGGCCGGACTGGTGCAATCGGCGTTTTACATGGGGTATTTTTTGCTGGCGCTGCCATCGGCGCTCTATATGCGCAGGTTCGGTTACAAAACAGGATTTGTCACGGGTCTGGGACTCTTTGGTATCGGCGCGTTTCTGTTCTGGCCAGCGGCCAGCGTGGGTCGATACTCATTTTTCCTTTTCGCCCTGTTCGTGATGGCCAGCGGGCTGGCATTTCTCGAGACCGCTTCGAATACCTTCATTGTTCTCGCCGGATCGCCGGAAACCGCGGAGCGCCGTCTCAATTTTTCCCAGGCTTTTAATCCGCTGGGCTCGATCACCGGGGCATTGGCTGGGACGGCATTTATCTTCTCCGGAATTCAGCTCAGCCACAGCGAAATACAAAACCTGCAGGCGACGCATCGTTATCAGGCCTATCTGCACTTCGAAATCCTGCGCGTCGTTCACCCCTATATGGTCCTCGGCGCCGTGGCTGTGGGCATCGCCGTGGTTATCTGGGCAACCCGCTTTCCGGTGATGAGGGATGAGGAGGATGGGGGCGTCCATCAGTCGACGAAAATTCTGGCCCTGCTGAAGAACAGACACCTGGTCTTCAGCATCATCGCTCAGTTTTTTTACGTCGGGGCGCAGGTCGGTACGTGGAGTTACTTCATTCAGTACATCCAGGCCTATACCGGCCAGACCGACAAGACAGCGGGATATCTTCTGACGGGAACTCTTGCGATGTTTGCGGTGGGCAGATTCGCATCCGCCGCGATCATGAAGTATCTGCAGCCAGCGACGCTCATGGGTTGCTATTGTCTTATCAATATTGTTCTGGTTGCCGTCGCTGTTGTGCATCCGGGCTGGGGAGGCGTCTGGACCCTGTTTATCACGAGCTTTTTCATGTCCCTCATGTATCCAACGATCTTCGCGCTGGGCTTGCGGGGAATGGGAGCCAACAGCAAGGTTGGGGGCTCGCTGATCGTGATGGCGATTATCGGCGGCGCGGTGCTGACGCCGTTGATGGGAATTGTGGCGGATTCAACGAACAGCATCTCGTACGCGTACCTGGTTCCGTTGGCCGGCTATATCTGTATTGCGTTGTACTCGTTCTTCGGTCAAAGAACACCAGCACCGCACGCTGCGTGATGGTATGGCTGCAGCCATGAAGATTCACAGCGGCTTGAAACGGCCCGGCTGCGAGACGCTCACGTTTGACTTCAGATGTTTGTAGGGTGCCAGCTATGCCGATTCGGATGAAGGACATTGCGAAAGACATCGGGGTTTCCGTGGTGACGGTCTCGAAGGTGCTTCGCAATCATCCCGACATTGCAGCGGCAACCCGGGAGCGCGTTCTGCAGCGCGTCAGGGAACTGGATTATCAGCCCAACACGATGGCGCGCAGCCTCGTGACGGGGCGCAGCTATCTGGTCGGCCTGGTCGTACCCGATCTGCTGCATCCGTTCTTCGCAGAGGTGGCCAGGGGGCTGTCGAACGTCATCCGTGCGCGGGGCTATTCGCTGATCATCTCTTCATCCGAGGAAGATCCGGAGCTGGAGGCCCGGGAAATTCAACAACTGGCGGCACGAAGGCTGGACGCTCTGGTGGTCGCCTCCACCGGAAACACCACGGAATCGTTCGAGCGTCTGGACCGGATGGAGCAGCCGTATGTACTCATCGATCGCGAGTTTCGGGGATATCCCGCGAGTTTCGTTGGATCGGACGACGAGGCCGCCGGCCGGCTGGCCACCGAACATCTGGTCGAGCAGGGATTTCGCAGGATCGCTCATATCCGCGGCAGAGACAATTCAACCGGAAAGCTGCGCTTCGAGGGTTATAAGCAGACTCTGATTCGCCATGGACTGTATTCGGAAAATCTTGTGATCGCGCGCTCCAACGTTGACATCGACAGCAACCGCCATGGCTTTGAGGCCATGCAACTCCTCCTCAAGGCACGACCCCGGCCGGACGCGGTCTTTTGCTATAACGATCCGCTGGCGATCGGGGCGATGAACGCGATTCTGGAGGAAGGCCTGCGCATCCCGCAAGACATAGCGCTGGTCGGGTGCGGCAACCTGCACTTTGATGGCTCGCTGCGCGTGCCGCTGACCAGCATCGATCACCACAGCCAGGTGATGGGAGAACGAGCGGGTGCGATTCTCCTGAATTTATTCGATTCAAAGGTTCGTCCCAACCCGGTCAGCGTTATCCTCGATCCCGCGCTCGTCGTTCGCGCATCGTCAAGGAAAACTCCGCAGGCAGCTCCCGGTGACGGAATATCGAAGTCGAAGTCCGCGAAGAAAAAAACCGGCCCGCGCGGAAAAGCAAGTGCCACAAGTAAATGAACGCTCCTCTGCGCTCGACACAGCCCTCTTTAATAATCGATAAAGTTATCGTAAACTGGCCATGACGGATCAAGCTCCGTCATTCCTTATGCAGCCATGGAGGAAGGTGTTTCCGGTCGAGCTAAAACAGGCCAGTCCGCAAACTCCGATCGTATGGAATACCGGAATCTCGGCAAGACCTCGTTAAGGGTCTCCGTGGTGGGTTTTGGTGCTTCTCCGCTGGGAGACGTCTTTGGGACGACCGATCCATCCGAAGGATTGCGGGCGGTTCAACTCGCGATCGATGAAGGAATCAATTTCTTCGATGTCTCACCGTACTATGGTCTGACATTGGCCGAAGAGCGACTCGGAACTGCCCTCGCAGGCAGGCGCACTGAAGTTCTTCTCGCCACCAAGTGCGGCCGTTATGGGGAGTCGGAATTCGATTTCTCCGCAGAACGAATCACACGGAGCCTGGATGAGTCGCTTCGGCGTCTCCGCACCGACTATGTGGATCTGTTTCAGGCGCATGACGTGGAGTTCGGCGACTCCCGGCAAATCGTCGAAGAGACCATACCCGCCATGCGACGGCTGCAGGAACAAGGCAAAGCCCGCTACATAGGGATTACCGGTTATCCGCTGAAAGTGCTGATCAGAATCGCCTCCGCAGTCCCGGTTGACACCATTCTCAGTTATTGCCGTTACAACCTTTTGATCGACGATATGGACACCGTCCTGGTTCCCTTCGCGGAGAAACATAGGATTGGGGTGATCAATGCTTCGGGGATGCACATGGGCGTGCTTACCGAACGTGGAGCGCCCGCATGGCATCCGGCACCGGAGAAGGTTCGTGAGGCCGCGCGACAAGCGGCCGCCTTCTGCCGCAGTCAGGGCATCGATATTTCCGAACTTGCCCTGCGTTACTGCTTCGATTATCCGCATGTTGCAAGCACATTAGTGGGCATGTCCAGCACGAATCACGTGCGCCGCAATCTGTCGGCCTTCCGAGAGCACGCGGACAGCAAGATGGTGACTGAGGTGCGGGCGATCCTGGATTCAGCCATGAACTACGTCTGGCCATCCGGCCGTCCGGAAAATCACGATGCGCCGTCCGACGCCGGCGCACCGCCGCTAGTCGTTTCGTGAGGGCTGGGATAGACTTGAGATGGTGCCAAGACTCCCCGACCGCGAAACCAGCAACCTGGCTGCCAACGCCAGGATGGCCGCGCGAGTACAAAACTGAATAGCCTTTAACTTGTCGATAAAAACAAGTTGATTGAGATGTGAGCTCGTAGCTCAGTTGGTAGAGCAACGCCCTTTTAAGGCGTGGGTCCTGGGTTCGAGTCCCAGCGGGCTCACCACATAAACCTGAAATCCGGGGTCCCCAGCGAGCCGATTTTGCTCGATGGGGTGGTACGGCGTGGGTCCTGGGTTCGAGTCCCAGCGGGCTCACCACATAAACCTGAAATCCGGGGTCCCCGAGCCGATTTTGCTCGATGGGGTGGTAGGGCGTGGGTCCTGGGTTCGAGTCCCAGCGGGCTCACCACATAAACCTGAAATCCGGGGTCCCCAGCGAGCCGATTTTGCTCGATGGGGTGGTACGGCGTGGGTCCTGGGTTCGAGTCCCAGCGGGCTCACCACATAAACCTGAAATCCGGGGTCCCCAGCGAGCCGCTTTTGCTCGATGGGGTGGTACGGCGTGGGTCCTGGGTTCGAGTCCCAGCAAGCTCACCACATAAACCTGAAATCAGCGGGGTCCCCGAAACACGCGTTTTTGACGGAGTGCGGTGCTATGGCGCGACCGGTGCGGCCAGCGCACGTGTTCTTGGCTCTGGTTATTTGTCCGTAAAATGCCTCGCCGGAAGCGCCTTCAGCCGCTCCGCCGCCGTTTCAGGTGTAATATCGCGCTGCGGCATGCCGAGCAGTTCGAATCCCACCATATATTTTCGTACCGTCGCGGACCGCAGCAGAGGCGGATAAAAGTGCGCATGAAAATGCCACTCCTCGTGCCTCTCGCCATCCGTGGGAGCCTGGTGGAAACCCATCGTGTACGGGAAGCTCGTCTCAAACAGATTGTCGTAGCGCGTCGTCACTCGCTTCAGAATGTCCGCCAGAGCATCGCACTCCGATTCGTCAAAATCCAGCAACGACCGCACGTGCCGCTTCGCGATCACCAGTGTCTCGAAGGGCCATACCGCCCACCATGGCACCACGGCCAGAAATCCGCCGTTCTCTTCGACAACCCGCGCACCCTCCCGCCCCTCAAGCCTCGCGTAGTCGCACAGCAAACAGCTCCCATGGCTCCTGCGCCAGGCAACCTGGCACTCGGTCTCCGCGTGCGGTTCGTCCGGTACATGCTCGGTCGTCCAGATCTGTCCATGCGGGTGAGGGTTGCTGGCCCCCATCATCGCGCCACGATTCTCAAAAATCTGTACGTACCGGAAATCCGGCTCCGCGCCCAGCGTCTTGTACTCCTCCGTCCACGCATCGACGACCTTCCGAATATCCGCGACCCGCATCCGCGCCAGGGTCAGGCTGTGGTCAGGATGAAAGCACACCACTCGGCAGCGTCCCCGCTCCCGCTCCGCCCGCAAATGCTCTGGCGCACTTTCCCGATGGGGCTCGGGCGAATCGGGCAGCAACGCCGCATAATCGTTGTCGAAGACATAAACGCTGTCGTATTTCGGCGTGACTTTCCCGCCCGCCCGCGTGTTGCCCGGGCACAAATAACACTGCGGATCGTAATGCACATCCGAAAAGCCGGACGTCTTGTTGACCTCGCCCTGCCACGGCCGATCTGTCCTGTGCGGCGACACGAGCACCCACTGCCCACGCAGTGGATTGAACCGCCGATGCGGAAAATGCAATGACTCCGTCAATCTCAACTCCGATTCGTTCTCAGGCAACTCAGCAGCGCTGGCTCTTCACAAAACTCACTGAGCACAGCAAACATTCCGCAGCAAGAACGCAGGTTTCTAACCTGCCCCTATTCCCTGCCCCTGTTCCCTGCACTCACGCCGTCGGCTTATCCGGCACCGGCGCTGTCGCCAGATACTCCTGCGCGAACTTCTCCGCATACTCATCCAGCAGGGTCTTGACCCGCACAGCATCCTCGGATCGCACGATCAATCCAGCATGATGATGCTTCCTGATCCTCAGCACAATCTCGGGCGCCGTAAACATCGCTGTATCAGGCTCCGCGGTTCGCGCCAGACAGAGCACGCTCCCAGCGTACAGGACGTTGGGCTGAGGCACACCATAGCTTTCTCCGCGCAAATTCGCCACTTCCAGCCGCGCCCACTCCCGCCACAAATTCACGTCCGTCGCCGCCTCCACCACGTCCGCGATGAACGCGCCGCCCACACGGGCAGCGGCCTCCAGAAAGTAGTACTGTTCGTCCCTGCCTCGCTCGCTCGACCGGATGTACTCCGCATGCGTTACCCCGCGCACCATGCCCAGCGACGGAATCAGCTTCGCATTGATCGCAGTCAGGGCATGCGTCGCCGCCGATTCACGATCGAGCACCCGCGTGGTGAACACACCTCCCTCATGCATCACCTGCATCGGAGGCTTCCCGTATCCGCTCACGCGCGCGAACACCACCTGACCCTCGCTCACGATCGAGTCCACGTGGAAAATATCCCCCGGCACAAACCGCTCCAGCACGAAAAAGCTCTGCCGATCCCCCAACTCCTCGAGCGTCCGCCAGACCTCGTCGGCTGCAGTTAGTTTGCGGATGCCGATCGCCGATGCCTCCGCACGCGGCTTCAGCACCCACGGCGCCGGCACCCGCTCCATCCAGGCGCGAATCTCGTCGTGTACCAGCACCCGCGTGAACTCCGGTACCAACGCCCCCGCTGCCTGCGCCTCAAACCGCATCGCCAGTTTGTCCCGGAAATGCGCCGTCGTCGAGCGGCTCATCCCCGGAATCCGCATATGCTCCCGCAGCGCCGCAGCCGTCTCCAGATCGAACTCGTCCAGGGCCACGATGCGGTCGAACTTCCTCGTTCGCGCCAGATACGTCACCGTGTTCGTGATTTGTTCCAGCGTGAGCCCGTCCGGCATCGTGACAAGATCTTCCAGAATCTCGCGTGGCCAGTCCGCATCGCGATGTTTCTCCAGAGTCAGCAGAACCACGCGGCATCCGAGCGTCGCGCACTCGCGCAGAAACGCCTGGCCCTTCTCATAGCTGGTGAGACACAGAATTCTTGGTGCGTCGCTCATGGCCTTATCCCGCCCTCAGGGTTTTGCGAAATCCTGTCACCATGAGCGTAACCGAAGACGACCCGAATTGCGCCTCAAGGTCTCACGTAGCTCGAACTGACTTCACACCGACAGGCCGGTCCAGAACCAGCGGCACCGGCTTCCAACCCACCGCGTCGAATGGTACTCTGGAGTCTGTCCCGCCACCGCCTCCCGGGCGCGCCAGGGCGCATAACTCAGCGGTAGAGTGCCACCTTCACACGGTGGAAGTCGTAGGTTCGAATCCTGCTGCGCCCACCATAACCCACAAGTTCGAGGCGATCCCGACGCGCGGTCTTCGCCGTTACCGCCGGACTGAAAACCAACGATGCTTAAAACCGGAATTCTGAACCCGCAACTGAATGCCCTCCTGAGCCGTGTACGCCACACCAACACGCTGGTGATCGCCGACCGCGGATTCCCGTTCTGGCCACAAATCGAGACCGTGGATCTGTCTCTCGTCGACGACATTCCCCGCGTACTCGAGGTTCTTCACGCCATCCGCGCCAACTTCTCCGTCGGCCGGTTCTTTATGGCGGAGGAATTTCGTCTCCATAACTCCGCCGCCGTGGTCGAGCAATGGTCCCAGGCGATCGCCGGCGCTCCCATCCTTTTCGAACCCCATGTCGAGTTCAAGAAACGTATCCCGCACGCGATCGGATTGATACGTACGGGCGAAACGGTTCAATACGCCAACATCGTGCTGGAATCAGCGTGATTTCCGAGTCTCGTTTGACCCTCATCGGCGCGACAAAACGTCACGGCGCGCGTCAATGCGCCACAACCCACCGGAAACCACGAGGGCGCAAGCGTCTTTATCGCGATCAACTTTCCGGATTCCCCCACCCACTTTCATCGCTCGCCCGTTCACTGTACTTACGCGAAAGCCACCTGGAATGACGAGCGTCGCCGTCGCGCCATCAGGAATCGAGACCTCCATGCGCAGGTTTTCTACATCACGATTCCAGGAGCTGCTGATCTCCCCGATCCGTGAGAGATAACTCGCCGTCACATAAGTAATGTCTCCCACGATGGCGGGGTCTATTCGGATGCGTTCGTCCGTGTCCCGGCTTAAGTCGAAGTCGATTCCCGCCAGGCCGCGATAAAACCACTCCTCTGCGTGCCCCAGCATAAAGTGGTTTTGTGACGATTCAGGATTGGCATCCCACGCCTCCGTCAAAGTAGTCGCGCCGTGGGCCAGCTGATATCCATAACTGGGGCTATCGGTGCGGGACAGCATGTCATAAAGTACGTCCGAACGATTTCCTTCCGTAAGTGCTTCGACCACATAATGGAAGCCGATATCTCCGGCAGTTACATGATTATTATGCTTCCGAATGTCCGTCACCAGGTTCGCGAGAACTCCCGCGCGATGCGACTCAGGAACGATTCCAATGACGTAAGGCATGGCATTCGCTGTCTGACTGCCGGAATCGTACTCGTCTGCATCAGCATGAAAATAGCGTGCATTGAATGCTTCCTTCACCTGATGCGCGATTTCCTGATATTGGGCGGCTTCGTTTTTCCGGCCAAGAAGCATCGCGATTTTCGCCAGCGTGGTCAGGTCCTCGTAGAAGATCGCGGTTGCCGTGACACCCTTCCCGGTCAGTTGTGACTCTCCGGGTGGCCTGGGACCTGTGTCATACCAATCCCCAGCCTGTACTCCAAAAGGTGATCGGCGGATCGGCTCTTAAGATATTCGACGTATCGCTGCATGCCCTCATAATGATCGCGGAGTAATCCCGCATCGCCATAGAACTGATAAGCTCGCCACTCGCTCAGAATCAGCGCCGATCCCCATTCCGGAGAATCGCGGAAGCCTCCGGAGAACACCGTGAACTCCGGCGCGATATCCGGTACAAGCCCATTCGGCTGTTGGGCGTCCTGCATGTCATCCGCGATCTTGACATACAGAGAGGCAACATCGTAGTTATACATAATTGACGATGCGGCGAAATGCGTCTGTTCCAGCCAGCCCAGTTTCTCCCGGTGCGGGCAGTCGGTCAGAACGCTCATCATATTACTCAGCATGGCCCGGTCAATCAGTTTATGAATCTGGCTGAATAACTCATAGGAAGAGGAAAAGTGCCCGTCAACTTTGGCCGCATCGTGGATCGCGTTTCCGCTTAGATGGTCTACATGCGCCTGACCCGCTATCTCGACCTGAATATATCGAAATCCGTAATAGCGAACAACCGGATGCCAGCGCTCCGGGGTCCCCCTTTTAGCACATACGTGAAAGCGTTTCTGCTATCGGGAAACGCATAGGCACTTCGCTGCGAAACCAGACCCTTATCATCGAGTAATTCTCCTGCAATCATGGTTACGGACGACCCGCTATCCCCCATAACTTTGATTTCGGGCCACCCCGGAAGTTTTGTCCGAGATCATAGACTGCTATCCCTGGCTTCGGATGGGTCACCCTTAACGGTTCGTATCGATCAAATGGCGGATGGGAGGGATCCGTTGCGGCTAAGGGTACCGCCGGGACCCTGCACGACGGTAACTCGCTCCCACTTTGCATCGTCAAAACCGGGCCGGTCCCAGCCATCTTGTTCCCGCCGCGCGTCGAAGTCTTCGCCTCCATAGATGGAATCGAAGGTGATGGGACCGGGGGTGGTTTTCCAATCGCCGTCACTGCGGATACTCAGCTCTTTGTCATCCGCGAATTCAACATCGAGTTCAGCGACCAGTTTCGGCTGGCCCCACGAGCCGCTGAATTTCGTATAGCGTCCTCTTGTCTCCACGACGTTGTACATCCCATTGCCGAGCAACACCCCAACGGCGTTTTTCCGAGGCGAACCAGCTGGGTCACATCGTAGGTGTTGTAGTAAATCCGTTTCCGATAGTCACTCCATGCGGGATTCATCACGGCATCGGTGACCTGGCGTCCGTTCAGGTGAACCTCGTATTGCCCCAGGCCGCTGATGCGGAGTGTTGCCTTCCGCACCCGTTCCGGAATGCCGAACGCACGTCTGAATATTGGCAGAGGCCCGGTCCCAGTCGTATCTGGCAGGGCAGCGATCCAGCTCGCCGCCATCTTCTGTTGATCTGTCGTTTCTCCCTCACGGACGCGCCCTGATCCTTCCGCCCGGATCATGCACAGCACCGCGACGGAAGCCACCAAACATTTAGCCAACCGACGCGCGCCCGTCCCCGTGGCCTCCATTTACGCCTCTCCGACGCAGATGAAGGGAGGGCGCGATGTCAAAACGCGATGAAAAACCCTCGAGAATAATTTCTGCCTGCGCCGCACGCAAAACTCTTGTCATCTGTCATTCCCTGAATACGTTAGCGTTACCGCCTCATTCTATCCCTGGCGGGAGGTGAAGCCATGGTCAATCAAACTGCATCCGCCCACGATGGTCTTACCATCGAAGACGAATGGAGCGGCTTTGTTGCCGGCCGCTATCGTGAAGGCAAATCCCAGGCAGAATTTCGCAACTACGACGCAACCGTCGTACCCACCGTCGCGGAGTTTTACAAAACCAATCACGCCCTGCAAACCCTCGACTTCGTTCCGGCAAGGAAAAGGAATACCTCGCACTGAAAAAGGGCAAGATGAGTATTTGGGAAGCTGCGGAGTTTCTCGATACTCTGGTGGATGACAGTGATCCCGATACCGACCTGACCCAGATCGAGCATCTTCTCCAGACTTCAGAGGCAATACGCAAAGACGGACACCCTCGCTGGATGGTACTAACCGGTTTCATTCACGACCTCGGCAAGGCGCTCTGCCTTTATGGCGAACCGCAATGGGCAGTAGTAGGAGATACCTTCCCCGTGGGCTGTGTCTGGTCGGAAAAAATCGTTTTTCCCGAATACTTCGCGGCTAATCCCGATTCGACAATTGCGAAGTATTAAACTGAATGTGGTATCACGAACCCCATTGTGGCCTGAACAACGTACACATGTCCTGGGGACATGACGGCTATATTGCCCACGTGGTCAGGGACTACTTGCCCGAATCCGCACTCTACATGCTTCGCTATCACTCGTTCTACTCATGGCATCAGCAGGGCGCTTACCAGCACCTGCTCTCAGCACACGACCACGAGATGCTGTCGTGGGTGAAGCTCTTCAACCCTTATGACCTTTATTCCAAGGGCGCTGCCAAACCCGATGTGAAGGAACTAAAACCCTTTTACGATGATCTGATTGCAGAATTCTTTCCCGCCAAACTGGATTGGTAACAAGGGTCCCGGTTTTCCATTGGCGCTGCCGCCAGGAGCAGCGCCCACTTCCATCGGCAACTAACTCCCTAAAACTAACTCCCGTGAAACAACTAAACAGCCCGGCCGTTGTCTTTTAGAACGTGAGCTTCAGAGCTGCCTGCATCACGCGAGGCGCATAGGGCCCAATACCGGTGATCTGGCCAAAGTTACCATCGGTAGGATTGTTATCCGGAGAACCGTAACTTGGCGTATTAGCAGCGTTGAACATTTCCCAGCGGAACTGAGCCCTGTAGCGCTCCCTGAAGCTGAAGTTCTTGATGAAGGAAACATCCATATCGCGATCCGGAGCTGACTGGATGAAGAACTTTCGCGAATTTCCCGGAGTACCAATCTCGTTCTGCATGAATGCTGCCTGATTGAAGTAGTTATTGATCCAGTTGCTCTTTCCTCCGCTGCGAATCCTGAGTGGCACCCCCGGTACCTCATCGGCCCGGTCCTGGCCTTCGTCATATCCGGAATTGTTGTTACCATTTCCGCCGTTAATGGTGAAGGGCTCTCCCCGACTCCGCTGTATAGATCACGCTCAGTTCCCAGCCACCCAGCACATTTTTCATGAACAGCCCACGACCCGCAAAGGTGGGAGCCTGATAGAGTCCGTAGCTCACCCACACAAACGGCACGTTCAGGCTCGACGGACCCTTGTCATGACCAATATCGAAAGGATCGCTCACGCTGGACTCGAAGTCCGGATCTCCAGAGCCGCCCACATCCGTTGTCTTCGCCCAGGGTAAAGTTCGATTGAAATTGAACTCCATGCGAAAACTTGTGTTCTACTCCGGCCTGTAAAGAGCTATAGCTGGCTGTGCCGCCGTCCTGCACCTGGATTATCCCGCCGAAAGCCGGGTTAAAGCGCAATCCCCTGTTGGGGTCGGCCTGTCCCGCAACCCCAGGATTGCCGGGATTACGATCCACGGTCGTTGCCTGATGATAAGACTCATCCCCAACAGGGCGAGGGTGCAGGGCCAGGGCCCTGGTGAATTGTTGCTCCAGTGACACATTCCAGCTCTGCGTCACTCCGAGTTTCAGGTTCGGGATGAATGTGGCGGGAACACCCGTCCCCGAACCAAAGGTCGAGTCACTCGGCGGATTCTGTTGCGGTCCGGCAAAAGGTGTAGGAAACGGGCTCTTCCCCGCCGTCAGGCCCGGTCCGCCCGCGAAGTTAGCCCACGGATTATCAAATGGCACATAGAGCGTCGTGCTGGATTGAGGACTGTAACCTGGTGAAAATGGAGCGACGTCCCACACCCTCTGATAGAAAGCGTCTTCCATCGGAGTGGTGAACATCCCAAAGGCAGACCGAACTACCGTCTTTGGAAGAATCGCCACGAAATACCTATTCTTGGCTCGAAGTAGGTATAACTCGAATTGTAAAGAGTATCGGTAATTCCGGTATCGCCCGGGAAGACCAGTCCAAGCGGCGCGTTGGGAAACCGCGTGCTCTGTTGTCCGGGAATGTAGTCGGCCCCGCGGCCGCCCGCGACGTGGGCTGGCGTATTCGGATCCCAGCGCAGCCCCAGAGTCAGCGTCACACGCGGCCGGATCTTGTACTGATCCTGCCCGTAGACGCCGAACATCCACTGCGATGTTGCTCCGGCTTCGCCCGCTCCCTGGAACAGGCTGTCTCAGCCTTTCCAAGCAGAAAGTCGGCGAAAGGCACGCCATTGTCGTATTGACCATTGAAAGCAATGATGGGGCTCTCCTCGAACAATGACGCCTCAGTGTGATGGCGGTAGAGATCCAGTCCGGCAGAAACGGAATGCGGTCCCAGAGTCTCGGTAAATGTTTCCGTTCCACTGAAATCCCGGCGTTTGGTGTTATCAGGATTACTCGAAAAAGATACAAATCCTGTGGGTGGAAGGTACGGGCTGGTCGCACCGCCAGCCACCACATTCAGGTCTTCGATATAGCACGCGTTGGGCGGATCAGCGACGTTGATGAACTGGGAAAGACACAGAGGTTGCCCGCTGGAATTTGGAATGGAGGTCCCGGTATGAAAGTCGTAGCTGATGTATCCAACCGCAAAGGTGTTCAGCGTCTTCGCGTTAATTGCCCATGTGTGGTTTACCACCTCGTTCAGATAGACCCCATGCGCTCCCAGAATCGCCGCAAGGATGTTATCGGGAAGAGTTTCACTCGGCTGGTTGTAATCGTTCTGGTAGCTGCGTACAAACATGCGCTGCTTATCATTCAGTGTGTAGTCCAGCCTCGCCGTGACCTCGTTGTAAAACGTCGGCTGTGTCGGTAAAGGAAAATTGGTTAAGCCGGTCTGCGGATTTTGGCCCAAAGGCAGGTATTTCAGCAGAGCTACGGCTCCCGGGCTGTACAGGGAAGGGTCGATCTTATTGCCGACGAAAGGCGGCGGCAGAACAATCGGAGCCGGGTTTCCGCTGGCGTCCGTTACGGAGAGCAAAGCAGTAAAGTCGCCATTTCGTTCAGCCTGGGTGGGGGTGTAAGTCGTGTTTGTCTCGGAGGTCAGGCTTTGACGCGTTCCCTGATAATTCGCGAAGAAGAAAAGCTTGTCCTTCAGCACAGGACCACCAACAAAACCCCCAAATTGATTCCGTTTGAGAGGATCTTTGAGTCCGCTGAAAGGGTTCTTCGCGTTAAATATATCGTTGCGTAGAAATTCGAAGGCCCCTCCGTGGAATGAATTGCTTCCTGACTTGGTTTCCACACTGACCACCGCAGAAGGAGCAAATCCGTTGCGCGCGTCGAAGTTGTTTGAGATGACACGAAATTCCTGGGTTGCATCAGGATTGGGAAACGGCAATGAAAGCAGCGTATAGGTGTCCATATTCGAGACACCATCCAGGAGGTACCAGGTGCTGCCCTGCCGCTGACCACCTGCTGAAGCTCCGGATCTGTTAGGGAACGAATTTGTAGCCTGCAGCGTAGAAGCCTGGCTGTTCAGCTCATTCGTCACACCCGCGGACAAAAAGACCAGAGTACCGGATTCCTGTCCGTTGAGTGGCAGGTCCTTGATCGTTGACTGGTCAACCACCTGACTGAGCTCAGCCGAGGTGGTGTTAATCAATTCCGCGCCGCCTGTAACCGTTACTGTGTCCTGCGCGGCCCCCGGCTTTAATGTCTCGTTCAGCGTGGCCGACTGGCCAACGGTCAACTCCACTCCGGTCGTGACCAGAGGAGAAAATCCGGCACCGAGAGCTGTCACTTTATAGTGCCCAACCGGCAGCGAGTTAAATGCGTGATACAGGAACTGTCGCTTTCGACGGTCACCTCGAAATTCGTCTCAATGTTATGCGCCGTCACCTTAACCCCTGGGACCACGGTGCCGCTGGGATCGGTTACCGTCCCGGTCAGTCGGGCACTGGTCGCGGATTTCCCACAGTCCCATGGCGCATTGATCAGGACGAGACACGCGCATGCGAGAACAACGAGCAGTCGTCCACTGATGGGGAATTCTTTCAGCATAAAATCTGTGATCCTTTTCACGAATGCCTCCTTGGGATCCTCGTTCTCCGTCTTCTGCACGACACACGTCATCTGGGTCTCGAAGAGTCTCCGGCGGATCTGAAAAGCTCTTCCAGCTGCCATCGAATTGAGGGTGGATGGAGCTTCCATCAATTGCGGACCACTGTACGTTAGCGGTAACGCTTTTCGCAAGGGCTTTCTAAAGAAAATTTCATTAGGTATTATCCCGGCATCTAATCATGACGGGGAGAGCAATGGCTGCCGTCCGCACGGATGAGTGGCAACCTGCCGATATCGCTAACGCTGACGTACCAAGCGACGACAAATCAAGCGGATACGGGGAACCCGGTGGTCTTTGAGGAGAAGTCGTGCAGCATTCCCGCTGAAGGTTCCCATTCCCCGACCGCCGGATAGAGCAGCAACGCCTTGCGCGCGCATTCAAGAGAACCCGATACCGCCGCTTCAATCGCCGCTCGCTCGTAGGCTTTAACCGCAGTCACCAGCCCGCGATCCTTTCCGGAAGCCGTCCAGCCGATTCCGGAAACACGCCCTGCCTGGAAATGGAGCATGGCGTCTCCACTACATCCTCATATTCAAGGTCGGAGATGGCGCCGTGGTTGCGAACATTCACCACCACTCTTCGCGGCTCCTCGCTGCGCAGGCCGTTCATCACGTCCAGAGCAATGCGGTGGTAGCCCGTTGCAACCCGGAACGGATCGTCGGTAAGAGCCGTGGTTTTGTCGAACGCGGTTCCGGCTCGGGTTTCCAGCTGCATGTAGGAACCGGAACGCTGGTTGAGGTAGTCAACATAGACGCGCAGGGCTCGCTCCTCATCGCCGAGCGAGAAAGCGGTGGCCAGGCGTTGATAGAGCTCCTCGTTGAGCGACCTTAACTCCGCGCCCCTCGTTGTGTGAGCTGCAGCCTGATTCGCCAGCGCTCGCCTGCGGCTGTAATAGAAATACAAGTATTCGGTCGGCAGTAATTTCAGGCTTCGCAGCATCTCGGCATCAAAGAGATCCGCCTGATACAGGCGTCGCAGAAGTTCGTCATCGCTGAGCAGCCGGCTCATCACGTCTTCGCCGCGCAGCATCACCCGTCGCACCCAACCCAGATGATTCAGCCCGACGTAGTCACAGCGCACCTTTATCCGAGCCCCGCACCCAGCACCAGTGCGATGCGGTGAAAGAGCTCCGTCGGCGTATCGCAGATCTCAATCACCCGCGCGGCCGTGTGATGACTTACAGCCTGCGTGATCATGCCGGCAGGATTGGTGAAATTAATCATCCACGCCTTCGGCGCGAGCCGCACCACCAGTCGTCCGTATCCAATCGCCGCCGCGGCATTGCGCAGCCCCATGGCAAAGCCTCCGGGGCCGGTTGTCTCCTGGCCGGGATATCCGTGTTCGATGGCGATCCGCTCGTCCGCCTCCCGCGCCTGCATGCCGCCCGCGCGAATCGCTGTCAGTACGAATGACGAACCGTCAATGGCATCCTCTGCACGCGCGGCCACGCGGAGTTTCAGGTCACCTCCCTCACGTGCGATCACCGCATTTCCCAGCCGGCACATCATGGCCGCCCGCTCCGTGTCCGGATCGTAGAGAACCATCTCGTCGATTCCGAGATGCCGGCGCGATTCATTCACTCCGAAAATGACCAGCGGCGTGCGCACTCCGCCTCCGCCAATCAACGCCACCTTACCGCCTGGCATAGATCGCCTCCAGTTCCGCGGAGTCCGCAAGGCTGTTCAGCGCTCCAGGCGTTCTTGTCGCCAGCGCACCGCAGATGGCCGCCCGCTTAGAGCCCGGAGCGGATCTCCGCCGTCGAGCAACGCATCGATAAGCCCTGCGTCGAACGCGTCTCCCGCTCCCGTGGTGTCCACAACCTCAACCTCGGGCGAAGCCACATGCAGGGTCGTCCCCCCGACGTGCATGGCGGCGCCGTCCGGCCCAAGCTTCACTACAACGTGTGTGAAGCCGAGTTCTTCAAGGCCCAGCAGCACCTGCTCCGGGTGTTTCTTGCCAGTCAGGTATTCGGCCTCTTTACGATTAGGGAGAAAGTAGTCGATCTCGCGGCAGGTTTGCAGGTTCTCCGACTCCAGATACCACAGTGGCTGCCAGCCCACGTCGAGCGATACCGTGCAGCCCGCATTGCGCAATTCAGGGAGAAGCGCACGCGCAATCTGTCTCTGCAGCGGCAGGGCAAAATGAACATGCGTCGCATGCTGCAATTCCTCCACCAGCGCCGGGAGGCAAGGTAATCACAGAGCCGATCATTGGTTCCCGCAAAGCTGTACAACGATCGCTCGTCCCTGACCGAAACGCTCAGCGTTACGCCGGAACTGCCCTCTTCCTCCTTCAACCAGTCACTCATCACGCCAAAATCTTCGAAGCGCCGCTTTATCCACGCACATTCAACAGCGCCCACCACGCCGAAAACCGCGGTCCTGCGTCCCAGCCGCCCCAGTCCGCATGCGGTGATCGCCGCCCCACCACCCAGTTCGCGCAGATAAGTGCGCGTGAAGATCTTCTCTCCTGGTTGCGGCCAGTTCGCCAGCCCGGAAAACACGTGATCGATGTAGATCTCCCCCACCGTGATCGCATCCCATCGTTTTTTCATGCAGCCACCCTGGCAAATGGCCAGTTTGCCTTTTGTCGCGCGCGCAGCAGAAAAATGGCGATTCCGGCCAGCAGGAAACCCCCCGCAACCGCGATATACCTTGCGCCACTCGTGCATACGATGTAGATCCATCCGGAAAGTGCGATGAGCGCAGGGACCGGATAGAGTGGCATCCGCCAGGAATCGGCAGGTTCGCGCTTTTGCTGGCGCAGCAGCATGACCGCAACGCATTGGGCGGCAAACTGTAACAGCGTTTGCGTCATGATCATCGCCGTAATCAGGCTCTGGAGGCTGAACAGGCATGCCACAGCCGAACAAAATCCCATGCCCAGCACCGCAACATAAGGAAACTTTCCCTTCGGATGCAGGCGGCCGAACACGGAAAAGAATTGCCCTTCCAGCGCGGCCGCATATGGAATACGCGAATACCCCAGCAGGATCGCAAACACCGACCCGAACGACGCGATCAGGATCAGGACTGCGATCCACGTACCTCCCGCCCTGCCATACACCTGAACCATGAAGTCAGCCACGATTGCCTGCGAGTGCATGGCTTCGCGCCATGGCAGCACACCCAAAATCGAGATATTCATCACCAGATAGATCTCCGCTACGGCAAGAATCGAAAACAGGATCGATCGCGGTATGGTCTTCTTTGGCTGCAACACCTCGTCACCGAACAGGCACACATTGTAGTAGCCGCCGTAATCATAGAGCGCGATCAGTGTCGACGCTCCCAGCCCCAGAACAAACCCATGGTTCAGGTGAAACGCGCCTGGCGGAAAGTCGAAAGCCATTGCCGGATGAAAATGCATAACGCCCGTCACGATAATCCAGACTGTTGACGCAATGACAACGACCGCGATCAGGATCGACACATGAGAAATGGATCGAATGCCCCGGTACAACAACCATGTGTTGACGAGGCATACGCCGGCGGCCATGGCGACCAGCTCTGCGTGATGAGCACCCGGCCACAGATAGCCCGCGTACTGGGCAAAGCCCACTGCGCCGCTGGCAATCGAGATCGGCCCCAGAATGATCGCCTGCCACAAAAACAAAAAACTGAAGAGCCGGCCGAAGCCATGCGGGCCGAATGCCTGTAACAGATATTCGTAGGGGCCGCTGGAACACGGCATCGCTGAGCCGAGCTCCGACCAGACCATGCCATCGCAAAGGGAGATGAGGTCCCGAGAATCCATCCCAGCATCGCCTGCGGCCCGCCCATTGCACCGAGGGCCAGTGGAATCGTCAGAAAGGGTCCGACGCCGATCATATTCAGGACGTTCGCTGAGGTGGCGCCCCAGAACCCGACCTTCGGCTGGACTTCTATCCGATCGTGCACCTGGTTTCTCACCTCAGTTCAGGCCAGCTACGTTACCGCTAACTCTACCATGCGTACGATCCTCATCATGATAGGTTCGCGCCCAATTTTTCCGCACCTTAAGCTCCGCACCTGCCATCCCGGTATTTCTGGGTTAGCGTTACCGCCATTCCCCATCGCTGATGTATGCTCGGGAAAGCATCGGATTGCGCGCCTTTCGCGCACCATTCTGCCCGACCGGGTTGGATTCCAATGGCGATACGCCTCAAAGACATAGCGCGCGACCTCAATGTCTCCGTCATCACGGTCTCCAAGGCGCTGCGCGGCAACACCGATATCAGCGATGCCACCCGCCAGCGCGTTCTCCGTCGCATGAAAGAGCTCGATTATCAGCCGAATATGATGGCCCGCAGCCTTGCAACCGGCCAGTCTTTCTTCCTCGGTCTCATCGTACCCGACCTGCTCAATCCCTTCATGGCTGAGCTGGCCAGGTCGCTCGCCGTCGCGCTGCGCCAGCAGTCGTATGGCCTGATCGTCGCGTCATCCGAAGAGAGCCCGGAAATTGAGCAGTCGGAGATCCGCATGATGCTGGCCCGTGGCGTCGACGCGCTTCTGCTCGCCTCCTGCCAGCCGCTCCTTCAGGGCTTTTACAGCTTTCATCACCAGAACGACGCCGTTCGTTTTGCTCGACCGCCCCTTCCCTCACCTCCGCGCCAACTTCGTCGGCAGCGACGACTGCGCCGGTGGCCGGCTGGCCACCGAGCACCTGCTGCAACTCGGCCGGCAGCGACTCGCCTACATCGGCAGTCCCGACCTCAGTCCCGCCGCAGACCGCTTCCGCGGCTTTCGTAATGCCCTGCGCGATCACGATATCGATCTCCGTGAAGACTTCGTTCTCCCGGGAACAGGCGTCGATGAAGCTGCGGACTCCGCTGGCTATGAGCTGATGCAGAAGCTGCTCAAGCTGCGTCCCCGCCCCGAATGGTGTCTTCTGCCACAACGATGTCATCGCGATCGGCGCCATGAAGGCCACGCTGGACGCCGGCCTCGCCATCCCCCAGGACGTCGCCTTCGTTGGATTCGATAATGTTCGCTATTCGAAGTACCTTCCCATTCCGCTCACCTCGGTCGATCAGCGGACCTCTCAGCTTGGACAAGCGGCCGCTCAGTTGGCGCTTGAGCTGGTTGGCAAGAAGGTAGAGTCCCTCGGAATATTCTGCTGACACCGACGCTGGTCGTACGCCAGTCCTCCATCGGCGACTCAGACCCGGCGCACTTCAGTGGTGTTGCGTCGCAGGCGCAGGAGATGGCCAAGCCAGATTCCCCGCGTCTTCCCGTCGCCAGGAAGCGCGCACGCAGACCCGCTATCCGAGTCGACTAGCCTGCTGGCCGCGGCGACTCCGGGCAGAGAGTCAAATCCAGGGGCTCCAGCGTCATTTCCCTTTGAGTACCTTCCCGCTGCTGGCGTCGACGAACGTCGCGTAGCCGGATTGCTTCGTACCCCACATCAGATACCAGACCGGATCCTGGAACTTATAGGTGTCCCCGATCTCCACCGCTGCGATTTCCTTGCCCGGATTCTTCTTCAGCCAATCCGCCGCCTGGGCGGCTCCGGCAGAGTAGGCAGCATCGGAGTCGACGTTGAACGATGAAAGATCCACCGGGAATGGTGTCGCGCGTGGGGCCTCCCCACGCCATCTCCAGACCCGCCACCACACCCTTATAAACATCCGGCGGAGCGGTCGCGATCGAATAGGTGTAGATCCGATACTTGTGCAGGCTCGGTGAAGCGAAGACCGCTTCCCACATCCCGGCTTTGCCCGCTTCGTTCCTGAACCCCGGCAATACCTTCGCTGTTACGCGCATGACCTCCGCGTCGCCAGCCCAGGAATGGGCCTCCTTGTACATCGGCCAGAAGGCTTCCTTGGCGGGCACCACCTGGGGCGCAGCTACCGTTTGTGCCGACGGACCGCCGGCTGGATTAGCAGCCGCCGTCGGCGCGCTGCTCGTCCGTGAGCAGCCCGCAAGCAGCAGCACTGCAACCGCCGACACGCTCACCGCACACCGCTTGCCAGAAATACTCATTACAGTCCTCCACCGATCAACTTCGATCCTTCGCGATGAGCGGGGGGAGGGAACGCCCATCGCATTGATCCTAACGGGATCACCAAAGAATCGGGCGTATTCCGCATTGCACGCCATTACTAAGGTCACGGACCGGGCGCGGTGGCTGATTCTAGTCCACAAAAATGGAAGAACAATATGGGCGATTGGCGTCCGCAGTGAACCTGCGAAATGACCTGAGAGGAAACGAAAGGAGACTCGTATGGCGCGCCTGGCGCGGGCAATTCCGACTGGTTTATTTCGGTTTAGTCCGCGCTGGGAAGCGCCGGCAAAGACTTATCGCTCACGAATACTACGCAAAATCGCTGAGATCGCGCTCTACGCGCTCCGCCGCTCGTCGGCTTGCAGAGCTTCCAGCTCCGATTCGTGGGCCAGCTTCTTGCCCGGCGTGTGATTCCCATTGACCTCGACGACGTACATATCCTGGAGGTGGGCAAGCTTCCGCCTGACAATTCCGATCAGCTCACCGCGCTTCACACGAACCTGCTGCCCCTCTGTGAATGCCATGCCTGCATCTTGGTCCGATTTGTGTGAACGCACAATCACTCCAATGTGTAAATGGGGCATCCCCCCGGCGGGTGTTTCGTGCCCTTGATTCGCCACGCAAGGAGCACACCGGACGGCTATTACCACCGTGCCATTCCTGTTACTGCGGTCTTCACAGGGAGAGAACACCCCGCCGTTCCTCCGAGGCGGCACTCCCCACTTCCTTCGCATCCTTCTTTCATATGATTCGCAAACTCAAGTCCGGAGAATTTCGCCTCTACTCCCGCAAGAAAGACGCTTCCACCGGCAAGCGCGCAACCTCGGCACCTTCTCTTCGCTCGAAAAGGTTAACAGCACGAACGCGAAGTCCAGTACTTCAAGAAACACTGATGGCGACCACGAAAAAATCCGCACCCATCAGGAAACCGCCGGCGCAAAGGCGCTGGGTCAAAGACGTCACGACCGACTCCACGCATCCGCCGAAAGACCTCTTCACCAGGAGCGCGCCCGTCATCGCCCGTTCGCTGGCCTCCAGGAAGGTCTCGCCCAAAGGGCCGGCGTCCGGGATGCGCATGCTGACCTATTTCATCAACCGTGGCGGCAAAGGCCTGAGCGCTGCACGCAGGAAAGAACTCGAGCGCGCTAAAAAGCTCCTCCACGAACGCATCGAGAAGGGAAATCAAAAAGAGGTTGCTTGACCTGAAAGACGCCGCACGCTTTTTTGACGCTCTTGCCTACCCTTCGCCTTCGACCAGCAACCGCCGCCGCTTCCTGCGCGCAATCGCGAAAACCATCGTCCCGCTCGCGATCAGCACTGCCGTTGACACCAGCACCTTCGCCACAGCCATCCCCTTATTCGGCTCTTCATCCGCG
>CAWBEP010000013.1:0-115648 GCA_963787915.1 uncultured Acidobacteriaceae bacterium | reverse complement strand
CATCGCCGGACTCTGTGGAATCGCCGGGATCATATTCAGTATTGTGGGACGAAAGCTGGCGGGCGGAGCGGCGGCGTGCGGAGGCGCCGGCGTCGCCTGTCTCCTGATATTGAAAACCCGTCTTGATGACCAGATCCAGAAGCAGGGCATGGGCATGGCCCACGTCACTTATGAGTCAGGCTACTGGATAACTATGCTGCTGCTCGTCGCCGGCGCCGCCTGGAACCTCTATCTGCTTCTGAATGCAAGCAAGACGGCTTCGCCATCGAGATCCGAACCAAAGCAGGACCCTAACGCTGCCGCGTCCTTCGCGGCGACACCACCAGTCGCCGCTATGAAAGCGCCTCCCCCGGCACCACCCATCGCGCAGAGTTCCGCGGAGGTTGCACCGCGCCGGTTCTGTTCTGGCTGCGGTGCGCCTGATGATCCCGGTGAGCGTTTCTGCCGGCGCTGTGGGAAGGCTGTCAATTCCTCGGATCTGCCGACCCAACCCGCGGGATGCTGCATCGTCTGCCTCGCTGGAAGTTGCCGCAGAGCCTTCCGCTGTCGCGGCCAACCCGCAGGAAGATAGGGCCCCTCGATTCGAGGCGAGCGCCCGCGAGGATGGACCCACTCCGTTTGCGGCCGTTCCCGCAGCACCGGTCATGGTCCCGTATGCCGTCGCGGAGCAGGCTGAGATTGCCCCAGTCGTCTTGGCTCGGGAAGAGATTGCCGCGGAGCCCGGCGCGGGCTCGGCCAGCTCGCCGGATGCTTTCGTTCCAACCGCTGCGACCTGGCCCGGTGTCCCTGCAGCGGTCGCAGAAAAGCCCACGATTGCGCAATCCGTTCCTCAGCGTCCGAGGCTGAACGCAGTTGGCTCAGCCAAACGATTCAGCTTTCCGATCGCAGTGGCGGTTGCGATGCTGATGCTGGTCGGTACCGGCTTGGGCGTCTGGCGCTATCGACAACGCCTGGGACTCACCAGAATTCTTCATCCAGGCACGGCGGCTGCCGCCGCCCCCGCAACATCGGCTTCTCACGCGACGGCCGAGACGAAACCTCCGGCGGACACCCCGGCGGCACAACCGCTATCACCCGCCCAGACTGTCCCGACTGTGCCGCAAGCAAAGCCTTCCGAGCCAGTAAGCGCTGTCTCCCAGCCACAAACTGATATTCCCGCACCTCCTCCGCATCCTCCCATCGCGAACCCTCCGGCAGTCACCCCGCCAATGGTCGAAGCGCCCCCGACTGCACGATCGGGAATGCTGCACTACGCTGGTCCCCCCGTCGCGTACGGCGGAACCGTGGTCTTTTCGGGATTGCTTGCGGGACGATGGCGTTTGTCTTCGACTACCAGTCCTGGCAACCGCTGATCTCCCGGCAGCCAGACGGCACGCAGACTCTGACACTGCGCTCGCTCAGACCCGGCAAACAAACCCAATGCGACGTTCAGTGGGAGCTGGCGCCATGAAAGCAACGCGTGACCGCCTCTACAACCCCAGGAGTAATGGCAGAAATATCTGGCTCGCTGGAGTATGTGCACTCCTGTTGATGGGCTCCGCGATTGCACAATCCACCCCCGACGCGGCCCCACCCCATGCACAGGCCGACCATGAGTATGAACATTGCTCGGTCATGTTCAGCAAGGTGACATGGGTATCGATTTCACCGCGTTTCGCAAAGACGGCGCCATTGTGGCCAGTACACACATCAGTATGCTGGAGGTCGGAGACCGAGTTAACTTCAAGCGGGCGATGGCCGCTTCGGATCCGCAGCGTGCGCTGGATTCCTCCAATAGTCTGCTGGCAGCGGATTATGCGAGCGTCATCGGGCATTTCGACGCCATGATGGCCTGCCGCGCGCTGCGGAAGACCGATGAGGCCGCGCAGCACGAGAAGATTCTGAACGCATTGCTGGACTCCGTTGCTGCGAGCGGTGACGGCAAGATGGCCGAGACTTCATACTTCGCGGCGACGACGCAGGAGGAATACATTTTTCTGGCGCTGCGCCTGAATGTGAAACCGAAGGGTGAGAGCCTGATTACGAACAACGGACATTTTTACGACCGTCTGGAAGTCGTGGACCCAAAGACTAATCTGACTCGATACGTCTGGTTCAACGCCGATGTGCAGATGAATCCAGCTGGGAAGGCGTCGGCAGATGTATCGGCCACGCCAGCGAGCTCCGCCGGGCCGGTTGAGATCGCCAGCGAAAAGCCTCCCTCACCACCTGCTTCAGCCACGACACATTACACGCCGCCCGACGACGGCATTTGGTCGCGCCAAATGAACATTGAAGTCACCAGGACACCAGGAGCCGACAAGGATCATGTTGTCGTTCAATTCACCGTTCCCGATGCTTCAGCGCGCTTCGTCTCGCCTGGCGACAAAGCCTTGCAATTCAACCTGATCAAGATTTACGGGTCTCGGATGCAGTGGGGCTCGCGAACGGACATCCCCAGCGGAATCTTGGCCTGGCCGACAGGAGACTGGAAGCCCGGTGACCGTGTCACCCTCGAATTCGATCTGCCAAAGCAGTTTACGAGTGCGGTGGACGGCTGGAGCCTGCGATTCTGTGTGGGAACTGCGGCCCGCTGCCTGCCGAGTCCAATCTGCTGCTTGACGCCAGGACAGCACCCGCGACGCTTCGGCCCGAACTGGGATGGATCGACACCTTCGATGGAAAAAGCCGCGGCGTTGTCCAAGGGATTACCTTCATCTCGCTGCCTTTCGGAGGCGGCGCCGTTTTCAGTCACGACGAAGACAGCCGCATCGAATACAACAATCTTCCCCGCGAAGGAACCCTCGAGTGGTGGGTTCTGGTTCGCGGTGGTTATCACTACGGCGACTACAAACTCCATGCGCTGGATTCCTGCGCTGTGCTTTTCAGTTCGGATGCCGGTGGCGGAGACATGCCATGGCCGGGGGCCACTAAGCTGACACTGTGCGGAAATGGCGACATTACGCTCGATATGACCCAAACCAAGAACGTCGCCCCGCACCAGCTCCTTCGCGCAGCAGGGACAGCCTTCCGCTTCGACGAATGGCACTCGGTCGGCATCAGCTTTGGCAGCCAGGGACAGGCGATAGAACTCGATGGAGCGCTGATGAACCAGGCTGTGGCGAATCGCCAGTCTCTGCGAGCCGCAGGAACCGATCGGGGTCCAGCCGACATTCCAACCATCGGGCAGACGTTTTCGGCCTATTGGCAACCGCACCGATACGATGGTGGATTTGATGGAATCGTCGCGCGTTTTCGCGCCTCCACTAACCAACGGGACTGGGTGCTCACCAGAACGCCTCCCCCGGAGGAATCGAGCTCCGCGACCAAAGCTGATTCGTCATCCTCGGGTCTCAAGGGCCGTTCTGAGCCTGCCGATCTCTTCGATGAGAACGGGGTCACAGTTTCATCCGTTGAAACCCCCAACAACCTGGAGCTCACAATCCGCGCGCCGGAACCCATCTTCGTCAGCGTGGAAGTCGACCGGGATCAGAATGGCCAAATCACCGTCTCGTGGACGTCGCTTACCGGCCCCAGCGCGATGGAGTTTTGTGTACCGAATACTTGATCGATGAGACCCACGATACCGCCTGTGGCCAATTTGTTTCCGCCGCGTACCTGAAGGATGAGAGAACCGAAGAGGGCCGCACGCAATATCCCCTCGTGCTTCCGAAAAAAGAGCTGAGCTTTAATCGTCTTTCTGCCAAACTCAGCTTCGTGATGTGGAACAGCGCGCAGCGCCAGACCACCTACTTTCCCGCCGGCAGATTCCAGAACACGCTTGCGGTGTCGTATCGGACGAATGCTGCTGCGGAACAATCCATGCCCGGTGCTGCCAATTTGCCTCCCGAAAGTGACGAGCCAGCTCGCCCCGATGCTGCAAGTGCTGTGGCCTGAATTCGGCGACCGGCGGAAAAACGCTTGGATTCGGCATTGGGAGCGATGCCACCCTCCCCGTTGGAGTCTACAAAACGGGTGGAAACATCTCGATCCGATTCTGAAACATGCTCCGACTCCGCAGTATTCCGAGCAGGCGAAGAAAGCCAGGTACCAGGGAGTCGTGGTCGTTGGGTTGATCGTCGACGCGCAGGGGAACCCACAGGACGTGCATGTGGTGCGGCCGTTGGGCATGGGGCTTGATAAAGAAGCTCTGAAGGCCGTGCGCAAATACAAATTCAAACCGGCGCTGAAAGACGGAACTACCCCCGTACCTGTGGAGATCAACATGGAAGTCAATTTTGAATTTACTAACCGGGCGCATTCTGTCCTATGGGATAGCAAACCAGGAAGGTTACGCGGTTGCCTCAGTGCAAATGAGCGACCTCGAGTGAGCCTGATGCAGTCAGGCGCTGCATTCAAGGACTTGGTGTTTCGACACGGATAGGGCCGGTGATTTTCAAATACCGCGTCCGACAGCGACACCTTGGTCGCGCGTGACGGAAATTACTGCAAGGGGTCGTCCAGTGTAGTGTGACTTTTCTGGCCTGCCCCGAATCGTTGGAAAATTCTGGCGCGGGTCGAGCGAACCCTGTCAAGGCGCGTGCCCGCGAAGCGGCGGCCCAAAGGCCGGCCTTGACAGGGTTTGCGCCCGCGCTATGCTGCCATGGATCTGGGGCAGGCAGAATTTCTAAATGCCAATGCCGAGGACGATACACGGGTTATGCTGGTCGACTTGTGAATCTCTTCTGAGACGCGATGTTCTGTTCGGGCTTGAGTTCCGGTACATGCGCACTCAGCCGCGACACGTCACGGCTGAGTTGCTGTCCCAGCGCCGACGCGTTGTTCGTGAAAATCAGGGCATCGTGCGCGCCGCGGGAGACGGCAACGTACGCCATGCGGCTGTTGAGCAGGTCTCCCGCTCCGAGTTCAGTGTCCACATAAATCAGTACGCGGTCAGCGGTCTGGCCCTGGCTGGAATGGCTGGTAACAGCATAGCCATAATCGAGATGCACGTGTCTGTTTGGATCGAGTTCAACGGCGCGGCAACTGTCCATCCTCAAACTCATCCGTCCATCGCTGATGCTCTCGATAATCCCCAATTCACGGTTGGCCACCTTGAGATCGTTTGCGGGCGCGGTGAACTGGATGCGGTCGCCCTCAGAGAAGCTACGCACCTCTTCCCGGAAGACTGCCACACCTTGCTGCCGGCGCGGGTCGTATGTTCGTTCGGTGCCGTTCTGCAATTCGACGGTGAGCCGATTGGTGGCGGCATCG
Organism: uncultured Acidobacteriaceae bacterium; assembly: GCA_963787915.1. Taxonomy (GTDB): domain Bacteria; phylum Acidobacteriota; class Terriglobia; order Terriglobales; family Acidobacteriaceae; genus Palsa-343. The sequence goes on along the minus strand of CAWBEP010000013.1, from coordinate 110,455 downwards.
ATGCTTTTCACCTGTGCATACTCGCCCCTGCCGATACCGGTTTCCTTCGATGCACGCGAATAGCGCAGCACGTCGCCTACTTCGTACCGCTCGGCCCAGGTGCGATCCGCGCCGGTGAGGTCCTGGCGGGGCATCAGCGTTCGGACGTGGTGCTCTGCGCTGTTCACCGTACCCCGGCTCTGCGACTCCGCATGGATGCGCTCGTTGATTTCGATGCGGGAGCGATTGTCGGCGGATATGCCAGAGTGCGCTCCGGCGAATTTGCATACTCTTTCGCAATTGCCGTAATGCGCTCGTCGTGGTCGGGAATCTCATGGACGCGGCCCTGCTGGTCAAGGCTCCGGACCGCCTCGTGTATTTCGCCACGTGCAAGCTGCTCGACCACACGTTTCAGTTCTGGGTCCTTCTGGCGCACGATCTCATCGAGCTTAACCGTCACCATGCCTGCTTCCTGAAGCTGCGCAAAGGGCCGTCCGGCCTCTACTGCCTCATGCTGCCGCCGATCGCCAACCAGCAACACACGGTCATTCGAATGGAGCCGATTGAGGAAGTCATGCATCTGGCGGGTGGATGCCAGCGAGGATTCATCGAGCACGTACAGGCGTTTTTCGCCTGTGTCGGGCTGCTCACCGCGCGCCAGATGCTTCTGGAGCGTCGAAGTTTCCATGCCCGCCTCGGCGAGTTTCTGCGCCGCGCGCGACGTAGGCGCGAAACCCTCCACACGGTATCCCTCTGCCTCCGCACCTTCGCGGATAACAGACAAAGCGGTCGTTTTACCCCCGCCCGCAACGCCGTCTAGGCCGACAACCTTCTCGCGCGAAATGAGAATGCCGTCCACAACCTGACGCTGCGAAGCACTCAGTTCCTGGTGCCGGTCTTCGGTCGCGATGCGTACCTGCGGCGAAACCAGCATGGGATCGCCATAGCCGCGCTGGTTGCCTTCCTTCATCCGGTTAATGACTTCGCGCTCCATGCGCACCATCGCTGAGGTCGTGAACTGCTGCCCTGAGCCGCTGTTGGCAACTTCGCGGAATTCGCCTGTGCTGACCCGGCGCTCGAACTCCTGTCGGATGCTGGCATACGTGGTTTCTCCCATGCCGCGCGCAAGGGCCGATTCAAGAATCGCGCGCCGGTCTTGTACCGCCGATCTCTCGAAGACATGATCCCGCGCCCAGGTCACGGCTCGCTGCGCCTGCATCTCCGGCTCTCGCGTCTGATATTGCCCATGCGTTCGCGCCTGTGCGACAACGCGGTCGGCCTGATTCCCATACCCCGCGGCAAGTTCTTTATGTCGCCGCAAGACTTCCTCCTGCGACAGCAGTTCCTTGCTGTCGCGTGTGTGGTGCGCGGCGATCTGCGCCGCTGCGGCCCCGTCAATTCCTTGCTCACGGAGATGGTCTTTGATCTGCTCCCGGCGCGGGCTGGAGGCTTCCAGATACTCCCTCGTGTAGCCGCGGATTTCCGGCTGACCATGCTTGCCGCGCTCCAGTTCGTAGCCAAGCTTCTCGAGGCGCAATGCCAGTTCCGATCGGTACACTGTAGTGACGTAGCGCTGCGAAACAAAGATCTCGTGCGGCTGCAAGGCGCGCGTCTGGCCGTTGTCGCGTTCTGTCACGTTGAAGATCACGGCATGGGTGTGTAACTGCGGTGCCGCGTACCCGTCAACGGGGCGCGCCGTGTCGTGCTCAAAGGTCGCCGCGACAAATTTGCCCGTTGTCTCCGGTGCGTGGACGTTGCCAATCCGCGCCTGCGTGTACTGTTCGAGCTCGGCGAGCGCCGCCCGCACACTCTCCCGATGTGCTTGCCGCACCCGATTATCGCCTCCCACAAGAGCAGTGATCGATACCGACTTCGGCGCGGAGAATGTGGCATCCCACCCGGCACGGTGTTCGACGCTGGTGATCTGTTTTCCATTCTTTCCCTCGTAGGTCCGCGAAACCTGGTGCCGGACGAGTTGTTCCTGCGTGTATGGATGCCGGCCTTCGGTCAATCTGGCGAAGTGCTCCGCCGCAACCGAACCTGCGAGTTTCCATTCTTCGGAGAGCCTGCCCTTCCATTCGCTACGGCCCTGCTGATCACGGCTCCAGTAGTTCTGCTGCTGTGAGGCGAACTCTTTCGCGTGGTACATGCGCGCCTGACTGGCCGACAACGGTTTCGATATGGTGAGCATGGGGAGTACTCCTCGATGGTCCGGCGAGACGGCTGCCGGATGTATGGATCGTTAGTTCACTTCCGTCTTACGGTCGGTCTTCCTTTCACTCGATCTCATCCTTCTTGCTCCAGATGAAGCCCGGTTTCCGCATCCCATGAGTGGGGCCAAGGGGCAAAAATGAAACTTGCGGGGGCTTTTGTGGTGGCTCCAAGGGTGCGGAGGCTGGTGCGGCGGGCGCTCCTTTTTCAGGAACTTTTCGCACCCAATACCTCTGTAATTCGGGCAGTCTGAATTGAATTCTGCCCAGTTCGTTCCAGTATTCGTGAAACAACTTCTGGATGGACTCGCCCCATTCAATCCATGCCTCAGGCCACGGTACGCAGTCGATCCAGTCCTCATAGTTGGCCCACACAATGAGCAGAAAGCAGTACAGCAAGAGGCCACAAAGCAGAGGCATCAGAACCATGATCCAGAAATCCTGTCCTTCGAAGAATTGCACCTCAAGTACGGGCTTGAGCGCCGCGATCCGAAGCCGTTCTTCCGGCCCCTCCGTCAGGCCGGTCCAGCCCGCTTGCCGTGCTGCCGGCGAGAGTTCCGTCCCGACTTTGCCGTCGGCATCCGTCGCCGAAATGGCATCGTCCTCAGATGCAAGCTCCGGCTTTTCGCCCGCTGCGGTCTTGTAAATCCATCGGACTTCGACTGAGGAAGCCGGATCGGCGCCCGGCCAGGAACACTCCCAATAGGCTCCGATGTAATAGCGTTGTACTGGCGTCCAAACCAGCCTGGACCAGATCCAAAGCGTGCCGCCCAGGAGCAGGATTGCAAGCGCGGTGAGCCATCGAACCCACTTCGGAATCCGCAGCCAATTCATCGCCGTCCGCTCCCTTTCGCGGGCGTCGAAGCCAGGAATTCCGCGAGCAGTTTGCGGGCCTGTTCGCTCTTGCGAGCATCGGCCCGATCTCGGATATTGAGGATCGATTCTGGCAGCAATGCTTTGCCTTCCGCCGTCGCCTGAGCACCCGCATGGAAGAGGTTAATCAGCGCGTATCGCACTGCCCACACCTCGGCGAGCAGCAGTTCAATGGGGTCGGCGGGCTGCTGCCGCGCCGCACGCAAACCGGTCTCGCGGAGCCATTCGGAGAGAGCCTGACCTGCGCCTTCGGCGGCGCTTTCGATCTCGGCGAGCTCGTCGGGAGTTACCCGCGTGGCAATGGTTTTGGTGCGAAAGCCGGATTTGCTTTCGTCGGTCGGAGTCGCCTTGCTACCCCCTGGGGTTGTCGGCTGGATGGCGTTCAAGGGGAACCTCCCTTCTGACGTACGTTTTGGCCGTTAAACACCGAGATCTTACAAACTCACGCGAAGCTCTTTCGCTTCAACGTGTTTACGCGGCGTCGCTGGCTGCCGCTGTTTCCGTTAGCAAACGTAACGCGCGTTTACCAGCGTTCACGCTATGCAGCGAAAGTTGCTGCCGCAGCGGAAGTTAACATCTGTAAACATCAACGCGGTCTCCGGTAGCTTTGCAGCAACCCGGTTGGGGGTGACGTGTCGAAATACACCCGGTGCGCAGCACCGAACGGGTTGCTGGCACCGATACGGTTAGCTGCGCGGGCGCGAACCATTGCCGGCCTCCGTAGGATTGCTGGGTTTCGAAGCGCCGTTGGCAGGCTCCGCAGAGGCGCCGTTTTGCGGCGCGCGGCGGACGCGAAGGCTCTCTGGAACATGAGCGGCTGCAGGTTTCCGCAGGAAGTCCTGGAAGTCGCGGTCTTTCGCGAAGACGTAGCACAGCGCTTTGTCCACAACTTCATCTGCGGAAGCGTGCAGAAATGCAGCGTACTGATCGATGAGAGCGGCGGTCGGCTCGTCGAGCCGGATGCTGGCCGTGATCTGGCGGGTCTGGATGATTTCAAGCAATGGCATGGGGTGTGTCCTTTCCGTTGGAGTTGTGTTGTGAATTGAGGAATGAATCCGGCCCGTACACGGTCTCGAATTTGTATTGCTGGGTGCGGCGGTCGTAGTCCTTCAATCGCAGAACTTCCCGAATCACACGGCGACCCGGCTCACGCTCTACATGGACCACGTAATCGACGGCCTCGCCGATCTCCGCTTCGACGTCCTCGAAGTTGGCCTGTGAGTGGCTGCGAAGAACGAGATTGGCAAAGCGGCGAAGCGCCTTTGCCGCCGAATTCGCGTGGATCGTTGCGAGCGATCCTGTGTGTCCGGTGTTGAGCGAATCGAGCAGGGTGCGTGCCTCGATTCCGCGCACTTCGCCCAGGATGATCCGGTCGGGCCGCCAGCGGAGCGCGGACTTCAGCAGATCGTCAAACGTAATGCTGGCCTTGAAGGTATCGGTCTGGCACTCGACGGAGAGCAGGTTCGGCTTCTGCAAATGGAGCTCCGAAGTGTCCTCGATGACCACGACGCGCTGATCGTCGGGAATTGCCGTTGCCAGGGCGCGGAGCACGGTGGTCTTTCCCGTAGAGGTGCCACCACTGATGAGGAGCGTCTTCCCGCTGAGAACCTGCGCGGCAAGAAGGTCGGCAAGCGGCCGGGTGAGCGTGCCGCGAGCGATCAGGTCGTCGACCGTGTAATGACGGCTGGGGAACTTGCGAATGGTGAGCGCCGGCGCGGGGCGCACGACCGGCGGAATGACGGCCGCCAGGCGGCTTCCGTCCGGGAGCTGCGCGTGGAGCAGCGGGTTGTCCTCGTCGAGCTTTTTGCCGAGCTGGTTGGCGATGACTTCGAGGCCGGTGCGCAGTCTGCCGGCGTCGAAGGAGACGGACGACTCCCGGCACACAATGCCGTCGCGTTCATACCACCACGACGCATCGGGATTGCCCATGATCTCGCTGATGCTTTCATCGAGCAGCAGCGGCTCGATGGGGCGGAGGAATGGAAGGATCAACTCGAAGCTCATGTCGGGAATCTCACAGCAAGGGAAGCCCAGCGTGCTGCCGGGCTTCCGCGAGTGAAGAGAAAGGGCCTATGCGGCCTCTTCCTCGGGGTTCAGATCGTTGTCCGCCTGTTCTTCCGGGCTGACCTTCTCAGCGCGGTCGAGTTTCAGGATCGAAGCCACGCGCACTTCCCATACGCGCTCGTTCTGGCCGGTCTTCTTGTCCACGCGCTCGCGGGTCCTCAGCTCGCCTTCGACGGACAGATGGGCGCCCTTCTTCAGGGTCTTCGCGTATTCGGCCAGCTTGCCCCAGACGATGCAGCGGTGCCATTCGGTGTGGTCGATGTGCTTGCCGGTCGTCTTGTCCTTGTACGAGCTTTTGGTGGCAAGCGAGAGGGCGGTGAAATTCGCGTTGGTGGTGGTTACGGCGGTGGCGTCTTTGCCAAGGAATCCGATGAGCGTGATGCGGTTCTGATACATGGTGAAGTCTCCGTTGTTGAATTCCCGGATTGGCCGGGTCACCCATTGGCGAAGCCTGAGCGAGAGGCCCGGCTCCCAAGTGCCGAGCCGCGCTTTCTGGAGCAGGGGCCCAAACTTGCTTTGGGAGAGGAGTCCGGAAAGCAGAGCGGCGACGTGCCGCCGGGCGCCGGAAAAGGCCCGAAGCGTGTGACCGGACAAGCATGGGAGAGACACGGAAGGCCACCGCTTCATGGATCGCATAGCGAGAGGCTTCCCGGTTGCGCCAACGCCACACTGCACAATGCGGAATCGCCTCTGTGCCACCCGTACGAGAGACGGCCGAGGAAATCGTCCACGAGCCTCGCACCGCTCCGTCTGAAGATGGCGTATGCGGCGGAGAGTCGAAGGGCGTGCCGGCCGTGCATGAGAGCCTTGTAGGGACATGAAGACTGCCTCGTATGGGAAGTGGCTTCGTCTACTCGAACGCCTGGTCGGCCCGGAAGCGGACGATGGTCAAACCGAGGGGGTTCACGGCCAGCTCGTTGTTCCTGACCGTCTCGCGGAAGACGTAGGTGACGCTGGCGGTCCATTGCTCCCGCCTGAGCTCGGTGTGATCCGAGGGATTGGTAAAGATCTTCTGGAACTCGATGCGTGCCGAATACGGCGACTGGCCCAGGTCGTCGAGGATGACGCTTTTGACTTCCACATCGACGAACGGGAGCGAGCTGTCTTTGGCGTAATTGGCAATAACATTGTCCCTGCGTTCCTGATCGATGACCGCTCGCTGGACGTCGCCATTGAGGAAGTAGAGGGAGCTGGTTTGATCGCTCTCGATGGTGAAGCGATTCCGGCTGAAATAGAGTTCCGCCCAGCGTGTCAGGTAATACTTGTTTTCGGCTTCCTGGGGCCGGTACTGGAAGTTGCGATAGTCGATGGCTTCGGCCCGGCCCACGTCGTTGATGCGCACGATTAGCGGGTGGACGTTGACAAGCGCCATCTGACCGCGGAAGAGAAGGACAGCGAGGGCGGTGCAGACAACGGCCAGCACCAGAATCGTGACCTTCAGCCAGGTGTTCATCACCAGCGGATCGCCGTACTGTTCAAGGTAGCGTTCCGCGGCGCGGGTGATCTCGGTTGATGGCTTTGTGCTGGTGCTCATGGTGTGGATGCCTCCTGCCTAGATCGCCCGTAGAATCGCTGCTGTGACGAGGCCCAATCCGCCGCCGTGACCGCCGGCGGAACCTGAGAAGATACTCATGGTCATGGCCGGAATCTTGAAGAGTATGTAGATGTTGACCAGGACCAGAAGAATGAGGAGCGGAAGCTCCTGCACCATGGTTCCCGGATCGGCGAAGTTGACGATCTCCGTGTAATATTGCGCCAGCAAATGCGCCAGGATGCTCAGCACGGCCGCAGCAAGCACCTTATAGAAACAGAATCCGATGAATGCTTTGAGCCAACCCCAAAACAGAAACTCCAGCTTGTCGAAGACAAGAAACGGGATGAAAACCGGTCCGAGCAGGCCGATGACCGCACTGGCGATGGCCCCGTACGCGACAATGGCGCTCACTACGGCGGAAAACACGGCAATCAGGACCTGAATGATGACGTAGACGATGGCGTAATAGGGATTCATGACGGCCTTCGCCATTCCCGGGCCCTCCGTCGATTGCGCCTGGTTCAGCGTGTTCTGAATCGTCGTGATACTGTCGCTGCTGATGACCGAGACAAGATACTGTGCGCCGCCGTTGATAAAGCCGCGGAATGACTGGCCGACGCCGGGGATGCTGGTGTCGTAAAACCTGACCAGGGTATAGGCAAAGGTGATGAGCATGAAAAAGCTGATGAACCTGCCCATGTTGAAGCCAGCGCCACCGTGCGCGGAGGCAAGCGACTCCTGAACGCCGAACCATACGAGCATGATGGTGGCAAGCGCGATGCAGATGCGAAGGCCCAATGCGTCGATTGTGGGGGATGCGGTGTTGGTCAGAGCATCGCATCCCTGGGTGATCCAATTCAGCACTCCCATACGTCACCTCGGCGCTCGTCAATTGATGTTCAGTAAGTCAGGGCCTGCGCGCCGCCGTTGTAGGCCGGCGCGACGTGCACCTGGTAGGTGTTCGTATAGACCGCGGCGTCTTGAAATCCAGCCTTGAGGCTGTCCTGCTGCTGTTTCTGCGCCACGATCTGTTGAAGGGCGAGATTGGCGTTGATTTGGTTTGCATCCTGCATGGTGCGCAACTGCAGGAGCAGGGCCTGGTTGATCCGCTGCAATTCGGCCATGACAGTCTGTTGGCCCGGATCCTGGCTTTGTGTGGCGGCTTCGAGGTTGGCGATGTCGGTCTGCCTCGATGTCTGGTTCGCCCGGATCGTGCCCAGCACGGCGAGGTTGTTACTCATGACGGAGTCGCCGAGATCCACCGTCGCTCCCTGGGCTGCAATCTGTTGCTGACCGGAAACGCTGGCGCTGCCGTAACCGGGAATCATATTGCTGGTATGCGGGACGCTTACCTGTTGCCAGGAGGCGGCGGCGCCATTGCCGGTATTTGCAGAATTCAGCCATCCCATCGAATTGCCGTAGGTGTTCGAGATTTGTTCGAGCATCCTCAGGTCGGTCGTAGGCGATAGAAACCGCGAATAGAGCATCCGCGGCGCAAGGGTCATCTCGCGATAGAGGTTGTATTGCTGTTGGACGGTGTTGTACGTCTGGATGGCCGCGGACGCGATCTTCAGGGTGTTGGTGAAGATCTGCTGGCCGTTCTCGATCTGCTGAGCCTGATTCTCGAGTGATTTGCCTTCATTCTCGATCTGGGTGAAGGCGTGGGCGGACTGGGTCGGATCGTAGACGATGCCCGACCCGAACTGAGCATGTGCGACTGTGGTTGTTACAAGGGAAAATATGGCGGCGAGAGTGAGAACGATACGGTTCATGGGGAATCTCCCTGGTGATTAGTGTTTATTGCCCTTTTCGATCTTGTTGGCGTCCTGTTCTGCCATCCGGCAGACCTCGGCCGACGTATCTGACCGGAGGCACTGCTGGAAGCCTTTGCAGACGGCCTCTGAATCGGCGGGATCGCAAGCTACATGCTTCTTGCAACCGGGAAGTACCAGCAGGGTGGACAACAGCAATACAGCTGTGGCGATTCTGGGCATATGGGCTCCTTAGTAGGTTTGTGGGATGGTGTGGTTCTCGTTCGCGGGCAGCAACATATCCTGCGTGAAATAGACTTTAACCCGAAGGCCTTCGCGGATGGTGATGGTCGGTGGAATCTGCATGAAGCGGTCGAGGACGGTCGTCGCCGACTGCGACACGCTGGAGGCAACACCATTCGTAAACGCCTGGGAGCCGTTGGTGGTGATGGTGCCGCCGCCCCCTTCGATCTCGCCGGCGCCCGCGATGATGCCCAGCGCAATCGAGGTTCCGAAGATTTGGAGGTAGTGATTATCGACCTTATCCTTCAGGCCCTCCTCGCCAATCTGGGCGAGGCCATGGAACTGGTCGAGGTCCACGGAATAGCCGTCTGGCATAATCAGCCGGTGGAAGACCACGGCCACGCGCCGCTGCTGGCCGAAGCCCGCGGAGCCGATCTTCCTCGCCTCGCCCAACACGATCGTCCCCTCGGGGATGAGCACGTGCTGGCGATCATGCGAGTAGACGGGATTCGACACCAGCACCTTCACCGGGCCGGCGGCATCACCGTCAAGGCGATTCATCAGGATCGTGTCCAGGGCCGTTCCCTCATAAATCACGTAAGGCTGGCCCATAGCTGCGTCTATATTGACCTCCAGCTTGCGCTCTGCCGCGGTTTGCCCCGCTGGAGTCGAGGGTGAGTCGCCCACGGCTCGCGGCGCGATAAGAGAGCTGGCGGTCTGGCTAGGCGCGGCGCCGTAGGCGTCCGCGCTCCGCACGCGACCGGAGGCACCCATATCCTCTGCCGGAACTGGCGGCTGTTGCTGCGCCTGAGAATCGGGCTGGCGCGCGTAAACGAGATTCGAGGCGAAGCGGGCGTCATAAGCGAGTTCCCGATCTTTGGCGGCGAGCTGCTGTTCCTCCTGGGCCGCCGGGGAAAGCTGCTGCTGCGCATATTCGCCCTGTTGTGCGCACGGCTGGCCGGGAACGCAGGGTGCTGGCTGACCCGTTGGGCCGTAGGGACTAGCTGCGGCTTGCTGCGCGGGTGCCCCAATTGTGAGCGAGGGGTCTGGCGAGGGCAACGAATTCGCAGCCTGTTGCGCCGCCTTCTGCTGCGCTGCAGCGACCTGGTTCCTGAGGTCCTGCACGTTGTTGTCCGTGCTGTCCTGGAGCATCGGCTGCGGCGGTTGATGCGAATTGGCCCCCTTCTGAGCAGGCGTCTTCCTGCCGGACCCGCTGAAGATCGCCGCAACAATCACCAGCAACGCCGCACCGAGATAGAGCAGTGGCTTGAGGTTCTTCTGGAGCACGCCCTTCGGTTCCTGGTCCCGGCGGCGCAACTCGGGTTCGTCCGGTAACTGGTTCGGAGAGTTGGCAATCGGTTCCGGCATACTCGCCTCCATTCATCCCTTGCGCGTGAATTCCAGCCTCTTCTTGCCCAACTCGACATAACCCGAATCCATCACTTTCGGGATGATGTAGGTACCGTGGTTGAGTTGGTAGGTGATCAGGTTAGGTTTGCCATCCCGCATCTCGTACACGCTGAACTTCTCCGGCGCGTCGGTCTTGATGTAGGTGAACTTGTCGTCGTGATAGATCGCCTCGATGTCGAAAGGCGCCTGATTGGCCTGGAAGCTGTAATCGAACTTGAGCGACAGCGGATAGGCGCTCTTGTACTCATCCACGGCCTGGGCGATGTGGGCTTCGACCGCGGCGAGCTGCTGCTTCGACTGCTCGAGTTGCGCGGCCGGCACGAACTGCGGGGGACCGCTGGCCGCGACGATGGAAGATTGGTCAGCGGGCTCGACAATCACCTTGAGGTCCGGCGTCGCCGATGTACCTGACACGTCCTGTAGCGTGAAGCTGTAGATGTTCCCTTTGTCGGTAATGAGGTTGAGATTCGAGCTGATGCCCGGCTTCGCCGGATGCACGAAGCAGAAATTGCCCACCACATCCACGACCCAGAAGTCCTTGTCGCCCGTCGCGGCTTCCATGATCTTCTCGGTCGCCGGAACTTCGATGAGCGTTGTGTACTTGAGCTTCGCGTGGATCGGTACGATGTCCTGCGAGTGATACTGGACGCTCCGTGCCGAAGCATCCTGCGCGCTGGCTCCGAGCGGAGCAAAGGCCAGCGCGAGCCCGACGAATAAGACGAGTTTGCTGCTCATAACGTGACTCCTTCGAGTTTTGGGGATGGCGCCACGACAGGTGTCCGCGGCGAGAATGGAAACTCCGTAGCGAGACGGCGCAACCCCTCGGCAACGCCGAAGCGCTCGAAGTAGTCGCGCTTCTTCAGGTTGTCGCGCGCATTGTTGGTCGCCATCCAGTGCGTCACCGAATCGACATTCAGATGGACCTTCTTCGATGACTGCGCTTTGCGGATAAGCATCTGCCCGGGTGGAACAAGGCCCGAAATGAGATCGAGTTCCGTGTCATTCAGATGGAATGCTTCGCGGTACACATCGCGATCCATCTCCGGATTTGCGAGGAAGATCTTGGTCGGGCAGCTCTCGGAGACGATGTGCAACATGCCCGACTCCTGCAGTTCCTTAATGGACTGTGTTGCCAGAACCATTGCGCCGTTTAGCTTCCTCCAGGTTTTCTGCGCCTGGACCACGTAGTTGCGGATCGTCTCGTTGCGGATGAAGAGCCATGCTTCGTCGAGCAGGAAGATTTTGAATGCCGCGAGCTTCCCCGGATCAGCAATTTCGTTGCTGGCACGGTGGAGTACGTAGAACAACAAGGGCTCCAGCGCCTCGGGTGACTCGCCCCATCCCTGGAAGTTGAAGGTCTGGAACCGCTTGAACGTCAGGGTGTCCTGGGCATTATCGAAAAGGAATCCATACTGGCCTGCGCGCGTCCAGCGGTGCAACCGTTCCTTCATTTCGCCAATGATGTTCACGAAGTTGGAGAGTGTGCGCTGGCTGGCTTCCAGCACGTACACGCGTTCGATGGCATCCCAAAGCCTGCGTTCCTCTTTGAAATCGAGCCGATATCGACCGTCGTTGCCTTCGATCAGGACGCGGAGGAAGCTGAACAGAAACTGCAGATTTTCCTTCGTCGGCGGCAAAGAGAAGGGATTGATCGTGAAATCCCTCGCCTCCTGGCCGACATTCAGGTAGGAACCGCCAAAGATCGAAGTGAGCGACTGGAAGCTGCCGCCGATGTCGAAGACGAAGGTCAACGGCGCGTATTTCTGTGCACTCTGTAAGAGCACGTTGCATAGGTAGCTTTTCCCGCTGCCCGTCATGCCGAGAATCAGCGTGTGGGCCACCTCGCCGTTGTGCAGGTTCAAAAAGTACGGAGTGCTATTGTCGGTCTCCAGTACCGCGAGGTATTCCGTTCCCAGATGGGAATTCACCTTCTCGCCCGGCAGAATCGTGAATAAGAAGCTCAGGTCCGCATAGTTCGAGTTCAGGAGATACATGCGGCGCAGATTGAAAGCGTAGCCGCCCGGCATGGTGGCGAAGTAGGCGTTGAGCTGGTTATACGTCTCGGCGAAAAGACTGCCATCCGCGCTTGTGAAGACTCCGGCGAATTCCGCCGCGCGTTGGTCAAGGACAACCCGGTCATTGCCGTAGAGCACGATGGTCAATGAAAATTCGCCAACCTGCTGGCCGTCGCCAAGGGCGCGCAGGCAGTCACCGAGATTTTCGATGTCAGCCTGCTTCGATTCGTCGACGAGCACATCGCGCGGATTCGATTGTCCTGGATCGTTTCCAAGCTGCGAGACGAATCCGGTCTTCGAGATGTTGAAATGCCTGCGGCGCTTATTGACTTCCTTGCGAGCTCTGCCCTGCGAGAGGGGCACCCATTCTGTGACGGCAGTGAAGTTGGTCGCGATCTTCAGCAGAGAATCGAGCACCAAGGGCCGCGTTTCGCCGATCGCCTCCTTCATCGTCAGAACCCGGATGAAATGATCCCCAACGCGCAGATGGTTGCGCTCTGCCTCAATGTCTGAATTCGCTACTTGATAGTCGAGGAATTGGGTGTGCTTCGACGCGCCGGCGATCCGCCACTCGTCATAGTTGAACAATCGGCGAAAAAGGTGGAACTGGCCTCGACTGTTTAGAACCTTAATCCGCACGAGATCGTCGAGTTGGTGGACGAACGCCTGTACGCGTTCTTCAAGCTGGGCGAGGTCGCGCTCGATCTGTGCTCGCAGGAGCGTCTTCATGGCGTTGTTGGTGAACTGCGTCTTCAGCTCGTTCACGGCGCCGGCCGGGTCACGGAAAAGTTGCGCGAATGCAGCGCGGAGACCGGACTTCGACCTGGAGCCCTCGAGCAGGACACAATAGAAGATCTCGATCTGAAAGAGACGATTGGCCTTCTCTTCAAAGAACCGTTGCCGCTGATCTACTGCAGTCTGCACCACAGGGTCCTCGTAGCGGGCGAAAGGAACTTCCGGCCGGTTGGTCTTGAAAAGGTATTGGTAGACGTGGAAGCCAGGTCCAAAGGATTTAAGTGCGGCCTCCAGCCGCTTTACGGCGTATTCCTGATCGCCGCGGTCGAGGCTTTCGTAATCGACGCCAGTAACGGCTAGGACCACGCCGAGGTCGCCGCTTTTCGTCAGAAACGTCGTGTCATTCCAGAAGCCATACAGGTTGATGTGGTCACAGAGGGCCGCCGATTCCTTCCACGGTTTGACGATTCGATCGAGTCTCAACATCAGACCACCTTCACGCGCGGAAGGTTCTGTTTCGCCGCGTCGTACCGGCTCTTGTATTTCTCAGACTTGGCAAGGATCTGCAGAAAGGCAGGATCACAGTTCGTTACCCAATGGCCGAAAATGAAGCCCCCGATGAAGACAGCCACACCTGCGAGCAGACTGTTGAAGAGGTTGAAAGCGCCAACAGCGCCCACGCAGACGAAGTAGAAGAGCGTGCGCTCAACGCCCAGATACGTGAGGGGCTTGTGCAGGCTTTTGTAGACCCGGTTTTTACGGAGGGTTTTGGTGTTTGTCTGCATCTTTGCCCCTCGCACTCGAACGGTTAGAGCCAAGGAATTGGGCGTTGAATCGGGAAGTGCTTAGATACCCCAAAGCCAGCTGAGAACGTTAACGGCGAGCACGGCGATGCCCGAGCCTGCGGCGACGCCGGCGAGAGCCTTCTTCGCGCCTGGTTCGCCATGAGCGAACTGATAGCCGCCGATCACGATCGCGATGAGGCTGGCCACCTTCGCGATGGTTCCGGTGAACAGGTTTTGAAGGGCAGTGAATCCAGTGTCAAACGGGGATCCGCTTTGCGCGAACGCCACAGCCGGGACCAAGAGGATGAGCGTTAGAAGGGGAACAGGTTGGCGAAATCGGCGCGGAACCTTCCAGCGGAAGATTCTGCGCCGGGTGGGAGACGTTAGCGGAAACCTCATTGGCACCTCCGACGGCTGGGTTTCGTGCCGTCATGTGCCACACCATACGGCCGCTATTCGGGGGAGTCCAAGACTTCTTATCTATCGTGCTATCGGTTTGACCAATGATGTCCACTCATCGCACATCGGAGGTCAATTTTGCCCGAAGTTGCCAAAGTTTTTCGCTGGCCTTTCGAACACCGGAGAAGTCAGCATTGGTCGGTGAGTGCATTTGGCGATTTTGCGTTAACTGAGAATGCAAGGCCAATCTACGGGTGCCGGACCGTTCGGGAGTTCTTGACTTTGTTACCTTTAGGGTCAGAAGTTTCAAGGAACAAATCAACGGGGCCGACGAGGAGCGGGACCGCTATTGAAGGCTCAGGAACTGCTGCAGACTATCGGCCGCGCTTGCGATTGATCGCGCCAGGCTGAGCTTTGCCACATTGTGGGCGAACACGCTGTTGATCACGTCGAGCTCGGCGGAAGTTAGAGTCTCCTGGGCCTGCACAACTTCAACATTGTCAGTCACACCGGCATCGAACCGCTGGCGCGTCAGTTCCAGGGTTTCTCTTGTTACCTGAAGGTTCCTCTTGGCCACTTCCACTTGACTCGTTGCCGCTTGAAGATCGAGGAACGCATTACGGACATCGCTCTCTACCTGGCTCCTGGTATCTTCGAGTTCTGCCCTCCGTTCAGCCAGAGAGGCCTTTGCCTCTGTGATTTCTCCCTCCGTACGGCCTCCCAGCCAAATCGGAACATTGAGAGTGGCCGCGCCAAAATACGTCGTATGTACCTGCGATGGGTTTGTTCCGATTTCTCCGTAGTTGCCATTGACCGTGAGCGAGGGCAATCTCTCATCGCGAGCAGCGGCAAGCGTGTGTTCGGCGGCGTGAATCTGTGCTTCCGCCGCTTTAATATCCGTGCGACGTTCAAACGCCTGCTTGAGCGCATCCTCGAAGCTGAGATCCGGAGCAGCCATGAAGGGAACGTCATCGGTAAGGTCGTATTGGTCGCTTGGAGGCAGTCCAGTTATTCGGGCCAGAATAATCTTCTGCTTGGCCACTTCGTTTTCGAGCGAGATGACTCGTTGTTGCTGCGTAAGTTTCTCAACTTCACTCCGGTCGACATCGATTTGGGGCACCAGTCCTACACTACGTTTTTGCTGTGTCTGCTGAAAGAGTGCAGTTGCTGTGTCAAGTTGCGCGTGTGCGGACTTTACCCTTTCTTCTGTTGCGATTACTTGCAGATAGGCGCCGCACACCGCAAGGACGACCATTTCTCGCGCATCCCGCGCCGCGAACTGGCTGGCGCGGAATACCTCTCTCGACGACCGGTAATTGTTCCACTCGCTCAGATTGACGATCGATTGAGTCAGGCTGCCGCGCAAATCGATATTGTTGAAGGGGCCTATGGTCGGCGGGATGGCAAAGCCGGGAATAGAGATGCGTAGCCCTTCCGCCGTGAGGCTGATTTGCTGTAGAGTCTCGGCCAGATAGCCGCTCGCATTTGGGAGCAGCGCGCTTCGCGCAACCTGGCTCTGACCTTGGGCCTGGCGCACAGCGTTGCTCTGGCCCACAGCTCCAAGGTTATAGTTGAGCCCTCGCGCGATGGCTTCGCGGAGAGAGAGCTTACCCGAGAATGGCATTCTCGCCGTGCTCGAAGCGCTTCCCGAAAAGGGTCCCTGGACCTGAACTGTCGGGTTGATTGTATCTACGCTGGTTGTCGTTCCTGCAATGGGAGACTCTACGGCGGTCACCGACCCGCTTTGTCCAGTGCGCCCAGACAGGGGGAGCGGGGTTGCTTGAGGGGGCTGCGATTGGGCCGTACGCGACGAGATGAACAGGGTTCCCAAGCAAAGCACCACGGCAGGTACCCTCATCCGGAGAATTGGTGTCGTCGTTGTCTTCCGATGATTCATGTCAAGGTACCTCGTGATCAACTGAGCTGCTTTCGGAATCGCCAGACACTGAGGGAGCCAAGCACCAGCGTAATCATGAGCAAGCTGAGGAAGTTCGGCCAAAGGTCCATAATTCCACTGCCCTTGAGCGTGCTTCCACGCGCGATGGTTGCGAAATGGTGAATTGGGTTGAGTACCGTGAAAGGCTGCAACCACTTCGGCATCGCCTCAACCGGATTGAGTGCTCCAGACAAGGATGAAAGCGGCGGATTGACGAAAAAGCACGTGAGCTGCGCTTGTTGGGCAGACTTACTGAACGTGGAGATGACAGTGCCAATGCTGATGCCGGACAAAATGCACAGTGCGCCACCGGCAACCAGAAGGAGAACATTGCCGTGGAAGGGAACATCGAACGCAAATTTGAGGACGCCGATGGCCAAGAACATCATCAGGAATAACAGCAAAAACAGCGGGGTAATCTTGGCGATGATGATCTCTGAAGTAGAAGCAGGGGACATGAGCAACTGTTCAAGCGTCCCGGCTTCCCGTTCGCGCACCATAGCCGCGGCGCATATAAGGGAGCTATCCAGGATCAACAGCAATCCAAGCACACCGGTGACGATGAACCACGAGTCGACCAGACCGGGGTTGTAGAGAAACGCCGGTTCAAGCTGCACTTGGCCGCGGCGGGCGAGGTTTGATCCGTCGATTGGCTGGACGCGGACATGAATCCCCTGCGCCCGAAGCCCTGAATTGAATCTCTGAATCATGCTTTCCGCATATCCGCGGCTGATCGTGGCGGTGTTTGCATTCGTGGCGTTCAGCAGGAATTGAATGGTGGTTTGGCGATCCCGGAGAAGATCCCGCGCATAGTCGTAAGGAACCACCATCCCGGCGTCGGCCTTTCCTTGGCTCACCGCATCTCCCAGTTGGTCGGCCGAGGAATAGTAGCCCGCGAGGCGGAAACTCTTGCTCTCGGTCAACGTGGCAATCAGTTCCCGGCTCTCTGGCGACCGGCTATCGTCGACAATGGCGAGAGGTACGTTTGTTACCGCCGAGCTTAGCGCAAACCCTACGAGCATTAACTGAATAACGGGCAGGATGATCAGGGTAAACATGAGTTTGCGGTCGTGGCGAGTCTGGGCAAACTCCTTCTTGATTAGTGCGCGTAGGCGATAGCTGAAGAGAGAACTCCAAAGTTGTCTCATGGTTTAGGCCTTCACCTGCATCCTTCTCATGCCGTGCCATGCAATTCCGTAGAAGAGGGTTCCAATCGCGCCGATAATCAGGACCTTGGACCACATCGCTGGCCATCCGCCACCCTGCAAGAGCGCGTCTCGAACGATTTCGATGTAATACCGGCCCCAGACGAGGCTTGAGACCCAACGGAGTCCAGGCGGTATGTTTTCGACAGGGAAGATCAGGCCGGAAAGCAGGAAAACGAGCAGGAATCCGCCGAAGGCCACCGCCTGCAAGGCCGAGGCCTGGTTGGGGATGACCGCTCCGACCATCGTTCCAAACGCAGCAACACAAAACGCATACAAGACGGTGGCGATCAAGGCGGGCGTAGGGTCGCCGGCAAAGCTCAGGCCAAAGTAGGTGAACAGAAGCAAGGACATGATCAGACACTCCGCGAGCGCCACTATCATGAACGCAAGAATCTTCCCCAGCAGGAATTCGTGTGCGGGAATGCTCGAGACGTAAACCTGCAGAATCGTCTTCAACTCGCCCTCCTTCGCCATGGCGAGCGCGGCCAGCAGTGGCGGGAACATCGAGATGCCAAGCACGAATATCCCCGGCCCGTAGAACTTCTTTGAAGAGAGCCCGGGGTTGAACCAGAGCCGAATGGCGGTCTGGATCGGTCCTGTTTGCGCTCCGCTTGCTTGCTGGTTGTACGAGGTTGCTATCTGGCCGGCATATGCCGTGACCAATTTGGCCGTGTTTGCATCCGATGCGTCCACCAGGAACTGGACGGGAGCGTTAACGCCGCGAGCCATGTCCCGGCCGAAGTGCGACGGGATGATCAGCACGGCTCGCGCAGCATTGGAGGCAAGGGCCTCCTCGGCGGATTTGTCTACCGGCCACGAGACCACTTTCAGGGTTATCGAAGCCCGGAAGGCGTCAACAAGGCTATTGGAAACCGTTGAACCGTCAAAATCCTGCACGACAATTGGAAGCTCGTTCACGGTGAGCGAAAGCGCCGAACTCATCAACAGAAGCAGGAAGACGGGAAGGGCCAGCGCGAGGGCCAGGGTGCGCCAGTCTCGAATAATCTGTGTCAACTCTTTCCGCATTTGTGCGATGATTCGCCTCATGCGAGCCCTTCCTTAGTCATCGGTGGCCGTCTTTCCCTGAGTGCGCGCTCTCTCAACGATGGAGATAAACACGTCTTCGAGCGAGAGGGGGATTTCTCTCGCGCTGGTCACATGGAGCCCATTCTCTTCAAGCTGCTTTGTGGTCTCCTCGATGGCGGCAGCAGGGTCTTCGTCGGTGATCATATGCAGACGCTCGCCGAAAAGGGACACTCGCCAGTTTTCTGTTTTGCTCTTTAATAGGTCCGCGGCGCGTTGGGGCTGGTCGACGATGAATTCGAGTACATGCCCGGATTGCTGGCTCTTGATGCCGCTCGGCGTGCCCTCGGCCACAAGTTCGCCCGCAACCATCATTCCCAGACGATTGCACTGTTCTGCTTCCTCAAGATAGTGAGTTGTCACGAGGATCGCCGCGCCGCCATCGGCCAGCCGATTGATCATTGTCCAGAACGCGCGCCGCGCCAGAGGATCGACGCCCGAGGTCGGCTCATCTAGAAAGAGAATGTCCGGTTCATGCATGATTGCAGCACCGAAGGCCACGCGCTGCTTCCACCCCCCCGGCAGGCTCCCAGTGATCTGATTCTCTTTTCCATTGAGCCCTGAAAAGGAAAGCACCCAGCGGATTTTTTCTTCGCGGTCCTGGTCGGGCACGCCATAGACGCCCGAAAAGAAATCGAGGTTCTCGCGAACCGTCAAGTCTTCATCCTCGCGGCCAATGCCGCAGGTGGAACGAACATCATCGACTTCAGTTGCGCGTCGGCGCCGTGCACCATCACGCTGAGCGGCCCCCTGCCTCCGATCTTTGCCACCGCGTCGACCCCCGGTGGAATCGCCGGCTACAACCTGACCATCGATGGCGGCCAGTTCGGTACCGTGAACATCGACGGCGCGAGCAAGTACCGCGTCTTTTTTGTGGATAACGTCGCGGTGACCATCGCAAACCTGCAGATTCAGAACGCCAGCGCCACAGGCGGAGCGGGTGGTTTGGGCGCAGGTGGTGGCGGCGCGGGTTTTGGAGCAGGCCTGTTCGTGAATCAGGCAACCGCGGTCGTCACGCTTTCCGACATTTACTTCTCCAACTGCAGCGTGACCGGCGGCAACGGCGGGAACGGCACCGTCAGCAATTTTGGAGGGGGTGGAGGGGGCGGAGGCCTGGGCTTCGCCGGAGGCTCCGGCGGAGCCGGCGGCGGTGGTGGAGTGACGGGTCCAGGGAATGGCGCTACGGGTGGCAGCGGCGGCGGTGGCGGACCCGGCAATGGTACGGCGGGGAGCGCCTACGCCGACAATAACTCTGGAACGAACGGCGCTTCGAATGGAGTGGGCGGCGATGGCGGATTTGGAGGAGGAGGAGGCGGAATAAGCATTCCAGGTAGCGGAACCGGGGGGTTCGGAGGAGGCGGCAGCGGCGGACAGGTCTCACCTGGCGCGAATGGTGGATTTGGCGGCGGCGGGGGCGGAGGGTCCCCTGGTGTAAACCTGAACATTTCCGGCGGGACCAGCCCTATAGTTGGCGGCATCTCCGGTGGAAGCGGGGGCACGGGTAGTTACAATGGCGGCAATGCACCGGAGATCCCTGACGGCGGCGGCGGCGGCGGCGCAGCGGCCGGCCCAGCCATCTTCGTCAACCTCGGCACCGTCACCCTCGACAACGTGAGCGGTGCCGGCTTTTCCGCGACCGCCGGAACTGGCGGCGCGGCCGCCGCGGGTTGCTGCGGTGCCACCAACGGCGGCAACGGCACGGCCAGCGCCGTGCCAGTCTTTAACTACGGCGGCAAGGTCAATGGCTCGACAACCGTCGGTCCCCTTGCCAGCGCCCTGCCTGGCGGAACCGCTGTGCCCGGAACAACGCCAACCAGCACGAACTTCGGCTCGGTCGCGGTCGGTTCTTCCTTTACCCAGCCCATCTTCTTCACTGTCGCCTCCGGCACAGTCGTCGGCAGCATCGGTGTGCTCACCCAGGGCGCGTCCGGCCTCGACTTTACCCAGGCGGCGGACACCACCTGCACCGCAACCACCTATGCCGCAGCCACCAATTGCACGGTCAACGTGCAGTTCGCGCCGAAATACGCCGGCCTGCGCATGGGCGCGGTCGTGTTCAAAAACGGCTCGACCGTGCTCGCCACCACCTACATTTACGGCGTGGGCACCGGTCCACAACTGGCCTTCAGCCCGCCCACGATTACAAGCCTGGGCTCCGGCTTCTCCAATCCCGTGAACGTGGCGGTGGACGGCAGCGGCAACATCTACGTCGTCGATACCCCGATCTCCGCCGTGAAGGAAATGCCTGCCGGTTGCGCTTCCTCCAGTTGCGTGACGACGCTGGGCGGCGGCTTCTTCTCGCCCTTTGGCGTGGCGGTGGACGGGGCGGGCAACGTGTATGTCGCCGACTTCGGCCACCAGGCCGTGAAGGAAATGCCCCCCGGTTGCGCCTCCGCCACTTGCGTGACCACGCTGGGCGCCAGCTTCACCGATCCATCTGATGTGGCCTTGGACGGCGCCGGCAACGTCTATGTTGGCGACTATTTTGCCGTGAAAGAAATGCCCCCCGGCTGCACGTCCGCCACCTGCGTGACGACGCTGGGCGGCGGCTTCGGCGAGCCCTTCGATGTGGCCGTGGACGCGACCGGCAACGTCTATGTCACCGACAAAACCAAACAACTCCTCGACGAAATGACCCCCGGATGCGCGTCCTCCGCCTGCGTGACGCCGCTCGGCAGCGGCGGCCTGCTGGCTCCGCAAGGCGTCGCGGTGGACGCGAGTGGCAATGTGTATGTCACCGACACCGACAATACGGTAAAGAAGCTGACCCCGGGCTGCGCATCCTCCAGCTGCGTCACCACTCTGAGCGGGGGTTTCAACCAGCCCAGTGGCGTTGCGCTGGATGGTAGCGGCAACATCTATGTGGCAAATTCCGTCACGAGCGGCACGGTCAGCGAGCTGAATGTGATCACTCCACCCAGCCTGAGCTTCGGCAGCTCGGAGGTCGGCGTCCAGAGCACCAGCAGCCCGCAGACGGCTACGGTGAGGAACATCGGCAACGCCGCGCTTACCTTCCCGGTTCCCGGAACCGGCACCGATCCCAGCGTCGCCGCCAACTTCACTCTCGACGCATCGACCACCTGCCCCGAAGTTACGACCTCGTCGTCGGCCGGCATTCTGGCCGCGGGCGGTACCTGCAGCCTGGCTGTGGACTTTATCCCCGCCAGCGGAACCTCAATCACAGGTTCCGTCGTGCTGACCGACAACAATCTCAACGTCACCGGCGCCACGCAGAGCATCGGCCTGAGCGGCACTGGCCTGGTGCTCGCCAGTACAACCACATCCGTCTCGTCCAACAACAATCCTTCATTTACATCCTCGCCCAATAACGCCGTCGTGTTTACGGCAACCGTCCTCTCCGGAGGTAATCCGGTCACGGAAGGGGTCGTCGCCTTCACCAACAATGGCGCGTCGATTGCCAACTGTGCCTCAGTCCCTGTCAACGGAGCTGGGCAGGCAGTTTGCGACACATCCTTCGCGGCGGAAGGGAACGACACCATCGAGGCTGCCTACAGCGACACGGGGGGCAGTAGTTATGCCGGCAGCAACATGAGCCTGACCCAGCAAGTCGAGAACCACACGGTGCAAAACGGCACCCAGTACTGCAACCCAGGCGCCATCAGCCTGGCGGGCACCCCGGCCTCCGGGTCACCGTATCCATCGGTCATAACCGTGAGTGGCGCCGGCACCACCATCAACGGGGTCACCCTCCTGCTGAGCGGAGTCGCAAGCAGCGATTTGTCGGCCTGGGGCCTGTTGTTGGTCGATCCCTCCGGACACGCGTTTGTGCCCATGGCCGGAGCCGGTGGCTCGGCTGGGTTCAGCGGCGTCAATCTCACCCTCTCCGATGGCGGAGGCGCCTCTCTCTCCCAGAGTGCCGCGCCGGTTACCGGAACCTTCCGGCCCTCCGCCTACACCGCACTGACCTTTGCTGCGCCGGCCCCGGCTTCCGACACATCCGCGGCGCCCGCGGGCACCGCCACATTCTTATCTGCGTTCGGCGGCGACTCCGCCAACGGAACCTGGGAGCTCTTCAGCAAAACCACGGCCAGCGGAGCCAGCGGCAGCATTGCCAATGGCTGGTGCGTAAACGTCACCTCCTCCACGCCCGCTCCAGGCTTGGGCATCGCAGCAACCCACAGTCCGTCACCTCTGACCCAGGGCAGCACCGGCGCCATCACTTTGAAAGTCAGCAACACCGGGAACGCCACGACCAGCGGCGTCACGACCGTCACCGATACGCTGCCATCGGGCGTCAACCACGGCAATCCCTACAGCTACACGATGAGCAGCTATTCCGGTACCGGCTGGACGTGCACGGGCACCGGCACAAACTCCGTAAGCTGCACATCTTCGACGGCGATCGCGGCGAGCGGCTCATCGACCATCGTCCTGAATGTGAACGTCCCCGCCACATCGCCAATCACGGTGTCGAACACGGCCAGTGCGTATGGCGGCGGCGACCCGGTACACACCAGCTCCGGAACCGCGGCCTCTGGCACGGACAGCAGCGTGCCGGTCACGCAGGTTCCGGCGAGCATCACAGTTGCGGCAGGGGGAACGCAGAGCGCGCTCACCGGCGCAGCGTTCACGACGCCGTTGACGGTGCTGGTCACCGATGCGGCTGGCGTTGCCATACCGAACCAGTCCGTCACCTTCACCGCGCCCAGCTCAGGCCCGAGCGGCGCCTTCTCCAACAGCACCGCCAGCATCACGGCCATCACGGCCAGCACCGGCACCGTCGGCCAGCTGGCTGAGACCTTCACGGCCAACGGAACTGCCGGCGGACCGTACAGCGTCACCGCCACGGCCGGATCAGTAACGACCAGCCCGGCGTTCTCGCTCACGAACGTAGCGCCCCCGGTCGCGAATTCTGTGGTCGTCACCGGCTATCCTTCGCCGGTCTATGTGGGAGTAGCCCACACCGGAACGGTGACTGTCGACGATCAGTATGGCAATCCTCTGACCACGTACTCCGGCTCCGCAGCCATCACCACCAGCGACACCGCGGCGACGGTGACGACGCCGGTGACGATCACCAACGGGACGGGGACGTTTACGGTGACCTTCAACACGACCGGGACGAACCAGAGCATCACTGCGGCCATCAACGGGCTGACGAGCGTGAGTCAAAGCGGCATACAGGTGAATGGGGTGCCTGGCTTCGTAGTCACCACTCCCGCCGACGACGCAACCGGCGTGATCGCCAACTGCCCGGGAACCAGCTGCACTCTGCGGGATGCCCTTACCGCCGCCAACGCTGCTGGTACGGGCAACATCACCTTCAGTCCCACAGTGTTTAAATCCACCAACACCGCGGCGCAGAACACCATCACGCTGACCAGCTCCCTGCCGGCACTGACAGGCCGGATCACCATCCAGGGGCTCGGCGCCAGCATCGTCACCGTCTCAGGGAACAAAGCAGCGGCCGTCGGCAGTATCTTCACGGTCAACTACACCGCCACTGTGGTCATCTCCGGCCTCACCATCGCCAACGGCAACGCCATCACCAGCGTCAATGGAGGCGGCATCGACAGCGCTGGAGCCCTCACCGTCGCCAGTTGCGTCTTCTCCGGCAATACCGCCGTGGCGGGCGGCGCAATCAATACTGAGGCCGGCTCACTCGCCGTCCAGAACTCCACCTTCTCCTCGAACTCTGCCACCAGTGCGGGGGGAGGCGCCATTTACGCGGGTGGCGACTCCGCGAACGTAAGCTACAGCACCTTCTACAACAACACGACCAGCGGAAACGGATCCGGGGGAGCCATCGTCGCCTTTTCGCCGCTCACCGTCAGCGACAGCACCTTTACCTCCAATAGTGCAAGTCAATCCGGCGGCGCCATTTCCAACGCAACCTCCTCCCCCGTAGTCAACAGCATCTTCTCCGGCAATTCAGCCCCGGTCGGGGCCGCCATCGCGGGCTACGGAGTGAACTCCGTCTTCAACCTCTTCTACCAAAACTACGACACCGGCACGACCACCGAGGACGACTGCAACGGCTGCACCTCGAACACCAGCCCGATCTCCGGCAACCCCGACCTGGCCCCGCTCGGTAACTACGGCGGCCCCACCCCGACCATGATCCCCTTGCCCGGGAGCGCGGCCATTTGCGCCGCGACCTCTGCGCTCAGTTCGAATGGCGCCACAACCGACCAGCGCGGCTTTCCGCGTACGAACACCAGCTATCCCGCTTATACAACCAATGCCTGCATCGATCTGGGCGCGGTGCAGACGAATTACTCTCTGATCTTCTCGACCGAACCGCAGCCGATCTCGCCGGCAACCTCCATTGTGGCCGGAACCGACTTTCAAACGGCGGTCACCCTCGATGAAAGCGGCGCGCCGTTCATCGGCCCATCGGTCACGATACCCATGGCATTTACGGGAGCCGGCGGGCTGGCTGGCGGTTCGGCAACCACCAGCACCACGACCGGGATCGCAACCTATAACGGGTTGACGGTAAGTTCTGCCGATACCGGCGACACGCTGACGGCGTACCTTGTTCTGAATTCCGCAATTTCAACGCAGCCCGCGATCAGCGTCAAGAGCAGCCAGTTCACGGTTAGCCCGGCGACGGTCCAGGTAAGCGTGGGGACGAACATCGCGGGCCTCTCGTTCACAGTAGACAGCACAACCTCGACGGCCACGCAAACTCCTTCCTGGAGCGTGCCCAGCTCGCACACCATCGCAACCACGTCGCCGCAGTATCTTGGCGGCATCGAATACACCTGGAGCAGCTGGTCGGACAGCGGCGCGATCTCCCATCAGGTGACAGCTTCAGCTGGAACGACTTTGTACACGGCAACCTTCGCCATCGCCGATTACGACCTGACCGTCACAGCGGGCGCCAACGGAACCATCGCAGCAAGCACGGCGGCTAACGGATACTACGCGCCTCAAAGCCCGCAGACAATCGGCGCTATTCCGAATCCCGGCTACTACTTCGTGAACTGGACGGGCGCACACGCCCCCGGCGACCTCGCCAGCTCGACGAGCGCGACGACTACCGTCACCATGAATGCGCCGGAGACGCTGACCGCCAACTTCGCGCCCATCCCAGGCTACGTTGTGACCAGCACAGCCGACGACGCAACCGGCAACGCGGCCAATTGCCCAGGGACAGGATCGAGCTGCACCCTCCGCGACGCCATCACGGCCGCAGATGCCAACAGCGGCGGCGCCGGGACGATCACCTTCAGTCCGGCAGTATTTAAACCGACCAACACAACAGCGCAGAACACCATCACCCTGCTGACGCCACTCCCCACCCTGAACGGCCAGATCGCCATCCAGGGGCTCGGCGCCAGCATCGTCACTGTCTCGGCGAACAGTTCAACGACGGTGGGCCGCATCTTCTTCGTCAATGCCGGCGCGACGGTCAGCATCTCCGGGCTGACCATCGCGAACGGCAACGCCAGCGGCTACGGAGGCGGAGGCGGCATCCAGAACAACGGGACACTGACCGTCTCCAGCTGCGTCCTGTCCAACAATTCCGTGGATGGTCAGGGCGGGGGCATCTCCACGCGTGGCCCGCTCACGGTTGAAGGCAGCACCTTCTCATCGAACTTTGCAGGACAAGGCGGCGGAGGAGGCATTTTCGAGGAAAGCGGCACGCTGGCGGTGAATGACAGCACCTTCTCCGCCAATATCGCGCACGGAAGTGGGGGCGCCATGGTTCTGCTCGGCCGCGGGATAATCAGCAACAGCACCTTCTCCGCCAATATCGCGCCGCAGGGAAGTGGCGGGGCTGTGTTCAGCGAAGGCAGCCTAACGGTGGTCAACAGCATCTTCTCCGGAAACTCCGCCGTAACCTTGGGCGCCGCTATAGGTAACTACGGAACGCCGAACCCCGGAACGCTCAACGCAAGCAACAACGTTTACTACCAGAATTTCGACACCGGCACCACCACCGAAGACGACTGCAACGGCTGCACCTCGAACACCGGCGCAATCTCCGGCAACCCCAGCCTGGCCCCGCTCGGTAACTACGGCGGCCCCACCCCGACAATGATCCCGTTGCCTGGGAGCGCGGCCATTTGCGCCGCGTCCTCTGCGCTCATTCCCAATGGCGCCACCACCGACCAGCGCGGCGACCCCAATTCCACGACCTACAACGGCAATAAGTGCTATGACGTCGGCGCAGTCCAGACCAATTACTCCCTGAGTTTCACCACCAGTCCCCCTGCGACGGGAACGGCGCCCACCATGGCCATGACTCCGGCGCCCATCGTCACCGTCGAGGAGAGCGGCGCGCCGTTTACCGGCGGCCAGGCGAGCGTCAGCGTGACCGATACTAAGTCCGACCTGACGACAACTCCGGCGACGGCCAATTCCTCCATCACGAATGGACAGGCGACCTTCAGCAGCCTCATCTTTACCGCCCCCGAAGCAACGGACTCACTCACCGCGACCCTGGTGCTGAACCCGGCCTACCCGGCGCTGAACCTGACTGCGACGAGCAAAAGCTTCAGTGTGGGCATGATCACCCCGACCTTGACAACGTTGCCCTCCGCCAGCGCTATAACCTACGGCCAGTCGTTAACTTCGTCCGTCCTCAGCGGTGGCGGCGCATCGGTCTCCGGCAGCTTCTCCTTTACCAATCCCAGCGCGGTTCTTGGTGCGGGACTGCAGTCGGTGAGCGTTACCTTCACGCCAATGAATACCGCCGAGTACTCCTCGCTATCGACCAACGTCAACGTGCTGGTGAATAAGGCCACGCCCACGATCCTGGGATTGCCAACCGCCAGTGCTATCACCTATGGACAGACGCTCCCCGCCTCAACCCTGACCGGGGGCTATGTGGTCTCGCTGGTCACCGCTTCTACCCCCGTCGTTTCCGGCACCTTCGCCTTCACCAACCCCATCACCATCCCGCCCGTGGGTCTGCAGTCCGAAAGCGTGACCTTCACTCCGGCCGATCGCACTGACTACAACTCTGTCAGCGGGAATGTCAACGTCCAGGTCAATCAGGCCACCTCTCACGTCACAACATGGCCGACGGCCAGCGCCATCACCTATGGCCAGGCTCTGTCTGCCTCTGTGTTAAGCGGCGGAATCGCGTCCGTTCAGGGTAAGTTCACCTTCACCAACCCGGCCACCATTCCGCCCACCGGAACGAATCAGCAATCGGTAACCTTCACGCCGAACAATACCGCGGAGTACTCGACCGTGACCAGCACCGTGAGCGTCACCGTCAACCAGGCAACGCCTTCCATTACCACCTCGCCAACCGCCACCGCCATCACCTATGGCCAGCCTCTTTCCGCCTCTGTGCTGAGCGGAGGAGTCGGGTCGGTTCAGGGAAGCTTCGCGTTCACTTATCCGGCGACTATCCCCAATGCCGGAAACGGCCCGCAATCGGTGACCTTCACACCCAGCGACACCACCGACTATAAGTCGGTCACCATCAACGTGGGCGTCACCGTCAACCAGGCCACGCCTGCCATCACCTGGCCCACGCCCGCGGCGATTCCCTACGGCACGCTGCTCTCGTCAACCCAACTGGATGCCACCAGCACAGTGATGGGGAACTTCGTGTACTCGCCGGCAGCAGGCACCTTGTTGCCAACGGGAGCAAATCAGACACTGAAAGTGACCCTTACTCCGGCGAGCAGTAACTATGCGACCGTCAGTGCCACCGTCCTGATCACTGTTACTCCGGGCCCGCTTGCGCACTTATCCACCTACAGCATCAACTTCGGCACGCCCTACCTGGGAGCGAGCGTGACGCAGACCGTTACTATCTATAACGTTGGCACGGCGTCAATGACCGTCAACAACCCCACCGTCTCCGCCATCGCTGGTGGAAGCGCCAACGAATTCTCCCTCACCAACTCCTGTCCGAAATCGCTTGCCGCCGGAAAGAGTTGTAATGTCACCGTGACCTTTACCGCCGGGGCGTTCTACTCGGCTCAGAGCGCCGACCTGAATATCAACGACAACTCCGTGGGCGCGCCGCAAACGATTCCCATGTATGCGCAGGTGATCGATCCCGTGGCGAAGATCAGCACCGGCAGCCTTAGCTTCGGTACGGTGAAAGTCGGGACGAGCAGTGCTGCGCAGGCGGTGACCCTGTTAAACACCGGGGCCACCCCGCTTACCGGCAGCATTTCCCTCTCCGGTACAAACCCGGGGGATTTCTCCGAAACGAATAATTGCCCAGCTTCGCTCGCCCCTAATGCCAACTGCACGATTGAAGTAACGTTTTCGCCCACGGCGAAAAAGTCGCGGTCGGCGACTCTCATGATCCTGACAAACGCGCAAAGTAACCTGGAGACCGTATCGCTTTCAGGCACTGGAAACTAGAAGCAAGGGCGAGTGGCGTTTCCGAAAAACAGTCGGAGTGCCCTTGCCTGTCGACTGCCAGGTCACGTCCTGCTGATTAAGCTGCTAAGCCAGGCCTGAATCGGTCACACTCATATGGTGAAGGGGCTGACCAGCGCTCTGGAGTGCCTTGAAGTTCATTCCACGCGCTCCAGACACCTTCCTGTTTGACAGACTCCCTCATACCTGTTTACTCTAGGCCTGTACCAAAATGGCCTATGACACTGAGCCCTTCCCGCGATCTGTTTCCCGGCGCACTCGAGATGATGATCCTCGAGTCCCTGCGCCGCCAGCCGGCACATGGCTATGCTCTGGTCCAGCACATCCAGCAACGATCCCAAAACCTCCTTCAGGTTGAGGAGGGCTCGCTCTATCCGGCGCTGCAGCGCCTGCTCAAAGCAAAGCTGGTCAAGGCCGAGTGGGGACTCTCCTCCACCAATCGACGAGTCAGAACCTACCAAATCACCGCCGCCGGGCTTCGCCATCTCGAGCAGCAAATCTCCAGCTTCGAACGAATGTTCGAAGGAATTGTCCTCGTCCTCAGCCCCGGCAAGTCTTCAGCCAGCTAGATGGAGGTCCCATGAACTGGATCCCGAGCCTCTTCCGTCGCCGCAAGCTCTACGACGATCTTTCCGAGGAAATGCGCCTCCATATTGAAGAGCGCGCCGACCAGTTGAAGCGCGAAGGCATAAGCCCCGAAGAGGCGGCACGCCAGGCGCGCATCGCCTTCGGTAATCCCACCGTAATCGAGGAGCGCAGCCGCGAAGTCTGGCAATGGCCCACCCTGGAGTCAATCGGCGCTGATGTTCGACTTGCTCTGCGCCAGCTTCGCCGTTCGCCGGGATTCACCGTCGCCGCCATTCTCACCCTGGCCCTCGCCATCGGCGCCAACGCGGTGGTGTTCAGCATTCTCGACGCGTTCCTGCTGCGCCCGCTGCCCGTGGCGCGGCCCGCCAGCCTCTACCAGCTCCAGCATAGCTACGAGGCCTCCTCCTACCAGTCCTATCCCGACTATCTCGATCTCCGCGATCGCAACCACACCTTCGACAGCCTCATGGCCTTCACTGTCGATGAAGTCGGCCTGGATACCGGCAAGGGCGATCCATCCGAAGCCTGGATCGAGGACGCCAGCGGCAACTACTTCGATGCGCTCGGTCTCCAGCCCTGGCTGGGCCGCTTTTTCCATGCTTCCGACGAGCATGGCGCCAACAGCGCGCCCGACTTAGTCCTCAGCTATGAGTACTGGCACGCCCATTTCCAGGACGATCGCAAGGTGGTCGGCCGTGTGGTCCGTCTCAATCGCCATCCCTTCACCATCCTCGGCGTCGCGCCTCCGGATTTTAACGGGACCCTGCTCTTCTTCAATCCGGCTGGCTTCGTGCCGCTGGTCGAGCATCCCGCCCTCGGCGGCAACGACCTCACCACCCGCGGCGATCGTTGGATCTTCGATGTCATCGGCTACCTCAAGCCAGGCGTCGCTCCCGCCCGCGCCGTCGCCGATCTGAACTCCATCGGCAACTCCCTTGAAAAGGCGTATCCCAAAGACGAACGCAAAATGACCTTCACCCTGGTTCGCCCCAGTCTTTACGGCGATTATCTCGGCCGGCCCGTGAAGGCCTTCCTGGCCGGACTCATGTTGCTCACCATCCTCATTCTGGTCGCCGCCTGCGCCAACCTCGGCAGCCTCTTTGCCGCGCGCGCTGCCGATCGCTCCCGCGAAGTGGCTCTGCGCCTCGCCCTCGGCTCCACGCGCAAGCGCATTCTGCGCGCCCTGTTCACCGAAGCTGTCCTGATCTCGCTTGCAGGTGGCGCCATCGGAGTTGCCGGCAGTGTGGTCTTACTGCGTGCCCTCACCGCATGGCGTCCCTTCGCCGGCTTGCCTATGCATCTGGCCGTCAATCCCGACGCCAGGGTCTATCTGGCCGCTTTGCTGCTGGCCTTCGTCAGCGGTCTTCTCTTCGGCGCAGTCCCCGTCCGCCAGGTGCTCCACACGAATCCGTACGAAGTCATCAAGGCTTCCGGCAGCAGAGCCGGCAAACGCATAAGTGTGCGCGATCTGTTGTTGGTCACCCAGATTGCGATCTGTGCGGTGCTGGTCACTTCCTCTCTGGTGGCCGTTCGCGGACTCGCGCGCTCCCTGCACGCCCATTTCGGATTCGACTTGGAGCACACCATGCTGGCCCAGGCCGACCTCGGCATGGCCGGCTACAGCGGCGACCGTGTACCCCCCATGCAGAAGCGCATGATCAGGGCCCTCGAGACCGTCCCCGGCGTCGAGGCCGTGGGCTTGGCCGATAACGTGCCCTTCGACCCGGCTCTCGGCAACGCCATGGTCTTTCGCGATAACGCACCCGACCTGCGGCCAGTCAATAGTGCTGCCCACGCCTATTCCCTCGATGTCTCTCCAGGATATTTTCGCGCGGCCGGCACCACCCTGCTGTCAGGACGCGACTTCTCCTGGCAGGACGACAAAAACGCCCCGCGCGTCGCCGTGGTGAATGCTGAATTTGGCCGCCGGCTCTTCGGTTCCGTCGACGCTGCCATCGGCCGCTATTACAAGCTGCGCGATGGAACCCGCATTCAGGTGATCGGCATCGCGGAGGACGGCAAATACTACCAGCTGACCGAAGACCCGCAGCCGGCCCAGTTTCTTCCCATCCTCCAATCGCCCGTGACGGCCACCACGCTGGTGGTGCGCGCCAGTCCCGGTCTCGGCAACGCCGCGGACCTCACCTCCGGGATGAGAAACACCCTGCGCCAGCTGGATCCCGGAATGCCCGTCATCATCGAAACCCGCGAGAAGCCGCTCGAAGTCACTCTGTTCGGCCCACGCATGGCAACCGTCGCTCTGGGTGTCCTGGGATTGATGGGCGCCATGCTGTCGATCACCGGCATCTTTGGCATGGCCGCGGCGTCGGTGAGTCGGCGCCTGAGGGAGTTAGGCATTCGCGTCGCCCTTGGCGCGCAGCACAAGGAGCTGCTGCAGGCTGCACTCGGCCGGGCGGTGAAGTTACTGGCCATTGGATCGGCCGTCGGCCTGGCCCTCGGCATTTTGGCCACCCGCGTCCTCGCTGCGGTCGTCTATCAGGCAACGCCCCGCGATCCCCTCGTTCTGTCCGGAGTGGTCCTGGCGATGGCCGTACTGGGTATCGTGGCCACATGGATTCCAGCGCAGCGCGCTCTCTCCGTTGATCCCCTCGTCCTGCTCCGCGAAGAGTAGCAACTGGGGACGAACAACTGGAAACTGACGACTGGGGACTAACAACAATCTGGCTGGCCCGGTCTCGCCTTTGGGACCAGGGATCTTTAAAGTTCTTCCCTCATCCCGTACCATTATCTCCGTTTCGCCATCCCCACGATCCTGCTTGCATTGCTCGTCCTCGGTCCGCACACTGGAGTTGAACGATGAACCAGGTGGATCCGCGCGAGCGGGTCCTTTTTTATTGCTGGCTTCCCGACGCCAGAACATTACGGGCCTGGAAAAAGGAGAGGACCAATGCGGCGTTTACCTTATCGCCAACACCCAGGGGGTCGACCCCTCCGTATGTCGCAGATTTATCTAGGGAGGGAAGGGGGGTCGAACCCCCTCGAATCAAAAATTCGACCGACCCCTGGACTGACAACTGAGGACTGACAACTGAGGACTGACAACTGGGGACTGACAACTGGGGACTGACAAACCGGGACTGACAACTGAAGACTAACAACTGGGGACTAACAACTGGGGACTGACAACTGGGGACTAAAAGCTGAGGACTGACAATTGGCAACTTGATTTCTTGACTACTTCGTCAACACCAGGGGCGTCCGCGAAGAGGACCGCCCAAAGAATCTGCGACTTCCAGAGGGGTCGACCCCCTCGAATTCGAAATCGCAAGGCCCCTGATGTTGGCTTCTTCCTCTCCTTCGAGGTAAGTCAGGGGTGACGATAGGCCAGGTTGTCGAAGCGCAGGTCGTGGCCGTTGGTGATGTCGAAGGTGACCCTGGAACTCGGATCGAGCCAGAGGGTCCTGCAACGAACCAGCTGTTTCGACTGGATCGTGCAGGCAGCTACGGGAAGCTGGTCCGAAGTAATGGTTAAGGTAGCGTTGCGGTCTCCTCCGTTGTAGACGTCCACTCCCTGAAAGATCCGCGGCTCATAGAAATGGAACTCTGCACGCCGGGCTTCTGGATCTGAGAGGAGAAGGGTAAACGTACCGAACTTGCCGAAGGGCGTGCCAATCTTCCACTCGCCCTGGCCCCAGTCGATCACGCCGGAAGGGTACTGGCCGACGAGGGATGTTCCGGCCGGAAGGTGCGGGTCGTCAAAGGTGATGAATGAAGGTGGTACCTGATTGCTCTTACCCTGAATGTCGACGTTACCGGAGCTGGTGTGGCGAATGGAGAGCGTCCGCGACCGATCGTCGAAGACGTAGCCCTCCAGCTTGAGATCGTGGCGGCGACGGATCGGCCTTCCCCCGACGTTCACGGAGTCCGGAACAAAGTTGAGGCGAAGGACGTTGGTCGATTCAGCGTCGAAGGTGGAGTAAGTGACACTGCCAGCTCCATAGGCAATCTTTGTCACCACGGAGAGAGAGCCGAGTAAGTGCGACTCGTCGGCAGGAGCCCATGCGGGGACGGCCCAGAAAGCGTCCATCATCCGTCGAGGCCCGTCGGCAAATTCATCGGTGAACCACCATTGGTTGCTAAAAGGAGCGTGGGCTGCGGCTGAAAGCCCCTGAAAATAGGTGACCCAGTTATAGGTTCGATATGCAGCCTCTTTGTAGGCTGCGTCTCCGGTCCTGGCATAGTAGAAGGCTTCGACGGCAGCCAGTCGCGAACTGTGGCTGTCACAGCACTGGTTCGGCAGGTTGCAGCAGAACTCCTTCCCGTTGCCCTGTTCTGTCGTGACCAGCGCGCCGTGCACCATGTACTTGGGCCACCTGGGGGTGGTCTTCACCCATTCGATCAACTCACGAGCGTGCCTGCGCCAGTCGGGGTCCTTCTCCGGATGGAGGAGCACATAGCGAGCGAACTCCAGGGGGATGACTTGGTTCATGTTGTCCATGCTGCCCGGGACGTCCTCAAAGTAGCCCACCCAGACGTTGTTGCGCATCGGATATCGCATGAGCCATGCCCAGGCGCCCGCGCGCACCCGGACATAGGAGACTGTATCTCCCTGATGCAGGCGGAGTAACTCGTCCAGCAGCATGATGGGCTCGACCACATTGGCGGAGTAGGGGAACATTCCTTTCCCGTTCTTCAGGCTGCCGTCGCGCGCATGGCAGCGATAGGGCCACGGTGAGTGGGTTGCATCGCCACGCTGGAAGTTTCTGGCGAGGGCGTCGGCGCAGCGAATGGCAGCACGCAGGTACTTCGTGTTGCCCGTCATTTCATAGAGCCGGAGATAGGCATAGCCGTCTTCACCGACCACATGGGGCTCGACATAGTCTTCTCCGTGCTGACTCCAGCCGGAGTAACGCGGCGCCCCGGGATCGGCAGAGGGATACGGAACTTGAGACCACGCATAGCCCTGGGGAGTCAACCCATTCTCCAGTTCGTAGTCGACGAAGTCCTGGAGGAACTCGACCGTGTGCGCGTCACCTGTGTACGGATACAGGCGTTCGACAAAGCCCTCCATCATCGCGCGCAGGTAGCCTGTGGAGTTCACCCAGCTCGGGTCCGGCTTCAGTTCAAAGGTCGTACGGTCAAAGTCGAAGCAGCAGTAAAACCACGGCAGCCTCTGGCGGTTGTACTGGTCCCAAACGATCGTCCACTGGGAAAGGAAATAGGCGGAGTAGGAGTAACCGGTGTTCTCCGGCATCGGCCATGGCAAGAGCTTTCCTTGCTCGTCCAGGGCGACGGGGCGGCCCGCAATGGTCGAGTCGTTGACCGTCGAGAGGACTGGAAAGGGCTGCTGTCCGGCGGTCGACGACACGGCCAAAGATGCTGCAATCAGGACTCTCGCTAATCCAGATCTCGTCTTCATGGTCAGCACTCATGCAGCGTACCGCAGCATGACGACTTTTGCGCCGATGACTTTGTCACGCGTCCTCTTCACGGTGACTGGAACAGGAGGAGAGGCGCTGCACCGCAGACCGTTAACCACCTACCCACGGTGTCGCCCCGGTATGGACGATCATCTCCGCCACCAGCGCGTGGCGCGAATACTATACAAAGCGGAGGCTCCATGCGTCATTCCTTTGCATCGATCGCGGCCACCAGCGTGGCCCTTGCGTCCTGCCTGACTTTGTTGGTTTCTTCCCGGTCTTATGCCGCTGGCGCTCCACACCCCGCAGCGCAGAAGGTAACATCGCAGGCGGCCACAACCGAGCACCCGGTCCAGCCGGTAGACGACCCTGTAGCCGATCCCCGCGCCGTCGTTCATTTCGGCAACGCTCGCTTCACCGTCCTTACGCCGCAGCTCATCCGCATGGAATGGTCCGCCGAAAACAAGTTCGAAGATCATGCCTCATTCGTCTTCATCAATCGTCGACTTCCGGTGCCTGCCTTCTCGAATCAGATCACCAACAGCGGTCACACACTCACCATCCAGACCGCTGCGCTGACGCTCAGCTGGACCCCTGAATCGCCCGAGAGCGGCTTCACTGCCGCCAATCTCACTATGCGCCTCTCCGTCGATGGCGCCCCCGTCACCTGGCAGCCCGACATGCACGATCCGGAGAACCTGCAGGGCACCACACGCACGCTCGATGGGGCCCTCGGTTCGAAAACCCACGAGCCCATCGGCGAAGGACTCATCTCCCGCTCGGGATGGGCGCTGGTCGACGACTCGACGCGCCCGCTGTTCGATTCGGCGGACTTCCGCTTCCTCGAGGGGGAGCGTAGTCCGTGGCCATGGGTCATGGAACGCCCTGCGGACGAAGCACCGGGTAAGTACGTAGACTGGTACTTCTTTGGCTACGGTCATGACTACCGCAAAGCGCTGGGCGACTACGTCCGTGTCGCGGGCCGCATTCCATTGCCGCCGCGGTTCGCCTTCGGCTCGTGGTGGTCACGCTACTGGGCCTACAGCGATCAGGAAGTCGACGAGCTCGTGAAGGGCTTTCATGAGAACTCGACACCCCTCGACGTGGCTGTCATCGACATGGACTGGCACATTAACCACGAGCAGCTTCAAGCCATGGGAGAAACAGACCAGTCCGGTCAGGATCTCGGCTGGACCGGATACTCGTGGAACAAGCTTCTCTTTCCCGATCCGGACGCATTTCTCAGGAAGCTCCACGACGAGGGTCTGAAGGTCACGCTGAACCTGCATCCCGCCTCCGGCATCGAGCCCTGGGAGCAGGCCTATCCGGCCATGGCGAAGGCCATGGGCATCGATCCTTCAACAAAGCAATACGTTCCCTTTGATCCCACCAACAAAACCTGGGCGACCAATTACTTCAACCTCGTGCTGCATCCCCTGGAGAAGCAGGGCATCGATTTCTGGTGGCTGGACTGGCAGCAGCAGCCGACCACCAGCATGCCTAACGTGAATCCGACCTGGTGGCTCAACTACATTCACTTCACCGATCAGCAACGCGAGGGCAAGCGTCCGCTGCTCTTCCATCGCTGGGGCGGGCTGGGCAATCATCGCTACCAAATCGGCTTCTCCGGTGACACGATTTCCGTCTGGCCCTCGCTGGCGTTTCAGCCATGGTTCACCGCGACCGCGGCGAACGTCGGTTACGCCTACTGGAGCCACGATATCGGCGGTCACATGCCCGGCGTCGTGAACCCGGAACTCTTTACCCGCTGGGTCGAGTTCGGCGCCTTCAGTCCGATTCTGCGCACCCACACCACGAAGAATCCGGACTCCGAGCGTCGCATCTGGGCTTATCCCGAGCCGTACTCGGCCATTCTGCGCGCCACGTATCAGCTTCGCTATGCGCTTGAACCCTACATCTACACCGAGGCGCGCCGCACTTACGATACCGGCGTTGCCTTCCTCCATCCTCTCTATTACGACTGGCCAGAGGCCGACGCCGCATACACCAGCAAAGGCGAATACATCTTCGGGAGCCAGATGCTGGCCGCGCCTGTCACGGAGCCGGTAGACGCGGTGAGCGGGCTTGCCGGGGAAACAATCTGGCTCCCCGAAGGCGAGTGGATTGAGTGGCCGACCGGCAAGCACTTCACCGGCCCCATCAGCGTGGACCGCAGCTTCTCCATCGATCAGATTCCCGTGTATGTCCGCGCGGGCGCGATCGTCCCCATGCAACCCGCAATGCTCTACACGGGTCAGAAGGCCGTTGATCCGCTGATCGTTACGGTGTGGCCCCTCGCGTCCGGCTCGACGTCGAGTTATTCGCTTTACGAGGACTCTGGCGTATCGGTGCAGTACCAGCGCGGCGTTATCGCACGAACGCCGATCCGCGCGACGGAGAAAGGAGACACACTACGCGTGGAGATCGGTCCGGTGGAAGGGCGTTTCCCCGGCATGTTACCAACCCGACGTTACGAGCTGCGTCTGCCCGCTGATTGGCCGCCGGCCTCCGTGACCGTGAACGGAAAACCGGTGCCCCAGTCGCAATCCGGCCAGTCCGCGGCCCAAACAGGCTGGACCTTCATCGGCAACACGCTCACCACCGTGATCCCCACTCCGGCCTTCAGCACCGCCGCGCGTGTGACCATCGAAGTCCATCGCGCGCCCGGCGCTGTCGCCCGGCGCGGGGAGCTGGATGGCTTTGCCGGTGCGATGACCCGGCTGCGAGGCGCATACGATTCGTTGCAGCAGACTTCGCCCGTTGCTGTGCCGCCCGATCCGCTCATCGACGCGATGCAGACGGGCGACCGCCTCGGTTACCACCCGGAGCGCGCCGTTGAGGAGATCGCCCATTTTCACGAAGTTCTGCCGCAAGCGCAGGCTGCTGTCGCCACGGTTGGATCGACCTTCAATGAGCGCCTCGAAGATGTCGTGAAGAGGATGGTCAATGACCCACTGCGCCCTGTGGACATGGAAGCCGCGAAGCAGAGCCGCCTGGCCTCCATGGCCCGGGCCACGCAGCAGGCAAATGCTGCGACCCCGTGATGCGACCGGGCCGGAGAACAGGAGGCCTCGGTTTTTCGGGGACCCCCCAGGTGTTAGCGAAGTGGTGAACAGGGACGAAAGCTCACGGACTCACCACAGAGATTACAGAGGTCGCAGAGAGGTTCCTTCTAAAATCGTTTTCTCCCTTTGATCGAGAAGTTCATTCGAGGGGTTGACCCCTCTGGAAGTTGTTGATTTCAGAACTCGGGTTTTGCGGCGACCCCCCTGGTGTTAGCGAAGTGGTGAACAGGGACGAAAGCTCACGACTCACCATAGAGATCACAGAGGTCGCAGAGGGGTTCTTTTCTGAAATCGTTTTCTCCCTTTGATCGAGAGTTCATTCGAGGGGGTCGACCCCTCTGGAAGTTGTTGATTTCAGAACTCGGGTTTTGCGGCGACCCCCTGGTGTTAGCGAAGTGGTCAACAAGGGAGAAAGCTCACGACTCACCACAGAGATCACAGAGGTAGCAGAAAGGTTCTTTCTAAAATCGTTTTCTCCCTTTGATCGAGAAGTTCATTGGAGGGGGTCGACCCGGGGGCGCTGGGCGAGCGATGGGATGAGAAAGAGCGCGGCGGGCTCCTGGGAGTCCTGAACGGCAAAAGGGATTGTCTGCAGGACAGGCAATCCCCTGATTCAGGCTAGAGCGAGCCACGGAGCAGAGCAAGGGAAATGGAAGGGTGAGAGGGTACGGAAGTTTTTGGGTCAGCCAGCCCACTCAAGCCAAAAGAAGGCTTGAATGGGCCACCCAGCCTGCCCACTCAAGCAAAGAGAGGGATTGAATGGGCCACCCAGCAGCGAATCGGTTCATCACTCCCAAAGATTGGTTAGCGATCGATGAGTTTCTGATGCGTTGCGGGATAACGCTCGCCCTGGACTTTGATGGCAGATGAGGCTTCTTCGAGCGCGCGAACATCTTCCGTGGTGAGCGCGATCGTAGCGGCGCCAAGATTCTCTTCGAGTCGCGAGAGTTTGGTTGTTCCCGGAATCGGCACGATCCACGGTTTTTTGGACAACAGCCATGCGAGAGCGATTTGCGCCGGCGTGGCTTTCTTCTGCCGGGCAAACTCCGTCACCACATCCACGAGAGCCTGATTGGCTTTGCGATTCTCCTCGCTGAAGCGCGGGACGATGGCGCGGAAGTCGTTGCTCGCGAATTGGGTGGACGCGTCGATCTTACCGGTAAGAAAGCCCTTGCCGAGCGGGCTGAACGGAACGAAGCCGATGCCGAGTTCCTCCAGCGTGGGCATCACGGACTCTTCAGGCTCCCGCCAGAAGAGCGAATACTCGCTTTGCAGGGCCGTCACCGGCTGCACGGCGTGCGCGCGGCGGATTGTTTTTGCTCCCGCTTCGGAAAGCCCGAAATGCTTCACCTTGCCTGCCTGAATCAGGCTCCTGACTGCGCCGGCGGTCTCTTCGATGGGAGTCTTCGGGTCGACGCGATGCTGGTAGAGGAGGTCGATGGTGTCGGTCCTGAGGCGCTTCAGCGATGCCTCGACTACCTGCGTGATGTGTTCGGGACGGCTGTTGAGGTTGGTCCATTTGCCGTCGCCGGGATTGGCTTCAAAGCCGAATTTGGTTGCGATCACAACGCTCTTGCGGAAGGGTGCGAGCGCTTCACCGAGCACTTCTTCGTTCGTGTACGGGCCGTAGACCTCCGCGGTATCGAAAAAGGTGACGCCGCGCTCAACGGCGGCCTGGATGAGCCTGATGGCTTCTGACTTTTCCGTGGCAGGGCCGAGGCCGAAGCTCAGGCCCATGCAACCGAGGCCGAGGGCCGAAACTTCAGGACCGCCTTTTCCTAAAACGCGCTTTTGCATGATGACTCCTGTGTCAATCGTTTCGTATGTGACGAAGAAAGTCCAGGTCGATGGTGTCGGGGAGGCTGGGGCGTGCCCGAAAGTGGACGGGTTATTCATGACAAAGCAGCACCGGAGCGATATCCGGGCTGCAAAGAGCTTCGCCGGCCGCGATTGGACCACGACCCCGGATTCCGCGCCTCTCTCAGATTTCATCCAGAGCTGCCGATAACGGCAAGAGGAGTTATCGCAGATGGGTGAGAGGGGAGGATCATTGGCGGATGCAAGGAGGCACTCACTGCTGCATCGCTGCGTACACATTCCTCCCG
The DNA here is from genome assembly GCA_963787915.1 of uncultured Acidobacteriaceae bacterium. Classification (GTDB taxonomy): domain Bacteria; phylum Acidobacteriota; class Terriglobia; order Terriglobales; family Acidobacteriaceae; genus Palsa-343. Next base: position 70,768 of record CAWBEP010000013.1, on the reverse strand, counting down.
ATGGTCCATCGACATGATCGACCATTCCATTGAAGCCACAGAAATCCAGGAGCAGCTGGCAGCCGCACGGGAAGTGCTTCGGGTCAGCGAACAGCGCTATCGCACTGCTTTTGAGACCAGCCTGGATGCGATTGCGATCTGCCGCATGGACGACGGGATGTTTGTCGACGTCAATCCTCAGTTCTTTTCCATTCTCGGATACGCTCGCGAAGAGCTTGTCGGACAAACGTCGGAAGAGCTCTATACGTGGACCGACGCGCAGGGAGAGGACCATCAGCGCGAGTTTCTCGATGTTGCCGGAAGATCATCCCGCGAGCTGAATATCTGGGAGAATCCGCGCGATTGGGAAGGGCTTACAGCCTTGCTGCACGACAACGCCTCCTGCCGGAATCTGGAGGTGCGGCTCCGCAAAAAGAACGGAAACCTGATCTGGGCGCAGGTGTCGGCTTCGGTGATGGATCTCGACGGCGTTCCCTGCGTCCTGTTTGTCGCCCGCGACATCTCGGCTGCCAAGGCCGCGGAGGCGGAAATCAGAAATCTCTCTCTGTACGACGGGGTCACCGGTCTGGCCAACCGCCGCCAGTTGCTGGAGCGGCTGCATGCTTTACGGAGCGTCCCGCTGGAGCGGAGGAAGAGCGCACTCCTGTCGATCAATCTGGATCATTTTCGAACGGTGAATGAGTCGCTTGGATCTGCGATCGGGGACGTATTGCTGCGGGAGTCCGCCCGGCGCATTGCCAGTTGTGTCCGCGACGTCGACACGGTGGCGCGATCGAGTGGAGACGAGTTTTCCGTGATTCTGGAGCATCTGAGCGAGACGATGGAAGAAGCGGCAGCTCGAGCGCGGAACATCGCGCAGAGAATCCTGACAAGCCTGGGAGAGACCTACCCGCTGGAGGGTCGTGATTGCCGCTGTACCGCCAGCATCGGGATCACGATTTTCAGTGACGCGGATCTCAGCGCCGAGGACATTCTGCAACAGAGCGACATTGCTGTCGATCATGCAAGGGCGGCAGGACGCAATACGATACGGTTCTTTGCTCCGGCTCTGCAGACCGCCATTAACGAGCGCATCGCCATGGAGACCGATCTGCGGACGGCTATCGAGGGCGATCAGCTTACGCTCTACTATCAGCCCCAGGCGCACGCCGGGGCCTGGGTCGGGGCGGAGGCACTCCTGCGCTGGAACCACCCAACGCGCGGGCTCCTGTTGCCTGGACAGTTTATCCCGCTGGCTGAGGATACCGGACTGATTGTGCCGCTGGGCGACTGGGTTGTGGAGACCGCGTGCCGGCAGGCAGCCGTGTGGGGCCGATCGAGGGAGATGGGCGAAATTACGATGGCCATCAATGTCAGCGCTCGTCAGTTTCTCCAGCCGGATTTTGTGAATAAGGTTCTGGAGACGTTGATGCGGACCGGAGCGAGTCCCCGCAATATTGAGCTGGAGCTGACCGAGAGCACGCTGGTGAGCGACGTGGAGCAGGTGGCCGCCCGGATGTATGAACTGAAAGAGCATGGGGTGAGATTTTCGGTCGATGACTTCGGGGTGGGGTATTCGTCGCTCTCGTATCTGCAGAAGTTGCCGCTGGACAAGCTCAAGATCGACATGTGTTTTGTCCGCGAGATCCTGGTGAATCATGGCAGCAGCGCCATTGCGCAGGCGATCATCGCGCTGACCCGGGGGCTGGATCTCGAGGTGATTGCCGAGGGAGTCGAGTCAGAAGAGCAGCGCGACTACCTTGCCCAACTGGGCTGTGATTCCTGCCAGGGATATCTGATCAGCCGGCCGCTGCCCGCGGCGCTGTTCGAGACGAGGATGGCCAGCCTCACGGCAAAAACCCGCTAGCCGCTCGGAGCTGCCCAACCGGGATACGGATCAACTCCTAATTGAAATCACATTTCACGCCGATAACGATCCTGACGGCGGACTCGACCTGGCGCTGCGGCCTGGCCGCTGCGAAGTCCGCATGGAGAGGCTTCGGATGGAGAGTCATGGTTTCGAACAACGTGACCCGGGCGCTGGGGCGCAGCCCGGGGCGGCAGATTTGCCGAAAGTCGAACCGATGGCAGAGACCACCGTCATTGCCGTGGAGCGATCGGGCGGCGACTGGATGCCGGTGGAGGAACTGCGGGAGGCTGCGCTGGAGGCCCTGGCAGCCGGCCGCGATATCACCATCCAGCTGAGCGGGATCGATTTTCTGGATGCGGCCTCTTTGCAGATCCTGCTGGCCCTCGACCGGGAACAAAAGCAAACCGGGCGGCGACTGGCGCTGGTGGATGCTTCGCCGAATCTGCGGCAGTGGTTTGAATACGCAGGAGCCGCGGAGCAGTTCTTCGAGGATGGAGTAACAGCGTGATGGGATGGCTGGAGAGCTGGCGGAAGGGGACTCGGCCTGGCTCGTCGCCGATAACCGCGCCTTCTGCTGGGGCGATTGGCGGCACGGAGTGTGGAGGGGGAGAGGATATTGCCCGGTACCTGCCGCACTTCCTGCGGATGAGGCAGCAGCTGCAGGAAACGTCGAAGCAGATCGAAAGCTCGGTCGTCGGGATTTGCGGCAGCTTTCAGGGTATTGCGCAGCGGGCCCAGGAGACGGTGGCGCGCACGACAACGTTTCTGAGCGAGGAAAGAAAGAGCACTTCGCAAAGGCGATCCTTCGAGGGGCTGATCCAGAGCTGCGGCGCGACTCTGGTGAGGATTCTGAACACGACCGAGGAAGCGGGCGAGGTATCGCGGCGGGCGATCGAACGGATCCGGCAGATGGACAGCGCTTCACAGCGGATCAGCGGCACCCTGGCGCGGCTGGAGCAGATCGCCGAGGGAAACAAGATTCTCGCCATCAACGCGCGTATCGAGGCCGCGCACGCAGGCAGCCATGGGGCGGGGTTTGCGGTGGTTGCCGCCGAAGTCATCGATCAGGCCGAAAAGTCGCGCAGGTCGATCGACGAGGTAGCCGAGCTGATCGCCAGCCTGCGCGCGCTGGCGGAATCGACGCTCGAGGACCTGCAGGGGATGATCGGCCGGGATCACGAGCGGGCAGGGGAGTGCAGGCAGGAGGTGGACGATTCGCTGCGCGACCTCGAGGCCACGCACGGCGAGATGAAGGCGATGCTGACCGGGATGACGGAGGAAGGCGCGCTGCTGGCCAGCGACATCGGGTCCGCGGTGCGGGGGTTGCAATTCCAGGACAGGATCAGCCAGCGGATTGCCCACGTGATCGAAGACCTCGAGACGCTGCACGGGAAGCTCACGGAACGCTTCGGGACGGTAAGCGATGAGAATGCCGTTTCGCCCGCACTCTTCAGCGCCTGCACCATGCAGGAGGAGCGAGCCGTTGCCGGGATACAGGGGCAGGAGTCCGTGCAGGGCGAGGTGGAATTGTTTTAGCGGCAGAGGAGAGACCGGGTTCGGTCTTTCGGAGGGGATAGCGAGTTGCGGAAGGTACTGATCGTCGACGATTCTGTTTCCATTCGGCAAATGGTCGGCTTCACCCTGCGCCAGGGCGGCTTTGAGGTGATTGAAGCCGAGCACGGGCAGGACGCGCTGAGGAAGCTGGCCGCCGCACCGGTGGATCTGATCATTACCGACCTGAATATGCCGGTGATGGACGGCATTACCCTGATCGAGAACGTGCGGAAGCAGCCGGCCATGAAGACGAAGCCGATCCTGATGCTGACCACCGAAGGGCTGGCGACGAAGAAAGAGCAGGGCAAGGCGGCTGGGGCGACCGGGTGGATCGTCAAGCCATTCGATCCGGACAAACTGCTGCTGACCGTAGCGAAAGTGCTGCCATGAAAATCGATCTTGGCCAGTTTCGCCAGTCGTTCCTGGTGGAGAGTGCCGATCACACGGCGGCGATGGAGGCGGCCCTGCTCGATCTGCGTTCTGCGCCGGAAGATGTGGAATTGCTGAACCGCATCTTCCGTGCGGCACATTCCATCAAGGGCGGCGCTGGTTCTTTCGGCTTCGCGGGCCTGGCGCGGTTTACCCATTCACTCGAGAACCTGCTCGAGCAGTTGCGCTCGATGGAGATGCGGGTCAGCGCTGAGGTGATCGAAGTGCTGCTGCGCTCGGTCGATGTGCTCGAGGGACTGCTCACGGCAGAACCGGATGCGCCGCTGCCGGCCCACGCGATGGAGATCGAGGCGCGCATCGCGTCGCTGACAGGCGAGGCGGCGAGCGCGGATGGGCCTGACAGGCGCGCGGCCATCGGCCAGGAAGAAGAGGGCGAGAAGGACGCGGCGCAGCCGGCTGGGGACCGGCCGGCCATCGGGCTCTACCGGGTGAGATTCCACCCGCGACGGGAGCTGTTTCAAAGCGGCACTAACCCGATTGTGCTGCTGCGGAACCTGGCGGTTCTGGGGACGGTGAGCAGCTGCCAGCTGCACACAGAGGAACTGCCGCCGCTGCGGGAGCTGAATCCGGAGGAATGCTACCTGAGCTGGATGGTGGAGATCGTCAGCGACTCCGTGGAGGCGGAGTTGCGCGAAGTATTCGATTTTGTCGCGCATCTCGCCGAGATCAGCATTTCCCGTCTGGACAGGCCGGCTCAGGCGGAGGGGTCAACCGCAGCGACGGCCACGGCCGCGCCCACGATGCTCGAAAGCCGGGCAGCGGCGACTGCGACGGAGCGCGGGGCGGCGCCCGCGCGACCGCGCGAACCGATCAGGAAAGCGGCCACCGGGACGGAGTCAAGTTTGATTCGGGTCCCGATCGACAAAGTGGACCGTCTGATCGATCTGGTGGGCGAGCTGGTGATCGCGCACGTCATGACCGCTCAGATGGTCGAGGACTTCGAGCCGTCGTGCCTGCCAAGGCTGCGTGAAGCAGTGGCCTCGATGGAGCGCAACACCCGCGAGCTGCATGAACGGGTGATGGCGGTCCGGATGCTCCCGGTGGGGACCTTATTCCAGAGATACACGCGTACCGTGCACGATATCGCCCAGGCCACGGGCAAACAGATCCACCTCGAGATGGAGGGAGAAGAGACCGAGATCGATAAGAGCATGCTGGAGATGCTCGGCGATCCCCTGACGCACCTCGTGCGCAACGCCGCCGACCACGGGATCGAGGCCCCGGAGCTTCGCACGGCGGTGGGCAAGGCGGCGGAGGGTCTGATCGGGCTCAGAGCCTTCCACCGCTCGGGCAGGATCGTGATCGAGATTGCCGATGATGGAGCCGGCATCGATACGGGTCGCGTGCGCCAGAGGGCAGTGGAACGCGGGCTGATTGCGCCCGATGCTCAGTTGAGCGAAGAGCAGCTGCGGCTGCTGATCTTCGAGCCTGGTTTCTCGACCCGGGATGAGATCAGCGATCTCTCCGGACGCGGCGTGGGACTGGACGTGGTGAGGCGGAACGTCCAGCAACTGAGCGGAACCGTCATGGTGGCGAGCGAGAAAGGGCGAGGGTCGACGGTGACGATCGAGCTGCCGCTGACCCTCGCCATCCTTGAAGGGTTGCTGGTGCGGGTGTCCGATCGCACGCTGGTTCTGCCGCTTTTGTCGGTGATCGAGACTGTGCCATTGCGGGATGAACAGATTGTGCGGCTGGCGGAACGGGGTGAGGTTGTTGTGATCCGCCAGGAATCGATCCCGCTGTTGCGCCTCGCGCGATACCTGGGCTTGCAGCCAGCGATGCCGGGCACCGGGAGTTCTGCCGGGGAAGAGGCCGAAGTTCGCAGGCTGGCGGTCATCGTGGAATCGGGGCGGCGCAAGGTGGGGCTGGTGGTCGACGAGCTGCTTGGCCAGCAGCAGGTGGTGGTCAAGAGCCTCGAGCGGCATCTGCGCAGGGTCGACGGCCTGATGGGCGCAACGATTCTGGGCGACGGCCGGGTCGCACCCATTGTCGACGTTGGGGGCATCGGCGCGCTGAATTTGTTTTCGCTTGAAACCCGGGACCAGGTATTGGGCAGTTCGACGTGTGGGCCGGCCGGCGGGGGGATTCCGGCGGAGAGCAGGAGTTGATCTCCGTTCGGATACCCGCGCCGTGGCACTGTCCATGCTCCATGAGTTTTGCAACATCGCAGGAGGGAGATACACAATGAAGAACTGGAAGATCGGAGTCAGGATTTCGGCCGGCTTTGCGGCGATCATCCTCATAACGGCGCTGCTGGGCTGGTTTGCTCTGGACCGGGTCGCCGTCATTCAGAAAAACGCAACCGTGACAGCGACCACCTCGCTTCCGGCGGTGGTGGCGCTCAGTCAGACCCCGCAGAGGTTCTACCACATCCTGGTTCTTCTCGACCGCCATGCGCTGAGCAGCGATAAGCAGGAGATGGCGTCGCTGGAGGCGGAGGTGGGCGCGCTAAGGGCCGCCAACACCCGCGACCTCGAAGCTTATCAGAGCCTGCCGGCCACCGAGGAGCAGAAGGCGGCTTACGAAAAAGCGAAGGCACTGCGCCAGGAATTCTGGGCCGGGGTCGAAGAATTCCTGCCCATCAGCCGTCAGGGGACCGAGGAGGGGAACAAACAGGCCGTCGACATCATGACGCACCGGCTCCGGCCGACCGCTGACGCTTTCCAGGAAATCCTCGAAGGCCTGATCGCCTCCCGCCAGAAACAGGCGGACACGAGCATGAGCGACGTGGTGGCGTCAGGGTCGAGCGCCAGTCACGGGGTGCTCATTGGAATTGCCATGTGCATCCTCCTGGCCATTCCGATTTCCCTATGGATCGTACGCAGTGTCACGCTGCCTCTTTCGAAGACAGTGGAAACGCTGGACAGGCTGGCGACGGGCGACCTCACCGTCTGGCTCGATGTCGATACGGGAGACGAGATCGGATTGATGGCCAGGGCGTTGAACAAGGCGGTGGAGAAGCTCAACAGCACGCTGCTCGAAGTCGCCGACAACGCGATCAACGCGAGCTCGTCTTCGCAGGAGATGGCGGCCGCGTCCGAAGCCATCGCCTCGGGGGCACAGCAACAGGCGGCGAGCCTCGAGGAAACCTCGGCCAGTCTCGAGGAAATTACCGCGGCGGTGCGGCAGAGCGCCGACAACGCGCACCAGGCCAGTCAGCTCGCGGCCGGCTCCAAGGACTCTGCGCTGCAGGGGCAGGAGGTGGTTTCAAACGCCATTACCGCAATGGCGGAAATCAACGCCGCATCGGCAAAAATCTCCGACATCATCTCGACCATCGACGAGATCGCTTTCCAGACCAATCTGCTGGCCGTCAATGCCGCGGTTGAAGCGGCGCGGGCGGGGGAGGAAGGACGCGGCTTCGCCGTGGTGGCCTCCGAGGTACGGAGCCTGGCGCAGAGGAGCGCGGTGGCGGCCAAGGAGATCAAGGGGCTGATCCAGGATTCCCTGCGCAAGGTGGAAGCCGGCTCGCAGCTGGTCAATCGCTCGGGCGAGACCCTGCAGGGCATCGTCGGCTCGGTGAAGCGGGTGACCGATATCGTCGGCGAAATCGCGGCGGCCTCCGGCGAGCAGAGCACCGGGATCGAACAGGTGAACACAGCCATGACGCAGATGGACCAGGTGACGCAGGCGAACTCCGCGCAGACCGAGGAGCTTTCGGCAACGGCGCAGTCGCTCGCCGCGCAGTCTGCGCGCTTACTGGAACTGGTGGCCACCTTCACTCTTGGGAAGGACGGAATGAACGGACGGGAGCGGCGATCCCTGCAGGCGAGCCGGGAAAATCCCGGGCACGCCGTGGGGGCGAGCCTTCTGCAATCCGCGAAGAAAAACCTCCTGCATCGTACCCCGCGTCCCATTGTGGCCCAACCGGCCAGCCCGTTCGCGGAGCGCGGGGAAAAACCGGCGCGCAGTTCTTCGCCGGCAACGACCGACCCGCGTGCGGGCAACGGCAGGGGAGTGAACGGCCGGCAGCCGGCACTGGCGACAGCAACGGCGACCCATGGGACAGCCAGCGACGCCGACTTCGAAGAGTTCTAAGCCGGGCCGCGGCGGGACACGAGGTTCGAAACCTCTTCCGGTGCGTCGGGATCGGCGGCATCGTTAACGCGGAAAGGAGTGGCAATGAAAGCAGTGGCCGAAAGACAGGGGAACGAAGCACAGCAGTTTCTCACCTTTCTCCTCGAAGACCAGGAGTATGGCCTTGAAATATTCAAAATCCGGGAGATTCGGGGGTATGCGCCGGTGACTCCCATTCCGAACGTTCCTCCGCATGTTCGCGGGGTCATGAACCTGCGGGGCACCGTGCTGCCAGTCATCGATCTGCGCATGAAGTTCCGACTGCCGGCGGTGGATTACAGCAAGTTCACCGTCATCGTGATCGCCACGGTGGGAGAGAAGACGGTGGGGCTGCTGGTGGATGCCGTCTCCGACGTTCTGATGGTCGCCCAGGACGCGATGCGCGAGGCTCCGGATTTCGGCGCCGCCGTCGATACCCGATTCATCAACGGCGTCTTTGAGTCGCGCGATCACCTGATTGTCGCTCTGAGCCTGGAGGAGCTGCTTTCCGAGTGCGAGCTGGCGCTGCCGGAGCCGGATGCGGCATGACGCCGCTCGCGGTGGAGAGCGAGAAGAGAACGGGCGGGCTCGGCCAGGGAGGAGGGCTCGCTCTTACAGCCGACCGGTAACCGGTCGTTTCGGTCGGCCCAACCCCGTGGCGCCCGGACGGGGGACTGATGGAGGCTGATGAATCATGTCCGCGCCCGCATTCGAGAGATCGATGTACCCGATGGGGCTCAGTGAATTCAAGGCATTCCGCTCGATGATTCACAGGCACACCGGAATCTGGCTGCGCGATGGCAGGCAGGTGATGCTCGCCTCCCGGCTTTCGCGGCGTCTGCGTCACCACGGAATGTCCGGCTTCGCTGAATACTATCAATATATTCAGAGCGTCCAGGATAACGGCGATGAGATCCGCGAACTCATTAACTGCGTTACGACGAACAAGACTTCTTTCTTTCGCGAGCGGCATCATTTCGAATTTCTCGCCGATACCGTGGTGCCGGAAGCAATGGCCGCAGCCGAGCAGGGCGGAGCGCGCATCCTCCGTGTATGGTGCGCTGCCAGCTCCACCGGCGAGGAGCCGTACACGATCGCGATCAGTCTGATGGAAGCATTCGAGGCCACGCAGCGCGGGATCCCGGCGCCCGAGATGCAGAGGCGGATTCAGGTTGTAGCTTCGGATATCGATACCAGGGTCCTCGAGACCGCGCGGCGGGGGATCTACAACGCGGATTCCCTGGTCAGCGTGGCACAGCCGCTGCAACAAAAATACTTTTTGCGGGGCAAGGAAGAGATGCGGGGGAAAGTGAAGGTGAAACCGGAAATAACCCGGCTTGTCGAGTTCAAACGCATCAATCTTCAGGATGCGTGCTGGCCGCTCGAAGGCCTGTTCGACGTCATTTTCTTTCGCAATGCTCTCATCTACTTCAACAGGGACACACAGGATAAATTTCTGCGCAGGATGGTGCGCTATCTCAAACCGAGGGGATATCTTTTTCTGGGAAATTCCGAACATATACCGTGGATGCACGACATCCTGGAGCCTTTGAACAAAACCATGTACCGGCGGCGCGATGCGGAGCGAGGATGACGGATCCGGTAAGGGTTGCGCGGCAGCCGGTGTAATGCCCCCGTATGCTTCGCATCAGAAACATCTCGCGCACGGTGCGGTCGGAGGCGGCCGCCGGGGTTCCACTGCATGGGAAGAGCCGGGTGCGGGTCTATACCGGCGATGTTGCTATCAGCACGCGACCTGTTGTTCTGGAAGCGCTGCTCGGCTCCTGCGTCGCGGTGTGCCTGCATGACCCGCGCTTGGGCGCCGGCGGAATGAACCATATTCTTCTGCCGGGAGACCGGAGGGACACGCGGAGCACTCGTTTTGGAGTTAACGCCATGGAGTTGTTGATCAACGAATTAATGAAGAAGGGCGCAGATCGGCGGAGGCTTGTTGCGAAGGCGTTTGGCGGGGCCAACGTGCTGCCCGGATTAAGACTGGCCACAATTGGACATGACAACGCGCAGTTTGTGCTCAGGTTTCTGGCCGCCGAAAAGATACCTTTGATCGCTCAACGGCTGGGAGGAACGCATCCCGTCCGTGTGTCTTTCGGAACGGATACGGGCAAAGCCAGCGTGCGGTCCGTCGACGGATCGCAGCTTCCCAAACTGATTCACGCCGAAGACTCCTATTGGCGGGCGCACCTCGCGGATGGATATGTCAGTGGTGAAGTAACGATGTTCTGATGGATTTGGCGGCGACCGGGGCGGTCCATCCCGGAACCTGATCTCTGTGGCTGGCATGAGGCAGCCTTCTATGGCAGTTCCGACGAGAGTGATGATCGTTGACGACTCAGCGCTGATGCGCCAGCTGCTGACAGAGATCCTTGAATCCGATCCGGATCTGAAGGTTGTGGGAACGGCAGCAGACCCCTATGCCGCCAGAGACAAGATCAGGGCGCTGCAGCCCGACGTGCTGACCCTCGACATCGAGATGCCGCGGATGGATGGACTGACATTTCTGGAAAAGCTGATGCACGGCCACCCGATGCCCGTGATCATGGTTTCTTCTCTCACCAGCAATGGCGCGGAAGTCACGCTCCGCGCGCTGGCCCTCGGAGCCATCGACTATGTCTCGAAGCCCAAAGTGGACGTCTCAAACGGCACCATTGAGCAGGCCGGGGAGATCGTGGACAAGGTAAAAGCGGCCGCCAGGGCCCGAGTCCGTCGCGCCAGTACGAATGCGGCGTCGGCTACTCCCCTGACGGAACGAACCTATGACTTTTCGGCGACAAATAAAATTGTTGCGATGGGCGCTTCAACCGGAGGAACCGAGGCTCTCAAAGATCTGTTGTCGGCGCTGCCCGCCGACTTTCCCGGAGTGGTCATCGTGCAGCACATGCCCGAGGCGTTCACCGATCATTTTGCCAGGCGTCTCGACTCGGTTTGCCGGGTGCGCGTGAAGGAGGCGCAGAATGGGGATCAGGTTCTTCCTGGCCACGCCCTGCTGGCACCTGGCGGACACCATATGGCGGTAATTCGCAGAGGGACCGAATACACCGTGCAGGTTTACAGAGGTGAGCGAGTGAACCGCCATCTGCCGTCGGTCGATGTATTGTTTGCCTCCTGCGCTCGCAACATGGGCAGGAACGCTCTGGGCGTTTTGCTGACCGGGATGGGGGCCGATGGTGCGCGAGGCATGCTGGCGATGAGGCAAGCGGGGGCTTTCACGGTTGCTCAGGACGAATCGACATCGGTGGTCTTCGGTATGCCGCGCGAGGCGATTCGGCTCGATGCCGTCGATCAGGTACTGCCGCTGGGCAAGATACCCGGCGTATTGCTCCAGCGGCTCGCACGCGGCTGATGCCCTGCGTGGGTTTGGCAAAGGAGCGAACGGACGGTCATGAAAGGCGCCGGCCGATATTATCGTTGCGGAAATTCGCCTCGCGAGGGATCAGGCGCCGGCGCGGCAATCTCTTTGAGTGGGTCGAGCTCCTCCGCCGTGGTTTCCGCAGGCGCGAAGGCCAGCCATCCCGACCCGGCCGTCAAGAGGACGATGCCGAGCAGGGATCGCAAGGGCGGCAACATTTGTTCCAGTGCGAGACCGGCGAGCGAAGCAAACAGTGGTGCAAGGAGAAATCGAGCCGACATTCGAGAGGCTCCCAGTCGGCTGATTAACCAGAAGAGGAGGGCCAGACTGGGGATGTCGATCAGAAGCGAACGAAGAAGGAAGACGTGCACCGCGCTCGAATGCCAGTTGGTATTCGAGGTGAAGGCGGTGGCGGCAGCGAAACAGACAGCGGCGGTGCCACTGGCCTGCGCGGCGATAGGTAGAGTCGATGGCCCCGGGAGACTGCGTGCCAGCCTGACGGCGGCACAGTTTGTGATGGCGAGGACGAACGCCGCCACAAGAAGGCCCAACAAGGCAGCTCCAGGGCGAAACGAGCTGGGTACTTCCAGCGGAAAGAGACATAGAACTCCGGCGACGGCAATCAGAGCGGCAGCCAGAGCGGCTCGCCCCCGGCGTGGATTTTCATCAAGGTAAGGCTCTAACACAATCGTGAAAACTGGAGTGAGGCAGAGAACAGCAATCTGGTCGAAATTGGAAATCCAGCCCTTCGCGAAAGCAGCCGCGGCTGTCGGTATCACGAAGAAACCGAGGCCGACAGCGGCGCCTGCCCACGCCCTGCGGCCGCTGGGAAACTCAAGCCGCAGCATCACAGCGATCGATGCGGTCAGGGCGGCGAAAGCGGAGAATACAACAGCCTGTCGCCCCGGGAGAGAAAGGAAAGTCTCACTGAAGCTCGGGAAAAGATCCGTGATCAGCCAACCACCGGCCCACAACATCGAAAGCAGCAACAAGCCGATGGCTGGGAAAGGGCGATTGCGCAGCATCATCGATCTGATGAGAACACATCGATGACCGGCCAAGACAGGTTCCGCCGGTATGCGGTCGATAGCAGCGATTTCAGATGGATTGATTTTCGGGTTTAGAACCGCCGTATACCATGACCGGTTGCCGGGCGGCTGCATGGACGACAATTGTTCCATCGACGCATCGCACCTCGTGTTTCATCTGGCCTTCGAGGGTCAGCGATCTGGCTGTTATTGCCGACGGATCCCATCCGGGAGGAAGTGGATACCGCAGTTCGCAGGCTTTCCGTGCGTAGAAGGCGATGCGGTTCGCATCCACGGGACAGAAGGTGCTTTCATCGCGTGCGATCTCAACGCCATTGACCACGGCAGAATAAGAGTGGCTTGCCGTGTCGATCATCACCTGAGATTGTTGCTCGAGGATCAGGCGACGATGGGAACCGATGCTCTGGTAATCCACTACCTGCAGGCGATGGAGGTGGGTGAAGGGAAGAACGACGAGATAGTAAAAATCCGCGATCGTCGCCCGATCGGAGTCGGCCTGAAACCAGAGAGCCGAGCGCGTGTTCCAGAAGATTTCCTGCTGCGGATGGATTGGTCCGTCTCCTGAGCTACCCCAGATCGCAGCTTGGCGATAAATGGTGGCCACGAGCGGTACGGCCTCTCCACCAAACGGACATGAACTGATGCCGGGGCCGTTCATCGTCACGGCTAATTTCCCTATAAACGGGTAGCGCAGTTTCTCCGATGTAACGGCGATTGCATGCTTGCGGAACTGTTCCACAATTTTGTATTTACCGGCGACCAGATTTTTGTATCCGCTGGCAGGGTGTTTCGGGTCCCAGTCATTGCGGATCGCGAACCAGGACATGGCGTCGATCAGGATCGAGTTGGCGATTTGGTAGTGCTCCAGCGTAAAGTCGATGCGCCGATTGCCCCATCCCCCTTCCATGTATTTCGCCATGCCGACGATGTAGGAGTTCTCGCCGTCCCACGCTCGACTCTCCCATAGCTGTCCGTCGGGGCGGCGTGCAATAAAGGCCGCGTCAAATAAGGGGCTGCTCCTGTATGCGTCGTCGTAGTTTACGTTGAGGGTGATGTTGGCATTCCAGTGTTGCCCCTCCCGCATGAGACTGCGCAGATCGTCATACGTGCCAAGGCTGCTGTTGATCTTGTCCTCTGAGGGAAATCCAGTGTCCTGGCCGTCGTACGCCCAGCCGCTGATAAAGACGGTTTGGGGCGCGTTGTCCGTCAGCAGGGCGATATCCTTCACAAGCTGGGCGCTCTGGGCGAAGGTGGTTCTCGGCTCGAGTTCCGTCTTCTTTTTGCCGGCAACTATATATAGGAATCGATCGGAGAAGTAGTCCGTTGGAGTTTGCGGCACGCGCTCGCGCACGATCCTGGCTCCCGCGAGCCACGGATGAGCGTCGCCCGCGCAGGCAAAAAAATCGAAGCGACAGCGTGGCTGCTGACCGACGAGCAGATTGGGGGTGTGGGCATTGCCGCAGACGGGTGGACCCCCATCGTTCATGCTGTAGCATCGCTGGCCGTCGACTCGATGGGTCTGGACGGTGCCCATCGTCGCCTGCCGATTTCCCGGAGTTCCGGAGATGCGTGTCTCGGTGCCGTCCATGTACGCAGTTACCTCCATGACGCAGCCGACTCCATGCTGGCCGACCATGCCGATGGGTAGCTCTGTGCTGATGCGTCCGAAGAATTCGTCGTCAGGAAATTCAAAGGCTCTGGCTTCGTCAAGCCTGACAAACGAACCCCCTTCTCTTCCTTCGGCCATCCATGCAGGGCCATCCTGCTCGAACACAGTGATTAACCCTGGCAAAGCAAGTTCGATGAGTTGATAACCAGCGGCTTCGTTCACTTGCTCCAGGGTCAAAACAATCGACGCTCCGTCCAGCGCGTATCGCAAGTCGAAGACAGCCGCTACGGCGCCAGCAAACCGGGGCCTGAACGTGAAGGTAACGTCGCGCTCGGCGTGACGGCTGGCTGCTGGCCGTATCGGCACGGACTGATACGTGCGGGGGTCCATCCGGCATAGGATGGCGCGGGGCGGTTGGTTCGCAGTCTCGCCCCACAAGCGTTGGCTTTTGTAGGTGTAGTAGACGGGCAGGCCGTCATGTGGATCGAATGCCACTTCGAGGTCGCCGTCCCGAATGGTCAGCGGATTCTCAGGAATCGGCCTGCGAACGGCGTCCGCGGTGTCTGTCCGGATCTGATCGAGAGTACTGAAGCGCCTTTTGGCAGCGTTCAAAGCACCAGTCCCGGCCACTCCCACTGCGCCAGCGATCAGATCTCTTCGGTTCATCAGGCTGCAGTCTCCAATGTGGTTGCCGCGGAATCGCTGTCTCCATTTTGTCAGACGGGCGGTTCAGTCAAGTGCGATCGAAATCGGATGAATCGGCAGAACCTCGCGATTCCGCTGACAACGGACTCGTGGGCTATGGGCCCATCCGCGGCTGGTATATAAAGGGGGCTTCGCAGACCAGAGCCGCAAATGGTTAATTCCGGGGGGATGCGGGCTGAGCGAGAGCCCTTTGCTCTGTCGCTCCTTGATTTGTGAGATCGGCAATTCGTATATCGGTCAGAAGGGGCAGAGGATTATGGCAGAACACCAGTTGCGCGTGGGCCTTTGCGGTATTGGGCTGGATGCATATTGGCCGCAATTTGTGGGCCTCAAAACGCGATTGGAAGGTTATGTCCGCCAGGTGGCTGAGCACCTCAAAGGCGCAGGGGTCGTCGTTGAAAACCTGGGCCTCGTGGACACACCCCAGGGAGGGCGAGAGGCCGGCCATACCTGTCGACAGGCAGACGTCGATCTTCTCGTTGTTTACGTCACAACGTATGCGTTATCCAGCGTGGTGTTGCCGATGGTGCAGCGCGCCCAGGTACCGGTGTTGATGTTGAATCTGCAACCCGCGCAGGCCATCGACTATGCGGCATTCAATCGCCTTTCTGACCGCAGGGCGATGACGGGCGAATGGCTGGCGTACTGTTCAGCCTGTCCTGTACCGGAGATTGCAAATGTCATGATGCGCGCGGGCCGCCAGTTTCATCAGGTAACCGGCGTGCTGGGCGAGGAAGCGACCTGGGTGGAAATCGATTCGTGGATAGAAGCAGCCCGTGTCAAAAAAATGCTCGCCGAAAATCGCCTGGGGTTGATGGGTCACTACTATAACGGCATGCTCGATATAGTCACCGACCTGACCCAGGTTTCGATCACCTTCGGAAGCCACATCGAACATCTGGAAGTGGATGAGCTGAGCGCTCTGCGGAAAACGATTGGCGACGCAGAAATTGGGCGGCGGGTCGAGATCTTCAGAGACAGCTTCGATGTGCAGGCTGATTGTTCAGAGGAGGAGCTGGCGCGGGCAGCGCGAACCTCGATCGGACTTGATCGTTTAATCGAAATCCATGAGCTCACCTCTCTGGCCTACTATTACGCGGGCAGTGGGGTGCCGGAAAATGAAGACACCATGAGTTCGATTATCCTGGGCACGTCTCTTCTGACAGCGCACGGTGTGCCGGTTGCGGGCGAATATGAAGTGAAGAATGCATTAGCCATGAAAATCATGGATGGCTTTGGAGCAGGCGGTTCGTTTACCGAATACTATGCCATGGATTTCAAGCAGGATCATGTACTGATGGGCCACGACGGCCCCGGCCATCTTTCAATTGCCGAGAGCAAGGCGAAGGTCCGCCCCCTGCACGTTTACCATGGCAAAGCCGGACGCGGTCTCTCGATTGAAATGAGCGTCAGGAGCGGGCCGGTAACTCTTCTGGCAATCGTTGAAGATATTTCGCGTGGATTCAAGTTACTGGTCGCGGAAGGGGAGAGCGTGCCCGGTGAGGTTCTGCAAATCGGCAACACGAACAGTCACTATCGCTTTCCGTCAGGTGCTCGCGGCTTCGTGGAGTCCTGGAACGCGCACGCGCCAGCCCACCACTGCGCCATTGGTGTCGGGCATATCGCCAGGAAACTGGAGAAATTAGCTCGACTGCAGGAAATTCCGTTCATTCAGGTGTGCTGATCCGAGTGCCCCGTCTGGCGTGGGAAGAAATTGCCGCTTCGTGGGAACCCGTAAACATTTTCTTGTTGAAGGGATGACGGGCGGTATTCGCGACAGCTGCCGATAAGGGAGCCGCTGGATAAATCTCAAGGCGTGATCGTAAGAGAGCGGAGTGGCCGTGGGTGTATGTTCGCCATCCGGAGGACGGAGTCCAGTTCGTCCACGCTCGATGTGCTGCTCTGATCGTCAGGGCGGTTATCGGGACGAATCCTTTTGAATGGGAGGTGGGGCGAAGACTGCAAATAAGCTGAGCTGCGATCCGGAAAGAACAGCGAGTTGCGATCCGTCGGAAGAGAGAGCGAATCCGCCGCGAGTGGGCGAAGGCGTCTCCGTGTGGATGGCGTCAATTCTTTTGCCGTCCTGCGAGCGGTAGACGCGTATCTCGGCGTAATCGAGATCGGCGCCCCGAAAGACGGAGCCTTCGACGACGGCGCGCGTGGCGTGAAGAACCCTGATGGCAAAGGTCGGGCCGGTACCGAGGACCGCTGGTCCCAGATTCTGGGGATCGGACCTGCCGCGCATGAGCACCGCCCCGTTCGGGCGGAGGACGCGGTATTCATGCATGCCTGAGATCGCGGCGCACGTCGTGACAAACAGCAGATCAGGCGCAAAGCTTGAGACCGATGGGAGGCATGACGAACGGAAGCTGGCCACGGAGACGCTGCCGCCCTGCCACGGGAGCATCAGCAAACGGTACTGCCTGTCGGCCGTGACCACCAACTGCACCTGTCCCTCGTTCAGCAGGATGGGCGGCATAATGGCAGCGGACGACGCAGCCTGGGCTACCGTTCGGAAAGTGCCGTCGAGGATGCGAATCTGGATATCCTCATCGGGGCTATGACCCAGGGCTTCGCGAAGCTTCGCGTGTAATTCGGGCGAATGGCGTTCGTGGATGACGGCAACAGCGAGCCAGTCGCCATTGGGCGAGATACGGACAAAAGCGAGAGGCCCATCCAGCGGAACCCGCTTCTCGATCTTCAGGCCTTCGCTCAAAACGCGCAGTTCGTTGCCCACATGAACGAGGAGCCGATTAGCGGAGAGTTGCCAGAGATAGGCCTCCTGGTCGGGCAAATCCCAGTCCGCGGAGCCCACTACCTTTTGTGAAGAGAGATCGAGGAGGACGGCATGAATCCTTCGCACGGTGTTCTCTGCTGGAGCGGGTCCCTCCCTTGGAACAAGAGGGTGGGGATTAAACGCCACCAGGAGTTGATGGGAACCGAGCCAGCCCACGGCATCGTCGTCGTTCAGTTCCTCGATCTCGCGCTGGGGGCGCGGTGCATACCCGAACGGACGCATGGCGATAGACTGCGCCGCCTTGCCCGGGCGATCCTGGCTAACGGAGGGAGTGTCAATGTTGCAGGCCGGCGGTTCGCAAGACAGGAATTCCTGCGATTGCGGGCGTACAGCGGCCGCCGTGGGCGGTATATCGGGGGGCCCGGGATCGCTGGAATGAACTTCGGCGAGTTCAGTTGCAGCAGGCTTGTCAGTGGACAGTTCGAGTCTGGCATCGGAGGAGGAAGGGGGCAGAAAAGCAATCGACGCCGGAACCAGCAGGAACATTGATTCCTTTTCGAGCCACACATTTCTCGCCGACGATTCGAGAACGGAGCTCTTGCCGGGTCCGGCGCCGATCCGCAGAGTGATTCCCTTTATGCCAACGACATCGCCTGGCTTCAGAGGATGGCCTCCGGGCTTGCCGTTCAGGCCCATCATTTCGATGCCGTTGACCATGAAGGTGCCCTGCATGGAGGTGACCGACCCGGTCTGCATGGCCGAATATCGCACAAGGGGAAATTGTGCGTGGGGTAAGTTGCTGTCGCCTGGGTTCCAGATCACGGCCGCGAGGACCAGATCGATGGTGGAGTTGTTATAGACGCAAGGTGTTTTGGCGAACGAGACCGCGAGTTGCGAGAGGTTTGCTGGTTTGTCGCGCCGCGAGGCCAGCTCAACCCTGGCTTCAAGGATTTGGCCCTCTCGTAAATAGCAGCCCAATCCGACCCAGTCGTTGACGACTTTGACAAAAAAGGAAGTGCCGGTATGCAGACGGCGAACATCCAGGTAATTGATGAGCTCAACCTGAAGCGGCCGATGGTAGGAGGTGGGGATTGTCTCCGCATGCGCTGGAGGGGCACTGGTTGTGCCGAACAGAAGAGCAAGGGGCAACAACTTCGCCGAAATGCGCATTCCAGTTGACCAAAGCGCCCGCTGGGCTGCCAGAAGGAGGGCGATCATCGCGAAGGACGCATTATGGCCATAGTTTCCACCGCTTCCCGAGGCAACCTCGAATTCTACTCGCACCCGTGCGAATGTGGCGGGCTGACATGCGCGGAACTATACCTGGGGTTGGGGGCAAGGAGCGGGTAAAGATCCACAAAATATGATCGACGATGGGAATGCAGAAGTCACCCACAGTGAACATTGTGCGAGTATGTCGCTGAGGAAGCAGCCAGTCGTTTCGGGGAGAGAAGAATGCCGGGGATTCGTTTTGCCTGGATGGCGGGAGTGGTTGCCGTGGTTTTTGCGGGGTGTTTGCCGGCACAGCAGACGAGCGCGGCGTCGTCGCAGGAGCCTGTGGTTATCGACGCCAATGCCGCGGGAACTCCGTTCCCGCATTTCTGGGAGCAGATGTTCGGGTCGGGCCACGCGATTCTGAGCCTGCGGGCGAGCTGGCGGAGCGACGCGGTGGCGGTAAAGGCTGTGACCGACTTTCAGTGGGTACGGTTCCATGGAATCCTGGACGACGACACAGGAGTATTTACGCGCGACGAGCACGGCAATCCTGTCTATAACTTCTCGCAGCTGGATGAGATCTACGACGGTCTGCTCGAGAACGGAATCCGGCCGCTGGTCGAGATCAGCTTTATGCCGGGGCAACTGGCGTTTAATCCATACGACCTGCACGTGTTCTGGTATCACCCAAACGTTTCGCCACCAAGGGACTGGGAGGAGTGGGACGCCTTCATGCATGCGCTGGCCCAGCACCTGGTGGATCGGTACGGGGTCGCTGAAGTGTCGCAGTGGTACTTCGAGGTGTGGAACGAACCGAATATCGATTTCTGGGGCGGCATTCCGCGCCAGGAATCATACTTCGAGTTGTATGCGCACACGGCGCGGGCTTTGAAGAGCGTGAACTCGCGGCTGCGCGTAGGTGGGCCGGCGACGGCCGCCGCGTCGTGGGTGCCGGAATTTCTGCAATATGCTTCGGAAAACCACGTGCCGGTCGATTTTGTTTCGACGCATGGTTACGCAGACGATACAGTCGAGAATCTTTTCCAGAATCACGAGCCGGTGGCGATGGACGACCGTGTGTGCGCGGCTGTAGCGAAGGTGCGGAAGCAGATCGATGAATCGCATTCGCCGCATCTGCCGCTGTTCTGGACGGAGTGGAACGTCCAGGGAATGGATGAGTCGCGAGACACAGTCTTCGTGGGACCCGCGGTGGCGAATACGATCCGCGAGTGCGATGGCAAGGTCGACCAGATGTCGTTCTGGACATTCTCGGATGTTTTTCAGGAGGATGGGCCGATCGCGCGGCCTTTCGAGGGGCACTTCGGGCTGCGAGCAAAGGGCGGCATCAATAAGCCGAGCTACTACGGGTTTGCGCTGTTGCATTTACTGGGTAACGAGCGGCTGCCGGCGGCGTCGAAGAACGTGATTGCGACGAAGACGCCGAAGGGCGATGTGGTGGTGGCGGCATGGAACCTGGTGGATCCGGGAGAGACGGGGCCAGCGCGCACCATGGAGCTGGAATTTCGCGGGGTGCCGGGCGATGCACGGGTGAGCATTTCGAGGGTGGATCAGAATCACGGAAACGTGCTGCCGCAATATAAGGCGATGGATAGTCCGGCAGATCCGACGCCGGCTCAGGCTAAAGAACTGAACGCGAAGACCGCGCTGGGGCCGCCGACCGAGGAGCATCTGCGCGGAGGCCGGCTGAAGCTGACGCTGTCGCCCGATGAACTGGATCTCGTGAGGGTGGAGAAGTAGATGGACTGGAATCGCACCGTGAAGGAATTCCGGGCTGATGAACCTGGCTCGCTTCACCGGGCTCGGAGGAGGAAACTTCTCCTTCGATGAGCAGGATTACGCGGCGTTCGTTCTTTTCCGGTCTGACCACGGGATTCTCGAGTCTGCTGATTTCGCGCGCCGGAGTACTGTCCGCTCTGGGTAAAGGAAAATTTCGGTGGCCGCCGGCTGAGTTCAATTTCCCGCAAACCGGTTCTTTGCATGGCAATGATGCAGCTCCGGGGGGAAGGGGCTGGTTCACGGATATCGCCGGAAAGTCGGACATATCGTGGCGAACCAACAATGGCTACACGGGGCGAAAATACTTTCCGCAGCCGATGTGCGGGGGAGTCGCGGCTATCGACTACAACAACGACGGTCTGATGGATCTCTTCTTCACCAACGGCGCCGCATTGCCCGAGCTGCGCAAGACATCCTCCGCGTTTTACAACTGCCTGCTCCGCAACAACGGAAACGGCACGTTTACCGATGTGACTCGAGACGCTGGACTGCTGGGCGCGGACCTGGGGTTTTGCTTCGGAGTGGCAGTCGCCGACTACAACAACGACGGCCACCAGGACATCTTCATCTGCAATGCGGGAAGAAACGCTTTGTACCGCAACAACGGTGACGGCACTTTCACCGATGTCACCGCGGTATCGGGGCTTGCCGACAAGCCGCAGAACTTATTGAGTGTGGGCGCGGCCTGGTTCGACTACAACAACGATGGCCTGCTCGATCTCATTGTTACCAATTACACGGAGTGGACACCGCAAACGGACCGGATATGTCCTCTCGACGCAGAACGCGAACAATATTGCAGCCCGACTTTCTACAAGAGCGTGGCATCGAGGCTGTATCGGAACCTGGGAAATGGCAGGTTCGAAGATGTTACGGAGGCGAGCGGAATTGGGAAATCCCTGGGGAAGGGAATGGGCATTTCGATTGCGGACTTCAACGGCGATGGATGGATGGACATTTTCGTCGCCAACGATACCGAACCCAATTTCCTGTTCATGAATCAGGGAAACGGAACCTTCAAAGAAAGCGCGCTGGAGCTGGGCGCCGCTTACAACATGCAGGGGGACACTGTCTCCGGCATGGGCTCGGACGCGAAGGACTTCAATAACGATGGCTGGGTGGACATCGTCTACAACGACCTGGCTGGACAGGTATTTGGATTACTGCGGAATGACGCGGGGAGGTCCTTTACGGACGCGACGTGGCCCAGCAAGCTGGGCAACCTCAGCCGCAGTCTTTCCGGATGGAGCATCGGCTTTGTGGACTACAACAATGACGGTTGGAAAGATATCTACTCGGCGAATGGAGACGTCGACAATCTGACGGCGACGTCGAAACAGCACGACACCATGTTTCAGAACATCGATGGAGCGACGTTGCAGGATGTCACGGATCAGATGGGTGCGGACTTCGCCATCCCAGGATACCAGCGTGGCGCGGCATTTGTTGACCTGAACAACGATGGCTTTATGGATCTGGTAGTGACGTCCCTGGGCGAAAAGCCCCGCATTCTGATGAACAACGCGCTGGCAGCTCATCACTGGATCATGCTCGATCTGGAAGGGACGCGGAGCAATCGCGATGGGATCGGCGCGGCGATCGAGCTGGAGACCGCCTCGGGCCGGCGGCTGTACAACCATGCGACCACGAGCACGGGGTTCATGTCTTCCAGCGACCGGCGCATTCACTTTGGGCTCGGCACGGAAAAAGCGATTCGCTACGTACAGATTCGCTGGGCCAGCGGAATGCTGCAACGGATCGAACGTCCGGGAGTCGATCAGATTCTCAAAGTCAAAGAATCGGGCAGCGCCAGTCCACGGTCCAAATGAGGGGCATCGGACGAAAAATTGACTTTCGCCGCTGAGCCTCAGTGTTTCAGGCACATCGATGCGCAGATGGCGTGCGCAACATATCCGGCTGCGGTGGCAAAGGCGCGGCCGGCCTGATCCATTTTCGCGGATGCGGGATCGACACCTTCGGTGATAATGCCCCCGTCCCAGTCACTTGCCCGCAGGATTTTCAGCGCCTGGTCGCGACCTGCAGCCAACTGAAGGTGATCGGCCACACTCCAGGAGGTCGAAAAGGGAAGGCGATAGCTTCCGGGAAGGCCGAATGGCTGATCGCTGTAGGAGTACTTGTAATTTGCCGAGTGCAGCCAGCGATAGGTGCGCGCGAAGACGGGGTCGTATTCTGGGACGAAGCCGAGAGGCGGCAGCTTCATGAGTGAACCGGGCGGAATTTCCGTAAAGACGGCCTTCGTACCGTCGGTGGCGGACGCAAAGATGGGCCCATCAGCGCCGGGCGCGTCGCTCCAAACACAGTGAGCGAGGATAGCTGCATGCAACGCGGAGGCGCGTTCGCGCAAGTTTTGTGCGGTTGCCGCATCCCCCATTTCCGCAAACAGCTCGCCAAGATCGAGCAGGCCACGCCAGACGAGCGCATTGTCGTAGGTGATGAACGGCAGAATCTGAAATTCATCCTGTGCATCCTGGAGCGAGGAGAAGAGGCCCGTTTGCGGATCGAACCGGGAGAGGATCAGATCGCGCAGAGTTTTGGCTGCCTCGCGATGAGCCATCAGAAAGCCCATGTCTCCGGAGCTGCGCACATAGGCAGCCAGGGCGATCACGGGAGCAACTGCTTCGTCGAGTTCAAATCCATCCTCCAGCACAACGCCATCGATGAAGCGGCTATGCGTGCCGGTATTCCGCAATTGGAGGGACAGGGCGTAATCGAGCGCTCGCGCAGCCATGGCTGGATCGACATCGAGCAGGCCAGGAAAACTCCAGAGCATCGCGTCGCGATCCCAGTAGGCCGCGGAGACGTAATAGCGCGGACTGCGCGAGGTCATGCCAACCAGTTGCTCGGTGTCGATCGTCCTTCCCCAGGCATATAGCTCGGTGAATAGAAAGTTGCGGTTCATGAGCAGGTCGAGATCGGCCTTGCCGGTCGTGCGGGTACGGCTGCGGCACCACGCCGCCGCATCTTCGATCACGGCCTCCGCGCCTTTCCGCTGGAGAACCTCTTTGAGGGCTTTGGCGTTGTGGGACGCGCTGAATTCCTCAACTCCGATCCCGAGGATGAAGAGCGACTCCGCGGATTCGCCCGGACTGAGATCGATGGAACGGCTCGTTTCCACTATCGGAACGGGAGTGGTTGGAGGGGTATCGATCTGCGCAATCGAACCGGGATGAACGAGCGACCAGGCGAACTGGGTGTCGCTGGTGAGGTAACTGAAGACTTCCGCCGAGTCCACCCAGGGAGCCGCGCCGACCGTGCGCTCGCCCCGCAGTTCGACGGGGTTGTAAGTGACGCGGCTGATTCGGCCCCAGGAGGCCCGCAGCCCGAGGCCAACCGTGGCGCGAGCGGTCCGCCGGTTGGTGGCCGTCATGCGCAGGAAGGCCGCGCGCGACCCCGGAGGTGCGCACCAGGTCAGCGTCATTTCGATCCCGTCAACGACCATGCGAGCCTGTGGGATCCAGTACTCGATGACGCTCCACGATGGATTGTGGAAGGCGAGGGACTTTCCGTCGGCAGTAAAAGCGGGCTGAAGCACAGGCGCACCATTTTCGCCGCTGACCTGCAGCAGTCCACGATTGCGCATGGAGATGGCGTTGAAGGTAGTCAGCGCGCCGTCGCTGGCGCGAATGTCGGGGAGGGAAATCCATTCATTGCCGGTGGGCAGCACGTCATCGGGCCCGAGCGAGAGCGGGAAGCGCCGGGAATCGGCAAGGGAACTCAACGCGCTTGCAAGAAGGATCGAAATCAGAACCGCTGCGCGCTTCGGCGTGCGGCGAGCAAACCGGAACGCAGCGTGAATTGGAGAGAGGGGTCGTGGCAGGAGGCACCGCATGGAGTAATACCTTACCCGCAGAGCGGACGAGAGCCGACGATTTTTTCCTGCATTTCATTTGATCGGGGCCAATGTGATGCTCGTCACAGACAATCGCATCCTGCCCGATTCAATGTGGTTAGATAGCCGAACTTCACCCAGTTGGCAAACAACCAGGGGATCGGCAAGGCATCGGACCAGTCAAGTCAACCACCCGGAATGAAAAACTATTGACAGGCCAACGCGCCGAGTGATAACTATACGCGGTTGCACAATCGATTGCGCAAAGGAAAGCAAAAAGAAGCCGCTCGTTAACCCGAGGCTCAAAAATCAATGGCGTCCAGCCCGCAACTTGAATTTCAGGAGATAGTGATGCAAGCGAACGACCGAGAAAAACCTGTCCGGACCCCATGGGACCGCAGAAAATCCGCGCCCTCTAAGAATGCATGGTGGCTGATCGCTTCCCTGATGCTGCTTGCCTTCTCGGTTGTTCCTGCACATGCGCAATACAGCGCGAGCCTGCAGGGGGCGGTGGCCGACGCCCAGGGAGCAATGATTTCCGGAGCGCAAGTGACGCTCACCGACACAGAAACCAACCACTCCTTCACCACGACGAGCAGTGCTTCGGGAGATTTTACTTTCAACGAACTGGCGCCGAGCACCTACACGCTTGTGGTCACCCGTAACGGGTTCAAGAAAAAAGTCCTCGACGGAATTCAGATTCTGGCAGAACAGGCCAACGCATTGAACGTCGTTCTGGACGTTGGCGGAAGTTCAGAGACGGTCACCGTCGACGCATCGCAGACGCCGATCATCGATACGGAGACTGGAAGCATCAGCGGCACCATTACCCAGAACGATCTGGCCAAGATGCCGGACTTCGGGCGCGATCCGCTGCAACTGGCTCAGCTGGCTCCTGGCATGTTCGGCGATGGTTCGCAGAACGCCGGCGGGGGTGCCTACAGTCTCCCGGGCAACCAGGGCGACAGCAGCGTGGGTGCCAGCTCTGGTCCATACCAGACCGAGAACAAACCACAGGTCTTTGGCAACGGCGGACGCAATGACACCAACGGCATCACCATCGACGGTGTTCAGGCGACCAGCGTGACGTGGGGCTCAGCTGCCGTGGTCACGCCGAACCCGGACACGATCAAAGAGATCAAAGTCGACGCGAACCCCTATGACGCCGAACTGGGCCGCTTCAGCGGCGCGCAGATTCAGCTCATCTCGCAGAATGGCACCAACACTTTTCATGGCACGGCTTTGTTCAAGCTGGATCGTCCTGGCCTCAATGCCTATCCACGCTTTGACCCGAACGGCAACGTACTAGGCGATCGCGACACTGCACGTTACAACGAGTTTGGGGGCACCGTGGGCGGCCCCATCCTCCGCAATAAGGTCTTCTTCTTCTTCGGTTACGACACGATCCGCAACAACAGCACATCAACTGGCGGAGGGTGGTATGACACGCCATCCCTCGATGGCGAGTCGACGTCCGGGACGATAGCCAGCAAGTTCCTGGGCATTAAGGGCGCAAGTGTGGTCGGCACAGTCCTGGAAGGGGCGAACGACCACCATATGTGTTCGGACATCGGTCTTGTTCAGGGCACGAACTGCAACTGGATTCAGGGCCAGGGGCTCGACCTCGGCAAGCCCCTCACCATCGGCGTGGGCAAGCACGACCCGTCTTTCGCCCCTCCGGTGACCAACTCATCGGGAACGGTCTATACGCCGGGTCTGGGCGGAGACGGGACCGGTAATTACGCCACTAACATGGACGGCAAAGCCGACCTGGCCTATTTTTCGACGACGGGCCCGAACAACAATGTCAACACGCAGTACAACGGCCGTCTCGACTACCAGGTCACCGAGAAGGACCTGGTGGCGTACAACATCTACTACGTACCGGTGAATACCGTCAGCTACAGCGGACCGCAGCGCGCGTCGAATATTTTCTACCACAATGCTCTGAACTACTCGACCGGGCTGCTGTACAACCATACCTTCACGCCCAGCCTGCTCAACGAAGCGCGCGCCGACATGGCGGGCTGGAAGTGGAACGAGCTCGCCGACAACCCACAATCGCCTCTTGGCCTGCCCACCGACATCATCGCATTGAACAACCGTACGTCGTTCTCGAACCTCACGCCCGAGAATTTCGGTCCCAGCATCGGGAGCATCTTCGATCAGTGGACCCTCAACTTCAAGGACGTTGTCACCAAGGTTTACAAGAGCCACAACCTCAAGTTTGGCGGCCAGTACACGCGCCTTGCCTATCTGGACTCAGCCACCTGGGCGGCGAGCGAGAATTTCTACTTCAACAACTACTGGGATTTTCTGAACGATGCTCCTACGACGGAATCCATTTCGGGCGCCAACCCGCTGACCGGCGCTCCCACCGATTCCCGCAAGGACGATCGGCAATACATTCCTTCCATCTTCGTGCAGGACGACTGGAAGCTCAGGCCGAATCTGACGGTTAACCTCGGCCTGCGCTGGGAGTATTTTGCCGGGATGACCGAGAAAAGCGGCAACAATCCGCGTCTGAACCTAGGCACCGGGGCTGCGACCTTCACGGATCTGGCTATCGCGCTGAACCAGCCGCAGGTGGATGCGCAGAAGGGAAACTTCGGTCCCCAAATCGGCTTTGCGTGGAGTCCAACCCAAACCGATGGAAAGCTGGTGGTACGAGGCGGCTTCGGGCTGGGGTACAACGGGCTGGAAGAGGCGATTACCACCAACACGCGCTTCGATCCTCCTTTTCTTACCAACAGCAACACGCTCACCGGATCGCAAATTGTTTACGGCGTGAACTCCGTCTACACCTATGGTTCGCTGCCCGCCAATCCACAGCTGATATCCCAATTCAACTCGGCCAATCTGCCCACCAGCGGAGTGGCTATCGGCATCACTGGAGTCGATCCTCACCTGAAAACTACCTACGTGATGCGCTATTCGATCGAGGGCCAGTACAACCTGGGACACGAGTGGGTCGCGACGCTCGGATACTCCGGCAGCGATGGACGGCACTTGCCCCTGCAGTACAACCTGTACGACAAGTACGCTCCAGAGATTCTCGCCGGAAAGGTCGCATTCAATCCTGCGGTCAACTCTATCGATTGGTACGAGGATAGCGGCACATCCAGCTTCAACTCGTTCCTTGCCGAAGCACGTCACCAATTCGCGCACACCTTCGAAGCCGATGCGGAGTATCGCTGGAGCCACTCTTACGACAATGGATCGGGACCGTATACGGAGCCTGATTACCAGTTCCTGCCCGGGTATAACTGGGGATCGTCGGACTACGACTCGCGCAACATGATCAAGCTGTTCGGGGTCTGGTCGCCGGTTCTCTTCCACGGCAACCTATGGGCCGAAAGGTTGGCCGGTGGCTGGACCTTCAGCCCCATCTTCAACTATCACTCCGGCTTCCCTTACAACCCGACCTACGGTGGAATCAGCTGCAATGCGTTCTACCCGAACCAGGGCGACTGCAATCTCCGGCCAGCCTCCTACAAGGGTGGCGCGAGTTCGAGCCAGTCGACGGATACATTCAAGACCAGCGCCGGACACTTCCCCAATGGCGGAACCTCCTACTTCACCGCTCCGACTGAGATGGACAATCCCGGTGCGTCAACCGGCGGCTGGAGCTCGACAACTACAGTCCCGACCCCTACTGCGTTGCCCGGCGTTCCGGGAATTAGCCGGAATGCGTTTACCGGTCCACTCTATTCGGACCTCGATCTGGCTGCGACCAAAGCGTTTGGTTTGCCCAGCACAAAAATACTGGGGGAGGGCGCCCGCATTGAGATTCGCGCGAACGCCTTCAACCTCTTCAACAAACTGAATCTCGCCAATATCGACAACAACATTACGGATTCCAACTTTGGCCGCGCCAACTCAGTATTGGGTTCTCGGACCATCGAAGGCGAGTTTCACTTCAAGTTCTAACGCATCAGCCGTCTTGTCCTGCACTCGGAGTAGTTTCTCCGGATGCAGGGCGAGAGGCTTCCAGGTGGCCTCCCTTGCCGCAGCGGTGTACCAGGTTCAAGGTACATCGCTGTCGGCTTTTTCTTTTATGATGAAGGCTGTCCACCGCATTCGAAGTTCCTCGTCCCCCCTATGATGGCCGTCTCGAAAACCGCCAGCTTCTTCCGCCAGCCTTTATGGACGACGGTATTGGCTCTCGCGACGGTCTTCGCTTCGACGAGCATTGCACAAAACGTGCAGTCCAACGAGACGGCAGCACGACAGTCGAGGCCATCTGCGGCTTCTTTTTCTGACCTTTCGGGGCGGGCGATGGCGGCTCTGGACGCCGAACGGCTCGAAGAAGCGGTTCCATTGTTTCGCAAAGCGCTGGCGTTGAACCCGAAGTGGGCGGAGGGCTGGTGGTCTCTGGGAACCACGTTGTACGACCAGGATCGATATGCGGAGGCCGCATCTGCCTTTCAGAAGGTGATCGCGCTCGATCCAAAACATGGCACCGCACATGCTTTGCTGGGTCTGTGCCAGTTCCAGCTTGGCGAAGATGCCGATGCCCTGAGAAATATTGAGGCGAGCAAGGAGCTGGGAACCGATGTCGATCCTCAGCTGCGCGACGTCGTCTTCTATCACGAGGGAGTGCTGCTCCAGCGTGCTGGCCGATTCGTCGCGGCGCAAGCCGCTTTCTCCTCGCTTTGCCGCGGCGGAGCGCAGAGCGAGGAAGTGCTGAGCGGCTTTGGGATGGCCGCCCTGCACATGCGCGACCGCTCATCGCCATCAGACAGCGGGGCCGGCGGGGTTGTTTCGTCGATTGGGCGCGCGGAGTGCCTGGCGGCACAGAAGAACTTCGATGCGGCGCGGCAGGAGTTTGCGACCGCCATCGCGGCCAATCCGCAGTTTCCGTGGATTCACTACGCGCTCGGCAGGGAACTCATCGACGAGCATGATATTCCGGGAGCGGTTGGCGCGTTCAGGAGCGAGCTGGAACATAATCCGGACCGGATTCCAGTGCTGCTGCAAATTGCCGCGGCGGAGTACAAAGTCGACTCAGCCGCAGGGTTGCCCTATGCCGAGGAGGCCGTGAAGCTGGCTCCCCGGGTGCCATTCGGCCACTTCCTGCTGGGACTGCTTCTGTTGAACACGGACGCGCACGACAAGGCGGTGCCCGAGCTGGAGATGGCGAGTGAGGGGATGCCGCGCGACCCGAAGGTCTTCTGGGCTCTGAGTTCGGCTTACCAGCAGGCGGGGCGTCCTCAGGATGCCTCCCGGGCTCGAGCCACATTCGCTCGTCTCAAGCAACAGGATGCGGAACGAACGCAAAGTGCGGAGTCCGGCGAGTCGCAGGAGATCGTGCTGAATGCGGCTGACGGGCCGAGCGACACACCAAAGAACTGATACAGGCGAAGTATCCACTGCTAACTGCGTGGCTCTTCGATGGTGAGGATGCGATCGCCTTCGATGTTGTGCAGCACCTGACGGGTACGGCTGGGCCAGATAATTTCCAGCTCACGAATCAGGCGGTTTGCTCCAAGACCGAAGTGCACGCGGCAGTCGCTGGAGCAAGCATAGCCAACCGCGGTCGTCACTTCATTCCACTGCGAACGGCCGTCGGCGGTTGTGATGCGAATTTTCGCTCCGAGCGCCATGCGATTGCTGCGGGTTCCGACCAGGCGAAGCAGGATCCAGTGGTTGCCGGTGTTCGAGACGTTGTGAAAGAGCTTGACCGCGCCGTTGAGCGTCGTTACCACGGCATCGATGCGGCCGTCGTTGTCGAGGTCCCCGAAAGCCACGCCGCGATGAGCACCGGGGAGCAGAAAGTCAGAGCCGGCCCGATCTCCGGCTTCCTCGAATCTCCCATTGCCGAGATTGCGGAAGATGGAGTTGCGCTCGAAATAGGTTTCGCTGGGGATGGCCTCCTGAATGTTGTCCATGACGTTGGAGCGGGCAACAAAGAGATCCTTCCAGCCATCGTTGTCGAAATCGAAGATGCCGTTACCCCAGCCGGTCATGTGATTGGTGAGTTCGCCAAGGCCGGAGGATGCGGTCGCATCCACAAACTGCCCGTGGCCCTGATTCAGAAAGAGGGGAAAGTCTTCATGCTCGACCGCGGTGTGCCACAGGTCGGGGAGGCCATCATTATTAACGTCGCGAAAGTCAGACCCCATGCCGGAGAGCGCATTGCCATCGGGTGAGAAAGCTACGCCCGCGGGGAAGGCCACTTCTTCAAACCGCCTGCCTCCGATGTTGTGGAAGAGGAAATTGGGCGTGGTGTCGTTCGCCACGAAGGCGTCCAGGAATCCGTCCCCGTCGTAGTCGGCAAAGCTCACGCTCATTCCTTTGCCGAGGGCGGCGGCGATTCCGGTCTCGAGCGAGACGTCGGTAAAGGTGCCGTCGCCGTTGTTGCGGTAGAGCGTGTTGTGGAGGGGATGATACTGATTGGGGTGACAGTAGGCGCGAACGCCCTCCTTCAGTGGACAATACGGGTCTTTATTGACCTCCCACTGGCAATAGTTCACAACAAACAGATCGAGCAGCCCGTCGTTGTTGTAGTCGAACCAGCCAGCGCTGACAGACCACATCTTTCTGCCGTTGAAACGGCCGCCAGCAACGCCGGCCTTCGTTGTCACGTCGGTGAAGGTGCCGTCACCGTTGTTGTGCAGGAGCTGATTTCCTGTGACGCTGGCGAGGAACAGATCGGGGCGACCGTCATTGTCGTAGTCACCCACGGCCACGCCCATGCCGTAGCCTGCGCCGGCCACGCCCGCTTTTTCCGTCACGTCGGTGAACGTGCCGTCCCCGTTGTTATGAAAGAGGCGATTCCAGTAGGCGGGAGATGTTTTCTCGAGCGAAGGGATCTCCGCGCCGTTCACCAGGTAGATATCGAGAAATCCGTCGCCATCGTAATCAAACAACGCGACGCCGGCGACCATGGTCTCGATCTGGTTCTTGTTCGGAGTGGCGCAATTGCGGGTGATGAAGTGCAGCCCCGATTTGGCCGCGATCTCTTCGAAGCGAATCTGCGATTCCGTCGATGAGGACTGTCGTTCCGGAGGCGCGAAAGCCGCGAAGGACTGCCACAAGCTTCGGGGCGCCAGAGGGCAGGCAGCTGCGGAGGCGAGAGAGGACAGCAGACGACGACGGCTCAGAATTTTGGAAGGGATGATTTTCTGCATCCGCCTACTCAGACGCCATTAAGGCGTGACATCAAAATCCGCGTGTTCGGCAGCGAGCGAACTGCCTCCGATCCATACTGTGTAGTGGGTGGGCTCAATCACGGCCTGGCCAGCGTTGTTATAGAAGGATAATTCCCTGAAGCCAAGGTCAAAAGAAACTTTCCTGGATTCACCTGGTTGAAGGGTAATGCGCGTAAAGCCCTGCAGGCTGCGGGCCGGTTGTTCCAGACTCGCACCCAGGTTGCGGACATAGCACTGGACAACCTCGGTAGCAGCGCGGTCCCCGGTGTTCTTCACGGTTCCGGTCGCGGTGATGAGCCGGCGCGCGTCGCTCTGATTGGCTTCGCGCAGCGGAAGAGAGCTTTTCGACAAGAGGACCGGCGAATAGTCGAAGTGGGTGTAGGTCAATCCATAGCCGAACGGAAACAATGCGTCGTTGGGAACATCAATGTAGCGCGAGAAGAAGCGAGAGTCGCCATCCGGTGGTTTGGATAAATCGAGATTGATGGGCGGCCGCCCGGTGGGAAATTGATTGTAATAAAGCGGCTCCTGGCCTACCGCGCGCGGAAAGCTCATTGGCAGTTTGCCGCTCGGCGCCACATCGCCATAGAGGACGTTGGCGATGGCCGCACCGGCTTCGCTGCCGGGGAACCAGGTTGCGACGATGGCCTGGACATGTGCAGCAGCCCAGTTCAGAATCAGCGGACGGCCGGAGAAGACAAGCAACACGATGGGCTTGCCCGCCGAGGCTACCGATTCAAGCAGTTGCTCCTGATTCCCAGGTAAATCGAGATGCGCGCGGGAGCCTGCTTCGCCGCTCATCGCGCTCGATTCACCCAACGCCATGACGATCAGATCGGACTGTCGGGCCGCATCCACGGCCGCGGCAAAGCCGTCGCGAGAAGTGCTATCGATCTCCGTTCCCTGGGCATAGAGAACTGAGCCGCCCGCCTGTTTTTCTCGCGCCTCCAATGCGTCCCTGACTGTGACCACATCGGAGAGGCGATGACCATCGCCCCAGGAGGCAATCATCTCCTGCGTATCATCGGCCAGCGGTCCGATCAGGGCAATGGTGTGGGGTCCATGCGAAAGAGGAAGGACTGGATTGGTTCCGGCGGCAGGCATATTCCGGAGAAGGACGAGCGACTCTTCGGCAGCCCTGCGCACCAGCGGCCGGTTCTCCGGCACCGCTGCTGTGATCTCCGTCCCCTGTGCGTAA
Source organism: uncultured Acidobacteriaceae bacterium (assembly GCA_963787915.1). Taxonomy (GTDB): domain Bacteria; phylum Acidobacteriota; class Terriglobia; order Terriglobales; family Acidobacteriaceae; genus Palsa-343. Next base: position 38,178 of record CAWBEP010000013.1, on the reverse strand, counting down.
GGATGCTCAAACAACCCGAGGGCAAACTTCACGCGCAGGACGCGCCGCACCGCTTCATCCACCGAGGACATCGGTACCTGGCCGGAGCGAAGCAACGCGGGCAACTGGGTGTCGTAGTAGTGCGACATCATGTCCACGTCCACGCCGGCCAGGAATGCTTTGCGCGTGGCGGTTGCCGCGTCCAGAGCGATGCCGTGATTGCGCAATTCCATCACCGCTGTGTAATCGCTGACGACGAAGCCGTCGAATCCCCACTGGCCGCGCAGAATGTCGTGAAGCAGGAAGGGGTTTGCAGTCGACGGAACTCCATTCAGCGCGTTGAACGCGCTCATGATCGTGGCTGCTCCAGCTTCAACGGCAGCTTTGTAGGGGGGAAGATAGTCCTGCTGCAGCCGGCTCAGCGACATGTCGGTTGTGTTGTACTCGCGGCCTGCCTCGGCTGCGCCGTAAGCAGCAAAATGCTTGACGCTCGCCGCCACACTGTCAGGTCGGGAGAGATCCCCGCTCTGATAGCCGCGAATGTAGGCCCGGGCCATCGCTGCTCCCAGATACGCATCTTCGCCAGCGCCTTCCTGGGTTCGGCCCCAGCGAGGATCGCGCGAGATATCGACCATGGGGGAATAAAACCAGCGCACGCCGGCGGTTGTAGCCTCCTCGGCAGAAAGGTGCGAAACGGTCGCGACCAGATCGGGATCGAAAGTGGCAGCGAGACCGAGGGGAATGGGATAGATGGTGCGATAGCCGTGCAGAATGTCCGCTCCGAAGAGCAGCGGGATGTGGAGGCGGCTCTTCTCCACGGCGGCGTGCTGGAAGGTGTTGGTACGCTCGGCGCCGACGACGTTCAGCATCGAGCCCAGGCGACCCGTAGCCGCCAGTTCCATCGGATCGATTCGGATATGCGTCTCCGGATTCTTGCCTGGAGCCTGGTTGTCGCTCGCCAGCTCGGCGTTCGCGGCATCGCTCGTATCGCCGTATTGCACAAGCTGTCCGAGCTTCTCATCGAGCGTCATCTGCCGGAGCAGAGCATCGACACGGCGCTCAAGGGCGGGAGAAGCGAGCTGTCTGTTCGAGGGCTGGGCAGCGGTATGGCTGGAAGCGGGGGCGGCGTAAGGAAGCCCATTCTGGGGATGCAAAGAAAGCGGCGCGCACAGACAAACCAGCCCAAGCGCGTAATGAACCCAACCGGGCGCTCGAGCCACAGTGCAGTCGGAAAACGACATACGTACTCCTGTCTGGAAGTCAGGCAATCCGGAGCTCCGGCAATTCAGGTCTGGGAGTCAGCAGCCAGGGAGCGACCCACAGCTGCGTGGCTGGTGGAGTTACGAACAACCAGGTGTGGTTGCACGGTAATCGCTGAGGGCCAGGGACGCGGGAGGTCGTTCCGGATCATTCCGAGGAGCGTCGAGGCGGCGGCCCGACCCATGGCGCGCAGGGGCTGCTGAATTGTCGTCAGCGGTGGATGGTTGGTGGAGGCAGCGAGCACGTCATCGAATCCGAGAACCGAGACGTCCTTTGGAACACGCAATCCGGCTTCCCGCAGCGCCACAATCGCGCCAATGGCGGACAGATCGTTGAAGGCAAAAATCGCGGTGAAGGGGAGGCCTGTTCTGAGAAACTGCTGGGTGGCTTCATGACCGGGTCCCGGCCCTGCATCGAAGCTGTGCATCTGGACAATCAACCGCGGATCCATCTCAATGGCCATGGCTTTAGCCGTTTCCAGAATGGCTCGCCAGCGATGGTTGGTGTCGGAACTGAAGGGCTGCCCCTTGATGAAGGCGATGCACTTATGTCCGAGCTGCTTCAGGTGGGACAGGCCAAGCTCAGCCGCTTTCAAATGGTTCAGCCGGATGTTGATGGTGCCTGCGCGCCGCGCGTGTCCCGAGACCGCCACCATCGGCACGGGCATTGGCTTCTCGAGGTGCGTATCAATCGAGATGATGCCTTCGACGGAGCGAGCCAGCAGCATACGGGGATAGCTCTCCAGAAGCTCAGCTCGATGACGGTGGCTTACCACCAGATAGAAGAAGCCATCGTTCAGCAACTCGTCTTCCGCTCCGCTGAGGACTGAGGTGGAGTAACCCTCGCTGATCTCGGGAACGATGATGCCGATGGTGTAGGAGCGCTTCTCACGAAGGCTGCGCGCAACGGTATTGGCGGTATAGCCGTGCTGAGCCGCAGCATGGAGTACCCGCTTCTGGGTGTCCGCAGCGATGCGGTAATCTGCGGCACGGCCGTTGATGATGCGGGAGACCGTGGCGGGGGAGAGGTCGAGGAGGCGGGCCATTTCCTTGAGCGAAATTGGCTTATTCGCGTCTTTCATGGGTCCTGCGCAGTCCTCCTCAGTCCACGCAGTTCGCCGAGGATCGGCGTCTCACTGCAGTCGGGCTCGTGAACCATTGCCAGCTGGCCGCGCAATGAAGCATAGAGACGCCTTCGTCGCGATAGGTCCCAGTGTATTGTCGCAAAAGGGTGGATACGGAACCGGCGGCGCGCAGGTTCCATGACTTAGCAAGTGGGACGGCCGCAAATTCTTTTCCGACCCGGCAAGGTGATCCCGCACCTCGAAACGTTCGCCCTCGACGGTGAGGCGTTAGCATAATTCCTTTGCACAATCGTTTGTGCTTGGCATAAGATTCCACCGGGGCGTGAGTCATTGTCAAGCTTAATCGTTTGATAGTTCAACCCCGGAATGCGGCAACGATGGGCAAGAAGAGCGGTCCTCATCTTGTGCATGCGTTCGCCCGTCTGGCGAGCCTGTCAGAAGGGATCGTGGAGACCTCGATGCGTCTGAAAACGAACTGGAGATCCTGCGCGTTTGCCGCAATTGCGATGATTCTCGGCAGCAGCGTGTTCACCTCTGATGGATGGGCTGACCAGAATTATTCACAGCAGGTCTTCTTTGAAAACAGCCTTTCACCAGGGAATTACTTTTATAGCTTTGGAAAGCTCAGCTTCCCCAGCAGCCTCGAGCTGATCGACGATCGCCTGCCAATCGAGACCGATTCATTCATCAGCGCGCCGAACGCGCTCAGGCTCCACTGGACCTCCGAACCGAACGGAGGTTGGTCGGCGGAGGTGCATCTCTACCCATGGCGCAACCGGACCATCGAGTTTCCGGGCCGCTTTCTCTGGATCTGGATGTGTGCGCCCGAGGGGATGCCTGCCCGTCTGCTGCCGCTGTTGAGTCTGCGCGACCAGGGAAGTGGTTTTTCCCACCCTCTGGAGATTGCTTCGTTTACGTCCGATTTGCCGCCCGGCAAATGGGTCCGCGTCAGCATTCCCCTCGACGCATTTCGTTCGGCATCCGTCCACCCATTCGAGGCCCACCACCTGAACAACATCGTCTTCACCCAAAGTGTTGCGGATGCGACTCCACACACTCTGCTGCTCGACGACATTCGAATAGAGGATGCGCCCCGCGCGGAACATGCGCCTTCCGTGCCCCAGGAGGTACAGGCCAGGGGATACGAGCGGCACATCGACATCGCATGGCGTCCGGTGCAGGATGCAAATCTCGCCCAGTACGTCGTCTACCGGTCGCGCAGGGGCGGCCCGTTCCAACCCATCGGGGTGCAGCGGCCCGGCGTGAATCGATTCTGCGACTATACCGGCGATCCGCATAGCACCGCGTCCTACCGGGTCACCGCCCGAACCTCGTCCCTCCTCGAATCCGCGGCATCGGCTCCCGTCACCGCGTCCACTCATGCGATGTCCGACGATGAATTGCTGACGATGGTGCAGGAGGCCTCGTTCCGGTATTACTGGGAGGCCGCGGAGCCGCATTCCGGGATGGCGCGGGAGAGCACGCCTGGGAATGACGACATGATCGCGCTTGGCGCCAGCGGCTTCGGGGTGATGGCCATTGTCGTTGGGGCAGAGCGCGGTTTTATCACACGATCGCAGGCCACCGATCGTCTTCTGCAGATCACGGCGTTCCTCGAAAAGGCCGACCGCTTCCACGGCGCGTGGCCGCACTTCCTGAGCGGCCGCACCGGGCACGTCCTGCCGGTCTTCGATATGTACGATAACGGCGCTGACCTGGTTGAGACGTCCTTCCTGATGGAAGGCCTGATGACGGCGCGGCAATATTTCAAAGGCGACGGCGCGCAGGGAAAAGAGCTGTATGACCGTATCACGCGGCTGTGGCAGGGAGTGGAATGGAACTGGTTTGCCTCCATGCCGACGCACGATGCGCTTTGGTGGCACTGGTCGCCGGAGTACTCCTTCTTTATCGCCAATCGCCTGACCGGATGGAACGAGGTGATGATCACTTACCTGGAAGCAATTGCCTCACCCACGCACTCCATCCCCGCCAGCGACTACTACACCGGATGGACGGGGTCGATGGTGGGAACCCCTTATGCCAACAGCGCCTCGTACTATGGAATCGAACCTAAGGTGGGGGGTGGCACCGGAGGCCCGCTCTTCTTCACCCACTATTCGTATATGGGATTCGATCCGCATGCGTTCCACGACCGCTTTACGAATTACTACGATCACAACCGAAGCCAGGCGCTCATCAATCAGGCGTATTGCGTGCACGACCCGAACCACTGGAAGGGATACGGCGCGGATACATGGGGACTAACAGCGGTGGACGGACCTGACGGTTATGTACCCTACGAACCGACCGAAACCCTGGACGATGGAACCATTGCGCCGACCGGTGCGATCGCGTCCATGGTTTATACTCCCGAACAATCAATGATGGCCCTGCGGCACTTCTACCGCGATCTGGGAGCGCAGGTGTGGGGCATTTACGGATTCCGCGATTCGTTTAATCTCCAGAAGAACTGGTATTCGGGAATCACCATGGGGCTGAATCAGGCGCCAATGGCGGTGATGATTGAGAACTACCGTTCCGGAACGATCTGGAGAAACTACATGGCGAATCCGGAGATCCCGGATATGGTGCAGAGGATCGAAGGTCTGCCCGCCGCTCAACCATGAGCCTCTGACTGCCATCTCGATTCAATGTTGGGACAGTTGGGTTCGTTCCCCAGCCGGTGACTCCTCTTAAGGAGTCGCACCGATTTCATAGTTGAGCGTTGCGAGCGAGAGCCTGTACTGATAGCGAGCGCTGGTTTCCTGAATCTGCGCGCTGGTCTGCTGGAGCTGCGCATGGCTTAGTTCGACGATGGAGCTGAGGCCGAGCTTGTAGCGTGTCTGGGCGAGGTTCATGGCAAGGTTGGCCTGCTTCACGAGCTGAGCGGTGACGGTCATTCGTTGCCAGCCCATATTCGCCTGCAGCCACGAAGTTCGCACATCCCGAACGATTCGATCGCGAAGGTCGCGGCTGTTTTCCGTGGCCGCCTGCGCACGGTAGCGTGATTCTCTTGCCTCTGCAACGTACAAGAACCCATTAAAGATCGGGATGCTGATGTTGCCGCCGACTGCTCCCCACCAGTTCGTGGTGTAATACGTGCCCGGATGAACCGGGATGATACCGGCCGTGCCCGCGGCTGAGATGGCAGGCAGGAGCTGGTCCCACTGGGCGCGGGCGAATTTCTGCGCGGACTGCGAGTCGTAGGTGAGGGACAGGAGGTCGGGACGCTGTTGGAGCGCCGTCTGGATGAGGGGCTCGGCAGCCGGCGGTGGTGGCTGCGGCTGCGTCTTATCCTCGACGAGCGCGTATTTGACGCTGCGATCGAGGCCGAGCACAGCATCGAGGGCGGCCATGGCCGCTTCGGCGTTATTTTGCGCGTCGAGTTGGAGGAGCTGTCCCTGGGAGAGATCGACGTCGGCGAAGCTGAGATCGAGGGTGGATTTGAGTTTGTTGCGCGTCATCTCGCCGACCTGGTTCTCGGTGGTCTGGCGTGTAGTCACAGTCTGCCTGGCGACGTTGAGTTCGGCTTGTGCGGTGAGAGCATCGTAGAAAGCCTGGTCGGTGGCAAGGACGATCTCTTCGGTCGTAGCGAGGGCGTTGGCGCTGGAAGCCTTCTCTTCAAGCTTGCGGGAGAGGACGAGGTTGCGGGTGTGGCCGAAGTCATAGATGAGCTGCGTAAAGTTGGCGCCTCCGCCGACGTGCTGGAGGAGACGTGAGGCGGTCAGCGATCCAGCGGAGAGGCGACCGGCTTCCTCGGCCTGAACGGCGGTGAGGTTGGCGGTGGCTGCGGGCAGCTCGGCGGATCTGGCCTCAAGGGTAATTTCGTGCTGCGCGAGGGCCGTCAGTTTGGCGACGCTGATGCGAGGGTTGTTGCGGATCGCTAATTGTTCGGCCTGGGCGAGAGTGAGAGTCGGCAGGTTGTCAGGCGTGGCAGCAGCACTATCCCCAGCTGCTGGTGTGCTGGCCGGGGGTGGGAGCGTTGGCTGCATCGGCGCGGAACCGTGCTCTGGCGACGAGAGCAACTGCGGGCCGGGCGCCGCGGGCAGCGTGGACTGGGCAGGCAGATTCGCGCAGGAGACGAGCGCTGCGGTCAGGAGCAGGCATGTTTTCATGCTTCGGCCCCCCGTTCTTCAGTGAGTTTTCGTTCGCGCCAGGTGTGGATAGAGAGATAGACCGCAGGAACGAGAAAGACGGTAACTACGACGGAGACGGCAAGACCACCGATGACGGCGCGAGCCAGCGGTGCGTATTGCTCCGAACCGGTTTCGAGTCCGATGGCCATGGGAATCATGCCGAGGAGCGTGGCGAGCGAGGTCATGAGGATGGGGCGGAGGCGGACTTTGCAGGCTTCGACGGTGGCGTCGCGGAGGGACATGCCCTGAGCGTGGAGGATGCCGGAGAATTCTACGATGAGGATGGAGTTGGAGACGACGATACCGGTCATCATGATGACGCCCATCAGCGACATGATGTTAAGCGTGCTGCCCGTCACGAGCAGTGTGAGAACAACGCCCGCGAGACCGGGCGGAATGGCCATGAGGATGATGAAGGGATCGAGGAACGATGTGAATTGTGCCATGAGAATGAGGTAAACGAGCAGGACGGAGATGATGAGTCCGAGGCCGAATTCCCTGAAGGATTGATTCATGCTGATGACAGCGCCGCGAAGACGGAGCACGGTGTTGCGGGGCGGGTGCGTTTCCGCGATGAGCTTTTGCACCTGTGCGCCGACGCCCTGCAGGGCTTCGGTGCGGGTGGAGACGTAGATATCGATAACGCGACGAATCTGGTAATGGTCCACTTCAGTCGGTGTGTTGATGAAATGAATGCTGGCGACGGAACTGAGCGGAGTGTAGCCGGTGCGGTGGGAGCCCATCCACTGGTCGGGGTCGGTGTCAGCGGCCTGGAGGGCATCCTCGAGCGGGCTGTACCCGACCGGACGAATGCCGCGCATCGGGATGCTTTCAAAGTCCTGCATGGTCATGTTCTGAATCCAGCGATTGGCATATTGCACGGTCACCATATAGTTGTTGCCGCTCTTTGGGTCGATCCAGTAGCTGGGCGCGACCATCCCGTCGGAAGTCAGGGCGGTGATGACGTTGTCCACCACGTCTTTGGCCGAGAGGCCGATTAGCGATGCTCTCTCCCGATCTATATTGAGCTGCAGCCCGGGGTAATTAACGTCCTGCGGAATATAGGTGCCGGTGACATTGGGGACGGTACGGATCTTCGCGGCAAGCACCTGGGCGAGCTCATAGGCGCGGTCCATATCCATGGAACTAATCTGGACGTTGATGGGCGCGGGCAGACCCTGGTTGATGACGCCATCGACAAGGCCACCGGCCTGGAACCAGGTGGTGAGTTCGGGCATCTCGCGGGAGAGGCGCTCGTTGACGCGGCGCATGTAGGCATAGCTGCCGAGGGCGTGGTCCTCGGTGAGACTGGTCTGGACGAAGGCGGTATCCATGGAAGCATTCGGCGTGAAGATGGAGGAGAGGTCGGGATAGACGCCGATATTGGAGACGATCATGCCGAGGTCGGCGCGATGGACCGTCGCGCGAATAATCTTTTCGACTCTGGCGATGTAGTCGTTGCTGACTTCGAGACGGGTGCCGGAAGGCATGCGGACGTTGATGACAAACTGGCCGGGATCGGTGCGCGGAAAGTAGGCGCGGCCCAGGAACGGAAAGAGGGCGAGGAGGACGACACCGACTCCGGCAAGAATCAAAACGGCGGTGAGGCCTGGACGGACGAGAGCGCGGCGGGCGAGCGCTTCGTACTGGTCAAGCATCCGGCGGAAGTACTCATTGAACTTGCTGACGCCGCGCTGAAACCAGGAGGGGCGGCCAGTATCAGGCTCGGCTTCGTCGCCGCCGGGGTGATGGAGGCGGACGAACATGGAGCAGAAGAGGGGAACCACCGTCATCGCAAAGAAATACGAAGCAAAGATGGAGATGACGACGCCGAGAGCGAGCGGCGTGAAGATGTATTTACTGATGCCCGAAAGAAACGTGACCGGGAAGAAGACGATGGAGGTGGTGGAGGTGGCTGCCAGGACGGCGAGTGAGACTTCCATGCCGCCTTTTTCAGCCGCGATGCGCGGGGCTTCGCCCATTTCCATGTAGCGAAAGATATTTTCGAGGACGACGACGGAGTCGTCGATGAGGCGGGAGAAGGCGAGGGCGAGGCCGCCGAGGATCATGGTGTTGATGGTGCCGCCAAGGAGATGGGTAACAAGGAGGCAGACGAGGGCCGAGAGCGGAATCGAAAGCATCACGGCGAAAGTGGCGCGCGGGCTGCCGAGGAAGACGAGGATCATGATGCCGGTGAGGACGAGGCCGATGGTCGCTTCCTTCACCAGGTTCCTGATAGCGAGTTTCACGAAGATGGACTGATCGAAGACGACATCGGTTTTGAGCGAGGGCGGTATATCGACGAGGTGCCTGATGGCCTGCTTCATGCCATCGACGATGGTGATGGTATTGCTGTTGCCACCCTGCTTGAAGACCGGAACGTAGACGGAACGCTGGCCGTTGATGCGGACGAAGTTGTACTGCAGAGCGCCGGAATCTTCGGCATGGCCGATGTCTGCGACCAGTACCGAGCCGTTGCCGACGGACTTGAGCGGCATCTGGTTCATGGACTCGGCGTCGGGAAACTGGCTGTTGGCGTAAATGTTGAAGTCTTTGCCGCCGACGCGCACATCGCCGGCAGGCAGAATGAGGTTGGAGCTGTTCACCGCCTGGACGACGTCGTTGAGCGATAGGTTGCGGGCCTCCATCCGGAGCGGATCGACATAGACCTGGATTTGGCGGTAGGTGCCGCCGTAGGGTTGCGGGACGGAGGCGCCCTGAACGTTGGAGATTTGATTGCGGACCTGAAACTGCGCGAGATCCTTGAGCTGGGTCTCGCTGAGGCCCTTACCTTCGAGGGTGACGAGGCAGACGGGCTGCGTGGATGCAGTGAGTCCGAGAACCACAGGCGGTAGCGTGCCGGGCGGGAGACGCCGGAGGTCCGCCATGGCCAGGTTAGCGATGTTGCTCAGGGCGGCGTTGGGATTGGTGCCGGGCTTGAAGTAAATCTTGATGAGGCTGACGCCGGTGAGGGAACGCGACTCGCTGTGATCGACGTTGGCGGCGAGGGTGAAGAAGCGCTCAAAGGTGTTTGTGATGTCGGCTTCGATCTGCTGCGGTGGCATTCCGTTATAGAAGGTGGCGACAACGACCACCGGCATGTCGATGTCGGGGAACAGATCCACCGGCATGGAGAAGAGATTGACAACGCCGACCAGGGCCACCATGAGGCAGAGCATGATGATGAAGAATGGATAGCGGAGAGCGAAGCTAGGCATCCTGGTGCGCTCCCTCCGCGGCTGCTGCACGGCGCTCGGCGCGGCCGTGGATCATCAGGTAGACGGCGGGCACGAGGAACATGGTGGCGACGACCGATACGCCAAGTCCGCCGATAATGGCGCGGGCCAGCGGCGCGTACTGCTCGCTGCCTGCCTCGAAGCCGAGAGCCATCGGAATCATGCCAAGCAGGGTCGCCATGGAAGTCATGAGGATGGGGCGAAGACGCATCTTGCAGGCTTCGACGGTGGCGTCGAGGAGCGGCATACCCTGGGAGTGGAGGAGGTTGGAGAAGTCGACGATCAGGATACTGTTGGAAACCACGATGCCCGTCATCATGATGGTGCCCATCAGCGACATGATGTTGAGCGTGCTGCCGGTGATGAGCAGAAGGAAGACGACTCCGGCAATACCGGGCGGGATGGCCATGAGGATGATGAAGGGATCGACGAAGGAGGTGAACTGGGCCATCAGGACCAGGTAAACCAGGGCGACGGCGATTATGAGCCCGATGCCGAAGTCCTGAAATGCCTCATACATATTGACGACGGCGCCGCGGAGGGTGAGCCGGGTGTTGCGGTCGGTGTGGGTGTTGGCGATGAGGTTGCGAATGTGCTCGCCGGTTTGACCGAGAGCTTCGGACTTAGTGGCGACGTAGACATCGATGACGCGGCGAATCTGGTAATGATCGACCTCCGTGGGAGTGTTGATGAGCTGAATGTTCGCCACGGAACTCAAGGGGGTGTAGCCTGCGCGGTGGGAGCCGGCCCACATGTTGGGCGAGGAGTCGGAGGCGGCGTGAGCTTCTTCGAGGGGGGTGTATCCGGGGGGTAGAGTGCCGCGCAGAGGAATATTCTCAAAGTCCTCCATGGACATGTTGTCGATCCAGCGATTGGCGTACTGGACCGTGACCATATAGTTGTTGCCGCTTTTCGGATCGATCCAGTAACTGGGTGCCACCATGCCGTCCGAGGTGAGGGCAGTGATGACGTTATCGACGACGTCTTTGGCAGAGAGGCCGATCAGCGAGGCTTTTTCGCGATCGATGTTGAGGGCGAGGCCTGGATAGTTGACATCCTGCGGAATGTAAGTGCCGCTGACATTGGGAAAGGTGCGAATCTTTGCAGCCAGCTGCTCGGCGAGGGCGAAGGCTCCATTGATGTCCATGGAACTGACCTGGAGATCGATCGGTGCGGGAAGACCCTGGTTGATGACGCCGTCGATGAGGCCGCCGGCCTGGAAGTAGGTAGTGAGCTCGGGCATTTCACGAGAGAGGCGCTCGCGGACCCGGCGCATGTATTCGTAACTGCCGATGGAAGAATCCTGCTTCAGGCTGGCCTGGACGAAGGCCGTGTCCATGGAGGCGTTGGACGTGAAGATGGAAGAAAGATCGGGATAGACACCGATGTTGGAAACGATCATGCCAAGGTCTCTGGGGCGGACCTCCTGGCGGATGATTTTTTCGACGCGGGCGATGTATCGATCGCTGACTTCGAGTCGGGTACCCGAAGGCATGCGGACGTTGATGACAAACTGGCCGGGATCCGTGCGCGGGAAATAGGCGCGGCCGAGGAACGGGAAGGTAATCAGGAGCAGGACGGCCACTGCACCGAGGATACCGGCCGTGGTGAAGCCGGGCCGGGACAGCGAACGACGGACAAGGCTCTCGTACCAATTCACCATCCGGATGAAGTGGAAATTGAATTTGTCGACGACAGGCTGGAATCCGAAGCGCCGTGTTGGTTTCGCGGCCCGATCGGGCGCAGCCGCACCGTGCGCGGCGCTGTGAGGACGAATAAACATGGCGCAGAAGAGCGGGACCACGGTCATCGCAAATGCGTAGGAAGCGAACATCGACAGCACCACGCCGAGGGCGAGCGGGGTGAAGAGGTACTTACTGACTCCTGAGAGTGCGGCGACGGGGAGAAAGACGATGGACGTGGTCACGGTGGCGGCGAGGACAGCGAGAGAAACTTCGCTGCCGCCTTTTTCCGCGGCGATGCGCGGGGGCTTGCCCATCTCCATATAGCGGAAGATGTTTTCCAGCACGACGACGCCGTTGTCGATGAGGCGCGAGAAGGCGAGCGCGAGGCCTCCGAGGAGCATGGTGTTGATGGTGCCGCCCAATATGTTGGTCATGAGCAGGCAGGCGACGGCAGAGAGGGGGACCGAGAGCATCACGGCGACGGTAGCGCGCGGGCTGCCGAGGAAGAGCATGATCATGAGGCCGGTGAGGACCAGGCCGATGACGGCTTCATTGACGAGTTGCCTGAGTGCGAGTTTGACGAAGAGAGACTGATCGAAGACGACGGCGGTTTTGAGGGAAGCGGGAATGTCGACCAGATGCCGAATGGCATCCTTCATGCCGTTGACGATGGTGATGGTGTTGCTGTTTCCTCCCTGCTTGAAGACGGGCACGTAGACGGATCGCTGGCCATCGATGCGGACGATGTTGTACTGGAGCGCTCCGGAGTCCTCGGCGTGGCCGATGTCCGCAACCAGCACGGAACCGTTGCCGACGGACTTGAGCGGCATCTGGTTCATCGACTGGGCGTCGGGAAACTGACTGTTCGCGTAAATATTGAAATCTTTATTGCCGATGCGCACGTCGCCGGCGGGCAGGATGAGGTTCGAGCTGTTCACGGCCTGGACGACGTCCTGGAGGCTGAGGTTGCGCGCTTCCATTTTGAGCGGATCGACGTAAACCTGGATTTGGCGGTAGGTTCCACCATAGGGCTGCGGGACAGACGCGCCCTGGACGTTGGAGATCTGGTTGCGGACCTGGAATTGCGCGAGGTCTTTGAGCTGGGTTTCGTTGAGGCCTTTGCCTTCGAGCGTGACGAGGCAGACCGGCTGCGTGGAAGCGGTCAGGCCGAGGACAACGGGTGGCAAGGTGCCCGGCGGGAGACGGCGGAGGTCCGCCATGGCTAAGTTTGCGACGTTCGAGAGGGCGGCGTTGGGATCGGTACCGGGCTTGAAATAAATCTTGATGAGCGAAACGCCGGTCAGCGAGCGCGACTCGCTGTGATCGACGTTGGCGGCGAGGGTGAAGAAGCGCTCGAAAGTATTGGTAATATCGGCTTCGATCTGCTGGGGCGGCATTCCGTTGTAGAAGGTGGCGACGACGACCACCGGCATGTCGATATCGGGGAACAAATCCACCGGCATGGAGAAGAGGTTGACCATGCCGATGAGAAAAACCATCAGACAGAGCATCAGGATGAAGTAGGGAAAGCGGAGCGCAAACTTCGGCATTTACTGCGCTCCCCCGCTGGCCGAGCTTTCCGCGTTCATGTCGATCATGCCGCCGGATTTCGGTGCTGTTTCCGAAGCAGGTGTCTTCTCAAGGACAGGCGTCACCACTTCGTTCTCAGCGTATTTCGATTGCGCAGCCAGAATGACTCGCTCTCCGGCAGCGAGCCCATTTGTGATTTCGGCAAGCTGGTTGCCTTCAAGACCTACCTGCACATTGCGAATGTGGACGTGATTGCTGCCGTCGACCACATACACCTGCTGCTGGTTCCCGCGCAGAACCACTGCTCCCACGGGAATGGTCATCACGTTATCCGCATGGTTCAGCCGCAGAAGTGCATTCGCATACATGCCGGAATCGATCGTCAGGTCTTTGTTGGGGACATCGACCTCCGTCTCCATCGTGCGCGTCTCGAAATTCAGCTCGCGCGTGAAGCGCACCACGGTGCCGGAGAAGGATCGGCCGAGAGAATCCACGCGTAACTGCACCGTGTCGCCGAGATGCACATAGCGCACGCAGGATTCCGGGACGGGCAGCCGGAGCCGCATCACTCCGCTCTGCGCCAGCTTCACGATGGGCAGGTCCTGATTGTTGGAGCCGACGCCGGACTGAATGAGGGCGCCGGTGTCGGCGTAGCGCCAGATAATGACGCCATCGAGCGGCGCGACCACGTTGGTATAGTTCTCAATGGCGCTCACCCTCTGGCTGTCCGCTTTCGAGACATCCATGCCATTCTGAGCCGCGGACAACGCGGCCCTGGCCGCATCCACCTCGGCGGCCGACGAGAGATCTTTGGCCTGAGCATCGTCGAGCTCCTGCTGCGCCACGAGGCCCGGTTGCGCTTGCGATGTTTGAAGGAGGCGGTCGTAGTCCGCATGGAGTGCGTTGTGAGTCGATTCGGCGCGTTTCACTTCATGCTGGGCCCGGATGATCTCATCGCCGCTGCGCGCTACCTCGGAAACGGTGCCGGAAAGCTGTGCTTTGAGCTCCGGGACCTCAAGAACCGCGAGGGTCTGCCCCTGGTGGACACGGTCGCCGATGTCGACATATATGTGGCGAATGAAGCCGGAGACTTTGGGATGGACGTCGACGGTCTGGTAGGGCTGGAATTGTCCAGCGAGGCTGAGGACCTGGTCGATGTTTCCTCGCTGCACCACGGCGACCTGGGCTGCTGCGTTCTCCGCAGCGTCCGCCTTCGAACTCCGCACGCCCGAATTGCAGGCAACCACGGCAAGCGTCGCCGGAAGGCCTAATCCCACGACGAAAAGGAAGGAGAGTCGACTTCGCATGTTTTCTGAATGCACCTGTCTGTAGGGTTTGCCGGCTCGGATCGTGGGCTCAGCACTCACGGTCCGTAAAAACGGAACGCGCCGCGGCCCCCGGCGATTGGGTCAAACGGCTGGCACCTGCGATAAAGGGAAATTCAGATCGCGACAGGCGGGGGTCGAAAGAAGAAAGCGGTCAAACTGGCGAATGAACGCACCCGCTGCTGGTGACTGCCCTTCGGGCCATCTTCACCGCATGCAGTCTCGCCGAAGCGGTTCAACTGAACCGAGAAGAACAACGCTATTGCGGGAAGGATTAAATGTACGGGTATCCGTCTGAGGACGGGCCTGGCAATACTTATCAGCGACCTGTCAGAGAGCTTTGTCTGCTCGTTCCGGGACAGGAGCTTGGCAGCCGGAATTTGGCGGGAAACCGAATGCGGCGAATCGTAAAGAGAGAGTTTGTACTGCAGGCCCCAGGTAAAGACAGTCAGTGTTAACCCCAGGAAACCGAGGCTCCGCAATGAAGGGCCCATCCGTTTTGGACACAAAGCATTCAATGGGTGAATTGCCAATTCCAGGGCCCCGGGGAATTAAGTGCGGTGGACCAGGTACCGCACTACCGGCATGATAATCCTTTGACGGCTACAAACGCGTGAAAGGATGTCACCGCCTCTTTTTGTATCGATGGCATGCCGTGCGCGGGGAGTCCCTGGATGCTATTGAGCTGGCGGGAAGGGCGATCTGACCCACGCAGAAGTTCTCACTTGTGAGAACGCAGGGCCAGCATGGCGGGGCACCAGTTGGTGAAGGCCGGCTGCAGCAGGTTCACTCCGGCAAACGCCGTCAGCCACAGCCAGTAGGGTGAGACCCAGTGGGCCAGAGCCAGGGAGAGCAGAACCACGATACCGGCGACAGCGCGCAGGCTACGTTCAATCGTCATGCGAGAGTTTCCTTTCTGATGCTGGCTTTTAGCGGTTCCGAAGGGGAAGGACTCGGTCGAGCTGCCGTTACGTAATAGAGGACGGGAACGGCGAGGCGTGAAAGCAGCGTTGACGCAACTTCGCCGGCGATCAGCGACAGCGCCAGCCCCTGGAAGATGGGATCGAAGAGGATTACGCTGGCGCCGACCACCACGGCGGCGGCGGTGAGAAGCATGGGGCGAAAGCGCACCGCTCCGGCGTCAACCACAGCCTCCTCGAGTGGCATTCCCTGGGCACGGCGCAATTCGATGAAGTCAACCAGGATGATCGAGTTCCGCACGATGATGCCGGCTCCCGCGATGAAACCGATCATCGATGTCGCGGTGAAGAAGGCTCCAAGCAGCGCATGCGCCGGAAGAATACCGACCAGCGTCAGCGGAATGGGAGCCATGATGACCAGCGGGACGATGAAGGACCGGAACCATCCAACGACGAGCACGTAAATCAGGACGAGCACCGCCGCAAACGCCAGACCGAGATCGCGAAAGACTTCAATCGTGACGTGCCATTCGCCGTCCCATTTCATCGAAAAGTGGTCGGTCGATTCCGGCTGCGAAGCGTTGTGGCGGGCGAGCGTATACCCTGCCGGCAAGCGCAGACGATCGAGAGCCTGGTTCATCCGGAAGATGGCGTAGACCGGGCTCTCCGCCGCACCAGAAACGTCTCCGGTAACATAGACCACGCGGCGCATGTTTTTGCGATAGATGCTGGGCTCGAGCGTGGACGCCCGCACTCGAGTAATCTCGCGGAGAGAGACGAGATCGCCGCCGGATCCCTTCATGCGGATGGCATCGAGCGATTCCGGTGAGGAGCGATCGGCCCTTTGCATCTCAACAAAAACCGGTACGGGTTCACGAGAAGTCTGGTCGTGCAGCAACCCTGCTGTTTTGCCTGACTCCGCGATGGCCAGAGTCTCGGCGACATCGGCTGCAGATATGCCGTGAAGCGCGGCCTTCTGCTCGTCGACGGTGAAGGTGAGTTGTGGCTGCGGGTCCTCCACATACCAGTCCACATCGACGACGCCGGGCGTCTGCTGAAAAATCTGTTTCACCTGGCGCGCCACATCGCGCTGACCCTCAAAAGTGGGTCCGTAAATTTCGGCGACCAGCGTCTGGATCACCGGCGGCCCAGGCGGGACTTCGCTGACCTTGACGCGTGCGCCAAACGGAAGCCCAAGTTTCACGAGTTCGGGGCGCAGCCGCTTCGCAATCTCGTGACTCTGCCTGCTTCGTTGCGAGGCGGGCAGCAGGTTCACCTGAATGTCGGCCTGGTTCGGCCCGCGGCGCAGATAGTAGTGGCGTACCAGCCCGTTGAAGTTATAAGGCCCGGAAGTGCCGGCGTAGATCTGATAGTTGGCGACATCGGGCTGCCGCGACAACAGATGTCCCAGGGTCTGCGCCACGCGCAGTGTCTCCTCCAGGGTCGTTCCATTCGGCATGTCCACGATGACCTGGAATTCGCTCTTGTTATCGAACGGCAGCATCTTGACGCGAACGAGCTTAAGCGGGACAAGGGCCGCAGCCCCGAGGAAGACAACGATAATGCCGGCAAAAAAGAGCAGACGATGGCTGCGCGATTGGATCAGTGGCGACATGATGCGCCGATAGAGACGCGTCGACCAGTTTTCAGACGATTCGATCGGCCGGTGGCGCGACTGATTGTGTGCGAGCAGCCGCATCGCCGCCCAGGGAGAAACCACGAAGGCCACGACCAGCGAAAACATCATGGCCGAGGAGGCGCCGATCGGAATCGGCCTCATGTACGGTCCCATCAGCCCGCGTACAAAGGCCATCGGAAGGATGGCCGCGACCACGCCGAACGTGGCCAGAATGGTTGGATTGCCCACCTCCGCCACCGACTCGACAGCGATCTCGCGCAGCCGGCGCCCATGATTTTCCGGCAGATGGAAGTGGCGGACCATGTTCTCCACCACCACGATGGCGTCATCGACCAGGATTCCAATGCTGAAGATGAGCGCAAACAGCGTAACGCGGTTCAGGGTATAGCCGTAGAGGTAGAAGACTGCGAGTGTAAGCGCGAGTGTCACGGGAATGGCAATGAGAACGACGCCGGATTCACGCCACCCGAGGAAAAGCGCAATCAGGAGCGTGACGGAGAGGGTCGCGATGAGCAGATGTTCCAGCAACTCGTCGGATTTGGCCTTTGCCGTCTCGCCGTAGTTGCGGGTTGTGGTGATCTCAAGGTCGTCCGGCAGAGTCGTCTTCCGCATCTCCGCCACCCGGTGAAGAACCGCATTCGCCACGTCGGTTGCATTGCTGCCCTTGCGCTTGGCGACCGTGATGGTGACAGCGGGCAGTTGGCTCCCGACCGGAGCGGCCACCGATGCGCGGCCTGCGGCGGCGCCCATCAGCACATAGTCTGTCGGCTCGGCCGGCCCATCAACAATCTGCTCAGCGACATCGCGAAGATAGATCGGGCGTCCCGCATAGACCCCGACCACGACCTGCTCCAGGTCTTCTTTGCGTTCGAAGAAATTGCCTGCATCGACGCCAAACTCCTGATTGCCGCTGGCAAACTGCCCCGCCTCGACCCGCGCATTCGCCGCCTGCAGGCTGGCGATAACCCCGGCGGGAGTCGCAGCATAGGCCGCCAGCTTGTCATTGCTGAGAATCACGCGCATGGTGCGCGGCTGCCCGCCGAGAATACGCGTCTCCGATACGTTGTCCACCTGCTTGATGGTGTGTTCGAGCTCCGCAGCGGCGAGGCGAAGGTGATACGCATCGTACTTTTCGCCCCACAGCGTGAGCGCGAGGACAGGCACGTCGTCGATGGAGCGCTCCTGGATCATGGGTTGCGAAGAGCCCTGGGGGAGCCGGTCCTTGTTCGCGTAAATCCTGCTGTAGACCCGCACCAGCGCATCGTCCTGTGGCGTCCCGACGAGAAAACGGGCAATCACCAGGCTTGAACCCGGGCTGGACGTTGAATAGATATACTCGACGCCGGGTAATTCGCGCAGCAGCTTTTCAATCGGGATCGAAATGCGCTGCTCGACCTCCGCCGGAGAAGCGCCCGGCATCGTGGTGGTCACGTCCAGCATGGGCACAACGATCTGCGGCTCCTCTTCGCGCGGAATCATCAGCACCGCAAATACGCCCAGAGCCAGGGAACCGGCAATCAACAGCGGCGTCAGTTTCGAGTCAATGAAGGCAGCAGCCACGCGGCCGGCAATCCCGAGCGACCCCTTCACGGCTGCACCCGTACACCCGCCAGTTCACGGTCCGCCGCCGCCAGTACAACGGTTTCCCCTGCGCCGATGCCAGAAAGAGCTTCGATCAAAGGGCCATGGGAAGCTCCCAAAGTTACGTAACGCAGGGAGGCGATGTGATTCTCATCGACCACCCACACGCTGTGAAGCGAGCCATGTGCGACGACGGCTGCCGCGGGAAGCATCAGCACACTGCGCGTTCCCGTTGGGATCGCTGCCGTGCCATACATGCCGGAGTGCAACCCGGCCATGGCAGGCAGTGCAACCTTAATAAGAAAGCTGTGGGTAGCCGGATCGGCGGCAGGCACGATGTCCGCGACCCGCCCTTCGACCGGCACTGCGGAGAGAGCCGGCAGGGTCACGAGAATTGTCGCCCCCTCCCGCACGGAAGGAAGCAGAGATTCATCGACGGTGGCATGAAGCTGGAGCGGGCCGGCCCTGGCAATTTCGAGCAGCGGCACACCAGGCGCAGCCAGGGCTCCCGGATCGACGTGGCGCGCCGTGATCGTGCCGGAGAACGGCGCCGTCACTGCGGAATAGCCCGCGATGGTGCTCGCCTCCGATGCTGCGGCCTCGGCAGCGGCCAGCTGCGCGCGGGCCGACTCGAGTTGCGCGTTCGCCACCTGTGCGCGGCGGCTCACCTCATCGAATTCCTGCGGGCTGACGCTCTTCCTGTCGCGAAGAATTTGGTAGCGTCCGAGGGTAGAGGCGGCGAGTTCCGACTCGGTCTGCGCTGCTTCCACCTGATGCCGGCTGCTCTCGAGACTCGCTTTCTCTCTGCCGACAGCGGCGCGTGCCTTCGCGTCATCGAGCTGCGCCAACGGCTGGCCGGCGCGCACCACATCCCCCTCATGCACCAGAACCGCGGTGATTCTTCCCGAGACTTGCGCGGCGAGCACCGCAGACTCCGCTGCATATACCGTGCCGACCGCATCGCTCGCAGAAGGGATGGCTACCATCTCAGTTTTTGCCGTTGCAAGGCCACTCACTTCCGGAGGCGCGGCGGGCGCAGCCTGCCGAGCCGTGCATCCGGTGAGCACCAGCAGGGGCAGGGCGATGACGAATTGCTGCAGCGACGCTTTCATTCCAGATCTCCGGCGTTGGAGGCATTCAGAGTTCCCATGGCGAATTCCAGATCGGCATAGCTCACCACGTTGCGGAAAGCAGCCTGCCAATAGTTCGTGGCGCTTTGTCTCTGCGCATCTTCGGCCCGCAGCAATTCGGTCACCGTTACCAGACCAGCGTCATAGCGATCGCGCAGGATGCGCAGGCTCTCGTTGGACTGCGCAACGGCAGCACGCGCCACGTCCAGCATGCGGCTCGCCGACTCGTGGGCATACCAGGCACGCACCACCTCGAGGCGAATCTGCTGATTGGCTGCATCGCTGGCAGCTTCGGTGCGGTGCAGGTTCGCTTTTGCAGATGCCAATTCGTCGCGTCGCGCTGCAGGCAGCAGATCGACGCGCAGCTCGGCTCCGGCCGTCCAGTTGTTGCCGCCATCCCCGGCAAAGGATTGCCGGTCGGTCTCCCACGATCCAAACGCGCCGACGGTTGGCCCAAAACCCGCTTTCGCTGCCGCAACGGCGGCCTTCTGCGCGTCGAGCTGCCGCATGAGACTTTCGCGATCCGGTCTTGACCGCAGGGCGAGTGAGACTGCCACCTCGATCGCAGGCGGGTCAAAGCGCTTTTCCGCGAAAGCCGGAAGCTTGCGCTGGTCCTGTAGAAGGGGAGCGCCGACAGCTCGCTCCAGCTCCGCCCAGGCCGTTGCCAGATCTCCCTCCGCTTCGATCGACTCCTGCTGCCGCAGAGCGAGATTGGCAGCTGCCGTAAGTCGATCGGCGTCCACAGCGACTCCGGCCTGCACGCGGCTCTGGCTCGCATCCAGCATGGATTGCGCCGTCTGCTCCTGGTGCCGCGCCATCTCCGCATACCGGGAAGCAAAAAGCACCTGTTCGTAACTGGTCACGACCTGATGCACAATTTCCTGGTCGGAACGGCCGGCCGAAGCCTCTGCGCTCTTCGCGAGCAGCTCCGATCGGCGAATCTGAAACTCTGTGCGCCACGAGTCGAATCCCGTCCAGCTTCCGGAGAAGCGGGTCGTGAAGTCATTGATCGGCGTTGGCCGATTCAGGTTGTTCAGGGCGAAGTCGCTCTGCTGAAATCGCTGCTGCCTCAGCCGCGTCCCAAATGCGTACACGGGATCGCCTCCCCGCGTAATGGCCTCACTGAAAGAGAGGTTCGGAAGCAGCGCTGTTCTCGCGGCCCGCGTTGCGATCTGTGCCGCGGTCACCTCCGACGCGGCAATCCTTTGATCCGGATTCTGATCGAAGCCCAGAGCGACGGCTTCACGCAGCGTAAAGACCGGCCCCACCTGCGCTCCGGCCGGAGAGCCAGAACCCAGGGCGAGCAGGGCAAACAGTAAATTGACAGAGCCGGTCTTCCCCATCGTCGCTTCGTTCCAGATCGCTTTCACCGGAATAAAGACACGCGGGGCAGAAGCGTTACCGATCTCGTCACAATTTTCTGAGCAGGGTCTAACCAACAGGCTGGTGAATCAACCGCAGGTACTCTGTAACCAGCAGCGCGCGGAGCCGCGGAGCCATATCGGAATCACACGAAATCTCCATATTCCGGCAACGATTGATAGCCGTTTGCAGGTCGCGAAGGAACGCCACGCAAGCTGGGCAGGCGTCGATATGCTTCCGCATCTGGGCGCATTGGGGGATCGGCAACCGGTTGTCGACGAGGTCGGAGAGGCTTGCGAAAATCTCGCGACAATCCTGCGGTCTCGTCGAAGCTTCTGTCTTGCGCCGAGCCTTTCCCCTTTTTCCGGACGAGATGGCGGCCTCCGGAAGGCCCTCCGGCAACCGCGCCATCGCCTTCCGAACTCCCAGTCTCGCCCGATGGAGGCGAACGCGCACTGTTCCTGGTCGCAGGCCAAGTACCCGAGCCACCTGGTCTGTGTCCAAATCCTCCATGTCGTGCAGCACCAGAACAATTCTGTATTCCGCGGGGAGCGTCAGTACAGCTTCGTGAACCAGCTTGCCCCGTTCTCCCGCGAGGAGCGGCTCTTCGGGACCGGGGCCGCCATCACGCAACAGTCGCTCGAGATCGGCTTCTCCCGGCATCAGTTCATCGAGAGAAAGCGTCTGGCGGGGAGCATGGGCTCCCGTGCGCCGCATCCGGAAACATCGGTTCTTCGCGACCGTATAGAGCCAAACCGAAAGTGCTCGGGAATCGGCGATCTTTCCCAGATGCGGCAGAGAGCGCATCAGAACCTCCTGCATTGTGTCCTGAGCGTCCTCGCGATGGCCGCACACCTTCATGCTGAAGGCGAAAACCGTATCCTGCAGCAACTCGATTGCCTTACCGATGCTCTCGGCATCCTTCTCGCGCAGGAGCGCCACCGCTTCCATCAATTCCGCTCGCATGGCCAGGGACCCCGACGCGTGGATTCTTACCTCACTATATCGTCAGCTTGACCGAGCCAGGTTCGGCGTACCAGTCTCGCCTGTCCCCATTACACAGGCGACAATGACCATCCCGCGTGGATGAATTACTTTGCGTCCCGTGATGTTTAATCGTTCCATGGCGAGCCTGGACAACTTCCGACTGGTTGTGTTCCGGGCGGTCGCGGAACAGCACAGCTTTCGCAGAGCTGCGGAAGAGTTGTATCTTACACAGCCCGCAGTCAGCCTCCAGATCAAGGCTCTGGAGGAAGATATCGGCGTCCAGCTCTTTGACCGCACCGGTTCGCGCATCCTGTTGACGGAGGCTGGCAAGGTTCTTCTCGCCTATTCCCGGCAGGCAAATGCCCTGTTCGCCAGGGCTGAACATGAGATCGCTGCCCTGAGCGGAGACCACGCCGGACATCTGGCCCTGGGCGCCTCGACGACGATCGCCCAGTATGTTCTGCCTCGCCTGCTCGCGGAGTTCTCTCGAAACCATCCGCGGGTTCAGCCAACGTTGATCAGCGGCAATACGGAACACATCGTAGAGGCTTTGAGAGAACAGAAGATCGTTCTGGGATTGATCGAAGGACCAGCGCGAAGCCGCGATGTCAGGACAGAGCCGTTTCTGCAGGATGAGCTGGTGCTGATGGTACCGGCGGCGCACGAATGGGCCGAACGCAAGTCGATAGCATGCGCTGAGATCGCGACTGCTCCTTTACTCATGCGGGAACGCGGGAGCGGTACGCGCCGTGTGGTTGAGATCGCGCTCTCTCGTCAGGGAGTAAAGCTGAGTTCGTTACGGATTGCGATGGAGCTTGATTCGAGCGAAGCGATCAAATCCGCCGTCGAGGCGGGCCTCGGGATCGGATTCGTATCGCGCTGGGCGATTGCCAAAGACTCGCGGCTCAACAGAAGTTTCCGAGTTATCGAGGTTGAAGCAGTGCGCGTCACACGGCAGTTCCTGCTTGCACACACGGCTGGTCCGGAGCCTCACGGCCTGGCGCAAAAATTTCGCGGATTCCTTCTCTCACACCCCGGCGGACAACGAGCATCCGCTGCCAGAGTCAAAGTTCGAACGGCCAACCCATAAGTTAATCAAATGCGGCATGAGGACTACTCCATGGACGCGGCCCCGATTCCCCCCAATACTTGATGCGTGTCCAGAAATTTATTCTTCATCGGGATGATCCTCGCGGCGAGCGGCCTGGTGTCGCCGCCCGCCGCACTGATTGGCGGTATTGTCTACGGATTCATTTTCGTTCACCCATTTCACATAGAGGCGAGACAACTCTCGAGGTTTCTTCTTCAGGCGTCGGTTGTAGGCCTCGGATTTGGCATGGACCTGCACCAGGTGCTTCGCGTTGGCAGAACAGGGTTCGTCTACACCGCGGCCGGTATCAGCTTCACCATGCTGTTCGGGTGGGGACTGGGAAAGATGCTGGCGGTTAAGCAGGGAAGCTCGTTTCTTATCACGGCGGGCACAGCGATCTGCGGCGGCAGCGCGATCGCGGCGCTCGCGCCCATTATCAACGCTGGCGAAGAGGAGATCGCCGTGTCTCTCGGGACCATATTCGTGCTCAACTCGGTCGCTTTACTCGTGTTTCCCATCACAGGAACGGCCCTACATCTGACCCAGGCGCAGTTCGGTCTATGGTCCGCGCTGGCCATTCACGACACAAGTTCGGTTGTTGGCGCGACAGCGAAGTTCGGTGCGGTGGCTCTGGCTGTCGGCACTACGGTCAAGCTCGCACGCGCTCTGTGGATTGTCCCGCTCTCGGTCGGAACCGCGATGGTCAGGAAGACCAAAGCCCGAATTCAATGGCCCTGGTTCATCCTGTTCTTCTGTCTGGCGGCATTGGCCAATACCTACGTTCATGCCTTCGAGACGGTCTACCCAATCATGAAACACCTCGGTGTTATTGGGCTTACTGTCACGCTTTTCCTGATTGGAACTGGTCTTTCAAGACAGACAATCCGCCAGGTCGGCATTCGGCCGCTGGTGCAGGGAATCCTTCTGTGGATGACTGTTGCAGCAGGAACCTTATCTCTGATCCGGGCTGGATGGATACACCTCTAACAGAAGTAAATTCTCAGCCTTCGACATTGCCAGTTCGACGGCCAGCAGGCCAAAGCTCGGGCAACCAGCTTCCGCCGAATCTCGCGCTGAGGGGCTTTTGCCAGAGCGATAGGCTGCGAGGCAAATCGAAACTACTCAGTCATCGGGCAACTGATTCGGGATGTCGAATTCAGTTGCTCGCCGTCGACGCGTGCGACTAGTATGACTGCCCAGCAGCAGGTGCATCGCAGGAGAGATGCATGCATGGACGCCCAAACCGCACGCGATGAGACGATCCAGGCGTATCAGTGGCACGCCAGTGTTGTGCTCGCCTATGCGCATAAGCTCACGCGCGACGATGCCCTCGCGCAGGATGCAGTGCAGGAGACGTTCCTGCGGTTCTTCATCGCGCTGATGCAGGGCGAAGAGATCCAGAATGCGCGTGCGTGGCTCCATCGAGTGGCTCATAACTATCTTGAAGACGTCCTCCGATCGGCCACGGTGCGCAGAGCCGTTCCATTGGAGGAAGCGGGGGATGACTGGTTGAAGGACGAGAGAGGAATGCCGGGAGCAGACTTGGCAGCAGAGTGGATTGAAGCGGCGCGGCCGCTGCTTGCGCCCCGCGAGTGGCAATGCGTGCGGCTGCGCGCGGAAGGCTTTGACTATACTGAGATTGCTGTGCAACTGGCGATTCGGCCGGGGACGGTCGGAAGCTTACTGCATCGCGCGACTGAGAAGTTACGGATTCGCCTGGGGAAGAAAGAGAGACCGGCATGAGTCTGCTCGGCAAATGGCAGCCCGGATTCAGAAAAAGCAGGCTTGAGGATGCTGCACGCCGAGAGGCGTCTGCCGAGAGCGCCCCATTGTCAGGACTAAGAGATTTGCAGACAAGGCTGGATCAGTGGAGCCATCTTTGGGCTCACGAGAACGAAGCAGAAAGTGGCACGGAAGCGCAGCAACTGGTAGCGGAGCGGCTGGCGCAGTGGATGGAGCGTTGTTTCGGCCGGCACGTGGTGAGTTCAGTCCGCGAAGAAGACAGCCGGATTTCGCTGGCAACTTCGATACCCATCTTCACGGCCCTCCTGGGCCGGCGGGCTACGCGGGAACTCTCGCGACGCGTTTTGCAGGATATCTGACGGAACCTCATGCCTCGTCTGGTACGCGCGATCTGGATTCTGCTCGCGATCCAGCTTGCCGCAGGCATGATCGCTTACGGCCATTATCTGGCGACCGGAACGTATTCAGTGCTGGGTTGGTATTTTTCGACGCTGGGCACACTGTTCTTTCTGGTGATGACGGCCACCGAGTGTTGCCTTGCCTTGATAAGCCGCTCCTGGTTCGATTCCGATGAGCCGATGCGTCTGGCGTGGGGAATGATCGCCTGTGCAGCGCTGGCGCGGCTGGCAGGAATGCTGCTGCGAGCCATTTCCGACGGGCATTTGCCGTGGGGTTACTGGCATCGGCTCAGTCCGCCATTCGGCGGACTATTTGCGAGTCTGAGTCAATTCGGGCTGGTGGTGGGTGGGCCCGTATCCATGGCATTTCTGGCCGTTGGACTGGGCCGGGTGCTGCGCATTCAGCGGAAATACCGGTTGCTGCGTGCGCTCACGCGCGGAGACCAGGTGCTGTTGTGCCTGGTGGTGGCTTTTTCGATCAGTCAGCTTGTCATCAACCTTCCTCTTTTGGCCGGCCATCCGTCGCTCGGAACCATGCTGCTGTGGCTCAGTGATCCGCTATTATCCCTGCTTCTCATTGAGGCGATTCTGGTGCGGCGCTCTGCGGCCCGCATGGGTCAGGGCCTGGTCGCGAAGTGCTGGGGCATGTTCGTGGTCGCCATCGTCGTCACATCCGCGGGAGACGCGTCCATCTGGGCCAGCAATCATAATCTGCTGTCGGACCCTGTCATCGCGCTCACCTGGTACATCTGGTTCGTGGCAGCCGCGGCCTTCGCCAGCGCCCCCGCTTACCAGTTGGCAGCGATCTCGCTCACGCGGGAAGACAGCATGCACCTGCCCCAGACCCGGTAGAGGATTTCCACCCAATTGCTTGCCGGCACCGCGGACAGAAAAATGCGATTCACGGTTCGGCGGCCTGTTGTTCTCTGGGTGAGCTTGCGTCGGTTTCTTTCCGGGAATGTAAAGAAACCTAAATTCTGATTCGTCTTATGAGCGCTCAAAGGAATTCAACCGGCGAATGCACGGGCGCCTCCTGAGTCCACGGCTTCGTTTCCGAAGCTGGGCCCGGCAATGGAGTGTTCGATGAGGATGAGAAAGCTGAGCGCGAGTTTGCTTCCGCTGATTTTTCTGGCAGGGGGAGTGCAAGCCTGGACGCAGGCAACAACCGGCTCCATTTCGGGCCGTATCGTCGATCCGCAGGCCAATGTCGTTGCGGGCGCTCAGGTCACGATCCGGGATGTCGAAACCGGAATCGAGGCCAGCGTTATGACGAATCAGGAGGGCGAGTTTATTGAGACGGCCCTGCCGCCCGATCACTATACGATCAGCGTAAAGATGGCCGGCTTCGAGACCGCCACGGTGCCGGCTTTTGAGCTTACCATCGACCAGAAGGCCCGCTTCAACGTCTCCCTCAAAGTAGGTGCAGTTACGTCGAACGTCGTTGTACAGGACTCCGCTCCGCTGCTGCAGGTACAGGGGGCCGAGACTGGACAGGTCATCGGCAGCCGTGAGATCGAGGATCTCCCTCTCGAGGGCCGCAGCTTCACCGGCCTGATGAAGTTGGTACCGGGCGTGGCTGACGGCGGAGGCGGCAACAATCTGAATCTCTCCGTCGATGGTCAACGGGAGTTTTCTAACTCCGTTGAGGTAAATGGGGTTGAGGTGACCGGCAATCGAAATAACGACACCAACATGATTCCCAGCCCGGACGCTTTGCAGGAGTTCAAAATTGTGACCTCGGTTTATGCTCCGGAGTTTGGCCGCGCCTCGGGCGGCGCTGTGATCGTCCAGACAAAGTCCGGCAGCAACAACTACCATGGCAGCGCGCTCTTCTTCTACCGGCCGACGGCTACCGCGGCGAATAATCCGTTCTCTGCGCCGGGAACTACGCCAACATTGCAGCAGAAAATCTACGGCGCGAGCATCGGCGGACCAATCAGGAAGGACAAGGCATTTCTGTTCCTCAATTTCGAAGGGAATCGGCTACAAACAGCCTACTCGTACCTGGGCAGCACACCTCCGGTCAATCAGGTGAAGTTTGATGGCGCCGGTGATGCCGATCTCTCGGGACTGCTCGATCCCTATAGCGGCAATCAGATTCCCATCTTTGATCCGGTCTTTTTCAATAACAACTACTATTCGGAGCAGTTTCCCGGAAACATCATCCCGGCCAACCGGGTGAGCCCGGCGGGTAAGCAAATTCTGTTGAACCTGTTTCCCCAGCCTGAAAACAACAGTTTCTTCACGAACTTCTACGTCCAGCAACCCTACACGGACGATAACAACGTGGCCAACCTGCGAGCCGATTATGCGTTCTCCGAGAAGGACCGCATCTACCTCACTTACGACGCGGAACAGGGCGATACAACCACTGCCGATCCCTACGCCGGGCATATCCCTGTCCCGGGTGGCGGCAGTGCAGACAGCGGTGACCTCACCGGATTTGAAAACAATTCGATCGCCTTTTCCTGGGATAGGGTCTTTTCGCCGAACCTGCTCAACGAGGCACGTGGAACCTTCTTCCTGTCCACTGTTTCGCAAAACAGCCCGCTCGCCGGCACGGACCTGGCAACCAAATGGGGAATTCAGAACGTGGTCATACCCGGCTTCCCATCCACCAACAACATCCCGCAGATTCAGTTTCAAAGCGGGCCGACGGTCGGAGGCTCAACCTACAAGCCCCTCACCTTTCGTGATCAGAATCCGGGCTTTGTTGAAGCCCTGACCTGGACGAAGGGCCGGCACAACGCCAAGTTAGGCTATGAATACCGGCGTCTCAATTCGCATCCGAATTTTTCACTCTTCCCGGTGCCCTACGAATATATCGGCGGCGCTGGCGACGCCCAAACCAGCGACCCAACCTACACTTTCTACGATCCGAACTCTTACTACTACAACGGTGGGAGCGAGGTGGCCGACCTGTTGCTCGGGTTGCCCTACGTGGTCGATCAGGGTCTGCAACTGACTAATGCCCACACCACTGCCAACGAGCACACGTTTTACGTTCAGGATTATTGGCAGATTATGCCCAGGCTGAACCTGACCTATGGAGTGCGCTACGAATATCAACAGCCTTATGTGGAAGCCAGCAACGACGAATCCAACTTCAGCACTTCGACTTTGTTGCTCAGTCTCGCCGGCCGCGGCGGCAATTCGCGATCCCTGGTCAACTCCAACAGGACAGACTTCATGCCGCGGCTTGGAATCAGCTATCAATTGAGGCCGAGCCTGGTGCTACGCGGCGGCTTCGGTGTGTTTTACTCGCCGGAGAATGATGCGCGTGAGGACATTCTTACCAAGAATTACCCATTCTTTACCCAACAGGAATTTGTCAATTATTTCGATTATGGCTGTTATTGTTTCGATCTCCCCTACAGCCTCGATGCGGGTATGCCTCGCTCCACGTCGATTCCCGTGGCGAGCACGGTCTCCACGATCGACCTGACCAAGGTCGCTGGCGGAAACACGCAAACCGTGTACTCGGAGCCCAATGACTTTCCCACAGCCTACTCCAGAAATTACAACCTGACGGTGGAGAAGCAGCTGGGCGATGCGACCTCGCTGGAGGTTGGCTATGTTGGAGCGAACACGCGGGATCTCTCCTATGCCGTTGGCAATTACAACGTAAATGATCATCTTTCAGCGAGCATCGGTAAGGTGGATGCGCTGCTGCCGGCTGGCCTCAGCAACTATGACTCGTTACAGGCGAAGGTCAATCGCAGCTTTCATAACGGCTACAGTCTGCTTGGTTCCTACACATACGCACATGGACGGGATAACGGACCAGCGCCGTTCGATCTGGGGAAGGGTGGTAACTATCCTCAGAATCCCTTCAATCTCGGCCCGGAATATTCGAATTCCGATACCGACCTGCGGCACCACTTTGTAGCCAGCCAGATCATTGAGCTTCCCTTTGGCCAGGGAAAACGATTCCTCTCCCACACGAACGGCGCCGGACAGGCAATCCTTGGTGGCTGGCAGTTGAACAGCATCGCCACGCTGCAAACCGGGAAGCCCTTCAACGTCGTCAGCAATGGGAACGACCCGAATTATCCAGGACTTCGTCCGAATCTGGTGGGCAGCACATCGGTGCCGCACCGTTCCATCACGGAGTGGTTCAACACCAAGGCCTTTGCCGTTCCTGCCGGACAGGCCGGGTCCACGAGCCCCGGGAAAACCCTGATCCCCGGCGATGCCGGCCGCAATATTCTCTATGGTCCCGGATACACGAATGAAGACATGTCTCTCTTCAAGGTGTTGCACTTGCCCAGGGAGATGAATTTCCAGATTCGGATCGAGGCGTTTAATCTGCTCAACACAGCCCATTACGATAACCCGATCAGCAATGTTGCGGCCGGGAAACAGTTCGGGGAGATCACGGGAGGCTATTCGCCGCGCGTCATGCAATTTGCAGGACGCCTGACATTCTGAAGCGTGGTTAATCACGGCGGAGTGGGGCGGGCAGTTCTGGTTTGCCCTTTTTTACCGACCCCAATCAGCGAGGGGATGGGCGGCGATACGCTGCTTTTCGGCTTTTGCCTCGAGAGGTTTAGCCCGAAGGAGATGCCCGTATGCGGGTGTGGTTCCTCTTGTTCACGCTGTGCGCACTGACTTTCGGATGCTGTGCCATGGGTCAGGCAAAGCATTATCTGGATTGCAGTGGAGGTAACGACGCGGCGGACTCCCTGACGACAGGAACGGCCTGGCGCACCGTGGCAAGAGCAGATTCGTTTAATTTTCAGCCTGGGGACAGTCTTCTTCTGCGGCGCGGCAGCCGTTGCGAGGGCATGCTGTGGCCGAAGGGCTCCGGCAACGAGGAGGCGCCCATTCGTGTTGGTGCCTATGGCGAAGGAGGGTTACCGATCATCGTGGGCGGAGCCGAGTCCGCCGGGCTGAGGCTCAGCAACCAACAGTATTGGGAGATCGAAAACCTGGAAGTGGTGGGCGGATCACCCTACGGCATTCACATTGGTGGCAATGTGCCGGCCATGCGCCACTTCAGACTCACGAATGTAGTGGTGCACGATGTATCCGGTACTCCAGTAACCAAGGACTCCGGACTCGTGGTGATTGCGCCGGATGACCACGCAACGAGCCAAATCGACGACGTGATCCTCGACGGAGTGACTGCTTATGGGACTTCCGAATGGGCGGGCGTTATCGTCAATGGTGGGGGCTTTGACGCGACCAGCGGTGACGACCACGGCGACCATGTCGAGGTTCGAAATTCCATGGTCCACGACGTGGCCGGCGATGGAATCCTGCTGGCCCGAGTCTCGCATGGCGTGCTGGAGCACAACGTCGCATGGTACACAGGCATGCAGGAAACACAGACCATCGGCACGCCCAACGCTATCTGGGAATGGAGGTGCCGCGACTGCCGCGTCGAATACAACGAGGGCTATTTTACCGATTCGCCCGGCGTGGATGGCGGCGTGTTCGACATCGATTATGGTGACGAGAATAATCTGCTCGCGCATAACTTCGCTCATGACTCCCAGGGCTATTGCCTCTCTGTTTTTGGGGCCGAAGGGAGCGGCGGAAATTCAACCCACAGCGAGGTACGCGACAACACCTGCATCCATAATGGCCGCAGTCCCCGGCTGTCCAGGCGACAGGGAGCCATCCTTCTCTATACGTGGAATGGAGGCAAGCTCGACGGCGTGGATATCGCGAACAACACGATTGTCTGGGATCCGCCGATCCGTGTTCCGGCGCTTCAATCATCTGCAGAGTTCACCGGGGAGCTACCGAATCGGTTTGCCGGCAACCTGATTCTCGGAGTTTCGGGATTGTTCGTCTCTTCTAAATCGAGCATTCAGTTCTCCGGCAACCGCTATTGTGCTCCGGGGCCTCGAACTTCCTATCCTGATCGGCGCGACGAATCGAGCGGGGAACGTGCCCTGATTCCTGGGGCAGCATGGGAAGAATCGGACCCGGCCGCCAACAAGCCGGATGCCCTCTGCGACTGCTTCGCACGACTGATGCAGGAAACCGCAGGGACGACTCCGCGCCCAGGGGCCGCAATGAAGCACCCCCCTGGCAACTGGGTATTAGGTACGGTGCTTACCGCGCCGGGTGGCGCGGGCGCCAGCGCTTCGAGGAGCCAACTGGTTCTGATCGAAAGCATGATGCATCAGTTTGCCAGTCGCGGACTGAGAAGCATGGTAGTGCCTGCGCACACGATGACCAAAGACGCTATCGAACAATGGAGAACGGATTGGAACTTTGATCCGGCGGTCGAGATCGATGGGGAGAATACGTCGGGTTTGCGCACCGGGGAAAACTCCGGTGCCGACCGGCTGCTGCTCGTTGACCCGAACGGCTTCGTCGCTGCCAGTTGGCCAGACCCCGTCCCGCCAGCAGACGTATGGCTGCAGATTCAGAGTCACCTGGGAACGCCGGCGGGCACGCAGGCAATGCCTGCGTGCAAACTTCCGGGCGGCCAATAACCCTTCGACTGGAGCCAACATGATACGGAGAAGCTCGTGGGCGGGGTTGCTCGGTCTACTGGCGATCTGCGCCACCGAAGGCCACAGCCAGCAGTTAGCGCTGCATGAGGGCGACCGCGTGGTCTTTTATGGGGACAGCATTACAGCCCAACATCTGTATACACGCTTTGTGGAGGATTTCATCCTGACTCGCTATCCGCAGATGCGTGTGGAGTTCTGGAATGCCGGGATACCGGGTGACACGGTATATGGAGGATATACCGGCGATATGCCTACCCGGCTGCGCCGAGACCTGTTCCCGCATCGGCCCACCGTGGTGACCATCATGCTCGGCATGAACGATGGCTACTATATGGCGTTCGATGAGAAGTATCTTGATAACTTCAGGGATGGGTACCACAAATTGGTGTCCGCCATCGAGAGCGGAGCGCCCACGGCGAGAGTGACTCTCATTTCTTCGACTCCGTATGACGAAATTACTCACGGAACCGAGTTTCGCGGTTACAACGAAGTAGTCGGACGCTATGCCGCCTTTGTGAGGGATCTTGCGATTTCGTCGCACTTTGCCTTCAGCAATTTCAATGAAGTTGAAACCAACCTGCTGCACACAGGAACGCTTAGAAACAGTTCTTTGGCAGCGTTGTTGATTCCGGATCGCATCCATCCGGCAGAAGCATCCCAATGGGTCATGGCTGCCGCGCTGGCGAACTCCTGGGGTGTGTCGCCGATTGTCAGCAGCGTTCAGCTGGATGGGGCGGCGGGGAGGACGGTCGTGGTCGAAAATACACAGCTCACAGATATGAAGGTTGGCGACGGCGAATACCAGTGGACGCAGACCGACAACGCCTTACCGCTTCCGCTCCCTCTGGGCGATGCGATGATTCAATTTGTTCTGAGTAACTCAGAGCTCTCCGCCATGGACCAGGAGTTGCTCGCTGTGACCGGTTTGCCTGCAGCGAGTTATACCCTGAAAATCGACGGAAAAAGAATCGCTTCCTTTACACGGGATCAACTTTCCAGAGGAATCAATCTGGCGCTTTATGCAACACCGATGGAAGAACAAGCCAAAGGCGTGGATGGACTGGAGCTCAAGCGAACGAGGCTGGATGAAGCACGTTTTCTGCTCGGGGTCGAGGACCCAAAAGTTGCCAATCCCGCAGCAGCGATAAGTGGGCTGGACGAAAAAGGTGAGTTGCTCGCCGTCGAACAGCGCAATGAGGCGCAGCCGAAGCCGCATCGCTTTGAGCTTTTCCCCGAGTAAGACGTAACCAGGTAAAGGATCCCTGATGGATTTGGGCCGACGCAGACTCCTCGCTCGCATGGCAGGCACGATCGCGCTCGCATCTGCGCCGAACTCGATTGCCGGGCTTCTCGGACAGAGCGCATCTTCTGACGTGCCGGTTCCAGGCCGCGAGCAGGTCGCCCCGATGCTGAAGGAGCTTTTCATCAGCGACGATCCCGCCCTCTGGGAGCTCCTTACCGATGCCTATACGGATTGTGTCCTCGGCAAAATCCGTCCGCCGGATCCGCCGCTTAACTACAACTGGGTTGTTCCGGGTGGTGGCTATTTCGCGCAGTGGCTATGGGACACCATGTTTGTCCTGGACCTGCTCGCCATCCTGCCTGGACAGGAGGAGATAATTCGTGGCGTGTTTCAGAATTATTGGGACTTTCAGCAGCGATGGAATTCCGTCAAGCCGGATTTCATGCACGGCATGGTGGCCAATTTCATGGCGCCCTATGACGCACCCGGCTCCCGCGATGGCAAGGAGTGGCGTACCTTTCCGGCTTACTCGCAGGCGCCGCTCCTTGCCTGGGGCATGGAGCGAGTCTATCTGCGCAATGGCGACATGGAACTGCTCCGGGCCGGGCTTGCGCCTCTTGAATCTTTTCATGAATGGTACTGGCGCGAACGGGACGTGATGGATCTCGGATTGATCGGTGTGGGGGCCTACAGTGGAGTGACGCAGGAGGCTCGTTACGAAACGTACGATCGCGAGGTGGACCTCGATGATCTGCGAATGATCGCGCACCCCGGACGTCCCGCCGGCGAAGACAACGGCCGGTGGTACGGGGACATTGCTATCCCGGCGAACACCGCTTATCTTCTGCTTTCCGAGTTATCCCTCGCGCGCATGGCCCAGCATCTGGGGGATCATGCCATGAGGCACCGCCGCCGCACCCGTTATAAACGCGGCGCGGCTGCCATGCGCCGGCACATGTGGGATGAAACCACCGGTTGCTTTGTCGCTGTTCGTACAGGAAGTATCGAGAGAATCACCACGCCAACAGTGGGCGGATTCATGTCGCTCATGGCGCACGTGCCTACGCGGGCCCAGGCCGCACGCATGGCCGCGGTTCTGGCTGAACCGGCATGGGCAACGCCCTTGCCTATCCCGACCGTTTCGCGAAGCGACGAGCAGTTTAAGTCGCAGGATTTCTGGCGCGGGGACACCTGGCCGGCTCCGAACTATCAGGTCGCCGCCGGACTCGCTGCCTACGGACATCATGATGCTGCCGCACGCATCGCGGACGCCAACGTAGCGAATGCGCTCAAGGTCGGAATCTCGGAGCGCTATGACTCACTCAGTGGCGCGCCCCTCGGCGTGAAAGGACTGGGGATGTCGGCAACGACCATCACGATGATGCTGGATGGACTGACCAGCCAGCACGAACTGCGTGTTGCGAGACCGGGTAGAGTTGTCAGCGGGATCTCTCCTCCGCACAGCTAATCCAGCCTGAGAGCGTTCGTCAGGGCTTAGTTATACCAATTGGAACGAATCGTGGAAATCCACCTGATCGACGGCACATACGAGCTTTTCCGCCACTTTTACGCGTTACCGCACGCGCGCGACACAGAAGGGCGCGAGGTGGGTGCAGTGAGGGGCGTGCTCGCCTCCTTATTGGGCATGCTGAAAGGAGGCGTGACCCACATCGGCGTGGCGACGGATCATGTCATCGAATCCTTCCGAAATTCTCTGTGGGCAGGGTACAAGACCGGCGATGGCATCGATCCCGACCTTTTGGCCCAATTTCCTGTTCTTGAGGAGGTCCTCACCGCAGCCGGAATCGTCGTTTGGCCGATGGTGGAATTCGAAGCGGACGATGCGCTGGCATCTGCCTCATACGCGGCCGCCGAAAATCCGCAGGTTGAGCGAGTCATCATCTGCACGCCCGACAAGGATCTTGCCCAGTGCGTACGAGGCACACGCGTGGTCCAACTCGATCGCCGGACGGGCAAAATCTATGACGAGAGTGCAGTCGTCCAGAAATTTGGTGTGCGACCGGACTCCATACCTGACTACCTGGGGCTGGTGGGGGATGCAGCGGACGGCTTTCCCGGATTGCCAGGATGGGGCGCGAAATCGACAGCAGCCGTCCTGGCAAAATTTGGCCATCTGGAGTCCATTCCCCACGACAGCCGTAATTGGCAAGTCAACGCACTCCGGGCGGACGCGCTTGCGGCGACCCTCGTGCGACAGTGGGATGACGCACTTCTATTTCGGAGACTCGCCACTCTTCGAACGGAGATTGCGCTCTTTGACAATGTTGATCGGTTGCAGTGGAAGGGTCCCACGCCTGGGTTCGAAGAGATCGGAAGGCGGCTTGACGCGGCAATAACAGAGAGGGCAACACATAAGGATCCGCAGCGGCCCCTGCG
This sequence comes from uncultured Acidobacteriaceae bacterium, assembly GCA_963787915.1. GTDB lineage: Bacteria > Acidobacteriota > Terriglobia > Terriglobales > Acidobacteriaceae > Palsa-343. The sequence continues at coordinate 2,980 of CAWBEP010000013.1, read as the reverse complement.
TCGATCCGGGAGGACGGCCGGCGAATCCTGATCGCCGCGCCACGGCTATATGTAACAGCCGCTGCGACACTGTTCGGCCGGCCGGGTGAGGACATGCACACAGCAGGAACGGAATTGGTTGCCAGTTGCGGTGCTCTACCACCTTTGTGCTATTCGCAGTTACTAACGTACGGTATTCTATGAGTATCTGGCGGTGACGTCAGATATACCCAGACTGACCCGATAACTGACACTCAGAGAAGGTATCAACTGCAGAGCAGTGTCTATGCATGTTCGTGATTTATACTCGCGCCTGAGCGACGGAGGGTTATGACGCCTTCCGTTGCATTGCGTGGTCTATATGATTACCGTTTGGTTACACTATCGGTGATCATCGCGGTGCTCGCAGCCTATGCGGCCCTCGACCTCGCAGGACGGGTGACAACAACACGCGGCCGCGCGCGCCTGCTGTGGCTGTTCTGCGGCGCGGTCGCCATGGGCATCGGCATCTGGGCCATGCACTACATCGGCATGGAAGCATTCGCCCTGCCGGTCCATGTCCTGTATGACTGGCCGACGGTCCTCCTTTCCCTCCTGGCCGCCATCCTGGCCTCAGCGGTTGCGCTCTTTACCGTCAGCCGTCCCACGATGGGATCCACTCGAATGGTCGTCGGTGGGGTCTTCATGGGAAGCGGCATCGCCGCCATGCATTACATCGGCATGGAAGCCATGCGCCTGCCCGCCATGTGCATGTATTCTCCATGGCTGGTTGGACTTTCGGTTCTGCTGTCGATCGGCATATCCCTTGCCGCTCTTCATCTCACCTTTGCCCTCAGGGAACGGCTCGCCACTTCGAGCTGGCGCAGAATCGTGGGCGGGCTGGTGATGGGTCTGGCCATTCCAGTCATGCACTACGTTGGCATGGTGGCGGTGAAGTTCATCCCCTTGCCGTTCATGAACCCTCCTCTGACCCATGCCGTCGATGTATCGAGATTCAGCCTCGTCAGCATCGCCATGGTAGCTCTGTTCATCCTCGGCATCGTCTTTCCGACCTCGATCGTCGACCGGCGATTCTCCCAGCAGGCGCAGCGGCTGGCCACCAGCCAGCTGCGGTTGCAGACGATCTTCGACAACATGACCGAGGGTATCCTGGTCCTGGATCGTGAGGGCAAGACCGTTCTCGTCAACAAAGCGGCGCAACGCCTGCTCTCCCTTCCCGAACATCCGGACTATCGCAAGGTGATCGACCAGTTCGACGCTTTTTCGATCGACGGCGAACCCCTGCCGCCTTCCCAGTGGCCCACCGTGCGGGCTCTGCGTGGCGAGTTCGTCCAGAATTTCGAACTTCTTTTTCGGCGCAAGTCCAATGGCGAAGCGGGCGCGAGGGAGATCAGTACCGCCCCCAGCGGCGAATCCGGTCAGGTCATCATTACCTATCGCGATGTGACGGAGCGCCGGCATCTGGACGAGGCGAGAAATCGCCTGGCTGCCATTGTTGAGTCTTCCGAGGATGCGATCATCGGGAAGAGCGACAAAGGCATCATCACCAGCTGGAATCAGGGCGCCGAAAAGCTCTTCGGATATACATCCGGGGAAATGGTGGGTGGGTCCATCAAAAAAATCCTGCCGTCCGGCCACGAACAGGAAGAAGACGAGATCCTGCGACGGATCTCACAGGGAGAAACCGTCGAACACTTTGAAACTGTGCGGGCAAGAAAAAGCGGCGAGATCGTCAATGTGTCGCTCACCATCTCACCCATTCGCGATGCCAAGGGCCGAATCACAGGCGCCTCCAAAATAGCGCGCAACATTACCGAGAAAAAGCAGATGGAGCGCCAGCTTCAGCAAAGCCAGAAGATGGAAGCCATAGGCCAGCTGACCGGTGGCATCGCGCACGACTTCAATAATCTGCTCGCGGTGATGGTGGGCAACCTTGACCTGCTGGAGCGACAGGTTACAGGCAACGAGGCGGCGCTCAAGCGAGTGCACACGGCCCAAAAAGCGGCCGCGCGGGGCGCCGATCTTACCCGGCGTCTGCTCGCCTTCTGCAGCAATGTTGAGTTGAAGCCGGCCGCTGCCGATATCCATAACAGCGTTCAGAACATGATTGAGCTGGCCCGGGCACTGGGTCCCGGCATTAAGATCACCTCCAACTTCGAGGAGAATCTGCCGCTGGTCCGGGTCGACGCCGCCGGACTTGAAAACGCACTTCTCAATCTCGCCGTCAATGCTCGGGATGCTATGCCCAAAGGAGGCAATCTCACGGTTACGGTCCAGCGCCGCAGCCTGGACGCGAGCTATCCTCCCGTCCACACCGGCGAACTGAAGGCCGGAGAATATGCCTGCATCTCCATTTCCGACACCGGTACCGGGATGTCGAAGGAAACTCTGGCGCACGTCTTTGAGCCATTCTTCACCACCAAGCCGCGCGGGAAGGGAACTGGGCTCGGTCTCGCCATGGTCTACGGCTTCGCGAAGCAGTCGGGCGGCACCGTCCGCATCTACAGCGAGCCCGATCTCGGCACCACCGTTTCCCTCTATCTTCCGCTGGCGGACGCCCAGCCCTTCGCCCCAGCCCCTGCGCCGGTCCTTCCCAACCAGCGCCTGACCGGCAAAGCCCTGGTGGTCGACGATGAAATCGATATCCTCGAAATTGCCACAAGCTGGCTCGATGAGCTCGGCTACACCACCTTTTGCGCCAGCGACGGCCCGGGCGCTCTGAGGATAGCCGAGCAGAACCCCGACATCGCCCTCATCGTCACTGACATCATCATGCCCGGCGGGATGAATGGCGTCGACTTTGCGGAAGAAGTTCGCCGCCAGTTGCCCCATGTCAAGGTCATCTACTGTTCCGGATTTCCGGCCGATGCGCTGGCCGAAACCAGCCTCCTCCATGTCGATTCTCCGCTCCTGCAAAAGCCTTATCAGCGAGCCGAGTTTGGCGCATTGGTCAGCACCGTGATGGGTGGCCGGTGAGTCCTCTCCGCAGCATTCTCGCCAT
>CAWBEP010000012.1:0-380045 GCA_963787915.1 uncultured Acidobacteriaceae bacterium | reverse complement strand
CTTTTTATGTTGGCACCCGTTCAGCGTTACGTATTGCTGGGCGTGCAAAACCAGATACACGCGCGGTACTTTTGAGCGAGAACGGCGAGAAAGCCGCTTGGCAATGTGATGTCCTCGAGAGTTAGCTTCTTGCTATGGGGTGAACCTTGCGGGGGCATGCGGCAGGTGTGACCGGGTTGGAGAAGGGAGAGATCCGGCGGCTCGCGTCTGAAGGGTTGTTGCGCCTAAAAGGTGCGCGCCCAAATCGAATGCCTGGCCCGGGATAACAGAGTTGTTCCTATCTGCCGAGTGTGGTGATGCCGAAGGGACAATCGGGTGGGCCTTTGTGCGCCCCCTGTCTCAAAATCGAGATATGCGCTCGTCGGTGGGCAGGCAATCGATCATCCCCTGCCAAGGGGCTTGGTCATTTTGATGAAGTGGCAGGGTTGGAGGAGCCGAGGGATCATGTCCTCGCGGATGGCTTCGGTGCCGTCGTCGGTATAGCCGAGTTTGCGGTAGAAAGGCGGGAGCTCGGTGCGGAGGCTGACGACGGTGAGATCCATATGGTGGGAGCCCATCTCTCGCGCGAACTCTTCGGCGGCGGCGGTGAGGCGACGGCCGAGGCCCGATTTCTGGAGCGATGGATCGACGGAGAGCAGACCCAGGTAGCTGCGATCCCCGCGGAGCTCGACGTAGACGACGCCGGCGAGGTTGCCGTTTTCCTCGGCCAGGAGAAATCGGCCTTTCTCGAAGTATTCACGGGTTCTCCGATCGTCAAGGCGGTCTCCCTTGATGAAGAAGGTTTCAACGATGAAGGCTTTGTTGATGAGGGCCATCAGGGCCGGAAGGTCGGATTCTTCGGCGAAACGGATATTCATGGGTGGTCCGGGAGAAGAGTTTAGAGTTTAGAGTTTAAGAGCCGGAAGCCGGGAAGCCGGAAGCCGGAAGCCGGAAGCCGGTGGCTGGCAGCTGGTAGCTGATGGCCTGTGCTTTAAGGGAGTAGCGCCGGGCTGCGAGGCGCGGGATAGTGGTCTAAGAGAGCTTGCAATGGCGACGACTGTCAATCCGGAACAACAGGCCCCTGAGCTGAGCGACCGTCGTCTGTGGGACAGGATGCTGCTGTGGTGGGTTTGCTGAAGGCGATGCTGGGTCCGGTTTCGGCGCCGCTTGCGAATGCGCCGATTGACGATGAGCCGGTTAGCGAGGAAGAGAAGCGCGCTGTTGGGGCGTCCAAGGCGTGGATGGCCGAGCATCCCGGCGAACGTCTTCCTCACGAAGAGATCATGGCTGAATTCGGGCTGAGTGCGAAAGCCGCTCATTAGCAGGCTTTCTTCACGTCGAGGAGCGCACGCCACGCAATCCACCACAGCGCCGCGCAGTATGTAGCTATAAGAAGCAGTGTCATCGACAGCAGGACCAGGTATTTTCCAAACGAATCCCAATGGGAATGGAGCGAATGCCCTGCAAGAAACGGAACGACGAAAAGGGGCTCAGGAGAAATGCCGAGATCGAACAGAGGCCGCACTTTCTCCATCGGTCAGTCGTTCTCTTGCATTCCGTGTTCGTGCTTCGACGTCCTCTTTACTGAGAGGGTCGTCATCTGTATCGAAAAGCATGTGTAATGATCCGCGTAACTGGGCGACCTCTGGGGAAGCGGCTTACCTGGCGGCGAAAAGCAGGTCCCTCGCTCCGCCTACCCCATCTGCGCCTTACGGAGCGATGGGGCCCCAAAGCGCTCCGCTCGGGATGACAAAATCATGAAGCCGATGGCCCACATCAGCGGGAGGCAGGACCTTTGGTCAGGGCGGAGTCTTTTTGGGCCAGGACCTGCTGAACGTGCTGTTCCAACTGTGCGGCCTGCGGCATGAGGCCAACGGCCTGCTGAATCTCCGGATCCCAATCGGCTTCGACTTTCAGTCCGGCGGTCTGACCGAACTGCGTGGCGAGGACCTTGGAACGAAGGTTGGCCTTCACCCAGTCGAGGTTGTTGTCCAGCTCCTGTGGGGTGTAGTCGTAGTTCTGGGACGAGAGATATTTTTTGAAGTCGCTCAGGACGGCGTCGTCGATCTGGAAGTCGTGGCCGACCGTGCGGTGGGCCAGATATTCCTCGGTAAAACCGAGGAAGGCGTCGCGCTCGAGAAGAAGTTCCTGGAAGGGCGTTGATTTGGGAGCTTCGATTTTGACGTCGGGAGTGATGCCGCCGCCGCCGTACACGGTGCGCCCTGAATCGGTCAGCTTCACTTCGCGATCTTTGTCGTCCTGCGGCTGATCGTGATTGTAGTAGTAGTCGTAGAGGGAGACGCCACTGTAGTTGCGCTGAATGAGGCGGCCGCTGGGCGTGAAGTAGTGGTAGGTGGTGAGGGCGAGGCCGGTGTTATCGGAGAGAGTATAAACGGTCTGGACGAGGCCTTTACCGAAGGTAGTTTCACCCGCGATCAGAGCCCGGTCATGGTCCTGCAGAGCGCCGGAGACGATTTCTGCGGCGGATGCGGTACCGCGGTTCACGAGGACGACGATGGGGAAATTTTCTCCTTCGTTGCCATGGGTGGCGCGGTAAACCTGCTCAGGGAAGGCGCGGCCACGCTGGGAGACGATGACCTGCCCGCGCTTGAGGAGCCGATCGCAGACACTGACGGCTTCGACGAGCACGCCGCCGGGATTGCCGCGCAGATCGAGGACGAGGCCCTTGAGATTGGGGCCGAAAGCGTCGATGGCATCGTCAAATTCGCGGCCCGTGGTTTCCTGAAATTGCTTTATATGGATATAGCCGATGTCGGGCCGAATCTCATAGCTGAGATCGATACTGGCATTGGGGATTTCGTCGCGGACGAGCTCGAAATTGAGGGGAGCGGCAGCGCCTACGCGGGTCATGGTCACATTGACTTTGGTGCCGCGTGGACCCTTCAGGCGGCCGGCGACCTCGTCGGAGCTCATGCCCGCGGCGGACTGACCGTCAATGCTGGAGATGACGTCGCCCGGGTGAATGCCGGCGCGAAAGGCCGGGGAGTTCTCGATGGGGGTAACAACGACGACTTTGCCGTTCTGCGGCTGGATGATCATGCCGACGCCGTAATACTTACCGTGCTGATCTTCCTTCATCTTGGCGTAGGCTTTGGGATCGTAAAAGCTGGAGTGCGGATCGAGCGTGTGCAGCATCTCCGGGATCGCGCCATCGTAGATTGCCTTGTCGGGCATGTCGCCGGTGAGGGGCTCAGCGTAGTTCTTCGCGACGATGTCGTAGACCGCGGAGAAGGACTTGAGTCCGTCGCGGAAGGTGGACTCGTCGGCGGCGGACTGCGCGCCAACCTGCTGGCTGAGGACCATGCCGCCGAGGGCGCAGACGGCAAAGAAGACGATCAGAGAGAAGAGGGTGCGGCGAGTGCGGATGGACATGCTGGTCAGGGATCCTGGCGCTCTGTCCCGGCGTGGAGCGGAAAAGAAGCGACTTTAAAGGAGTATAGCAGGGGCTATGGAGCCGGGAGTCCGGAGCCGGGAGGCGGGTTGTGGTAGCGTGATGCCATTCGATCCCAGGAAATGGCAGATCTTTGGGGCCTGAGGGGACATGCATGAGATTGTGCAGGCCGTGGAAGGGCGTCGTCGTTGTGCTGGGGATGGCGGTGACGGCCGCAGGGCAACAGGGGCCGAGCGCGCCGCTGGCCTCGTCTTCAACGGCGAAAGCGCCCGGCGGCGTGCAGCGGGGTTTCGAAACCACGAACGAGGAAGCGGTTCCCATCAAGAATGGGCATCAATATGTGGTGGCAATCGGCATCGATCACTACCAAAACTGGCCCATGTTAACGACTGCTGTGAGCGATGCGACAGGATTCGCGCAACTGCTGACGAGCAGATTCGGGTTTGAAAATGCGGTGCCTCCGCTGACAGAGAAAAATGCGACGCGGAGCGCGATCGATTCGCTGATCGATGACGATTTGCGGAGCCGTCTGCAGCCCGAGGATTCCCTGATTATCTTCTTTGCCGGACACGGGACGACACGCAACGACAAGATCGGGGATGTGACGAGATCGGTGGGATTCATCGTTCCGGCGGATGCGCGCGCGCCGGGGGCGAACGAACACTGGAGCGATTATCTGAACGTCGAGGAATTGCTGCGGACGATCAGCACGCTTCCGCCTCAGCACATCCTGGTGATTCTGGACAGCTGTCACAGCGGGATGGCGCTGGGGAGCAAGTTCTCCAGCAGTCGCGACGATACGCGGTTTCAGAAAGACATGCTGCAGAAGGTGAGCCGGAAGGTCATCACGAGCGCGCTGGGGGACCAGGTGGCGGCGGACCGGGGGCCGGTCGAGGATCACTCGCTGTTTACGGGAATGATGATCGAGGGGCTGACAACGGGGAAGGCGGACACGTTTGGAACGGGGTTTGTGACGGCGAGTCAGCTGGGGACTTACGCACAGCACGAGGTGGCGGCGGCGAAGGAATCGAAGCAGACGCCGGCATTTGGGTCGTTCGATCTGGACCAGGGAGGGGAGCTGATCATCCACCTGGGGGCGGGACCGAGCACGACCAAGACGGAGGGCGTGAATCCGGCGACGACGCTGACGAAGTACGAGACAAACGAAGTGGCGCGGATGCGGCAGGAGGGTCGGCAGTACTGGCGAGCCGATGATCCGCTGAAGAATTTTCCGGCGGCGCGGAGCGGGGCGTTGAAGCTGTGCGATGGCGGCGAGGCATGGGGATGCCTGCAGGCTGCGATTAGTTTTCGTACGGGATTGGGCGGAGGGATGGACTATCCGAGGGCTCTCAACCTGGCCCAGGAGGCATGCCAGGCAAAACTGACCGACGCCTGCGTGCTGCTGGCGGGTTTGTATGAGACGGGAGAGACAATTGAGCCGGATACGCAGAGTGCGAGCCGGCTGTTGCAGGATGCGTGCACCCAGGGAGACCTGCAGGGTTGTATCGCGCTCGGCAACATGTATGCAAAGGGCCATGGCGGGACCCCGGATTATGCCAGGGCAAAGGAGTTGTTCACACGCGCGTGCGACGGCGGTGCGAGCATGGGCTGCAACAATCTGGGCGCGATCTATGAAGCGGGATGGGGTGTGCCAAGGGATTACAGCGAGGCGCTGCAGATCTGGCAAAAGGCATGTGCCGAGGGCAATACGAAAAGTTGCGAAAACGTGGGTCGAATCTATTTCAGGGGCGAGGGGGTGGCGAAGGATCCAACGCAGGCGGTGACTCCTCTGCGCAAGGCCTGCGCGGGCGGGCTGATGGATGCGTGCAGCGACCTGGGCTGGCTGTACCAGAGCGGAGAGGGGGTGGTGAAGGACGGATCGCAGGCAGAGACGCTCTACAAGACGGCCTGCGACGGCGGATCAACAGTGGGCTGCCGGAACCTTGGAGTCCTGTTCAAGGCGGGCGATGGCGTCCCGCGGGACGACGTGCAAGCGGTGATCTATTTCCGGAAGTCCTGCGACACGAGCGAAGAAGGCATCATCGGGTGCAACAACCTGGCCACGATGTACGAGACAGGACGCGGGGTGCAGCAGGATCTGCGCGAAGCGATGCGACTTTATCGCAGGGCATGCGATGGGGGACAAATCCTTGGCTGCAGGAACGCCGGGTACCTGTTTTTGGGCGGACGGGGAACCGTGAAGGATGCCGGAGAAGCGGCGAGGTTGTTCCGGCAGGCATGCGCGGGCGGCGATACGCAGGGATGCCTGGAGCTGGGAGTTTTGCAGCAGAACGGACAGGGCGTACCGAAGAACGAAACGGCAGCGGTGGCGCAGTATCGCAAGGCCTGTGACGGGGGCGATCAGCGCGGGTGTGTGGCAGTTGGATTGATGATGCAGAACGGGCTGGGGGTGGCGAAGGATCCCGCGGGAGCGTTGCAGATATTGCAGAAGGCGTGCGACGCAGGAGCGATGATCGGCTGCACGCGGCTGGGGTACACCTATTTCGCGGGAACAGGAGTGACGAAAGATGACGTACAGGCGGTGAACTATTACCGGAAGGCCTGCGATGGCGGAGACATGGTGGGGTGCACGCAGCTGGCCTATTCGTATCTGGAGGGAGTGGGGGTAACGAAGGACATCAACCAGGCGATTGCGCTGAACAAAAAGGCCTGCGATAACCGCGCGGTTGCCGGCTGTACGACGCTGGCATTCATTTACGGGACGGGCGCCGGAGTGCCGAAGGACGATGCAGAGGCTGCGGAGTACAGCCGCAAGGGATGCGATGGCGGAAACCTGACGGCTTGCATCAATCTGGCGGTGCATTACTACATGGGCCGCGGCGCGCCGAAGGATGTCGCGCAGGCGGTAGCGCTCGACAGCAAAGCCTGTGGAGGAGGGGAACCGTTCGGATGCACGAGCCTGGCATCTCTGGAATTTATGGCTAAACAGGGGATGGGGGAGGAGAAGGACGATGCCCAATGGGCGAGCCTGAGCAGGAAAGCGTGCGACGCGGCCGATCTGGCGGGGTGTGCAACGTTGGGGCTTCTGCTCCATAACGGACTGGGTGTGACGCAGGATGAGACGACAGCGCTGGCGCTGTTTCGCAAGGCCTGCGAGGGCGGCGTGATGATCAGCTGCATGAACCTCGGTTCCGCATACGCCTCGGCCATGGGAGTGCCGAAGGATGACGCCCAGGCTGCATCTTTTTTCCGCAAAGCATGTGAGGGCGGAAACCAGGCGAGCTGCACGGCTCTCGGATACGAGTATCAGTATGGTCTTGGGGTGCCGAAGGATGAGCAGCAGGCGTTTGCCTGGTTTAACAAGGCGTGCGATGGCGGACAGCTGACGGGGTGTCACAACGTAGCGCTGTTCTACGAAAACGGCGAGGGAGTTCCGCGGGATCCGGACCAGGCGGTGAGTTTCTTCCGGAAGGCGTGCGATGGTGGGGACACGACGGCGTGTGAGGATCTGAAAGACAGGGAGTAGGGAGTAGGGAGTAGGGAGTAGCCAGTAGCCAGTAGCCAGTTGCCAGTAGCCAGTTGCCAGTAGCCAGTTGTCAGTTGTCAGTAGCCAGTTGTCAGTTGTCAGTAGCCAGTTGTCAGTTGTCAGTTGTCAGTAGCCAGTTGTCAGTTGTCAGTTGTCAGTAGCCAGTTGTCAGTAGCCAGTTGTCAGTAGCCAGTTGTCAGTAGCCAGTAGACCAAGCATGCCAGGCGGTCCAGGGCTGCTTATTCGCCGGCGATTTTTTCTAACTGACCGATGTGGTTGAGGTCGTGGCCGGCCATGGTTTCGACGATGGTGGCGAAGGTCATGGTGCCGCGTTCGGGGTGGGTGACGGACTTCGACGCGTGGGTGGGCAGGGCGGATGAGAGGAGGAGCAGGTTCCAGCGGCGTACGGCAGCGAAGGTGAGGAGCGCGTCGGTGGCGGGAATGGAGGTGTAGGCCGCGGCCCACTTGTCCTGATCGAAGGGCTGAACGATGTGGTGGTTTTCGGCGAGGGTCTGGCGAAGGCGGAAGGCGAAGGCAATTTCGCAGTCGGCGAGGTGGCAGAAGATGTCGCGGGGGCTCCACTTGCCGGGCGCTGGCGACTGGGTGAGGCGGTCGTGGCCGATCGAATGGGCGAGGTTGTGGAGGCGGTTGGGGGTTTCCGGGAGGACGATAAGGGGATCCTGCCCATTGAGGAATTTGGCGTAGGGATTGAGGGTGTCGGCTGCAGTGGGCATGGTGGGATCCCTTTCATTCGGACGAGATTCACGACAAGGCTCCCGGTCACTATTCCACATCCAGGTGCGATTTGAAAGGAGCGGGGAAGACGGTTAATATAGGTACAGACGAGTTTGTCCGGTGACCTGAGTGAGCGGGCCGGAGAGATGAGTGGGCGCGAGCCCACTTTTTATTTGCGCAATTTTCGAAAACCAGGCGCCGCAGTCGATGAAGAAAAAGCAGGTCCTTCGACTGGGCCCTCGCTTCTCCTGGATGACAACTGTTTAGCATTTTATGGCGTTTGACGCGGAACAGATACGGGTGGTGGGGCAAAGAGTGGCGGCATCGCACGGTCTCGATGTGGTGGAGATCGATTTTTCCGGCGGAGCGAAGCACCGGATGTTGCGCGTCTTTATTGAGAAGAACGCGGAGGAGCGACGGAAGCTGGCGGAGGCGGGGCATGGGGCGGATTCCGCGGGAGATTCGCACCCACATCTCAAAAGCGAGATGGGGGGCACCCAGATTGCGGTGGCATTGGATCAGCTGGCGGGGGTGACGCACGAAGATTGTGCGGCTTTTAGCCGGGACTTCGGGACGGTTCTGGATGTCGAGGATCTGATTCCGGGGAGCGAGTACACGCTGGAGGTTTCATCGCCGGGGCTGGATCGAAAGCTGAGAGGCATAGAAGACTTCCGGCGATTTCAGGGGATGCTGGCGAAGGTGCAGACGTTTGAGCCGGTGGAAGGCAACCGGCACTGGCAGGGACGGGTCACAGAGGTTGGTGAGGCAACGGTGAAGCTGACGCGTTCGGGCACCGGGCACCGGTCGCCGGGAGCCGGGAAAAAGAAGAGCGCAGAGCACAGAGCGCAGAGTTCAGGAAAAGCGGAGTCTTCGGCAGTGGAGATTGCGCTGAAGAATATCGAGAAGGCGCAGCTGGTGCCGGAGTTTTAAAGGCAGGGAGTAGGGAATAGGGAGTAGGGAGTAGAAAAGCGAACGGCGGTCGGCGATGGATCGGTTAGCGAAAAGAAAACTGAGTTTGTAATCCGGACAGAGAGAGAACAGATGGCGAGTGTACTTTACGAGAGCATTGAGGCGTTGAGCCGGGATAAGGGGATCGACGCGCAGATCGTGATCACGGCGGTTGAGGACGCGATTGCGCTCGCGACGCGGAAGTATTACAAGACGCAGGAAAACATGCGCGCGGAGCTGGACAAGGATTCGGGTGAGATCAGGGCGTACGTCTTCAAGACGGTGGTCGAAACGCCGGAGCAGATCGAGGATCCGGTGAACCAGATCACGCTCGAAGAGGCAAAGGCGCTGGCGCCGGAGGTCGAGGCGGGCGGCGAGATTCGTTACTACAAGCCGACCGATGTGCTGGGCCGCATCGCCGCGCAGATGGCGAAGCAGGTGATCTTCCAGAAGGTGCGCGAGGCGGAGCGGGACACGGTCTTCAACGAATACGCGCATCGCGTGGGCGAGGTGCTGAATGCGACGGTGAAGCGCGTGGAGCTGCAGGACGTGATCTTCGACCTGGGTAAGGCGGAGGCACGGATGCCGCGGAGGGAACAGTCGCGGCTGGAGCAGTTTGCGGTGGGCGAGCGGGTGCGGGTAGTGCTGCAGCGGGTGGATCGGGCTTCGCGCGGGCCGCAGGTGATCGTTTCGCGGGCAGCGCCGGAGCTGGTGCAGAACCTGTTCCAGAGCGAGGTGCCTGAAATTTATGACGGCACGGTGATGATCCGCGCGATTGCGCGCGAGGCGGGCGAGCGGACGAAGATTGCGGTGATGTCGCGCGACAAGGACGTCGATCCGGTGGGCGCGTGCGTGGGCATGAAGGGTATGCGCGTGCAGTCGATTATCCGAGAGCTGCGCGGGGAAAAGATCGACATCATCGAATTCAGTGAGGAGATCACGACGTTTGCGGAGAAGGCGCTGCAGCCGGCGAAGGTGAGCCGGGTGAGCATCGCCGATCTGGAAGACAAGCAGCTGGAAGTGATCGTGGACGATACGCAACTGTCGCTGGCGATTGGGAAGAAGGGCCAGAACGTGCGGCTGGCGGCGAAGCTTCTGGGCTGGAAGATCGACATCAAGAGCGAGGAAGAGAAGCGGCAGGAAGTTGAGCAGCAGATGCAGGCGATGGCGGGGGCAACCGCTACGCCTATCGAGCAGGTGAGCGAATTGGGCGATTCGATCATCCAAAAGCTGGTAGCGGCCGGAATTACGACGGTAGAAGCGCTGGCCGATATGACGCCGGAGCAACTGGAGGAGATCCCGGGAATCGGCGAAAAGACTTTGGAGAAGATCAGCGTGGCAGTTCGACACTATTTTGGCGAATACGAGGAAGGCGAGGAGCGGCCGGCGGAAGCGCTGGCGGCTCCGGCAGAAGGTGGAGCGGCCGGCTCCGAGACAGCGGCGGAAGCTCATGCGGAAGCTGCGGAACGTAAGGCCCAGGAGGCATCGCTGGACGAGGAAATCGATGCTCTCGAGCAGGATCTGACGCAAAGTGGCGAAGAGCCGGTGAGCGCGGATGGCTCGGGCCGGATCAGCGACGAAGTGGCGGAGGAGCGCATTGCGGAGCTGACCGAGGTAGGGCCGGAGCTGGACGGCGAGGGTGCGGAGTCGTTGGTGCCAGGACGCGAGGACACGAGCGCACTGCTGGCGGAGCACCAGGTGCATCCGGAAGTGGACGGGGATGCGGCGGTGATCGAGGACAGCGTTGAGGAAGTGAAGGACGAAGAAAACAGGGAGTAGGGAATAGGGAACAGGGAATAGAACAGACTGTAGCCGGCAGCTAAACCCGCCGTATCGGGTCCTTCGACAACGAATTGCGGCGAGTGTGCTCGCTCCAAAGCTTCACTCGGGATGATGGTTCGAGAATTCTGGGTGGGGAGCGGGGATTGAGCCGCGAGCCAGGCGTTTTTCAGGGATAATGAAAGAGACTGTCAGACCCACAAGTCAGGAGTTTTTATGAAGGACTAAGGACAGTGGGAGTTGAGAAACAACACGGGGACGGATGAGCACAGTTCGAATCAATGAATTAGCGCGAGAGCTGGAAGTCAAGAGCAAGGCGATTCTGGACGCTCTCACGGAAGTCGGCGTAACGGAGAAGAAGACGCATTCGAGCTCCATCGAAGTGGATGAAGCCGAGCGTGTGCGCGCGCATATTCTGAAGGCGCGCGGCGGCAGCCATAGTGCAGCGGCACGGCACGAAGCTGAGGCCAAACCGAAGATTGACTGGTCGCGGGTATCGAAACCGGGGGACGCGGCGAAGGCGATCCTCGAGAGCCGGCATCAGGAGACGCATCCGGCTCCAGCTGCGCGGACGGCGCCGCCAGCGGTGGTGGCCAATGCTGCGGCCGCTCCACGCCCAACAGCGCCCGTAATTGCTCCCGCGGCTCCGGCGGCGGCAGCGCCAAAGCCAGCCGTGACGGCCGCCCCGCCAGCGCCTGCGCCGCCCCTACAGCCAGCGGCTGAGGCGAAGCCCGCGCCCAGGATGATAGTTCCGCAGCCGCGCCAGGCGCCGAAGGTGGTGGTTGCACCTCCGACGGCGAGTGCTCAGCGTGCCGGAGGGGTCGTGGTGGCCGCTCCGCCGCAGACGCCGGCGATTGCTTCGCGACCCCCACAGGGGCCGGTTGTGGCCAAGCCGCCGATGGCAGCGGCGGGTACAACACCGACGATGGAAGGGCGGCCGGCGGCCGCGGCGGCGCCGGTGTTCGCAGCGAAGCCGATGGCGCCCACACAAGCGGTTACAGTTGCTTCTTCGACACCCACAGTGCCCGGGCCGGTGGTGGCGGCGGCAGCGCAGGCAGCGAGTTCAGCAGAAGAGGCGGCGCCGAAGGCAGCGGCCGCGTCACCTTCGCCGGATGCGCCTTCGACGCCCAGTCCAGGTGCGCCGCCGGTGCCGCGCCGTGTGATTATGCCGCAAACGGGGCCGCGGCCGGTTTACAGCGCCCCGCCTCCAGCGCCAGTTGCAGCGGCGGCGCCGGGGCAGAATGGGCCTGGGCAGAATCCTGGCGGGATTCAGCGGGGCAGGCCGATTTTCGATCGGCGGCCGACCGGAGGTCCGGGTGGGCCTGGAGGTCCGCGACCAGGGATGGGTGGGCCGGGGCAAGCGCCGGGTGGAAGACGCCCGATGCATCCGACGCGTTCCGCGCCGAGCGGCGCGCCGGGCATGGGGCAGCGTCCAGGGATGGGCGCGCGGCCAGGATTTGGAGCGAGGCCTGGATTTGGGCAGCGGCCGGGAATGGGCACTGGCGCGGCATTACCGCCGCCGGGGGAAGCACCCAGACCGCAGCGTCCGGGGCCGAGAGGACGCGGGCGGCCGCGTTACGAGAAGAGCAAAGAAGGTCCGATGAAGGGCTTCGCGCCCCCGTCACGGATGACGGCGCAGGTTCCGACAGGGCCGGTGCCCATTACGCGCACGATCACGGTGACCGAAGGGGTCAGCGTGAAGGACCTGGCGGAGAAGCTGGAGATTCGCGGCAAGGACCTGATCGCTACGCTGCTGATGAAGGGCGTATTTGTCACCGTCAACCAGACGCTGGACGGGGAGCTGGTGAAAGAAGTAGCGGCGCAGTTCGGTGCCGACGTGCAGATGATCAGCTTCGAGGATTCGATGGCGAACGAAGCCATGGAGAGCATCCTCGCGACCGAGAATCCCGACGAGCTGGAAGTGACGCGGCCGCCCGTGGTGACGGTGATGGGTCACGTCGATCACGGCAAGACTTCGCTGCTGGATGCGATCCGCGAGACAGATGTGGCAGGCGGGGAGGCGGGCGGCATCACGCAGCATATCGGCGCGTACAAGGTGAAGATCGGGAAGGCGGATTCGCCTGCGTTCGGGCGGGAGATCGTCTTTCTCGACACGCCGGGTCACGAGGCGTTTACGCGGATGCGCGCGCGCGGGGCCAAGGTTACGGACATCGTGGTGATTGTGGTTGCGGCGGATGACGGCGTGATGCCACAGACGCTTGAGGCGATCGATCACGCGAAGGCGGCGAATGTTCCGATCATCGTTGCGGTGAACAAGATCGATAAGCCGGAGGCACAGCCGGACCGGGTGAAGAAGCAACTGGGCGATCGCGGTCTGGTTCCGGAAGACTGGGGCGGCAGCACGGTGTTCGTCGACGTGTCGGCGAAGAAGCGGATCAATCTCGATTTGCTGCTCGAGATGGTGTGCCTGGTGGCCGACCTGCAGAGTCTGAAGGCGACGCCGGATCGCTCGGCGGTCGGGACGGTGATCGAAGCGAAGCTGGATCGTGGACGCGGCGCCGTGGCGACGGTGCTGGTGCAGAACGGAACCTTGAAGAACCAGGACAACTTTGTCGTTGGGAACACGTTCGGCAAGATTCGGGCGATGTTCGACGATCGCGGGCGGACGGTGGAATCCGCAGGGCCGTCGACGCCGGTCGAGATCGTGGGACTGGAAGGTATGCCGGACGCGGGCGACACGTTCCTGGTGGTCAGCGATCGCGACAAGGCGCGCGGCATCGGGCAGTATCGCAAGGGACGCGAGCGCGAAGCGCAGCTGGCTAAATCGTCGCGGGTCACGCTGGAAGGCCTGGCGGATTCGATTAAGGCGGCGGGCGTTAAGGAGCTGCCGCTGATCCTGAAGGGTGACGTAACGGGGTCGGTGGAAGTGCTGGCCGATTCGCTGCAGAAGATGTCGACCGAGAAGGTGCGCATCAAAGTGATCCATTCCGGAGTGGGCGCGATCACGGAGAGCGACGTGCTGCTGGCGTCGGCTTCGAACGCAATCATTATCGGGTTCAATGTACGGCCGGAACGCAAGGTCGCGGACCTGGCGGAGCAGGAAGAAGTGGAGATCCGGCTGCACTCGATCATTTACGAGTTGCAGGACGAGATCACCAAGGCGATGCTGGGTCTGCTGGAACCGGTGTATCGCGAGAACTTCCTGGGACGCGCGGAGGTGCTGAATGTCTTCCGGATTCCGAAGGTAGGGACGATTGCGGGATGCAGGGTGACGGACGGCATATTGCGGCGCGATGCCGAAGTGCGCCTGATGCGCGACGGCGCGCAGGTGTTCAAAGGCAAGCTGACTTCGCTGAAGCGCTTCAAGGACGATGCGAAAGAAGTAACGAACGGAATGGAGTGCGGCGTCAGCCTCTCGAACTTCACGGATATCAAGGTGGGGGATACTGTCGAGGCGTTCGTGACGGAGAAGATGGCTGCGGAACTGACGGCGTCGTAAAGGCAGGGAGTAGGGAACAGGGAATCGAAAGGCAGGCGAGGCAAGCGGTAGCTCGAAGCCTGGAGCCTGGAGCCTGGAACAAGACGATAGCGGGTAAAAAAAGGAAGCGCTCGGCGGATGCCGGGCGCTTTTTGTTCCAGTGACGAGTGCGGGCTGTGTGGTTCACTCCTCGCGGAGCAGGATCAGAGGATCGAGGGAAAGGGCGCGCTGGGCGGGAATCCATGTGGCGATGAGACCGAGCAGCGCCATCGCTACCACCACACCCGCGAGGACCACAGGGTCGCGGGGTGTTGCGCCATAGACGATGGAGCCGAGCACACGCGTGGCGAGAAGGCCAAGGATCAATCCTGCCGTTGAGCCGATGGCGAGCAGTTGGACGGCGCGTCCCAGCGCGGTTTGCAGGACTTCGGTGCGTTGCGCGCCGAGGGCGATGCGAATGCCGAGCTCGCGGAGCCGCTTGCTGACCGAGTAAGCCGCCATGCCGAAGATGCCGGTGACGGACAGCATGGCGCCCATGAGGCCAAGGACGCCGAGGGCGACGGTGGCGACGCGGGCAGGAAACAGAGCGACCCCCAGGAAATTGTCATAGGTATCGATGTCGGCGGGCAGGCCCGCGTCGAGTCGATGCAACTGGCTCCTGATGGCGGCCACCAGTTGCTTTGGATCGCGGCTCGAACGAACCACGAGATCGGTCTGTTTCAGGGGCGATTGCAGGAAGGGCAGGAACATCGCACCCTCCCGATCCTCGGTGAGGCTGAAATATCTTCCATCTTCCACGATGCCCACGATCCGGACCTGGGTTCCATCCTGCAGCCGGTAATGCTGACCAATCGCGGCGGAGGCATGGCCAAAGAGCTTTTCAGCAAAACAGCGATTGACGAGGGCGACGCGCGGGGCATTCTGGTCGTCCTGCCACGCGATATCCCGGCCCGCGAGCAGGGCTGTCCCGGCAGCAGCAAGGTAGCCAGGAGAGACATCGTAGCGGAAGACAGCGGCCGCGGCGTTGGCGGGCCGGAGGTCTGTGGTTTCCTGGCGAAAAACGTGGGTTTCGGCGGCGGCGGCATAGACGAGGGGCGGGTAGTTGGTTGCAAGTCCCGCATGCTGGACACCGGGAATCGTTTGCATCGCTTCGACGAGGCGTTTTTCCATCGCGAAAGCTTCCGCGCCACTGTAACCGGCGCCCGCCAGGTTGACATTGACGATCATTGCGTTGCGCGGGTCGAAGCCAAAGTGGCTGTCGAGCGAGCGCACCAGTCCACGCACCGCCACGAGGGACGATGTGACGAGCACGGCACAGATGGCAATTTGGAGACCCAGGAGCAGATCGCGGACGGTGAGGCGGTGTCCCAGCCGCGCGTTGGCTCCGGCTTTGACGATCTGGTAGGGGTCGGCACGGAGGACCTGGCGGACGGGGACGATCCCGAAGAGGAACCCGCTCACCAGGGCCAGAATCAAGGCCACGGCGTAAATCTTCGCGTCCGGTGTGACGGGCAAGCGAAGGGGGGCAGCGGGGAAGGGGTGCCATGTGCTTAAACGACGCAAGAGGGCGATGCTGCCGAAGAGTCCAACGATGCCGCCGACGAGCGAGAGGAGCACGGCCTCGGTGAGCAGCTGGCGGAGGACGCGGGCGCGGGTGGAACCGAGCGAGAGACGCAGAGCGACTTCGCGGGAGCGATCTGCGGCCCGCGCGGCAAACAGGCTGCCGAGGTTAGCGCAGGCGGCGAGGAGAATGAGGCCGGCGAGCAGCATGAGACCGGATAAGAATGCACGCGCCGGGCCTCCAAAGACGTAGAGTCCTGGTCTGGCGGGCGTGAAGTCCCTACGGCCGGCTTCTTTGGGATAAGTCTTTTCGAGGTACGCGGAAATGGATTGCAGATCGGCCGCAGCCTGGGCAGGCGTGACGCCCGGCTTAAGGTGGCCCAGCGTTTCAAAGATCCCCTGAACGTTGGCACGCTGATTGAGGAGATTCTGCCCGTCGACCTGCTCCTGATTGACGATGGGCATAAAGAAATCAGGGGCGCCGAATAAGAGAGTACCGGAGAAGTCGCGCGGCGCTACTCCGATGATGGTGAAAGGATGCCTGCCGAGCTGAACGGCGCGGCCCACGACGGCGGGATCGTCGTGAAAACGGCTGTGCCAGTACCCCCAGGTGAGCACGATATAAGGGGCGCTGTCGGGGCCGTGTTCGTCGGAGGCGTGGAAGAAGCGGCCGAGAGCGGGCTGAAGCCGGAGGACATCGAAGTAGTTGCCGCTGGCCGCGTAACCGGTGGCGCCGACCGGATCGTTGCCGGTGTCGAAGCCGGTGAAGACCATCTTCCAGGCAGCGAGACTATCGAAGCTGCGGTTGCGGTCGCGCAGATCGATGTAGTTGGGATACGACTCGAAGTCTTCGATGGCCCAGAGGGTCTTTGGCTGGGGGACATTCAGCGGGCGCAGGACGAGTCCATCCGTGATGCCGAAGACCACGGCGTTGGCGCCGATGGCGAGCGCAAGGGTGAGAATAGCGGCGATGGTGAATGCTGGGGATTTGCGCAGGACGCGGAGACTATAGCGGAGGTCCTGGAGAGAGGTTTCGATGAAATTGCCACCGAGCGCCTCGTGGGATTCTTCGCGGTAGCGCTGGTAGCCGCCGAACTCGATGCGAGCGCGGCGTTCGGCTTCGGCGCGGGGGAGGCCGGAACGCTCAAGGTCATCGGCGCGGAGCTCGATGTGGGAGCGCAGCTCCGCTTCTGTTTCCTCGGTTATTTCGGAACGGCGAAGAAGTTTGGCGGCGACAGAGCGGAACCATGCGAGGAGATTCATATTTCCTCCGTCCGGGCTGCCAGAGCAGAGGCCATGGCCGTGGCGAGGCGATTCCAGCCTTCGGTCTCTTCACGAAAACGCTTGCGGCCAGCGGCGGTGAGCTCATAAAACTTGGCGCGACGGTTATTTTCCGATACACCCCAACTCGCCTTGAGCAATCCCTGGCGCACGAGGCGGAACAGGGCGGGGTAGAGTGCTCCCTGCTCGATGAGCAGCGCGCTGCCGGAGATCTGGCCGATGCGGAGGAGAACGCCGTAGCCGTGAAGAGGGCCGAGAGAGACGGCCTTGAGGATGAGAAGGTCGAGGGTACCTGGAAGAATCTGGGCTTCGCCGGACATGCGAGACTCCTAAGTTGATAAGGAGTATGCGCGGTCTTTGCTAAGCTGTCAAGGGGAGAAAGGCAGGAAGTAGGGAGTCGGGAAGAGGGAGAGTGCCGTGAGGTTCCTCTTATTTTGTGGGAGCGGCCTGCTCGGATTCGAGCATCTGGATGGCTTTGCGATAGTCGAGACCCTGGGGAACGGGCGCGTAACGAGCCATTTCCTCGGTGATGTGGAAGCTGAGAGACCTGACCATGAGAGCTTTACCGGTGAAGTTGAGGTTCATGCGCGTGAGTTCCCAGTCGTTGGGACTGGTTTCGGTTTGCTCGAGGTAGATGGTTCCGCCTTTGTCGAGGTGTCCGATAATGCCCCAGCCAAAGTCGACATCGTTGATCAGGCGAGCATTGAGACGGGTGAGGCGCTCCTGGGATTTTTCGATCCAGACCTCACCTGCCATGCCGCGCATAATCTTCGCTTCGATGTCGGGAGGGTTCCAGTTGGGTTTGGGCGTGAAGGTGAGGTGGTAGCACTCGGCGGCCGGGGCCGGTGCATCGGCTGGAGGGGGAGGAGGCTCACCGGGCATCGCGACATAGGGTGGTACCGCGACGGTGCAGGGAACGGTGCTGTCGTAGTGGTAAAGGAAAGCGTCGGGCAGGAGGCGCATGAGCTTGTCAACGCGGGCATTGTCTTCCTGCTCGCGCTTTTGGCGATGGTCCTGGAGATCCGGATGGGCGGCGAGGTTATTCAGGCGATCGATCTGAAACTGGCGGCTGATGGGGGTGAGCGGCGCACCGTTGGCGGCGATGGAGATGGCGACGTCGCCCTGCCTGGTTTGGATGATCTCCTGGGTGTAATCCCGCTTGTCGTCTTTTTTGTGGAGGACGAAGCGCTGGGGACGGTGGGTTGCTTCGGCGGCCATGTGGTTATTGACGGCCCGGCGAACCAGTGCAGCGGCGTCGAAGGCGGCGGATGGCTCGGTTTGTGAGGAGGCGCTCGGCGCACCTGAAAGAAGCCAGGCCACCGCACAGAGAAACGGCAGGATCAGGAGGCGGCGCGGATTGTGGCGGGGGGATTGGGACATGCGGCGGCGGTTCGAATGGATGAGGATCAATCGCTCGAGGTGGCCCGGGCGCTCGCCTGCCTCTGGCGGAAGAGTCGGTTCCCTGACCCATTTATAGACGAGTGGCGGGTTGAGAGGTTGCGCGAAGGAGAGTATTTCGAAGGACAAGGTTGTTCCACTAAAATGGGGGCATGAGCCGTATCCAGATTTGCCGTTGTCTGTCCCTGCTGGCCTTTGTTCTGAGTGTCTCCCTGATCGTCCAGGCGCAGGTCGATTCACGAGGGCGGAAGTATAAGCCGCCACCGCCAACCTGCAAGATCACCGTGACGGTGCTGAAGGCCACCAACGGCAAGCCGCTCGAGAATGCTTCGGTGGTCTTCCATCCGCTGGAGAACGGTAAGGACAAGGGCAACCTGGAGCTGAAGACCAACGAAGACGGCAAGGTGACGATCGACGTGATTCCGGTGGGGGATGGTCTGCGGCTGCAGGTGCTCGCGCCTGGGTACCAGACCTATGGGAACGACTATGAACTGCCCGGCGAGACGAAGGACATTGAGGTGAAGCTGAGCCGTCCGCAGCGGCAGTATTCGATCTACGAGAATCATCCGGATCAGAACGGGGCGGGGAATCAGGGGCAGGGGGCGGATAAGCCGCAGCAGGAGCAGAAACCGCCGCAGTAGTGACGGTTCTGTGTTGGGGACAGTCCACTCTGAACAAGAGTTAACCATCGCCCGTCAATGCAGCGTGGATTGATCTTCCTGGCTCCGCGAGGTCTACCACATGAAACGCTGGGTGATCATCGCATTCGCTGTCGCCTGCGTGCTGCTGTGTTTGGCGTTGATACCCTGGCTTCTCGATCGGTTTGCTTATCCTCGCAGAGTGAATGGCGCGAGGGATTTTCATGACATTACCGCGCAGCAGCCAGACAGGGAGGTTCGCAGCCGCGTGCCGCCTGGGAGCACCCGGATGTTCGTCGAAAGATATCTACGGGAGGATGGAATGAGATTCGCTTACGACCCTTCCTCACAAACGATCCAAGCGAACGCGCCGTATGTCAAAGGAAGTAGTTTCATCATCTATGAATCGCCTGGATTCACCTTTCAATTCGATGATTCTTTCAAGCTAAAGTCGATCAGCTCGAAAGTTCATCTGACCGGACCGTAGTACGGCGGCCTGCTCAGTGATTTCGGACGAATCGGCGGCAAACCCGGAAGCATTCGCGATGACGATTCGTGGCCGGTCACGAGCGGCACGCGTGTCACGGAGAAAAAGAACAACCGCAGATCCTTCCGCTTCGCGATGCGAAGCATCAGGATGACAGTGGTGTGGAGAGGTCTGTATCAACCGCAGGCGCCACGGGCGCCCGCGCTCGAGTGAGGGAAAAGTTCATGGCGGAGTCGCGATGGTAACGTCTGCGGCGTCGAATCTTCTTGTAGCGTGAAGCGCTACGCAGTACACTAGGTTGTGATCCGGTCTTTCCGACACGCGGGCCTTGAGCGGTTTTTCCTGACCGGCAGCAAAGCCGGAATCCAGCCGAAACATGCGGCGAGACTGGAAGAGCAACTCGCGGTCCTGAACGTGGCGCGAAGGCCGGAACAAATGGGTATTCCGGGGTGGCACCTGCATCCGCTCAAGGGGAAACTGGAGGGTCACTGGTCCGTCAGGGTTAGTGGGAACTGGCGGGTGACCTTCCGGTTCGAGGGAGAGGATGCGGTCCTGGTGGACTATCGGGATTATCACTAACGAGGACGATTCGATGGCGACGATGTATAACCCGGCGCACCCGGGACGGATTCTGCGGCAATACCTGGGGGAAATGCAGGTGGGCGAGGCTGCGGCGAGGCTGCGCATCGCACGCACCACTCTTTCACGGGTGTTGAATGGAAAAGCGGGGATCTCCGCAGATATGGCTTTGAAGGTAGCCGAGGCGACCCGAACCGAGCCCACGCTGTGGATGGATCTGCAGACACAATACGATTTGTGGCAAGCCAGCCGAAGGAAGAGAGCCAGAATTCGGCCGTTCCCCAAAGCTGCTTAGAAGAGTTCCTGCCCGCTCTGCGAGACTATCTACGTGTCTTCCACCACAAAAACTGAAGCTGCGCTTCCGTCGCTGCATGATTTTTTTGCGCCGGGGGGCGTGCTGTCGCGATCGAGCCTGCCGTATGAGTTCCGCCGGGGGCAGCTTGAAATGGCGCAGGCGGTGGAGCGGGCGCTCCAGGACCGGCGGCACCTGATTGTCGAAGCGGGCACGGGGACGGGGAAGACGCTGGCGTATCTGCTGCCCGCGCTGCGGATGTGCGCGGCGAATGGGCATCGGGTGATTGTGTCGACGGGGACGAAGAACCTGCAGGAACAGTTGTTCTTTAAGGACGTGCCGTTTCTCGAGTCGCTGCTGGGACCGCTACGGGTTTGCTATATGAAGGGGCGCGCGAATTACTTGTGCCGCCACAAGCTGTTTGCGCTGCGCAGCCAGCCGATTTTGTCGGGGCTTGAGGAGATTGCGCAATACCAGGCGATCGCGGAGTGGGAGAAGACGACGGAGACCGGGGATCGCGCGGAGATCGACGATCTGCCGGAGGCGAGCGCGCTGTGGTCCAAGCTCGACGCGCGGAGTGAGGCGTGTCTGGGACAGACCTGTCCGGACTACGGGCGGTGCTTCATTACGGAGATGCGGCGACGGGCGGCGGAGAGCGATGTGGTGATCGTGAATCATCACCTGTTCTTCGCGGATATGGCGATTCGGCAGCAGGCGGGCGGGGCTCCGGATGCTGGGGTGTTGCCGGAAGCTGAGGTGGTGATCTTCGACGAGGCGCATGAACTGGAGGATGTGGCGTCGAGTTACTTCGGCATCAGTTTGAGCAATGTGAAGTTCGAGGAGCTGGCGCGGGATACCGAAACGCTGCTGCGAGCGCAGGGCGAGCTGAAGGCAGAGGTAGTAACGGCGGCACAGATGATCCGGGAACGGGCACGGCTGTTCTTTGCTGCGCTCCCGGCGCGGTCGAATGGAAGGAGCGGGAACGGCGAGGGGCGGATACCGTTTACAAATCGTGAAGATTTCCTGGAGCAGCAGGGAGATGTGTATCTGGGCGTGCAGAACGCGCTGCATCGGATGGAAGGCGAACTGGAGCGGGTGAAGGCGGAGGAGTCGCAGCCGTTGCGGCGGCGCACCGGCATGGTGCGTGAGCAGCTGAAGTTCCTGATGGAGTCGGAGGACAAGAATACGGTGTTCTGGCTGGAGCGGCGAAGCGGGCGGCAGATGAGCACGCATTTGCAGGCCACGCCCATCGATGTTTCCGAACTGCTGCGGGAGCTGTTATTCAGCAACTACCCGAGTGTGGTACTGACCTCGGCGACGCTGACCGTACAGGGCGGGTTCGGGCATCTTCGCAGGCGTCTGGGGATGGATGACGCTCGAGAGCTGGTGGTTCCATCGCACTTTCAGTATCAGCGGCAGGCACTTTTGTATCTGCCGCCGGGGATGCCCGATCCGCGCGAGCCGAATTTTCAGGAGGAAGCAGCGAAGCGAATCCGGCGGATGCTGGAGATCACGCAGGGACGGGCGTTTTGCCTGTTCACCAGCTACCAGCAGATGCGAGAGCTTTACGAGCGGATGCTGGTGGAGGTGGGATTTCCGTTGCTGCTGCAGGGAACGGCGCCAAAGAAGGCGCTGCTCGAGGAGTTTCGGGCAACGCCGAACGCGGTGCTGTTTGGGACGTCGAGTTTCTGGCAGGGAGTAGATGTGCAGGGCGAGGCGCTAAGCTGCGTAATTGTGGACCGGCTGCCGTTCGCGGTGCCGACCGATCCGGTGGTACAGGCGCGGATGCGGGCGATTGAGGAGGCGGGCGGGAGCCCGTTCTTCGAGTACCAGGTGCCATCGGCGGTGATCACACTGAAGCAGGGATTTGGGCGGCTGATCCGTTCGCTGGACGATCGCGGGGTGCTGATGTTGCTCGATCCACGATTGGAGCGGCAGCGGTACGGGCGGATATTTCTCGAGAGCCTGCCGCCGTATCGGATCACGCAGAATATTGGGGATGTGGAAAGCTTCTTCAGCCGGTAGCCGGTAGGCCCTTTTTGTTTGCGCGATTGCGCCAAAACACGCAGTTGGGCGGGCGCTGTGACGCAGCGCACACATCGGGGCATGAGGGGTGCGGCATGACCTTAGTTTGCAGAAGCTGTGATTTCAATCACATGCCATTTGGCGGGAGTTTGGCACGAGCCTTGCTGTAACTCCTGGCATCAAACCCCAGGAGAGAGCCAAATGGAGCGGAATCAAGGTTGTCTGGAGTGCACATCGCGCGGTAAGCACCTGTTCTGCAACATGGAAACGTCGTCTCTGGAGAAGTTCGACTGCATTGGGACGCCCGTTCAGTTTGGCAGTGGCGCGGTCATTTTCCGCGAGGGCGACAATTGCGGATCGGTACACGTGCTGTGCTCGGGACGCGTGAAGTTGTCGGCGACAAGCCGGGAAGGGCGGACGCTCATCCTGAAGATCGCGCGAGCCGGCGAGGTGCTGGGACTGTCGGCAGCGCTGGCGGCACAGCCATTTGAGGTGACGGCGGAGACGGTGGAGCCATGCCGGCTGAAGACGATCCGCCGCCAGGCATTGCTGGATTTCATGGATCGCAACCCGGATGCCAGCATGCGCGCGGCGAGGGCAGTGGCTCAGGAATATAAGGCCGCATTCAGCGAAGTCCGGAGGCTGGCGCTGCCGGCAACGGCTTCGGGCCGAGTAGCGAATCTGCTGCTGGACTGGACTCGGGACCAGGGTTCCGATAACCCACACCACAGTCGTTGCATGATGCCGCTTACGCACGAAGAGATCGCTTCGATGACAGCGACGACGAGGGAAACTGTCACGCGGGTACTGGGTCAGTTAAAGCGGGACCAGCTGATTTCCATCCGCGGCGCCGCGCTTACCGTCCTGCAACCACAGGCGCTGGAACGGCTCGCAGTCTGATTTACCCTCCCCCTGAACTGTGAATCTGATATGCAGTTAATGTTGTACTTCGAGGCAGCCGTGAGGCTGCCTCCTTTATTTTGCGATCAGGCCTTGGCCGGGACGCCGAAGGCGGGAGAGAGGGCAGGAGACGGGTGAAAACTCCTGGCGGGCGAGGCCAGGGAGCCGGTGTCGAGGCGGAATTGCCCTACGAGCGCATTCAGGCCGGCGGCGAGGCGGCTGAGCTCTTCGCAGGCTGAGGCAGTCTGACCCGCCGCAGCAGAGGCCTGCTGGGCGCCCTCTGAGATCCCATTCACCGTTTTGCTGATCTCGCTGCTGGCAGCGGACTGTTCGGTCGCGGCGGAGGCGATGAGACTGATCATGCTTTCGGTGCGGGCCGATGTTTCCATGATTCCTCGCAGAGCCTCGCTGGCCTGCGCCGCCATCTGGAGGCCTTCATCGACGTCGGAACGGCGGCAGTTGATGCCTTCGATGGATTTGCGGGTTTCGGTCTGGATGGAGTCGACCATTCCGGAGATTTCGTCGGTGGCGGTGCGGGTACGCTCGGAGAGGCGGCGGACCTCTCCCGCGACCACAGCAAAGCCGCGGCCGTGTTCGCCCGCTCGGGCGGATTCGATGGCTGCGTTCAACGCGAGGAGGTTGGTCTGCTCGGCGATCTCGCGAATGACGACGACCGCACGGCCAATATCCTCGGAGCGACGAGCAAGGGAGTTCATCTGTTCGCCGACGGCACTGGTTCCCTCGTGGATTCTGCGGATGGAGGCGACAGTCTGGTCGACGACGCGGCCGCCATCGGTTGCCGTGCTGGCGGACTCACGGCTGGCCTGCACGGCCTGCTGAGCATTATGCGAGATTTCGTCGACGGTGGACGTCATCTCCTCCATGGTGGAAGCGACCTGCTGCACATGACCGGCCTGGGCCTTCGATCCCGCGGCTGACTGAGAAGCGCCGGCGGAGATCTGGAGCGCGCCGGTCAGCAGGCAGACGACGCCAAAACCGGCGGAGAGTTTTCCGGAGATGGAAAGGTTGCGAAAAACGGTCACGGTGCCCCCTGGCTACGATTGCAAATACATCATCGGCAGTGGATGCGGGGTCGTGAGTTTTCGTCGCAAAGGAGATTCGATGGAGCAGAAAGGGATTAACGAGCGGCCTTCGCAGCTACTCCTGATACCAGGGGATATTGATGACGACGATGCGCTGTTTGCCGCGAACCAGCAGCAACAGCTTGAGGAGACTGGAGCGCTGATTGTGGAGCAGAGCCTCCCACCAGTGGCGGACGACCAGCTCGGGAACGAGCACCGCGATGTGGCGATCGCCGTGGACCCGTTCCTCGGAGAGGATGTAGTCGAGGACGGGCATCAGGACGGTGCGATAGGGGGACCTGAGGTTGGTGAATTTCGGATCGGGCAGTCCGGCCTGACGCATGGGAGTAAGAATCTTATCGGTCCATTGCAGGGCCAGCTCTTCATCGCCATGATCGGTGTCGGGGGAATCGACGTGAACGATCTGCAGTTCGTTGGATATGGAGAGGGCAAAGCGGATGGCTTTGGCGGAGAGGCGGCTCCAGCGGTCCATGGGAATAATGACGATGGGCGGATGGATGTTCGTCAGCTGGAGTGGGTCGGGGCAGGCGGTTTCGCGGGAGATACGGCGATAGTGACGATGGACAGCCACCATCAGCAGGATAAGACAGGGGATGAGGAGCGCGGTGACCCATGCGCCTTCGATGAACTTGGTGATGAGAACGACGACGGTGGTGATGCCGGTGGCAACTGCGCCGAGTCCGTTGATGCACATGCGGAGGGTTGAACCGCGGCCCCTGTTCCTGCGCCAATGCACCACCATGCCTGCCTGGGAGAGAGTAAAGGCCATGAAGGCGCCGATGGCATACAGCGGAATCAGCCGGTCGGTGACGCCGCCGAAGAGAATGAGCAGTGCGCCGGTGAGCGCGACGAGCACATAAATCCCCCACGAGTAGAGCAGGCGGCGGCCGCGCAGACTGAAGACGTGGGGCAGGTAGCCTTTCAGGGCAATGGCGCGGGTGAGGCGGGGGAAATCCGCGAAGGCAGTGTTGGCGGAGAGGGCGAGGACGAGCAGGATCGATCCGATGGTCACATCGTAAAACCATCCGCGGCCCATCACGGCCGAGGTGAGCTGCGACAGGACGCTCTGGTATCCGGCTCCATTCGGGTCGGTGGCGCCGACATTGTAGAAGTGGCAGAGGGCGGCGATGCCGGCCAGCAGCACAATCAGCAGAGCGATGATGATGGTCAGGGCGCGGCGGGCGTTCTTTGTGGTGGGCTCACGGAAGGCCATCACGCCGTTGCTGACGGCTTCGACTCCGGTCATGGCGGTGCAGCCGCTCGAAAAGACGCGCATGAGAAGCCAGAGGCTGACCGCGGCGGCAACCGGCGGAAGTTTGGCAGGAGCGACGATCGGGGTGGGATGACCTCCGCTGGTGGCGGTGTGAAAGAGTCCGACGCCGATGACGATGAGCAGCGTGGCAAGAAAGAGGTAGGTAGGAATCAGGAAGACAACGCCGGTATCGTGCACGCCGCGCATGTTGACGATGGTGAGGAGCAGCAGAATAAGAAGGCAGATTTCGAGCGTGTGCGGCTGCAGGGAGGGAACGGCGGAGATCAGAGCGCCGACACCGGCGGAGATACCAACCGCAGCGGTGAGGACGTAGTCGATCATGAGAGCGGCGGCGGCGAGCAGACCTGCGTGGTCGCCGAGGTTTTCGCCGGCGACCGTGAACGATCCCCCGCCATGCGGATAGGCCTCGATCGTCTGCGAGTAAGAGAAATACAGGATGACGAGCAGGATGAGGATGGCGGCGGTGATGGGGAGGATGTAGTGGATGCCGGCGAGGCCGAGGGGCAGCAGCAGGGTGAGCGCGGCCTCGGGCCCGTACGCGGCCGAGCTGAGAGCATCGAGTCCAAAGATGGGGATCCCGGCGGCAGGGCCGATGTGCTCGGCGCGTTCCTCCGATGTGGCGAGTGGTCTTCCAAACAGCAGGTCGCTGATCTGCATGAGGGGCCGGACGCAGTACGGGTCGAAAGGGAGTTCGTTCTAATGGTGCCAGATTTGTCGTTCTACTGCTTCAGGCGCCGGAGAAAAAAGTGGGCCATGATACCGTCGGCTTCTTTCGACTCGGGGAGGGCGGGGTCGTTCCAGAAGGCGTGAGGAAGGCCTTCGAAGACGACGAGCTCGTCGTTGTCGTTGCCGGCGCGCAGAAAGGCGCGGTGGAGGATGGTCGTGCCGCTGAGGAGAAGGTCGCGTCCACTGGAGATAAAAAGGGCAGGGGGCATTCCCCGGAGGTCGGCGAAAAGAGGAGAGAGAACCGGGTCGCGGAGATTGGTGGAACCAACGTACTCGGTGCTGTGCTGATTGGGGTCGGGAGGGTCGAGATGGCCGGAGAGCCCGTTGAGGGTGTACATCGCCCAGGAGTCGTCGATGCGGGAGAAATCGCCCAGGCCGGAAAAGATACCGAGAGCCGCAGGAAGGGGAAGGTTGAGTTGACGGAGGCGCACCGCGACTTCAGCGGTCAGGATGGCGCCCGCAGAGGTTCCGTAAATGGCGATGTGTTCGGGGCGGTAAGTCTTCAGCAAATCTTCGTAGACAGCGACTGCATCGTCGACGGCGGCGGGAAACTTGTGCTCGGGAGCAAGCCGGTAGCGAACGGCGACGACCTTGATCTTTGTGAGATTGGCGATGGGAATCGATTCGGTCAGGGAGCCGGAATCAGAATTGAATCCGCCCCCATGGAGATTCATGAGGACGCGATCCGGAGACATATCGGCGAGTGGGGTGACGATGCGTACCGGTATGCCGGCGATTGTGCTTTCGGCGAGATTGACCGGATAGAGGCTGCGGGAAACCTCGCCCGCTTGGGCCTGCCACACATCCGTGCCATGGCGGCGCTGCTCGAGAGTCAGGTGATCCGGGGCGTCGGAAGCCGGCCGGGAGAGGGACTTCTTTGCTTCGGGACTGAGATCAGGAGGAACAGGGACGACGCGGGTGATGTGCGCGGTTCCGTCGGCGTCGATGTAGCTGGTGTCGGTGTTGGGTGCCTGTGCGGCGGTCGTTCCCTGCTGGGCGAGGGCAGTGGTGCAGACGAGCAGCAGGGGGACGAAGAGAATCTTCATAGAGATTTCCTGGCGGAAGTTGTGACGAGGCAGAATAACAGACGCGCTGAGCCAAAAAGCGAAAGGCCCGCTTTCCAGCGGGCCTGCTTCAGAGGCGTTGAGGAGGGAAAGCCAGGGGAAGTTCGCGAGGGTCCTGCGTTATTGCAACGCAGGAATGCTACTGAGGAGATTCGTACAACCGGGTAGGTTGGTAACGCCTGAAGTAGCCTCTGGTGTTGCAAATATAGATGCAGAGCGTGGAGGAAAGTTGGCTGAGTATTTACCAAATTTATTTTGGGGTGCAAGCCCAATTTTATCTGCTATTTATCCGTTTTGCTGGCCGGGGTACGGTTGCCCGGCGTGTGTAAGCGCGGAGCAACGGAGAAGCTAGAAGCGGGCTCAATGGGACTGGATCCTGAAAATCCCTGAGGCGTGGGGCGGGAGGGTGGCTTCGATGTGATCGAGGCGGCCGATCTCTTCGCGCCGCCACAGGTCGCGCACCGTAGCTTTGCCGACCTGGAGGCCGAGATCCTGCCAGGAGTAATTGACGGGCAGAGGCTGGTCGGAGAGGTTGAAGATGGCGACGTAATCGCCGCCGTGCTCCGGGACCGAGGCCATCCAGACAACGACGTCTTGTTTCTGAATGACAGGGTGGCTGTTCTCCGCATACTGATCGACGGCGAGGATTTCGGGGTTGGTCAGGACGGATTCGGTGAAGGAGTCCATCCTGAGAAGGTTGGTTCCGATAAAGAGCGGGGAGCGTGCGATGGACCAGAGAGTCATCAGGGTGCGAACTTCATCACGGGAGAGCCGTGATTGCCGGGGGTCGCCCCAGCCGGGGGTGGGTCCGAGGTAGCCGATGGGGAGCATGTCCGCATCGGGCCAGTGACCTGGACCGGCGAAAGGGTTCCATTTCGCCAAGAGTGCGAATTGATATTTCAGAGCCTGGGGAAAATGGGCGGCCCCAGCGGGTTTCGACCAGAGGTCCCACATATCGTCGGAGATGCGCCAGAGTTGGGCGCTGCGGACGGCATCGTCGGCATCTTCGATGGGGGTGGGACCGGGCGAGAGGCTGAGGACAATGGGACGGCCGCTTTGGATCAGAGCGTGCTGCATCATGTGAATCTCGTCAGCCTTCCAGGGGCGGGAAATGCAGTCGACTTTCAGATAGTCGACACCCCATTGAGCATAGAGATCGGCGAGCGAGTCGTAGTAGGCCTGGGCGGCTTTGTTGTTCTTCAGGCCGTAATTGTCGGAATTCCATTCGCAGGTGTCGGAGGTGTCGGCGGCTTCGGCGGCGCTGAAGTGCGAACCGGCGATATGCATGTTGTTGCGAACGGCTTCACGCGGAATGCCGCGGATGATGTGAATGCCGAATTTGAGGCCGAGGGAGTGAACCCAGTCCGCGATGGGGCGAAAGCCTTTGCCCGCTGCGGCAGAGGGAAAGCGATCGAGGGCCGGGGTAAAGCGGCCGTCGGGGGAGAGCGTGTAATCCTGCTGTCCGGTTGGATTCTGGGGATGCTGTGCGAACCAGCCTTCATCGATAACGACATACTGCCAGCCGAAGCGCTGCAGGTTGTTATGAAACCAGGTGACGGAGTCGCGGAACTGGGCTTCGTTAATGGTGAGGCCCCATGAGTCCCAGCTGTTCCAGCCCATGGGCGGAGTCAGGGCTCGCACGTTCATGTCGTCGCGTGCGGAGAGGCGGTGGGGCGAGGTGATAAGAGCGACGAACAGGAAGGCAACCATTGCGGCGAGAAGGAACCTTGTGGCGCTGTTGCGCATCGCGGACGTCCTCACAGGAAGAATGAACGGCTGACCGATTTTCGACGATACCACCCTACACCCGGAAGAGCAGGTGCGTGCGATATACTCCTTTTCTTATGCGGGTATCTGTGATTTTGCCGGCGGCGGGTCTGGGCACGCGTATGTCGCCGGGCCATTCGAGTCATACGGCGCCCAAACAGTTTTTGGAACTGGCCGGGACACCAATCCTGATTCGGACGCTGGAGGCCTTTGCCGGTGTGCCGGAGATATCCGACTTCATTGTTGCGGTGCGCGCGACAGAGATGGAGCGGCTCACGGCGCACGTCTTCGAGCACGGGTTTGCCGAGCGAGTGCGGGTGGTTGAGGGCGGCGACTCGCGACAGGAGAGCGTGCGCAACGCGCTGAACACGCTGGAGTGCGACGACGAGGACATCGTTCTGGTTCACGATGCGGTGCGTCCGCTGATCGAGCCGGCGGTGATCCGGAGAGTGATTGAGGCCGTGGAGAAACACAGCGCTGCCATTGTCGGTTTACCGGCGCTGGATACGATCAAACAGGTGGAACGGACAGCCGATGGGGCAATCATCACGGCGACGATCCCACGCGAGTACATCGTACAGGCGCAAACCCCGCAGGGTTTCCGCTGCGGTCTGCTGCGGAGGGCGTTTGCGGAAGCCGAGGCGGATGGTTTCGTCGGAACGGATGAGGCGAGCGTCGTGGAGCGGGCGGGGAGCCCGGTTTTTGTTGTTGCGGGATCGCCCTCCAATCTGAAGATCACCCAGCCCGGCGACCTGGAACTCGCTGAGTTTTATCTCGCACAGCGAGGTCATTCGCACAACGGCTTGCAATCGCAGCGGGCTGATATACCCTGAAGTGAAGTTATAGGAATTCCCTCATGGACATCCGCATTGGCTATGGCTGGGATTCGCACGCATTCAAGCCAGGCGTTCCGCTGAAGATCGGCGGTCTCAGCATCGATCACCCCGAGGGCCTCGCCGGGCATTCGGATGGCGACGTGTTGCTGCACGCCATCACGGACGCGCTGCTGGGAGCGGTGTCCGCGGGTGACATCGGGAGTTTTTTTCCCCCGGGGGACGCGCGGTGGAAAGACGCTGACTCGGCAATCTTCCTCGAACTGGCCATGGCGGAGATTGTGAATGCGGGGTACCGCATCGTGAATGTGGATACGACTCTGGTCCTGAATGCCCCGAAGATCGGACCGATCTCCAGCGATATGCGGGAGCACGTGGCGGAGTTGCTGGGGATCCAGCCTGCGAACGTCGGCATCAAGGCCAAGACGCCAGAAGGGCTGGACGCGGATCACGTCGCGCAGGCACATGCGGTTGTGTTGCTGGAGCGGCTCGAGGAGCCGGGCGAGGTCCAGTCGATGAGCGCGGTGATGCAGAGTCAGCGCGAACTGGAAGACGTGGTTCGCGACCTGGTGAGCCAGGTACACGGCGTGCCGACGAAGGCGCCCTTCGATACGGACGACATTACCTAAGCTGCCTGTCCGCTTGACCGGGACGAGCGCCCTCGTCACTCAACATCGAAGCAGCCCGAAGAATTTTGGGCAGCCGCAGGGGAAGGACGTTCGCGGGGCGAGCGCAGCGCGGCCGTGATCCAGCAAAAACAAGCTCCTATCGACGGCACTGCGATTCGCGGTGGATTCGTTGCGATTCGGCAACGTTTCCAAAGTACCGTCGAAGGAGCGAACGACGGCATATAGGCTAAGAGAACTCGTTGGCGAGTCTCGAGCGCGGATGAAATGCGCGATGCACACCCGAAGATAGCCTGTTGTGTGTGGATATCGCCCCCCTGTCGTAACGGAATCGGAGTTACTGAAGAGGAATACCCCGGAAGGGGCTAAACGATTTAACTTAGTGCAACTTCTAATGACGCGGGGAGTGCTGATTTTCTATTTAGTGTTGGCGGAATGCGCACCGGTCCGCAGCGGGCAGGGGAGCATAAAGCCGGCTCAACGAGGGCAGGGGTGAAGTTCTGTTGCCGCGTCCTGGGCGGCACAGCAGGCGAACAGAGTCCAGGGCGAATGGCCCGCGAACGGCAACGGTTGCAGCGAGATCGAGGTTCCAGTAGCGCTCCGCGATCGGCGAGGAGATGGCGCCATGAGGCAGGACCAGGACGACATGGACGGACGCAATCCGGAGACCGGGGAGCCGGCGGACGACGTAGCGACGCTCTATTCGTGGGCGAACCTGCATGGCGCAAAATACAAGGATTTCAGTGCGTCGCGGCAGACGATGCGGGCGCAGATGCGTCAGCGCGTATTGGCTGATCGAGCCAGGATTGCGCGCGAGGAGGAACAGGCATTACCGGAAGCAGCGACGGAGAACAAGCGATGGGAGAATCGCCTGCCAGATGAAAGCCGGCAAGGTCCGGGAGCCGGGGCATTGCGCAACGAAATCCCTGGCGAGCGGCGACCGGAAGCGGTCGAAGAGCTCGGCAGGTTCCCTGGACCGATGCCCGCGTCTGCGGAAACGGGCACTTCTACGCGTCATGGACTGACGGGCGCTCCTCATTTTCGAGATGAGCCTGCCGTGGATTCACGTTTCACAGTTGAGAGGCGGGATCCGGAGGCCGTACCCGTCCGTCCGGCGTGGCTGGCGGAGAGTAATGCACAGCCCGCGGCACCGGCTCCGGCAACTGATTCGATACAGCAACCCCGCGAGCCGGCAGGGTCGCGATGGTACGCGCTGCGCGGAGTCTTCGGCCGTAATCCTGACGAGTTAGATTCTTCACGCGCGGAGAGCCAGGTACCCGTGCTGACAGTTTTCTCGCTGGCCGGCGGGGTGGGGAAGACGAGTCTGGTAGCCGCGATCGGGCGGGCTCTGGCAGCGCGAGGGGAGAGGGTACTGCTGACGGATACGTCTTCGTTTGGGATGCTGCCATTTTATTTTGGCGCGCGGGAGATCAAGCCTGGAGTGGTGCGGACGTTCAGCGGAGGAACGAGCGATCCACCGATCCGGGTGCTGACGCTTGAAGCGGAGCGGTACGACGCGGACCCCGATCTGTTGCGACGGGAGATGACGCGGGGGGCTTTGGATTTGAGCCGGGTGCTGATCGATGTAGCGACGGGCTCCGGATCGATGCTGCGGCAGGCGCTGGGCCTGGCGCCGATCGTACTGGTGCCATTAGTTCCCGATATGGCATCGGTCGTGACCTTGCAGGCGGTGGAGGGGTTCTTTCGTAACCAGGAAGGGCTGAGCGGCAAGCCGCTGCAGGCCTGGTTTTTGCTGAACCAGTTCGATCCATCGTCTCCGCTGCAACTGGATGTGAGGGAGGTTTTGCGGGAACAACTGGGCGAGCGGTTGCTGCCTTTTGCGATACATCGGGGCCCGGCGATGAGCGAGGCGCTGGCAGAGGGCATGACGGTGATCGATTACGCGCCGAATTCGGCGACGGCAGAAGACATCATGGGCCTGGTGACCTGGATCCGGAACACATCGGTTGCGGTGGGCGGAGGGAATCGCGGGATGCGCTGGAGCGAAAGATGACCCAGGCGCAGCTCTGGGAGGGTTTTGAGACCGGCCGCGGGCCGTTTTTCAAGCTGTTGCGGCTGGTGATGACAGCGGTTGGGCTGGTTGCGTTGTTTTTTTTTGGTTCGCTCGCGCTGTCATGGCCACAACAAGCAGTGCTGGGGCTGTTGATTTTGTTGCTGTGCGTGTGGCTGAGCCGGGTTTCGGATTCTTACCTGATTACGCTGACGCTGATGATGCTGTCGATGTTCGCCACGTTCCGGTACGGATGGTGGCGGGTGAGCTCGATCATCGCGTTCTTCCAGGATCCGGGGACGAAGTGGACTCCGGTGGATGTTTTTTTTATTTTTTTGTTGCTGGGCGCCGAGGCCTACGCATTTTCAATTCTGTATCTGGGATTTCTGCAGACAGTTTGGCCGCTGCGGCGCGCTCCCGTAGCGTTGCCCGACGATCCGGAGGACTGGCCGGAGGTCGATCTGTTGATTCCGACCTATAACGAGCCGCTGAACGTGGTGCGTTATACCGCACTCGCATCGCTGAACATCGACTGGCCCGCCGATAAGCTGCATGTTTACATCCTCGACGACGGGAATCGCGAGGAGTTTCGTGAATTTGCGTCCGAAGCGGGCATCGGCTACATGACGCGAGGCGACAACGTGCAGGCGAAGGCGGGCAATATCAATCACGCGCTGCAGAGCCTGAATGCGCCGTACGTGGCGATCTTCGATTCGGACCACGTGCCGACACGCAGTTTTCTGCAAATGACGATCGGCTGGTTTCTGCGCGATCCACGGCTGGGCATGTTGCAGACCCCGCATCATTTTTATTCGCCCGATCCGTTTGAACGGAACCTGGGACAGTTCCGGGTGATTCCGAACGAGGGCGAATTGTTTTACGGAATTGTGCAGGACGGGAATGATTTCTGGAATGCCGCCTTCTTTTGCGGCTCGTGTGCGGTGCTGCGGCGTGAGGCGCTGGATGAGATCGGCGGCATTGCAGCAGAGACTGTGACAGAAGACGCACATACGTGTCTGCGCATGCAAATCCGCGGGTGGAACACCGCGTATATCAACATTCCGCAGGCGGCGGGACTGGCGACGGAGCGGTTGAGTGCGCACGTGAAGCAGAGGATTCGGTGGGCGAGGGGAATGATTCAGATCCTCCGGATCGAAAATCCGTTGTTTGCGCCCAACCTGACGCTGGCTCAGCGGTTGTGCTACTTCAACGCGATGACCCACTTTTTGTACGCGCTGCCACGGCTGATTTTTCTGACGGCGCCACTGATTTACCTGATCTTCGGGTTCACCAATGTGCCCGGTTACTGGATCATGATTCTGGCGTACGCGCTGCCGCACCTGACGCTTTCGAGCGTCACGAACAGCCGCATCCAGGGATACCATCGGCACTCATTCTGGAACGAGATTTACGAGACGGTACTGTCGCCCTACATTCTGCTTCCGACACTGACGGCGTTATTCAACCCGAGACTCGGCAAATTCAACGTAACGGCCAAGGGCGGGTTGGTCACGCGCACCTTTTTCGACGCGCGCATCGCGCAGCCTTTCATTGTCCTGCTGGCTTTCAACCTCCTGGGGCTGCTGATGGTGTTTCCGCGCTTTCTGCATATTCCCCTACTGGGCTCGCTCTGGGACGGGACGCATCCGGGCACGATCATCACGAATGCACTTTGGACTTTCTTCAACGTTGTGATTTTGAGCGTATGCATTGCCGTGGCGCGAGAAGCGCGACAAACCCGGCAACATGTGCGCATCAATTTTGCGGCCCCGGTTCGGGTGCAGCTGAGCGAAGGACGGATCGTACCGGGGCAGACGATCGATGTTTCCAGCGGGGGCCTCGCTATGGAACTGCTGGAAGGGATGCATGCCAATCTCGGGGAACCGGTGAAGGTGATCTTTCCCCTGCGCACCGGGGATGCGGAGTTGCCGGCGACGGTGGTGGGCTCTGGGAACGAGGTACTTCGGCTGCAGTTCGATCCGCTGACGATAGCGGAAGAAGAGATGCTGACGATGGTGCTGTTTTCGAGGGCTGACTCATGGCTCGGATGGGGAGAATCGCGTGAGGTGGATCAACCCCTGCGCAGTTTAGGGCGGATTATTCGCATCGCATTTCGCGGATTGGGGATGGCGGTTGGGTCGATCCTGCCGCGGCGGGGCACGAAGGGCAAGGAACTCACAGCGGAGAGCCTCGTGCTGGCGCTGGCGCTGGGCCTGGCGCTGGTGTCGGCGGCGCGGGCGCAGACAAGCGAGGCTGGCGGGGCCGTGAGCGGATCGCCGGCAACGGAAAGCGAAACGGTTGCTCCGGCTTCGGGGAGTTTCAGGACAGAGCAGAATCTTTTCGACATGGGGGTGCCGGGACCGATCAACCTGCGCGGCGCGGATGCCTATAACACCCTGTACTTCGCTATTCCTCAAAACGAGGTCGTCAGGCAGGCGACGATGCACCTGTACTACCACTTCTCGCCGAGCCTGATCCCCTCCCTGAGCCACCTGAAGGTGATTCTGAATGGAACGGTGTTTGCGACGCTGCCGGTTCCGCAGACGCCGTCGAACGGAGCGGCGATCGAATCGGACGTGGTGATTCCAGCCGATTTGCTGGTGCGAAATAACCAGCTAACGTTCGAATTTATCGGGCATTACACACAGACGTGCGAAGACCCTTTGAACAGCGTGTTGTGGGCCCACGTCGACCCCAATACCAGAATTGCCATCTCCGGGGACATGCTGGCGCTTACCAACGATTTGAGACTTCTTCCGCTGCCGTTTTTCGATGCGCAGCTGACGCGGCCGCCAATCATCCCCATCGTTTTTGGGGCGCCCCCGTCACTGAAGGGGTTGGAGACCGCAGGAGTGGTCAGTTCGTGGTTTGGGATGCTGGCGGATTATCGTTCGGTGCGGTTTCCGGCTTCGGTGGGAAAGCTGCCCACGGGGAACGTTGTGCTGATCGCGGAGAGCCCCGGGGCGATGCCGCCGGGATTGAGTCTGCCTGCGGTGCAGGCGCCGACGGTGGCGGTGCGTACGAATCCCGTCGATCCTTATGGAAAGGTTCTGATCATCACGGGCGCGGATGCGGATCAGGCGCTGGCGGCGGCTCAGGCATTGGCGACGGGATGGCCGGGATTACAGGGAGGGACTGCGTCCATCACCAAGCTGAACCTGCCGAAGAGCAGTCCGGACGACGCTCCGCGCTGGCAGGGACCGGATAGCGCGGGACGTGTGCCACTGTGGACGGGTCCGGCAGAGGCATTGCAGGGCGATGGCGACAGCCCACTGACGGCGTATTACAAGATCCCGCCCGACCTTTATTTTCGGGATGCGCAGCAGAACGTGAAGCTTCACCTGGATTACCGGTATAACTCAATTCCCATTGGGCCGATTTCGAGTATTCAGGTGGAATCGAACGACGCTTATCTGGGGTCGGTACCTCTGATTCCGGGGAAAGAGGCGTCTAAGGATACATCCGTCAACATCGCGATCCCGGTGGTGAACCTGCGGCCGTTTTCCAACTCGATGCAATTCCGGCTTACCTTTCAGCAGCTGAGGAGCGGCAACTGCAGGGACACGGTCCCCGTCAACTTAATGGCTGCAATTTTGAAGAGCTCCTATATAGATCTGCACGATTTGCCGCACTGGGCGGCGATGCCGAATCTGGAGTTGTTCTCGAATGCGGGATTTCCGTTTACCCGCTATGCCGATCTGAGCCAGACCGTGGCGGTGTTGCCGGACCCGCCGTCGCTGCAGGAGATCGAGACGTTTCTTCTGATGATGGGCCATTTCGGCGCTGAGACGGGATATCCGGCGATTCGGATAACGGTGGCGGGTCCCGACGCGCTTCGTGCCGGCGCCGATGAGGATTTTCTGGTGATCACGACCGGTCAGAGTAATGGAGAGATGGGCAAGCTGGCGGCCGGGATGCCGGTGACCTTCGGCGAAAACACGCTGAGGGTGCAGGACACCCGGGGCTTCTTCGCGGCCCTGCATCACGCGTGGTGGAAGATTCCCTCCAACGAGGAGTTGTCCTCAGGGGTCATCGGAACGACGGGGGTTCCGGATGCACTGATTGAGGAGATCGAGTCGCCGTATGCGAGCGGGCGAACGGTGGTGCTGATTGACATGAAGAGCGCGGCCAACTTCGAGCCAATGGCGAAGGCGTTTCTGGAGAGCTCGCAATCGAGCGCGGTTTCCGGCACGGTGGCGTTGCTGGAGGGGACCCGTTTCGAGAGCTACCGGATTGGTAACAACGTCTACCATGTTGGGGTTTTGCCCTGGTGGACGGGATTAGGATTGTGGTTTTCTCAAAACCCCGCGCTGGTCGACCTGGGGGTACTGGCCATCGGCTTCGTTTTCGCGATCTGGATTCGGGGATGGCTGCGTGGACGGGCGCGACGGCGTCTGCAGCTGGTGGAAGGATGATGCATTGGAGAAGTTCAGCGGCTTTTGTGCGGTTGTGGCCGGGCACGGTCACGGCGGGAATTCCGGACACCGGGGACAAGTTGGGATTTGCATTTCCCCCTGTTGATCGCGAGGAAGGATACGGAGTGAGATGGAAGCAGTAACCAGAGATCGAGAGCTCCGGAAGCTGTGGACGGGCCTGAGCCTCGCCGCGGTGCTTTGCCTGGGCGCGGTGCCGGTCAGAGGGCAGTCGGCTGGGGAGAAGGCGCTGCTCGACAAGGCGCAATCCCTGGAACAATCGGGGCATATCGATCTGGCGGCGCAAAGCTGGCAACAGGTTCTGCTCTCCGATCCGGAGAATCAGGTGGCTCTGGCAGGGCTGGCGCGCTCTGCGAAACTGAGTGGGAACGACGCGGAGGCCGAGAATTACATCGACCGGCTACGCGCGGTGAACCCGGACAATCCGGAGATCGCGAAGATCCAGGCACTGGTCAGCAATAAGACGCAGAATCAACTGCTGGAGCAGGCGGCAGAGCTGGCGAAGAACGGCCATAACGAAGAAGCGCTGAAAATTTACCGCCAGTCGTTTGGCGAACATCCCCCCGACAACTGGGCTCTGGCTTATTACGATACGGAGGCCGGTGTACCGTCGATGCGCCGGGACGCAATTAATGGATTGAGAGGCCTGACGGCGAAATATCCGAGCAATTCGCAGTATGCGATCGATTTGGGGCGGCTGCTCACCTATGAACCGATGACGCGGGCAGAGGGCGAGAAAATTCTCAGCCAGTATCCGCAGGATGGTGCGGCGCAGGCTGCGCTGCATGAAGCGCTGGTCTGGGATGTGCAAAATCCAGCTTCGGTGCCGGCGGTGCGCGAGTATCTGCGACAACATCCGGACGCGGAGCTGGAAAGGGAAGTCGCGGGCACCGAAGCAAGAAGGTCGAGAGCGAGCGAGGGCATTGCGCGGACCCCGGCGGAGCAGGAGGCATTCCGCGAGTTAGCTGCAAATCATCTGGCGACGGCACAGAAGATGTTTGCCGAGCTGAATGCCAAGGAGACCACCAACCCGCGGGTGCTGGCGGGGCTCGGCTTCGTGCGCATGAAGCAGAGTGATTTCAGCGGCGCGGCGAAGTATTTTGAACAGGCGGAGCAGGATGGCCTTCGCACTCCGGTGATCGAGCAGTCGCTGACGACCTCGCGGTTCTGGAATGCCATGCAGCTGGGAACCGCTGCGCTGAACGCGAATCGTCTGGATGAGTCTGTCAAAGACTACAAGGCCGCGCTGACATTGCGTCCCGGCAGCCTCGATGCAATGACCGGTGAAGCCGGAGCATACATGAAGATGCAGCAGCCGGAGCGGGCTGTGCCGGTGTATCAGGAACTACTCCGGAAGCAGCCAAAATCCGCAGCGTATTGGCGGGGACTGTTTACCGCGGAAGTCGAGGCGGGACAGGGGAAAGCGGCTATCGCGACAACCCGGCAGTTCCCGGCAGGTTTGGGGAACAGTGCAGCGAAGGATCCCGCTTATCTGAGCACGCTGGCCAGGGCCTATGTCGCGACTGGTCAGGTAGCCGAAGCCCAACGGATCCTGCTGCAGGCGATGAATCTGCACTATCCGGCAAGCCAGGAACATATCCGGACGGATGTCACGCTGCAGTATGCAGGCTTGCTTGCCCAGGATAAGAACTTTACTCAGTCTGCGGTGGTTTACCGCAAGGTTCTGAATGCCGATCCGAATAATGTCGCTGCCTGGCAGGGCATGGTGACGCTCGAACACGTGGCTGGACGCGATGCCGAGGCGATCGCAATGGTGGAGCGGATGCCGCCGGATGCTT
This sequence comes from uncultured Acidobacteriaceae bacterium, assembly GCA_963787915.1. Lineage (GTDB taxonomy): Bacteria > Acidobacteriota > Terriglobia > Terriglobales > Acidobacteriaceae > Palsa-343. The sequence goes on along the minus strand of CAWBEP010000012.1, from coordinate 341,471 downwards.
ACGACAGCGCTCTGAAGGACGGCGGCTTCCTCTCGATGCTGGCGGCGATTTACCAGATCCAGAATCATCCGGATGTCGCGGAAGGATTTTTGGAAAGGGCGATCACGATCTATCAGCAGAACGGACAGACCTTACCGATCCCCCTGCAGCTTCAGCTGGCGTCGGTCGATCTGGAGCGGAATCATCCGGAGGCGGCTTACAGCATTTACCGGACCGTGTTGACACAACATCCGGACCGGCAGGATGCGTGGAAGGGCTTGCTGGCTGCGCTGCATGCGACCGATCACGACGCGGATGCGCTGGCGCAGATCCAGCAGATTCCGCCGGCAGTGCTCAAAGCGCTGGCGGGCGACGTTGATTACGAACAGACCCTGGCGGCGATTTACGCGGCCAATGGCGATCAGCGCGCGGCGCTGGGCCTGCTGACGCAGATTCAGGAGACGTACCATGCTGAAGGCAAAATGCCGCCCGCCGGGGTGGACATTGCCAATGCATGGACACTCTTCAATATCGGCGATGATCGCGATCTCTACCGGCAATTGATGGCGTTGGGCGATCGGCAGGAGATGACCGATGAAGAACGCCGGAAGGTGCAAACGATCTGGGCGGCATGGGCGCAGCGGCGAGCAGCGCAGGCGGCGGCGGCGGGGAATCCGCGCCGCGGGGTGGAGATTCTGACCGCGGCGGCGCAGGCGTTCCCGGGAAATCCAGCCGTGAGCAAAGCGCTGGCAGTTGGCTTTGTGCAGGCGGGTCAGCCGAAAGACGCGATGGCGATCTATCAGGCGATGGACATGACCAATGCATCTGCCGGCGATTACCAGAACATGGTGGGGGCGGCGGTTGCGGTTCAGAACATGAGGCAGGCTGAAGCCTGGCTGCGTGAGGGGCTGGAGAAATACCCCAACGATCCGAGAGTGCTGGCCGCAGCAGCGGAGTTCGAGCAGGCGCGGGGCGACCGCGCGAAAGCCGCGGATTACTGGAGAGCGTCACTGAATGCGATGCCCGCTGTATCACCATCGACGAACCTGGCGCATAAGCTGGATCAGGCGGAGACCGCTGAGCCGACGAAGCAAGGCAAACCATCCGACCTGGTGAACCTGCTCAACCCCGATGGCGATACGGAGAACGAGGGCACGAGCAGCCAGGTGCCCTTGCCAGGCTACTCCAATCCAAATCCAAACCAGGCCGGGAGCTATGGGCCGGATCCGTATTACATGGGCACGGCTCCGGTAAAGATCAACAATAGCGGGAGCTCGCAGGCCGGCGCGGGAGCGAATGATCTGCCCATCGTGCCACCGCTGGCGACGCCCGCAAACGGAGCGGGAAGTAACGGCACGCCGAAACCAACTGGTCCTCCGGCATCGGCGGCGCCGGGAAATGCGAATCCAGAGAAGAACCCAGCGACACCACAATCGACCGGTGGGCCATACGTCCCGCAGGTTATTCCGGCGGCGAACACCGGGATGCCGCAGGCGCCCTCCGCGGGAACACCGGAAGAACAGCCGCAGCAATTGGGGCTGGAGACGAGTCCGGCACTGACGCAGTTGCCCAACGCCGCCGGTTCCGGGAATGCAACAGGGGCTGGGAATGCAGCGAAGAAGCCGATCGATCCGTCGATGGCAGCGACACAATACAAGCCTCCTCCAGCAGAAGTTCAGCCGAGCGAGGCTGCGCCGCCGGATTATTTCGAGCGTCCGCCGCCCCTCAATGCTTCCGGCGCTGGAGCGGGGCAAACGGGCGCGACCGACGACGAACTGATGCGGCAGAATCTGCCTCCGTTGCGGGGTCCTTACCAGCGTCCCGCGATCGTGCGCCAGCAGGATTTGCGGCAACAGGCACAGATGCAGCTGGGATATCTTCTGGCTGGTTACAGCGCATGGCTGGGCGGCAACGGCTTTGTAAATCATCGCAGCGGAACGGCGGGGTTTGATTCGATGACTGAGCTGGAAGCGCCGTTTGAGGCTTCGGCGCCGATCGGCAAGGCGGCACGGGTCACGGTTATCACGCGACCGTCCTTCCTCGATTCGGGAGCGCCAACGACGTCGCCGACCCTGCCGGGGGGCGTAGTGGAGCGGCTGGGAACAGCGCTGCCGAATGCGGTGCTGAGCCAGCAAAATGCAGCGGGCATTGGCGGCGAGGTGCAGCTGGCGACGTCGCATTTTGCAGCGAGCGCAGGATATTCGCCGTTCGGCTTCCTGATTTCGAATGTGATCGGACGGGCAAGCTGGAAGCCGGCGAATGGGCCTTTCACCTTTAGTTTTAATCGCGACTCGATCAAGGATTCGCAATTGTCTTATGCGGGGCTGCGCGACCCGGGTTCAGCCGGGCCGGGGTACGCCGGGAACATCTGGGGGGGCGTGATCACGACCGGAGGAGATGTCCAGTTCGGGAGAAGCGATCCCGAGTCAGGGTTCTATGTCAGTGCGGGCGATCAGTATTTGAGCGGCGTACACGTCCAGAGCAATCACCGCGTGGAGGGAGATGCGGGCGCATACTGGCGGGTAAAGGAGGTTCCCGACCAGGGCGACCTGACGGTGGGTGCGAACTTCTTCGGGATGCACTACACCCATAACTCAAACTTCTTTACATATGGTCATGGGGGGTATTTCAGTCCGCAGGCATACTATCTGGCCAACGTGCCCTTCACCTTCCAGGGCCGATACGGATACAACGTTCACTACAGTGTGGCTGCGGCGTTCGGAGTCGAGGCATTCCAGCAGGACAGCGCGCCGTTCTTCCCACTCGACACCGCTCTGGAAGTGAAGAGCAGCAATGCCTCCTACCAGGCACAGACAGTGGTCAGCGGTAATTACGATTTCCATGGCGAGATGGCGTACCATCTCACCGATCATTGGTTCGCCGGGGGCTTTCTTTCCCTGAATAACACGCGCGACTACAACAACCAGGTGGTCGGCTTCTTTGTGCGCTGGGATTCGAAGCAGCAGTCGGAGTCGGACCTGGGCCCAACCGGGCTGTATCCGTGGGATGGATTGCGGCCGTATCTGGCGCCGTAGAGGGATCCCGATCGACGAGCAAGATGAACCTTCGGCCGGTGAACCATGGACGTAAAATGGCTTCCGCGCGAAAGCAGGGAGTGGGACTATTGAGCTGCGCAGATCCTGCGCTTTGCCATCGGCTAACTAAAAATATTCTTGCATAAGTCCCGGTGAAGACTTACAAAGAGGTACGTTATTTCCGCTGACATCCATTACGGATTCCGAGGAATCCGTCTGGATTTTCGGATCATTCATCCGTTTTGTGAGGCTCGGCCATGGTTCAATCGCTGCGCAGACGATTTGTCTTCCTGTCTCTCCTTCTACTTCCATCAGTCTCCGCTTTTGGCTCCAGCAACTGGACGGAACCCAGTGCTGAGGAGCTGAAAATGACCTCTGATCCGGCATCGCCGGATGCGCCGGCTGTGTATCTGTTCCGCGAAGAGACGGTCGAAGATAACCTGCACTACCACCGCCTCTATGCGCGTATCAAGATCCTGACGGAGAAGGGGAAGCAGCAATACAGCGATATTGAGATTCCCTATGAGGCGGGAGCGTCGAACATTCGAGCGGTGGAGGGCCGCACTATCCATGCCGACGGAACGGTCATTCCTTTTACGGGAAAGCCGTACAGCAAGGAACTGCAGAAGAGCGGCGATCAGAAAATCATGGCGAAGGTATTCAGCATGCCCGATGTGCAGGTGGGCAGCATTGTGGAATACCGGTATGACCTGGAATATGACGATAACTGGTACATGCCGCCGGCGTGGTATATCCAGCAACCGATCTTCGTGCACAAGGCGCACTATCATTTCGTTCCCCTCAACCTTGGGTCAACCGGCAAAATTCTCACCGGCAAGGATGCCTTCGGAAAAGAAACCGTAGCGAATCGACTTCTCTACTACCCTGGTTTGCCGCCGGGCGTAAAGGTGCGTGAAGGCATGGACGGATTCGACCTCGTGGTCGAGAACATTCAGCCTATTGCGGAGGAAGAATTCTCCCCGCCGCTCGACAGCTATTCCTACCGCTTGATCTTCTATTACTCCGAGGCAGTGTCCGGCCTTGATTACTGGAAGGAGGAAACGAAGGTCTGGTCAAAAGAAGTGGATCGGTTTGCGAACCCTTCGGATAAGATTCGCCAGGCGGTCGCGGGAATTATCGCGCCGGGGGACAGCGACGATCAGAAGCTGAGGAAGATTTACGCCGCGGTGATGGGACTGGAAAATACCCGCTTCACGCGCGAGCGCACGCTGGAGGAAAACAAGGCCCAGGGCTTGCGGGTCAAAACCGCGGCCGATATCTGGGAACAAAAGCGAGGCAGCGACGACGAGATCGCGCGCCTGTTTATTTCCATGGCGCGTGCTGCCGGATACAAGGCGTATGCGATGGTGGTGACCGAGCGGGACAAAAATCTGCTGAACCCCGGCTATCTCAACTGGGAGCAGTTTGAGGACGAAATTGCCATCGTTAACGTGGGCGGCAAAGATGTCTTCTTCGATCCCGGTCAACGCTATTGTGAGTATGGAAAGTTGCACTGGATGCACACGCAGGTGATCGGAATCCGCCAGAACGACAACGGCGGAGGAGCACTCGAAACGCCGCCTGCGAGCTACCAGGACAATCAGATGTTGCGTGCCGCTGATCTGGAACTGGGTCCGAACGGAGCCGTGAAGGGCACGGTACGTATCAGCATGGGTGGAGCAGAAGCGCTGCGCTGGCGTCAGCGCGCGATCCGCACCGATGAACAGGAGCTGAAGAAGGACCTCGATGAGATGCTGCAGAACCAGGTGCCCGACGGCGTGCAGGTCAAGACCTCCCATTTTGTCGGACTCACGGACAATATTGCCGGCTTCATGGTCGTCGCCGATGTCACGGGCAGCCTGGGTACGCAGACCGGCAAACGGGTCTTTCTGCCGAGCGCTTTTTTTGAATCGAAGGCGAAGCCCCTGTTCGCTGAAGAGAAACGGGAGAATCCGGTCGACCTTCTATATCCCTACGTTGCGCAGGACAGGGTTACGATCACTTTGGCCCCGGGTCTGACGATCGAGAGCCTGCCCACGGCCGCGGACCTCTCCATTAAGCAGGCGGCGGCCTACAAGGCGAGCTACAGCTTCAAAGGAAACGCGTACGACCAGAACCGGCTGCTCGCGCTCGGCGTGACACGTTATAAGAAGGAGGATTACCCGCAGCTGCGCGATTTCTTCCAGAAGGCGGGAGCCCAGGATCAGCAGCAGATCGTTTTGCGGCAGTCGCCGGCGGCGACGAGCGGAACGAACGGTTCGGGGGCGAGCGAATGAAACTTCGGGGCGCGGAGCTCATGACGTTTCTTGTGCCGGGCGCTGTGTTGCTGGCCAGTTCGGCTGGCGTGGCCCATGCAACGAAAGATCCAGCTATCCCCGATTGGGTGACTCAGGCGGCCAGCAGCGCTCCATTGCCGGGGGAGTGGCGGGATGCGAAGGCGGTGTATCTGCTCGAGGAATCCGTATTGAGCTTTGAGGCCGATGGACGTGCGGTGGAACGATACCGCGCAGTCGTGAAAATTCTGCGGCCGGGAGGGAGGGATTTCGCGCATCCCGTGGCCGGTTTTTCAAACGAAGAGAAGCTCGAGTCCTTTCACGTGTGGAGCATCGGGCCGGATGGACATCACTACGCCATGAAGGATTCGGATTATGTGGAGGTGGGCGCCGACGATCCAGGCATGCTCTATATCGACGAACGCGCGAAGCTGGCGTCACCGCCGGGTGCAGACCCGGGAGGGATTGTTGCGTGGGAGGCGACAACGCAGCTGCCCAGCTACCTGAGCGAAGATATCTGGAGCTTTCAGCATTCGATTCCCGTGGCGCGTGCGGCGTACGAGATCGACTTGCCGGCGGGATGGCATCAGTACTCGGTGTGGTTCAAACACGATCGAATGCAGCCTGCGGAGGTGACTACCAATCATTTCCGATGGGAGCAGACGAACATCGACGGAATCGATTTGTCGGATATACCTCTCGCGCCCGAGTGGGAGGCGCTGGCGGGAAGGATGAGCGTCCATTTCTCGGCCCATGACATCCCTCAAGGCGATGCGCTTTGGGCGAAGATCGGGGATTGGTATTACGGACTGGCGGCACAACGCAGCGAAGGCGGGCCGGATGTTGCGACGGAAGCGCGACTCCTGGCCAGAGAAGGCGATTTTATGGCTCGCCTGGCGAAGATCGCCGATTTCATGCAGCAGCAGATCCGGTATGTGGGCATCGAGATTGGGATTGGCAACCTGCAGCCGCATGCGGCGGCAGAGGTCTTCCAGAAGCGTTACGGCGATTGCAAGGATAAGGCCACGCTCATGATCTCCATGCTGGACGCGGTCGGTATCCGGGCGACGTGGGTGAGCGTCGATCACAGGCGGGGAGTCGTGGATCCGGGCGCGCCCTCCATCTATGGCGACCATGTCATCACAGCCATCGAGATTCCGAAAGGATATGAAAATCCGCGGCTCGAGGCGGTGGTGACCGCGCGAACGGGAAGGCGGTATCTGTTTTTCGATCCCACGAACCCTTATGTGCCGGTGGGACAGCTACCTGATTATCTGCAGGGGGGCTACGGGCTGCTGGTGGCTGGAGAGGATAGCCAGGTCATACAGCTGCCGGTCTTAAAACCAGAAAAGGACACCATCGATCGCAGGGCGAACTTCGCTCTGAGCGCGGATGGAACGCTGACGGGCGAAGTGACGGTGCTGCGTGACGGAGCGCAATCCGACCGATGGCGCGGCCGCCTGGCCATGGGGACCGACAAAGACCAGCGGCAAATGCTGGAGCATCTCCTGCAGCAGGATTTTTCTTCGTTCACCCTGGGCAGTGAAAAGGTGGCGCATGTGCGCGAACTGGATCAGCCCCTGGAGATGGATTATCAGGTGACGGCTCCCCTGTACGCGAAGTCCGCCGGAAGTCTTCTGCTGGTAAGGCCGCGCGTGCTGGGCAGCGATGCGGAAGGACTCGATAACAAGCCGCGCAAGGTCCCGATCAGCTTCGAAGGGGTGGGGACGTGGCGGGACAATTTCGATCTCAAAATTCCTGCTGGATACACCGTGGACGATGTGCCCGATCCAGTGAGCCTGGACGTGGGCTTTGCGACCTATCACAGCGAGGTGAAGGCAGTTGGGGACACTCTGCACTACCAGCGCGAATACGTCCTGAAAAAGCTGGCGCTCGAGCCTGGCGAGTATTCCGTATTGCAAAAGCTGGAGGCCACGATTGCGCGGGACGAGAACAACAGCGCAGTCCTGAAGAAGCAGTAGGAGCGGCTTCGGGCTCTGTGAGAATTGGCAGTGGAATCAAAAAGAAAGGCGGCCTTGATGGCCGCCTTTTCTGTATGCCGGAATCAGGCTATTGCGGGCGTTTCACGCGATCGCCGACGGCAGGCTTGCCGGAACCGCTGAATTTCCCGACAGCGGAACCGGCATCGACCGTAGTAATGGTGAGGGTGCCAACGGGTGAGTCGATTGTGCGCAGGACTTTGCCGGTCGCTGGATCTTTGACGGTGCGGACGACGCGGGTCACGGCAAGGGTGTCGCCGACTTTTACGCCGGCGGCGGAGCCGACGTTGATGATGATTTCGTCGCTGGAGGCATCCGCCACCAGGCCGTCGACCGGCGTCGGGGGCGGAGCAGCGATGGCGGGAAGGCTGCCGGCTTTCTGGTCGAGTCCGGTGGCGACGTCGATGACCGAGGCTTTGGTCGCCTCACCGATGATGGTCTGACCGAAGTTGGCGCTGCCCATGTCGAGGTGACCGCCGCCGTTGCTCCAGCCGGAACCACCGCCGCCGAGCATGTCTGCCCCGGAGCGTTTGGATTCGCCGTGGCCAGTGACGGAGGCGAGGATTTCGCCGGTATTGACGTCGACCATGCGCGCGGTGATTTCGACAACGGCCTTGGATTTGTGGATGCCGAGGCCGCCAACGCCATAATGGCCCCAGTTGCCGCCGCCTCCACCCCCGCCGTAGTTTTTGTCATCGCGCCCGAACTGCGTAATGTCGCCGACGATGATGATATCGACGCCGGCGAGCGCGCCGATTTTGGCGGCAGTGGCGGGATCGGCGCGATTGCTGTTCGAGAAATTCTGCTCGTTCATGACCTTGTCGATCACGGCCCGTTCATAAACATGGTAGGAGCCGTCGGCGAGCAGTTGGTTGACGATCATATCGGTGATGCCCTTGCCGATATCCTGGTTGGTGCCGAAGATCGCCTGAACGCTGTTCATGACGGTGGCGTAGCCGAAGTCCATGACGGCAACGCGGCGTTTGTCCTGCGCCGAAGCGGGCTGCAGAGCGACCAGGCCGAGAAGGCCGAGGAGGAGGACTGAGAGAGTCTTACGCATAAACTTCGATCTCCGATTTCTGGGTTTTGAGTGGCAATCGAGAGAAAGCTGAGTTATGAGGGCCCTTCCAACGAGAGCAGCAGCCGTTGCGCCGGAACAAGGGCCAGCGGAACTGGGAGCACTATAACGCGGGCCCGAAGCCAAGGACAACAGAATTCGTCGGGGCAAAACGGAGCGTGAAGAATCAGTTGCGAGGAGTCATTTCCGCTCTTTCTGGACGGGGACGACCTGCACGGTTGTATCGCGCATCTCGGTGAGAAAGCGATTGATGATCGAGCCGCGCAGGAGGATATCCCAGCGCGAGCGGGCCGACTGGCCGAAGACGACGTGGGAGATGTTCTCCTTGCGGGCAAATTCGATCAGGGCGTCGGCAACTTTCTTATCCCGGAGATTGACGACCTGTGCCCCGAGATCGCGCGCCATGCGCTCATACTCCTCGAGCCGTGCAAAGGCAGCAGGATCGCCGTGGCGATGGTCGGTGTCGGGAGTTTCGACGTAAACGACGTACCAGTTGGTGGCGAGGCGTCCGGCGATGCGGGCTCCGACGCGCACCAGGCGCTCCATGCCGGCGCGCGGTGAGAGGCAAACCATCACCTTTTCCGGAATCGGCGCCTGCTCGAGTCCCTGGGTGCGCCGATATTCGGCGGCAGCGGTGCCGACCTGCTCGGCGGTGGTGCGGAGCGCGAGCTCGCGCAGCATGTTGAGATTGCCCTTGCGAAAGAAGTTGGCGAGGGCCTGCTCTACTTTTTCGGGAGCGTAGATCTTGCCCTGACGAAGACGGTCGCGCAGTTCGTCGATGGTGATGTCTACATTGACCACTTCGTCGGCGCGGCGCAGGAAGCTGTCGGGGACGGTCTCGCGCACGGTTGTGCTGGCGGAACGAGCGACCGCATCGTTGAGCGTCTCGAGATGCTGGACGTTCATCGCGGTCATGACATTGATGCCGGCATCGAGGAGTTCCAGAACGTCTTCGTAACGCTTGCGGTTGCGCGAGCCGGGCACATTGCTGTGAGCCAGCTCGTCGACAATGCACCAGGCTGGATGGCGGGCGAGAATGGCCTCGACGTCCATTTCACGAAGGGTGACGGAGCGGTACTGGATTTGCTGAAGAGGCACCACCTCAAGGCCTTCGACAAGCGCGGCGGTATCGGGCCGGCCGTGTGGCTCGATAAGGCCGAGCACGATGTCGACGCCCTGACGGCGCATCACGTGCGCGTCTTCGAGCATGCGGTAGGTTTTGCCGACTCCGGGAGCGGCGCCAAGATAGACGCGCAGGCGGCCCTGCTCCGGCTCATCGCGGCGCTGCGGAGTGAGATCGGTCGGGACCGGAAGCGGAGTGGGTGGTGTGGCGCTCATCCGACCTCCACGGGGTGGCGGTCGGGCTCGGCCATAGAGATGGGAAGGGTGAAACGGAAGGTGGTTCCGGCGCCAAGACGGCTTTCGACGGAAACCTGGCCGCCCTGCGACTCGACCAGTCGACGAACGAGAGCGAGACCGAGGCCCGAGCCGCCTCCGGCAGGGTCGCCGGTAAATCTGCCGAAGATGGTGGGCAGGCGCTCGGTTTCGATTCCCCGGCCGTTGTCGTGAACAAAAAACTGCACACGCTCCTGTTGCTCGGTTGCGCCGAGGCGGACATGACCGCCTTCCGGAGTGTAGCGAATGGCATTGGTGATGAGGTTGTCGAGGACAGTGCGAAGAGCGCGACGGTCTCCCTGAACATAAGCGACATCCTCAAAAGCGAGCAGCTCGATGTCGATGTTCCTGAGATGGGCGGCATCGCGGCAGCGCACCACGGCATCGCGGAGCGCATCGATGGGGCGAATCTTCTCGATGCGGAGCTGGCGGCGCCCGGTTTCGAGTTCGGCTACCTCGATGAGGTCGAGCATGAGGTCGTCGAGTTGTTCTGCTTCCTGAGCCGCGCTGACGGCAAGTTCCATTTGCAGGGGGCGCAACTCACCGGCGTGATTTTGGGTGAGCGAATAGAGGGAAAGGCGGAGGCGGCGAATGGGATCGCGGAGTTTTTGCGAGGCAACAGAAAGAAAGCGCGACTTGAAGCGATCCACTTCGGCGATCTCCGTAACATCCTCGAGGAGGGTGACGGCGCCGAGAAGCTTGCCCTCGCTGTCCCGCATTGGTGTAGTGCGAAGACGATAGCTGCGTTCGGCCTGGCCGATTTTCATAGGAAGGAGAGCGGCAGCGCCTTCGCCCGCGGTGGTGGAACGCTGCATAGAGACTGCGGCGCGGATGGCATCGAGAATTTTGTCGCCGCCTGGGGTGGTGGCGAGGACCATGCGATCGACCTCCGCACCCTGGGAGGCGCCATCGAGAAGGCCAAGGACTTCCATGGCGGCCTGGTTGAGCTTGAGCACCTGGCCTTTGCCATCGGTGACAATGACCGGTTCAAAAATGGATCGAACGACGGCGTCGATGAGCTGGAATTCCATCTGGCGCCGTCCGGATTCTGTCTCACGAAGATCGCGGAGGCGGATGGCCAGCCGGTTGAGTTCGGTTGCGATGGTGCCGAGATCGTCTTTGGAACGCCACTCGACGCGCTGGTGGAGATCGCCCTGCCCGATGCGACGGGCCACGCGGGCGGTGTGGCGCAGCGGAGTGATCACCAGAAACAGCATGATTGCGGAAATGATGGCTGAAGCGGCGATGGACAGACCGCAGGCGGCGATCAGGCGCGCCCGGAGGGCATTTTGCTGGCCGCGCAGGCCTGCGACCGTTGTGTAGCGGGTAGCGGAGAGCCGATCCAGATCCCCTCGCAGCTCGACATGCAGCGATTCAAGGGAACGAGTCAGGTCGGCCGGTTCGGCAGGCGGATGCTGAACGACCCGCTCGTGCTCCTGTGCCAGGCGATCGATGGGAAGAGAAGGATCGAAGGCACGGACATCGGCCACGGCGGCGCGGAGCAGGATCTGGGCGTGGCTGGCCTGGGCACGAAAATCGGAGAGGGTGGCATTGCCTGTCGAAATGCGCGCGGCGATCAGCTCCTCATGGGCGACAGCTCCCTGCGCCGAGGCCAGGGAACCGACCGCGGTTTCAGCGACTCTAACCTGATCGTCGAGGGCCGCAAGGCGCACGAAGGAGGTGCGCACCAGCAGGCTGACCATGGTGACCAGCGCGATGAGCAGAAAACAGCCGAGAATCAGCCGTTGATAGAGACTCAGCATCAGCGTGTGCTAACGATTCCTGAATCTTGAGCGTAGTGTTGCGAGGCTGGCGATGCAAGCGGGGGAACGGACTATTCGCCTCCGCGATAACGGCGCAGCACATCATCAAGAGTGAGTATGCCTTCCACTGTGCCTCGGCTGGCGCGGTTCAGGATGGGCAGCAACGGCCAGCGAGGGAAGTAGTGAAGGGCTGAGTCGAGAGGCATGTCGGGAAACAACAGCGGTACCCGGTCCGGTTTAAGCGCCCGCTGGATGGGGGTCTCCTGCGTCAGAGTGGCGGCCGCGCCAGTCAGCTCATCCGCGCTCATCGCATACCAGGAGCCGTCGATCAGGCGGACGAGACACGCAGTGGCATGAGTCTGAGAAACAGTTTCGGATACCGTCTGCAACGAGTCGCCTCCGGCCACGATGGGCACGGCCACAACCTGGAGCGCGTCTTCTATGTGGAGGACGGCCTCCTCACGCTGTTCCTCCATGGAGGGGAGATCGAGACCGTCCTGTTGTGTAAACGTCTCGAAAATGCCAACCGGCTGGAGACTGCGCGAAAGCAGAAAAGCGATGGTATTAGCGAGAATGATGGGAAGAACGATCGAATAATTGCCGCTGACCTCGAGCACCATGAAGACCGAAGTGAGGGGAACGCGCAGAAATCCAGCGAAGAGCACGCCCATCCCGACCAGCGAGTAGGCGCCGACCGTGCCGGTGAGGTGGGGGAAGAAATGCTTCTCAAAGGCGCCGACCGCGCCGCCGAGCATCGCTCCGATGAAGAGCGTGGGAGCAAACATACCGCCAGGGGTTCCGCTGGAAAAAGAGAGCGTAGTGGCGATCAGCTTAAGAAAAACAAGGGCGAGCAGCACCTGCCAGACGAACTGACCGTGCAATGCCTGGTCGATGACGTCGTAGCCTGTTCCCATTACCTGCGGAAACCCAAAGAAGCCGATGGCGCCAACCAGAAGTCCCGCTATAGCAGGTTGCAGGAACAGACTGGAGCGCGGGAGCGCCCGAAGCCGTGGGCGAAGATAGCCAAGGACGGCGGAAAAGACGGGGGCGAGCAGACCGCCGAAGACGCCCAACAGCGCATAGGCCATCAGCTCGCGAGGATCACGCACCGTGATGGAGGGGATGCGAAACATCGGCTCGGGTCCCCAGAACCAGCGGGCGACCACTACGCTGGAGATGGCCGACAGCACCAGCGAGCCGAGGACGGCAGCGCTCCAGCTGCCGATGACTTCTTCAATGACGAAGAGGATGGCGGAGATGGGGGCGTTGAAGGCGGCGGCGAGTCCGGCGGCGGCGCCGATGGGGGCAAACATACGCAGGCGGCGGCGGGAGAGATTGAGATTACGGGCGATGATGGACGCCACGCCAGCGCCGATCTGCAGCGAGGGGTCTTCCGGCCCCAGAGAATGACCGCCGCCGATGGCAAGCGCGGAGGTCAGGAACTTGCCGATCACCGTTCGGAAGGAAATGTAACCGTCGTAGACATATAAAGCGGCCTTGGTCTGGTTGACGCCGCTGCCGCGAGCAGCCGGGAAGAACCAAATGACGAGGGCGGCGACGACAAGTCCGGCGACCGCGGGTGCGATGAGCAGACGGTACTGTCCGCCATGCGGGGCTGATCCCAGAGTGAGAAGTCGAATCCACTCGATTGCAACGCGGAAGGCGACGACCAGCAGGCCGGAGATCACGCCGATGAAGATCGAAAGCACAAGGAAAAGGCGCTCATCGCGGGTGGGGGCGATCCGTTCGAGAGTGATTGAAAGGCTGGAGCGGGCAAGGCCGCTGGCCGGAGAGCCGGCAACCGGTACGGGAATCGAGGAGGTTGCGGAAAAAGCAGAGTCGGGCACAGCAGGCGCGACTGCGGCCATGCCGGCATCGGCGGCATGGAGTGCGGCGGATTCCGTCCTCGGGTCGGGCATCATTCCTGTTCCACAGCAGCGGGGTTCTGGCTGATGCGCAACAACAGGGCGTCATCTCCGCCTGGTGGCCCGCAAACCTGGGCGGTGGTGGTCTCGGTATCCCAGGCGAGCTGAAGAATGGTTCGCTCGAGATCGGGCTGCTGCTCGAGCTGGGGCAACCTGAACTCCTGGGACAGCTGATCCCAGCGCGAAACCAGAGGGGCGAGCCTTGGCGGTGCGGCGGCACTGGACCCGGCGCACGAAGAAAGACGTTCCCGTGCGATTTTCCGGATGGCGAGCACCCGCTCGGCACGGGTGCGGGGCGGAAGATCGTACGCCGGGTAAAGCGCCAGAACGCGTTGCGAGCCATCCAGCATGGAGCGGTCGGCCATGATCTGACTTTCCGGCAAGACGGTTGTGAAAGGGCTGGCCAGGGCGCGACTTAACGAATCGGCTGCCACCCGGTAGAGGCCCACGGCAAAGGCGGTGCGGCCCGCACCTTCGAGGGCAGCAATGGGCGCATCGCGGCGCAGGATCAGGGAACGGTAAACGCCAAGAGCATCCTGTGGGTCAGTGGCCTGTTCGAGCAGTCCTGCGATTTCAAGCTTGATGGCGGGGTTGTCGGGGGAGTTGCCCGCCGCGATGAGCAGTTGCGCGCGTGCGGGACCGTATTCGCGGTGCGAGATAAGATAGCGAGCCATCTCCAGGCGCACTTCACGCCGGCGATCATAGCCATTGCCCTGCCAGGTGCCGTCCAGCGCGGATTGGTAATGGAAGAGGGCCTGGGTTTCATCGCGCTGTTTTACTGCCAGGCGGGCGAGCTGCAAATTGATGGTGCCATCGCCAGGGGCGGATTCCCAAAGGGTGGTGAAGTAAACCGTGGCTTCCTGGATTCTGCCGGCCTCGGCGAGTGCAGTGGCGAGCTCGATCTCTGTCTCCCGATCGGGCACATAGGCCAGGGCGGAGCGCAAATCATCGATCGCGACCTCAGGGCGTCCTGCACGCAGAGCGGCTTCGCCACGCGTTTTCCAGCGAGCGCCGAGTTCCTGACGATGACTGGTGAAAGAGCGGAACAGGAAGAGTGTGAGGATAAAGATGATGGCAGTGATCAGAAAAAGGCTGAGGAGAGACACTGCATCCCGCAGGATCAGCCGTCGTCGGGCCAGCCGTTCTTCCGGAGTCAGGATTGCGCCCGCGTGCACCGTGGCCATCTTCCCTATTTTCCCAGATTAATGGGGCAAATCGCGCATCCCAGGAGGGGGATACAAATTTCCAATCAAAGGTGCCGAGGGTTAGGATGGGGGAGCAGGCGGCAGGCATGGATCTGAAAGAAAAACAGACAGCGCTGGAGGAGCACCTGCGCCAGATGGGCAGCGTGATTGTGGCCTACTCGGGCGGCGTGGACTCAGCGTACCTGGCGTGGGCTGCGCACCGCGTCCTTGGCGAGAGAATGCTGGCGGCTATTGCGGATTCCGCATCGCTCGCGCGGAGTCATTATCGCGACGCGCTCACCTTCGCCGAGGAACATAGGATTCCGCTGCTGGTCCTCGAGACGAGAGAGCTGGAACACGAAGCCTACGCGGCCAATAACGGGGACCGCTGCTTTCACTGCAAGGATGAGCTGTTTACAGTCCTGGAAGGTGAAAGGGCCAAACGCGGCTTTGCAGCAGTGGCTTATGGATTGAACCTCGACGACGGAAAGGATTTTCGACCGGGACAGCGAGCGGCGGCGGAACATCACGTGGCGGCCCCGCTGGCGGATGCCGGTCTGGACAAGGCGGAAATTCGGGCTCTGGCGCAAGAGGCCGGCTTACGAATATGGGATAAGCCGGCCTCCGCATGCCTGTCATCGCGCATCGAATATGGGCGACGAGTGACAACGGAGGCGCTGCGCCAGGTGGAGGATGCTGAAGAGGCTCTTCGGACGCTGGGGCTGCGGCGTTTTCGCGTGCGGCACCATGGGAGCGTGGCGCGCATCGAAATTGCTCAGGAGGAGCTGGCGACGGCCCTTGATCCTGAGTTTTTCCGCAGGATGTCTGCCTCTGTCCGAAATGCGGGCTTTCCCTACGTCGCGGTGGACTGCGATGGATACCGGTCTGGTTCGATGAACGAATTGCTGCCGGCAGAGATGTTGCAAGGGAGTCTGCGGAAGGCGGGCTAAGAAGAGGTTCGCTGAAGGCCGGTTCGACAAACATGAACACTGGAACGATCGAATGTTTTGCCGGAATCTCCGGGGACATGCTGCTGGGCGCGCTGATCGACATCGGCGTGCCGTTGGAGCTGTTGCAAAATGCAGCGGCAGCGCTGAAAATCGGGGCGGAACTGCGGATTCGATCTGTGGAGCGGAGCGGCATCCGCGCAATCAAGGCCGATGTTCTGGAAAACGGCGTGGTTGTTGAAGAGACGGGAAACGATCAGGGTCACGCTGAAGGGCATGGCGACCATTCTCGCCACGGCAAGAAAGACCACCCGCATCCTGGCTCGCATTCCCACTCGCACCCGCACGAACACTCTCACCAAGAAGCAACTGGGAATTCGCATACGCACGGGCGCAACTGGCCACAGATTCGCACGGTGATTCTGGGGGCTGAGATCCCCGATCCGGCGAAAGCGATCGCGCTGCGGGCTTTTGAGTTGCTGGCGCTTGCAGAGGGGAAGGTCCACGGCATTGGTCCCGAGGAAGTGCATTTCCACGAAGTGGGCGCGGTGGACACCATCACCGACATCGTGTGCGCCTCAGTGGGAATAGCGTCGCTGGGCGTGGAACATTGGCGTTGTTCTCCCGTGAACGTCGGGAGCGGCTACGTCCGATGCGCGCATGGAAGCATGCCCGTGCCGGCTCCAGCTACAGCGGAGTTGCTCAGAGGTGTGCCCACGTATACGGCGGGTCCGCAAATGGAGCTGACCACACCGACCGGCGCGGCCATGCTGCGGGCACTGGAGTGCGCGTTCGACGCCGAAGGTCCGATCGCAGTGGACAGGATCGGCTATGGGGCAGGGGGAAGGAATCCCGAGGGATTTGCGAACGTAGTGCGGCTGTCGGTGGGAACGGCCAGTGGAGAGTTGGGAAGGCGTCTATTCTCCCGTGATCGCATTGTCGTGCTGGAATGCGCACTGGATGATGCCACGCCGCAGGTTTTGGCCCATGCGATGGAATTGGCGCTTGAACACGGCGCGCTGGATGTGATGGCTGCGCCGGTGACGATGAAGAAAAGCCGGCCGGGAACTTTGCTGACGATTCTCTGCACGCAGGAGCGCGAAGAGGAGCTGGAAAAGCTTCTGTTTACCGAGACGACGACGCTGGGGATTCGACGACGCGAGGAAGATCGCGTGATTCTCGACAGGGAATTTGTAACCGTCGACACACGATTTGGGAAGGTTCGGATGAAGATCGCTTCCGCTTCAGGGGAAATTCTGAATGCGATGCCGGAATACGAAGACTGCCGTCGCGCAGCGCGCGAACATGACGTTGCACTGCGCTCTGTCATGGAGGCCGCGGTAGCCGCTTATGCGGCAGTGACCGACATGAAGGCCAAAGCATGACACGCGAGATGATTCTGCAACTGCTCGAAAGCGTGCAGGCGGGCGCAGTGACGCCCATGTCGGCGCTCAGTGAGCTTGCCAGGATGCCCTACGAGGACACTGGGTTCGCGCGCATCGATCACCATCGCGCCCTTCGCCTGGGTTTGCCCGAGGTTATTTATGCGGCGGGAAAGACTCCGGAGCAGGTAGCGGAAATTTTTGTGCGCATGGCTGCTGCGGGCGGGAGCGTACTCGCCACGAGGGCAAGCGCGAACGCTTATGCCGCGGTGAAGCTGCAGGTTCCGAATGCTGTATTTCACGAGCAGGCGCGGATCATCGGTCTGCCATCCAGGGAGGATCGCCAGAAGGCAGGGCCCATTGCAGTAGTATGCGCGGGCACCAGCGACCTGCCGGTTGCCGAAGAAGCCGGTACAACAGCCGAATATCTGGGACTCGAGGTGGCGCGGATATGGGATGTGGGCGTTGCCGGGCTCCATCGCATCCTCGCCGCGCGCGAGGGTCTGTCTGCCGCCCGTGCCGTGATTGTGTGCGCCGGTATGGAAGGCGCGCTTCCCAGCGTGGTAGGAGGATTGGTGGCGGCTCCGGTGATTGCCGTGCCGACCAGCATTGGCTATGGTGCGGCCTTCGGGGGTGTGGCCGCCCTTCTGGGAATGCTGAATTCCTGTTCGCCAAACGTATGTGTCGTCAATATCGACAACGGCTTTGGCGCTGCGTATGTGGCAGCGATGATGGTGAGAGCCCAGGTTGCTGAGCACAAGCCTCAAAGCACAGCGCAGAGGACCGAGGCGGCGGAGCCGGACAACCGGCCGGCCGCCGCGACCCTGCATTCCCGCTAGGCGACGAGCAGCACTTTGCCGTTGGGATGCTTGTTCTCGGCGAAATCCTGCGCTTTGCGCGCCTCTTCGAGACGAAACACTTTGGCGATAGGAATTGTGAACCTGCCGCGAGCGACGTCTTCGGCCAGCTCATAAAGCCGAGAAGCATCCGGCTGCGCATAGATCGCGCGCACCTGTATATTTTTCGCGTGGGCATCCTTCGGCTCGCCCAGCACCGATCCCAGCACGCCGCCTGGTTTGATTGCTTGCAGAAGTTTGGAGATGGTTTCGCCACCGACGGTATCCGCAATCGCATCGAGGCCTCGCAACTCTGAAAAGTCTTTGTCATGATCGAGAGCCACAACGCGCTCTGCGCCCATTTTCGCGGCTTCGTCCCGCTGCGATGATTTGACCCCCGCGATCACGTGCGCGCCATGTTGGCTTGCGACGTAAACAGCGGTACGGCCGACACTGCCAACCGCTCCGGTGACGAGGATGGTCCAGCCGGCCTGCACTTTCACGGCACGTTCGATGAGCTGTGCGCCCGTCGTCAGGACCAGGGGCAGCGCTGCAGCCTGTTCGAAGCTAAGCTGATCCGGGATGCGCGCCAGAATATCGGCTTTCACCGTGGTGTACTCGGCATAAGTCCCATTGGCAAGGCCCATCACGCGCATACCCCTGGTGAAGCCGGTGACTTCGCGGCCGAAGTCGACGACTTCGCCGGCCAGATCGCGGCCCAGGATCGCCGGGAATTCAATGGGCATGCGAGCGCGAGCCGCACCGCTACGCAGTTTCCAGTCGATGGGGTTGATGCTGGTTGCCCGCACCCGGACGCGAACCTCATGCGGTCCGAAGGGTGGCTCCTGCTGATTGGTCTCGTATTGAAGCTTGTCAGCATCCCCATACTCGTACAGAACTATTGCTTTCATCGCGAGGTCTCCTTTGGCTGGTGGGATGACAAAGAGTCGAAGAGCGTCGCTTCCGTTCCAGGAAGGATGTGGATCAGGTACGTCACACCCGGACTGCCATGCCTTTGGGTTTCTTCTGGAGCAGATAAAGCATAAAGAGAACGGCGATGACCGATCCCAAACCTGCGAGGCCCAGAATACGCAGAATGGCCACGGTGTAGCGGCCCTGGGTGGGCGAGTAGCTGCAGCAGTAGAGCAGGACCAGGTCGCTGAGTGTCCCGATGTGGCGGGTACTGGCCTGGATGAGCGCGAGGCGCACGTCGCGCGGCTGATAGTCCACTCCGAAGAGGTACTTCGACAAGCGGCCATCGGGTGTGGCGATCATGATGACGCTGGAGTGGGCGAACTGCGTCATTTTGCCATCAGGGCCGGGCACGCGGACATAGTGGAAACCCGTGGACTGAGCCAGATCCGTGATGGAGCTCTGAGGCCCGGTGAGGAAATGGACCGAGCCGGCGACGGTGCTGTCTCCGGACGCTTCGATCATGGACAGGAAGTGCTGCTTTTC
Organism: uncultured Acidobacteriaceae bacterium; assembly: GCA_963787915.1. Lineage (GTDB taxonomy): Bacteria > Acidobacteriota > Terriglobia > Terriglobales > Acidobacteriaceae > Palsa-343. The sequence continues at coordinate 322,216 of CAWBEP010000012.1, read as the reverse complement.
CGCGGCAGCCTCTGCCGGCGTATCGGAAGGATCGATGCTGGTGACAACGACGTCATATTCCTGCCCGGCATGGAAACCGCTGCGCAGCAACGCCAGTGCCATCCCGTGCAGCACTTCCGGGCACAGCATCCGGCAGCTGTAGTACATGAGGGCCAGCATGACGGGGCGATTGTGGTTGAACTCGTCGCCCAACTTCACCGCGCGTCCTGAGGCATCCGTAAAGATGTCATTCAGGGGCAGAGGGCGATCAAGATTCTGATCGATGCCCGCATTTTTCTGCCAGGAAGGAGCCTGCTGTGCCGTTGTGCCGACGGGACGATCGGCCGAATATTGCGCTCGCGCCGGAAGAGCGCCGCCCACCACGGCAGCGACCAGAAAACCGAAAGTGGCGTATCGAAAGATCACACCTCAGAATACGCCGCCCGGCACTCCGTCAGGGGAGTGGATGGAGGAGAACGGTTTTTCCCGTGCGGGCAGACTGGCGAGCGGCGTCGAGAATTTGCATCACCACGATGTTTGTATCGAGGGAGGTGAGATCGCCATGGGGCACCAGCTCTCCGCGAACGACCGCTGCCAGGTAATGCAGCGAAGTGTCCTCCGGCGCAGACAGAGGAGAGATCGTCTCAGAGACTTCCGGCGACGATTCGTTGAGCCGCTCCCTCACGAGGGTCGGGTTAACGGCGATGGCGTATCCCGTTGAGCCGTACACCTCCATATCCTTACGGGCGGCAGGCCAGTTCCACGAAGGCATCAGCACCGCCTGTGCGCTCGGATAGCGCAGAATAATCGTCGCATCGTCATCCACGCGAGGGTAGATTTGCGGCTTGTCCGTTTGCGCCACAGCGGTCACGCTCAGTGGAGCTTCGCCGTGCATCAGCCATGTCATGAGATCGGCCCCATAGCATCCGAAGTCATAGAGGGCGCCGGCCCCATTTTCAGCAGGATCGGTGAGCCACCCAAGAAATTCCGGCTGGACCCCAATCTCCTTTGGACCTTGGTGGCCGTCGTGGATGACGACTTTGCGCAGCTCACCAAGCTGGTTCTGGCGCACAAGGTCGTAAACCGCCCGATTGCTCGAGTACCAGGTCGTCTCGTAGTTCACGAGAACCTGGATGTGATGTTGGTTGGCATTGCGGCGAATCGCGAGCGCGTCATCGAGTGAAAGAGTCAGCGGTTTCTCCACCATGACGTCGACGCCGTGGGCCCCGGCGGCTTCGATGACGCGACGGTGCTGACCGATCGGGGTGTAGACGAGGAGTGCCTGCGGATGCTGGTGCGCGAAGAGCGCGTCGAGCGTCGGATAAAAGAGGCTGGAGTCCAGATGAAATTGTTGTTCGTATTTTGTTCGCAGGGCTGGGTCGGCATCGACGATCCCCACCAGCTCGGTGTCCTGCTGTCGGGGGAACTGCTGCAGGAACCCCCCAACATGCCCATGTTCGAGGCCGACGACGGCGACCCGTACCGGTTGTTGCCCAGACATCGCGCAGCAACAGCAAAAGAGAACCGCCAACGGAACTCCGAGTCCCGCTCTGCGAGAAAACATAATGTTCATGCTAAGGCCTCGAACTCGCGGTTGACCGTCGATCATTGCATCGCCACTTTGCCGGATGGTAGGGTGATTCTTTGACCTTTCCAGAGAAGAAAATCGCGAAGGAAATCAGCCCAAATGCAGACCAGCTATAACGGATTGCCGCTGCCCAAAGACGGCGAGGCCATCCAGTACGCAAGTGGTAAGTACATCGTTCCCGATCATCCCATCATTCCATTTATCGAGGGCGACGGCACCGGTCGCGACATATGGCGTGCCTCGCAGCGTGTCTTCGATGCCGCCGTGGAGAAAGCATACGGTGGGAAACGGGCGGTCAAGTGGTTCGAGATTTACGCGGGCGAGAAGGCGTTTCGGGAATTCAGGAACTGGCTGCCCGACGATTCGGTGAAGGCAGCGACGGATTTCCGCGTCTCGATCAAAGGGCCGCTCACCACGCCCGTGGGCGGGGGTATCCGATCGCTCAATGTGGCGTTGCGTCAGATTATGGATCTCTACGCTTGCGTGCGCCCGGTCAAATATTACGCGGGTGTGCCAAGCCCGGTGAAGCATCCTGAAAAGCTCGACGTTGTGATCTTCCGGGAGAATACGGAGGATGTCTACGCGGGAATCGAGTTCAAAGAAGGGACGGCGGACGCGAAGAAACTGATCTCCTTCCTCAATGACGACCTGCTGAAGGGCGGAAAGAAGCGGGTTCGCGAGGATTCAGGCGTCGGCATCAAGCCGATTTCGATCACTGGGACAAAGCGGCTGGTGCGGTACGCGATTCGCCATGCGATCGATACGGGGAGAAAGTCCGTCACCCTGGTGCACAAGGGCAACATTCAGAAGTTCACCGAAGGAGCGTTTCGAGAGTGGGGTTATGAAGTCGCAGTCGAGGAATTTCGCGGTGACGTGGTAACCGAGCGCGAGAGCTGGATTCTCGGCAATGTCGAGGCAAATCCGAAGCTGACGGTCGAGCAGAACGCCGCGCTGATTGATCCGGGACTCGAATTCGGGAACGACGAGTTCCGCCAGCAGCTCTACGCGGAGATCAAAGGAGTGCTCGACGCGATCGGCAAATCGCACGGCAACGGGCAGTGGAAGAAGAAGGTGCTGATCAACGACCGCATCGCCGATTCGATCTTTCAGCAGGTGATCATTCGGCCCGAGGAGTACAGCATTCTGGCCTGCCCGAATCTCAATGGCGATTACATTTCGGATGCCTGCGCAGCGCAGGTTGGGGGTCTCGGTATTGCGCCCGGAGCGAACATCGGCGACGGTTATGCAGTCTTCGAGGCGACGCATGGAACTGCGCCAAAATACGCGGACAAAGACGTCATCAATCCGGGATCGGTGATGCTGTCGGGCGTGATGATGTTCGATTTTCTGGGTTGGCCAGAAGCCGCGAGACTGATCGAGAACTCTCTCGAGAAGACCATCCAACAGAAGTACGTCACCTACGATTTCGAGCGGCAGATGCAGGGCGCGACCAAAGCAAAGACCAGCGAGTTTGCGACGAAGATGATCGCGAACATGTGAAATTGACGAATTGGGGCGGACGGCTCTCCGTCCGGGTTACGCGTAGAAAAAGCACGGTGCTCGTTACGTAAAGAGGAAAAGCATGCGGAAGAAAGTGACGATTGTTGGTGCGGGCAATGTGGGCGCGACGGCGGCTCACTGGATCGCTTCGAAGGAACTCGCCGACGTAGTGCTGATCGATGTCGTCGAGGGCATCCCGCAAGGCAAAGGGCTCGATTTGCTGGAGGCGATGCCGATTGGGAAGACTGACTGCCATATCGTCGGCACCAACGAGTACGCAGACACCGCGAACTCCGACATCGTCGTGATTACCGCCGGCATCCCCCGCAAGCCGGGCATGAGTCGCGACGATCTGCTGCAGACCAACTACAAGATCATGTCGGATGTAGTGGGTAAGGTAACGGCCAGCTCACCGAATTGCATTCTGATCATCGTCTCGAATCCCCTGGACGCTATGGCGCAGGCGGCCTTTCGGCAATCGAAGTTCAACCGCGAGCGCGTAATCGGCATGGCTGGTGTGCTGGATTCGGCGCGGTTTCGGACCTTCATTGCCGAGGAGCTGAAAGTATCCGTCGAGAACGTTACGGCATTCGTGCTGGGTGGGCACGGCGATACGATGGTCCCTCTGCCCCGCTACTCGACGGTCGCGGGAATTCCAATTACGGAGCTGATCCCGAAAGACAAGCTGGAGGCGATCGTCCAGCGGACCCGCGATGGTGGCGCCGAGATCGTGAAGTACCTGAAGACCGGCAGCGCCTACTACGCCCCGTCAGCGGCAACGGTGGAAATGGTCGAGGCCATTATCAAGGACAAGAAAAAGATTCTGCCGTGCGCGGCTTATCTCGAAGGCGAGTATGGCATTCAGGGCTATTACATCGGTGTGCCGTGCAAGCTGGGTTCGCGAGGCCTGGAGCAGATTATCGAGATCAAGCTGACGCCGGATGAAGATGCTGCGCTGAAGAAGAGCGCCGAGGCGGTGAAGGAGTTGTGCGCGGTGATTGGCGTTTAGCCGACGGGTAGCTTCACCTGGTAACCGGGTCCGCTATCCGCGGGAGCGCAGAAATGCGATGACGTGATCGGCCTCGACAACGCCCACTAATTTGCCCGCATCGTCGACAACGGGCAGAGCACGCAGGTTGTACTTATCGAATAACTCCGCGACTTCGTTTTCGTGCTGGTGGGCCTGGACGGAGATGAAACGAGATTCCGCCAAAACTTCAAGGCGGGTTTCCGGACGCGCGAGAACCAGGCGCGCCAAAGGCACGACTCCACGGAGAATCTCGCCGGAATCGATGAGGTAGATCTCAGTTATTGTTTCGGGATCGCCTTCAAAGCCGCGGAGAGCACGAATGCCGTCAGCGACCATCGCGCTCTGGGGGACTGCCACATATTCCGTGGTCATGCGACCAGCGGCCGAATTTTCGCGGAATTCGAGAAGCTCTTTGACCTCCTGGCGTTCCTCGGGGTCCATCTCCTCGAGAATGGCTTCAGAGCGCTCTTCAGAGAGTTCGGCAAGGAGGTCGGCGGCCGCGGAGGGGTCCATCTCCTCGACAATGCCGGCGGCCGTCTCTGAATCGAGCGCCTGCACCAGGGATTTCTGCAGTTTGGGTTCCACTTCCTCGAGGGTTTCAGCAGCGACTTCTTCGTCCAGCGTTCGCAAGACGGCTTCGCGCTCAGCGGGAGCCAGGTCTTCGAGGATGTCCGCGATATCAGATGGATGGAGTTGCGCGAGGCGCTCGTGCTCGATGTTGAGCTTGACGCGCCGGGTCGGATCGACCTCGATCATGTCGACGAAGTTCCAGGGAATCACCCGCGGCGGCAGTTTGGACACCAGGCTTTCCAGCGTATGTTTCGGCAAGGTGCCGCTCAAAAGCCGGCGCACGGCGCCGCGGAGCCCGACTTCTACCTCCATGACGGAGAGCTGCTCCGCTGCATTGTCGTCGGAGTGCCAGCGCAGATTGACATCGTTGACGCGGACGACCTTGCGCCCATGCACATCGATGATCTGGCGATCGAGCAAATCCTGGCGCAGCAGGATGAAGTTTTCGTCGCCCTGCAGGGGACTGAGCGTAGCTTCTGGCCGGAGTTCGAGGGCACCGCTGGGCGTCCAACGCACATCGCTGGAAGAGACGATCTCGAGGCCTTTACGGGTCTTCAGGACCAGACCGGCCACGCGTCCCGCGTCGGCGCCTGTGCCCACCGCGACGTCCTTCAGTCTGCCGCGCATCCGTCCGCGCACGCTGGTGATGGGTGTGCCGAGAATGGCGGTCAGCGGCCGATGGATGAATTCTTCGCTCAAGGTCAAGTCCCGGCATGAGTGTAACAGTCTGATTTGGCCGCGAATATACGGAGAGCCAGGAAGGTTACACCTGACGGTGAGCCGGTGCTGCCGGTGCTCTTTGCGCGCAACCAATGCAGTTTTCGTTGACGGCGCAGGGTTATGGACATACACTCAGCGCTGGGCGCGTCGGCGGGGGAGTAGCTGAACCCGCGGCCGCACAGAGCTTCTTCGCCACTCATGTCCTCAGGAACTACCGGGTACGCGCCACATTCAGACCGGGTGAAGCTGGTTGTCGCTTCGACGGTGATGCTCACCTTCATTTCTTTTTGGCGAGCAGCGGCAGTCGTGCTCAACGACCTCGGGTCGTCAGCGTTCTACGCCGGAGGCATTGCCGAACAAGCAGTTGGTAAGGCGGCACCCTGGTTCATTCTGGGGGTGATGCTGTTTTCGTTTGCGGTGCGCTCGGTCTATGTCGAGAGCTGCTCGATGTTCACGCGGGGCGGTGTCTACCGAGTGGTGAAGGAAGCGCTGGGCGGGAATTTCGCCAAACTGAGCGTGTCGGCTCTGATGTTCGATTACATATTGACCGGGCCGATCTCCGGCGTTTCGGCGGGGCAGTACATCGTGGGACTGCTGAACGAGATACTGAATGTGTCGGCGAAGCACGGATGGATGCCCGGGGACATGATTGGATGGGCGGATGGCGCGACACCGTTTCCGATCAATGAGACGTCCGCGCTGTTTGCGGCTGTGGTGACGATCTACTACTGGTGGCAAAACACCAAGGGGATCGAGGAGTCGACCGACAAGGCGCTGAGCGTGATGCAGGTAACCACGGTGATGGTGGTGCTGCTTCTGGGCTGGGGATTCGTCACGGCATTTCACACGCATGCGAAACTGCCGCCGCTGCCGTTTCCGGCGAACCTGCATTTTTCCCCGGACGCACTCGGGTTTCTGGGTGGCACCCGGCTGGCAACCACGCTGGGATTATTCGGGATTCTGATGGCCTTTGGTCATTCGGTTCTGGCCATGAGCGGCGAAGAGACGCTCGCGCAGGTGAATCGCGAGATCGAGCACCCCAAGCTCAAGAACCTGAAGCGTGCTGCCATTGTTATCGCTATCTACAGTTTCATCTTCACCGGGGTGGGCACGTTATTGGCTACCATGATCATCCCGGACAACGTGCGGGTCCCGATCTACCGCGACAACCTGATCGCCGGCATGGCGATGTATATGTGGGGTCCTCAGGTTCTGCGGATTATCTTCCGCGTTTTCGTCGTGATTGTCGGTTTCCTGATTCTTTCCGGGGCGATTAATACATCGATCATTGGATCGACAGGCGTGATGATGCGCATTGCCGAGGACGGCGTGCTGACGGACTGGTTCCGCAAACCTCATCGCCGTTTCGGAACAAGTTACCGGATCATCAATCTCATCACCGGACTTCAGTTATTCACGATCATCGTCAGCCGCGGCAACGTGATCACATTGGGCGAAGCCTACGCATTTGGGGTGATCTGGAGCTTCACGTTCAATTCACTGGCGATGCTGGTGTTGCGCTGGAAGTACAAGGGCGAGCGGGGCTGGAAAGTACCGGTCAACCTTCGTATCGGCAATACCGAGCTACCGATCGGTCTTTTTTGCGTGTTTGTGACCTTACTGATGATCGCCCTGGTCAATCTGGCTACCAAGAGCGTGGCCACGGAAAGCGGCATCGCCTTCACCGCGGTTTTCTTTACGATATTTGCGGTATCCGAGCGAAGGAATCTGGCGAAACACCAACTAACCCAGCAGCAAATGAAGGAGCACTTTCAGCTGGAGCAGCAGGACACCATCGGCCGGGAGGCACTTCAGGTTCGTCCTGGCGGTGTGCTGGTGACGATGCGGGATCCGGTGAACCCATTTGCACTGAAGTGGGCTCTGGCGCGCACTCGGACCGACCAGCAAGACATCGTTGTGCTGACCGCCCGGATGGTGGGTGCAGGCGGACCGGAAAAGGTAGACCACCAGATTTTCAGCGAACACGAGCAGATGCTTTTTACCAAAGCGGTATCGGTAGCGGAGAGCTTCGGGAAACATATCTCTCTGCTGGTGGTTCCCGCCGGAGATATTTTTGCGGCCCTGGTGCAGGCAGCGAATGCTCTCGAAGTAGCGGCGCTGGTCTCGGGATTATCGACAAGAATGTCGGCTCAGGAACAGGCCTTCCACGTAGGCCAGGCGTGGGAAAATCTGCCGGAACCGAAGCGCCAATTTACTTTTTACGTCATCATGCCGGATGGAGAAGCGGAAGCCTTCCATATCGGACCTCATGCTCCGGCTTTACGCGCGGAAGATGTGCAGCTGGTCCATCGACTCTGGCTGAATTTTCGTCGCGATCCCGAGATGCAGGGCCTGCACCACAGTGACATCATGACTTATGCATTGACCCGGCTGGCGATGGATTATGCGCGCGACAAGCAGGAGACCCTGAAGAACCTGCGCCGTTACACGCTGGACAGCGGGCGGGATTCCCAGCTGGGTATTAGTTACCGCGCGCCCGGACGCGAGGATCAGGCAATGCCTGCCCCGCGGCCTTCGCTGGACGATGAAGGACACTAAGTTCCAGGAATTCTTCCCACCCTCCGATTTGTCAAGTTAGCTCATCCCATTTAGGCTCGTAGGAACACCAGAACTATGCTTTTGGATGTACCGGGCCATGCGTAATTATTTTGTGGGGGAGGGTAGCGTGGAAGTTAAGCAGATTGTTGCCGAACTGGACGGAGAAATTGCCCGGCTGAAACAGGCGCGGGCATTGCTGGCAGGCGATGGCGGGGTTCGACGGAAACGTGGAAGGCCGGCAGGAAAGACTATCACCGTCGCTCCGAAGGGCAAGCGGAAGCGTCGTCTGACTCCGGAGGGCAGGAAACGGATCTCCGAAGCATTGAAGCGCCGTTGGGCGCTCCGCCGCAAAGCCGCTGAGAAAACCGCGAAAGCTGCCTGACGTGTGGACGCACGCCTTAGAGCGTGCGTCGAAACAACGGCGTGGCAACCAGCAGCGAGATAATCCCGAAGGCAAAGAGAAAGACTAAGTCGTTGCGGATCGCGGCAAAACCGCCGTCCTTGATCAGGATGGCTTTGAGCCCATGCACCGCGTAGGTGAACGGATCCACAACAGCGATGGCGCGCAACCATGGCGGAAACGCTGTGATGGGGTAGATCGCTCCGCTGGGAAAGAAGAGCAGCGTATTGAGAACACCGAACATGGCGCGCGGCACGAGTGGGTCTTCCACGCGCACCATGAGCAGAAACATCATCCCGTTGAAGGCAATCGAAGTGGCGACGATGAGCAGTGCCAGCTCAAGGACCGCCTCGGGATGGAAGATGACGCCGAGCCCGGCGAGCAGAGAACCAATCACCGAGAGACTTACGCCGGCGAGCACGGCTTTCACTGCACCGGCTATGTTGAGCCCCAGGACCAGTTCCAGTTTGGTGATGGGAGTCACCAGATAGCCCTCGTGAACACCGCGCGCCTTGTCGTCGATGTATAACATTCCTCCCCCGATCATGACGGAGATATACATGGCCAAAGCGACGGATCCGGCAAGAAGAAACTTCATATATTCGATGTAGGGATAAAGCTCCACCACGTCGAGGGTTATGGATTGCACGATCTTTGGCTGGACGAGCGGCGCATTCAGAGCATCGACGAGGGACTGCATTTCGGATTCGAGCGTCCCGCTTACGAACTGGTCGGAGTTATCGACGACAAGCCCGATGTGGGGCGATTCGCCAGCGAGGACGCGCCGCGAATACTGGGCCGGGATGATGACCGCGGCGTCGATTTTGCCGGTACGCACGTCGTCCTTGGCTGTTTGCTCATTCGTGTAGGTGACGGTATTGAAGGTGCGGATATTGGCGGCGACGGCCTGAAATGCCTCGTGAACCCTGAGGGCTTCCTCACCATGGTCATAGTCGACGACGCCCATGCGAGCGTTGGTGATCTTGCCTCCGAAGGCGTTGCCGAGAATGATCAGCTGGACCAGAGGCAGGGTCATCGACATCAGCATCAGGGTAGGCGAGCGGAAGAACTTGCGCATCTCGCGTTCGACGATAGCCCACATGCGGTTCATGGCTGCATCCCCGGCCGCGGCGGCATCATGAATCCAACCGCCTTGACCTGCTCATCGCGGAGCTGGCGTCCCGTGTAGTAGACGAAGACGTCGTCCAGAGTTGTGTTCTGCACACTGAGCCCGTGGATGGGGGTGCCGTCGGCAGTCGCCATCTCCACGAGCTGGGTGGTGGTCAGCGAACCGTTTGAGGTCATCAGCCTGTACTCGCCGGAACCGCGGGATTCGACGCCGGTGACATCGGCGAGCCGTTCCAGCTGCGATTTTCTGTCGACCTGATTCTTGCCGAACTGCACTTCAATGACACTGGTTCCGGGCACGCTGGCCTTGAGTCCAAGGGGTGTATCGAGAGCGACCAGAAGGCCATGGTCGATGATGGCAATGCGATCGCAGAGATTGTCGGCTTCATCCATGTAATGGGTTGTAATCAGGATGGTGAGCTTCATGCTTGCGCGCAGGCGATCCAGCATCTCCCACACCGCGACACGCGAAACGGGATCGAGTCCGGTGGTTGGCTCGTCGAGAAAGAAGATGCGCGGATTGTGAATGAGCCCACGGGCGATCTCCAGCCGTCTTCTCATGCCGCCGGAGAGAGTTTTGGTTTGAGCCTGCCGCCATTTTGTCAGGTCGACGGCTTCCAGAAGATCAGCGATGTTCTTTTCCCTTTGGACGCGGGGAACTCCATACAGCTTGGCGTAGATGGATAGGTTTTCCTCGACGGTCAGATCGATGTCGCTGGTGAGTGCCTGAGGAATGACGCCGATGAGGTGACGGACGGCGTTTGGCTCACGGACCACGTCGTGTCCAGCAATGAGTGCACGCCCGGAGGTGACGGGAATGAGGGTCGTCATCATGCGGATGAGGGTGGATTTCCCGGCTCCGTTTGGACCGAGGAGGCCAAAGATTTCGCCGTCGGCTACTTCGAACGTTACGCCTTTGACGGCTTCGAAGGTTCCGTAGCGTTTAACGATGTTTTCGACGGCGATGGCCGGCGTTTTGGCAGGCGCTGGTGGCGAAATGGGATTTGGGGAAGTCGTTGCCGCGGTCACGGATTCACCAGCTTGTCTTTTGGAATATAGACTTCGGCGATCATGCCGGGGACGTAGCGCATGCCTGGGTTGTCGATGAGGAGCTTGAGCTGAACGGTCTCGATGTCGCGCTTGCGGCGGCTGACGTCGCGCTGCGTGGCGAAGGCGGCTTCCGCTGCTTTCGCGATCACGGTGCCCGAGAGCGTAGCCCCGCTGGGCATGACCACGCGCAGCTTGTCGCCGAGCTGAACCGCGTCGGCCTGCGTTTCCGGGAGAGGGGCATAGATCCATGTTTGCGACAGATCAACCACGGTGACGATAGGTGTGGCGGGGGAGACTACTTCTCCCTGGCGGGCCGCGCGGACGTTGACGATGCCCGTAACCGGTGAAAAGACCTGCGCATAGCCGAGCTGGACCTGAGCCTGGTCGAGCATGTCCTGGGCATTGCGCATCTCGGCGCGCGTGGCGGCTACCGTCTTAGCAGCTGCCTGGGTCTGGAACAGGTTGGCCTGGGCGGTGCGCAGGGCCGCCTGAGCGGCGGAGACATTCTCGCGGGCTGAATCGACAGAGGCTTTAGCGGCATTGAGGCTGGTGACCATCTCATCGCGGGTCTGCTCACTCGTGACCCCAGCCTGAGCGAGGGCGACAGCACGTTTGGTGTCTGCCTCCTGATGTTCGTATTGCGCCTCAGCCACGGCCAGGGAGGCCCTGGCAACGCGCAGCTGCGCCTCCGCTGCGGTAACCTGGCTGGCCGTATCGCCCTGGGTCTGTTCCTCAGTGTCTCGAGAGCCGGCCACCTTTGATTTTTCGCTGGCTACGGTGGCGGCGGCCGCGTTGCGTGCGTCCGCCAGATCCTGCGCTTCAATGGTGGCCACGATCTGGCCTGCAGTGACCTTCTGGCCTTCGTCAACGGCGAGCGATGCGATGCGACCCTGAATGCGCGAGCTGATCACCACTTCGTTGGCATCGACGGTGCCGATGAGCTGAAGGTCGCTCGTGTGCCTGACAGAAAAGAAATACCAGAGCAGCGCGATGACCAGCAGCACGGCCATGATGATGAAAATGCGGTTACGAGGTTTCATGCGGTCTTTCTCTCCGGGAGACTGTTCGCCGGGAAGGGCATAGCAGCGAGCACCTGTTCGGCGAGGCGTGCCCCATGTTTGCGGTCGGTGAAGATGGCTTGTCCCAGAAATTGGAGTGCGTCATTACGGCGGTTCGCCAGGGCTGTGGGCTCGAGCGGATCCAGGGCGGTGACCAGACGCACCATAGGAGCGCTCAGGAAATAGAAGACGTTGGCGCCGAGCGCCGAGTACAGCATCTGCATAGGGTCGACGTCGCAGAGTTCGCCGGAACGAATGCCCTCCGCGACGAGGTGCAACGTACGACCCCAAATAGGCTCGAATGCCTTTTTTGCGAGGATGGGCATGGCATTGGTCTGGCCGGAGCGGAACCGGACCATCTCCTGCTGCATCAGGGCCTGAAATCCCTGCTGAGAGAGGATCCGATCGAAGTGTTGAAGAGCCAGGCGGAGGATTCGCTCGCCCGCGCTGCACTCCATGGCGAGCACAGCGATGGCATCGTCAACTACGGTGCTTGCCACCTCTTCCAGGGCGGCCGCATACAGGGCCTCTTTGTCGCGAAAGTAGTAATAGAGGAGTGCCTTGTTGACCTGAGCAGCGGCGGCGATGGCTCCAGTGCGTGCGCCGGCGAGGCCATGTTCACTAAATTCGCGGATGGCCGCGTGCAGGATGCGCTCGCGTGTCTGATCGGAGCGGGACTGTGGTGTTCGGGGTGACATTGGCTGATTGATTAACTATTTAGTTAAAATAACCGGTTAGTTAAAAATATAAGACAGAAACCCGATGTGGCGCAAGTTTCAAGTTCGGTTCTGAACGAGGGTCTCAGTGGCCGTGGCCCAGCGGACGCGGTGTTCCTTCAACGGCGGTCGGCGTGGGCTTCTTATCGGAGTAGCGGCCGAGCAGGAACATGATGACGCCGAAGACGAGCATGATGAGTCCCCAGATGAGATTGATGTCCATACCGGCAGAGCGTGCATAAATATCGCTGCCGCGGGTGACGAAGCCAAAGATCGACAGCATTGCACCGACGATGAGGAACATCAGGCCGAGGGGAATGCGGAGATCGAGTGTCATGCGGTCCTCTATTTTCTTTCGAAAGCTTCGTCTTTAGATGTTCTATCGGAATACAAAATTGAGGCCAACCAGGACCACCAACAGGCCGATGGCGAGGACGCTTGGCCGCGCGTACCAGGCCATGTGATGTTCTACCGGCTTCGGCGTGAGCGAATAGACGAGTCCAACAAGCTCGCTTTCGGGACGCGGTTTGGTCATGAAGCTGATGATCACCCCGAGGACAAAGTTGACGGAGAAGGCAAAGATGGCCTGGGAGAAGTCCAGAGCCATGGCGCTGGGATAGGTGTGGACGACGTGAATCCAGCCGCCGTGGACGCCAGGGCTGGCGCCGGCTGACAGCGTCAGGCCGTGGTGAAGCACCGCGGCTAAGGTCCCGCCCACCAACCCGGTAAACGCTGCGTGTCCGGTCGAGCGCTTCCAGAACATGCCGAGCAGGAAGGTCGCAAACAGAGGCGCGTTCACGATGGAGAAGACCAATTGCAGCGTATCCATGATGTTGTTGAAGCCCATCACCAGATAGGCTGCGCCCATGGAAATGAGGATACCGACGACCGTCGTCCATCGGCCGACTTTCAGGTAGTGCGCGTCGCTCGCGTTTTTGCGGATGTAGGACTGGTAAAGGTCGAAGGTCCAGACGGTGTTAAAAGCGGTTACATTGCCCGCCATGCCGGACATAAAACTGGCGAGCAGGGCAGTGAGTCCGAGCCCGAGGATGCCGGTAGGGAAGTAGTGGAGAAGCATGTTGGGGATGGCAAGGTCGTAGTCGAGCACGGGCTGGCCATGCGTATCCAGCATGATTTTGCCCGTGACCGGGTCGACTTTGGCGGGGATAAGGCCCTTCCCGGCTGACTCGGCGCCGGCAGTGGCCGTGCCCACCATGCCAGCCGGTGCAGCCTGGCCAACCGCATGTCGCATCATGACGGGCGTGGCGATGGCGATCAGGCCAGGCAGGATCACCAGAAACGGGAAAAACATCTTCGGCACTGCAGCGATCAGCGGCACGCGGCGGGCCGATTCTTCGGAGTTGGCAGCCATGGCGGTCTGGATGACCAGGAAATCGGTGCACCAGTAGCCGAAGGAAAGCACAAAGCCGAGACCGGCCACGAGCGTGAACCAGTCCACGCCCAGTGGATTGGTATAGGCGCTCCCGAGTCCCTGCCAGGAGTGGGTATAGGCCTGAGGGAGCGAAGCCTTGAGCCCGTTCCAGCCGCCGATATTCTTCAGGCCGACCCAGACCAGGGGAAGAAAACCGGCGACGATCAGGAAGAACTGGAGGACTTCGTTGTAGATGGCGCTGGTCAGCCCGCCGAGGAAGATGTAACACAGCACGATGAGCGCCGAGAGAATGATAGAGAAGTGGAATATCCACGTGAGCGGGAGGCCGAGATGAATAAAGACCTTATCGAAGACATGAAGCGTCTGAATCAACCGCGCCATGGCATACATTGATATGCCGGAAGAGAGTACGGTCATGAAGGCAAAAGTGCAGGCGTTCCAGGCGCGGGTTTTCTCGTCGAAGCGAAGGCGCAAAAATTCCGGAACAGAGCGGGCTTTCGAACCGTAATAGAACGGCATCATGAAGACGCCGACGAAGATCATCGCGGGGATGGCGCCAATCCAGTAGAACTGGCTGATGACGATGCCGTACTTGGCGCCGGAAGCGCCCATGCCGATGACTTCCTGGGCGCCCAGATTTGCAGAAATGAAAGCCAGGCCGCAGATCCAGGCGGGCAGGGCACGCCCAGCCTGCAGATAGTCTTTGCTGGTCTTCATGAAACGTTTGAGTGCGAAGCCAATGCCCAGCACAAAAACGAAATACAGCAGCATGATTAACCAGTCGATGGTTGTCAGATTCACGCCGTGCCGTTCCTTCCCGGGAAACGAAGATCGCGGTGCCGCAGGTCACTGTACACGGTTGCATTGGTCAAGTCCAGACGGCGAAAACGCGACCGCTGTTCCGTGTCTGGCCGGGTAAAGCCAGCCAGTTGAAAACCGTTCAGGGAGGAAGATGGCTAGAGCGACTGTACGGGAATAAGCGTAATGTCGTCGACTAAGCCGACTTCCTTTTGGATGAAAGGCTCGGCATAACGCACGCCAGCGAGCGATCCATAGTGGCGGGCTTCGGCGAAGGTTCGCTCCCGAATCTCGTCTTCCGGAACGAAGAGACCGCTGCCGGCGGACTGATTGGCATATTGCGATTGATAAGCCATCAGGGCGCGGTGCCGGTCCTCGATGAAAGGAGTGATATCGACCACGAAGGTCGGGCGCACGTCCGCATAAAGGCTGGCATAGATGACTTTGAAAGGACGATGCGGAGCCGTCCCGGTTTCCACTTTGCTCAGGCCGGACAGGAAGCAGGATTCATAGCCGAGAGTGGATGAAGTTGCATGGTCGGGATGGCGGGCGGTCCAATAAGGCAGAACGACGACCCGCGGACGAACACGGCGCAGGACTGCGACGATCTTCAGCCGATTCTCCCAGGTGTTTTCGACGCGGCCGTCGGGAATATCGAGCGCCTCGCGCCACCGGACGCCCAGGATGCGCGCCGCCTCTGCAGCTTCGGCAGCCCGCTCTGCAGCGGAGCCGCGCGTTCCGGCTTCTCCCTGGGTCAGATCGAGGATGGCGGTGGAAACGCCGATAGAACGGAGGCGGAGCAGAGTACCGCCGCAGGTTTGTTCGACATCGTCGCGATGGGCAGCGATCGCCAGAACCTCGCACTGGTCTGCGGGGATGCTCAGTCGTTCTGCCATATCGCTTCCCTGCGTCCCGGTTTGGGCATGGCCGCTGCTTCGGTCTTTTAGTAGATTGTGTTGTCGTCGTCGGTCGTGGCGTCCATGTAGGCGCAATCGATGGCGGTGCCGGCGAGGGTCACATTGGTGTTGTCGAGAGCAGCCATGTTCGTGGTGCTGTATATGTAAATCTGACCACCCTCGGTGGTGTAGACCTTGTGCAGGCCCTGAACCGCGGCAATGCCGGTTCCATCTCCCTGATAGGAATCGATGGTGGCGCTGTTCGTTGCGGTGTTGAACATGGTCATGCACCCGAATTGAACCGCGGCTCCAGTCTGGGCCTGTTGGTAGCGAGGACCCTGATTGCACTGCGATGAGCCAATCCAGAGCGTATTGTCGTCGGCGAACACCATGCGATTGTGTGTGCCGTCGCTGATCGAGTAGGTGCCGGCGATGGTGTTGCCGGGCGTGTTGAGGATCGTGAGGAATCCCGCAAACAAGCCGCTCGAGGCCTGATATTGTTGCCCGGAAACGTAGAGCGTGTTGCCATTGAAGATGGCATCCGTTGCTCCATTGGGAATGGCGACGTTGCTTTGCGCTACAAGAGCAATCCCGCTGGCTCCGGTGCTGCCGGAATTGATGGACGAAGCGGTGATGGGGATGGTGGTTAACCCCGCAGTGGTCCCGCCGCACTCCGGGCCGCAGTTGACGACGTAGGCAGTCGAGCCATCCGGTGAGAAGACGGCCTTGATCGGGTGATCGAAGCTGGCGGACGGCCCGGTGCTCACCGGAAAGACACACCAGGTGGGAAGCTTTTGCGGCTCACAATCCTGCGCGCCGAGGTAGTTGGGGTTATTGATGGCGGCAGATTGCTCCGGCTCGGTCAGCTGCACGACGCTGTAAACCGCGAAACTCGGTGGTGGGTCGACGTTGACCGTATGGCCAGGTGCCTGGGTTGCGTTCTCGACGAAGACGAGAGCGATGGTCCCGCCAGGATTGACGGAAATTCCATAAGCATTGGGCAGATTCAGGCTCAGGCTGCTGCCGCTGTTGCGATTGGTGACACTGATGACGTGGGCGGCGGGGTTGGCGGCGTACAGATAAGCCAGATCGCGGCTGATAAACACGCCGTTGTATGACGTGCCCTCCGTGGTGCTGGAGAGGCCGCCGGCCACGGGAATCGTGCCGTTCACTTTCTCCTGGGCATAGCTGACCAGGGTCAGGCTTCCGTCGCCCTGAGCGTAGACAGCACCCACCTGCTGCTCAGGCATGTTCTGGATCGTGAGCGGAAGCTTGCCGGAATAACCGCTGATCGAGAGTTGACCCGTGGAGGTGTTGTACGGATGGCGGATGTCGTAGTACGCATCCATGAAAGGCAGAGCGCCGCCCGTGAATGCGCTGGGATTCTGTTCGGCCACCAACACCCGATTCAGAACGCCGCTGGGCGGCAGAGTGCGCCCGGCGAAATAGTAATCCTTGCCGCAGGAGCTGATTACGTTGCAGGCCAGTAAAACCGAGCTGAGAACCGCAACGAAGTACAGGGAACTTCTCTTCTTCAAAACCTTAGAACCTCACCATACGCATGGCTTATGACGATCTCTCGTGGGAAAGCCCAAGTATAACAGGGCGCGCCGCTTGATTTTACGGGGGCGTCGACTCCCGTGGCTGCAGCGGCGCGGAACGGGTGTGCCCGGTAGAGCGACAGATGGTGAAGCACTTTCCATTTGCATGTTGAGACTCTTTTCCGTCAACCGGGACGGAGGGACGAAGCGGTCTATCCCTTTCATCCCCTGATAACATGAAGCAGGTATCCCCGAATGACCAGCCGTCTGGAAGAACGATTTGGCCGGCGCACGATCCTTTGCGACGGCGCGATGGGCACGTCTCTGTATGCACGGGGCGTTTTTATTAATCGCTGCTACGACGAATTGAACCTCTCGCAGCCGGAACTGGTGCGCGCGGTGCACGAGGATTATCTGCAGGCCGGCGCGGAGATGATCGAGACGAACACCTTCGGCGCGAATGCGCTTCGCCTTCAACGCTACGGACTGCGGGATAAGGTGGCGGAGATCAACCAGGCCGGCGTCAGGATCGCGCGCCAGGCCGTGCGTCAACTGGCCGACAAGCAAGCGGGCACCGCTTACGTCGCTGGCTCAGTAGGCCCGCTGGGTGTGCATCTGGAGCCGTTGGGCAAGACGGGTCTCGAGGAAGCGCGGGAGGCATTCGCTGAGCAGATTCGCGCACTCGCCAGTGGCGGACCGGGCGAGGGGATCGACCTGCTGATCCTCGAGACCATGCCGGCTCTGAATGAAGCGGAGCAGGCGGTCCTGGCAGCGCGCACGGCCGCGCCCGATGTGCCGGTGATCGTGATGGTCACAGTGGACGAGGAAGCCAATTGCCTGGACGGCGCTTCGCCGGAAACCGCCGCAGCCCGCATCGAGTCATGGGGCGTGGATGGAATTGGCTGTAATTGCAGTGTGGGCCCCGCGACCGTGCTGACCGCTATTGAACGGATGGCCGCGGCGACCAGCCTGCCGCTGATGGCCATGCCAAACGCGGGCATGCCCCGCTCGGTGGAGGGCCGCAACATCTACCTCTGCTCGCCCGAATACATGGCAAGCTTCGCGCGCAAATTTACGAAGGCCGGCGTGCAGTTTATCGGCGGCTGCTGTGGGACGACGCCGCAACATGTTCGCGCCATGAAGTCCGCGATGCGCGCAACCGAAGCGCAGGCCTCCAGCCAACGCACTTCGAAACAGGAGCCAATCGTCACCGAAACCCCGCCTTCACCGCTTCAGGAACGCTCAGCCCTCGGACGCCTGGTCAAAGAAGGCACGTTCATCACAATGGTGGAGATTGTGCCGCCGCGAGGCATCGACTGCGCCAGGGAACTGAAGGGCGCGCAGGAGATGGCGGACATCGGGGTTCACGTCATCAATGTTCCGGATTCGCCGCGCGCATCGGCGCGCATGAGCGCGCAGAGTCTCTGTATCCAGATCCAGCAGAAGACCGGCATCGAGACGCTGCTCCACTACACCTGCCGTGATCGCAATGTGCTCAGTATCCAGAGCGACCTGCTGGGTGCTTCCTCGATTGGGCTGAAGAATATCCTTTGCCTCACCGGCGATCCACCCAAGCTTGGAAATTATCCCGACGCGACCGCGGTCTACGATGTGGACGCAATCGGACTGGTGAACATTGTGCACCGGCTCAATCACGGACTGGATATTGGCGGCAATCCAATCGGCGCCTCGACTGGCTTCACGATCGCGGTGGCGGCGAATCCCGGCGTGCCGGACCTGGATAACGAGGTGCGCCGTTTTGCGTGGAAGGTCGAGGCAGGGGCGGAATACGGGATCACCCAGCCGGTTTTCGATTTGCGGGTTCTCGAAGCCTTCCTGAAACGCATCGAGGGCTTCAGGATCCCCATGGTTGCCGGCATCTGGCCGCTGACCAGCCTGCGCAATGCCGAGTTCATGAAAAACGATTTGCGGGTCAGCGTTCCGGATGAAATCCTGGTGCGCATGCAGCGCGCTACGACGCCGGAGGCCGCTCGTAACGAGGGTATCCTCATCGCGCAGGAAATGCTGGCGGCGGCGCGGACCATGGTCGAGGGGGTCCAGGTAAGCGCGCCGTTCGGGCGCTACAGCGCTGCAGCGGAGGTTCTTGCCGCGGTATTACCTGTTCGTGCAAAACAGGACAGGGCGGCTGCTCCAATCCCTGAGGAGACGCGAGTTGGCCAGCTTTGAGGAGTCACTGACGAAGCTGGAAGGGATCGTCGGCCAACTGGAACGCGGCGATCTGAGTCTTGAGGAATCGGTACGCCTCTTTGAAGAGGGAACTCGTCTCTCTTCCGAATGCCGCAAGCAGCTGGAGGAAGCCGAGGGAAAAGTCGAAACGCTGGTCAAGCAGCGCGACGGCTCGATGAAGCGCGAGCCGTTTGGGCAGTAGTTTGAGAATCGAAGATCGCCGAATAACGCAAATTCAGTCGCGAAGAATGGCCGCGGCTTTCGCCGCCAGGCGGGAGTGTACGAACTCGACTAATTCACCGCTCATGTAGGACGGCGGTGAGATAAGGAAGCAGGGTTTGCCCTCCAGAGCTGCAATTTGCCGCGGGTCAGCCGTCACTCCCGCAGACAGCACCGCATCGGCGCGAGCCAGAAAGCGGCGCGCCGATTCCTTGAAGTCGGCAATGCCGGGATCAAGAACGGTGAGATAGAGATCGGGCTCCAGAAACTCGAGAATGCTGTTGGATTCGAGGATGGCATTTTCTGAGGCGGCAAGCTCCTTTTCGATCCGCGGCATAGCCTCGGCCAGCATCCCCATACGGGTCCGAACCCAGATCGAGCGCACTGCACCGGCAACCAGGAACCGCGAGGTGTCGCTCTTGCCCGAAAGGTCATGTTCTGCGCTGACGGAGACGCAGGAATCAGCTGTTTGACACTGGCAAGGCTTGCCATCGGCCGTGCAGAATCCGTGCCCATACTGGGTGATCTTGAACGCGGACCAGTGGAATGCCGGCAGGCTCGCAATGAGCCCCGCCACCACGGAAGTCTTGCCGATATTGCGCGAGTGTCCGCCAACGACAACGATCGCCACGGTTAATCCTCCTCTGTATCCGATGCGCGGGCGAGTCGAGCGAGTGCGGCCAATTCCCTGAGGTACTGGCGCAGTGGACGCGCGGGACGGCCCCAGAAGACGACGCCCGGCCCTTTCACCTTCTTGCGGGTGAGTACGCCCGAGCCGGAGCCGAGGATGACCTGCTCGCCGACCTGGGCATGATCGCCGATGCCGACCTGGCCACCGACGATGGCGTTGTCGCCGATGCTGCTGGAGCCGGAGACGCCAGTCTGCGCGGCGATCACGACGTTGCGTCCTACATGGACGTTGTGTCCCAGGTGGACGAGGTTATCGATCTTCACGCCGCGTTCGATACGCGTTTCCTCGAGAGCACCGCGGTCGATGGTGGTATTGGCGCCGATCTCAACCTCGTCTTCGATCACGAGTCGACCCTGTTGCGGGAACTGGAGATATTCGCCGGTA
The DNA here is from genome assembly GCA_963787915.1 of uncultured Acidobacteriaceae bacterium. Lineage (GTDB taxonomy): Bacteria > Acidobacteriota > Terriglobia > Terriglobales > Acidobacteriaceae > Palsa-343. The sequence goes on along the minus strand of CAWBEP010000012.1, from coordinate 301,809 downwards.
CCGGCGTCGCGAACGTAGCCGAAGCCGTCGGAGCCGAGAACGGCTCCTGCATGGACGATGACACGTTCCCCGAGTTGAGTACCGGGATAGATGACGACGCGCGGATAAATGCGGCAGCGGGCGCCGATCCGGACGCCGGCGCCAATGACCACCCCTGAGCCGATCCGCGTGCCGTCACCGATCTGCGCATACGCTTCGACGACCACGCAGGGTCCCACGCAGACATGCTCGCCCAGGTTCACCGATGGATCGATGACCGCCGTGGGATGGACCCCGGAGCTGGTTTCCGCAGGCCGCAGCAGGCGTGCGGCCTCCGCGAAGGCAAGTTTTGGTTGCGCAACAAGGAGAATCGACTTCGCCGCTATGGCAGGAGCCAGCTTTGGCGCCAAAATGAGGGCGGCGGCCCGCGAAGCCAGAGCGGCGTCCAGGCTCGGCTTATCCTCGGCAAAGACCAGCGACGCCGCTGTTGCCGAATGAATTGCGGAAACGCCCTGAACTTCTGCGTCATCGCCGGCCAAACGCAGCTCCGCGGCGACTGCCTTCGCTATCTCAGTAAGCCTCATTGCCATTAGCCTACAGCGGAAAGGGTGGGCAACTGCGAACCGAGGTCCTGACTCACCTGCGCCAGCTCAGGATGCCCTGCGTCACTTTTCGCGCGCGACCACAAACTCCGGCATCCACTGGAGGGCACGTTTGTATTCCGAATCAGGCAGGAACGCCAGCGAAGCCTGCGCCGCCGCAGAGTACTCGAAGGCCGCGCGCATGGCGTAACTCACGGATTGATTGCGATTGAGAATACGGAGGATCTCTTCATGCGAGACGCGATCGAAATTCTGATCGCTGAGGACGGTCTGAATGGCGGCGCGTTCGGGTGCCGTACTGCCGTTTTCCAGCGTGTGAATCACGGCCAGAGTGGCCTTGCCTTCGCGAAGATCGCTGGCGACGGGTTTGCCCAGCACCTCTTCGGTGGCGGTGAGGTCGAGAACGTCGTCGACGATCTGAAACGCCAAACCAAGGTTGCGGCCGTAGTCGCCCATGGCGTTTTCGGTGGTTTGATCAGCGCCGGCCAGGACTGCTCCCAGACGCATAGAAACCTCAAACAGGCAGGCAGTTTTGCGATAGATGAGGTCGCCATACTCGCGTTCAGAGATAAATTTGCCGAGCCGCTCCATTTGCAACAGCTCGCCTTCGACCATTTGCTGGGTAAGGCTGATGAGCAGTTCCAGCACACGGAAATTGCGCTCGTCGAGGGCGACGCGAAAGGCCTGCATGTAAAGCCAATCGCCGACCAGTACACACTTGCCATTGCCCCAGGTGCGGTTGGTGGAAGGCCGACCGCGGCGCGTGTCCGCCGCATCGATGATGTCGTCGTGGACCAGCGTCGCCGTGTGAACCATCTCCACTACAGCTCCGAGGCGAATCATGCCGTGGCCGGTGTACCCCAGACTCCGCGCAGCCAGCAACAGCAGGGAGGGACGGATGCGCTTGCCCCCGCCTTCCCGCAGGTAGTCGGAAATTTCCGTGATGGCCGCGACGGTGGAAACAGCGTCCGTGCCGAACTCGCGCTCAATGGCGGCGAGATCGTCATGCAGGAGGTCGAAGACTTCCTTCGCGGTCGTTGTCACCACTGTGCTCACGTTAGGGTCTCCAACCCGGGGCCGGTCTCTTCAGTTTGAACGGTAATTCGTGAACTGCATATCGATGCCGAAATCGCGCCCGCGCAGCAATGCCATCACTTCCTGCAGCGAATCGCGGTCCTTGCCGGAAACGCGGACAACATCGCCCTGAATCGATGCCTGGACCTTCTTTTTGGAGTCTTTAATGATTTTAACGATCTCTTTGGCCTTCTCTCCGGCGATGCCCTGCTGGAGGCTGATTTTTTGACGAACGCTCGATCCCGTCGCTGGTTCCACTTTACCGAATGTGAGCGATTTGAGAGAAACGCCGCGCTTCACCAGCTTCTGTCGCAGAATTTCTGTGACGGCCTCGAGCTTGTATTCATCGGCCGAGGCGAGCTGGATGGTGTCCTCGCCCTCCAGAGAGATTTCAGACTTCGAATCCTTCAGGTCGAAGCGGGTACGCACCTCTTTTGTCGCCTGATCAATGGCGTTGCGTACTTCCTGCATGTCCACCTTGCTGACGATATCGAATGAGTTGTCGGCTGCCATCTTTGCCCCTGTCCTCTTTAGATTATCCGCTACCGGGCAGGAAGGCGCGACGGGACGGCCGTTGCGGTGCCGAAAAACGCTCCAAAATTCTCGGTGGTGCGGAGGGCCACTTCTTCAGAATCGACACCGCGGACCTCTGCGATCTTTGCTGCGACCTCCTTCACCCAGGCCGGTTCATTGCGCTTCCCGCGGTTGGGCAGGGGGGCGAGAAACGGTGCGTCGGTCTCGATCAGCATGCGGTTGAGCGGGACGGCGCCGGCGGCCTCACGGATCGGCTGAGCCTTCGGAAATGTGATATTGCCCGCGAAGGAGATCAAAAAGCCGAGTTCCATCGCCTCCGTGGCGTGCCGTAGTTCGCCGGTAAAACAATGCAAAATGCCCCCGAGACCGGTAGGCGACCAGTCGGTTCGGAGCATGGCCAGTGTGTCGTCCCACGCGTCGCTGCTGTTATCGGAAGGGCGGCAGTGGATGATGATTGGCCTTCTGCGCGCGGCAGCGATTTCCATCTGCCGCTTGAAGACCGTTTTCTGCGTGTCGCGCGGTGAATGATCGTAAAAGTAGTCGAGACCGATCTCCCCGCAGGCGATGACTTCGGGCTGCCGCAGAAGGCCGTCGAGCTTCTCATAAGCCGCCTCATCCGCGAGACGAGCCTCATGGGGGTGAATGCCGGCGCTGGCCCAAATTTGTGGGAATCCGGCACGTCCGGCATATTCGCGGCTGATTTCGAGTGCGCGCTGCATTGTGTCGGGTCCCTCACCGATGCCAATGGAGAGGATTTCCTGCACCCCCGCCGCATAGGCGCGCTCCAGAAGGGCATCGCGGTCCTCGTCATAGCGAGGGCTGTCGAGATGGGCGTGGGAGTCGATCATGGGCCTTTATTTCAGCCGCGCGCCAATCTCCACGTCCTCGAGGAAGCCGGCCAGCACGGGTTTGCCGCCTTCGAGCGAGGCCGCGACGATCATGCCGTTCGATTCGTAGCCGCGCAGCTTGCGGGGGGCGAGATTCGCGACGATGACGACTTTGCGTCCGATGAGGGATTCGGGCGTGTAAGCCTCCGCGATACCAGCCAGAATTTGACGGGTTTCGTAGCCGAGGTCGACTTCGAGGCGCAGGAGCTTGTCGGCTTTGGGTACGCGTTCAGCGACTTTGATTTGCGCGACGCGCAGCTCGACTTTGGCGAAGTCGTCGATGGTTATCCTGTCGCCGACGGGCGACGGGGATGATGGAGCGTGGGCAGGATTGGTCTGGGCGGGGGCAGCCGATTCCGGGGAATGTGCCGTGATTTTGCCGCCGAGGCTTTCGCGGATTGTCGTTTCGAGGGCGACGACGGCGGCCGTTTCATTGGTCGACTCGGCAATGGCGACAGCCAGACCGTCGGCAAGCGAGTGAAGTTTCGAGATGTGTGGCTCGGGCGCTGCGGCCGGAGCTTGAGGTGCCGGCGCTTTGGGGGCCGGGAGTTCTGCTGCAGCAGACGAGGGAGTGTTCTTTTGCTCCAGTTCGTTCATACGCGTAATGGTCTCCTTGTCGGCGCGGGGGAATAGCGGCGAAAGCTCACCGAGCCTGGTTCCGGGTTTGAGTCCGCTCCAACTGAGGTTCCTGAGGTCGGCTTGGCGGATGTCGCCGAGGCCGAGCTGGCCCCAAACCCGGGCGGCGGCGTCGGGAATGACAGGATAAACAAGTGCGGTGATGATCCGGATGGCTTCAGCGGCGGTGTAAAGGTTATCCGCACGAAGCGCCTGCTGCTGCTCATCAGTCGTTCCCTCGAGTTGCTTCCATGGAGCGTTGGCCGTCAGATAGCCGTCGACTGCGGCGACCAGAGTCCAGGCAGTTTCAAGAGCACGCGAAAAATCGAGCGCGTCAAACGATGTGGCGAACGAACGAACGGCGCGTGGAATCTCGACAGCGAAGGAATGGGCCTGCGCCCTGGAACCGGATGCGGCAGGATAGGGTACAACGCCGTCAAAATATCGCCCGATCATCGAGAGCGTTCTGCTGACGAGGTTACCGTACCCATTGGCGAGATCGGAGTTGTAGCGCTGGACGAGGGCGTCAAAGGAGAAGCTGCCGTCGTGGCCGAAGACGATCTCGCGCAGCAGGAAATAGCGCAGAGCATCGGCGCCAAAAAGTTCCTGCTCTCGCTTTGGCAATTGGGGCTTCAGCGCGCCAAACGCCTCAAGAATCGTCTCCGCGCGGACGATATTGCCGCGAGATTTGGACATCTTGCTTTCTTCAAAGAGCAGCCAGCCGTGAGCGTGGACGGCTTTCGGCAGCGGCAGGCCCGCGGCCATCAGAAACGCCGGCCAGTAGACGCAGTGGAAGCGGATGATCTCCTTGCCAACGAGGTGAAGATCGGCGGGCCAGAACTTTTCAAACTTCGCGGGGTCGTTCGAGCCCCACCCCAGGGCCGTGATGTAGTTGGCGAGCGCATCGAGCCAGACGTAGATAACGTGCTTTTCGTCGCCGGGAACCGGGATCCCCCAGTTGAAGCTCGTGCGGCTGACGGAAAGGTCCCGCAGGCCGCCCTTGACGAACGCGATCACTTCGTTGCGGCGCGTCTCTGGACGGATGAACTCGGGATGTTCCTCGTAGAACTCCAGCAGCCTGCGCTCGAACGCGGAGAGCTTGAAGAAGTAATTTTCCTCGCTCACCGTCTCCGTGGGCCGGCCGCAGTCGGGGCAGGGAGCGCCGGGCGGCGCTTCGACGTACAGCTCGTCGAAGACGCAGTACTGGCCAGTGTAGGAGCCTTTGTAGATAAAGCCGTTGTCGCGCAGGAGGGCAAAGAGTTTCTGGACGCCCTGTTTGTGCCGCGGCTCGGTGGTGCGAATGAAGTTGTCGTAGGTGAGGCCCATGCGGTCCCACAGACCGCGGAATTCAGCCGAGACTGTGTCGGCAAATTCCTGAGGGGTGCAATTGGCCTGCTGCGCGGACCGCTCGATCTTCTGCCCGTGCTCGTCGGTGCCGGTAAGGAACCATGTCTCGATGCCAAGGGAGCGCTTGCGGCGCGCGATGGCGTCGGCGACGACGGTCGTGTAGGTGTGGCCGATATGCGGACGCGCATTGACGTAATAGATCGGGGTGGTGAGGTAGAACTTTTCAGGCATGGGTGAGGGGCAGAAGTGATGCAAATGCTCTTCTCATCTTAGAGCAATCGTCTAAAGAGCGGTGGGTGGCTCTGGGGGCGGGGACCGGGTCCTCTAGAATGTTCTCGTGTACCTGAAACAACAGAAAGCACTCGCGGAGCGGATTCGTACCGCGCTCCGCACCCTGTATCAGATCGAAGTCGAAAGCGTTGTCCTGGAGCAGCCACCGGAGCTGGCCTTCGGCGAGTTTGCCACGCCCATCGCCTTCGAGCTGGCGCGCAAGCTGCGCAAAGCCCCGAAGAAGATCGCCGAAGAAATTGTGACAGCGCTGGGCAGCGTCCCTGGGTTCGCGCCGCTGGCGTTGGCGGGTGCGGGATATATCAACGCGCGTCTCGATCGCTCGGCCTTTGTCCAGGCGTTCGCTTCTGGGGGTGGGGTTCCCGCGTCAGCCAGGGCTCTGCACTCTCTGGTCGAGCACACGAGCATCAATCCCAACAAGGCGGCGCATGTAGGGCATCTGCGCAACGCCATCCTGGGCGATACGTTTGTGCGCCTCCTGCGCGCGGCGGGACAGAAGGTCGATGTGCAGAACTATATCGACAACACCGGCGTTCAGGTGGCGGATGTAGTAGTGGGGCTGCAGCACCTTGAAGGGTTGTCGCTCACCGGCGTGCAGTCTCTGATGAAACGGCTTGCGGATCACAGCGAGCGGATCGATTTCTACTGCTGGGATTTGTATGCGCGGGTTTCGTCCTGGTACGGGGCGGTTCCCGAAGAAGCGGCGGCCCGAAAAAAGCTCAGATTTGATACGCTGCATGCGCTCGAGGCCGGCGGCAATGACACGGCGGAGATCGCCGAGCTGGTTTCGACAGCGATCCTGAGGCGGCACCTCGAAACGATGTTGCGGCTGGACATCGAGTACGATCTCCTGCCGCGGGAGAGCGAGATTCTTCACCTGCACTTCTGGGATCTGGCCTTCGAGCAGCTCAAGACGAAAGGTGTGCTGTACTTCGAGACCGAGGGCAAAAACAAGGGCTGCTGGGTGATGACCAGGCCTGGGTCGGCCAGCGAAGAAAAGGCTGCAGTTGCGAAAGTGCTGGAGACTGAGACGCGAAGCGAGTCGCCCGTGCGGCAAGCACCCGATGAGGATGCGAAGGTTATCGTGCGCTCCAACGGGACGGTAACTTATGTCGGCAAGGACATCGCGTATCACCTGTGGAAGTTTGGTTTGCTGGGGCGCGACTTCGCGTATCGTCGTTTCTTTCCGTATGCAGATCGCGAATGCTGGATCTCGGCGGAGACCGGCGAGAAAGAGCATCCGCATTTTGGTGGCGCGCAGGCAATCTACAACGTGATCGATGCCCGGCAGTCCGACCCGCAGGCGAATGTGATTGAGGCGCTGCGCTGCTTGGGCTACACAGAGCAGGCGGCGCACTACACGCATTTTTCTTATGAGATGGTGGCTTTGACGCCGCGCTGCGCGCTGGACCTCGGCTACGAGGTATCGGAGGAAGATCGGGCGCGGCCCTATATCGAGGTGTCCGGGCGCAAGGGCTTTGGCGTGAAGGCCGATGATTTGATTGACAAGCTGATCGTCGCAACGCGGGCGGAGGTCGACAATCGTCATCCGGAACTCGGTGATGCGGAGCGCGACGCGACGGCGAAGGCCATTGCGGTCGGCGCCCTGCGCTACTTTATGTTGCGATTCACGCGGAATTCCGTGATTGCCTTCGACTTCAAAGATGCACTCAGTTTCGAGGGTGAGACGGGGCCGTATCTCCAGTATGCTGTGGTGCGCACGCGCAGCATCTTTCGCAAGGCCGGAACGACGCCGGAGGAAGCGCTGACGGCTCTGAAAAGTGCCGATATTGCCCCGTATCTCAGCGGAGAAGGCAGCACGGGTATCTGGGAGGTGTGGCTGCGGGCAGCGAAGACGACGTTGCTGCTCGATCAATGTATCGCGAGCGCCGAGCCGGCGTATTTGGCGAAGCACGCATTTCAGCTGGCGCAGGATTTCAGCAATTTCTACCGGCTTCATCACATCCTCAGCGAAGAGGATCCTGCGAGGAAGGCGTTGCTGCTGGCAACGGCTGCTGTGACGCAGCGGGAGCTGATCCGATCCCTTGGTTGGCTGGGCATAAGCGCGCCTCAGGTGATGTGAAGTGAGGCGAGCGTTCAGCGTTCGGCGTTCGGCGTTCAGCGGGCCGCGATGAGCCGGGGGGTACTGTGTGCGTTGCTCGCGATTTTGCTGTGCGTTTACGCGCATCCGGCGACCCGTGTGGCCATCGCGCCCATTCCCGACGAGATTCGAACGGACTATTTCCTCGTCACCGTCAACGGGCACGAGACGCCCGTCGTACACGCCGCGAGCAGCTACTACCTTCTGAATTTCGATCTCGATGGGCCGGCCACCATCTCGATTCGCGCGGCCGATGCGCACTACTGGGATCGCGGCGTTGAGGTGCAGCCGATGCGGTATGGCATCCGGCCGCGACGCACCGGCAGCACGATCACGTTCCGCATTCCCGGCCCGGTGAAGCTGTCGATTACGCGGCCTGGCGATCATTTTTCCGATGCCGACATGCTTTTTCTCCTGGGCAGTCCTCCGGATCAATCGCCGATTACAGCCAAGACCCCGGGGGTTCGCTACTACGGGGTCGGCGTGCATCGGGAAGACATCGAGGCAAAGTCCGGAGATCGGATTTATCTCGCGCCGGGCGCTGTGGTCATTGGCTCGCTGAGCTTGTGGCAGGTGCACGATGTACGCGTCCAGGGCCGCGGCATGATCATTTACGACGGCCCGCAGGATCAGGGAACCGACGAGGGATGGATGCAGAAGCGCGCGTGGCACTGCATCGTCATGGACCAGACACGCAATGTCGAGATCGACGGCATTACCTGCGTTGTGCGCTCCAGGACGTGGCAGGTTCAAATGCGCGACGCGCGTGCGACAGGGTTTTATAACGTCAACGTGATCGGCGGCTCGCCACGCGACGCCAACCAGGATGGGATGGACTGGCTGGGCGGTGGCGACACGACCGTTCGCAACTGCTTCTTTCGCGCGTCGGACGATGTGTTCGCGCTGCAGGGCAACTGGGAGGGCTACAGCGATGCGGCCATGCGCGTGCCGGGACACGACGTCACAAACGTCACTGTGGAAGACACGGTAACTTCGACGAGCATCTCGAATACGATTCGGGTCGCGTGGCCGAGGAAGACGTTTCGCAGCGCGCACGTGGTGATGCGGAATCTGGATGTAATCCACAGCGGATTCGGCAGTTGCGTGGTGCCGTTCGCGTTCTTTGAGTTGTGGGCTGAACCGGAGGGCCATGGCGAGCACACCGATTTCAGATTCAGCAATATTCGGCTCGAGGATTTCTATTCACTGCTGCAGATTCGCTACCCCAACGCTGGCGTCCGCGGCGTGACCTTCTCGAACGTCACGGCAATGGATGGAGTTGGCATGGTTCCTTCGGTACTTGAGGGTGACGTAAGTGGGGTCGTGCTCGATGGTGTGCGCGTGGCGGGGAGCGTTGCGCGGCGCAACGCCGAGGTTCCGCTGGAAGTCATGAACGGAGCGGCGGAGCCGGTTTACAAGCCGGGTGCAACAGACGCTTCTTTCGACTACAGCCCGGGACTGATTCGGCCAGGACAGCCGGTGACGTTTCATGTGGTAAGGCCAAATCCCGATTGGCACTATCAATGGCTGTTTGGCGATGGAACGACAGGTGAGGGAAGTGAAGTGCATCACGCATTTCCCGACGCCCGAGGCACGCTGCTGGACGGTTCAGGGCGATTTCGCGTTTTGCTGAGGGCTTCGCGGCCCCCCGATGAAGAGGTATGGGCTGAACGCGGAGTCGTGGTGTCGGCCCACTTGGTGCCGGCAGTAGCGATCGCTGCTGGGGTCGATCACCCAGGGTCGGGTCCCACGCTGCCGATTGCCGGCTGGGATGGATGGCTGACAATTCCCGCGGACGGCGGGTACACCATCACCTTCCTCACGAGCCGGCGAGCCACTCTCACACTCGATGATCTGCCGGTGGCGCGAAGTCCTGAGCTGCGTGCTCAGGTGTGCGGGTCGCTCGGCGATGCGGTGCAGCCGGTGCGCATCAGCGCTGGACTGCAAGCGGGATTGCATCGGGTTCGCATCGAGATGTATCCGGGGATCGAGAACGAGCCCGTTCCCGCAGGGAGCGGCCCAGCACTCTACTGGGAGGGTCCGCAGGTGAATGTAGAGCCGATTCCAGCGTCAGCTCAGTTTCACCTGAAGCCGCTTTACGTGATTCCACCCAGTGGGAGGTGAAAGCAAGCTACTGGCGGATAAACCTGTCTCCTGGTTGTTCGCGCGGCGCCATGGGGTGCCCCTTTTCGGAGCCCGGGCTCTTGCGGGCTCCGCCGTCGTTGATCGGCTGTAGGCCGTCGGGACCAGCCGCGGTGGGTGAACCGGGGACGGGCGGAATGCCGGTGGAGACCGACGCGTATTTTGCATCGGGATGAGGCGTGGTGGTCACGTCGGAAACCACCTCAAACGAGGCGTGCAGCTTGTTCGTGCGCGTGGTTTCGCAGCCGGCGATGCACAGGCACGCGCAGGCAACGAGGGCGGAAGACAGGACAACGGGGGTGAATTTCATAAACCTCCGGAGGCGGATCTGGTGGTGCGATGCGCGAACGCGCCTGCCCGTTGATTTTACCCGCATCTGCCGGGCACCGGGGAGATGCGGCCAGCCCGTTCACTTCTCCATGCATCCGCGGATGGCGGAGAGATAAGGCTCGGGTAAAGCGCATTTCTGCATCTGGCGATCGACGGAGACGTGGACCGTTTCAGCGTCGGCGAGAAGCACCGGTGCCGGCTCGCCTGGCCGCTCGCAAAAGAGCCGATAGGAAAACTTGATGACCGAGGTGCGCAGCCCGGAGATGCGGGTTTCAATCGTGATGAGGTCGTCGTAGCGGGCCGGCGATTTGTAACGGCAGGAGGCTTCGACGACGGGTAGATGGCAGTTATGTTTCAGCTCCATCTGCTTGTATTCGAAGCCGAGTTGCCGGAGAAGTTCGACGCGACCAATTTCGCACCATATGAAATAGTTCGCATAATAGGCGACGCCCATCTGGTCGGTTTCAGCGTATCGGACGCGTAGTGTCGTCGTGGAAAGTGGCATAAAAAGCAGCGTAACGCGGCGGCCGTTCCCGGTACAGGTGGCACCCCCCCGGGGGTGCCACTGCAGGGTGGTGCTTCATTTTGCAAGAGTCCGTCCTGGCTATTGCACTTGACAAGAGCAGATGTTTAAGGAGAAACGGCGTAAAGCAAAAAGCCTCGCTTTTCGGCGAGGCTTGAAGAGTGCAGTTTGTAATAAGTATGGAAGATTTCTTTTTGACTCTATAGGTCCAGAATAGCAGACGGATAACACAAAACAGCCAACTTTATGGCAACGGAAGGCCTGCATGATCAACGCTGGTTGCTTCAGGGAAGCGGTGGAAAGTTGACAAAAGCAGCTGGGAGCCGGGGGCGGGGCGGCGCGCAGCCAACGCGGCAGCGGTGAGGCCTTCGGGATATTCGGGCTGTTGTTGACCCGGTGGGTCCGCCCGGTCAACTGCTTACGGCTGCGCGGGGGCGGAAACTTCGAGTGGGCGCGTGTCAGCTTCTGCTGCGTTCTTATGGAGCTGGTGGTGCAGGCAGTAGAGGGCCAGCTCAAGGCGATCGGAGACGCCGAGCTTGTCGTAAATCTTCCGAAGATAATTCTTGACTACCTGCTCGGTGGTGCCCAGCTGGTAGGCGATTTCCTTGTTGCGCTTGCCCTGCGTGATGCCCGCGATGATGAGCATTTCTTTCTGATTGAGGCGGGGCTGATTGCGCGGATTGGACATATTGCCCGCCTGGGAGCGATAGGCTTCGATGACCCAGGTCACCGACTGATTGTCGATCCACGTTTCGCCAGCGGCGATCTTCCGTACGCACTTGATGAGCAGGTCGGGCGAGATGGACCGGGGAATGATGCCGCGAACGCCGCGCCGGTAAAGGTCCACGGTATGAGACTCGTCATTGGAAGCGGACTGGACGATGATCTTGAGGTCGGGGGCGAGACGGACGACGGCAGGGACGGCGTTGGCAGTGCCGGTGATCATGGCTCCTTCGAGCAGGAGTACATCGGCGGGCGTGCGCTGTACGGTGTCCTGCAGGGACTGGAGGTTGTCGGCTTCGGCCACGACGGAGACGCCGGAATCCGGTCCAAAGACCTTGCGCATACCGACTCGATAGATGGCCTGCGAGTCAGCGAGAATAACCCGAACCTCAGCGCCAGGCTGAACCGCCTGAGGAGCTACACCGTTGCCGTTACCGTTGATGTGCGTCATAAGAAATCTGGACCGAACCTACTGGAACCTGTACTCGTCGATTACCGCCGCGGCGAAGGGCTGACCCTCATTCCAATAAGAACGGACAATTCTTCCGGAGCAGTGCACCGCCGCAGTCACGGGAAACTCCAGCATTCCGGCCGGAATCTCCAAAAGGAACTCAATCTGCTGCCCTTCCTGAAGAGGTTCCCGCAAGCGAAAGAGAACACCGCTTGCAGAAAGGCTCTCAGTGAGCGCTTCATAATCGCGGCCATCGGCGAGAACCGTTACCCGAAGGTGAAGCGGATAACGAGCTGCGCCGCGGTAAGGTTGCCAGTCATAAGTACCGGAAGACGAACACAGAGCCGATTGCATAGAGGTCTCCGATGTTGTCCCTACAGTACCCGCAAACACCAGCAATGGCCAATTACCAAAGTTTACAACTTCGACTCCATTTGTAAACGAGGAAGATGGGGGAGGCAATGACCAAAATGGGGCAGGATAGGCCTCTTCTGTGGGAAGCTGATGAATCTTGTGGATTTCGAGGTGGAAAACCCCGTTACCGAAGATCAGGAGGGAAAAAACGCGGCGGAGGCCCCGACCCAGGATTGGCCCTGATTGTGGTCGACCCCCATCATCTGGCCGCGGCCGAGGCGGACGAGTGACAGCAGGGGGGTTAAATCGCCGAGGTCGGGCCAGACATAGAGGATGCGAATTTCGGCCTGGGTTGGTCCGGAAGGAGTATCGATGACGGGTACGAAGGTGACCCGCTCCTGCAGGAGGTAATCGGCGCGGCGCTCCAAAGGTACGGCGGCGAGCTGTTGGTCTGTGGGGGCGAACTGGATGCCCTGGCCCGCAAATGAGAACAGTGGCTTCAGAATCCAGTAGTTACGGTCGGGAGGAAGGCGGTCGCGGGATTCAGGGTTCTGGAACCAGTCGTCGAGAAAGACGGCGGGTGGGACGGCGGGATGATGCAGCCACGGCAGGGAGAATTTGCTGACGTGGAAGTACCAGTTGGGATGGCCGGCCCATTCGACGTCGAAAGGTTCGCGGTAGTCAAAGTGCAGGGCAATTTGCTTGCGGACCAGTTCGTCGACGATGGCCCGGTTGTAAATCCGTTGAATTGGGATCAGCCGCCCCTTGTTGCGGTAACCGAGGCGGCGGAGTTGTCCGGGCCTTCCGGATGCGGGGTCCAGGGTTTCGATCTGGGCGATGTCGACAATGCCGATGCCGAGGCGATCGGCAGTGATGTGGAAATCCGGCAACGTTTTTTGGCTTGCGGGATCGACATCGATGAGGACAACGGTTTCAGGGTCATGACCGGCGACGATGGTGCGGGCCAGGAGCTTCCAGAAGCCCGCCTCGTCGAGGCCGCTGAACAAGTATTGCAGCGATGCTGACAGGGAAAAGGCGGAGCGGTAGGCCTCGCTGAGGGCCCACTGAAATCCGAAGACAGAAGGGAAGGCCTGCATTTCGACAAGACGGGGGGCAAGGCGGCCATCGGACTCGCGGACGAGAGAGAAATCCGCGGTGAGGAAGTGGGGATGAGCCGTTTGTGAGGCGGCACGCCATGATTCAGGAATGGCGGCTAAGGACTGATCGAGATAGGCGGGGTCGCTGACGAGCCGAAGGGTGAGGTCGATGCCGATGGCGGCGATTTCATCAAGGAGGGATTGTGGGAAGAAGCAGGGGGTTTCGGCAATGGGGAAGCTGATGTGGGTGCGGGCCATGGCGTCGAGGCTATGAAGCATCGAGCGATAGGCCTCGGGACGGAAGCGCGCGTTGAAATCCTGGCGAAGCTCAGGGATCACACCGGAGAGATTAACACCGGCAGGCGTAAGAAGCGGCGGTCAGCCGGCGCTGGGTCCCGGACTAGCGGGCTGCGGCCTTTTTTGCGGGTGCCCTGGTTGCCGGCGCCTTCGTCGTCGTGGAGACCGCTTTGACGCGGGCGTTCAGACGGCTCTTATAGCGGGAGGCGGTGTTGGCGTGGATGACGCCCTTCTGCACGCTCTTGTCGATGGCAGAGACGGTGGCGCGGTACTGCTCCCCGGCGGCTTTGGCGTCCCCGGCCTGGATGGCCTCGCGCAGGGCGCGGAGGCTGGAGCGGAAGCCGGTCCGATTGGAACGGTTCACAGCGGTTTTTTTGGTGGTCTGACGGGCGCGCTTGAGCGCAGAAACATGGTTCGCCATGGATGAAATGGATCTCGCTTTCGGAAGTGAATGCGGGCAGAGGAGACAGACGCCGCGCATCCGCCGCAAAAGCTTAGTTTACGGGGTTCGGAGGGAGGGGTCAACACGCGAAAGGGTAGAGCGGCGAGGCGACCCGAACTTTGCGTTACTCTTACGCCCTTCTGCGAGTCACTCCAGCTTTCTTTGATTTTGTCGCAACGGCTTTGTTGTCGATCCTGTTGTTTCGCTGGGAGCGGTTATACGCGATCGCGGTCTGCACAAGACGCCTGAGCGCGGCCGGGTCGAGCCGACTCTTCGCGAAGATATCGATGGCCCGCCATTCGTTGCCATCGAGCCCCGCGTTGAACAAGTGATCGGCATCGTAAAGGTGCGCCCCCCGGGCGAAGGTGCACTTCACCTTGTCGCGGTGCGCATTGGCGACGGCGATCATCCCGTCGCAGTACCAGACGGGCGATCCCATCCACCTCCAATCCTCTGTGACGGCTCGGTCGGCGTTCAGCATGGTGCGTCGGATGGTGGCGAGCACTTTGCCGCGCCAGTCAGAGAGGCCGGCAATGTGCCGGTCGATCTTCTCGGAAGGCGTCGGGCCTCCGCTCGCTGCCGCAACGACGCTCCCTTGCTTCCGCGCCGCAGTCTTTTGGCGAGGCGGTCGTTTCCCCTTCGCAGGTTCTGCGGACTTTGGCGGTTGTTCTGCTTCTTGTTGTACTTTTCTTACCGTCATCGGTGCCTCCGTTCCGTCAGGATTCGCCCGGCCAACCGCTCTGTGTCAGCCCTGCCAGCGCATCAGCTGCGTGATCTGAATCAAATTGCCACAGGTATCGTTCACCATGGCGATCTTCGAAGCAGTCACATCGGTGGGAGGCATGGTGAACGCGGCGCCGCTCGCCTGGATGCGCTCGTAATCGGCCTGTAGGTCGTCGGTGAAGAACATGGCCGCGGGCTGGTTCTGTTGGAACTGGGCCTGCTGATACGCTTTGGCGGCCGGGTTGTTGTTGAGCGCCAGTTGCAGCTCCGTACCGTCGGGCTCCTCTGCCGAAGCGACGGTCAGCCAGCGATACGGACCCTGGCTAAAGTCGGACTTTTTCACGAAGCCCAGCACCGAAGTGTAAAAGCGCAGAGCCTTCTCCTGGTCGTCGACGTAGATGCTGGTCACTTTGATCTTCATCGGGTTTCTCCTGTCGTAAGGTTTGCGGGCGCTGCCGCGTTAATGCCTCTTTCTCATTCCGGGCCGGTGGATCGGTACGGCTGAGGCGGCTGGTTCTCGGGGGAAAAAGGACGCGAAGCGTGCGGCTTTGCGGCCGCAGCGCCCACGATGCGACGGTCAGAACACAAATCAACAGGGGCGCGATCACGTGAAAGCCATAAGCTCCATAGCCGCCGACCCACGCGCAGGATGCGGCTGCGCCCGTCAGATCGAAGAAGATGCCGGCGTACGCCCATTCCTTGAGCCGCGGAAAACGCGGCACGAGAATGGCAATGGCTCCAGCCGCCTTCCAGAATCCCAGGATGGCGAAGAAATAAGTTGGGTAGCGCAATACCGGCACAAAGCCACGCGGGTCGGCCAGATACTGCATGATCTGACCAACGCCACCGCTTCCGATCGGCAGTGCCACGAGTACGGTGGTCACCCAATAAGCAATTAATTTTGCTTTCATCGTCAATCAACCTCGGCGAGGACGCGTTCCAGGTTGCCGATAAACTTCTGCCATCCGTAGTGAGCACCTTGATAGGCTGCTTTCTGATCGGGACCGAAGCCGGACTGCTCCATGCGGACGTGAGTGCCGCCCTCCGCGCGCGTCAGCGTGAATTCGACCACCCATTGGAGCCCGGCTTCATCGCCTCCCACGCCCCAGTTGTAGGAAAGACGGCGCGGTGGGTCGACGATCAGCACCTCGCAGTCGACAACGCCGTTCCAGTTCGGCATAGGGTCAGCCCGAAACTGGAACTTTCGCCCTGGCACGGGCTCGAAGTTGTTGTTCATCATCCATTGCGTGAGCAGAGGGCTCTCGGTGAGCGCTCGCCACAGCTTCTCAGGCGGGTGAGGGAACACTCTTTCCACCACAAGGGATCGGGGACTCTCGGCTGGACGGCTCCTCGGTGAATCTGTCATGGGTCCATCCTTTGCAATAAGGCTTCAAGACGGTCAAACCGTTCGCGCCAGAAGGCGCCGTAGCGGTCGAGCCAGTCCACCATCGGCGTCAGCGCGTCGGGCTCGGCGCGATAGTGCGTTTCCCGCCCCTCGCGGCGATGCCGCACCAGCCGTGCTCGCTTGAGCACCGTGAGGTGCTTGGAGACCGCCGGTTGGGAGACCCCCGCATAGCAGGTCAATGCATGCACGGTCTGCTCTCCCTGACGCGTCAGCTCTTCGAAGATGGCTCTGCGTGTGGGATCGGCGAGAGCGCGAAAGACGTGATTGGCATGACCCGGCGTCACACGAAAACCATAACCGTATGGTTATGGATATGTCAAGACATCAAGGGGCCAATTTCCTGTGGCGGGGTGAGTCGAAGTCGTCAGACCTGTTTGTTATCGAACAGGAGGAGGTCGAGAGCAGCGAGCGACTGGGCATGTTCTCCAGCAGCGCGGCCCTCGGGGCTGGCAAAGGCCGACTGCATCGATGGCATGTCGTCGAAGTGCAGGGTAGCGACCAGATGGTAGGCAGAGGGGCCGAAGGGCGTCATCACCGGGCCCTGGCTGATTTCAAATTTGCGCAGGCCCGGGATTTTCTTCGTGAGGGGGATGTGGGTCGCGGCGTACTCCTTGTCGAAGGCGCCGGTGTCTATGGGAGTCTTGTAAAGAACGATCATTTGAGCCATGCGAAGTCTCCTGTCCTCGGGGTGCGTTCGATCGTATACCGCTGATGGAATCGCAGCAGCGGCGATGCCGCAGCCAGGATGGGTAGTCATGTTTTGACAATCCAAAGTGCCCGGGACCGGGGACGATGGGATATCGATGGAGGCTTGCGATGGCGGACGGTTCGGGAGTGCAGATGCATTGGGTCCGTATTTTAACGGGGGGATTTCTCGCGGAGTTGCTGCTGATCCTGATCGTCATCCCGATCAGCATGAAATTTGGGCAGACGCCGTTGCTTTATGTGGCGCCGGTTGGGTCGCTGGTCACATGTTTCCTGTTTGCGTGGTGGGTCGGAAGCCGGATCGAATCGCGGTTTATTCTTCATGGCGTGCTGGTGGGCGTGGTGGCGACGTTCATTTATATCGTGCTGACCCGGGCGCGGCCCGAGCCCTTTGCTTATGTCATCGCGCATGTGCTGAAGCTCGGGGGTGGTGCTGCCGGTGGGCTGGTGGCGGGACGGAGCAGGAGCAGCGGCTAAGGCGAGCGTGTCAGAACGTCGTCGAAGAAGCGGCGAAGAATGGGGCCGAGTGCTGCGTCGGTGGCAGCTCCCGTCGATTTGCGCAGGTCGAAGTACTGCTTCGGGTACGAAGCGGCGGTGAAGAGCTGGCGGGTGCGGGCGGAGTCGCCATGAATGTCAAGAAAAAGCAGCGGAGCGTGGGTGTGAGCAACGTCAGCAGTGGCGTCAAGAGTCTCGTTTTGTAACAGCCACAGTGGCAAAATGCGGGCGCGGGCGTCCAGCCTGAAGATCTGCCCCGCGGGTGGGTTCGGATCTTCGAGGATGACGCCGGCCGGCGCGAACTGCGCGGCGAGATGAGCGGCGAAGGTTGCTCCTGCTCCATCGCCGAAGACGATCAAACGGCGGGCGGGAATCCGGCGCGTGTCCGTGAGCCAGGTCCAGGCAGCGATGGAGTCTTCTGTGGCGATGCGCTCGGTGGGATGAGCGCCGGTGCTCCGGCCAAAGCCGCGGTAATCGAAGGCAAAGACGTTGATGCCGGTGTTGTGAAGAGTGGCGAGGGTGGGAACGCAGCCGGAGAGCGATCCGCGTGCGTCGTGAAGATAAAGAACCGTGGTGGTTGGGTATTTTGCCTGCGGATCCGCGGGGATCCACCAGCCGTCAAGTTGGGGCTGGCCGGTGTCGGTGACGTCGAAGTGGATTTCCTCGTAAGCGAGACCGGCGGATTGCGGTGTCTCGGCGATGGTGCGGGAGGGATGGAAAAGGAGCTGCCATTGGCCCTGGTAGAAGAGCAGGCAGAGGGCGCCGTATCCGCAGAGGGCGGCGGCCAGAAGAGCAAGGGCGAGAGCCGTCAGGAGCCAGCGCGGGCTGATGAGGTCCGGACTGGCGGTTGTGTCCGGCGGTGGGGAGGAAGGGAGCCGGGTTTTCACGTCGTACCGCCGATCCATGGGTTGAGGAGAGGCACGCCCGTTCCATCAAAGTCGGCAGAGTTGCGAGTAACAACGGTCATGCGATGAACCAGGGCGGTCGCGGCGATGAGGGCGTCGCGATCAGAGGAGGGATCGGGGACATGGAGCCGGGCGCAGCGGCGCGCGACGGCGGTGTCGATCGGCAGGATGCGGTCTTCAAAGGTGGGGAGGACACGCTGTTCGAGCCAGGCGCGAAGGAGGGTTCCCTGCGCTCGGTCGCGCCGTTCGACGCGGAGGACGGCGATCTCGAGTTCAAGGACGGAGATGGCCGAGAGGTACAGTGCAGCGGGTGAAACCTGCGCGGCCCAATGCCGCACCAGGACGTCGGCCTTGCCGGCTTTGCGCAGTTCAGAAACAACGTTGGTGTCGAGAAGGAACATCAGGTTGGGGATCAGGAGAGATTGGGAGGTCGATGCAGGCGGGTCAGACGCGCGGGCTCGAAGTCGATGTCGGCGGTCCGGGGAGCGGCCAGCAGGTCGACGATGCTTTCGTGTTTGCCGGTAATTTTGCGGTATTCCTCAATCGAGAGGAGGACATGGGCGGGGCGGCCGCGGTCGGTGATAAAGACGGGGCCTTTACCGGCGGCTTTCTTGGCGCGACTGACATCCTGGTTGAATTCGCGGCTGGTGACGGTGGTGATGGCCATTGGCGACTCCGATGTAGATATGTTACTACAAACGGGCCGGGAAGCCCTAAACCAGTGGCTCACTCCCGCTTCGCGCGGAATCGGTGAATTTCCTGTAAACTGGAAATTCTGCGAATTTTCCCTTCAGGAACGAGAGATATGTCCATCCATCCAGTCATGCAACGTCTTGCCGATAAGCTGAACCGCACCGATCTGCCCCCTTTTGGGCCGGGCGACACCATTCGCGTGCAGGTGAAGATTAAGGAAGGCGACAAGGAACGCCTTCAGGCCTTTGAGGGCGTGGTGATCGCGAAGAAGAACGGCGCGCAGGGCAGCTTCACCGTGCGCAAGATGAGCTTCGGCCAGGGAGTCGAGCGCATTTTCCCCTTCAACAGCAAAGTGATCGACAAGATCGAGAAGGTGCGGTCGGCGAGGGTACGCCGGGCGCGGCTGTTCTACCTGCGCGGACTGCGCGGCAAGGCAGCGCGGTTGAAGGAAGTGGATACGCGGTAGAGTCCAGCGGACGGCTTCCAGAAAAGCTCACGCCCCGGTCAAATCGGCTGGGGCGTTGGTGTGTTTGGCACCACTTTTCCACGAGCATCCGCAGACGACAGAGCGATAGACTCCACCCATGGGAACTCTGCAGGGCGAGCTGATTCCAAAGCGCGGTCGCAGGAAGCTGCCGGATGAAGAAGTGTCGGCGGCCACGCGTAAGATGCGGATGCTCCGCTCCCTTGCCTGCGGCAACAAATATGAAAAACTGGCGCGAGCCCAGGGCGCCACGTCGATTGCCGGCGTGGATGAAGTCGGCCGCGGTGCTTTATTTGGGCCGGTGGTGGCGGCAGCTGTCATTCTTCCGCCCGACACGCGAATACGCGGCCTCAGGGACTCGAAACAGCTTCTCCCCGAGGATCGGGAGCGCCTGGAGGTCGTTGTTCGTGCACGAGCGATCGCCATTGCCATTGAAGAAGTGGATGCGGAGACCATCGACCGCGTAAACATCTACCAGGCGAGCCGCATGGCCATGTCCGCGGCCGTGATGCGTCTGGATCCCCAGCCGGACCATCTGCTCATCGATGCGCTGACACTCGATTTGCCGCATGCACAGACGAAGATTATCTACGGCGACTCGCTGAGCATCTCAATCGCGGCGGCATCGGTGGTGGCGAAGGTCTATCGCGATGCGCGCATGTGTGCGCTGGATGCGGAGTATCCGGGCTATGGCCTGGCCTCGCACAAAGGCTACGCGACGCCCGAACATCGCGTGGCGCTGAAGAGCCTCGGGCCTTGTGTTCTGCATCGGAAGAGCTTCGCTCCAGTGCTGCAGGCGGACCTGCCGTGGGAAGACTTTCCGGAACAAGAAGGCCCGGAGAACGGCGTCGTTCTGGAAGAGCTGGATTGAAATCCAGCTCCCTTACTGAGACAGCAAGCCTTCCAATGTTGAGTTGAATCCCCAACTGGGTTCGCCGGGGTTTTCCGGGCCGCGTGGTTTAGGCTCAAAGAGGAATGCCACTTCGACTCCTCTGTGTAACCGCACATCCTGACGATGAAAGCGGCGGCTTTGGCGGCGCGCTGATGCTCGCGCATGAGGCAGGCGTGGAGACGAGCGTGCTCTGCTTCACGGATGGCCAGGCAGCGCATTTTCGCGGTGAGGCGGTTGGCGACGAGGACTTGGGCAGGATGCGGCGCGCGGAGATGGATGCGGCCTGCGCGGTCCTGGGCGTGACGCGCTGCGAGGTGCTTCATTTCCCTGACGGCGAGCTGGCGCATCAGAATTTTCAGCAGATGGCAGGCGTCGTGGTGGAGCACATCCGCCGCTGGCGGCCGCAGGTGGTGCTGACCTTTGGTGGCGATGGCGGGGTGAACCTGCACCGCGACCACACGATGATCTCGCTGGCAACGACCGCGGCGTTTCACTGGGCGGGGCGCGCGGAGATGTTTCCTTCGGAACTGGAGCCCTTTGCGCCGCAGAAGCTCTATTGGGTGAGCACGCCGTTCGTGAGCGTGCGCGACCGCCCGGAACTATCGGCAACGGCTGCGACGGTGGGTTGGTCGCTGACATTTGAACTGGGTCCACTGGCCGATCGCAAGCTGGAGGCGTTCCAGAAGCACCACTCCCAGAAGGGTGTGCTGGAGCGCGTCGGCGATCACGTCAAGACCGCGATGAGCGTGGAGCGCTATCTGCTGGTGGCGCAACGCGGCGTTGCGTCGGTGATGAACGACACCGCGATGTTTGCCGGAATTGTCGAGGATGGGGCTTAGAGGTTTTGGGCAGCCGTATTTCCCCTTCTCGGCGCCGGCTGCATCTCTTCCTTTTGAGGCGCTCCCATGACGGAAACGATGACGGAAAATGCGACCGAACCGGTGATCCGGACCCGGCTCTTCGGTTTTACCCTCCTGAATCATCCTCGCTACAACAAAGGCACTGCCTTCTCGGAAGAGGAGCGCGACGCCTTCGATCTGCATGGGCTGCTGCCGCCGCATGTAGGCACGCTTGAGGAGCAACTCGCGCGGAGGCAGAAGGCCTTCGACGCCTATGAGACGCCGTTTGAGAAGTACACCTTCATGCGCGACCTTCAGGACATCAACGAGACCCTGTTTTACGCGCTGCTGTTGTCGGATGTGCGGAAGTTCATGCCGATCGTGTACACGCCCACCGTCGGCGAGGGATGCCAGCGCTTCAGCGAAATCTGGCGCAAGCCGCGCGGGCTCTTCCTGAGCTATCCAAACAAGGCGCGGATCGAGAAAATCCTGTCGCACCCGCGCTACGACAAGGTGCGTGCGATCGTCGTCAGCGATGGCGAGCGCATTCTTGGTCTGGGCGATCAGGGAGCGGGCGGCATGGGCATTCCGATCGGGAAGATGGCGCTCTACACGGCCCTCGGCGGCCTGCATCATGAATATTGCCTGCCGGTGTTGCTCGATGTCGGCACGGATAACGAGGAGCGGCTGAAGAATCCGATCTACATCGGATGGCGCAACCAGCGCGTTCGCGGGCCGGAGTACGACAACTTCGTCGAGACCTTCGTCCGAGCCGTGGAGCGGCGCTGGCCGCACGTGCTGCTGCAGTGGGAGGACTTTGCGGGGACGAACGCCGCGCGGTTGCTGCAGAAGTATCGGGATCGCCTCTGCACCTTCAACGATGACATTCAGGGAACCGCGGCTGTGGTCCTGGCCACGCTCCTGGCCGCCATGAAGGCGGCCGGGACGAATCTGACCGAGCAGCGAATCGCGATTCTCGGCTTCGGCTCTGCGGGGATTGGGATCGCGAATTTGCTGGTGAAGGCACTGCAGGATGAGGGTCTGACGTCAGAGGAAGCGCGACGGAGGATCTTCGCGCTGGGGCGGCCTGGATTGCTGGTCGAAGGCGCGGAGGGGATCCACGAGGAGCAAAAAGATTATGTGCGGCTGGCGGCCGATGTCACGGCCTGGCAGGTGAGGGACGCGAAGAAGATTGGCCTCGAAGAAGTGGTGCGGAACGCGAAGATCACGGTGCTGATCGGCGTGGCCGGCAAGGCGGGTATGTTTACCGAGGAAGCGATTCGGGCCATGACGAAGAATACGGAGCGGCCGGTGATCTTTCCCTTGTCGAATCCAACGTCGAAGAGCGAGGCGGTGCCCGAAGACCTGCTTCGTTGGACCGACGGGAAGGCGCTGATCGGGACGGGGAGTCCATTTGCGCCGGTGAAGGTGGGGAATCGCGAAATTTGTATCGATCAGACGAACAATTCATACGTCTTTCCCGGACTGGCGCTGGGGATCGTAGCCTCGCGGGCGCGGCGGGTGAGCGACGCGATGATCATGACCGCGGCGAAAACGCTGGCGACATTGTCGCCGGTCGAAAAGGATCGGCAGGGGAGCCTGCTCCCGCCACTCGCTCAGTCCCGGCAACTGAGCCGCGTGATAGCGTCAGCGGTCGCGCGTCAGGCGATCGCCGAAGGCCTGTCGGACCTCAGGGAGCAGGATGTTGACGCAGTGGTTGGCGAAAATATCTGGGAGCCGCGGTATGTGCGCTATGAGCGAGAGGTGTGAAACAGCTGGCTGACAGCAGCCAGCGGTCCTTGCGCCGAGATACGGAGAAGCGGTGAGTGCCCACAGGATGTAAAGCCCCTGTTGTTCCGCTGGTGATGAGGAATGGCACCATGCGCGAGCGACTCTTGCCGTTGGCTTCGAAGAGCAAAGGTTTTTTCTTCAGCTGACTTTTGCGTTTGCCATTTGCAGGGATTCGCAGTGTTGTTTGAGGCTGCGGGCTTCGGTGCGGACAAAGTCGGCGATGGTCTTCGAGTAGATGCCGCCGATGAGGGCACCGAGTGGGCCCTCCGTCGAGAAGGAGAGCTCGACCTCGGTGGCCGAGCTGAAGGGGCTGAGCCGGTGGTCGGCGATCAGCTTGAGGCCAGGGGCTTTTTGCACCCACGTAAAGGCCTGGTGCGGTTTGCATTCGATGACTTCGTAGACGGCGGGGCGAAGTTTGGGCTGCGTGACGCGGTAGCGGGCTCCCACAGCGACTCCGTGGCCATTGGCTGTAAGGGGCTCGACGCTGAGGACGGTGGAGGTCCAGGTGGGCCATCGTTCGACATCGGCGAGAACCTGCCAGATGGCAGCGGGGCTGACGTTGACGATGACGCGTTCGACGGTCTGCATAAGGGAGCGGCTCCTGCGAAGATTGTTCGCCCGTCGCGTGGGGCTTACGAGGGGATACGAGAGGGGCGGACTCGTTGTTCCCGGCGGATTCACGCGGAAAAGCAAAATTTTGACTAAGCTGGAGGTGCCCCAATCCCTGGGTCTGGGCACCCACTGAAAGGAACAACATGAATTTTGGAAAACTTGCTTTGGCCATTCTGGCCCTGACCGCTCCGCTCGCCATGGCGCAAACGTCGACATGGAAGTCCGACCCAGCCCACAGCGAGGTCGATTTTTCGATCAAGCACCTGGGCATTTCGAATGTGCGCGGCCGCTTCGGCACGGTGGACGCCACCGTGGTGTGGGACGAACAGGATGTGACGAAGTCCACCGTGAATGCGACGATTAACGTGGCGGGCATCGACACGGGTGTGGCGGGGCGCGACAACGATTTGAAGGGCGCGCGCTTCTTCGACGTGGCGAACAATCCGAATGCTACGTTTGCAAGCACCAGCGTGGCGAAGGGCGGGTCGGGCCTGCAGGTGAACGGCAACCTGACCATCAAAGGCGTGACCAAGCCGGTGGTGCTGGATGTCGACGGTCCTACCGCACCGGTGACAGGAATGGACCATAAGCAGCACTCCGGTTTTTCGGCGAAGACGACGATCCATCGAACGGATTTTGGGGTTGGCGCTGGAATGCCGTCCGCAATGCTCAGCGATGACGTGGCGATCACGATCGATCTGGACGTGGCGAAACAGTAGAGAAGTAGCTGGGAGCCGGGAGATCGGAGGAAACGGTGCTCTCCCATGTCTCAAAATCGAGACGTGGGCAGCCAAATGGTTGGATAGGGCGGTGCTCTCCCATGTCTCAAAATTGAGACATGGGGCAGCCAAAGGTTGGATTGGGCGGTGCTCTCCCATGTCTCAAAGTCGAGACATGGGCAGCCGGGTTCGGGACTCGACGGGGTCAGCCCAGGGAACGAACGCCGCGTTCGCCCGAAACAGCGACGATGCTTCGCAGGACATCTTCGGGCTCGGGGCGGACGCGGAAGTCCGCGTGGGCTTCGGCGAAGAGCACTTTGCCTTCGGGCGAGAGGACGTAGGTTGCGGGAAGTGGAAGCTTCCAGGTTTCGTCGCCGTTGATGAAGGGAATGTTGAGCAGGATGCCGCGGTAATAGCGGCGGAGATAGTCGGGCAGCGTCCACGCGAGGCCATACCGTTCGGCAACGCCGCATCCAGCGTCGGCGAGGAGCGGGAACGGGATGGCATGCTGGCTGGCAGTAAAGTCGCCCTGGCGCTGACTTTGCGGAGAAATGCCGATGACCAGAGCGCCGCGCTCGCGGAGGGCGGGGTAGAGGTCGCGCCAGGTTTCCAGCTCGGTGACGCAATAGGGACACCAGCGGCCGCGGAAGAAGTTGATCACCAGAGGGCCAAGGGCAAGCAGGTCGGAGGAGCGAACGATTTTGCCGGAGAAGTCAGGCAAAGCAAAGCCCGGGGCTGTCGATCCCAGGGGAAGCAGCCTGTCTTCAATGCCGCTGCGGAAGAGCTCTTCGATAGCGCGTTCGCCGATGGCGAGGCGCTCGGGCTGGACCAGGTTGCGGGTCTGGGCGGTAATCTCGTCAAGCTGATCCTGAAGGTGCGCCATGCAGCTTTAGTGTAATCGCAGGCAGGGCCGCTGAAGGAGTGCAATGGGGAGACAGCATTACGATTGAGTGCGGACGGAGGGTACGAGAATGCGTGGACTGGGAGTGGGGAGTGTTACGTGGGTGGGCTTGCTGCTGCTGGGTGGCTTGTGGACGGCCCCTGGATCGTCAGTTGCGGCGCAGGCGCATCAGGGATACACCCCGGTGACGGTAGTAGTGACCGATCCCTCCGGGGCGGCTGTGGCGGGGGCGGAGGTTCGCGTGACGCCAGGGAGCCCGGCAGGCGATCAGCTGATCACCGATGAGAAGGGGCACCTTCAACTGGGAATGCCGGTGGGGAAATACCAGGTGCAGGTTACCGCGCAGGGATTCCTGCCGAATAAGGGCGATCTGGTGGTGACAGATAAACCGCAGACGCTGACGGTTTCGTTAACACTGGCCGGAGACACAGGCGGACATTTGCAGGTGGGTGGGGAACCTCTGCCGCAGCCGAGCGCGGTGCCGCTGGAAAGCACGGTGGAGAAGCCACATGCCGAGGGTGGGAACGAGTCGGCTGTCGCGACTGCGAATACGTTGGTGATCATCGGAGTGGGTGGGCTGCGCGGCGTGTTCACACCGGCCACCCTCAGCGAGTATCCGCAGACGACGGTGACGGTCTTCGATCCGCATACAAAGACGAACGAGACGTATTCGGGCGTGCCGCTGGTGGATCTGCTGGCGAAGCTGGGCACGCCGCACGGCAAGGATCTGATGGGGAAGGTGCTGGCGGACTACGTCGTGGCGACGGGAGCCGACGGCTATGAGAGCGTGGTGGCGCTCGGGGAGATCGATCCGGAATTTCACCCGGGAGTGGTTCTGGTGGCGGATGGGATGGACGGGAAGCCTCTCGACGCGAAGGCGGGTCCATTTCGTTTAGTAGTGAGCGAGGATAAGCGGCCGGCGCGCAGTGTGCGCAACCTGGTGAGGGTGGAACTAAGGACGGCAGAGTAGGGCAGTTGGGAGCCGGGAGCGATGCGCGTCGGTGTTATCTCTGACACGCATGGAGTGCTGCGCGCCGAGGCTCTGGCGGCGCTCGATGGTTCGGAGCACATTCTGCATGCGGGCGATGTTGGCGATGCAGCCATCCTGGATCGGCTGCGGCAAATTGCACCGGTGACGGCGATCCGCGGCAACATCGATCGCAGTGGATTATGCGCGCTGCTGCCGGAGATCGAGATGGTGACGCTCGGCGGACTCAACATCTACATGCTGCACGACAGGAAGGCCCTGGATCTCGATCCGAAAGCGGCGGGGGTCGCGTGTGTCATCAGCGGGCACTCGCACAAGCCGTTGATCGAATGGGTGAAGGGCGTGCTTTATTTCAATCCGGGCAGCGCGGGCCCGCGGCGGTTCTCCTTACCGGTGACGGTGGGCAAATTGGTTGTGGGGGGAACGGGGATGGAGCCGGAGATTCTG
Organism: uncultured Acidobacteriaceae bacterium; assembly: GCA_963787915.1. Lineage (GTDB taxonomy): Bacteria > Acidobacteriota > Terriglobia > Terriglobales > Acidobacteriaceae > Palsa-343. The sequence continues at coordinate 275,424 of CAWBEP010000012.1, read as the reverse complement.
GAGCTGGGTTAAGTCCATGTTCCGGCTCAGGGACCCATTTGTCGTGGGCTGTCTCTATTTCTGGATGCCGAGCTTGTTCCAGATTGCATCGATGCGCTCTTTTGTAACCGTGTCCATTGCAATTTCCTTCGGCCAGGGGCGCTGGAATCCTTCCGCGGGCCATTTGCGGGTGGCGTCGATGCCCATCTTGCTGCCGTAGTTGGGCAGGCGCGACGCGTGATCCAGGGAATCGATCGGGCCCAGGGTGAACTGGATGTCGCGCTCGGGGTCGATGTTGTTGGCGACCCGGAGGGTGACTTCGGCGAGGTCCTGAACGTCGCAATCCTCATCGACGACGATGATGCACTTGGTGAACATGGCCTGGCCCATGGCCCAGATGCCGTTCATGACCTTGCGCGCGTGGCCCGCGTAGCTTTTGCGAATCGACACGATCATGAGGTTGTGGAAGACGGCTTCGATGGGCAGATTGATGTCAACGATCTCCGGAAGGGTGAGGCGAAAGAGCGGGAGGAAGATGCGCTCGACGGCCTTGCCCATCCACGCGTCTTCCTGCGGCGGCTTGCCGACGATGGTCGCGGAGTAGATCGGGTCTTTGCGGTGGGTAATGCAGGTGAGGTGGAAGACGGGGTAATCCTCGGCGGCAGTGTAAAAGCCGGTGTGATCGCCGAAGGGACCTTCGGAACGGAGTTCGTCGAGGGCGACATAGCCTTCGAGGATGATTTCGGAGTGGGCGGGGACCTCGAGGTCGACGGTCTCGCATTTGACGAGCTCGACCGGTTCTTCGCGGAGGAATCCGGCGATGAGGAACTCTTCGACGTCGGGCGGCGCTGGGACGATGGCGGAGAAGGTGGTGGCGGGATCGGTGCCGATGGCGACGGCGACCTCGAGGCGGTTGTTATCGGGGTCGGGATTGGCAAGGGCGATGTTGGTTGTGGCTCCTGCGGTTTCGGCCATGGCGGAGACGCGGGATGCGGCGTCGGGGGCGGTGGCGCGGAGGCGTTCGCGAAGATGCTCCGCGGCGTTTTTCTGTCTCTGCCAGTGCATCCCGGTGGTTTGGCCGTCGTAGACCTGCATGCGGTACATGCCCATGTTGCGCTTGCCGGTGCGGGGGTCGCGCGTGATGACGCAGGGGAGAGTGATAAAGGGGCCGCCGTCAAGGGGCCAGCACTGAAGGATGGGGAACTGGCCGAGGGAGAACCTGTCGCGGAGAATAACGTCTTTGCAGGGCGCGTCATTGGCCGAGATCGTCTTCGGGAAGAAGTTGCCGATGGCGGCGAGCTGCGGCAGCATCTTTAGTTTTTCGAGGAGGCCTTCGGGGGATTTCACTTCGAGCAGCGCGCGGATACGGCCTGCAATTTCGTCGAGGGAGCCTTTGTTCGGGTCGATGCCGAGGGCGAGCTTCATGCGGCGTTCGGAGCCGAACTGATTGATGAGCACACGGGCGCCTGGATGGCCTTTGACATTTTCGAAGAGGAGGGCGGGGCCGCCGGGACTTGTTTTTGAGTTGCGCCCGTAGCCGGACTTACTGACGCGGTCGGTGATTTCGGCAATTTCGAGCAGGGGGGAGACTTCTTCACGAATGCGGCGGAGCTCGCCGTGCTTGTCGAGGAGTTTGATCCAGTCTCTGAGGTCGTCGCAGGGCAGGGCGAGGTCTCCGTATCGTTCGTTCTAACTATAGAACGGTGGGAGCAGAAGCCGTCTTTCTCAGTCGAGGGCATAGACGGAGCCATCGGCGCTACCGAAATAGACGACGCCGCCCGTGACGGATGGACTCGACAGGATAGAGCCAAGCTTGAGGAGCCGATCGATGCTGACCACGTTGGCGTCGGCGGTATTGTTGGGTTTTCCGTCCGGCAGCATGGGGCCGTAAACCGCGTTGTCGTTGATGTGGCCGTCCGCCAGGAGCAGCTCGGGATGATCGCGAGCTGCCTGGACCTGAAAGTGGCCGGCCAAGTGGCGGCCGGCGAGATCCACGTCGGAAAGCATGCCGTCGAAGGAGCCAAAATACGCGTGGCCGGAGGCCACAGCGGGCGACGAGAAGCTGTAGGCGAAATATGGCAGGTCAAAAAGGGGCGCGCCGGTCTTGAGATCGAGAGCGCGAAAGCGCATCGTGTCCGATGTGGTGATGTAGACGATGCCGTTCTGGAGGGCGGGCGACGCGATGATCCAGGAATTGTGGTTCGACTGACGCCAGACTTGCTGGCCGGATTTGGCATCGAGGGCGTAGAGGAAATTGTCGCGGCTCCCGAAGACGACGATGCCGGCAGCGACTGCGGGCGAGCCCGGGATGCCCTGCATGAAGTGCGATGGGTCGGTGCCGGACGCGAACTTCCACCGTACCGCGCCGTTGCGGGTGTCCAGCGCGTAGAGGACGCCGTCCCAGGCGCCGATGTAGAGGGTTCCATCGGCGATGGCGGGCGAGGAGTGGACAACATCACCGGCGAGGAACTTCCAGCGGAGCTGGCCCGTGCGGGCGTCGATGGCATAGACATTGTGATCGCCGCTCCCGAAGTACACGGTGTCGCCATCGACGGCGGGCGAAGAGAGGAAGAAGTCCCATACGTCGGCGATCGGCTCGAGCGAAGGAGCGAGGCCATAGAGGCCAGGAGCATTGTTGCGGCTCTCCCCGGCGGTCGTGAATTTCCACTGCAGTTTGCCCGTCGCCGCTTCGACTGCGTAGAGGTTGCCGTCGAGACTGAGCACGTAGACGGAGTTGCCGGAGATGGCGGGACTGCTGCGCACGCTGGCCTCGGTCGTGAACTTCCAGAGTGGAGTGCCCTTGCGCGCGTCAACCGCATACAGATTGTGATCGTCGCTCCCGATGTACACGACGCCGTTCGCGACGGTGGGCGAGGAGACGATGCGCGCGCCGCTCTTGAACTGCCAGAGCACGTGCCCGATGGATTTGGGCGCGGGGCCCGCGTAGACGCCGGAGTGGGTCGCATCGCCGCGGAACATGGCTTGCGCCGGGGCGGGGGCCTGGCCGCGGACTGTAAACGCGGCAAGCAACAGGGCTGCAGTGGAGATCGTACGGGCGAGCATGTGCGGCAGTGTAGCACCGGCCCCTGCGGTTGGGATCGCAGTTTCGGCGCCCTATTCGTGAGCGAGGAAGTAGTAAACGGCAGGCGTGACGATCAGGGACAGGGCCATTGAAATGAGGAGTCCACCGATGACGGCGATGGCAAGGGGCTGGAGCATCTGTGAGCCGGAGCCTAAGGCGAAAGCAAGGGGCAACATGCCGGTCATGGCGGCGAGCGCGGTCATGACGATGGGGCGAAGGCGGCGGCGAGCGGCCTGGATCATCGCATCGCGGGCGTTCATGCCGGCGGAGCGGAAGCGCTGATCGGCGTCGAGAAGGAGGATGCCGTTTTTGGCGACGATGCCGATGACCATAATCAGTCCCATGAAGGAAGCCACATTAAAAGTGGTTCCGGTAATGAGCAGCGCGAAGATGACGCCTGCGGTAGAGAGGACGGAGGAAACGAGGATAGAAGCGGGAGCAGAGAAGTTGCGGAACTCCGCGAGCAGAACGCCGAAGACCAGCACCAGGGCGAGGAGCAGAACTTGTAACAGTTGATGGAACGACTGCTGCTGCTCCTGATACGTGCCGCCGTACTGGACGCGGACGCTCGATGGCAGGTGGAGGTCCGAGACAGCTTTCTGCACGCGGGTGATGGCGGTGCCGAGGTCGGAGCCTTCGAGCCGGCCGGTCACGGCGACCATCTGCTGCAGGTTTTCGCGAAGTATTTCGTTTTGCGGCGGAAGCTGTTCGATGTGGGCGAGCGCGCCGAGGGTCGCCATTTTTCCGGCAGCGCCGAGGAAGACGGTGTTCTCGATGGCGTCGAGCGAAGCGCGGTGGGAGTCGTCGAGGCGGACGCGGATGGTGTAAGGGCGGCCGTTCTGGATGAGGGGTTGGGAGGTGGGAAGGCCATCGAGGATCGCGGTGGCGTCCGCGGCGATATCAGCGGTGGTGAAGCCGTAACGCGCTGCTACGCCGGGGTCCACCTCGAAAGTGGTGGCGGGGCCGCTGATGGTGTTTTCGATCCCGTTTTCAACATCCACCACGCCTGGAACTTTGCCGATAGCGTCGCCGACGCGCGGACCGAGCTGGTTGAGCAGGTCCTGATTGGTGGAGAAGAGCTTGATCTGGATAGGCTCGGGGGCGTTGGAGAGGTCGCCAATCATGTCCTGGAGGACCTGGGTGAACTCGATGTCGAGCTCGGGCTCGGCAGCGTGGATGCGCTGGCGGGCGTCCTCCATGATGTCGTCGATGCCTCGGCTGCGTTTGTCGCTGAGCATAACGGTAAAGTCGCCAGTGTTGGCTTCTGTAACGGCGGCAAGTCCCATTTGCAGGCCGGTGCGACGGGAAGTCGTGGTGACTTCGGGAAGCTGATGCAGGATGCGGTCGACGTGGAGAAGGACGCGGTTGGTTTCCTGCAAAGAAGAGCCGGCGGGCATGATGTAGTCGAGGACGAAAGCGCCTTCGTCCATTTCAGGCAGCAGGTCGGAGCCCAGGGCTCGATAAGAAACGAATACTGTGACAATCAGCAGGCCGCAGGCGGCTGCCAGCCAAAGGGGTTTGGCGAGCGCGGCGCGAAGAAGACGTTCGTGAACGCGCAGGACGGGCGCCATGAGGCCGGGGTTGTGCTGCGAATCGGACGCCGCTGCCGCTGCATCGATGGGGATGATATTCGCCGGCCTTCGTCCTCCCCTGAGGATGGTGAGCGAGAGCGCGGGCGTCCACGTAAGAGCCAGGGCGAGCGAGGTGAGAAGAGCCACGGTCATCGTGAGTGCCAGAGCCCGGAAGAAGGTTCCGGTAACGCCGGTGACCGAAATAAGCGGCAGAAAGACCACGATGGGGGTGATGGTCGAGCCAATGAGCGGATGGGTGATTTCAGCGAGGGCCTTGCGGACGGCTTCAAAGCGGTTTTCGCCGGCTTCACGATGGAGGACGATGTTTTCGACCACGACGATGGCGTCATCGATGACCAGGCCCACAGCGGCGGCGAGGCCTCCCAGCGTCATCAGGTTGAAACTCTGATCTAAAGCCCACAGAAAAATAAATGTAACAAAGATGGTTACAGGAATAACGAGTCCGGCGACCAGAGACGATGTCCAGTCGTGCAGGAAGAGAACAAGGATGATGGCGGCGAGGAGAAGTCCAATGAGGATGGCGTCGCGGACGCTCGCGATGCTTTGACGGACAAGCTGGGACTGATCGTAAAAGGGCGCGACGGTGACGCCTGCGGGGAGATTGGCGCGGAGTTGGGTGATGGCGTTGGCAACTTCGTCGGCTACGGCGACGGTATTCGAATCGGGCTGGCGGGCGATGTTGAGGAGGACAGCGGGCTGACCGTTTGAGGTAACGATGGTGTAGACGGGTTCAGTGGCAGCTGTGACGTCAGCAACGTCGGAGAGATGGATGGGGACGCCAGCGGCCGTGGCTTTGACGGAGATGGCCGCGAGCTGCTGGAGTGTGGTCGCCTGATCGCCGACCAGGCCGAGGATGAGCTGGTGATTCGCTTCGTAGAGGCCGGGAGACTGCACGAGATTGGTCTGTTGAATGGCGTTGACGAGGTCGGAGATGGTGAGCGAGGCGGCGATGAGCTTCGCGGTGTTGGGAACGATGTGGTACTCGGGTACCTGTCCGCCCTGAACAGCGACCGTCGAGACGCCGTCGAGACGATTGAGAGGCGGCTTGAGCTCGTTAGTCGCGAGTTCCCAGAGACGGGTCGGCGAAACGGTATTCGAAGTGAGCGCGTAGCCAAGGATGGGAAAGGTCGCGAAGGTAAGGCGATTGGTCGTGATGACTGCCGTGGAAGGAAGAGACTGCTGAACGCGCGCGACGGCGGCGTTGACAAGCTGGAGGGTCTGGAACATGTCGACGTTCCAGGTGAAGAACAGACTCACCTCAGCCGAACCGCGGCTGGTGATCGAACGGACGGTGGCCAGGCCGGGAACGCTGTTGACGGCGTCTTCGATGGGCCGGGTGATGGTCACTTCCATCTGCTCCACCGGCATCACTCCGTTGTCGACCCCGATGACGATGCGGGGAAAATTAGTCTGTGGGAATACCGAGATCGGGATGCGGAAGGCGAGGTAGACGCCGGCGGCGGCGAGAACGATGGTGAAGAAAAAGATGCTGCGCGCCCAGCGCGAGAGCCAGAACGGTTCGGAGGGTGGAGCGGCCGGTGCGGTCACTGGTCGTCGGCCCCCTGACCCGCTGGCGGCCTGGCGTCGTCCGATTTGCCGGAGTCTTCCAGAGAAGCGACGACTTTGACGTGAGTGCCGTCGTCCAGAGACGCTGCGCCGGTGGTGACGACCTGCTGGCCCGGGGTGAGTCCGGAGAGGATTTGGGTTTTGCCGTCGTCGGCCATGCCGGTTTGGACAGTGGTTTGGTGGACTACTCCGTCGGAGCCGATGACCATGACGGTGGGCTTACCGGAGCTGGCGACGACGATAGCTTCGGACGGTACGACGACGGCGTTTGGCTGGGTACGACCAGCGATGGAGACGTGCACAGCGGTACCGGGGCGAAGAGTTCCTTTTGGATTTTCGAGACGAACCCAGACCTCAACGGTGGTGCTGCCTGGATCGAGGGCGGGGCTGATCAGGGTGATCCTCCCGGCTGCCGGATCGGGCAGTCCAGGGACGTAAACAGATGCCGTGTCGCCCGTTTTGAGAAGTTGTGCCTGTGGCTGTGACAAATGGACCCTGGCAAGAAGGGCTGAGGCGTCCATCACCGTAATGAGGGGCACGCCCGGCGCAGGCGTTTCACCCGCGTAAAGAGGGCGGTCGGTGACCACGCCGGCGATGGGGCTTCGGATTTCGGAATAGGCGAGCCCGGCCTCCGCTCCCTGGAATTTACCGCGTGCGGATTCAAGCTGACCTTTAGCGGCCTTGAGTGCGGCCTCGCGGCCAACCTGCTGCATCGCGTCGAGGTGTTGTTTGGCAGCTTCCCATGTGGCCTCGGCCTGGACGAGCGCCGCTTTCGATGTATCGAGGTCGCGGCCGGCAATCGCTCCCTGGGCGAAAAGCTGCTGGCGGCTGTCGACGATGCGCTGGTTGAGGTCGAGATTGGCTTTGGCCTGGGCGAGATCCAGCTGGGCCTTCTGGTAATCCTCGGGGACCTGGGCTTTGACGGCTGTTTGGTAGGTCGCGTCCGCGGCTTCGTACGAACCCTGGTTGTCGGTGACGGCGGCTTCGAGGTCGCGGTTTTCGAGGGTGGCGAGCAGTTGACCGGCCTTCACGTGAGAACCACGCTGCACATAGAACTTTTTGACAGGGGCAGTGATCTTCGGAGATATGGCGGCTTCGGCGACAGGGGAGAGAACGGCGTCGGTCACGACGTGTTCCGTGATGGACTGCACCTGCGCGATGCCGGCCTCGACGGAAACGGCCGTTTGCGGTGTTGCCTCTTTCTTTGAGCAGCCCGCGAAAAGCAGGAGGAACAGCGAGAGGCAAGCGAATTGTGAGCGAGGCGCGGGTCGTTGGGCTAAGCGGTCGTTCATCATTCAAAGGGTTCCGGTAAGAGTTTGCAGGTTGGCGCGCGCGACGTGGTTCCGCAGAATGCCGTCGGCGAGGGCAGCTTCGGCCTGGGCCACGGAAGATTGAGCGTCGACGACTTCAAGGGCGCTGGCTTCGCCGGCGGAGTAGCGGAGACGCGTGAGGCGCAGGCTTTCGTGGGCGGTATCGACGCTGGAGCGGAGAGAAGCCACCTGATCTGAAGCGACACGGGCCTCGTTGTAGTACTCCTCGAGCTGCGCGATGAGCTGCCGCTGCGTGGTGGTGAGGGCGGCTTGCGCGGCCTTTTCGCGGAGCTTGGATTGCCGAACCCGGTCGTGGGTGGCGAACCAATCCCACAGCGTAACGTCGATCGAGGCGGATGCGGAATAGCCGAGGTTGCGGACGCCGTCTGGGCCGTTGGCGGCGAGCTGCGGCGCATCGATGCCATAGGTGTAGTTGAAGCCGAGGGTCGGGAAGTATGCAGCGCGGGCTGCTAGCACTTCGCTTTGCGCGCCACGCAGTGCGGCGAGGGAGCTGCGCAGGTCAGGGTTGTTGCGGGCGGCCGCGGCTTCGATCGATGGCTGATCGGGGAGCGACGCCAGCGGATCCGGTACAGCGAGGACATAGGTTGTGCGTGGGTCGGGAAAAAGCAGAACGCCGAGGTCGAGGCGGGCCTTCTCGGCGGAAAGGGTGGCATCGTCGAATTCGCGTTGACGCTGCTGGCGTGCGAGATCGGCTTTTACGACGTCGGCGTGCGCGACTTCGCGGCCGCCCTCCAGTTTGTTGGTGAGGTCGACGAAGGCCGTGGCTTCATTGAGGGCCCGCTGCGCGACGGCGACCTTGTCCGCCGTGGAAAGAACAGAAAAGTATGCAGCGACGACGCGCGAGACGAGATCGCGGCGTGCGCTCTCGAGATCCGCGGAAGATTGAGCGGCCAGGGCGCGCGCGCGGCGATAGCCGGCTAAGCCGGCGAAGCCGATGGTCTCGTTCACGAGAAGCTGCGCGGCGTACTCGCGAATCGCATTGTTGGCGATGAAGCGCGGGGCTTGCTGGTTGCCCGTCTGGCCGGCCTGGTTGCGGAGGCCGTTCGGCTGTGTGAAGAGGTACTGGCCGTGCGCATCGGCGTTGGGGAGCAGAGTGCTGCGGTTGATGGCGGCATCGAGGCGGGCCGAACTACTGGCTGCGATGGCGGTGGCGAAGGTGGGATCGTTGGCAAGTGCAGCAGCGATAGCCTGATCCAATGTAATTGCGGAAGGGGTTGCGGCGGGGGTCGTGGGTTGCGCGGTCTGGGGCAGGGATTGGGGGGCATTCGCCGCGCAGAGAGCCGCGACGCAGAACCGGGCTGTCCAACGGCCGAGGATGCAGGACCGCAACATGGCCGGAGGATAGCAACAAGAGCTTAAATGATGCTGAAGATCTGCGGAGCAGCGGACAGAGGCAGCTGAAAGATCCTTGCGCCGTCAGGGAAGCTTTTGCTCGGTCATCAGCAGATTGAATTCCGGGGTGTCGCGGAGAGAGGCCAGGTTTTGATCTTCAAGGATTTTCCTGCGGTCTGCGAAGCCTTCATTGAGGGCTTTGCGAAGAAAGTCGAGAGCCTGGCGATTCTTCCCGGACTGGGCAAACAGTTTGGCGAGGCAGTAATCCTGCTGGGCGCGGTCATGGGCCGGCAACGCCTCGTCGACGAGAACGATCGAACTGGTGTCGAACACGCGCGGATCGAGGGCGAAGGCGGCGCGATACGCTTCGATGCCGTCTTCGACTTTACCGAGAGCGAACGAGGCGGTACCGATGTTGCTGTAGATAGCTGCCGATTTTGGATCGAGAGCGAGTGCTTTCCGGTAGTATTTTTCGGCTTTGCGGTAGTCCTTTTTGGCGTAGAAAACGGCGCCGAGGTTGTTGATTGCTTCGGGGAAGTCGGGACGAAGCCGGAGAGCCTGCTCGTAGTCGCGGCGGGCCTCGTCCATGGCGAAAAGGTGGTGGTAAGCCATGCCGAGCTTATTCCAGATCGCGGCGGAATCGGCCGGGGCCTGGCGGTAAGCGTCAATGGCGGCAAGGTATTGCTGGTGGGCCATCGCCAGATCGCCGCGAACTTCCGGGGACAAATTGACCGCGGGTGGCGGAGTCGCTGAGGCGGAAAGCTGGGGAGGGTTGGCGAAGGCCAGAGTCCCGGTAAAAGCGGCGAGCGATGCTACGGCGATGATCTGCGTCGCGGAGACAAAACAGCGCTTCATGAGCGCCTCCCTGAACCGTTCCGACCGTGAAAAGCGGGGGGAGCGGAAAACGATTTGTCCAGAGAGCTGGAACGGGCCTAATGATTACTCCAATGGAAAAGAAAAGATAGAACGGCGAGCGCAAAATTTCACGGGAGTAACAAGGAGCGTCACGTTACGACAGTGTGATTATCGGCAAGCTGGCGAAGGTTGCATCGAGGAAGGGTGGAGGGGGGATCTGGTGGTCTGGCGGCTCTTCATATAATGAGAGCGCATGACGACGATTCGAGCCGCAACGGCGGATGATGCTGGGTTAATTCTTTCCTTTGTGCGGGAGCTGGCGACCTATGAACGTGAGCCCGACGCGGTGAAGCTGACGGCGGCCGAGCTGGTTCGCGATGGATTTCCCGGCCAGAATGGCGAACGCTATTTTGAAGTGATCCTCGCGGAGGAAGAGGGAGAGGCGGCCGGAATGGCCCTGTACTTTCCCGTTTACTCGACGTGGCGCGGGCGGGCGATGCACCTCGAGGACTTGTTTGTGCGGCCGCAGTTTCGCGGCCGTGGAATTGGCAGAAAGCTGCTGACTAAGGTGGCGGCGCTCTCGGTCGAGCGCGGGTGTGCGGTGCTCTTCTGGCATGTGCTGGACTGGAATACACCGGCGATTGAGTTCTACAAGACGCTGGGCGCGGACTGGATGGATGACTGGACGCGCATGCGAGTTTCCGGTGAGGCGCTGACGGCGCTGGCAAGCGAAGCTTCGGCGTGAAAATCCGGGTGATCGGTGGGGGATTGGCGGGTCCGGAGGCGGCGCTCGTCGCCGCGCGGATGGGCGTCGAGGTGGATCTCTCCGAGATGCGTCCGGTGCGGACGACGCCGGCGCACGAGACGGCGGACTTTGGCGAGCTGGTCTGCAGCAACTCACTCAAATCCGAGAGCGAGAACACGGCGCCGTGGCTGCTGAAGCAGGAGATGCGGCGGGCGAGGTCGCCGCTGCTCGCGTGTGCGGATGCGAGCGCGGTGCCGGCCGGTCATGCGCTCGCGGTGGATCGGGTCGAGTTTTCGCGGCTGATCGGGGAGAAAATTGCCGTCGAGGCGCGGATCACGGTGCACCGTGAGGAGGTGACGCGGCTGGATGAAGGTCCTGGACGCGAAGCCGGGATCACGATTGTGGCTTCGGGACCGCTGACGTCGTCGGCGCTGTCGGAGGAAATTGCCAGGCTGACGGGGTCGGAGCACCTGGCGTTTTATGACTCGATCAGCCCGATCGTCGAGGCGGACTCGATCGATCGCAAGCGCGTGTATCTGGCGGCGCGGTATGACAAAGGGACGGCGGACTACATTAATTGTCCGATGAACCAGGCGGAGTACGAGGCGTTCGTCGACGCGCTGCTGACGGCAGAGAGCGTGGAGGCAAGAGAGTGGGAGAAGCTCGCGTACTTTGAGGGCTGTTTGCCGCTGGAGGAGCTGGCGCGGCGCGGGCGGGACACGCTGCGCTTTGGGCCAATGAAGCCAGTGGGACTGATCGATCCGCGAACGGGAAAGATGCCGTGGGCAGTGGTGCAGCTGAGGGTGGAGAATCTGCGGGCCGATTCTTATAACCTGGTGGGCTTCCAGAACCACATGAAGTTTGGGGAGCAGGCGCGAATTTTCCGGATGATCCCGGGGCTGGAACAGGCGAAGTTTCTGCGGTACGGGCAGATTCATCGCAACACTTACATCAACGCGCCCAGGGTGCTGACGCCTCTTTTGAATATGAAGGAGTGTCCGGGGATTTTCTTCGCGGGGCAGATTGCGGGCGTCGAGGGGTATACGGAGTCGATTGCCATGGGTATGCTGGCGGGAATGTATGCGGCGGCGATGGCGCACGGCGAGACACCTGAGCCGGTGCCGCGAGGGACGGCGCTGGGGTCGCTGGTACGTTACATCACGGAGGCGGACGCGAAGCGGTTTCAGCCAGCGAATATCACGTTTGATCTGCTGGAGCCGCTGGATGAGGCGACGCGGAAGAAAGTACGGGACAAGCGGGAGCGGCACCGGATGCAATGCGCGCGGGCGCTGGAGGCGATGGATGCCTGGCTGCAAGACACCCAGCGCGAAGCCGGTAGCCGGTAGCCGACCTGCTAACCTGATAGATAGCGATGAAATTTGGCGTTCTTGTCTTTCCTGGATCGAATTGCGACCACGACACTTACAACGTCGTAGCCGAGGTCGCGCATCAGCCTGTGACGTTTTTGTGGCACGACTCGCCCAGCCTCGAAGAATTGCGACGCATTCTTGTTCCCGGGGGGTTTGCCTATGGTGACTACCTGCGGACCGGCGCGATTGCACGGTTTTCGCCGGTGATGCAGTCGGTGCAGAAGTTCGCTGTCGGATGGCGGACTGGTGCTGGGCATCTGCAACGGATTCCAGATTCTCTGCGAGGCAGGATTGCTGCCGGGCGCGCTGATGAGGAATGCGGGCCTGCAGTACATCTGCAGGCAGGTATATCTGCGGACGGAGACCACGAACTCGGCCTTTACGCAGACGGTCCGCCGCGGTCAGGTGCTGAAGATGCCGATTGGGCATATGGAAGGAAACTACTTCTGCGAAGAGGCGACGCTCAGAGAGTTGAACAGGCAGGATCGGATTGTATTTCGGTATGCGACGCCGGAAGGCGAAGTCACGGCAGCGGCGAATCCGAACGGATCGCTCGAGAACATAGCCGGCATCCTGAATGAGGGGCGGAATGTTCTGGGTATGATGCCGCACCCGGATCGCTCGAGTGAGGCGCTGCTGGGTTCCGCGGATGGGTTTAAAATTTTTGAGTCATTGGTGGGGACGCTGGCGCAGCAAGCATGATCGACATTCATCACCACCTGCTGTACGGAACGGATGACGGGCCGAAGAATATTGAAAGCTCCATAGCGCAGGCCGAGGCGGCGGCGGCCGATGGCATCACCCATATTGCGTGCACGCCGCACGCGAACGAAACCTATGAGTTTAATCCCGAGAAGAACCGGGAAAAGCTCGAGATCCTTCGGGAACGTATAGGCGACATGGTGACCCTGGGTCTCGGCTGCGATTTCCATCTTTCCTACGAAAATATCGAAGTTGCGCTGCAGCATCCAACCAGATTCACCATCAATCAGGGGAAGTATCTGCTGGTGGAATTTGCGGAGTTCATGATTCCGCAGAGTATCGGCGATACGTTTTATGAGTTCACAGTCCGCGGGATGCGGCCGATCATCACGCATCCGGAACGGAATCCCATACTGCAGAAGGAGCATCAGCGCATGGCGGCATGGATGCGCTCGGGATGTCTGGTGCAGATCACATCATCGTCGCTTGGTGGTCGATTTGGGAGACGCGCGCAGGCGCTGGCCTGGGAGCTTCTGGAAAAGAACTGGGTGCACTTTATCGCGACCGACGCGCACAATCTGGAAGGACGTCGTCCCTCGATGCGCGCCGCTTATGAAGGGATCGCGAGGAAGTTCGGCGAGGCGACGGCAGAACGCTTATGCGTGGAGAATCCTCGTGCAGCATTTGAGAACGCACCCATGCCCCCGCAACCTGAGCCGGAGGGCGTCTATGTCTACGAGGACGAGTCGGCAAGGCGGCAGGGCCTGATGTCGAAGCTGTTCGGAAAGTAGCCGGAAAGCGCGACCGCAAGCGGAGAGGCGACGATAGTACCTCGGCGTCAGCCGCGCGGACTGGCCGCGAATCGAAGCGGGCGGTTGACGCGCTTCCCGGCGTCAAGTTGACTTTTCCATGCCGGCTGACGCAAAGTAAGTGGACTTTCTCGATCCTCGAGAAAGTATCAGCGAGACACTTTCCAGAAAGTTGAGAATCCCAATGCGGAAGCTCTGCATTTGTCTGTCCGTGGTTGCCCTTTGTGGGATGAGCGGCGCCGTGCTTGCCCAAAGTAAAGTTCAGGCTACCCGCCATCCGATCCAGGTAACAAGCGGTTATTTTGCTTCGCTGAATGCGATGCCGAAGCACACCGTGTCGAACAAAATGTCCGCAGCCACGAATGCCGCAACGCAGGCGCAGGACCCACGGGTCGTTTCCGTGCCGACGTTTACGCGCTCGTTCTCTTACGGGGGTACCAACTATCCTTACACGATGATCGGGCAGCAGCCGGGGACAAAGCAGACCACCGTGGTGCCGACAACATACATACCGTTGTCTTTTTATTTCGACGAATTTGTGGATCAAAACGGTAACAACATCACGGTTGACGCGACGACCATCACGGACGAAATCAAGACGTCCCCGCTGTTCGAAAACGCCGAATATGCAACCGGTAATACTCAATTTGTGGACGCCCAGATGCGCGCGGAGTTCTGGCCGTTGTTCAATAAGGATGGGGATAATGACGGGGACGATAACTTCCATGTATTGCTGGCTAAACCGCAGACGCTGATCCCGGTGCAGATCGAGGTGCCAGCAGGCTCTTCCGTGGTGTATCAACTGCCCGATGGAACATTCTTTGCGCTGATCGACTTCAACTTCATTGTGTCGCAGCTGAATACACTCGTACAGACGGAGCCGATCACGGTTAACTCGATCCCGATCTTTGTGACCCGCAATGCGGTATACGGGGATTTCGCAGCGAATCAGCCGACAGACTGCTGCATCGGTGGGTTTCATACGGCGTTCGAGGTAAACCAGACGGCAACGCAGATTTTTGTGCAGACGCTGGCCTTCGCCACTTCGCTTGATCCCGATGTAGCGGACGGCCTCTTCGGCGATCCGGGAGAGCTGGCCGACGTGAATGGCTTATCGCACGAGATGGCTGAAACGATGAATGATCCTTTCGGGAATAACATCACGCCGAACTATCAGATTCCGGGGGCGCCGGCGGGGACTTGCCAAAACGTTCTGGAGGTTGGCGATGTAGTGGAGTATCTCAGCCCGGACTACACAGACGTCACGCTGCATGGATTTACGTACCATCCGCAGACGCTGGGGCTGTTGCAGTGGTTTGAAGGGAAGACACATTCGAATGCCTTCCATGGAGACTACAGCTTCCCGGATCCGGCGAAGTTGACGGGTCCATTCACCGCGTGCCCGCCGGCACCCGCACCGTAGCGCAGAAAGATGGTGACGCAGAGGCGCTCCGTGAGCGGGGCGCCTTTGTTGTTTGGGCTGCAGCTGGCCGAAGGGTTTAGAGGCCGAGGCCGCCATCCACGGAGAGAATCTGGCCGGTGATGAAGTGCGGTCCGGTGGCGAAGAAGAGGACAGCGGCGGCAACATCGGCAGGCGCGCCATTTCGCTGCATGGGTGTGCGGCGGGCGAAGTGCTCCAGCTCGGGGTCGACTTCACCGGTAACGATCATGCCGGGAGCAACGCAATTGACGCTGATCTCCGGCGCCCACGCTTTGGACATGGTGCGGGTGAGCATATGGAGCGCCGCCTTGGAGGTGCAGTAATGGGCGTGCGTGGGCCACGGATGCAGGCCGCCGAGCGATCCGATGTTAATGATGCGGCCCTGAGCGGCCTTGAGGTGAGGGTAGGCGGCCTGCGCGGCAAGAAAAGGGGCACGGGTGTTGGTCTCGAACATCGCGTCCCATTGCTCGACGGTGATGCTTTCGAGGGCGGCGGTTTCATAGCGGCCTGCGTTGTTCACCAGGATATCCAGACGCGAGAAGTGGGCGGCGGCGGCCTCAACGGCGGCGCGGACCTGGATGGGATCGCGCAATTCGGCGCGGTACGCGGCTGCCGGAGTCCCGTGGGCTTGCAGGTCGTCGAGGGTCTGAGCCGCGTCCTCTTCCGAATCGCGCCACGTAATGGCGACGGAAGCACCCGCTTCGGCGAGTCCGAGGGCGAGCGCCCTTCCGATACGCTTGGCTGCACCGGTGACGAGGGCTACTTTGCCCTCCAGGGGTCGCGTTTCCATGGCCCGATTCTAAATGCTCGGTTTCTCTGGGCGCCGGCAGGCAACCTTGTTGCAGCTTGATGCAACGACGCATCGCTGGAAAACATCCTACAATTGGATTAAGGACTCCCTCTCATGCTGAACCGTGGTCTGTTCCTGGCTGTTGCCGCGAGCTGTCTCGCCGCAGTGTGCGCTGGATGCGCGGGAGCGAGCGCGGGCGGTAAAGCGAACGTGGCGATGCAGGGGATTGCGCCAGACGACGCGGCGCTTCATCCGAATCCCAACGCGCCGTTTATCCTTCCGGGAGATACGCCGCACCTGATTGCGCGCGCGACGGCGCTGGACGCGCAGAATGCAGGGCCCTGCGATCCCGACGTGTTGTCGGCCGAGGAGATCGCGGGGGATACGAGCGGAATTTTCCGTTCGGTAAAGCTGGCGTTTATGAATCGCGGTGGAGTCCCGTGCCGGCTGGGCGGATATCCCAACGTAACGCTGGTGAGCCCCGAGGGCGAGAACATCGGCAGCATCTCCATGGAGAAGATCAGCCAGGCGCAGGTGATTGCGGAGCTTGAGAAGACGCGGTTAACGGAGCCCAGCGGCCCTGCGCCGACGGTGACCCTGATGCCCCACGCGGTCGCGGCTTTCCAGGTGGTGTGGACGACCGGGCCGGAGTGCTCGCGGGTGGGACGGATTCTGGTAATGGCTCCCGGTTCGCGGCGGGTGTTTGCCATTGCTCAGCCGATGCGGATCTGTACGGGACGAATCCAGGTGACGGAGTTGCGGCTGGACGAAGGGGATGTGTAGGGCGAGAGAACAGGGAATAGGGAATAGTGAAAAGGGAATAGCGTTCAGACCTGATGCGGATTGGAAGCCGATGGAGCGGGCGGCGGCTGAGCGCGACGCCGGCTAATGCGATCAGGGGTGGGAAGCATTCGAGGGTGTAGCGCGGTTCCGGGGCTTCGAGGGTAGCGAGCAGCGCGCAACGTAACAGCACGAATGCCAGGATGGCGCCGGAGAGGCGCGGACGCTTCATGAATCCGAAGAGCGCGGCGATGAGGTAAGCCATGTTCAGGGCCGCGTATGCAAAAGCAAATTGTGTTTCGGCGTGATGGCGGCTGTATTGCCACCAGCGGAGCTCGATCCATAACATCTCGGTGCGGGGGCGCAGCCACATGTCGGCAAGGCGCGCGAGCGGGAGCTCCAGGTAGTAACGGAATGGGTGGGCGCGGATGCGGTCCTCGGCGAGGGCGGCAAAGGTGGCGTCGAGCGGGGGCGTGAGGGTCGTGGTGCGGTTGTAGCCGGCGAGCAGGGCGCGAGTCTGCGCGTATTGTTGCGGGTTATCGAAGGCGCGCGAGGGCAAGTCGGATAAGGCAATGACATCGTTGTCGACGTTCCAGTAGACATCCCAGGTGCAGGCGAAATCGACGCAGACGGTTTTGGTCCAGCGGTTGAAACCGGGATTCGTGTTCTCGCCGGGGTCTACAGCGTAGCGGGGCGCAAGTGGCTGGAAGAGGTGGAACGTGCGCTCGTTGCGAATGGTCCAGAGAACGAAGGGCAATGTCGCGGTGAAGCCGCAGAGGAGCGCCCAACGAATCATAGTGGTGCGTCCCCGGCGACGGGCGCCATAGACAACCATGGCGGGGCAAAGGGCAACGGCAAGCAAGGCGCCGTCCGGGCGGAGGAGTGCGGCGTAGCTCCAGGCGAGCGAAAGCGTCACCGCCCACGACCAGCGCGGAGTTTCGAGAAAGCAATCGAATACATAAAAAGCAAGGGCGATCGAGAAGAGCTCGAGCGTTTCCGTAAGGGGAACGGCGGCATAGTTGGCGGTGAAGGGACAGAGCGCGGCAAGCCACAGGGCCCACCACGCGGCGGGGGTGCTCCAGATGCGTCGCGCGAGCGCCGCAACGAGGAGGCAAGTGGCGAGATCGATGGCGACCTGGACGAACATCACCGCGTGGTAGTGCTCGACGCCGAAGAGGCGGAAGCAGAGCATGAGGAAGAGTGGGTAGCCGGGGAGGCGGATGAGTGTGGGATGAATCTGGCTGCCGTCGGTCATTCCGTAGATGCCGTGCAGCATCCAGTTCTTCGCAATGTCGCCGTAGATGAGGGGGTCGCCTTCGACCTCTGGATACGCATGGATGAACCAGAGACGCAACGCCGCTCCGGCGGCCAGGGCGAGCGCGACGAACCACCACGATTTGGAAGGAATGCTCCTGGAAGCTGTTGCCACTGGGATTATTAGAACAGCCCGCACTCGAGCGCCGGAGTGAAATAGCCAGTGAGAACCGCGCGGTTGATCGAGTCGGCAATATCGTAGGATGGGAAATGGTGGTTGAGACAGAATGAAGCAGGTTTTTTACGATCCGCAGCAACGGCGCCGCAAGATTTTGCGGCGGTTGAGCGATGTTTCGATCATCCTGCTGACCATTGTGGGGGCGGTGTTTGTCTTCAGTGTGCTTTCGAAGCAGACGCTGCCGGAACTTCTGTTGCCGGCGCAAAAACGGAATGTCAAAGCGTTAAAGGAACGGCAGCCGGAACTGGCGCGGAAGGCGGCGGTGACGGGACGGCCAGCGCGGCGGAAATCGCAGCGGCGGCCAACGGACGTGGTTCCGAACCAGGATGAAGGATTGCGCGCGGCGTTCTACGAAAATGACGAAGCGAACTACTCAGCGCTGAAGACACATATCCATCAGATCGACATTCTCTTTCCGGATTGGCTGCACGTCGTCGCTACGGACGGCAATCTGGTGGCGGCGACGCCGCTCTTCCCGGTGCACTTCTACAGCGTGGTGGACGCGTCGGGTGTGCACGGCGTCGATCCCGAGAACAAGGTAAAGACCACCATCGAGGCGGCGAAGGAAGACACCGATGTCGTTCCGATGCTGAACGACTACAACACGCTGACCCAGGACTGGAATGGCGAAGTGATCGGGAAGATGCTGCACGATCCGGCGGCGCGGAATCGTCTGCACGTGCAGCTGGACAAGTTTCTGTTTGCTAATCCGAACTACCGTGGAATTTGCCTTGATTTCGAGCTGGTGCCCGACGATGCCGAGCGGCTCTATGAAGAGTGGGTCGGCGAGATGCACAACGACTTCCACGCGAAGAATCTGCGGATCTACGTAAACGTGCAGGCGAGCGCGGATGATGCGACGCTGCGGCGTATGGCGCTGAACAGCGACGGCATCATCCTGATGAATTACGACGAGCATGAAGAGACCAGCGATCCGGGGCCGGTGGCCAGCCAGCCATGGTTCGAGGCAAATCTGAAGCGCGTGCTCCGGCTGGTGCCGAAAGAGAAGATCATCTGCGGCATCGGAAACTATGGATTTGACTGGGCCGTGCCGCTTCCGGAAAGAGGAAAGAAGCCCTCGAACAAGGTTGTCGATGTCGACGATCTTTCGGTGCAGGACGCATGGCAGCGCGCGGAAGACGCCGGGGCCGACGTGCACCTTGAGGGCGACGAGCTGAATCCGCACTTTGCGTATGACGACGAGGATGAGCATCTGCGGCACCAGGTATGGTTTCTCGACGGCGTGACCGCCCTCAACGAGCTGCGCGCCGGCCGGCAGATGGGGCTGCGCACCTTTGCATTGTGGGTGTTGGGCAAAGAGGATCCTTCGCTGTGGCAAATCTGGGATCACCCCAGCGCAGCGAACGCGCCGGAGCTGCTGCGGACCGTGCCGCCGGGCGAGAACGTGGACGACGAAGGCGAGGGCGACATCCTGCGTGTGGTTACGCGCCCGCAAACCGGCGAGCGGACGATCCAGATGGACGCGGACAACTTCACCGTGACGGATGAGAGCATGGTCCGGTTACCGCACTCCTACACGATCGAGCAATACGGCTACGATCCGCACAAGCTGGCGCTGAGCTTCGACGATGGCCCCGACCCAGTGTGGACGCCGAAGATCCTCGACATTCTGAAGCAGTACAAGGTGAAGGGCGCCTTCATGGTCATCGGCGAGGAGGCGCAGAACAACATCGGCCTGCTGAAGCGGTATGTGCGCGAGGGGCACGAGATCGGCAACCACACCTTCACCCATCCCGACATCAGCGAAATTTCACCGCGCCAGCTCGAGCTGGAGCTGAACTGGACGGAGCGGCTGTTTGCCGCGGAGACGGGGATTCAGCCGCTGTATTTCCGTCCGCCGTATTCGATCGATCAGGAGCCAGACACCAACGACGAGGCAGCGCCGGCGTATCGCATCCAGCAGATGGGCTACACGATCATCGGCGACAAGATCGATACGGATGACTGGAACGAGCATCCACGTAAATCGCCCCAGGAGATCACAGACAGCGTTCTGCAGCAGCTGGAAGAGATGAAGACGCACCCGTGGATGCGGGGCAGCATCATCCTGCTGCACGATGGGGGCGGAGACCGATCCGGCACGGTGGCTGCTTTGCCGGTGCTGATTACGACGCTGCGCGCGAAGGGCTACCAGCTTGTGCCGGTCTCGGAGTTGATGGGCAAGACGACGGCGGAGGTGATGCCGCCCATCTCGCCAAAGATGCGGTGGCAGGCACGCATCGACTGGGTGGCGTTCTTCTTTTTCTCGTTCTTCGCGAATTTCGTGGTGGATATCTTCTTTATCGGCGACGTGCTCATGAGCGCAAGGCTGATCCTGATCGGCGTGTTTGCGACCATCGACCGCTTCAGAAAGCGGCGGATTCCGCCGGGTGTGTATGAGCCGCGGGTTGCGGTGCTGATTCCGGCTTACAGCGAGGAAAAGGTCATCGTGCGTACCATCCGCTCGGTGCTGAAGTCGGATTACGAGAATTTGAAGGTGATCGTCATCGACGACGGATCGCCCGATCGGACCTTCGATGTGGCGCGCGAGGCATATCCGAAGGAAATTGAAGAAGGGCGCCTGCTCGTGCTGACCAAGGCGAACGGCGGTAAGGCGGAGGCGCTGAACTTCGGCCTCAATTCTGTGGACGAGGAAGTTTATGTTGGCATCGACGCCGACACGGTGATCGCGCGCGACGCGGTCTCGAAGCTGGTGCGTCACTTTGCCGATGAGCGAGTGGGCGCGGTCGCCGGCAATGCCAAAGTGGGGAACCGCATCAACCTGTGGACGCGCTGGCAGGCGCTCGAATACATTACCAGCCAGAATTTCGAGCGGCGCGCGATGGATCTTTTCAACGTGGTGACGGTAGTCCCGGGAGCCATCGGGGCCTGGCGCACGAAGGCAGTGAAAGAGGCAGGTTGCTACCCGGTGAATACCGTGGCTGAGGACGCCGACCTGAGCATGAGCCTGCTGGAGCGGCGCTATAAGGTGATTTACGACGATCATGCGCTGGCCTTCACCGAAGCGCCAGCGACAGCGCGAAGCCTCATGCGGCAGCGATTCCGCTGGTCGTTCGGCATTCTCCAGGCGGTTTTCAAGCATCGCGCGGCGGCGAGGACGAACCCGGCGATGGGATTTTTTGCGCTGCCGAATATTCTGGTGTTCCAGATTTTGCTGCCGCTGGTTTCCCCGTTCATCGACATCATGTTTGTTGCCGGCATGATCCATTACTTCATCGACCGGCACTTCCATCCGGAAACAGCGAGCACGGCCACGGTCGAAAAGCTGCTGACGTATTTCCTGGCTTTCCTGGTGATCGACTTCGTGACCTCGCTGCTGGCCTTCGCGCTCGAACCGCGCCATCCGGCGAACAAGGGAGACGGCTGGCTGCTGTTCCACATCTGGCTGCAGCGGTTCAGCTATCGGCAGATTTTTTCCATTGTGCTGTTCCGAACGCTGAAGCGCGCTGTGGAGGGACGTCCTTTCAACTGGGAGAAGGTCGAGCGGACCGCGCGGATGTCGCGGCATACCGAGAAAATCGCCGCGGGCGACTGAAAATGGATTACAGGTTACAGGGAACAGGTTGCGGGGCGGGATGGCAGCGGGCTGCTGACCTGGAGCGGGAATGCTCTATTGGTCGAGGAGCCGGTGCACGCGTGCGATGAGTCCCTGGGCGTCGAAGGGCGCGCGCACTTTGGCATCGTTGTCGAAGTAGACATAGACGTCGCGTTTCGCTCGCCTGGGCGCAGGAACGGCTGAAGCGTAGACGCCCTCCGGAACATTGCTGCGCGCGGGGTCGGGCAGGCGGCCTTGCTTCCAGAAATCGCGTGGCTCGCCGCCACGGGCCCAGGCCACCACCCGCTCCGCCCATATGTCGAGGGCCGTCTCTTCGTAGCCGCTCGCGTAGAGGACCTCCGAGCCGTGCAGGCGGAGGTACAGAAAATCCGCGGTTACATCCATCAGGAGCGGCCACTCGACGGTGTCGGCGCAAACCAGGGCAATCTTGTGACGGCGCAGCAGCCGAATGAATGCGGGGCAGACAAAACCAGAATGGCGAATTTCAATGGCGTGGCGCAGTGGGCGGCGCGCTTCGGTGGAGAGGCAGACGCGGCCCTTCATCCAGGGGTCGTGTTCGCAAGCCAGATCGGCGGCCTCCTGGGTATCGCGCGGAAGCAAGGTGAAGAACTCCTCGAGGAGATCGGCATTGAACTGGAATTGCGGCGGGAACTGCCAGAGAAAAGGGCCGAGTTTCGATTCGAGCCGAAGAATACCCGAGGCATAGAAGTTGGCCAGCGCGATGCGAATCTCCCGGAGTTTGCGCATGTGGGTGATGTAGCGCGAGCCCTTAAGGGCGAAGACGAAGTCGTCGGGAGTGGCGGCGGCCCATTGTTCATAGT
Organism: uncultured Acidobacteriaceae bacterium; assembly: GCA_963787915.1. GTDB lineage: Bacteria > Acidobacteriota > Terriglobia > Terriglobales > Acidobacteriaceae > Palsa-343. Next base: position 253,160 of record CAWBEP010000012.1, on the reverse strand, counting down.
GCGAGGGGCGCTGCAGGGAATAGAAGCTGCCGTTAATTTCGACCGTGGGGAACGCAGCGGCGGCGAAGGCGAGCTCCTGGCGCTGCGGAAGATTCGGCGGATAGAAGACGCCGCGCCAGGGCTTGTAGCGCCAGCCGGAGATACCAATGCGGACTTTGCCAGGAACGCTCACTGGTGCAATGGAGGTGGTTTGAGGGCGGACGGTTGCACGGGGTGGTTACCGGCAGCAGAGCGGCAGCCCAAAGCACACCTACATCATGCGCTGAAGGTGCACTGCCGATAGAATCGATAGAGCAAATTCTTCAATCCAAGGTGCCCACGTTGACCTTATCGACCACGCCTGCCGCGTCGAAGCCGCTGACCTTCCAGGAACTGCTGCTGCGCCTCCAGAGTTTCTGGGCTGCACGGGGGTGCGTTCTGGCGCAGCCGTACGATGTCGAAGTAGGTGCGGGAACCATGTCTCCCGACACCTTCCTGCGCGTTTTGGGCCCGGACCCGATTGCAATTGCCTACACGCAGCCGTCGCGGCGGCCGGCCGATGGGCGTTACGGCGAGAATCCGAACCGGCTATACAAGCACACCCAACTCCAGGTGATTCTGAAGCCGCCGCCTGCCGACATCCAGACCATTTACCTCGATTCGCTGGAAGCGATCGGGATTCGGCTGCGCGAGCACGACATCAAGTTCGAGGAGGACAACTGGGAGTGGCCGGTGGGCGGCGCCTGGGGAGTGGGCTGGCAGGTGATGCTGGACGGCCTCGAGATCACTCAGTTCACCTATTTCCAGCAATGCGGCGGGATGGATCTCGATCCGATCTCGGGCGAGATCACGTATGGCCTGGAGCGCATTGCAGCCTTTCTGCAGGACGTGAATTCGATTTACGACATTGTGTGGGCCGTCGATCCAAAGACGGGGCATGCAGTGACCTACGGCGAGATACGCCTCGAGGAGGAATTGCAGCTCTCTGTTTATAACTTCGAGGCGGCGGATGTAAGCAAGCTTTGGGAGCACCTTCGCCTCTACGAGGCGGAGTGCCAGGCGCTGCTCGACGAATTCAACCGGAACTTCAGGACGGAAAAAACGGCCGAGCGGCACGGGAAGATTCACGACCGCGTGATGGACGACGGAGGGGCAACGCCGCCGGAAGAAGAGGTGCGTGTGGCGCTGCGACGATTCCCGATTCTGGGTGCGTATGAACTTTGTCTGAAGTGCTCGCACCTGTTCAACCTGCTGGATGCGCGGGGGGCCATCTCCGTGACCGAACGGGTTGCTGTAATGGCGCGCATTCGCAACATGGTCGTGGGTGTGGCGAAAGCGTACGCTGCGCAGCGGCAGAGAGTGGGGGCCGCGTAGATGGCAGACCTTTTGTTCGAAGCGGGACTTGAAGAAATTCCGGCGCGCATGATTGCAGCAGCGGAAGCGGAGCTGACCGAGCGGGTGGTAGAGCTGCTCCGCCGAGAGCGGCTGTTGGCCGAAGAGCACGAGATTCACAGCTATTCGACGCCACGACGGCTCGCCGTGCAGGTGAACGGCGTTCTGAAGCGTCAGCCGGATAACCGTCAGGAGATGACCGGTCCCGCGTGGAGTGTAGCTTTCAAGGACGGGCAGCCGACCCCGGCGGCGCAGGCCTTTGCCCGCAAGGCAGGCGTCGAGGTGGGGGCGCTCGAGAAGGTCAACACGGCCAAGGGTGATTACGTCGGCGCGAAGGTGTTGCACCGCGGCCGCGAGGCTGTAGCGGTGTTGGGCGATCTGCTGGCGGCGGAGCTGGCCGCGATTTACTGGCCAAAGAATATGTACTGGAGGCCGCTGAAGCCGGAGCGGTTTGTTCGGCCGGTCCGCTGGATTGTTGCGCTGCTGGATCACGCGGTTCTCCCGGTGGAGTTTGCCGGCGTGCGAGCATCGAAACACAGCTTCGGACACCGCATCCTGCACGGTGACGCGCCGGTGACGATCGACCACCCCGATGACTACGTCGGTGTCCTCGAAGCGGCCAATGTTACGGCGGATGTAGCCCTGCGCCGCCATCGCATCCGCAAGTCGCTCGATCTGGAGACGCGCAGCATTCCGAATGCCCGCTGGCGCGAGGATACGGCGCTGGTGGAAACGGTGACGCATTTGACCGAATGGCCGTCAGTGGCGCTGGGAAACTTCGATCCCGAGTATCTCAAGTTGCCGGACGAGGTTCTCGTGACGGTGATGCGTGATCACCAGAAGTACTTCGCGGTCGAGGATGCGAAGGGTAAGCTGCAGGCTTATTTTCTGGCGGTGCTGAACACACACCCGGAAGAGACGGGGATCGAGACCATCCGGCACGGCCACGAACGGGTGTTGCGGGCGCGCTTCAGCGACGCACGGTTTTTCTGGACAGTGGATCAGAAAATCCCGCTCGAAGGTCGCGTGGAAATGCTGAAGTCTGTAACCTGGCACAAAGAGCTGGGGAGCTATTGGGACAAGACGCAGGCGAATCTGCAGGTCGCCGGGCGGTTGGCGAAATTGCTGACGGAGCGCGGCGTGGCGCTGGATCGGGAGGCGCTGATCGAAGCAGTGGGCGTAGCAAAGACCGACCTGACAACCGAGCTGGTGAAGGAATTCACCGAGCTGCAGGGCATTGTTGGCGGTTTATATGCGCGCGCGCAGGGGCTCGGTGAGACGGTGGCGCAGGCCATCTACTGGCAGTATTCGCCGGCGGCGATGGAAGATGCGATTCCGCCCACAGTGGAAGGGCAGCTGCTGGGGATTGCGGATCGCATGCAGACAATTGCGGCGATGTTCTCGATCGGCCTTGAACCAACCGGTTCGAAGGATCCGTTTGCCTTGCGGCGGGCCGCGAACGCTATCGTCAAGATTCTCGCGGAGACGGGACTGCCGCTGGTGCGCTCCGACCTGATTCAGGCTGTGCCGCAGGGGTTGTCTGAAGAAACGAAGGCCAAACTGGGTGACTTATTTGGGGAGCGTCTGGAATTCTGGCTTCGGGATGTTCGCGGTATTGCCTACGACGTGGTGAACGCAGTGCTCGCCGTGCCTTCGGACAACATCAGGGACGCGATCGCACGCGCTGAAGCGTTGACGGCGGTGCGCGGCTCCGAGGACCTGGCGGCGATTGCAGCGGCGTTCAAGCGGATCAAGAATATTTTGCGCCAGGCGGAAGAAAAGGGCATGCTCACGCGATCGGAAATGGAGAGCGCCGTCTTTAGCGATAAGTTGCTCATCGATCCTGCTGAGACTGCTCTTGCGACCCACTCGGCTCATCTGGACATCCATGTGGAAGGTCATCGCAAGCGCCGCGAGTATGTCGCGGCTCTCGAACAGATTGCAACACTGCGCCCGCACGTCGATCTGTTCTTCGACAAGGTGATGGTAATGGTTGACGACGCTGCCTTACGGAGGAACCGCCTGGGACTGATTGCTGCGATTCTGAACAGATTTTCGACGATTGCGGATTTTTCGGAGCTGGTTTCCGCGTAAACATCCCAGAAAGTGTCGCTGGGGATTGACTTTTCCTTGCGTCCCTTCTCAAGAGGCGGGCGTGGGTTTGAAGATGACGCGAAGTACCTTTGGGTTCTCGGCGTAATTGGCGTGGGCGCCGGTGGGCGAGACGATGAAGGGCGGAATCTTAAAGGCCCGATTGTGTACATGCAGGTTGACGACGCGGACCGGGGGAATCAGAGGAACATTCCAGGAGAGAAGGTCGTCGGGGTCGCTCCAGGAGACGATTTGGGGGCCGAGGAGGTTGGGGCCGTGTTGCTGGTTGCGCTGGTCGAGGTACATCTGGCGGCGGCATTGCCAACTGGAGATGGAGCTCCCTGCCGGACTGGTTCCGGACGGGGCAGAGAAAGTTGGCGGCGCTGATTGGGCCTTGGCCGCCGGCACCCTGTCCGACGCAGAGGGAAGCGCGACGGGGCAGGGCGCAGGGGGCTGCTGCTCGATGGTCAGATGGGCGAGCTCGAGCAATTCAATTTGATTCGCGAGGAAGTAGAAGCCGGCCGTGTGCGCAGAGAAGTAGGCGGCAGCTCTCTTCTGATCGTCAGAGAGAGCAAACTGCGGGAGAGACGCTGCCGAAGGGGGACCCGCAAGCTGGTTCGCGGCGGCCGAGTCCGGATCGAGGGCGGCAAGCGAGAGATAGCTGCCGAGGCTGTGGGTGATGAAGAAAAACTCCGGGCCGGCGTCGTTGGCGCGTGCGGTGGCCGGGTCGATGCCGGAAGTCTGCAGCGACTCGATGAGAAGCTCGCGGATGGCGGCGGTGAGGATCTGCTGCACGGGGCCGAGGGCAAGGACGGCGTCGCCGAATCCCCAGTCCATCAGTGAATTTTTGAGGTTGCGGTTGATGAACGTCGCATGCCGATGCAGATGCAGTAGCGCAGCGGCTTCGGCATCGGGCATCCACTGGTACTGGAGAAAGCGCCCGGGATGGGCTGGATCCGCCTGCGTGCCGCCTGGGCTGGCGTTGCAGATATCGATCTGCGTTCTGGAGGGGCCGGTAAGGTGCGCGTCGGGTGCGATGAGCGCTTTGCATTTGAAAGGGTAGACGATCGGCCACCAGTTGAGCTCGTCGAGCAGGATGGACATATGCGGCCCGCCTGAGATTTCGTAGCGGTCGATGAACGGAGCCGAGGCGCTCCAGTCCTCGGGCGTGTTCCAGATGCGGCGGCCCAGATAGGCAAAGGTGGGCGGCGCGGTGTTGAGGGCGAAGGGACCTTCGGCGTAGATGCGTTCCAGACGGTTGACCTTGCACTCGCCGACATACCGGCAGATGGCCTTGCGGAGCATATCGGAATCATTGGGCCCCACCTGGTTGATGCCGTGGACGTAGAGGATGTGGATGGGTGGGGTGCTGGTCTGAATGGCCAGGGAGGTAAGCCCGCGGGCATGGACGTGCTCGGTGGGATTAGGGGCGGATTGTCCGCCGGTTTCCTGGGAGCGGATGGCATCGCCGATCGAATGGGTCCCGGCGAGAGACTGATCGGTCGTGGCGTTTTGTGCGCTCGTCACCGGTGAGATCAGGAGTGCGGCAAGAAAGATGGGGGTAGATCGGAGCATGCAGTCAGGGTACAAGGCGCGGGAGCAGGTTACAGCCTGCCGGCCTCAAATGCTGCAGAACGGTCAGGCGGGTACGCGTTTGAGGAATTTGCGGGCTTTACGAAACCAGGGGCGCTCGCGGCGGCGCAAATAGGCCGGCATGGCGGGAGCCTTCTCGAGTATCTTACGGGCCCACTCGCGAGCTTCGGCATTGCGATTTTCGGAGGCCAGCAACTCGGCGAAGTTCAGGTAGGTTTCGGACATCGTAGAGGTCACCGTGGCCTGGCGGAAGAGAGCTTCCGCGTTTTTCTTCTGGCCGATGAGAGCGTAGGCATGAGCCAGCAGTCCCTGAGCGCGATGGAAATCCCAGGTGGGGTCTTTGGCGACGACGTATTCGAGGTCCGGGATGGCGGCTGCGGCATCGCCCGTGAGTACAGCGCAGGCTCCACGTTTGTAGAAGGGGTCGAGCGTCGTCGACCCACCGGCTATGGACTTGTCGAAAGCGGCGCGAGCCTGTGGGAGACGGCCTTCGTCCATGTAAAGGTCGCCGAGTTCTTCAAAGTTGCCGACTGCGGAGTTGACCTGGACGAGGGCTTCGAGCTCGCGGATGCGTTTGCGGCGGGAGAACCCACGGGCAGACTGGCGGCTGAGGAAATTGAGATCGGGAGCTGCTTCGACGCAAAGGTAGATGAGGGCACCGAGCGGGCCGAGGAAGAGAATCACGAAGATCCAATAAGTGTCGGGACGGCGGCGGATGAAGTGGAGGATGGCGAGGGCCTGGAGGATGATGCCCCAGGGAAAGAAGAGATGGCTGAGAAGTCCCATGAGCTGGCGGTCAGCTATAAGCGTACAGCGTCGGGAGCTTTCTTTCGCCGCCAGAGCCCACGAACCACGATGGCCCTTCGGTCTTCAGGATGGTGATGGCTTGGGCAGTGACAGATCGATTGCGCCGGTGAGGTCGGCGACGCGGGCGACGTGATGGCGGGCGCACCACTGTTCGAGTCCCTGGGCGATGCGCTCGGTGGCTCGTGGATCTGCGTAACTCGCAGTGCCGATCTGAATGGCGGTGGCGCCCGCGAGCAGAAATTCGACGGCGTCTTCGGGAGTGGCAATACCGCCCAACCCGATAACGGGGATCGAGACGGCCTTGGCAGCCTCCCAGACCATGCGCACGGCTATGGGCTTGATGGCCGGGCCGGAGAGGCCGCCGGTGATGTTCCAGAGGCGCGGGCGGCGCGTTTCAACGTCGATGGAGAGAGAGAGGAAAGTGTTGACGAGAGAGATGGCGTCGGCGCCGGCTCGCTGCGCGGAGTGAGCCATGGCGGCGATGGAGGTGACGTTGGGAGACAGCTTCACGATCAGAGGGCGTGTTGATCTGGAGCGGGTGCGAGAGACCAGATCGAAGAGCATTTCGATGTCGGACCCGAAGCTGAGACCGCCGTGTTTGGTATTGGGGCAGGACGCATTGATCTCATAAGCCGCAATGCCTTCGGCATCGTTCAGGCGAGTGACGACCGCGATGTAGTCCTCGATGGTGTAACCGAAGACGTTGACGATGACCGCGCAGGACGGGTAGCGGCGCAGCGGGGGCAGCTTTTCCGCGATGAACTTTTCCACGCCGATATTTTGCAGGCCGATGGCGTTGATCATGCCGGCGGCCGTTTCAATGAGTCGTGGCGCCTGATTACCGCCCATGGGTTCGAAGGAGATGCCCTTGGTGACGAGTCCGCCAATTCTCTTGAAGTGGACGATGTCCTCGAACTCAACGCCATACCCGAAGGTGCCACTCGCGGCGATAACAGGGTTGACCAGGTCGAACCCGCAGAGTTGCACGCGCATGTCGGACTTCATGCGCGGGGTCCCGGGAAACGACAAAGCTCAGAGCGCAGAGCACAGGGCAAACAACGGCGCGCAGCGATCAGCGTTCGGCGTTCAGCGTTCAGAAAGGCCTTTGGCGAAAACGCGGCAGCGGTCATGGATGCATTGCCTTCGGGTTGGCCGCCGCGGTGTGTCGTGTAGCCGCTGCGTGACGAGCATGCGGCGCAGGAACCGGTTTAGGGTAGCTCACTTCGCTCGCCGGTTTGAGAGCCTGGGTGAGGATGTGTCCGATGGAAGCCGAAGGTTGATTGATCCCGAGGAGCGCGGCAAAAGTAGCCGCAATGTCGACGGGCTGGACGCGGCCGCGATAGATGCCGGGCGCGAAGGGCGCCCCATAGAAGCCGAGCGGGACATGGCGGTCGTAGGACCACGGACTGAAGTGCGTGGTCTGAATGGAACTCAGCGTCTCCATCTGATAGTCGGCCGGGATCACCATGATGTACCAGCCACCGTTGGGCGAGTAACTGTGGGCGAGCAACTCACCCCAGGCTGTCGGCGGAAACGGACCGTCGGCGAGTTGTTGGCGGGTATAACTGCGGAAGAGCACCGGGTGGGGAGGCAGGCGGGTTTCCGAAGGCAGAGTTGCAGGCTGAGTACCCGCACTATCGGGGGCGGGGGCGGGCGCATCGCTGGGCGGCGGTTCCGGGGCTGCTGGCACGAGTGAAGCAACCGCATCCGGCAGCAGCTGCTGTACGGCTGACTCGGCTTCCTGCTCGTTGATGCCCGCCTTCATGAATTCGGATTGGCTGAGTGAGATGTAAGGCAACTCCTGATGGGGAAGGATGTACTCGACTTTCTCGCCTGGGGAAAATTTCATGTTGAGGGCATAATCGAGCGCGGCGGAAAGCTTATCGAGGTCCACGCTCGCGGCGTTCAGTCCCAACTGCGCGGCGGTGGAGGGAACGGGTGCGATGCCGTGGTCGGCGGTGAGGGCTATCCAGACATTGCCGAGGCCGCCCGGCACGTTCTTATCCAGCCAGGTGAAGAAAGTGTCCAGTTGCCCGTCAAGGGCGTCGACCATCTGCTGCTCGTAGGTCGAGTCAGGACCCATCTGATGGCCGATGATGTCGTTGGCGGAGAGGCTGATGGTGAGCAGGTCGGTAACATTGCGCTGGCCCAGCTGCTCGCCCTGGATGAGGGCCTGAGCGAAGTCGAGCTCGTAGGAATTGGCAGCAGGCGTGCGGCCAACGAGGTCGTAGAACTCGGTTGTGTTGGCGGGCGCGTTGGCTTCCTGTTCGGCCTGAGCGATGCGGCCGCTGGTATTGAACTGCGTTGCCCAATCCGGAAGCTGCGCCATATAGAAGGTTGAAGTGACGAAATAGCCGGAGATCGGATCGATCCAGAAGGCGCCGTTGGCTGCTGCGCCGGCGGGAAGGATGGCGGCGCGGTCCTTCAGAGAAACACCGAAAACCTTCGACTGCCCCCCTGTCGCGAGGCGGAGCTCATCGCCGACGGTGGAGGCGAGCAGATTCCGCGGCGAGCTGCCGGTGATGAATTTGGGGGCGGTGTCGGGTGCGCCCGGAACATTGGACGGGAGGCTGGAGTCCGGCTCGCCGACGAGACGGTAATGCTCGTCTTCGACGGAGCTCACAGGTCGATCCTGATTGCGAGCCAGGTCCCACCAGTCGTTGGAGGAGATGCCGTGTCCGTCGGTGTAAGCCCCGGTACCGATGGTGGCGTGCCCAGGAGCGGTTTTGGTGTTGGCGTAATCGTAGTAGCAGTCGGGGAAGTAAGCGCCCTTCTGCAGGAAGAGGTTGAAGCCGCGGTTTTTGAAGTCGGCACGAAAGTGGTCGAGATAGTCGCCGCGAAACTGGTCGATCACGAGGATGATGGCGAGTTTGGGGTGATCGTTCCAGGCGCTGGGCGGCGCGGTCGTGGTGGCATCTTTGGCATGCGCGGTGCCGCGATGGGAAGGAGCTGACGTGGGCGAAGTGGTTTGCGCAGGGACGGGGGTTCGGGCCAGAGCGAACAAAACAAGAAAACAAACTCCGACGGCCGGGGAGAGGCGTGTGGGTTTCATCACGGTCACAGTACAGGGTACAAGGAACAGGGAATAGCGAACAGGGAATAGGGAATACGCAGTCGGATAAGGTTGGGGCGCCTCGCCCGTTTTCCACATCTTCAATTTCCCAGGAATGGAACCGGAGTATGCTACGTTGCGTAACAGATGGGTCGGGTCGCGCCAATGGACCCGCTCGAATGCCGCGCGTCTTCGCGAACTGCGCTGCATCGCCACAGGAGATGATCATGGACAATCTGCTGCAGAATCTCCGCTTCAGTCTACGCATGCTGGGGAGAAATCCTGGCCTTACTTTCACGGTTTTGCTGACACTTGCGCTGGGGATCGGCGCGAATACGGCGATCTTCACGGTGGATTATGCAACGCTGCTGGCCCCGTTACCCTATCCGGAGCCAAATCAGCTGGTGATGGTTTGGTCGAAAATTCAGACCTATCACAACGGGGTCTCGGCGGGCGACTTTACGGACTGGAAACAGCAGAACGCGGTCTTCTCGGATTTGAACGCGTGGAGCGGGCAGAGCTTCAACATTGCGACGAAGGATCAACCGGAATTTTTGTCCGCGAATGCGACGACGACCGGGATGTTGCAGATGGTGGGTGAGCCTCTGTCGCTGGGGCGGTATTTTCTGCCTGAGGAGGGCGTGGAGGGGAAGAACCACGTCGTGATTCTGACCCACAAGCTGTGGGCAAAGCTGGGGTCGAACAAGAACATTATCGGGACGACGCTGCGGCTGGATGGGCAGCCGTACACGGTGGTGGGGGTGCAGTCGCCGGGACTGTACGACCGGCAACAGGCGCAGATGACGGTGCCGCTGGTTTTCAAGCCGGAGCAGTTGAACCACGATTTTCACTGGCTGCTCGTGATGGGGCGGATGAAGCCGGGCGTAACGCTCAGGCAGGCTCAGCAAAATATGGATGCGGTGACCCAGCACATCGCGGAGGTTTATCCGAAGAGCGATAAGGGGTGGGGTTCGTATGTGGAGCCGCTGAAGAACGACTTTCTGCCCAAAGAGCGGATCCAGATGCTGTGGATGCTGCTGGGTGCGGTGGGGTTCGTGCTGCTGATCGCATGCGTGAATGTGGCGAATCTGCTGCTGGCGAGGGGCATGACGCGGCAGAAAGAGATGGCGGTGCGCAGCGCGCTGGGCGCGGGGCGTAAGACGATCGTCGCTCAGCTGCTCACGGAGAGTGTGTTGGTGGCTCTGGCAGGCGGCGTGTTGGGCGTAGGCGTGGGCTACGCGATGTTGCGTGGACTGATTGCAGTGATGCCGGAAAACACGCTGCCGAGCGAGGCGGAGCTGACGCTGAATATTCCGATCCTGCTGTTCACACTGCTGGCGACGACAGCGGCTGGGGTACTGGCCGGGAGTGCGCCGGCCTGGTACGCATCGCGGATCGATCCGGGCGAGACGCTCAAAGAGGGTGGGCGCACGGGGACAAGCGCGGGGAAGCATCGGCTGCGGCGCATTCTGGTCGTGGGGGAGTTTACGCTGGCGCTGGTGCTGCTGGCGGGTGCGGGCCTTGCGATTCACAGCTTCTGGAATTTGACGCGCGTGGATCTTGGTGTGGAGACCGATCATGTGCTGACGTTCTTCCTGCCAGTGCCCGATTCGCGCATGAAGGATCCCGCGCAGATCACGGCGTATTACCGGGAGATTCTGGCGCGGATCGACGCGGTGCCGGGCGTAGAACACGCAACGGCAACCACCGGGATGCCGTTGTATGGGGCTGGCTTCGGGATGCCCTTCACGATTGCGGGAGGCCCGGCGTATGCCGATCCGTCGCAGCGGCCCGGGACGGGTTTCGGGATGGTGACGCCGGATTACTTTGCCACCTTCGGAATCCATCTGGTGAAGGGGCGCGAGCTGAACGACCAGGACATCGCCACAAGCGTGAAGGTAGCGGTGGTGAACGAGGACTTCGTGAAGAAGTGGCTGAAGGGCAGGGATCCGCTGCGAACGCGGATTTCCGTAGAGCAGCTGATTCCCGGGGTGACCAAACTTGGACCGCCGCAGGAGTGGCAGATTGTCGGCGTGTATCACAACGTGCACGCAGCGGATCAGCGAGATGAGAATCCGGAGATGCTGATTCCTTTCTGGCAGATTCCATGGCCTTCCGCGGGCTTCGGGGTGCGGACGGCGGAGGAACCGCTGGCGATGGAGCGGAGCATCGCGGCGGCTGTCCATTCGGTGGATCCGGAGATTGCGCTGGCGCAGCCGGAGACGCTGGATCAGATTCGCAGCACGACGATGTCGAGCGAGCGTTTTACCCTGATTTTGTTTGGAAGCTTTGCGGTGGTGGCGCTCTTTCTTGCGGTGCTGGGGATTTATGGAGTCATGGCGTTCAGCGTGGCGCAGCGTTCGCATGAGATTGCCCTGCGCATGGCGCTGGGGGCGACACGTGGCCGTGTGGTTGCGTCCGTGGTGCGGGAGGGCGCGATCATGGCTGGGATCGGCCTGGCGCTGGGGCTGGTGGGCGCTTACTTTGTGGGGCGCGCGATGCAGAGCATGCTCTTCGGAGTGCGGGCGCTGGATGTACTGGCATTTGCGGCGGTGGGGGTGGTGCTGCTGGCGTCGGCCTTGCTCGCCTGTTATTGGCCGGCGCGCCGGGCGGCGTCGGTGGAACCGATGCGTGTCTTGAGAACGGAGTGAAACAGGCAACATGGAATAGTAAAGCCGCAGCGTTTCAGAATCGCAGTACACTCGATTGGATCAACCGGCGCTGCCCTGCCTGGAGCGGCGGGCCAACTTTGATCGAGGAGATTCAGACGATGCCGAAGTTCGTGATTGAGCGCGAGATTCCGGGAGCCGGGAAGCTGACGCCGGAAGAGCTGCAGGGCATTTCGCAAAAGTCGTGCGGTGTGCTGCGAGCGATGGGACCGCAGATTCAGTGGGTGGAAAGCTTCGTCACCGACGACAAGATCTACTGTGTGTACATCGCGCCGGATGAAACAGCAGTGCGAGAACATGCGCAGCAAGGCGGATTTCCTGCGAATCGGGTGTCGCAGGTTCGCCGGATGATCGATCCGACGACGGCGGACTGAGAGCAGGCAACAGGGAGCAGCCGAGAAATAGAACTCACTCGGTGTCGGCGGCCGGCTGCGCGAACTCAGAAGTTGAAGAACTTCTCGCGCAAGGCGTCCTCGTAGGCCTTTTTCGCGTCTTTCGCTTTGTCTCTGGCTTCGTCCTCGTCCGAGGCCGCGTTTTCCCATTGATCGATTTGGGCTACAGTGTGGTTCACGGACGCCAGAGCCTCTTCTTTACGAATAGCCGCGATCCATTCTTCAACGGCCGCTTTGTAGTCGCTCTGCAGCTTGTCCAGTTCCGCGATTTCGACGGGCATGTGTACCCTCCATCGGGTCACTGTATGCGGCGCGTGTGAATGAATGATGTATTTGAACGCCGCACTTGCCGACGCGAGAGGCAGATGCGAACGCACCGGACCTCCACAGCGCGACCCGGGCGAGTGTTCCTGCTTACGCCAGGGCCAGGTTGAGGTTCTGGATAGCCTCGTCGATTTCCTGGTTGCTCTTGTAACCGACGGTGACTGAGTCGACTTTGGCGGTCTGGAACGCGAAGCGCATCGCCTTCTGGCGATCTTCGTGGTTGAAGGCGCCTTCGCCCGCGAGCTTCATGCTGATCACGCCCATGCCGGCGGCGTGGGCGCGGTGGATGTGATCCACAACTTCCGGGACATTGCCGAGGCCTGGGCCGTCCGCCACCTCGGTATCCATGCGGGTGCCGTTGTGGTTCACGCGGATCATGGCGACCTGGAGCCAGGTGAAGTCGGGGACGCGGCGCAGCGCGGGCAGTCCGTGCACCGAGGCTCCGCGCATGAGGACGGCCTGGCGCTCCTGCGCCTTGACAATGCCATCCTGCCAGCGCGTGGTCACGTTGGGCCAGTCTCCGATGTGCTGCCAGTGGAGCAGGGCGATGTCAAAGTATTCCGAGTTGATCTGTTTGCGCAGTTCGTCGATGCGGACCTGCGGGTCGACCTGGTCCTCGGTCGTCACCTTGGTCATGATCTGGTATGTGTCGCGGGGAATGCCTTTGAGGGCGATGCCGAGCATGCGGTGCATGTCGTAGTAGGAGTCGGCGGTCTCGAAGAAGCGGATGCCGTTGTCGTAGGCATAGCGGACGAGGCGATTGAAGCCTTCCTGCCCGAGGTTACGCTGGACCGATCCATTATTGGAGCCGGTGCCGAAGGCGAGGCGCGTGACCTGGACGTTCGCCTTGCCGAGGGTGACGAGATCGGTGGCCTTGCGCGTTGCCGCGGACAGGGGAACATTGCCTAAGGTGGCGACGGCGCCGGCGGCGGCTCCAGCTTTGAGGAAATCGCGACGGGAGTAGCGGGACATGCGGTCCTCCGATGGGGGTAGCGTAGCACGGGTGACGGATAACTGGTAGCGGGTGAGGGAGGCAGCTGGTAGTGACAAGCGTTGACATTCAGAAACGCCAGCGATGGGGGTTCAAAGTGACGGCGCAGGATACAATACACGCATGAAACGCACAAATCTTGTGCTGGATGCGCATTTGCTGGATGAAGCGGCTCGTGTATTGCAGGTGAAAACCTGGTCCGCCGCGGTAAATCTTGCCTTGGCTGAGGTTCTGCGAGTCCGCCGTATTCAGCAGATTCCTTCGTTTTTCGGTGAAGGCTTATGGCATGGAAGCCTGGCTGAGATGCGAGAAGATAGGCCGCGGCAGGCCGGGCAATCGAGGCGGCGGAAACAAGCTTGATTCTGGTTGACACTTCGATCTGGGTTGACCTGCTCAACGGGAGAGCCGGAAAGGGAATCTCTGAGGAGCAGCTTCTCAATTTCGCCACGTGCGGGCCCGTGATTCAGGAGGTTCTGCAAGGGTTGCGTCCCGGCCAGAGGAGCGATGCGTTTCGCGACGCATTTCTGGCGCTTCCGCTGTTAAGCGATCCCCTTCCTCGGTCCCTGTATCTGGCGGGAGCGGAAATTTACCGACTCGGGCGGGACAGGGGACGCACGATTCGTTCCTCCGTAGACTGCCTGATCGCGGCGATCGCAATCGAAAACGGCGTCCCTGTTTGGCACAGGGACCGGGACTTCGAGGAGATTGCTAAGTTCACGGCCTTACGCACAACGAGGCAGGCGACAGGGAACAGGCCTGCTAACTAATCTCGAAGATGGTTTCGGATTTCGCGGCTTGCTGCTGCACCCGGTCTGCGAGATGGCTGGCGATGGCGTAAAACTGCGCGGCGTGCGGCGCATCGGGTCCGGCAAGAGCGACCGGCAGGCCGGTATCGCCGCCGTGGCGGATCTCGGGCACGAGCTCGACCGACCCGAGGAAAGGGATGTTGAACTGTTGCGCAGTGCGCTCGGCGCCGCCACGCGAGAAGATGTCGATTTCGTGGTGGCAGTGCGGGCAGGTGAAGTGGCTCATGTTCTCGACGATGCCGAGGACTTCTACATTGACCTGGTGAAACATTTCGAGGGCCTTGCGCGCGTCCTGCAGAGACACATCGGAGGGGGTGGACACGACGATGGCTCCGGTCAGAGGTACGGTCTGCACGAGTGAGATAACGACGTCGCCAGTGCCCGGTGGCAGGTCGACGAGAAGAATGTCCAGCTCGCCCCAGTCCACCTGCTGAAGAAACTGGCGGATGATCTGGTGGAGCATGGGGCCGCGCATAACAAGCGGCTTGTCGCCAGGCGAGATGAAGCCGATGGACATGACTTTGACGCCGTGCGCGAGGTTGGGCTCGATCTGATTGTTGGCGCGGATGGCCGGTTGGCGGCTGCTGCCCATCATGAGGGGGACGTTGGGTCCGTAGATGTCCGCGTCAATGAGACCGGTGCGATGGCCCAGCTGAGCGAGGGCGATGGCGAGGTTGACGGCGATGGTGGTTTTGCCGACTCCGCCTTTTCCGGATCCGACAGCCACGATAGTTTTGACGCCGGGGAGCGCGGTGGGGGGCGGAGGGGTGGGGTTGTGAGCCATGAGTCCTTTCGATTTCCTCGGAGCGGCGCGGAGAATTCGGCAACGTTTTACGGGCCGGAAACAGGGAGCCTTATAGACGATTATAGATTCTGATTTTCGACACGCGGACTCGATGACAGGCTCGCCGGGATGTCCCGCATGTCCGCGGCACTTGCCGCCGTCATTGTGGAATCGGAAGTTCAATGTGCGAGGTGGCGTAGATGTGCTGCTCGGCGGCCTGGTAATCCCCAGGCTGGGCAGTCATGATGTTGGGCACGAAGGTCTGGGGGTTGCGGTCGTAGAGAGGGAACCAGCTGCTCTGGACCTGGACCATGATGCGGTGTCCTTTGAGGAAGACGTGGTCGGCCGCGTGCAGCGAAAACCTGTATTCCTCGGG
The DNA here is from genome assembly GCA_963787915.1 of uncultured Acidobacteriaceae bacterium. Taxonomy (GTDB): domain Bacteria; phylum Acidobacteriota; class Terriglobia; order Terriglobales; family Acidobacteriaceae; genus Palsa-343. The sequence continues at coordinate 237,904 of CAWBEP010000012.1, read as the reverse complement.
AGTATTGGCGGGGATGCGCTCCGGGTTGGTGCGGCTCATGCGATAGCGGCCGCGGAAGATTTCGTCGGCAATCATGAGCTCGTAGCCGGAAGGGTTGGCTCCGGATTGGGCGTTGGGGTCGATGCGCAGGCAGCGGCTGGCTACCCGGCAGGCGGCGGCTAGGGTCGCGTCGCTGGGGAAGACGTCGATGAGCTTGACGACCCAGTCGCTGTCAGTGCCGGAGGTTGAGGCGGTGAGGTCGGCGATGACGTCGCCGGTGATGGTGAGGTCATGGTCGAGGGGCGGGGTGGAAAAGACGGCCACGTCTTTACGGCCATCGGGGAGCGTGGCGTCGTCAGGGCGTTGGTCCTGAACGAGCCAGGTGTACCACTGGGAGGCAGGGGCGTAGGTGGCCTGGATGGGGCGGCGGCGGTAAGGGACGGGGTCGGCGGGGTCGGAGGTGTACGCCTTGAAGGCCGTCGGGTCGGTGGGCTTTGCGAAAGTCAGGGAGCCGTCGGCGGCCAGATATAGATCCGTCATAGTTACATTTTTGGGCGGCCATTCGCCGTAACGCATCCAGCGCTCGGAGCCGGTTTGATACGTGGCGGTGTTGGTGAGGTCGAAGCCGGGTTGGTCCTTTAAGTAAAAGGAGAAGAAGGGGGCTTCGATCCGGCGTCGGAATTCGTCGCCGGCGGCTTCGCCGAAGTTGAGAGCGCCCAGGTGGCGGGTTGTCTGCGACCACGAGCCGTGGCGCCAGGGACCGAGGACAAGGTAGACGCGGTGCGCGGGGTCGGCGGGAAGGTGGTGAGCGGCTGATTCGAGCGCAGAATATTCGGCCTGGGGTCCCCAGAGGTCCTCCTGATCCCACCAGCCGCCAACTTCGAGGGTGGGCACCGCGACGGTGGTGAGGTGGTACTGGACCGCACGCGAGCGCCAGTAGTCATCGTAGGCGGGGTGATCGAGGAAAGCGTGCCAGGTGGGCAGGGACTCCACCGATGTGGATTTGCCGGGCGAGTTGTCCGAAGGTGTGGCGGCGACCTTATCGGCGGCCTTGCCGGCGGCGGCGAAAGAGCCAGCGTTGAGGAAGAATGTGTAAGCATCCTCGTCGATTTTTCCAAAGGCGTTTTCTTTGCTGGACTCCATGCCGATGACGTAGTCGAAGCCGTAGGTTTGGCGGAAGGCGCCATTGTGGAAGAAGTCGTCGCCGATCCAGACGTCGGTCATGGGGGCCTGCGGCGAGATAGCGCGCACGGCGGGGTGAGGATCGATGCCGGCTTCGGCGGCAAGGAATCCCGGATACGAAATGCCCATGACGCCGACCCGGCTGTTGTTGCGGGGGACATGTTTGATGAGCCAGGCGACCGTGTCGTACGTGTCGGTGCTCTCGTCGACCGCTGTTGCGTCGCGATGGTCGGCGAGCGGACGCATCATGACGAAGGTTCCCTGGGATTTGTAACGGCCACGGATATCTTCCATAACGAAGATGTAGCCGCTTTCGGCGAGCTCGGTATAGCGGGCGTTGATGGAGTCGGAACTGCTGCCGTCCACGCCATACGGAGTCCGCTGCATGAGGAAGGGCAGTCGTTCACGGGTGTCGGTGGGACGGAGAATGACGGCGTGGAGCCGAATGCCGTCGCGCATCGGGATCATAACCTCCCGGCGGGAGTAGGGACGGAAATGGTTGTGGACGGGGTCGGCGGAGATCTTATCCAGGACGTCGTCTTCGGGGCCGGTGAAGTGGATGCCGGTAACATCGCCGTTTGCGCCGGTGAGAAACGTGTAATGGGCATCGAAGTCGGGCTTGAAGCTGGTCGCGGATTCGGGTGTCAGGTCGATGCGGGAGGTGCGAGCGCCTTCGATGTAAAGATGGTCGCCTGCCCGGAACACCGAGAGGACGATGTCGGGCTCGTTGTGCTGTCGGTATTGGCCCACGTCGCCGTCCAGAATCGAGCTGGGGACATGGACGGGCGTCGTGGACCTTTGCGCGGAGAGCAAAGGCGTGAGGCAAAGAGCGAGAAGGAGCGTTGGGCGGGAAGAGACCGTAGGGAAAAGCATCGGGGATAGTATCGCCTGGCGGCGAGTGGAGAGGACGCGACGGTATACTCGGGTTTGTTTTGGGTTCAGTGTTATCAGGCAAGGGAGCGAATGTCCGAGACTGCTGAGGAGTACGCAAAGAGGCTGGCGGGGTACGCGGCGAGAAATCCGCCGCTGGACCTGCAGGCCATTGTGCGCGTGCTGAAGAATACGGTCGTGGTGGTGCGACAGCGGTTGATGGTGCTCCCGGAACATGCGGCCGCCTGGCATCCCGCGCCCGACAAGTGGTGTATCCGGCAGATCATTGGGCACCTGATCGAGGAAGACAAGCGGGATTTTGTGGGACGCATCCAGGCGATGCTGGAAGCGGACGAGCCGGCGCTGGACGTGAATGATGAGAACGGTGTCGCGCGAGACCGCCAGGATTGCGATCGTGAAACCGGCGAACTGCTGGATGAGTTCGACCAGGAGCGGGGCCGGAGCATTGGGTTTTTGTGGGGGCTGCGGGTGAGCGATCTGGAGCGGGGCGGAATCCATCCGAAGATCGGGCGGATCTCCATTGGCGAGTTGCTGCACGAATGGATCTATCACGACCTGCACCACGTTCGGCAGATGGACGCCAATGTGCAGAGTTATCTATGGGGAAAGCTGGGTAACCTGCAGGAGTTTTATCGGACATGAGTTACATCTGGATGATGATTCGTTCTCTCATTTCATCGGTCGGATTTAGTTCTGTGGTCTTAGCTGGATTATCGCTGCATGCGCAGCAGGGCACAGCACCTGTCCAGAACGGCGGGATTGCCAGTGGAGGGCAACATAAGGCCGTCTTCGATGAGCAGCATCGGCCGATTACGGCGGGCGGATTTGTCGACAGCGGGCCGATAGTCTTTCAGGATGTTGCGAAGTCTGCGGGGCTGACGAGTTGGCATCATACGTCGGGCACTCCGGACAAGCCTTACATCGTGGAGGCGAAGGGGCCAGGAGTGTGCCTTCTCGATTACGACAACGATGGCTGGCTCGATATTTATTTCGTGAACGGTTCGACGCTCGATGCAATGAATGGGAAGGCCGCGGCACCGAAGGCGGCACTCTTTCATAACAACCACGACGGGACCTTTACCGATGTGACGGAGAAGGCGGGCGTGGCGAATGGGCGCTGGGGCTACGGCTGCGCGGCTGCGGATTACGACAACGATGGCTGGCCGGACTTATATGTGACGAATTATGGAAAGAACAGACTTTACCACAACAATCACGACGGGACGTTCACGGACGTGGGTGAGAAGGCAGGCGTCGAATTAGGTACCTGGTCGACGGGCGCAACCTTCGGCGACTATGACGGCGATGGCCGGCTGGATTTGTTTGTGGCTGGGTATATCCACTTCGACTTTGTGCATCCGCCAGTGTCCGGATCGCGGACCGTAAATTATGCGAACTGCCAGTTTCGTGGCGCGGAGACCATGTGCGGTCCGCGAGGATTGCCCGGGGAGCGCGACCACTTATTTCATAACAATGGCGACGGGACGTTCACCGATGTTAGTGAGAAGCTGGGCGTGGATAACAAGGCAGGATACTACGGGCTTGGTGCGTTGTTTTTGGATGTGAATGGGGATGGCAAACCGGACCTGATTGTGGCTAACGACTCAACGCCAAATTATCTGTATATCAACAAGGGAAAGGGGACGTTTGAAGATGACAGCTACCTGAGCGGATTTGCGCTGAACGCTGATGGACGCGAGGCGGCGAATATGGGGCTGGCGGCAGGGGACTACGAGAACAACGGGCACGAGGATATCGTCAGCACAACATTTTCCGACGATTACGACATCGTCTTCAACAACGACGGCAAAGGAAATTTCACAGACGTGAGTTATCAGGCCGGGGTAGCGGCGGCGACAATTCCGTTTGTGGGGTTTGGCGCGGGATTTCTGGATTACGACAACGATGGCTGGAAAGATTTGTTTATCGCCAATGGCCATGTGTATCCACAGGTCGATGGGCATCCGGAGTGGGGAACGAGTTATGCGGAGCGACCGCTGCTCTTTCACAACCTTCAGAACGGGAAGTTCGAAGTTGTGCCGCCGGTGCAGCATACCGGGCTGGCGGCGGTGGTGGTGGGGCGGGGCGCGGCGTTTGGAGACTTGTTCAACGACGGTAAGATCGATGTGGTCATGAACAATATGGACGGGGTTCCTGTGCTCGAGCGAAATGTGAGCCCGGATCACCATCACTGGGTGGAACTGAAGTTAGTCGGAGGGCCGAAAAGTCCGCGGGATGCGGTGGGGGCTACCGTTTATCTGACGGCGGGCGGCATTCGACAGAGGGGGGATGTGCTGAGCGGGGGGAGTTATCTGTCATCGAATGACCCTCGTGTGCATTTTGGCCTGGGGGACGCGGAAAAAGTAGATGCAGTCGAGGTTCATTGGCCGGATGGCGTGGTGGAGACGGTCACGCTATCGGGGGTGGATCGGATTTATTCCGTAGAGCAAGGTAAAGGAGTTCAGGAAACTTCGGCTTTGACGGTGAAGAGCGAGATGAAGTAGTCGCGGTAAGCGTAGATCAGGAAGGTCAAGAGGACAGCGACGACGATGCCGGGGCCTGCGGAGCCCGGGACAAAGAGGAAACTGAAGAGCAGGATGTTCACAACAATTGGGGCGAGGAGGGTCAGGCCGAGCGGGACGAATCTGCCGGAAAGCAGAAACAGCCCACCAACAACCTCGAACAAGCCAACGACGGTCATCCAATGGTGGTTGACCATCAGGAGGGACCAGGCGCCCGCATCGCCGGGAGGCATGGTTGCAGGAATAAAAGGGTGGAGCTTGTTCAGGCCAAAGACGAAGAAGGCCAACCCCAGAAGAAGACGGCAGATCAGAGCAGCAACTTTCATGAACTCTCCTTGCTTTATTTGATCACTCTCAGCCCGCGATGCCCTTAGGGGGCGCCGTTTCTCTGCAGGACTCACAGGAAAAAGGGCGCTTCACGGTCGGTTCTGCGGCTGACGCCGGATCGGCTTTCATCATTCCGTGGCGCGGTGTGCCGCAAACAGAACACGATTCGGCCTTCATACTGATCTCTGCTCCACAGCATCCACAAAAAGCTGCCATCGTTTCTCCTCCAGGGCCGTTGTGTTTTTCGATGATGCGGATCGAGGAAGGATTCGGGGTTTTCGCTTCATTGTGGTACCGATTTCGGCGCACCGTTTGTAGCGGAGGTTAATGCGCGGATCAGGTCGACTTCGTGCTGACGGTAGGGCGTGCCGTCCGGATGGAAGATGTCGTGGAACCAGATCATAGGCGCCTGGAGGACGTAGGGGCGCTGCCAGGAATCCCAGGGAAGGTTAGTTTGGGTTTTGCCGAGCACGAAGCCCCAGTTGATCGCTGCGACGCGATACTTCTGCGCGATGGGCAGGATGGTGTCAAAGGTGCTGCCCGCACCGCGAGCCATGTACTCGGTGCAGAGGATCGGACGGTGGTACTGCTCGAGGAGCAGGATGTGGTGCTCGAAGTCTTCGGGCCAGCCATAGTTATGGAAAGAGAGAATGTCGGAGTTCTCAGCCTGGATGCGCGCAGTTGGGTTCATGGCGGCGAGGGAGGACCAGTCGCCCTGCCATAGGCCGCTGGTGAGTGGCTGCGCTGGATGGGCTGAACGCGCCCATGCAAAGACCCGGGGCAGCAGGAAGTTGACCTGATCGCGCTTCGTCTGGGTGTCTTTGCTGGTGTCGGCGTTGATATTGTCCGGCTCGTTCCAGAGATCCCACCCGAGAATGCGGGGATCGTTGGCAAAGGCGCCGATGACGCCCTGCACATAAGCTTCAAGGCGCGGGTATTGCGCGGGATCGGCAAGCGCCGCCGTGCCTGGACTCTGAACCCATCCCGAATTATGGACGCCCGGGATTGGCGGATGCTGTGGGCCGAGCTTCGGGTTGGGCTCCCAGCAGGAATCGAACAGGACGAAGAGCGGACGGATGTGATGTTTGGCCGCGATGCTTAGAAAGACATCAATGCGATGGCGGAAACCCGCGGGGTCCTGCTGCCACAGCAGGTCGTGAAGGAAGACGCGCATCGTGTTCATGCCCAGGCCTTCGGCCCAGCCGAGCTCAAGATCGATACGTTGCGGGTCGAAGGTATCGGCCTGCCACATTTCGAGCTGATTGATGGCATTGGATGGGATGTAATCGCTGCCAACCAGCCAGGGCTGATGCGCGTACCATTCGCTGGCCTGGGCTTCGGTCCATCGGGGGCTGGCGGCTTGCTGGGCGTTTGCGCCGATGGAAGCAGAAAAAAGTGAGCAGGCAGTAATCAGAGCGAGGGCGCGTGCGGAGAAGCAAATTTTCATGGTGACCCCGTGGCGAGAGGTGTTCCTGCGGTCAAAAGGAGGTGCTGGGAAAATGTAACGATTTCCCTGGTCTGAAGCAAATCGAATATAAAGGTTTCTAGTACGGCACTATGAACATCAGGGAAGTCGCGCGCCTCGCGAAGGTTTCCACGGCCACCGTGTCCCGAACGATCAACGGGTCGGACAAAGTGACGCCCGAAACCAAGGAGCGGGTGCAGCGGGCGATCGAAGAGCTGAAGTTCTATCCGAACACGTGGGCACGCGCACTGGGATCGGGGCGCAGCAGCCTTTACGGACTGATCATTTCCGACATTACTAACCCTTTTTTCCCGGAGCTGGTGAAGAGCTTCGAGGATATCGCAGTGCAGTACGGTCAGGAAGTTCTGGTGGCGAATACCAATTACGATCCGGAGCGCATGGAGCTGTGCGTGAGCCGGATGCTGCAGCGCAAAGTGGACGGCGTGGCGATCATGACGTCGGAGATGGACGAGCGCTGGGTCAGAGAGTTTCACAGCCGCGAAATACCGCTGGTGTTTCTGGATACCGGAACGGCGCACGACCTTACCAGCAACATTGTGGTGGATTACGCAGCGGGCGTGGACGCAGCGGTGGAGCATGTCGTGAAACTTGGACACCGGGAAATTGCGTTTATCGCAGGGCCTGTGAAGCTGCACTCGGCGCGGGTGCGGCGGGAGTCGTTTACCGCGTGCCTGCAGCGAAGAGGCATGGGCGCGGGCGTGATGGAAGAGGGCAATCATCAGGTGAACGGTGGTCACGAGGCGATGGCACGGCTTCTCAGCGGCCAGCAGCGGCCGACGGCGGTGCTGGCCTCGAACGACATGACGGCGATCGGAGCCCTGGGTGCAATCCACGAGCGGGGATTGCGGGTGCCTGAAGATCTTTCGATTGTCGGTTTTGACGATATCCAGATCAGCGCGTTTACGCAGCCGGCGCTGACCACGGTGCGCCTGTCGAGAGATGAGATCGCGCGCGTGGCGTTCCGCTCGCTCTACAGCATCCGCCAGGACGGCGGTAAGGGCGCGGAGTACGGACTCCAGCCGGCGCTGGTGGTGCGGAGTTCTACGGGACCGGTCGCAGGGGCAAGCCGAAAAGCGATCAGCTAAGAGAGCGGTTAGCGAGAAGTGGTTGGCGAGGCGGAGCGATGGACGATCTCTTCTCCACTCTTTTGGCGGCTTAGCCGGCATGTTGCTGTTGGCGGCCATTGTCTTTGGTGTTCGATGGTCGATCCGCGATGCCCGCCGCCGCGGCAGGAACGCTGTCCTGGTTACGCTGATCTGTTTTTCCCCCCAGGGGTCTGTTCGCCTGGCAGATCTTTCGGCCGCCGATTCGGACGACTATGCGACCTACTGCACTTCGCCGGAGGGGCGCAGTCGTTTGAGCTCGAGCGCGCAGGCCAGCGCATTCATCGTGGCAAAACGCAGGTTGTCGAGGCCCGCCCAGATCCAGAAGCGCGTTGATTCGGCGTCTTTCGTATTGAGCGGCCGTACCCGTACCAAAATATTCGGCTGACCAGCCACACTCAGGTTGGTGGGTGGGTCGGATTCCGCGGTTACGATCTCTACGTGCTCACCGGCGAGGGCTGCTTCCATCTGGTCCAGCGAAATAGCCTTCGTGACCTCGAGCGCGAGCGAGATACCGTAGCCATGAAAAACCGGTGTGTGGAGGAGCTGGACATCTACATCCGGAAGCTGTCCGGCCGAGAGCAGGGATAAGTGACGCCGGATGCGGGTTTCGCTGGCGGCGATGCTGAATTTCGCTGAGTCGCCAAACGAAGGCGTGGTATTGAACGCGACTTGCGTGTCGTAGACCAGTCTGGGCAGATCCTGAAAACTGAGCAGCTTGACGGTTTGCTGATGGAGCTCATCCATAGCGGCGCGCCCGTACTCCGAAGCCGGCTCCAGGACGGTGGCCGAAGCGATGCGGACTGGACTGGATTGCGCGACGCGGCCGAGCAGAAGCGCCAGAGTGACGGCCACGGCGTGCGCCGGAACAATGGCCGGGGTTTCGAGATTGGGCGCGGCCTGCTCCTGAGCGGCCGGGAGCTCGGATTCCACCCATGGAGCGCGCACCAGCACGCCAGGCTGACCTTCGAGGGCGAAGGAGAGATCGACGATGCTGGCTCCCGCACGATGTGCGTGTTGCCAGTGCTTCAGGGTGAGGGGCTCGTCACCGGCAAAAAAGACGAAATCGACCCGCTCGAAGGATCCGGGATCGATGCGCTGGATGAAGGTGACCTCGTCGCCGACGGCTTCGAGGCTGCCGAGCTCGGCCTCGTCATCCATCAGGACAAAGTCGGCGTCGGCGAAGGGCGAGTCGGCAAGTGCGTCGTTGAGTTCTTTGCCGCGCAGCGAGCCTGCGCCGACAATCGCAATTTTCAGGTGGTCGGTCATGCCAGCGGGCTCTGCGAAGGGGAATGGGCGGAATGATGCCGGCGCCAGGAATAAGCCAGGCGAGCGATTACACCGGAAAACATATAGACGAGGGCGAGGACGAGCAGGATCTCACGCGAGAAGAAGAAAAGCAGGTAAATGCAGACGCCGAGGAAAACAATCCAGCGGAAGGGCTGACGCCCGGTGAGGTTAATCTCCTTGCCACTCCAGAAGCGCCAGGTACTGACCATGAGGAATCCGATGAAACCGACGAGCAGACCCCAGATGATGGCCAGCCACCAGGTGAAGATGGGCAGGCCGATGAGGCCGTGCACGACGGCGGCAACGAAGCCGGCGGCTGCGGGGATGGGCATGCCGACGAAGTACTTTCGCCCGGGGCGGCCGGGATTCTTGGGAATGGGATTGACGCTGATATTGAAGCGGGCGAGTCGGCTGGCTCCGCACAACAGAAAGACAAAACAGACAAACGCGCCAAACTGAACCAGCTTCACGCGGTAGTCGTGATTCATCGTCAGAGGAAGCGAGCGAAAGCCCCACGAGAAGGCGAGAATAGCGGGCGCGACTCCGAAGGTGATGACGTCGGCGAGCGAATCCAGCTCACGGCCAAAGTCGCTTTCGGTATTGGTGAGCCGGGCGATCAGACCGTCGAGGGCGTCGAAGGGAATAGCGAGGCCAATGGCGAGGGCGGCGTGGTCGAAATAGTGCGGCTCGCCGCGAGTGCCCTCGAGGCTTTGGGTAATGGCGTAGAAGCCGGCTGCAATATTCACCGCGGTAAAGAGAGAGGGCAGGATGAACATGCCGCGCGGACGTCGGCGCAGCTGTGGCTGCCCGCGGAACCCGGCAGCGCCGCCGGGCCGGAGGAAGGGCTGCGGCTCACGGCTCAAACCAGAAGCTCCGCCCCGACTGAGGCGAGTAGGGGATCACCCTCGGGAAGATGGATGCGGGCCACAATGCTGGCTCCTCCCCGCACGCGATCGCCGGGTTTGACCAGCGGCTCGGCGTGGCTGGGCAGAAGAATGTCGGTGCGCGAGCCGAATTTAATGAGGCCGACGCGCTCCCCTCGTTCGAGGTAGTCGCCGGCGCGCTTGGTGAACACGATGCGGCGGGCCAGAAGTCCGGCGATCTGGGTGAAGGAGATTTGGTAACCCTCGATGCAGTCGACAATGGCCAGGTTCTGCTCGTTATGTTCCGCCGAGGCAGGGTTCATGGCATTGAGATATTTGCCCTTGCGGTAACGCACTTCGCGCAGAATGCCCTCGACCGGGGACCGGTTGACGTGAACATCGAAAACGCTGAGGAAGATGCTGAGGCGAATGCGTTCACCGCTCGGGGTGGTGATGTGCGCGACCTCTGTGACTTTTCCATCGGCGGGCGAAACCACGACGCCGCGCTCCAGAGGGATGGCTCGGCGCGGATCCCGGAAGAACCAGAGAAAGAAAGCGGCGAAGAGCAGAGGCGGCACAGCCCATCCCCAGCGGCCGGTCCAAAACCACAGGATCGCGGACACTGCTGACAGTGCCAGTCCGTAAAAGTATCCGTCACGCACCATAAGAAAGATGAAAACGCAGCTTTTCTGAGACGATTCGGGCCAGGACGCGCGGTTCTCGCTATGCAAAAGGAGCCGGGAGGAAAACCCTGAGGAAGAAAAAAGGACAGAATACCGGCAGCACAATTCGAACTGGACGTTCGTTCCGAAGTCCTTTTCATTCTATTGCCGGAGGAGTGAAACAGAAAGGGGGTTCAGGCCGGAAGGCCGACCAGATCAAAAATACTCAGGCCACGCGCACCCGGGCGACACGAAACCCATGGCGATGGCGAATCGTCGCAGGGGAGCGAAAAACGGGCGGCGAAGTGAGGTCAGGCGGCGCTGTAGGCGCGTGTCTGACTCCCAGCCTGACTACGAACGAGGGTCAGCTGGTCTTTGATGTGCAATTTCAGCTTTTTCAGGCGAACTTCCTCGATTTGCTCGTCTTCAGAAAGCCAGGTTTTTTGGAGCAGGGTTTCGAGCTTCTCCGAATAGTGACGATGCTCTTCTTCCAGACGGCGTATCGCTTCACTACTCGGCTGACCGTTCGCTTCAAGGTCCATAGACGACTCCTCCGGTGCGGGATCCTTCCCGGCGGAGCCGCGGCAATCGTGGTTTCGCCGGGCGAGTTGGCTCACCTAAAAAGTGAGACGTACCACGCTAGCACTGGGAGGTCCGATCTTCAATCACTTTTCTGGTGGAAAACCGGAGTGGGGAGGCGCGGGGGTAACCTGCATACCCAGCAGCAGGGCATCTTCTTCAGGATGAGTGTAATAGCGAGTTCGGCGTCCTTCTTCCTTCAGCCCGCAGCGTTGATAAAGCCGGATTGCTGCGGCGTTGGAGGCGCGGACCTCAAGGATGAGACGATGGGCACTGTTTTGGCCGGCCCAGGAAAGCATGGCACTTACCAATTCGGAGCCGATCCCCTTACGCCGGGCAGCAGGATCAACCGCCAATGAGTCGAGCTGGCATAGGTTCTGTTCGCCGTCGATCAGAAGCGTGGCGGCGACGAAGGCGACGATTTGGCCTGAAGGGTGGGCTTCGGAAAACGCAACGAATGCGATTCGCAGGAGGGAACGGTTAGAGGCGTCGAAGGTAAGGTAAGGCGCGTAATCGGCGGGCCGCCATTGCGGCGTTTCCGGAGAGGAGGCGGCGATCGAGAGGAGGTCATCGAGGTCAGCAGCGGTCGCGGGGCGAATTTTGTGAGAGATGCCGGCACTCATGGTTGGGCGCGTTGAATTTTGGGTTTCGAGAAGATTTCCGCGTCGGAGCGGCGCAGGTAATTACCGTCGAGAGTGGTGGGTTCGTCGAAGACGCGAGCGCGAAAACGGGGGAGAGCGAAACGGATAGCGTCAGCGGCCGCGGGCGGCGAGACGAGAGTGGCAGCCGGAGCGAGAGGGTGGAGGGAGCCCTCGCAAACGGCGAGGTTGCCGGCGAGTAGTGCGGCGCGTTGCTGGAATTCTTCGGGCGTGAGGAGAGATTCTTCCGCTCTGGGTCCGGAATAGTCGCCAAAGTAGAACTCATGGCGGCTGGCGTCGAGGGCGGCGCCGGATGCTTGCGCTTTTTGGGCAAGGACGGCGAGACGCGAGACGGCAACGACCGGAATGGCGTGCGCTTCGGCGAGGCCTTTTGCGGTGGAGAGTCCGATGCGGATGCCGGTAAAGGAGCCGGGTCCATTCGTCACAATGATGGTGGCAATTTGGGCCAGCGCAACCTTGTGGTGGTGCAGGATCTCGCGGATTGCCGGGACCAGCTGCGCGGAGTAGGTTTTGCCGGGAATCTCGGTTTGGCCGAGGATCTCGGATTCGTCGTTCTCGAAGCGAGCGAGCGCGATGGTGCCGAGGGGTCCACAGGTGTCAATCGAGAGGAGCATAAGAAGCAGCGTTCAGGGTACAGGGCAAAGCGTACAGAAAAGCGCTGGCCAGCCGTGGGTTTGCTAGACGTCCGCGATTGGATCCTGGCAGACTTCGAGAAGGACGCCGCCCGCGCTGGAGGGGTGGACAAAGAAATAAAGGTGGCCACCGGCTCCGATCTGAATGTCGTCGGAGATGAGGCGAGTTCCCTGGGATTTCAAGGTTTCCAGCGTAGCGGAAATGTTGTCGACATGGAGTGCGACGTGATGGAGGCCCTCGCCGCGTTTTGCAAGGAAGCGGCCGACGGGCGAATCGGGGGCTGTCGGCTCGAGGAGCTCGATGCGGGACTCGCCCGTGGGGATCATGGCGGTGCGGACTTGCTCCGGCTCAACGATCTCCTCCTGTACGATCTGGAGGCCGAGGGATTCATAGAGCTTGCGTGCCTGGGCGATGCTCTTAACGGCGATGCCGATGTGGTCGATTTGAGGCATAAGTACAGGGTGCAGGGTACAGGGCAACGGGTGCAAGGCCAGGGTAGCTCCGGAGCCCGGTACCTATTGCGTAACCCTTCCGCTTTAGTTCCCGGGGGCGAAAACTTTCTCTGTGAGCTGGGCGACGAGCTCCCACGGATCCTGCTGACCACGAGCGACGCGTTGGGCATGGTCCTGGAGCTCGGTTTCGGTTAGGCCGTGCTGGCGGGCGCGGCGCATGAGTTCGGTGCGGAGCATGGCATCGAGGCGCCGCTGCCAGTGCTGGGCGCGGTGGGCTTCGATGCGGTTTTCTTTTAACAGCCACTGTTGCATCGTCTCGATGGCGGCGACGAGGGCGGGAAGTCCATCGCCGGTCGTAGCAATAGTCCGGACGACGGGTGGCGTGTGAGCCGGATGCTCTGAGGCGAGCGATTGCAGGGCGAGAATCTCCTGCTCGACGCGGTCTGCGCCGTCGCGGTCCGACTTGTTCACGACAAAAATGTCGGCGACTTCCATCACACCGGCTTTGAGACTCTGCACATCGTCGCCCATACCGGGGACGAGCACGACGATTGTGATGTCGGCGAGGCGCGCGATTTCGATCTCATCCTGGCCGACGCCCACCGTCTCAATGAGGATGACCTCTTTTCCGCTGGCTTCGAGGACGATGGCTACGTCAGCCGTGGTCTGCGCGACTCCGCCGAGCGCGCCGCGGGTAGCCATACTGCGAGCGTAGAAGCCGGGGTCGTTCTGGTAATTCTGAAATCGAATGCGGTCGCCGAGAAGTGCGCCGCCGGTAAAGGGGCTGGTTGGATCGACGGCGAGGACGCCGACCGTTTTTCTCGCTTCACGAAAGCTGCGGGCAAGTCGATCGACGAGAGTGCTCTTGCCGGCTCCGGGTGCGCCGGTGATGCCGATGCACAGCGCTCCGCCCCGAACTGACTCGCCGGCAGCCCCGCCCGCGCGATTCTTCGAGGAGAAGCAGGCGGAGAGCAAAGCTGAGGCCTCGGCAGCCTCGTTTTCAACGAGCGAGATGGCGCGAGCGAGCGCTCGGATATCGTCCGACCGGAGGCGGTCAACGAGGGCGGCCGTGGATGGGATTGCGGTGACGGACACTCGTGATACAGGGTACATCTGCTGCGATGGATGAACTTGGATGGCCCCCAGTGTAAAGGGCACGATCGGGCTTTGAGCGAAGAGAGCCGCGTGAAGTCAAGGTCTGGCGAGATTCGCCGCGCGGAGTCCCACGGGGATTTCGAGGGAGCCGGTCTGTGCAGTCGCCGGGTCGAGGAGTGCAATGCGCAACGCCGTCGATCCGGGCGGAACATTGAGAGCAAGGTGAACACGGATGCCGCTCTTATCCGCCAGAAGACGCGCATAACGGTCCGCTGGGAGATCGATGCGGACTTGGCGTTGCGTTGCGTTGAGGCGCTTGCCACTGGCGTCATACGCGACGACCTCGCACAGAAGCGTGCTGAGGCGCGCGCCGTCCGGCTGCTCGTTGAAGTTGAGGGTCTGCGGCCCGATGATCAGATCGACGGAATATGGCTGTGCGTCTTTTGGTTCGGAGGCCGTGCCTGCGGCGAGGCCCTCGGCCTCCGGATCGGTGGCTGGCAGCACCCGCGCTTCGAACAAAATTTGGGTCGCGGGCGGCGCGCCGGGCAAAAGAGCGGCTGCCAGCGGACCGGCCTCGGCAGCGCCTGCGGCGATGTGAGTTGGGCTCTCGGTGAAATAGCCGCGGCGGAAGGCCAGTTTGTATTTGCCGTCGGATTTGCCACGCGCGAGGCGAACGTCGATCTTGCGGAAGGCGCCGTTGTTGTCTTTTACGGACGGCTCATAGCCGATGGTGTAGTAGCTGGAGCCATTCTCGACGACCCGGCCGAGGGCTTTGGTGAGGTCGTTCGTATTGGCATATGCGTGGCCCCCGGTTGCGTCCGCGAGGGCGATCATGGCGGTCTGTTCAAGGCCGGTACCCGTTCCGAATCCTGCGTTGTCACTGGAAAGGTCGGGCGAGCTGGTGGGTTTGGCGCCGGCTCCGGGTGGACTCGCGCTGCCCGCGAAGTTCGGTGACCCGACGTACGCGGCATCGGAAGAAACCGACGGCATCAGGCCGCGCGCGTCCACTGGATAGACGGCCACGCGGGCTGCTGCGAGCAGAGCGATGGTTTGCCGGAGGGCGTCGGTGTCGTCGCGTATTTGCTGGGTGGGGTGCTGATCGAGAGCAAGCGCGAGTGCAGGATCGGATCCGAGCGAGATGGGAAAGGATCCGGAAAACCAGATGAGATTCTTGCGGCCAGGCACGGCGGCGAGATAACGGCTGAGTTGCTGGAGTGCGTCGAGCGTAAGGCGCGCACGCTGGTCCGTGTTGAAGTTCGTGGTGGCGGTGTCAAAACGCATCAGGCTGCGGACGTATTCCATGGTCGCTGCGTCGGCAGAGTCGGATGCGGCAAGATAGGCGACGGACGCAGACGGCATGTTCTCCGTGCTGGGCACGATGGAGGATTGCGCCCCGGGGCTTTGAAGTCCGTGGGTGAACTGAGCGATGTCGGTGGTAAAACCGGTGACGAGGTGGAGCTGGTTCGAAAGCATGAAGAGCGCGAGCGGGGTGCCCGTGGGAATTTTCCCCGCCCAAACCAGCATCTGGCGGCGCAGTTCCTGCTGATTCGCCGTGGGAGTGTTGAGGCTGTCTAGAAGCAGCACGTTGAGCGCGGCGGATTCCGGCACGGCGGGGATATTCGAGAAGGTGTGAGGCGGCAATTGAACAAGTGCTGCGCGGCCGCTGAGGGTGGAGGGTGGCTGATGCTCCTCGAAGGAGGTGATGGTCTGTTCACGGCCGTCCTCGAAGACGCGGAAGCGGCTGCGGTCGAGCCCGAGGACAGGCCGGTCGTTATCGGTCACCGTGACGTCGACGAGGACGAGGTTGGCGGCGGTATGGAAAACGGTCCTGGGATAGTCGGCGATCGGAGCAGCCAGCGCATCGTCGGCGGTGGGTGCAGGTACCGCGGCTGAGGGTGTCGATGCTGGGACCGGCGGGGCAGAAGCCGGGAGGGGCGGCGCAGGGGCTGGCGGATTCAGCGGAGAGGGTGGAGCTGCAGCAGCGGTTGCTGTCGATATGGGCGCGGGGTCAGTATGTCCTGCAGCCGGCATGGCAGACGGAGAAGCGAGAGTTGTGGGCGTCGGCGAAGCGGTGGGCGGCTCGGCATCTCGCTCGGCTTCGGCCGTGGAGATGATGCGCGCATCGGCGCGAAAGAGATGATAGTTACTGAACGTGACGTCATTGAGGCGCGTTTGCAGTGGTGTGCTGGCAGACGCGACGCTGTCGGCATCGGGCGGAATGGGAACGCGGGAGAGCGCGACGCCCCGAAGCGGGCAAATGTGAATTCTTTCGCCGAATTCGACGGGGCCGTATTCGACGACGGTCGCGATGGAGATTTTCTCGTACGGCGGCTTGAGGTCGGTAACAACTGTCAGACGCTCCACCTGGCCAGTGGCCGGATCGACGGCGATCTCGCCGTGATAAGCAGGGTGCAGTCGGGCCAGACCGCGAGGCACGGGGAACTCAACTAGAAAATGCGACTGCGCTTCGGGCACTTCATAGCGCAGGACGGCGCGCCGCCCCGCGGCGGTGTTCTCCCAGTAGCCCCAGAGGACGCGACTGCGGACCGCATCGGCGAGGGTGATGCCCAGGGCGGGGCCGAATTCTCCTGTCGTAGTGAGGCCAAAGGCCAGGCTCTCGGTCTTTTTTTCCCGAGCGGCATCTTCTACTTCCTGTCCGTCGCGATAGGTGACCACCGCACTGGAGGTCCCGGTTTCGTGCAGAGGCTGGTAATCTCCGGCTGCCGAGTCAATCGCAGCGCTGCGCAGCGCGCGGACGGTGGGGCTGGAGGTTGTGAATCCGGTCTGATTGAACGTTTGCTGCGAAGGATCGTCTTCAAAGTGAGTGGTTGATCGCGTGGCCAACAGGTTGGGCAGATTGCGTATCGTCCCGGTGACATAGGTGATGGTGCGCGAGAGGATAAGACGCTCGGTTTCCCGGTCGGGCTGCGCCGCAGGATCGATATCGGAGGAGGGCAAGTCGAGGAAGGCGGAGGTATCGGCAAGCAGGAGGAGCGCTTCGCGGCTGCGGTGTCCGGGAAAAGCAGCTTGCCACCGCGCAAGGCGTGCGGAACTGAGACGCTCGTTGAGTTTGAAGCCGGCGAGCTGGCTCGCGATTTTGTTGTCGGACTTGCCCTGATCGGCATTGAGGATCTGCTCGAGCTCGGCGACGGAGACCGATCGGAGGGCGAAAGCGGGCGGCAGGGATCCAGCGAAGAGTAGCGCAGGGAGAAGAAATCGACGCATGAAAGGCGCAGCCGCTGACTCTGAGATTATAGGCGGGACGTGCGGCGATTCGCGTGGGCGGGAATAGTGTCAGGCGCGGTCAGGCATTGTCGTGCTATTGACGCAACTTCCGCTTTGGCGCAGCGTTTGAAGAAGAGATAATGCCTGGGCGGAAGGTTCGCCTGTTCGTCGCCCCTGCGGTAACCGGAATTCGGAGTCAATCGATGACAAATAATGCGTGGGATGAGTCGGTGCATGGGCCGGTGGTGGACGTGGCGGCCGAGCCAGGAATGCAGAGCCGGGTCACTCCCGTCACGCGACGCGCCTTTATGAAGGGTGGAGCATTGGCGGTGATCGGCACGGCGTCGATCCCGACCTTCCTGACCCGCTCAGTCATGGCGCAGGCGACGAGTGCGCAGGCTCAGGGCAAGAAGCTGGTGGTGATCTTTCAGCGCGGGGCGGCCGATGGCTTGAACGTCGTTGTGCCGTATCGTGAGCCGTCGTATTACCAATACCGCCCGAATATTGGGATCCCGGAAAACGCTGTGATCGACCTGGATGGCTTTTTCGGGTTGCATCCGGCAATGGCGCCGCTCAAGCCCCTGTGGGACCAGGGACACCTCGCGATTGTGCATGCGTCGGGATCGCCCGATCCGTCGCGCTCGCATTTCGATGCGCAGGATTTTATGGAGAGCGGAACGCCGGGCGTGAAGGCGACGGTGGATGGGTGGCTGAACCGCGCATTGCAGGCCGAGGACCTGGCATGTCCGGACTGCGCGCGGACACCCTTTCGGGCAGTCGCCCTGGGGGCGGAGGTGCCACGGACCCTGGAAGGACGCATCCAGGCGGTAGCGCTCGATAACATTAAGGATTTCGGAGTCCAATCGACGCCCGCCGCGGCAACATTCGCGGCGATGTACGACGAAAGCACCGATTCGATCCTGCACGGAACCGGGCAGGAAACATTTGCGGCTGTGAAGATGCTGAAGGCTGCCGATCCGTCGAAGTACACACCGGCGGCAGGGGCGGATTATCCCGGAGGGGCCTTTGGTAATAGCCTGAAGCAGATCGCGCAGCTCCTCAAGGCAAATCTTGGCGTGGAGGCCGCGTTCGCGGACATCGGCGGATGGGATACGCACCAAAACCAGGGCAGTGTCGATGGGCAATTGGCGGGACGGCTGAAGGAATTCGGTGCGGGTCTGGCGGCGTTCTGGACGGACATGGGGGACCAGGCGGGAGACATCGTGGTGGTGACGATGTCCGAGTTTGGGAGGACGTGCCGACAAAATGGCACCGGTGGGACCGATCACGGACATGCGAACGTGATGTTCCTGCTCGGCGGACCGGTGCGCGGTGGAAAAGTCTACGGACGTTGGCCAGGACTGGCCCCCGAACAGCTCTATGAGGGACGCGATCTGGCGATTACCACAGATTTCCGCCAGATTCTGGGCGAGGCTGCTTACAAGACGCTGGGCTCGCGCAACCTCGATGTCGTCTTCCCGCAGTCTGGATTACAGAGGAGAAACTTCCTGAATATACTTCAAGTATAGGTTGAAGGAATCAGCGTCGATAATATCCCACCTGCAACGGGCCGATTTTCTTCGGAAATGCGGAATATTCAGCCGCGCGATATGCGAGGCCGGTCTCTAAGCTGTGATTTTTCTGCGGAAAGTCCCTGCAAATCCTGTGGAAAACCTGTGCAGGCTCGACGTGCCCCGATAGGGATTTTCATCCCGGCTGGCGCTGGCACTGCCGTTTCAAAGATACACAATCGTGCACCCAACCAAAGTGCTATTGTCCAGGGAAATACCTCGGTGAAATGCTCTTCTTTACGTGGGTTCGCGGCGCGATCCGGTGCATGCAATCTCGCGCAGGTCAAGCATCTCAAACTGGGTACGGAGTCGTTCTGATGAAGTCTGCGTGGTTTGCCGCTTTTGCCCTCCCCGTCTTATGCGCGTCTCTCAGCTACTCGCAGGCTGCTGCGCCCGTTCCTGTCGCAGCCAATGACTCTTCCGACGCGAAAGCGACGACCTCTCAGCAGAGTGTCGGGAACGAGCCCGGCATCACCGAAGCCGAACTGCGGCAAAAGCTCGTGGGACGCCCGCTGTATCTGCGTGGGCTTTGGCTGGATGAAAACCTGCACTTCAATATGAATGGAGACCTCGTCGGGCAGTCGCCAAAGGGCTCCTTTACGCTTTGCGGCATCAACATCGATCACGTGCGCATGACCAAAAAGACGGTCGAGCTGGAAGGAATCCGGTTCGGCGTGCACTTCGAGGGCGAAGCGCCGTGGGGAGACCAGGCGACTTCCTTCGACCGCATCCAGATCACACCAAAGAAGAAGCATCAGGTCATCGTGATCGACCGGCAGCTGGTCGTCATTCCAAAGAAGAAAAAGGAAGTCAAAGAGAAGGCGGGAAAGGCAGCACCTTCGAATCCGGGAGCGAGCTCTGCACCCGCGGCGACGGCCATCGCGACGGCGAAACTCGCAGCGAATGCGGATACAGCGCAGGAAAATGCGAGCACGAACGCAGCGAGTCCGGAAACCGCGACTCCCGCAGCAGGCGCGACGACGGTAGCTTCAGCCGGAACCGCACCCTCGGTAGCACCGACCACAATTTCGCCTGCGGAGTCCGCGGGTCATTTGCGGACCGCACTGAATAAGATTTTCGCGCCCGACCTCGATGAAAAGATGGTGGCGCAGATGCCGGACTACTGGCAGTTCTTTTATCAGGCGCAACAGTCGCACAAGTCTCTGGAGCCGACGGACTCGACGCTCGTACATCCGGGGCCTGGTATTGACGGACCGAGGTTGCTGAAAAATGTCGTGCCCGCTTCGAACGACTTCGCGCAACGGGGCGAGGTAGCGGGTGTGGCGAGCTATAAGGTAATCCTCGATCCGCAAGGGAAGATTCTCGCGGTTGCCGTCTATCGGCCCATTGGATTCGGGCTGGACGAAAATGCGGTAGCAGCGATCCAGAAGTCCTCTTTCGCGCCCGCCGTGAAGGATGGCAAGCCCGTGAGTTCGGTAATCGACGTAGCGGTGAACTTCCGAATCTATTCGAAGCGGACCGCGACCGGTATGCCGGAGGCCCCGGAAACAGCAGCGGCAAACGCAGATACAGCGGCGCCGGGAGCTTCACCGGTAACCGGCAAGCCTTCGATGCCTGGGCTCTATTCAGCACTCAGTTCCCACCCACAAGGCGAGATTTCGCAGAACCAAAACCAAAAATAAGGCCTCAGGGTTATTTCACGGACAGGGCAATAGCCTCTGAGGCCTCGAGCCTCCTGGGCAAGCGAAGGCCGACGCATCGCACGGCGCAGCCCTTTTCCGCGGGGCAACCACTTTCCGGACCGCGCATCTAAGGGGTCAAGAAAAACAGGGTGCTGGCATTCGTGTGTCCCTGAATTGCTTGAAAGCTTATGAGTCTGCGCCCCGTTTCGAACCTGAGCCCAAAGTCTGGTGTGATCGAAGATCCAGCCGCACCCGAGGCGCCGGCGGCCCGCGAAAATCCCGTCTCATATTTCATCGAAGGAATTTCGGACCTGGCCTACATGAAGGACCGGGAAGGCCGTTATCTCGCCATCAATGCAGCAGCCGCGCAATTCGTCGGCAAGCCTCCGGAAGAGATCATCGGCAAGAACGACTACGCGCTTTTCGCACCTGAACAGGCCGAGCGCATCGTGGAAGAAGACAACGCGGTGTTTGCGGCCGAGAATCCTCTGAGCTTCGAAGAAGAGATTCGTTCGGGAAGCCAGGTGCGGTATCTCCAAACCGTCAAATCGTTGGCGCGCGACGCATCGGGCCGGGTGATTGGGCTGGTAGGAATCTCGCGCGATGTGGGAGAGCGGAAGAATCTGGAGCGGATCCTTCGGCAGCGCGAACTCGAGCTGTCGGAGGCGCAGCGGCTGGCCCGGGTTGGGACTTGGCGCTGGGAGCGAGCCACGGACACCGTGACGTGGTCGGACGAAATCTACAGAATCTTTGAACGGGACCGCTCGCAGAAACCGGTGGGTTCGGGGCAAATCCTGAAAATGCGGGAAACGGAGAGCTTGCGTGAGCTCAGCGAGGCCTTTGAGCGGGCAATGGTTTACGGAGAGCCATATTCAGTGGATGTGGAGATTCCGTTGGCGGGCGGGGGTCGGCGATGGATTATCGCGCGCGGGGAGGTGGAGAGCTGGGAAGATGGGCAGGTAGCGAGCCTGCGCGGCACAGTGCAGGAGATTACCGACCGCAAGCAGCTTGAGATCAAGCTGCGCCAGCGGGAACGCGAGCTGCTGGAGGCTCATCGCATCGCGAAGGTCGGGACCTGGCGCTACGACTGCGCGACCGGACTCACGACGTGGTCCGAGGAGATCTATCGGATTTACGGGATGGACCCGTCGCAGCCAGCGTTGAATTACGGGGAGTTCCGGAAGCAGAAGAATCACACCCCCGCGGATAAGCGATTTATCGAGGTGTTCGATCGCGCCATCGAGTTAGGTGAGCCTTACACGATGGATGTGGAGATCCATCGACAGGACGGAGAGACGGTGTGGGTGGCAGCGCAGGGAGAGGTGGAGGCCTGGGAGGACGGCAAGGTAGCGAGTCTGCGCGGCACCGTACACGAGATTACGGAGCGCAAGCGCCACGAGGAGCAGCTGGCGCTGAGCGAGAACCGGTACCGCTCGCTGGTGCATGCCAGCTCGCAGATCGTGTGGACGACCAACGCGAGCGGAAACCAGATGAACAAGCTGCCGGAATGGCAGGCCTTCACGGGCCAATCCGACGAAGCGGTTCTGGGGTTCGGGTGGGCGGACGCGATCCATCCCGATGATCGCCCGCGGGTCGTCGAAGAGTGGAATCGGTGCATTGCCACCGGATCTCCCTACAAAGTGGAAGAAAGGGTCTGCCGCCATGACAACGTTTACCGGGACATGTTGGTGCACGCTGTGCCGGTGCGCGATGCGGCGGGACAGATCGTCGAATGGGTGGGTACGCACACCGATGTCACCGAACAGAAGCAGGCCCAAAACGAATTGCAGCGGGCTCACCAGCGTCTGCAGAACGTACTGGACAGCATCACCGACGGACTATGTGTTCTCGACCACGACTGGCGCTACATCTACTACAACGAAAACGGCGCGCGGATGGCAGGCCTGCGATCGGCGGATATTGTCGGGAAACAACTGGGAGAGCTCTTCACCGCGAACAGGACAAATGCCTTCGGGCAGGCCTATCGGCGGGCGGTAGAGACAGGCGAGACGGTGCACTTTGAAGAGTTTTACGGCGAACCGCTGAATCGCTGGTTCGAGTGCAACTGCTACCCGTCCGCAGACGGGTTGACGGTTTACTTCCGCGATGTGACAGAGCGAAAGAAAATCGACGAAGCGTTACGGGACAGCGAGTCACGCTACCGGAAGCTCTTCGAGTCGAACATGATGGGCATCGCGCGTCCGGATCGCTTTGGAGCTTTCAAAGAGGGCAATGATGAACTGCTGCGCATCACCGGATATACGCGGGATGACATGGAAGCGGGGCGCGTGCGCTGGGACACGATGACGCCGCCGGAGTACGCGGAGGTGGATCGGGCGCACATCGCGGAGGCAGCCGAGCGGGGAAGCTGCACGCCGTATGAGAAGGAGTACATCCGCAAAGACGGGTCGCGGGTGCCGATCCTGTGCGGCTACGCATTGCTGGAAGGATCGCAGGACGAGTATGTCGGCTTTGTCTTCGATCTGACACGGCAGCGTGCGGCAGAGGCTGGACTGAGAGAACGAGAGCAGCGCTTCCGGCTATTAGCGGAGAGCCTGCCGCAGCTGGTCTGGATAACGGATGCGGTCGGATCGCTGACGTATCTCAATCAGCGCTTTCTGGAGTATTGCGGAATTCCGGCGGAAACCATGGCGGGTTTCGACTGGAAGACAATCCTGCATCCCGAGGAGGCCGAGCGCGTCAATCGCGCCTGGTGGCATAGTGTCGAAACGGGCGAGCCGTATCGGCTTGAGTTGCAAATGCGGCGACACGATGGCGCCTATCGTTTCTTTCTGGCGCACGCGCTGCCCCTGCGGAACGAAGCGGGGGAAGTAGAACGCTGGGTGGGCAGCTGCACGGATATCCACGATCAGAAGCTGGCCGAAGAAGCCCTGCGGCGCAGCGAGAAGCTGGCGGCCACGGGCCGGCTGGCGGCGTCGATCGCGCATGAGATCAATAACCCCCTTTCGTCGGTGATCAACGCTCTCTATCTCGCGCTGCAGGATGGCCAGCTGGCGGGAGCAACGCGGGCATACCTCGAAACAGCGCAGGAGGAACTGGCCCGTGTTTCGCAAATCACGACTCAGACGCTGCGTTTTCACCGCCAGTCGAAAGCGGCGACGTTCGCGGATCTCTCCGAAACCATGCAGTCGGTCATGACGCTCTTCCGCCCGCGCTTCCTGTCGCGGCAGATCGAAGTGGTGACGGAGTGCCACCCGGATGTACAGCTTTGGTGCTTCGAAGACGAGCTGCGCCAGGTCTTTGCCAACCTGGTGAGCAACGCGCTGGATGCGATTGCCGATCACGGGCGGCTGCGCATTCGGATTCGGCGTAGCTCGGTCAATGGCATTGCGGGTGTGCGGGTCACCGTTGCGGACAACGGCAGCGGAATTCCGCCGGCGAACCGAAAGCGGATCTTCGAGCCGTTTTTCTCGACCAAGGAAACCACTGGCATTGGCCTTGGGCTGTGGGTTTCCGATGGTGTAATCCGCAAGCACGGAGGAAGACTGCACCTGCGGAGTAACCCAGCAGGCGATCGGCACGGGACGGTTTTCTCGATTTTCTTTCCGCAGGATGGAATCGGGTCCGGGCATGCGCGGAACAGCGCTACCCTCGTTCCTCGTCCGTTCGAAGCATGAATCCGAGAGGGCGCTAAGTACGCAAGCCGCGTATGATCACGTCAAAAGTCCGGGCATTTATCGAGGGAAACGCCACGGAGATGCGGAAGGTGAGACGTGATAACGAGGATGTGTTGGCTTCCCGCGATGGTCGGGGCGGGAATAGCGTACGGTGCCTGCTGCTGCGCGGCGCAGAATGAAAGCGGTGCGCCGGGTTCGACGCCGACCTTGCAGGTAAACGTGGACCGGGTGGTGGTGCCGGTGGTCGTGCGCGATCAGCATGGACGCATCGTCGGGGATCTGAAGCAGGGAGACTTTGAGGTCCTGGACGACGGGAAGACGCGGACGCTGTCGGGTTTCTCGGTGGCGCGTCGCGCACCCCTTGCTGATGGCGGCATCGACACTCCGAATCTGGTTGGCGACGGTTCCGCTCCGGTGTCGCTGCTGCCACAGCGCTACATCGTTTTCCTTTTTGACGATCTGCACCTGAATACCGAAGATTTGGTACATGTGAAGAAGGCGGCGTCGGAGGCGCTGGCTGCGGTGCTGACCGGAGCCGATGTCGCTGCCGTGGTATCGCTTTCGGGTGCGGTAAACAGCGGGCTGACACAGGATCGTGAAAAACTGCAGGCGGCCATAGCGAGTGTGCAAACGCGCGGTACCTACACTTCGAATGCGGCGGACTGTCCGAAAATCGACTATTACCAGGCGGACCTGATCGTCAACAAGAGCGATGGAGAGGCAGAGCAGGACGCTGCTCGCCAGGAGCTGATGTGCAATCCGGGTATCGATCTGAAGCGCGACTATGACGTCGCCCTGAGACTCGCAGACGCGGCCGCGCGGCAAGCCGTGTTGATGGGCCGGCAGGACATCGAGACCACCTATGCGAACCTGGGCGAGTTTGTCCGCAGGATGTCCACGCTGCCGGGACAACGCATTTTGGTGATGGTGTCGCCGGGTTTCCTGCCGCTGGAAGCGGATGGGCAGACGGAGGAATCGCTGGTGATCGATCGGGCCGCGCAGGCGAATGTAATAATCAGCGCACTCGATGCGCGAGGGCTCTACACGACGGAACTGGATGCCAGCCAGCATAGTCCCAGCCTGAATACTGTGAATGGCGCGGGCAACAGTGTGTCGCTCCAGGGCGAGTATCTCCGAGCCGGAAGGATGATTGCGGGGACGGCGCTGGCGGCGTTAACCGACGGCACGGGGGGAACTTTCTTCGAAAATAACAACGATCTCGAAGCGGGATTCAGGAAGCTGGCGGAGCCACCGGAGGTGATGTATCTCCTCGAGCTTCCGCTGGATGGCATAAAGGCGGACGGTAGTTATCACAAGCTCAAAGTGACGGTGAACCGCGGCGGCGTGATTGTGCAGGCGCGGCGGGGGTACTTTATGGCCGAGACGGAGAAGAAGCCGCGGCCCAACTAGTGCGACGGTGGAGAGGCCGCATCGGGAACGGTGGGGCTGGCGCCCGGATCCGTTCCGGGAAGGATCCGGACCGTTGAAGCGAACCGGTGGTAGTTGGTGAAGAGGCTGTCGTTGAGCCACTCGGTCGGTGCGTCGTCAGCTATGGTTTGCGAGTTGGTGACAGCTGTGGACCACGCGAGGCTGCGCACGGGACAGATGAACGTGCCCTCGCCGATTTGCACGGGTCCGTACTGAACGAGGATGGCGGCGCGGTTGAGCGATTCGCTCTTCAGTTCAGCTTCAATCGTGATCCGGAGGATGGTTCCGGTGCCGGGATCGATCCAGAGTGAGCCGTGATAAGCCGCGGCGCTGCGGAGAATCGAGACATTGGGCCCGCCGCCCGGCCTCACACCAATGCCAAGAACACCGCGTCCACCGCCATTGGGAGCGTCGTAGGTTTCGGCGGCGTGTTGTCGCTGGAGGGAGCTGACGACTTCAAAATGCGAGGCGGGTCTCGGGACAGAATATTGAAAGACAGCGGCCTCGCCATCCGGGGTCTGCTCCCAGTGGCTCCACGCAACTTTGCCCTGCGCCGTATCGGTAAGGATCATGCCGAGAGTGGCGCCGAACTCCCCACCGGAAATCAGTCCGCCCTCCTGCTGCCATACGGCCGAGCGCCGGTCGGGTAGCTTGCTCTCCCGCTCATCGCGGATGGAGATTTCGCGGGTGGATCGGTCGACCAGGTGCAAGCCGGCGCGCGATGGCCATTGTCCTTTGACGGCGACATAGGGGCCATCGTCATAGTGCAGTGTGGTGCGCGTGGCAAGAAAATCCGGAAGGCGTGTCAGGGTCTCCAGCACATACTGGCGTGCGGCGTGCAGGATGCGCTGCTGCGT
This sequence comes from uncultured Acidobacteriaceae bacterium, assembly GCA_963787915.1. Lineage (GTDB taxonomy): Bacteria > Acidobacteriota > Terriglobia > Terriglobales > Acidobacteriaceae > Palsa-343. The sequence goes on along the minus strand of CAWBEP010000012.1, from coordinate 211,819 downwards.
TGCATCATCGGGCGCGGCGGTGCCCGGCAGCTCGCCGGGAGGCGGGTCGAGAAAAGCCGATTGGTCGGCGAGCAGTTGCAGGGCCGGGGCAACCGGTGTGCCGATAAAGCTCGCGCCCAGCCGAGCGAGCGTGATGTCCGTGAGGCGCTCGGTCAATTCGAAGGCGGCTATTTGGCGGACGATGTCGGCGTCGGGTTTGTGAGCGGAAGTGTCGGCGGTCAGAGACTGCTCCAGCTGCGCGACGGTCACGCGTTTGGCCGCGCCCACAGAAAGCGCGACCCCTGCGAAAAGCCCGACGATGAAGAGACGCCGCACCAATGCCACTCCCTGGGTTCACGGCTTGCCCAAGCCATGATCTCACTTACGAGCAGGGAGCGTCTTCGTGGATTTCGGGAGGGCGCCCTCGCAGGCTTTGCTCCGAAAATTGTGCAAAAGTGACAAGTTGATCAAAATGTCTGGTCGTATGCTATGATTCCCGCACTTTTTGTTGAGCGTTTTTGGGACGGCTGCGTCCACGGCCAGAATACGCAGGGCCTCAAAAAACCCGGAAACGCCAAAACCCTGGAGAGGAACCCTGCCATGCCGCAATCCGCATTCTCCCGCTTTTCGATCGGGATCGCCTCCGCCACCTTTGTCCTGACGCTTTGTGCCTGCACGCTGAGCGCGCAAGTCGTCATCGTCCCGCACGAGCCGCAGATTGGATCGTCGAATCCGATAACGGCCGAGCCCACCGTGTCGCGGCCACACACCAAGCCCTGCGTGGTCTCCTTGTTTGACAATCTGGCGTTCGAGGGCTTTACACCCGCGACATTCAATTACACGCCGCCGGCGGATTGTCCGGGACCGTGGGCCAAGGTGGTGTTTACGGCGGATTTCACGGTGACCGCCGGGACGCAATACGATCGCACCGCCGCCTTTTATCTTGGGCACGCAAGCATCTATTACGGAACGACGGCGGAACCGCGTACCGCGCTTAGTCCCTCATGGCATGTGGAGCGCGATGTGACGGACCTGTCGGCGATCTTCAATGCCGCGCAGACCGGCGAAGCCAACATCGGCAATTACGTGGGGGTTTACGACGGCGTCGACTATAACGGCATTATCTATGCGAATGCGGCGCTGGAGTTTTATCCGGCGGACTACCGCAATCGCGCACCGCGCGTGCCGGATATGGTAATTCCGGTGAATGGTACAGGCGGCGATGCGGGAACCCTGAACACGACGACGGATCAGGTCACGCAGGCAATGAATCTGCCGAAGAATGTGGAGCGCGTCTATCTGGACGTAATCGCCCAGAACCAGAGCAACGACGAGTTCTGGTATTTCTGCGTGCCGAACGATCAGACCGCAAACCTCGAAAGTTGCGGGAACACGGCGTTCCGCGAGACAGAGATCAGCCTCGACGGCCAGCCGGCTGGCGTGGCGCCGGCGTATCCGTGGATTTTCACCGGCGGCATCGATCCATTTCTGTGGGAGCCGATTGTCGGCGTGCAGACGCTGGATTTCGTTCCCTATCGCGTCGACCTGACGCCGTTTGCCGGACTGCTTTCCGACGGTGGAACGCACACGGTGGGCGTGAGCGTCTTCAATGCCGACAGCTATTTTCTGGCGACGGCGAATTTGCTGGTGTACACAGACCATGGCAGCTCAACAGTGACAGGCGGGTTGATCACTAACACGCTGAGCGCAGCGCCGACACCGTCGGTGACGGAGAACATCACGACCGCAACCGGGCCCACCTATACAGGGACGGTCGACACTTCTTCGACGCGCGAGTTCACCATTCGCGGATGGCTGAACACCTCGCATGGACGCGTGGAGACGACGGTAAAAGAGAACGTCGGCTTCGTGAACGACCAGACCTTCGATGTCAGTCCGACGACAGACATTCAGGACGTGCAGCAGCTCACGACTGTGGATTCGACCAGCGAAACCCGGCAGGGATGGGATGCGACAACATCGGAGCAGCACTTCCGCTATCCGCTCACACTCGACTATTCGTTTGTGGTGAATGCGGATAACAGCTTCGATCAAACCACGACCATACAGCAGGCCTACGACAGGCATGAGAAGACAAGTCTCGGTGGATGGGTCGCGTACGAGAGCAGCGTACACAACGAGGTGAACGCGACGGACACACTACCGTTCGATGCAAGCGGGAATTTCCTTGGACCGATGGGCAGCAAGACGTCGCAGACTTACACATTGAAAAACTCAGACGGAGAATGCTACAGCCGCACCATCAAGGCCGCGGCGCAGGTATTGACGTCAGTGGAGGACGGCAGGGACTGCACCGACCATGATGGCGGCCACTGGTAAGAAGACTTGATTGCAAAGCAGGGGGCTCGGGAGCGATTCCGGGCCCTTTCACTTTGTGGACGGTTGGCTCGCTGCTGTCCCGGCGTAATGTTATGGAGTCCTGTAGCTCTGATTTTTATCTAACGAGAAAAGGAGTTACCGAATGCCGAAGATTGTTCGTTTTTACGAACTGGGTGGTCCAGACAAACTGAAGCTGGAAGAGGCTCCAAAGCAGGAGCCGAAGGAAAACGAAGTGCGGCTGCGCGTGCAGGCAACAGGGCTCAATCGCGCGGAGTTGGTCTACATGGCAGGGCATTATTTTGAGCAGCCGAAGCTGCCGTCGCGGATTGGATACGAGGCAGCGGGGATTGTCGAGGCCGTGGGTCCCGGTGTGGACAAGAACCTGGTGGGTAAGAAGGTGGCGACGGTACCTGGCTATTCGATGAACCAGTACGGAGTGCTTGGAGAGGAGGCAGTGGTGCCGGCGGCGGTGCTGGGCGAATATCCGGACAAAATGTCGCCGGCGGAGGGCGCGGCGATCTGGATGCAGTATCTGACCGCGTGGGGTGCGCTCGTGCATTACGGCAAAGTGACTGCGGGGGATTTTGCGCTGCTGCCGGCGGCGTCGAGCAGTGTGGGGCTGGCGGCGATCCAGATCGTGAAGGATGCGGGCGGAAAGTCGATTGCGGCGACGCGGACTTCGAAGAAGAAGAAAGAACTGCTGGAGCTGGGCGCGGATTTCGTGATTGCGACGGAGGAAGAAGATTTGCCGGCGCGGGTCAAAGAGATCACCGGCGGCCGGGGGGCGCGCATCATCTTCGATCCGGTGGCGGGGCCGTTTGTGGAGAAGCTTGCAGAAGCGGCGGCGCCGGGCGGAATCATTTTTGAGTATGGCGGTCTGTCCGGACAACCGACGCCGTTTCCAACCCGGGCGTCGATGATGAAAGGGCTCAGCATGCGCGGCTATTCGCTGATGGAGTTTCGCGCGAGGCCGGAGATCGTGGCGGGCGCAAAGAAGTATGTGTACGACCGGTTGGTGGATGGCCGTTTCAAGCTGAAGATCGCGAGGACGTTTCCTCTGGCGCAGACGCGGGAGGCTTATGAATTTCTGGCGTCGAACGAGCAGGTGGGGAAGGTGGTTATTACGGTCTAGGCCGGGCGCGCAGACTCGAGTCGACCCAACCGAGGACGGTCAAGTGGCCAAGTCCTCTGACTTTTGTTGCGAAGGGAATCCCGAACCGGTCGAGCAAAGTTAGAGTCAGAGCTCCACGTTTTGCCATTCGCCGCATGCGGCGGACTGGAAGATTGCGTCGATTACAGCCATGTTGGCGATGCCCTGTTCAAGGGATACAGGAACGGGTGTCCCTTCGAGGATGGCGCGCGAGAAGGCGTCACCCTGCAGCGTGTATTGATCGCTGATGGGGAAAGTTTCGGTTTTGATACCCGAGCCGAAGAGGTCGCTGCCGTCATCAATGAAGAGACGCGTCGGACGATCGGCCGGGGCGTTGAAGGGAATTTCAATTTCGATGCGGCCTTTGGTACCGAAGAATTGAACACGCTGGTACGGGACGAGCTGTGTGCTGCAGGTGAAGATCGCCTGGCCCGTGGGGAAATCAAGAATGGCCGAGGTGAGGCGGTCGGTTTGAAGATTAGGGTCGCGGTCGATGAGGCCGCAAACGCGGGTGGGCTCGTCGCCAAAACCCGAGCGCGCGGACTGGATGCAGTAGCAGCCAATGTCGTAAAGCGCACCGCCGCCGCTTTCAGGCTGATTGCGGATGTTACGGGGATCGTCGTTGAAGTAGCTGAAAAAGGCGGCGACGGAACGAAGCTGGCCGATGCGCCCCTCGTCGATCAGGGCGCGGGTGCGGGTCCACTGCGGGTGGGAGCGGATCATAAAGGCTTCGCCGATCACGACACCGGTGCGATCGCGGACGGCAACCAGGGATTTGGCCTCTGCCACGTTCATGGCGATGGGCTTTTCGCAGAGGACGTGCTTGCCGGCTTCGGCGGCGCGGATGGTCCAGGGAACATGAAGCTGGTTCGGGAGTGGATTGTAGATCGCGTCGATACTCGGATCGGCGAGGAGCTCTTCATAGGATCCATAAGCCGTGGGTATCCCGAGCGCCGCAGCCGCGTTGCGGGCTTTGCCCAGGTCGCGCGAGGCGATGGCGCTGACGGTGGAGAGCTGGCCGCGCTGCATGGCGGGAATGACTTTCTTTACGGCAATGTTGGCCGTTGAGAGGACGCCCCAGCGAATCTTTTGCATGCGGGAATGATACTCAACGGAAGCTGGGCGCTGTATCGAGGTCAGAGCTCGTCCTCTGACTGGAGGAACTCGTGGGGCCTACCGTTGTTCCAGCGCTTTCTGGACAGCGTGATCGATGGCTGCGACCGAGCCCGAGCCGTAGCCAACCTCCTGAAACACGATCACGCCGTGGCGATCGATGACATAGGTTCGCGGAATACCGCCGTTCGCGAGGCGGGAATAGACGGCTCGCTGCGGATCCCATGCGAGCGGGAAGGTCAGGCCGGGGTGGATTTTGTGGAAGCGGTCGACCGTCTCCTTATCCTGTTCGCGGGCTATCGCAATGAAAGCGAAGTCGGGCGAGGATTTGTATTTCTGCCAGAGTTGCGTCTCCATTTCGGGCATCTCGACCTGGCAGGGTTCGCACCACGTGGCCCAGAAGTTGACGACGACCACCTTGCCGGCCTCAGCGGCGAGTGAGAATGCGCCACCCGAAGCCTGATCGACGGAAAACTGGGGCATCTTGTTTCCGACCTTCGTGTAGTTTTCGATCCTCTGGCCGGATGCGACACCCGGGGGCACGGTGAGCAGCAGGACAGCCAGCGATAGAAAAGTATTGCGGAGGCGTGGCTGCATAGCTTTCTTTGTTGTAGACAAACCCGGCGTTAGCGGCAGTAAAGTCGGACTCAAAAAATTATGCGGTCGCGCAGGCCGTCCAGGGTCGGGAATGGTGCAATACACGCCGCAGGCGGGTGATCTTCAGATGCCGGCTTGGGTCATCAGCGTGCGAACGGCGCCCCGCCAGCGCTGCAGTTCCACGCGGTCGCCCAGCTTCAGCTGTTGTGCTGCTTCACTGAGCGTGATGCGGCGCGAATAGAGCTCATCGGTGACGCGGTCGGCCAGGTCCGGCAGAAAGAGGCTTTTGCCGCCCTGCTGTTTGATGGTCTCCGGCATGGCGCTCGATTGGTAGAGCTCGAACTTGGTCTGTTCGCCGAAATAACCATTGCAGACCACGTGTACGACCCCGGTGGTCATGGTTTCGAGGTAGTTGCCGAGCAACTCGATCGAATCGCGCTGCCGATTGATCACCCACAGCGTGATGAGAGGACGGGCGAGCTCCTTCAGGGCGTCGAGCAGGATGGTGCCGTGGGCGCGCACGGCATCGTTGTTGCGCGCCGGAGTGTTGACGACGATGACTTTAAAGGGATTGGCATCGCAGGTATTAACCAAATTGATCCAGCCATCGACCTCGTCGAGGCTCACCACGTCGCCTTCGACGGTGCGCCGATAGGACTTCCAGACATCGGGGTTGGTGGTATCGGCTTCCACGAGGCGGATATAGCGATGCTCAGTAGCTAGATAGTCGATCGCGGCCATGGTGGTGAGGGATTTACCGACACCTCCCTTGCTGCCGCTCACGAAGACAATGGGTTGATTCATGGAAAATTCCTACGAGTGCGTTGGTGAATGGAGACTTGAAGAGGATATCAGCGACTCTGAGAGTACACGCGTGGCCGATTTCGGGCAACGGGAAATGCACAAAGAGGAGGGCAGGATGGATTACGGGCGGCCAAATCATCAGGCGTGCCGCCGCCGACGAAGTGAACGATCTCGAAACGGTCGCCGTCGGCGACAGGGGTCGAAGGCCACGCGGACCTGGGAACGATGGCTCCGTTGTGTTCGACGGCAACGCGATCGGACTTGAGGCCCAGGGCGGTGAGCAGATCCTGCAGCGTGGCCCCGGTCGTGAGGTCCGGAAAGTTGCGTGCGTGACCATTGACAAGGAGGTCCATGAAATCAGGGTACAGCCACCCAGCATGGAGCTGGCAGCCGACAACCGGGAGCCGGAGCGCGCAGTCCCAGTCAGCGCGCCAGCGACCGCCAGATTTCCCAGCTCAGGCACCCCAGAATCGTGAGCACTGTTTGAAGGAGCAGCGCAAAAGCGAGACCGCGGAAGGCGCCAACATTAATTTCGTCGCCAGTTGCGGAAATGGTGCGGTCCTGTACCTGCTCTTCCGCTGCGGTTGTAAAGTTCGCAAAGTCGATCGGTGATTCGATGGAATGCACGGCCATAAAAATCCCCTCGTAAAAACGGTATCGACCGGGGAAGGCCAACAGTTCAATAGATGCGTAAGAAAGCACCAGGGTGAGCCAAAACCGGACGGCTGAAAGGCCAATGCTCAAAATGGGAAGGCCCGAATCATCCATCCAGGCTTGTCCAATGGCGAGCCTGAGGCGAAAGCTGGTGAAGGTGCCAACAGCCGAGCTCATGCGCGCTCGCCCGCGGCTCTCAGCAGGGGGTGAAACTGTGATGTTATTGCGGGGTCGCCGCGGATGCAGGCGCCGGCGCGCCGGCCGTTTGTTTCACGAAGGTGAAGTCGCAGGGGCGGCTCTCGATGCCGAGGCCGGTGTCGCGCGTGCCTGTGCCCTTGTCTCCATCGAAGTGCGCTTTGACAGAGTAGTTGTATTCTTCGCCCTTGTGCGCGAGGAGGCCATGCGCATTGGCGCGGTTGGCGAGAACGCCGTCAACAGTGAGTTTGGCGTCGCCATTGTCGGCAATCTCTCCCTGAATCACCTCGTATCCAGGTTCGCCCGGCGTGCCTTTATCGCCCTTCAGCCTGTTGTTCGCGATCACGGTGGGAAATTTCCGGATCAGCTCTTCCATCTTGCCCTTAGCTGGACAATCCTGGGTCGTAAGCCAGTTGCCGTCAAACTTCTCGGCGGCGATCGATGTCGGGGGCAGCAGCATGAGGGCGCAGATGGAGCCGGTGACGAACAGCAGAGGGCAGCGAGGAGTCTTCATTGCGGGTCTCCCTCCGGCGGCAAATCGGGAATGGTGAACCGAAGGACTTTCCTGTAGCAGGCAGAGTCTTGCCTTGTAAACCGGTGGTCGTGAAAAACGAGGCCGGCGGCGGAGAGGAAGCCGCAGCCGGCCATCGGACAGTCAGGCAGTCATCATTGCGACACGATGGAGCCGTTCATTCCCGCGGGGTAGAAACCGCCGGAAGATTGGCCGCCAGCGTACACGATGTTGAGCACCTCGGCAGGCGTGCGTGGAATACTGAGTCCGTTTTTGTCAACGTCGAACGGCTTGCTCGAGGTCGGAGGGACATCGTTCGAGTCGACGGCGGGGCTGGTGACGCTGTTCTGGATGCAGGCAGCGCGAAGGGAGCCCGAATGCTGGGCTTCGGTGGCCAGGATCGCGGCCGCCGCAGCCAGGTAGGTGCTGCTGCTGATGAGGGGAGCGGCCCCCAGATAAGCGCTCACGCCCACATCTTCGAACTGCCGGGCAAGCTTCAGCCAGCTGTCCACGCTGGAATAGCCGTAGCCGAGGGCGGCCAGATCGATGGCGGGCTTTTTAACCGCCTCGGACCCCAGAGCGGCGCGGAGGTAGATGACGTGATCGATCTCGTCTTCGCGAAGGCCAGTAGCAAGGAAGGCAAGGGGTGAAGCTCCAAAATTCTTCACCATATTGCCGCCGGTGGTCGGACCGGTGGTCTCGGATTCGTTGATCACACCGAGGTCGACCAGCGTAGCCCCGTAAGTCGACATGGCGTAGAACTCGGCTTCGAGGTACTCGAGGTTGAGAGCGAAGTTGAGAATTTCGGGGTCACTGTAGTTGGAAGCGGCCTCGACCTTCTGTTGGTTGAAGGCGAGCTTGCTGCCGACGATGGCCGCACTGGCCAGGCCAAGGCCGGCCATGCCGGCACCTTTGAGGAAGGTGCGACGATCCCCCGCGGGGCGGGTGATTTCCGGTTTCATTGAGGTCTCCAGGAACAAAGTTGAGGCGTGCGTTAGTCAGGCGTGGAGAAGGGAGCGCGGAGGGCTCCACGCACACAGGATGCGCTTGCATGCCAGGGCAGCGACGTCGAGTCGAAGCGTGCGAAGTCGAACATAGAAAAGGATCGCGGTGGTCGAGAAGGGCGCGATCAGTCGAGCGGCTTACGCGGGGCGCCTTTTGCGGTTCCGGGTCTCCGGGTGATTGGCTTTTCGTGCCGGGGATCCCTGGACGCACGCACCCTTTTTAGTTACGCAAATGACTCCGAGTTCGGATTGTCGATATTTTGCGTGGACGATCTGGCGGCACGATTTGACGCGACCATCGTCGCCTCTTTGTTACCGCACGATGCCCATGTTGTCAGCGGGCCAGTAGATAAAGGTGGCTTTGCCGTAAATGAGGTTGCGCTCGACCGGGCCAAAGTCGCGGGAATCGCTCGAAATGGAGCGATGGTCGCCCATGACGAAATATTCCCCGCTGGGCACAGTCATTTCGGCCATCGAGCGGTTGTCGCGATAACGGCGGGGGACGTAGCTTTCGTCGCGCGGCTCGCCGTTGATCCATACGCGCCCGTGATCGATGAAGATGGAGTCGCCGGGGAGCGCGATGACGCGCTTGATATAGCTTTTCTCGGGATCGCGCGGATAGTGGAATACCACGACGTCTCCGCGAGAAATCTTCTCAAAGCGAAAGAAAAACTTGTCGATGAAGAGCCGGTCCTGATCGCTCAGCTCGGGCTGCATGCTCGTGCCTTCCACGCGCACCGGTTGATAGAACACGGTGACGATGAAGAAGGAGGCGACGACGGCGATGGCAATATCGCGTGCCCAGACGCGAAGCCGGGGATTGAACACGTGAAGAGGTTCCTCAATGCATCTAATCTACGTAAATCCTGCCGATTCTGCTCCCAAAAATTTCGGCGAACAGCGCTAGCTGCAACCGAGGCTGCCGGCAGGGCAGAGAATCTGCTGGCGTCCTGGTTTGGGAAGCGGCTGCTGCTGGGAGGATGCCGGAACCAGGCTGGTGGGGCCATTGATGTTCGATTCCTGCACCTGCAGCGGCCGCTGGAGGACCATTTCGACCTGCGTGCCGGAGGGAATGTTGACGTCGGCGCCGCGGGTGAAGAGCGCAACGATGCCGGCGGCGGCAAGTCCCGCGCCAGCGCCTTCCAGTCCTCCCGCCAGCGGATGACCGGCGCCGAGGCCGCCGATAGAGCCGATGGTGGCGCCGGTGGGAACAGCAACTTTCGCGGTCTCTCCGGCGTTGTGCGCTTTATTGCTGCCGCCGTCCTGCTCGATGGTGCCTTCGTCTCCGTTGACCTTCTCATGCTGGGCGCCGGGCAGGCTGTTGACCATTCCAGGGATCTCCACTACCGAGCCGTTAGGAAAGATCATAGAGGTGAAGTGCATGTTCAGCTGCGCTCTCCTGGCACCCACACCGCGGCCGGGGCGCACCACATTGTCGACCACGCCCTGGACGTAAACGCCTGACGGAATGACGACGCGATTGCCGACGACAACAGGGAAGGTTGAGGACAAATAAACACCGTCACCGGGCCGGGCGCTTTTGGTGTTAATGGCGCTCCGGACCTCAAGAAGAACCCTGGTGCCCGCGGGGATGTTGATGATGGTGGGCGACGTCGTGGATACGGAAGCGGGAGATACCTGCGGCTGGGCATCGGGCGCCGGAGCGGTTTGCGCCGAGGCAGCCAGGCTTACGGCCAGGAGAAACGTGGCGAGGTTGAGGCGATTCACTGACATCCGCGGCCTCCGCCAACCATTGTAGTGCGCATCGGGAGTTCTGCTCTCATCATCGGGTTAGCAGTCCTTGGACCGCGCGGCAGGGGTGACGGTGAGCAGCCTGTCGGAGCTGGTTTGCCACAGAGACCACTGCGCCCCGCTGAGATTATCCCGCGCCTGGTATCGCCTCAGGCAGCCTCAGCGGCCCGTTTCTCGTCCTGATCTTCAATTTCGCCGAAGGCTTCCCGGGTCACTTCGTGAATGCCACGGAAGACCTCCGCGAACAGGATCGCCATGCTCAGAGCCATCGAGACTGACGAGCAGGCGCGCAGGTCCAGGAGCGGCGAGTCATGTAAAAGCTGATTTCCGATGAAGGCTGTCGAAAACTGAGCAATCCCCGCCGCCAGTGGAAAACGCAGGCTCAGGATTGCGATCGGAACCAGGATCATGGCCACAAGCAGAACGGCTTGTTGTTCAGGACTGGGCCGCCACGCATGCGCGGAGATCAACAAGCCTCCATATCGCTCCAGCAACAGCAGGCCGAGGACGCAGTCGGCGACGGCGAGAACGAGTTGCAGGCGGCGGACGCTCATGGTCAAGGCCTTTTTCCGGACAAACGGAAGCGCCGGACGCTCGGCAGCCCGTCTTGGGAAAGTGTCCCATTTCGGGAAGCCTGAACTCAGAATGCCCTGCAACCTCAAGCGCCTACATACTTCGACAGCTTCCCCGCCTCCTACCAAAGTTGTATAAAAAATGCGATCTTCGTCCCGAAGACGGCGTCCCACGCGACCGGCTATTCTCAGGGTGAAATCGATTACAACCTCCTGTGAATCCCCGGTCGCCCCCGATGCGATCGGGGATTTTTTTGTTTTCTCTGAAGTCAATGAGCTGCCGGTTCATCGACCGGCTGCCCCAGCGGCGGAATGATGCCGAGCTGCTCGTAAATGGGCCGCATCTCGCGACGAATCGCCGGGAGCCGCGACCAAAACCAGACCCCTCCCGCGATGCAGCAGGAGCCGGTCACCATCACGGCGTGCGGTGCACCGATCCAATGCGCCAGCGATCCGGCAAGCAGACTGCCGAAGGGCGCCATGCCCATAAACGCAGCGGTGTAATAGCTCATCACGCGACCACGCTTGTCCTCCGGCACCAGCGTCTGGATGATCGTGTTGCTCGCAGTCATGCCCTGCAACATCCCAAAACCGGTAAACAGCATGAGCAGCAGCGACAGCCATAGCCAGCGGGACAGCCCGAACCCCACCAGGCTTGCGCCGAAGACAACCGCGGCGACTGGAATCATGCGCGTGAGGCCGCGCACCGAGCGCCGCAACACCAGCGAAAACGCAGAGACCAGGGCGCCCGCTCCCGCTGCTCCCATCAGAAACCCGAGAGTATGCGGCCCGCCATGCAGCACGTTTCCCGCGAACAGCGGCATCAGAACCATGTACGGCATGCCCATCAGACTGATGAGACCGAAGAGGGTGAGAATGGTGCGCACCGGGATAAACGTCGAAACGTACGACCATCCCTCGCGCATCTGTTCGAACATCGATGCCGTTGTCCGCTTCGCCGCAACAACGTCGAGCTGCATCATCAGCAGCGAGATGATGACGGCGATATAGCTGATGCCGTCGATGAGGAAGCACCATCCTTCGCTGCTGGCCGCGATCACTAGCCCAGCGAGCGACGGACCCACCAGCCGGGCGACATTCACCATCGAGGAGTTGATGGCGATGGCGTTCGAAAGATCGTTGCGATCCTCCACCATCTGCACCATGAAAGACTGGCGGCCCGGCATATCGAAGGCATTGATCAGTCCCTGAAACGAACTGAGCACCAAAATTTCCGTGATATTGATGCGATGCGACAACGTGAGCCAGGCCAGCAGGAGCGACTGCACCATAGCGAGACTTTGAGTCCAAACCAGAACGCGCCGGCGATCGAAGCGGTCAACCAGAACACCGGCCAGCGGCGCCAGCAGGAAGGTTGGAATCTGCCCGGCGAAGCTCACCGTACCCAGCAACAGCGCCGATTTCGTCAGCCGGTAGACCAGCCAGGCGGTTGCGATGCGGGTCATCCACGTGCCGACCAGCGAAATGGTCTGGCCGCCAAAGAAGAGGCGGAAATTTCTGTGTCGGAGCGCACGCCAGGCGTGCGAATAATCGCCGCCCGCGTGGGCCGTCACATTCTCCGTTGCATTTTGCTGGATCGGTCCGATGGCCATCGTCAGAGTTTATTTTGGCGATTCTCGCTAGCTGGTCAGATGCTCTTTGAGGAAGGCGAGCGACCGCCCGCGCGCGAGTTGCGCGGCCTCCGCGTCGTAGCTGGCGCGATCGTTGCAGCTGAAGCCATGGCCGGCGCCCTCGTACCAGTAGATCGGCACCTCGGGATGCGCGGCGGCGACCTTGCTGTCGATCTCGTCCTTCGGAATGTGTGTATCCTCTTTGCCGAAGTGCAGCATGATCGGCGCTTTGGGCTTTTCCCCGGCGTATTGCACGATCTGGCCGCCGTAGTATCCGACCGCCGCGTCGGGATCGAGACGCGTCGCCGCCAGCCACGCCATCGTGCCGCCAAGACAGTAGCCGATGATGCCCACCTTCTTGCCGGTCTCGCGGCGTGCATAGTCGAGGGCCGCAGCCAGGTCCCTCACACGATCCTCAGGGTTACCCTGCCGAATCAGGCCGATGCCCTTCTGGAGGTCTTCGCCTGTGTAGCCCAGCTCGACACCGCGCTGGACGCGGTCAAAGAGCGCCGGTGCGACCGCGAGGAACCCGTCTTTGGCCCAGCCATCGGTTACAGAGCGAATATGGCTGTTGACGCCGAAGGCCTCCTGCACTACGACCAGTCCGGCGATCGGTTTGCCCTCGGGACGCGCCACGTAAGCATCCAGTTCATGACCATCCGCCGCCCGAAGCTTCACATGTTCACCCATACGATTGCGATTCTCCTGAAATGAATTACCGGGCCGCAGGATCATCGTCGCGCACGATCGCCCAGTAGCTGTTGCGGGCGACCACGTGCGCTCCGTAATCCTGCGTGAGCTTAACCTGGATCGAGTGCAGCCCCGGCGTCGGGTCTGTTGGATGAAAGCTGAGGATGTAGCGATTCCTGGCGTGGCTGGCAACCTCCGCCACGCGGGTCTCAAAGCCCTTTTCCTTCGTGAAGGGATCGTACTCGCCGCCGCTTAGCGCTGCCAGCGTCTTTGGCGTGTTGCGGCGCATGGCATTCATTGTCATCAGCAGCGGCGCCAGGATGTTCAGCTCGTTGCCGCCCTCGGCGTTACCCTTGCCCCAGTCGATCATCTCCGCTTTCGAGGGCGAGAAGACCAGGCTCAGCACCAGGGTGTTGCTGGTGCCGATGCGCTCGACCAGTTCCGGAATGTTGAAATGCCGGCTGCCGTGATCCCGTGATTCGCTGATGAGCAGCAGAACGCGGCGATGATCCGCCGGCTGCTGTTCAAGGAGATTGACGGAATATCCAACGGCGTCAAGGATGGCAGCGCCACCATCGCCCGCGGGCATCTGTTTCAGATCACGGGTGATGGTGTCTTCATCCTGGCCGAAGGGCTCAATCCATGTGGCTCTGGAATCGAACGCAACGAGCGCGACCTCGCCGCGATGGTCGCCGGTAAACAACTCGAGCAACGGGCCGAGCTTTTTGATCTTGTCGAATTCAAGCGGAGCGTCGCGCCCGCGTTCGATGCAGACGACCAGCGAGACCGGCTGGGTGTCCAGGTCGTCATCGACGTGAACTTTTTGTTCAACCCCGTTATCGAAGACAGAAAAATCCGCTGGCTTGAGGCCGTAGAGGACTTCGCCGCTCGATTTCTCGACCAGAGTCGGAACGATCACGACACTGGTGCTCACGCGAAAGGTCGGCAGGTTGAGGTTGGGGTCGGCAGGGAAGTCACGGGGTGCTTGCGACTGGCTCGGAGATTGCTGCGGCTCGGCCGGGAAGGGCTCGGCCTGCTGCTGGGGTTGCGTCGGCTGAGGCTGGCTGGATGGCTTGCCGGGGAAAGGCTGCTGAGCGGCGCAAAGAGGTGCGGCAAGGCAGAAGAAAATCAGCACGCGCACAGCGGAATCCCGGCTCGGCCACATATTTTTCATTACATCAGACGGAGACGGATGAGACGACATTACGGACGACGAACAAGGCACGCTTACTCGCTTTGCGGTACTCCACTTGGGTTGAACGGCGCATAGGGATTGCTGCCGGGCAGAGCCATCGGGCGACGGCTGTCGATGGCATCGCGCTCCGCAAAAAAGACGGGCGTAGGCATGTAGTCGTAATCAAACGGCAGCGGGCGCTCGGGCTTGCCGTCGGGGCGTCCGTTCTTCGGGCCGTTGAGCCACGTATAGCGGTCGGTGATGCCCCAGGTCAGCGCAACATTGACATTCGGCTCAACCAGCATCATGGTGAGGTAGTCGCGGTAGGTCTTCGCAATCGCGGCGTCACGCTCAGGCACCGACTCCGGCAACTTGCGGTCGTTAACGTCCAGTTCCGTGATGAAAACCTGCAGGCCCATATCGTGCAGCTCCCGCACGAAGTGCTGTATTCCAGCTCCGGGCGCATCCCCGGCGCTCAGATGGCTCTGCACACCGACGGCATCGATGGGAGCGCCGCGCGCCTTGAGCCGCCGCACCAGCATCATTACCTGGCCGCGTTTGTCGATCTGTTCAGGTGTGTCCAGCTCGATACCGTAATCGTTGTAGGTGAGCAGCGCCGAGGCATCCGCCTGGCGCGCGGTTCGGAACGCCAGCTCGAGATATCCGGGGCCGATCAGTTCGAGCCATGGCGAATCGCGCAGTCCATCGGGCCGCCCACTCTTCAGGTCGATCGCCTCGTTGACGACATCCCAGGAGTGCAGCTTTCCGGCATAGCGTCCGGCGACAGCTCGAATATGATCCGTCAGGAATCGCGCTGCATTGTCTTTATTCACGGTGCCGGCAAACCAGGAGGGAAGTGCTTCGTGCCAGCAGAGGTTGTGCCCCCGCATCTTTTGTCCGTGGGAGAGCGCGAAGACCAGGATGTCGTCGGCCTTGCGAAAATCGAACTGCTGCGGCGTCGGCCGCAGCGCTGACCATTTCAGAGCATTCTCGGGGACGACGATGTTGGCCTGATCGGCAACGGTACTCGCGTATTCCGGCTCGCCGTCCAGCCGGTCCGGATTCACGGCGCAGCCGACGAGCAGGCCGTGCGCCTCGGCATGGGCCCGCAGCGACCGCGGTCCATTTACGGCCGAGAGCGTCGGCGCGGTTGCCTGGCTGTTTGGTCCCGTCTGCGGTTGGCCGCACCCCAGCGGCAAGAAGGCGGCCAGGCTTCCGGCAGTCGCTGCCGCCGCCGCGTCCCTGAGGAATGCGCGCCTTGTTTTCCAGCTTCTGTGCAGCATATCGCGAGTCCTTATTCCTGCTCCGGGTCTGTTCTCTGCAGTCTCTTCTTCCACGACTCCATGCGGTCGGTCCAGTGCAGAAAGCGCAGGAGATTCCCCTTCTCCTGCCAGACAAAGCCGAGAACCTCGCGGCCAGTCAGATCTTCGGCGTGCTTGCCGGAGTAGGTTTCAATCCGCCAGCGAAGGTAAGGACTGCGCCAGGGCCGCAAACGGTGGCCGCTGGTCGCATTCCAGATGAATCGCAGAGATGCCAGCAAGACGGCGTTTCCTCGACGGGCAGCGCGACAGCGCAGCGGAGCCAGATCCCGGTGCGCAATGCGACGGCATCCCTGAGTATAGCGGCAGCCGGACGCACCAGCGCTCCTCTTTCGTGTCACGATGGGAGAGGCAGCGGAGGCTGCCCGCATCGATGCCTTTCAACTCTCAAGCCGCTAATCCCAACGTAAATCTGACCGTAGCTATCACGGGCGCCAGTGGCGTGGTTTTTGCGCAGATGCTGTTGCGCGCGCTCGATGCCGACACGCGCATTGTTCGCATCCACGTGGTTCCGTCGGAGAGCTCGCTGCGCGTCCTTGCTGAAGAGATGGCGATCTCCGGACGCAACGAGCTGGTCGAGAAACTGCTCGGGCACCCTTCCGACAAAATCACCCAGCACAGCGAGAATGACATCGGCGCCTCCATTGCCAGCGGCAGCTATCCTTCGACGGGCATGATTGTTCTTCCGTGCAGTATGGGAACCCTTGCCGGCATCGCCAACGGCATGGCGGGCAATCTGATCGAGCGCGCCGCCGACGTCTGTCTGAAGGAGCATCGGCCGCTGATCCTCTGCCTGCGTGAAACGCCCTTCAACAGGATTCACATTCGCAATATGGGTCTGGCTGCCGATGCCGGGGCGACGATTTATCCCGTGATCCCGACGTTTTATAACCACCCCATCGATTCAACGGAGATGGCGCATCAGTTCGTCTGCCGTGTCCTCGCCCATTGCGGGCTGCCGCAGCCCGATGCCTACATCTGGAAGCCAGGGGATGCGGCCGGGGTGCCTTAACCAGGTCGCACACGTTCAGGAAAAAGAAACGGTTTGTGGGGACGCGCGCTCCGTGCGGTACCCTTCTTGGCGAAGGAAGGGCTCCTCATGAATCGTCGTCAATTTGCAACTCGATCCCTCGCCGCAGCCGCGGGGGCCGTGCTGCATCGCCCTGTCAGCTACGCCGCCGCTGTTCTCTCCGAAGACCAGGTCCCCGGTTCGGTGGCCGATGAGCTGATTAACAAAGCGCGTTTTCCGGAGGGGTTTCTCTGGGGCACAGCCACCGCCTCTTACCAGGTCGAGGGCGCCTGGAATGAGGATGGCAAAGGCGAATCGATCTGGGACCGATTCACGCATACAACCGGGAAAGTACGCGGCGGTGTGACGGGCGACATAGCCTGCGATCAATACCACCGCTATTCCGAGGACATAGCCCTGGCCAAACGACTCAACCAGAAGAGCCAGCGTTTTTCCATCTCGTGGCCGCGCATCCAGCCTTCAGGAACCGGCGCCCCGAACATGAAGGGAGTGGATCACTACAGCCGCTTCGTCGATGCTCTGCTTGAGGCGGGCATTCGCCCGTGGTGCACCATGTATCACTGGGATCTTCCGCAGGCACTGGAAGATCAGGGAGGGTGGCCGAATCGCGATCTGGCCGGGTACTTCGCGGACTATGCCGGCATTCTTGCCAAACATCTCGGCGATCGCGTGACGGTCTGGGCGCCTTTTAACATGCCCTGGGCGATTGCCTTTATGGGCTATGCTGCAGGCGCCTTTCCTCCATGCCGAACGAGCTTCAACGATTTTCTGAAAGCCGCGCACACCCTGGCCCTGGCCCAGGGCGAGGCGCACCGCGCGGTGAAAGCGGCCTCTCCGCACGCGACAGTGGGCAGCGCGTATGAGATGGCCCCCGCCTATCCGAAGACGGACTCGGAGGACGATCGCGCGGCCGCCGGTCGCTATCACGCGATGAACAACGTCTTCTTCCTGGAGGCGGCCATGCATGGCCGTTACCCGAACGCCTTCGTGGGCGAACCGCCCCTGGAGCTGATGGGCTTCAAGGCGGGCGACGACAAACTGCTCTATGCGCCGCTGGATTGGGTGGGCTTCCACTTCTACACGCGCCGCATCGTGTCGGATGCGAGCAAGGAGCAATTCCTGGGCGGAGGCAAATTCAGCGGCACGGAGATTGAGAACAACTCCCCGGGCGGGCGCGACCCTTACACGCGCTTCCGCGCTGCCATGCCGACGGAGGGTCCGCTCACCGATGCCGGTTTGGAAGTTTGGCCAAAGGGAATGTACGACCTGGTCTCAAAGATTTCCATGGATTACAACCACCCCATCATCGAAATTACCGAGAGCGGATGCGGGTATCTCGATGGTCCCGATGAAGAACAAGACGGCCGTATCCCGGACCAGCGGCGCATCCTGTGGTATCGCGAAGTGCTCGCGGAACTGGCGCGCGCCATTAACGATGGAGCGCGGGTCCGCGCCTTTCATGCCTGGACGCTGCTCGATAATTTCCAGTGGGCGGAAGGGTATACCGAGCGCTACGGGCTTATCTATACAGACTTCCGCAACCAGAAGCGCACCATCAAGGATTCGGGTCTCTGGTACGGCAGAGTGTCCGCCGCCAATCGGCTCGATGTGTGAGGCTGGAGTGAGCCACGCTGGCATGATGGGCACGCCAGCGCGGCGCGCTTGTTCTTACCAGCGATAGACGGTCAGGTGGTCGACATAAGCCGTCGCCGACCCGCTCGAACCGAGCCCATCGATTTGAAAGTTCGTTAACAGGACAGGAGCCCACCCCAGCGCAAAGGCTGAAGACACGGTAGCGTTGATCGGCATCTCGAGACCGTCGAGATAAACGGCGTTGTAGGTGACCTGTCCCGAGCTATTGCGTGAGTAGCTGATCTGCACGTGGTGCCACACGTTAATGCTCCAGGTGCGCGGGTTGCAATATTTGTTGCTGTGCACCCACACATCGACAGGGCTGGTCGGCGTGCCCTGATTCGCCGTGTAATCCCAGGTGCTGGAATAACCATCGCACTGGAATCCAAAGATGACGGTTTGCCCGTTGGGCATCACCTGATTCAGATCCATCTCAAGGTTGGCGATCTTCGACGAGGAACTATTGAGGTAGACGAAGGCGTCATAGAGGAAATTCGTGGACGTTGTGTCGTCGCCGAAGGAGACGTTGAAGCGCTCGTCTCCGCCATTGGAATAGTTGGTGGCAAATTCCCGCGCACTCCCGCTCATGGAAGGCGAGCTGACGGTGGTGCTCCATCCGTTGGAACTACCCGCCCCGCCGGAGTCGTTGGAGGCCAACCAGTTACCCATGGCCTGGATACTGCCGACGCTGATGGCGCCCGCCGGAATCGTCAGGGCGGAATTGACCGGGATTGCTCCAACCGTGAGGGCGACGTCGGTAACGCAGGAGGCGCCCTGGTTGCCCCAGGCCTTTACGTGCAAAGTATGGGAGCCTGCGCTGGAGGATACGGAAGCCTGGATCGACGTCCCATTCACAATCGTGGTGTTTGGGCTGCTGTCGAACGAATAGCCCATGGCCGCGACGTTCTGTGACGAGCAGCTGGCGGCATCGGCGGAAAGGGTAAAGGGCGACGCGACTTGAGCTCCGTTACCGGGGCTGCTGACGGTGACGCCTGCAAATGCGGAGCTGGCCAGTAGTGCGAGTGCTGACGAGCCAATGGAAAGCTTCTGGAGCGAGTTCATGGAAAAATTCCCCGGCGCGGATGAATTGGTCGTGCAGACTGGCCTCAAGGAGACTCATACGAGTCCGATCCCGGCGGGTGGCCACACTGCAGGCATAGGCTGGCAGGGCGGTGAACCGCTCAAGTCCGCCCCCGCGCGTCCACGATCACGACACGTGGGTTGGAGATTTCAGTCAATTAATAAGCGAATAGTACACACATCATCCGCGAAAGGAACCCGTTTTTTGGGGGGTATGCGAACTAAAGTTTGTTCCCGGAGGCAACCTATTACGTTTTGTGAAAATTTTGCATCCGGACCGTGAACATTTGTGACAGACGCAGCCCTATTTACATGCAAACCTTTCAGTTGTCCATTTTGAGGGGTCGTCAACCGTCATGCGGAAGGAGAGAGAGCGGGGCGGTTACCGGGCCGGAAACGAGCACTTTACTCCTGTGCCAACCACAATTGGGGTATTGACGAATGACAGGAAACAACTTTGACGCGCAGGCGCGTACCACCGCTGAAGAGGTGGCGCGGCGCAGCTACGGTAAGCTCGTTGCCTTCCTGGCAGCGCGTACCCGGGACGTGGCCGGAGCCGAGGACGCCCTCTCTGAGGCCTTCGCGACGGCTCTGGCGGACTGGCCGCAGAAGGGGTGTCCGGAGAATCCTGAAGCGTGGCTTATGACCGTCGCGCGCCGCAAGTGGATTGATGCCGGAAGGCACAGGAATCGCAGTGGCGTTGTCGACCAGGACCTGGACCAGATCGCGACAGCATTCTCGGCCGCATCAGCCGGCAACGATATTCCGGACCGGCGTCTCGGCCTGATGTTCGCCTGCGCGCATCCTTCCATCGATCCGGGAATTCGTGCGCCCCTGATTCTGCAGGTGATTGTAGGCCTCGATGCTGCGACCATTTCTTCGGCGCTGCTTCTTTCGCCGGCGGCGCTGGGCAAGCGTCTGGGCCGCGCGAAGACCAAGATCAGGGAAGCCGGCATTCCTCTGCGCATTCCCGAGCGCGAAGAACTTGCCGGTCGCCTGGATGCGGTGCTCGAAGCCATTTATGCAACCTTCACCGAGGGCTGGGGCGATGCTGCCGGCACAGACACCGTTCGTACTGACCTGACGAAAGAGGCGCTCTTCCTTGCCCGCCTCGTGGCCGACTTGTTGCCCAAAGAACCCGAAGCGCTGGGGTTGCTGGCTCTAATGCTCCATGCCGAGGCGCGCCGCCCCGCGCGTCGCGGCGCGAGCGGCGAATATGTTCCGCTTTCCGGCCAGGATCCTTCCCTGTGGGACAACGAGAAGATCGCGGAAGCCGAAGCCCTTCTGATGCGAGCCAGCACCTTCGCTGCAATCGGTCGCTATCAGCTCGAGGCCGCTGTGCAGTCAGCCCATGTGCAGCGCTGCCGCACGGGCCGCGCAGATTGGGAAGCGGTGCTGCGTATTTACGACGAGCTATTTGCTATCACCAATTCCCCGGTGGTCGCTATCAATCGCGCGTTGGCGCTCGCGGAGGCAAGAGGGGTGCAGGCCGGCCTCGAAGCCATGCCGAATCCAGATGAAGATTCCCGGTTGACCGGATATCAACCTTATTGGGCGACGCGCGCGGAGTTGCTGGCGCGGGCCGGCAGCGGTCATGCAGCGTGCCATGCCTATTCCATCGCCATTGGTCTCGAACGTGACCCGGCAATTCGGGATTTCCTCGAAAAGCGGCGCGCCGCGGTAGCCTGCTGATTCATGCCGTGCCTTCGTTGCGCAGGATTTCGCAGGCGATCGCCGCCTGCCCAAGAGAGATTCCCCCGTCGTTGGCAGGGACCTCGCGCTGCGAGAAAACCTCGAAGCCGGCGGCTCGTAGTTCTTCGAGGCATCCGGCGAGCAGAAGCGCATTCTGGAAGCAGCCCCCGCTGAGGCACACCCGATTCAGCTTGAGCTCGGTGCGCATGCGACGGCATGCCTCGACGATGACCGCGACCAGCGTGCGGTGGAAACGGGCCGCAATATACGCTTGCGTCTCTCCCTGATCGAGATCCTCGACGATCTGCCGGATCATCGGTCGCAGGTCGACTTCAACCGGGTCGGCGCCGGA
This sequence comes from uncultured Acidobacteriaceae bacterium, assembly GCA_963787915.1. Taxonomy (GTDB): domain Bacteria; phylum Acidobacteriota; class Terriglobia; order Terriglobales; family Acidobacteriaceae; genus Palsa-343. The sequence goes on along the minus strand of CAWBEP010000012.1, from coordinate 190,548 downwards.
AAAGGTGAATTCGTAAGGCTCCACTGTGCGCGTTCGATTCTCATCGGCCGAGGCCTCCAGCATCATGGCCGCCTGGCCTTCGAACGACACCGTGTGGCGCAGCCCGATCAGCGAGGCCACCGCGTCGAAGAGTCGTCCGGCGGAAGAAGTCGGAATGGTGTTCACGCGCCGCTGCAGCAAGGTATCGATGATTCGCAGCCGCTCCGGGGAGGCCATTTCCTTCCATCGCGAATTGCCCGGAATCTCTCCGCAGGCATCGAGCAGATAGCTGCGCGCAACACGCCATGGCTCGCGGATTCCTGCGTCGCCGCCGGCGAGGAGCACGGGGCGGAGGCGCGCGTAGCGATCGAAGCCAAGGTAGTCCGCGGCGAGAAATTCGCCACCCCAGATGGTCTCGTCTGTGCCGAAGCCGGTACCGTCCCATGCCACGCCGATCACGCGGCCTTCCAGTTGATGCTCGGCCATGCAACTGGCGATGTGGGCGTGGTGATGCTGAACGCCGATGTGGCGGACGCCTTCCATCTTCAGTGCGAATTGGGTGCTGAGGTACCCAGGGTGCAGGTCGTGGGCCGCCGCTGTCGGCTGGACGTGGAACAGACGCTTCATGCGCTCCAGCGTCTCCTGAAAGAAGAGCAGAGTTTCGAAATTTTCGAGATCGCCGAGATGCTGGCTGGGCAGAGCGAAGCCCGCGCGCGTGAGGCACAGCGTGTTCTTCTGCTGCGCTCCGCAAGCCAGAACCTCAGCCTCGCCGCGCCCCAGCCACACCGGCTGTGGAGCGTAGCCGCGCGCGCGGCGCAGCAGCAATGGTTCGCCGGATACCACGCGCACAACCGAGTCGTCGACGCGAGTGTGAATGCTGCGATTGTGGTGCGCGAAGGCATCGGCGATGCCGCCAAGCTGTCGCTCGGCCTCCGTATTGTCAATGACGATGGGCTCTTCGCTGATATTGCCGCTCGTCATCACCAGCGCCGCATCCCGAACCCAGCGCTCGCGGAGAATACGGAAGAGAAGATCGTGCATCGGCGTGCAGGGCAGCATGACGCCAGTCGCGGGATTGCCGGGGGAAACCGCCTCTGCGAGGCCCGCGCGGTTCGAAGGTGCAGGTCTTCGGCGCAGCAGGACAATCGGCCGCTCTCGGCTGAGGAGGACAGCGCGCTCTTGTTCGGAGACGAAGCACAGTGCATCCGCGGCCTCTGGACTGCCCATCATGATCGCGAAAGGCTTTTCGCTGCGGCGCTTGCGGCGGCGCAATTCTTCGACCGCCGCAGGGAGGCTCGCGTCGCAGGCAAGCTGATAGCCCCCAAGCCCCTTCCACGCGACAATGCCGCCGGAGCGCAGAATGTCGGCGATTCGTTCGAGGATGACGCGAGAGCTCTGTTGGGACTGCGCCGGGTGGCCGGGTTCGACCAGGATGAGGCATGGGCCGCACACCGGGCAGGCATTCGGCTGGGCGTGAAAGCGGCGATCTTCCGGGTTTTCGTACTCGCGCCGGCAGTCTTCGCACATGGCGAAGGCAGCCATGGTCGTCAGGGGGCGGTCGTAAGGGACATCGAGGATGATGCTGTAACGGGGGCCGCAGTTGGTGCAGTTGGTGAACGGGTAATCGTGACGGCGATTGGTGGGATCGCGCGTCTCGGCCAGACAGTCTTGGCAGACGCAGATATCCGGGGGAACAAGGGCGAAGGCCGAACCGGCGGCATCGCTCTCGTGAATAACGAAGGACGTATCCCCGATGGGGGGAATTTCCGTCGGTGTCACCGCATCTATGCGGACGAGTGGAGGAGCTTCGACCGTAAGGGCCGCAATGAATGCTTCAATCGTCGCGGGAGCCCCTTCCACCTCAATAAAAACACCGCGCGAGGAATTCAGGACAAATCCTGCGAGGCCATGACGGCGCGCCAGCTTGTAAACATAAGGGCGAAATCCAACCCCCTGCACAACGCCGCGAACGCGCAGCTGGATTCGGATTTTCGCGCTGTCGGGAATCGCCGATCCTCCTGCTGGAAGCCAACGATCATAGTTTCACAGGCGATTCCCAACAGTTCGAGTCCGGAATTCCAGCGATCCAGCGTCCCCCTCAGAGTCAGCCCTGGACGAACTCCAGTTCGAGCGTGATCGCGACTTCTTCGCCGACCATCACCCCTCCGGTTTCCATCGCAGCATTGAACGTCAGCCCGAACTCTCTGCGGTCAATCTTTGTTGACGCGGCTACGCCCACGCGGGTGTTGCCCCACGGATCTTTAACGGGCGGAGTCGGTCCTTCTACGGTGAACTCGACCTCGCGCGTGACTCCATGAATCGTCAGAGGGCCGGAAACCAGGACAGTTCCATGGGTGGTCCGGGATACACGGGTAGAGCTGAAAGTCAGGGCAGGGAACTTCTCGGCATCGAAGAAGTCCGGGCTTTTGAGATGGGTGTCGCGCTGGGGATCGCGCGTGTCGATGGTGGAGACATCGATGGACGCCTCGATATGCGACTTTGCGATGTCCGCCGGGTTGTAGGTCATCTTGCCGGTGACCCCGGTGAACTGGCCACGGACATTGGAAATCATCAGATGCTTCACGCGGAACTCGGCGATCGAGTGGACCGGGTCGATGGTCCAGGTGGTAGTGGCGGCGGGTGCGGTTGCGGTAGTGCCCATACGTGGGTGTCCTCCTTTTTGTTGGATTCAGGCCGAAAATAATCGTTGCAACAATTAAATGAGGAAAAGGCCTCGCCCCGGCTTTGCCGCTAAGAATCCCGGGCGAGTGCGAGTCCGCAATTGCGCAGCAAACGGGTCAGAGTGGCCTGCTGCGTTGGGCTCAGGTGGCTTAACTGGCGGCGGTGGAGCTCGCAAACGGGATGGTCAAGGCGAGCGAGCAGGGCTAGCCCGTCGGCAGTGATTCGAACGTGGACACGGCGGCGGTCGGGATTCTCACGGCAGCGGCTCACGAGTTTGCGCTTCTCGATCTGGTCGAGAAGCCGGGTGATATCGGGATCGCGGGTGACCATGCGACCCGCGATTTCTCCGCAGAGCAGCCCCTCCGGTGCCCCGCGCAGGATGCGCAGCACGTTGTATTGATTCGCCGAGAGGTCGTGTTTACGCAACAGTTCCGTGGGGGCCCGGGAGAGCAGGTCGGCCGTGCGGTAAAGCTCGAGAAAGAGGGTTTCTTCAGGACAGGGGACGGCTTGTCCCGAAACGCGAGCACTCGAAGACATGCTACTGATGATGTTCGTTGGAACAGATAAGTGTCAAAAAGAGATGGGCTGGCGCCGCAGGGTGTACCCGAGTTACGAGAAAGCGAGCTGATCGCCCCGCTCGATGTTGTGCTGATGGATCTGCCCCGGAGCCAGTTCGAGGACGCAGTGGGTGGCGAAGCTCACGCTGGTGAGGCGCCAGGGACGAAGACGCTGCCAGGTCTTGACGACGCGCAGGTTCTTATCAAGCGCGACTACATCGATCGCGAAGCGCATCCACATGGTGTGCACGCCCGAGGAGGGCCGGATCAGAAGGCCGGCGCCATCTTCGAGGGAGGATTTTCCGAGAAGGCCGAATAACCGCGTAAAAAATGTATCGGCAACACCGATGCGCGATCCGATGGTTTCGGCCTTCTCCGGGATGGTGACAGTCAGGTATTCCATAGGGCGCCGCCTCTCCGCCGGTTGCAGGCGGTCTGGTGCCTCTGTTATTCCATGGATCCCAGGGAGCGAACCCCAGCGTCGATTCGCGGCCCATGAACCAGGGATTTGCGTGCGGGTTAGATCCCGGCAACTGTGGCGGGATGCTTGCGAGCTTGATAATCAGGCCGTTCTTTTTCGGCGCAGCACGATCACGCCGAGCACGAGAACACTGAGAGCACCGGCCACTGCACGAATCATCAGCGATCCAGCCATATCGTTACTCCTTTCCCGGCACCTGCCGTCTTTGGGGGAGGCTAATCTCCGCTGGAACGGAAATTAGGCAGACTTCGACTTCCTTCTGCGGATAATGATGACAACGCCCACTGCCACTGCGCAGGACAGGGCGACCACACGCACAATCAGAGATGAATCCATCGCGAATCTCCTTTCCGGTGTGCCCCTCGGCTGCGGGCGCACGCGATTTGAAGCAGATCTGGTATCCCCTGCTTTATTTCAGGTTGGCGCTCAGCGTCAGAATCGCCGGAGCTAACAAAACGATGAACAAGCAGGGAAAAATAAAGAACACCAGAGGAAAAAGAATCTTGATTTTCGTCTTGGCCGCTGCCTCCTCGGCCCGCTGGCGGCGCGAGGTCCGAATCTCTTCGGAATAACGGGCCAGGGCACGGACGATGGGGGTGCCGAACCGATCGGTCTGCTGCAGCATGGTGACCAGGGAGTTGAACTCCTCAAGCTGGGTACGATCGGCCATGCTTTGCCATGCATCGAGCCGCGGTTTACCGGCGCGCTGCTCGAGATTGATCTGGTTGAACTCTTCATTCAGATCGGGATAGCTGACGACGATCTCCTGGCCGATGCGCAGCAGAGCCTGATCCAGACCGAGGCCCGCCTCCACGCAGATCACCAGCAAATCGATGGCATCCGGAATGCCTCTGAGAATCCTCTTCTTTCTCCGGTTGACGGCGCGCGTGAGCCAGATGTCGGGCAGAAGATAGCCAACCGCTGCAAGAGCCAGGCACCAGAAAGCGGTGTTGTCGTGAATGAAGGTCCCGCCCAGGATGCCGGCGACCGGTCCCACGAAGCGCGCGGTGAAGTAAAGATCGACCTGGCCGTTGCCCTTAATCCCGGCGCTTACGAAGCGCTGGCGCAGTTTTTCATCTTCAGAGAGACCGAGGCGGGAGCGGAAGGCGCGAGCCACGTTCAGAACACGGTCCCTCGCCTTTTCCTTACTGCGCACGGTGCGCTTGTCCGGCCGTTCGCTGGTGACGATCTCCATGATGCGCCGCGCCTGCAGCGACGGACGGAGCAGCAGAGGCGCGCACAGTAAAGCGATAACCAGGAATATGGTCAGGGAGAGCGCAATGTAGAAAAAGATCATCATGATCGTCTCTCCTAAACGTCGATCGAATTGATAATGCGGTTGATGAAGAAGGCTCCCAGTGCGATCAGCGCCGCGCACAGCAGCAGAAGTTTGTGCCCAAACGGATCGTTGAGCAGGGGCTTCGAGTAGCCGGGGTCCATGACGTTGATCAGCGCCATCACCACCACCGGCAGAAGAGTAAGAATCCAGCCGGTGAGCCGGCCCTGAGCGGTCTGCACACGAATCTCGCCCTGGATGCGCTGGCGCTCGCGGATGACATACACCGTGCGGTCGAGCACTTCCACAAGGTTGCCGCCCGTTTCGCGCTGCACGATGATCGCCGTCACCATCACCCGCAAATCGCCCGAGGGTACGCGGTCGAGCAGCTGCATGAGAGCGTCGCGCAGAGGAAGTCCGAAGTTCTGCTGCCGGAAGACCTCGCTGAACTCCGCCTTCGCGGGTTCGGGCGCGCCTTCGGCCATGATTTCGATGGCCGCGGCGGTCGAGTGGCCGGCACGCAGCGAACGGGCCATCATATCGATGGCGTGCGGCAGGGCCTTTTCAAACGCACGCAGCCGCCGGTAGCGGGAGAAAGCGATGCGCGCCCACGGCAGTGCGGCGCAGACCAGCGCGGCTCCGATATCGATGGGATAGAAACGCGTGAAGAACAGGGCAATAAAGCTGCCGATGGCCGCCGCCGCCGCGGTTTGTACCAGCAGTGCGGAGGCCGTGGTGTTGAGCGCTGCCTGCGAAATCCACTTCTGCAGCGACTGCATCGAGATGTACTTGCTGATGGTCTGGCCAATCCAGTCAAACCGGCTGGTGGCGGTCTTGCGCAGTAACTCGCTGGCGGCAAGGGCAGCGCCTGTACCGCTCGTGCGGCCCATCGAGATCGCGGCGAGGCGGTGCTGCAGTACTTTATCGAGACGGCTGGGCGCCGCCACAAAGGTGACGACCCCGAAGGTGATGAACAGAACGGCGAAGAAGCTGGAGGCTAGTAATATCATGGGCAAAAAACCTCACACTTCCACCGAGTGATCGATCAGGCCGTGGGGGATGGGGATGCCGGCCGCCTTGAGGCGATCGGTAAACTTCGGAACGATTCCCGTCGAACGGAACCTCCCTTTTACCTTGCCGCCCTCGCCGATGCCTTCTTTTTCGAAGACGAAAATATCCTGCATGCTGATGACGTCGCTGTAAGCGCCGGTCAGCTCAGAGACGTGAGTGATGCGGCGGGAGCCATCGCTCATACGCGCGACCTGCACGATGAGGTGAATGGCCGAAGCGATCTGCATACGAATAGCCTTTTCCGGAAGGCGAATGTCGCCCATCAGGCACATGGTTTCAAGACGCGCCAGACCGTCGCGCGGGGTATTGGCGTGGATGGTGGTGAGCGAGCCGTCATGGCCGGTATTCATGGCCTGCAGCATGTCCATGGCTTCCTCGCCGCGAACCTCGCCGAGGACGATGCGGTCGGGGCGCATACGGAGGGCATTGATCACCAGCTCGCGCTGCCGGATGGCGCCTTTGCCTTCGACGTTCGGCGGCCGGGTTTCGAGGCGAACCACGTGGTCCTGGCGCAGCTGCAGTTCGGCGGAATCTTCGATGGTTACAATGCGCTCGCGTTCGGAGATGAAGCTGGACAGCGCGTTAAGCAGCGTCGTCTTTCCCGAGCCGGTGCCGCCGGAGATCACGATGTTCAGCCGCGCCTGCACGGCCGCGCGCAGCATCTCCAGCATGGGGTGGGTCATCGCCTTGTTCTGGATCAGCTTTTCCGCGGTCAGGGGCGAAGAGCCGAAACGGCGAATGGAAAGGATGGGACCGTCGATGGCCAGCGGCGGAATGATCGCATTGACGCGCGAGCCGTCTTTGAGGCGGGCGTCGACCATCGGCGTCGATTCATCGACGCGGCGGCCGACGGCGGAGACGATCTTGTCGATCACCTGGAGAAGATGCCGGTTATCCCGGAAGGTCACACTGGTCCGGCTCAGCACGCCGCGGCGCTCCACATAGACAGCGTTGCAGGTGTTGACCAGAATGTCGTTGATGGTGTCGTCCTTGAGCAGCTGCTCGAGCGGTCCAAGTCCAAACACCTCGTCGAGGACTTCCTGAGCGATGCGGTCCCGCTCCGAGGAGCTGAGCGGGACACCCTGCTCGCCGATGATCTGCTGAATCAGCGCAAACAGCTGCTGCTGTCCGGCGCGGGTTTCCTGGGCCTCGCCCAGCTTTTCCAGATCGAGGCGATTGATCAGCTCGGCGTGAACGGCCGACTTGAGTTCCTGCTGCTCTTTTTCGCGCAGAGGCCGGGCCCCCGGCGCTGAGGTACGCAGGCCGGAACTGCCGTTGCGCAGGTTGGTGCTGTCCGTCCGGGGTTGCGTGACATTGAGAGTGAGATCACCCATCGCTATTCAGCCCTCTTCTGACCGAACAGAGAAAATCCCTTGCGGGGCGGCGGCGGTGTCTTGACGGTTTCGTCGCCTGTCAGAAGGGCGGTCCACCGGGAGAATTGCGTTGAGATCTCGGACTTTTTGTCCGGTCCGATCGGCTCGCCGACATTAATGGCGCGCTGGCATTCCGTAAAGGCATTGCACAGCCGGACTTCCACAGGGACACGAATCGCTTTCTCGATCTGTTCGACGGCGATGGCGCCGTGGGAGGAATAACGGTTGATGATCACGTGCAGCCGGGAGGAAGTGGACTCGTTGCGGCTCAGATCATCGATGTAACGGGAGAGATCGCGGATGGCGCCGATGTCGGGAGTGGCGACGATGTAAATCTGGTCCGAACGATCCATGACCGCCAGCGAGACTTCCTCAAGGGAGGTTTCGCAGTCGAGGATGATGTAGTCGTATTCGCCGCGCAGGAATTCCAGCGTACGCTCGAGCGCATCCGGATCAACAGCGCGGGAAAGATCGTGCGACTCCGGCGAGGACAGAACCTCCAGCCCGCTGCCGTGCTTGGCGATGAAGCCGCGCAGCAGCGTGGAGTCCAGGCGATTGACGTTGCGGATCAGCTCGTCGAAATGGTAGCGGGTGCCGTCCAGCCCGAGATAAAGGCAGACGTGTCCGAATTCAGGGTGGTTGTCGATGAGCAGCACGCGCTTGTTCTTCTGGCGCACCAGGAAGTACGCGAGGGTGACCGCCACCGTGGTCGTCCCCACGCCGCCTTTGGCGCCGAAGAAGGAAATGATGTGGCCGGTCGAGCGGGTGCGGCCCATCGAGCTCGCCCACTGCCGTTCCTGACGATCGAACGTATCGGCCAGCTGTCGGGGATCGAGCGGACTTTTCAGAACCTCATTGCAGCCGGCCCGCATCGCGGTCAGCAGCAGATCGGGATCGTTGCGGCTGGACAGGGCTGCAGCAAAGAAGCGCCCATAGAAAAGCTGCTGCAGGTAGGCGGCAGTTTCAGCCGCACCCTGCGGGTCGCGATCGAAGTCGATGACGGCGAAGATGGCGTCGGCGCCCTTGACCTCGGCCGAAATGGCGGGACGGCGCACCGCCGAAACGTACTCGTCGAAATCCTCGTGGGTCACCGTCCAGTGGTGCTGGGAAGCAGCCTGGACGATTTTGTCCGTCAGCTCACGATCCAGACCGACGGTCAGCAGCGCGACGCTGAGTGTCTGCGCATTGGCGGGCGTGCTCATAATAGTTGAAATCCTTCCCTTTTACTGATTCGGCACAGGCTGCGGGACCGGGGTCTTCGGCGCGATCCCCTGGTCGAATTTCTGGTCGTTGATGAAGGGGATCGCCATCTTCGGTTGCGTCGGGGGCGGGTTATCCGACAGGGGATCGACCAGGGTGGGGGTCACGATTACCGCCAGTTCATCGACGCTGTGGTTCACGCTTTTGGACTGGAAGAGTTTGCCCAGGACGGGGATGTCGCCGATGCCCGGAATCTTCTCCAGCTGATCGGTGGTGCGGTTGTCGAGCAGCCCGGAGATGGCAAAGCTCTGCCCGCTCCTGAGTTCAATCAGAGTATCGGCGCGCCGGGTGGAGATGGCGGGTATCGTGTAGCCGGAGATGGTGACTTCGTTCGTGTAATCGAGCGCGCTCACTTCCGGCGCGACCTTCAGCTGGATCGTGCCGTCCGCCAGCACCGTCGGAGTAAAGTCCAGCTTGACGCCGTAAGGACGGAATTGAATGGTGACCGAGGTGAATCCACCGGTTCCCCCCTGCACAACCGGGTAGGGAAACTCGCCGCCGGACAGGAAGGATGCCTTCTGTCCGCTGAGTGCGGTGATGGTCGGTTCGGCCAGAATCTGCGCAATCTGCTTATCGAACAGGGCCTGAATGGCCGCGCCCAGCTGCATGCCCTGGTTGTAATAGAACAGACCCAGAAGACTGCTCAGCGACAACAGGGAGGTGCTCGCCGTGGGAGAGGAAACCGCGGTGGGCGTCGCGGCGCCCACGGTAACGGCGCCAAACTGACCGGTGCTGCTGCTGAACGAGTTCACACCGGGTCCGAAGAAATTGAAGCCGAGCTGCTCGGCGCGCGAGCGGTTGATCTCGATGATGCGCACTTTCAGGCGTACCTGCGGAGTATGCCGCGAGCTTACCTGCAGGGAATTGGCTACGTCCTTCGAGAAGAGCCCGGCCAGCTTGACGGCGGCATCCGCGGTGTCGGTATTCGAAACCATGCCCGCCAGAGCCACCTGCTCGCCTCGTCCTTCGACGCGGATGTTTTCGCCGGGAAACGCATCCTGCAGCGCGTGATGCAAATCTGCGACGTCGACGTCGGCATTGATCAGATAGGCGCGCGATTCACCGGTCTCATCCCACAAGACCAGCGTGCTGATGCCGGGAGCCTTGGCGGTGACGACAATCTGATGCGGGCTGGAGGTGAACGAATCCAGAACGTCCGGATTGCTGACGTAGACCCGCCGCAGTCGGCGGTCGGTGCTGACGAACATCGAGCGGCCCACCAGCAGATGCAGCGGTTCGCCGACCAGCTGCGTGCTGCTGCTCATCGTGCTGGTCAGAGGCAGAGGCGCGGGAGCGGCCGTGCTGGTTTGCGCGGAGGCGCCTGCGGCTGCACAGAAGGCCGCTGCCAGCAGGGCAGGCGAGAAATTTCGAGTGGTGCGCGGTCTGCTCATTTAGCAATGCCTCAGTTGAAACTCACAGAAGAGCGTTTATTCCCCAGCATGGTTTCGACGACCCACGGCTTCGGAGCCGCTGCCCTGCGGGGGATGACCACCCTCTCCTCGCCGGACTTCTGCGACGGGAGGGCCGCCAGTTGCGCAAGGGCGACCGGTACCGCATCGGCCTGACGATGATCTCCGCCATTGCGGAGTACGAAATGGATGGTCCCTTTTTCGCTGGCCAGGACCGCCTTTTCTGCGTCTTCCGGCGAAAGCAGTAGGGTCACCACATCGACTGTCGCAGGCTTTCCTGACGGGTCGGGCTGCACCTGGTGGCCAGCCGCCAGAACCTCGGCATCCTGCAGCACCGTAGCCGTCACCGGATCGGGATGACCGGTATCGAAGTAGGTCACGAGCACGTCAACGTGCGTGCCGGGCATCAGAAATCCGGCTACGCCGACGACCTCGTCAGACTTCAGCGCGATCGCGCGCATGCCGCTGGGAATTCTGCCGGTGAGGCCGATGCCCGAACCGGCGGCCGCCAGTTGACGATCGAGGATCGGTTGTCCGGCCGCCAGCGGGTAGAGCACCGCGCGGCCCACGACATCGTCGACCTTTACGAAACTTCCGGTCAGCGGATCGGCTTTTGGCCAGTTGATCAGCGAGAGATCTTCGCGGCGGATGGTCTCTCCCGGATCCAGTGCGCGCGCTGCCGCGACGTACTGGTTGGGCACCTGCACCGGAGGATGAGAATTACGCGCGACGCGGCGGCTGAGCCAGAAGGTAAAGAGGCCGGAGATTAACAGCGCAACGACGAGAGCGAGCACGATGCGGCGAGCCATAATCAGTTCACCTCTGGAACGCCGTGAGGAACAGCGTCGTCGCTGTGCCCGCGGCTACGGCCAGGGCATAGGGAAGACGCAGAGTCCTCGCATTAGCGAGATTGAGTTGGGGGTGGGGGGTGAGACCCTCGAAGCGGTGATGGAGGGCAATAGCGCCTACGTTGCGGACGGTGTCTTTCAGTCGTCCCCGCCACAAAGCGAGGCCGATTGCCATTAAGCCGCCGGCCAGAGCGGTAAGAATCAGAAGCCAGGGAACCAGTGGCATGCCGGCCATCACGCCAACGGCCGTCATCAGTTTGACGTCGCCTGCGCCCATTCCACCCGCCAGCCAGAAAACCAGAAACAGGACGCCGCAGATCAAGCCCGCCAGAGCGGCCAGACCCATCTGCGCCCATCCGCCAAAGACCAGATGCAGCGCCAGTCCCAGCAGAATTCCCGGCAGCGTGAGGAAGTTCGGGATACGCCGGCTGTGGACATCGAATCCCGCCCCGGTCAGAGCGCAGATCAGCGCTACGGTCGGGTACAGCCAGTCGTGATGAAGGTTCGTCATGCGATGACCCCAGTACGTGCTGTCGCCCTTATCGGCGGACAGCGCAAAAGCTTTCGACCCGACCCTGCGTGCCCGGAGTCCGGGAAGGCTGGCGTGTCGAGCGGGTGAGGGAACAATGCCGATGCCCAGGAAAGTCGTCTCGGGCGGTTCCTGCTCCGAGGCGGCTGCCGGCACATCGCGCCGCGGCATCCCGGCCTGGAGCTTCCCTTGCGGGAGCGGCCAGGAAATCCGCATGATGCTGCGTCGTCCTTCGGTTTGTCCCTGCGCCGCCGATGCAACTGCCCGGCGAAGGGAGAATGGAAGACATTTCGCCATTGCTGATAAGCAGCGACTGCCGACTTGCCAGAGGGTGGGAAGGTCGCGACCGGGGGCCGTACAACGATGGCCGCGACCTGAACTGTTCACGGGTTTCAGGACTTCACGTCCAGGACGCGGGCACCCGAACCGTAACACCCAACCAGAGACCGGCAAAGACAGAAACCGCCAAGACAGCAGTGATGGCTACAGGCTGTTGCCGACCGAGTTAAATTCGTTGGAAATCTTGTTGCTCAGAGACCCCATCGCAACGATGGCGCCCAGGGCGATGAGGGCGGCGATCAGGGCGTACTCGATCAGATCCTGGCCAGACTCATCGTTCAGAAGACTCTTGAAAAGCCGCATGGTGTTGTTCATTTACCGTTCTCCTTGTGTGTAGCCGCACGGCCATCCAATGAAAATCCCCGGACCGCGCTGCGTTGGTGGTGATTGATGTCACATTGCTCCGGAATGACCCTCCATCGCAATGCCATTTAAGTGTTACCCTTTGCTACTTTCGGTCAAAACTATGGTGCTAAATCCAAGAATTTTATGGGTATCTCTCTCCGTTTTGCTTGTTACCGGAGCTATACAATCTGCACCGCTCAGTTGTTGCAAAGATCATTACGACAAGTTCAACAAGGTTGCTTCAGAGACTGTTGCCGACGTTGTTGTACGAGTTCGAAATCTTGTTTCCCAGGCCATGAATGGCCGCGATGGCGGCGACGGCAATCAACGTCGCAATCAGCGCGTATTCGATCAGATCCTGGCCCGATTCATCCCTTAAAAGGCCCCGCAGGAGCCACAGCAGGCGGTCCATGCTCTCTCCCTCTTATCGCGGACGGTTGCCTTTCAAATCCGCCCCTTTTCTTCTTTTTCGGCTCGGTGATCCTGCGATCGCTTCTTCCGCATCGCCATCCCTCGCCCGTCTTGTCGTGACGCTTCCGGCTATCGGTGCCGGAGGTAACTTCCCCCCAAACATGCCTCCTGCTCAGAGGGCATCCGCGAGCCACTGAAGCGCTCACGTCCGACGTCGCCGGAACCAAAGGTAACGGACGTGTGTCCCGGAAGCTATAACGATTCGGTACTAAAGTTGTGCCCCATAGGTTGCAGGGGAAAGGAAGCAGCTGTCACCGATTCGGCGCTCCTCATCGACGCTGGGATGTACGCGATAAGCTGGCCTGATCGAAGGGCCGATCTGGGGCTAAACCCCGAAAGCCTGCCACTTTAGTGGGACCTGACGACGATGGTGTTAGTGGGCTCGCGGCTTGTGCTATCGACGTACCCCCCTCTCCACTCCATCATCGTGAAGGGAGTTTCCCGGCTCCTTGTACTTCGGGCATAAGAGCCCGCTTGTGCGCGAGGAATATGGCTGCGGCCTGCCATCCCCGCACCAGAAACAGACCTGCAGAGCAAAGGACGACCGTCTTGCCGCCACCCAACTCCCATTCCTCACGCACTGACCTCATCGCCCGTGCACTGCTGGTCGGGCTGCTGGTCGCGGGATCGGCATTTGTTTGTTTGCGCGGCGCGACCGGAGGGGTCGCCGACCCGGACATCGGGTGGCATCTCCGCACCGGTCAGTGGATTCTCGATCACCACGCAGTTCCGCGGGTCGACCCGTTTTCCCGTGTAACCGGCGGCAGCGCGTGGCAGGCTTACAGCTGGCTCTTTGAGCTGATTCTGCTGAAGATGTACACGTGGATGAATCTGAAGGGAATCGTGATCCTCACTGCGATCATGATGGCGTTGATCACCGCTGCGGTCTATCACATGGCCAGCCGTCTGCAGGCGGACTTCACACAGCGCACACTGCTGACGATTGCCGTAATGTTCTGCCTCTCGCGCCTGAGCACGCCCCGGCCCTGGCTCTTCACGATTCTGTTTTTTGTCCTCGAGATGGACATCCTGATGATCGCGCGCAGGACTGGGCGCCGCCGCGAGCTGCTCTTTTTGCCGATCCTCTTCGCGTTGTGGGCCAATGTGCACATCCAGTTCGTCGACGGTCTGCTGGTGCTCGGCATCGCCGCCGCTGAACCCCTGCTGGCGCGTTGGTGGAAGTCGGGCGTCCAGTCTCCTCCGGCCCGGAGCCTGTGGCTGGCGCTCGCCGCTTGTGTTGCGGCGGTGTGCCTCAATCCTTATGGACCGGGAATCTACAAAGTCGCATGGCAGCTGGGCTCGCAGCCTGGTGTTCTCGATACCGTCGCGGAAATGATGTCGCTGCCGTTTCGTACAGCCGCTGACTTCGTTCTGCTCTTCCTCGCCCTGGCTGCAGCGGGCGTGCTCTTCCGCTATCGCGGGCTTCCTCCTTTCGAGACGATCTTGCTGGCGATGGCCGCCGTGCTCTCCTTCCGCTCACGGCGCGATCTGTGGGTGATGGCGATCGTCGCCGCAGCCATCCTCGCTGCCGGGTTGCCGGCTCGCGAGGAGAAAGCAGACCAGTCGAATCCCCGCGCCTGGGCACTGGCGCTCAGCGCTCTGACAGCCATGGCCGCATTCCTTGCCAGCCTCGCTTTCATGCACCTCGACAACGGCCGCCTTCGTTCGCAACTGGCGGAGAAGATGCCCGTCCAGGCGGTTCAGGTCATGAAGGAGCGGCACTACGACGGGCCTCTCTTCAACAACTACGACTGGGGCGGATTTCTTATCTGGAACCTGCGCGAGCCCGTGAGCATCGATGGACGCGCGGCACTCTATGGCGACAAGGCCATCAACCGTTCGCGGGACACCTGGAGTGGCAATCCGAAGTGGGCCTCCGATCCGGATTTGCAGTCGGCAGGCGTAGTCATCGCTCCCGATGACGCGGCTCTGACGCAGCTCCTCCGCATCGATCCGCGTTTTGACCTGGTCTATCAGGACAAGGTGGCGACGGTATTCGTGACCCGCAAGGATCAGAAAAACACTGCTGGCAACCTGGCTGCCCTTCACCCGATCGCCGGCAGGTAACGGAACAAGACGCATCCGTCGACACCCGAGCGAACCAGGCAAAGTAAGCGAACCAGGCAAAGTACAAGGTGGAGGAGGCCGCTCGCCCCCCGTCGATTTTGCTCCGCTCCCAGGCTTGACAACTCCTCCTCGTCATCATAAGAATGCAGTTTGTCCGACTCGCACTGAGGTACGCTGTACCTCTTTGCGAAATTCGACTCCTGCGCATGAGCGTGACCGATCGCTTTCGGCTGGATGGAACGACGGCGCTGGTGACCGGCGCCGCGAGTGGTCTGGGCGCGGCGATCGCCATCGCGCTGGCCGATGCCGGAGCCGCTGTCGCCTGCCATGGCAACCGGCGTCCGGCGGAAGAAACAGCCCACAAAATTCGTGAATCAGGGCACTCGGCGCTCAGCTTCTCCGCCAATCTGGCTGCGGACGATGGCGCTGACCGGCTCTTTGCCGACGTCTCCAGCGCCATGGGTCCTCCCGGCATTCTGGTGAACAACGCGGGAACGATCCATCGCGAAGCCGCTGTGGATCACGACCTTGAAGCCTGGAAGCAGGTGCTGCAGGTGAACCTGACCAGCGCTTTTCGGCTCTGCCAGCTCGCCGGGCGCGCCATGCTCGAGAAGCAGCGAGGCAAGATCATCAACATAGCGTCGATGATGTCCTTCCAGGGCGGCATTCGCATTGCCGCCTACACCGCCTCGAAGGGCGCGATCGCGCAAATGACGAAGGCGCTCGCGAACGAGTGGGCCGCCCGCCATGTCCAGGTCAATGCCATCGCGCCAGGATATTTCCGCACCGAGAACACGTCCGCGCTCCAGAAAGATGAGACGCGGAATCGGCAAATCCTGGAGCGAATTCCCGCAGGACGCTGGGGTGAGCCGGAAGATCTGACCGGAGCCGCAGTGTTCCTGGCTTCGCCGGCCAGCGATTATGTAACCGGCACAGTTCTGGTTGTGGACGGCGGTTGGCTTGCCCGCTAAGGAGGTCCAGATGGGTCACGGATTGAAGACAGTCGAGAAGTCGCCGAGCCGCAGACAAGCGGCCCGGCCTGCCGACCCTTATCAGTTGCAGAGCCTCGATCGCGCGATCGCTGTTCTGGAACTGCTGGGCGAAAGCGAGGGACCGCTCGGCCTGGCGGATGTATGCGAACGCATGGCGCTGCACAAAAGCACCGCGCATCGCGCGCTCATGGTGCTCGAACGATGCGGTCTCATCGAGCGCACTCCCGAAAATCGCTTTCGCCTCGGGCTGAAGCTCTACGAGTTGGGCAGTCGTGCCGTGGAGCAGATCGATCTCCGCGCGCGCGTGCATCCCTGGTTTCGCCGCCTGTCGTTGCAGGTGGGCGAGACGATCCATCTTGGAGTCCTGCAGAAAACCTCTGTGGTCTATCTCGACAAAGTTGAGCCGAACAATCGCCGCGTGTGGCTGGCATCCCGCATCGGAACTTCCAACCCGGTCTACTGCACCGCGATGGGCAAAGCGATGCTGGCGTTTCTGCCCGAGGAAGCCGCCGCGGAGATCATCGACAGGATCCGTTTCAGCCGGTTTACACATCGCACCCTGTGCACGCCGGAAGCGCTGATGCGCTCGCTCGATCGCGTGCGCCGCCGCGGTTACGCCATTGACGACGAAGAAGTGGAACAGGGCGTGCGTTGCATCGGTGCTCCTATCCTCGGTGAAAGCGGTCAGCCGATGGCCGCGGTCAGCGTCTCCGGGCCGGCCTCACGCATCACGCAGCAAAGCGTGCCCGGCATCGCAGAACATCTGATGCGTTGTTGCCGCGAAATTTCGGCCTCGCTCGGCGTACGCGAGCGCAGGAGAAGCCACACGCCATCCCCATTCCTGCAGCATTACGGGATGTGACGACAGGTCGCAGGTTTCAGGTCACAGGTTACACAGAGAATGCGGCGGCCTCAGGGTTCGTGAATCTTAATGACGACCGCGCCGTAGACGACCCCGGGATCGAGGATCAGCTGATGGGGAGTGCCAGCGCGCACGGTCAGCACGTCGCCAACTCCGATTTTGCGCGATTCGCCGCCTTCGACTTTTGTCCCGTGCGTCTCGCCATCGGCTCCGGTCCTGCTGTCGACTGCAGTGCCCCCGGTGACGAGCGTCGCGCTGCCTTCTTCGACAATCATCACGTCGTCCCAGTGAGCGTGGACTTCCGCGCCGCCGCTCACTGTGCGCACGGAGAGCTGGATTTTGTAACTGCCGTAGTCCTCAATCGTCGCCCCGCTTGATCCTTTGCCCTTCGCGAGCTCGGTAAGCTTGTCGAGGCGCTCGTGCAGCTCAGGAACTGGAAAGACCATCGCCGGATCGCCGGGAACCGGCGCCGAGGTTGCAGGCATTTGGGCTGCCGCGGAGATCGCAGCACCGAAAACGACGAGTATGAGGGCCTTCATCATCAAATCCTTTCTCCAGGCGAACCTGGTCGTCAGAGCAGGGTGTCAAGCGGCGCAGGGTCCATGTCGGCATAATCCTGATTCTCGCCACCCATGCCCCAGCAGAAACTATAAGCGCGCGTGCCCATGCCGGCGTGGATCGACCAGCCGGGCGAGACGACGATGTCGCGGTTGGCCACCACCAGGTGGCGCGTCTCCTGGGGCGGGCCCATCAGGTGGAAGACGCGGGCATCGGGCGCGAGGTTGAAGTACATGTAAATCTCTGAGCGGCGCATGTGCGTATGCGGCGGCATCGTGTTCCAGGCGTTGCCGTTCTGCAGGTGCGTGACGCCCATTACCAGCTGGCAGCTCCGCGCGCCCTCAAGGTGGATGTATTTATTAACGATTCGCTGGTTGCAGGTCTCCTGGCTGCCGAGCGGCGTGGGCTTGGCTTCCTCTTTCGTGATGAGCGTGACCGGATAACTGCGGTGAGCAGGATAGCTGAGCAGGTAAAAGATGGCAGGCTGCTCGGCCGTCTGCGACGCGAAGCTGATGTTGGCATGGCCGCGGCCAACGTAGAGAACATCGAGGTTGCGAAGGGTGCAGCTGCGGCCCTCCACGCACACCGAGCCAATGCCGCCGATGTTCAGCACGCCGAGTTCTCGGCGTTCGGTGAAGTAGCTGGCGCGCAACTCGGGAAACGAGGGCAGGGAAATCGGCTGATCCTTCGGCGCGGCCATGCCGACGACGGCACGGTCGAGATCAACGTAAGAAAGATTCAGGGCGCCCGGCGCGTACGCGCTGTCGACCAGAAAAGCAGCGCGCAACTCCTCCGTGGTCATGCGGGAGAATCGGACACGGTCAGCCAGCAGCATGGTTTTCAACGCTGAACTCCGTTCTGTCGCAGATCGGGAATCGATCACGCGAACGACCTCTCCTGTCTATCAGAAAGCAGTGAAGGATGTCAGCGGAGGCGGAAATCGGTCCCGCAATACGGGATGCAGGCGCTCGTGTCCAGTGACCAGGGATGGCCCTGCGAGTCTCAGCTTAGCGGAGCACCCGGGTTTCACCCTTCACAAACTGGAAGTCGAGACCCGGGCCCGCTCAGGTTTGGCAACCAGAGAAATTCGGTTCGCTTAGCAGCTGGGGTAGAGCCGACGCCAATGGCCGGGGGTGCCGTGTTTCGCGTGCTCGACGCGGGCCGTCATGATGGTTTCTTTCGGATGTTTCTTTTTGGCTTTGCAGCCGCATTCATTCTGCGTGGTTCCGGTGGCGACGGTGACGCCGCCGCGCAGGGCGTGCCACTTCTTTTCACCCTTCTTCTCGACAAAAATCTCTGGCATCGCTATTCCTTCCTTTCGGGACAGCTGGGAAACTGAATATGCAGCGAAGTTGGAATCCAACATAGTCCACCTCCGGACACATTTGTGTGAGTATTCGGCCAGGAATCTGCGTAGTGAATGCTGCGGGGCTGGAGCGCCCTGCCTCAGATGCCGGCGTACCACGCGTAGCCCGCTTCGGGCGACGCGGAGCCCAGGCCCTTGCCGAAGCCTTTGAGCGAATCCGTCGCCGTCATGCGGGTGATGTACTTCACGCTCTTGTAACCGAGCTGGCGGGGAACACGCAGCCGCAGCGGCCCGCCAAACGAAACCGGAAGGTCGCCGCCGTTCATCCCCATGGTGAGGAAGGTGTGGGGGTGGAGCGCGTCAGCCATGTCGACGCTCTCCCACCAGTCGGGCTGAATGGAGTAGTAGACGATGTAGCGTGCCTGCGGCAGGATGCCGGCTTCCTTCAGGACTCCCGCGAGCGGCGTGCCGATCCACTCGGCGATATAGGACCATCCCTCTTCGCATGCAACTTCGGTGATCTGGCTGCTCACGGGCAGCGTCCGAAGGTCGGCGAGCGAAAACGAAGCAGGATGCGCGACCATGCCGTCGACAGTCAGCCGCCAGTCGGTGAAGCCGGTGGCCTGATGCCGTTTGAACGCGTCGCTCGGAGGCGCGGTTTCGTTGGCAAAGGGCGTGGCAGAGATCATGCTGCGCGGGAACTGACGGGCCGGCGCGTGCGTGGTGAGAAGCCGCTGCGCTGCGTAGGTGAGCGTTTCGCCGGGACCGTAAACACCGCCGTGGTCCGGAGGAATAAGCCCGTAGCGCTCGGCGATGCGTGTGGCCGCGGTCAGCCCGGCGGCGCCCGCAGTGACGGCCACTCCGGTGGTGATGAGCTTGCGTCGCGAGATAGGGCTCACGCTGACTCCTTCATGGCCGCTGCGACGGCTACCTCTTCCCGTTCGCTGGGCGCAACGGCGCGGCCCGTGATCATGGCCCGCACGCGGGGCCAGAATCCTCCCAGAGCAATCATCGTAACGTGAACGATGAGGAAGAGCAGCAGCAATCCGGAGACGATGAAGTGCAGAGTGCGCGCGGACTGCCGGCCTCCGAGAAGAACGACCGACGCGGGCACCGCGGCGGTGAAGGCGGGCGACATGGCGAGGCCGGTCCAGATGACAAGCGGGAAGAGAACGAAGATCACCGCAAGATAAGCAGTCCGCTGGACGATGTTGTAAGCGTGCGCATCCTCGTCGCCAGGCGGTGCGCGGTGCAGATATCTCGCAATCACCTGCCGGAAGGCTCGCCAGAAGGTCCGCGGGGATCGTTCTCCCGGCTCGGGCAGAAGGTCCTTGCGAAAGTGGCGCGTCCAGAAACTGTAGATGACATAAACGAGGCCGGTGAGCACCGCGACCCATGCGGCTTCAAAATGCAGATAGCGGCTCCATCCGTTCTGATCGGGCATCACGTACCCGTATCCGGTGGGCACCGTGTCGCGCGAGGCGGGGATGGGGATCGTGAAGAGCGGGCGCGTCATCGCATTGCCAACCTCACCCCAGTAAAAACGCGGATGCGAGATCACGATCTCCCCGCCGGTGATGAGCAGAGCCAGAAAGGCGAGAAACGTGAGCCAGTGGGTCACGCGGACGATGAATGCGTGCCGGGGCCGAGGCGGCCTGGACGGGTTGGACGCAGCTGCGGCAGCGGACACGCGGCGAGCATAGCACAATCGCGATGGAGTTGAGGCCGCCTGTTTTAGAAGAATCCTGGGTCTCATGGTCGGACCCGGGCCGGCCGAAGGCAGGCTGTTGCTCAGGTGTTATTGAGAACGGGGAGCGGATCCGCGGGCGGATTCTCTGCAGGATGAAAGAGGGGTTTCGCTATCGATCCTACCTTGGGGAGCTCCAATGCCTCAGCAGCTGGGGCAAGGCCGGGGGCATCCGAACTGATCTTCTACGACTTTAGATAAACGAAGAACGGGCATTTTACTTCTTCCCGCGCACCGCGCGGGCGCGAACACCCAGCCGATTGGATATTCTTCTCAGCCACGCCTTCTTACGGGCTCCGCGTACGTTCTTTTCTCTGGGAGTGAAGTATTTCGGCCGCTTAATTTTGTAATAGACGCGATAGAAGCGACTCCTGAAGAAGATTTTAGTATTCTTCCAGCGTAAACGCCACGGCATCCCATGTTCTACCCCCACATAGCTCATTGTCGAGTAGGTTTTGTAGGTGATGATAGTCTGTTTGGCCAGGTCGGAGGTGACGACTCCAAGAGAGAAGACACACATTCCAGGCGTCCACCATGTATAGCCCCGCCGTTGTAATTGCTCTGTGAAATCGAAATCGAAGCCGTAGGACTCTCCGGGCGGTAATAGATTTTCGTTCCACATTTCGTATGTTTTCTGCTCTTTGCCATCGTCGCGCCGACAGGTCAGTAGAATGTCGAGGATGAGGAGTGGCTGCGTTCCAATGTTCTTCATGTAGAACGACCCCTTCGGGTGGGATTCGTCTTCTTCGATTTTGAATTCCGGCTTCAAGACGGGTTGAGCTTGGCTTCGCGTCTGAACTGCAATTGACCGTGCCATTCGCCAGGTCAACCATGCGTAGATGCCGGTGATGACCATGAGAAGCACCGACACACGGCTAGCGTTGTCAGCCCGAAGCCAGTGCCAGACCCAGAGGACTTGGCCTTTGAATGGAAACCACAGCGGAAGCCCCATGCCTGCACCCCGTTTTCAGCGGTAAAATTGGAACAATATTACGTCTTTCCAAACTTACATCTCTGGCGTGCGTCGCGGTCGATGGCTCTCGATACATTGAGTGCCCTGATGCCAAGTTCCAGACCTGAAGGCTGCTGGGGGGAGGCGCTCTTTTCGGCGGGTTAAAACCCGGCGCTTCTACCGTCATCCTGCTGCGCAGGATCGGGATTCTCGAAAATGCAGGCGAGCCTACTCAAGCCAAAGGAGAGCTTGAAGGGCCGCCCAGCCAAGTGCGCGCAGACGCCCCATGGATGTTGTCGCATCCTGCTAGTTGGAAGGGATTGATGCGGTAGGTGAAGGCGCCAGCAGGAAGGCGACGAATAGCACCAAAAGAAGAGCCAATGCCCCAATAAGTGCCCACTGCCCGAAAAGGACGCTGGTAGCCTTCCTCTCCACAACGAGCCTGATATCTACAATTGCTTCGGACCAATGTTTTAGCTGAGCGCGGTAATAGTCAGCTACATGCGGTCGCGAGAACTCTTCGCAGTCCAGCTCAGCAAGGTTTGTGGCTTCTCGCATCCGCTCAGGTGCGTCAAATGGCTCCACGACTTCCGTTACCCTGGCTCCAAGCATCGAGGCGATAACCGCGACTAAGGCGATAAGCGGAGGCGCAAGAATGATGGTCATGAACACCCAGTTGCTCCGCGCAAAGGCTGGCGCCTGCCCGTCCTTCAGGAATGCTACGACGGCGGCCAACACAATTCCGCTTATGGTCGCGATTGCCATCGCCTTTGCGTCGAGACTAGTGAACGCGCTCCAGTAGTCTTCGTATTGCTTTGTTGCCACGTTGCACGCGTCTATCAACAGCGCTATCTTGTCGCGGTCGCACTTCTCTTCTTCGTCGGGCGTCATCTTTTTCTGGAGGACTTTCTTGCTGCTTTCTTGGCTGATTTCTTTGCAGACCGTCTGAAGTGTATGACCGGCCTGGCTTCTGCGCCATGGATGCCGCAGTAGTTACTACCGTCAAGGGCGTTCCACGGGCACCGCACCCCAGATAGAGTCTTAGCAATACAGCGCTTTATCACGGACAATCTTTCTCCGGCGTACCACAGAGTTTGTAAATGAATCCTTTGTACACCAGCCAGGGTTTTGCCGCCATAGGTGCGCCCCCACAGGATGGCAGTCGCTAGGCCCCCTGGACACATCGGACGGCTCCGAGCTCAGGTGTTATTGAGAACGGGGAGCGGATCCGCGGGCGGATTCTCTGCGGGATGAAAATGCGCGTGAATCTGCTCGGCGGTTTTGGGCGGAACGACGGCGGAGAGGCTTTCGAGGCTCGCGGCCGAAACACTGCGCAGGCTGCCAAAATGTTCGAGCAGCCGCTGGCGCGTGCGTGCGCCGACGCCGGGGATGCCGAGCAGCTCTGAGTTCCGGTCCCGCATCTCCCGACGCTTGCGGTGATACGTAATGGCGAAGCGATGGGACTCGTCGCGGATGCGCTGGATAAGGTGCAGGACGGGCGAACGCCGGTCGAGTACCACGGGGTCGTCCTCCTGGCCGTAGAGGTAAATGATCTCTTCCCGCTTAGCAATCGACGCAAGCGGCTGGGTGGTCAGCCCCAGGGATTCGAGGGCCCCAGCCGCAGCGTGGAGCTGGCCAAGTCCACCATCGATGAGAATCAGGCTCGGGGCCTTCAGCTTTTCTTCAACCACGCGACGGTACCGGCGTGTGATGACCTCCCGCATCGAAGCGAAGTCATCGACACCTTCGACGGATTTGATTTTGAATTTGCGGTAGGCCGACTTCTTCATCTCACCGTCTTCCCACACGACCATAGAAGCAACAGTCTCCGCACCCTGGATGTGCGAGATGTCGAAGCACTCAATCGTACTGGGCGGATTCTCCAGCATGAGCGCGTCCTGCAGGGCCTCCTGGATGGCCTTGCGGCTGGGTTGGAGTACGCGGAAGCGCTGATCGTAGCTCTGCTTGGCGTTTTGCGCGGCGAGGTCGACGAGGGAGCGCTTTTCTCCGCGTTGCGGCACCGCGATCTCCACGCGATGTTTCGTATGCTCGGCCAGCAGCCCGGCGAGCTGGGCGCGATCCGCGAAGTCCACGGGGACGTAAATGTTGGTGGGGACGTAGGGCTGATCGATATAGATCTGCTTCAGGAGGGCGGAGAAGAATGCCCCCGGCTCAAACGCGGCAACCGGCTGCGCGGCCAGATCGCTTGCCGTGTCAGCCTCCGGGATCTCCGCGATGAAGTCCGGCAGATCCTCCCAGAAGAACTCGCGGCGATCCACGATTTTTCCGCCCCGCAGGTGGAAGAGGTTGACGGCGATCATGCCGTTCTCGCAGTGGTACCCGAAGACATCGGCGTCGTCATCCTCGGCGGAAGCGATGCGCTGTTTCTCCTGGAGCTGGTCGACGGTGACGAGAAGATCGCGGTACTTCGCCGCCAGCTCGAACTGCTCTGCGGTCGCCGCCGCGGCCATGCGCTCATGCAGCGAGCTGTTGAGGTCTGTGGTGCGCCCCTCAAGAAACAGCTGCGCGTCATGAACGGCCTCCGCGTAGGCCTCACGCGTCGTCAGATTCTCGACGCACGGACCGAGACAGCGGCCGATGTAGTACTGCAGGCAGGGCCGAGGGTAGTAGCGGGAGAGGTCGAGCTTGCAGCTCGGAAGCAGGAAGCTCCGGTGGATGAGGTCGACCACCCGGTACGCAAGGTTGCCGGGAAAGTAGGGTCCGTAATAAGCGCTGCCGTCGCGACGCAGTCTCCGGGTGACGAAGACCTTCGGCCAGCGATCCCCAAGCGTGAGCTTCACATAAGGGTAGGTCTTGTCGTCCCGAAGCAGAATGTTGAAGCGGGGCTTGCGCTGCTTGATGAGGTTGTTTTCGAGGGCGAGGGCTTCGTGCTCGTTGTCGACGAGGATGTAGTCGACGTCGATGGCTTCGCGCATCAGCGAGCCGGTCTTGGCGTTGGCCTGCGAGGCTTCCAGCAGGTAGGAACGCACGCGCGAGCGCAGATTCTTCGCCTTGCCGACGTAGATCACCTCCCCGTCGGCGTTCTTGTAGAGGTAGACGCCGGGCCGGGTGGGTAAAGTGCGAATCTTCTCGTGGAAATCCATGGCGGCCTGTGGTCAGTGTAAAGGGTGGCAGGGAGTCGCTCCCCGAACGCACCTGAGACATCGTTCGCGTAAAAAATACCTGGAAACAAGGCACACCCGAAGGACTCAAGCTCGTTAACGGTCACCACAAGTACATCAGTAACAGCCATTTAGCTGAACCAAACGATTTGGGCCTGCGCGTGCTGTTTTTGTCAGGACGAGAAGGCATCCGCCCGCCGGCGGAAGCGTTCTTAACAGAAGTTAAGAGAAGAAATGGAGTGTCACCCATGACGCGCAACTTACGAGCAGGATTCGCAGCCGCATCATCCATTGCGGCGCTGTCTTTGGTTTTCGCAACCGGCTGCTCAACCAAGAATTACGTTCGCAGCCAGACTGAGCCGGTGATCCAGAAGACCAACGAGCTTGACGATGCCACCGCGCAGAACAATCGCAGCATCCACGATGTGGATTCGCGTGCGCAGGCCGGCATTCAGCAGGCGCAGAATTCGGCCAACACGGCGCAGCAGAACGCACAGAGCGCCAATCAGGCCGCCAACACCGCTCAGCAGAACGCGCAGGAAGCCGTGAATCGCGCCGACTCGCTGTCGGGTGTCATCGCGAACCTCGACAACTACAAGCAGGTGGGCGATGTCTCGGTGACCTTCGGCTTCAACAAATCGATCCTCACCAAGGCTGATAAGGATCAGCTCGATCAGTTCGGCAGCCAGCTGGCGAGCGCAAAGAGCTACATCCTCGAAGTGACGGGCGGAACGGACTCCGTCGGTTCGAAAGAGTACAACTACGACCTGAGCGACCGTCGCGCCATGGCTGTGGTGCAGTATCTGGCCTCGAAGTACAACGTGCCGGCGCACAAGTTCTATCTCGTGGGCCTTGGCAAGGACGTTGAGGTCGATTCCAACAAGACCGCCGCTGGACGCGCTAAGAACCGTCACGTGGAAGTGCAGCTGCTGAGCAACACGGCGGACAATACGCCTCCGGCTCAGGGCAGCGCGAACCCAACAAGCGGATCGCCCTCAGGACAGTAACGAACAGCTCGAGATGAATAGCAAGGCGCGTGGCGAAAGCTGCGCGCCTTTGCCTTTTGGGCGGACTAAGCAGGCGGTAGCTGTCGAATGTGTGCAGACTTCACATCGTTCGCCGTGTAAAGAGCCAGAAAGGGCGCTTCCTGACCTCCCGCCTGGCAGGCGGCTTCGAGGGCCGCGCGTCCTCCGGCCTCTTCGCGTTCGACGAGGCAGACGGCGGCGATGACCTTCATGCCGGCGTCCCTCGCGGCTTCGATGGCGGTGATGGTGGAGGCTCCGGTGGTGCAGACGTCGTCGACGATGAGAACCGGAGCGTCCTTCTCGCAGAATCCTTCGATGCGGCGGCCGGTGCCGTGGGCTTTTTCGGCCTTGCGGACGAGAAACCCGTGGATCAGCGGTGCGCCCGGGTTTTCCTGAGCCCGCCATGCGCTGGCGATGGCGACGGCGGAGACGACGGGATCTGCGCCCATGGTCAGTCCGCCAACGGCTGCCGGGTAAAGGTTGTGCTCGCGCAGCAGGTCGAGGATGGCGAGACCGGTGAGGCGTCCGCCCTCGGCGTGGAGGGTCGTGGTGCGGCAGTCGATGTAGTAGTCGCTCTTCGCGCCGGAGGAGAGCGTGAAGTTGCCGAGACGGAATGAGGTGCGGGCGAGCAGGTCGAGAAGGGCGGCGCGGGGGTTGGTCGGGGCGGAAGCGGTGGCCATGTCGATCCAGTGTAAAGCTGCTCGGGCAACGGCATTGTTGATCCGCGGAGCGGCGTGCGGAATCGCGATGTCTAATTCTTTTTCACTGGCCCAGCAGGCTTGATTCCGGCAATGGCGTTGGTGAGGCTATTGATGGTGGCGGCGTCAAGCGAGTAGAGCGTCGGATCATCCTCACGCCTCGCGAGGCCTGCATCGCCGGTTTTTTGGATACCGACCTTATCAACCTTCTTGCCGCCGCCCGAAGTCACGGTGATCTCGATCGTCGGCGCGCTGAAACCGGAATCGACGAACTTCGTGGCGGTCAGGTCGCGCAGAGTGGTCACGAGCATTTCCACGCTGTCAGCGTCCATCTTCTTTCCGTTGGACCACCAGTCGTTGCCGGTATGGGTCAGCACCAGCGACGTTGCGCCCGAGTGGTATTCGACCTTGTCCGGATCGGAGAACCCTAAGTCGAAGAGCTGCTTGTTGCGGAAGTCGTCCAGCGAGTGTTCCAGCGCCTGGCCGAGCGCGCTGGCGTTGCTCGCATCGACCTTCCAGGTTCCCGCGACGGCGCTCGATTTCGCATAGTAATCGCTCTTATCTTTGCGGACCTCCAGCGTGTCGTTGCCCGCGCTGCCGGTGACCTTCACCGTGGCCACAGGCGCGGCGTGCGCGAAGCTCTTCGTCGCGTCCGCGGCGGCCACAGAGGCATCCCACTTCGCGCTGGTGAGCTGCTGGAGAAGGTCGTCAACCTGGAACGTATCCGTGCGATATGGCTTTGGCTTCTCGATTTGCCAGCCGTTTCGCACGCGCGCGAAGCCGATGGCCTGCCCTTTGCGCTCCAGATCGATGCTGCTGACGGAGTCTGCCTGGATCGGGAGCAGCCGCTTGTCGCGCAGATCATTCAGGCTTTTGTTGAGGCTGCTCTTGATGAACGCCGCGGCAGTGAAAAGGCGCGGATCACCCGCAACAGCCGCATAAACAGCGTCCCCCGTCGGCGTGTCGTCGCCAAGGAGCAGGCGGGTGGTCTTGTTGTCTTTGCCGGTGAGGTCGAGCTCGACAGAAGGGTCGTTCAAGCCAAACTGCGCAAGATTCGTCGCATGGTCGTCAACCACTCGCTGCGCCGTCAATGGCGCAAGAGCGGAGAGCATGCCGCTGACAGTGCTTGCGTCCGCCGGATAGTCGCCAGGTGCCGTAATGTGCCACTGGCCCGTTCCTGCCTGGCGCAGCGTGATCGGCTGCGCGCCCTTCGCCTTCAACGTGAGCGAGGTTATGCTGGCAGGATCCACCTTGAGGATGGCCGGCGTGTCCGCAGAGGCGGGACTCTCCGGCGTTTTGCGATGTTCTGACCAGTAGAGAACACCGCCAAGGATCAGGAGCACTGCAGCCGCGAGGACAAGACCGCGAAATTTCATAGGCATTCTTCGAGATTCGCCCGGACTTATCTCCGCTTCCACCAGACCATGATGCCGCCGATGATGACGATGAGCGGCAGCACAAACTGACTGACGATGCGCACGATGTTGAGCTGGCCCCGCGTCATGGTGATGGGGCGATTCTCCGGCGGCTTGGGTTTGATGGAGATGAGGTCTTCGTCGGAGCAGAGCCAGTTGATGGCGTTCGTGGCCAGGTCGCCGTTGCCGTTGAAGCTGATAAAGGCATTCGACGCCCACGCGGAGCTGCCAACCACCACAAAGCGTCCCTGCGAGTTCTGCTTGCCGGTGCTGTATGTGCCGGCAACGCCCAGCGTCAGCGGTCCGCGCTTGTTGCTCGGATCCTTGGTGCTGATCTTCGGCGAGCTCAGGTTCATCGTGGCGAAGCTGCTGTCCGATGAGTCGAAGAGTTTCTCGACGCTGGTCTTGTCGGCATTCTTAAAGGTCAGCGAGCGCGAGAGAGGGAAGCCGGTGAGCGAGCGTTTCATGTCGGCGACAATCGGCTGCGTGCCGTAGCTGCTCACCAGGGCGACTTGTCCGCCGAAACCATACAGCTGACCGATCGGATTGAGGTCGAGGACCAGATCCTTGTCGACGGTGACGCCCCAGCTGGCCAGCAGGGATGTGAGCGCGTCGTTCTCGGCGATACCGGAGGGTCCCATGCTCAGCGGCGGATCGAGCATGAACAGAGCGCGGCCACCGTTCTCAACATAGGCGCTGATTGCCTGGACTTCAGGCTGTTCGTAATTGTGCGTCGGTCCGGCCACGACGATAGCGGTGCAATCGGATGGCACTTCGGCCTTCTGCACCAGGTCGATCGCCTGGGTCTGATAGCTGTCTTTGGCGAGCAGGTCTTTCAGGCGGGATGCGCCTTCCCGGCTGGTGTCGTCGATGGCATGCTCGCCGCTTCCCGTCAGGAAGCAGACGGTGCGCGTGTTGCCTTTGATGTCGCGGATGAAGGCGCCGGTAATGCCTTCCTCGGTCATATCCGCCGCGGTTTCTGTGTGGTCGCCAACCTGCACCGTAGCCGTGCCGTAGGTACGGATGCCGGCCTGGCGGGCGAGTTCAGGATCTTTGTCGGGATCGACGTACTTGACCTTCACTTTGGGCGAGAGGTTCGCGTACTCGTCGAGCAGGTCCTTGCCTTCGGTAAAGTGCCGGCTCTGATTGAAGTACGTGATGGTTGCCGGCTGCTTCAGGCCCTCGACGATTTTCTTCGTCTCCTGGGACAAGCTGTACCGCTTGTTCGCGGTCGCGTCATAGGACTTCTCATACCGATTGGCCAGAAAATTGGCGATCACCACTACGGCGAGGATGATGAGGACGTAGCTGCTCGCAAACGCCGCGTATTTCGTCTGTCTCGCCTTCAGCCATTGACTTGCCATTCCGAACTAAGACCTCCAGCGCAGGGATTCCATCGAGCGGGCGGTGAAAAAAAGTCCAAGAAACATGACGCTGAGGTAGTAGATCGCGTCTTTGGACGAGAGCACGCCGCGGCCGAAGGATTCGTAGTGAACGGGCACAGACATGTAGGACAGGACCTGCGCCCAGGTGGAGGAGTCATAACCACTGACCCAGGAAAAAACCCAGAGCAGCAGACACGCGGCAAAGGTCGACGCGCCGGCAATGATCTGGTTTTTGGTCAGTGTCGAAATAAAAGTGCCCACAGCGAGCAGCGCCGCCGCCTGCAGCACCACACCGAGATAGCCGATGAGCATCGGCTTCCAGTCCGGATGACCGTAGCGGAAAACAAAGGTAAAGTTGATGCCGCCGAAAAGCAGGATCATGCAGTAGAGGATTGTTGCGGCGAACCACTTGCCGAGGATGATCTCGATGTCGCGGACGGGCGATGTGGCCAGCAGCTCGATGGTGCCGTTGCGCTTCTCCTCCGCGAACAGGCGCATCGTTATGAGCGGGACAAAAAAGAGGCCGAGAAAAGTGGTGTTCGCGAGCAGCGGCCGAATGATCTGCTCGTTGACATTCATGGGCTGCATCTGCCCGGACATCTGCATCTCCATGCCTTCGATCACAAAGTCGCCGAGGTAATTCCAAAAGAAAAAGCCGAAGATGATGCTGTAAAGAGTGAGCAGCAGCCACGCGATCGGCGAGCTGAAGTAGCTGTCCAGTTCGCGGCGGCAGATGATCCAGGCGCTTCTCATGCGTTGGCCTCCGGAGCAGGAAAGTCGGTCGAGGGGGGCGGAAGTTGCGATGCAGTCTCGGGCGATTCGGACTGCGCTGCCGCGCTGCCGGTGAGCTGCAGAAAGATTTCCTCGAGGCTCATGGCAGAAGAGCGAAGCTCATTGAGGTCCCAGCCGGACTCGACGATCGCGCGGGCCAGGTCGCCGCGTACCAGCTGGCCTTTGCTGGCCTCCACTTCAAACACAGCTCCGCGCTCAAGCTGTTCTTTGACGAGGACCCGGCTGACGCCAGGAATTCTTTCAAGACGCGCCAGCACGACAGGCGCCGCGAACTCGCCGGTGCGCGCCGCCACTTCGAGCAGCATCGATTCTGCGCCTCGTGCGCGTGCCTGCAGATTGTGGACGGAATCCGTCGCGACCAGCTTGCCCTTGTTGATGATGATGACCTGCTCGCAGGTCTGCTCGACCTCGGGCAGGATGTGCGTGCTGAGGATGATGGTGTGGTCGCCGGCAAGGCTCTTGATCAGTTCGCGCGTCTCGTTGATCTGCTTGGGATCGAGACCCGAGGTGGGCTCGTCGAGGATCAGCACGTCGGGGTTGTGGATGATGGCCTGCCCCAATCCCACGCGCTGGCGATAGCCCTTGGAAAGCTTGCCGAGCAGCTTGTGCTGCACGTCGGCGATGGCGCACCGATCGAGGACGAAGGCGACGCGCTTTTCGAGCTCGGCCCCCGCGAGCCCCTTCAGACGGCCCACGAACCGCAGATACTCGACGGTCTCCATCTCAAGATAGAGCGGAGGGGCCTCCGGCAGATAACCGATATGCCGGCGAACCTCCATCGACTGCGAGAAGACGTCGAAGCCGGCCACGGTCGCGGTTCCCGCAGTGGGCGGGAAGAAGCACGTCAGCATGCGCATGGTGGTGGTTTTGCCGGCGCCGTTGGGGCCGAGAAATCCGACGATCTCGCCCTTGTTGACGGAAAAGGAAATGTGGTCGACAGCGGTGGTGCGGGCGTATCTCTTGGTCAGGTCTGTAACTGTGATCATGTCTGACTGGTACTTCGGACTTTCTTTGCGCCGCAGTCGTCAGGACCGCGGGTCAGGGCCCAATGCAATGGGCGCGTACAACAACCGTGAACCAAAGTCCATGCTAAAACATCCGCGCTTCGTTGTGTCAATGCAGCCGAGGTGGCGAAAATTGTTTGCGGGGCGAATTTCGCTGGCCATGCCAGCTACTCCCCCGTATCGATCTGCGCCCTCTGCAGCTTGTCCGAGTAGTCGACATACACCGACTTCCATGTTGTATAGAAGTCCAGCGCTCCCGTCCCGCCTTCGCGGTGGCCGTTGCCCGTCTTCTTCACGCCGCCAAAGGGAAGATGAACCTCAGCGCCGATGGTCGGCGCGTTGACGTAGGTGATCCCCGCTTCAAGGTCGCGGATGGCGCGGAAAGCCCGGTTCACGTCTCGCGTGTAGACCGCGGTCGAAAGTCCGTACTGAATATTATTGGCAATGGCGATGGCCTCGTCGAAGCTTGCGCATTCGAGGATGCTGACCACCGGCCCGAAGACTTCTTCCTGGGCGATGCGCATGCCGGGCTTTACCTTGGCGAAGACCGTTGGGGCGAAGAAATGCCCCTTCGCATACGCGCCCTTCGTCAGAGGCTTGCCGCCGGTCATCAGCTTAGCGCCTTCCTTCCTGGCAATTTCGCAGTAGCGGATCGACGTTTCGATCTGCTGGCGGTTGATCTGCGGCCCCATCTGCACCGTCTCGTCGAGACCATCCCCGACTTTCAGCTCTTCGGCTCGATCAATCAGCTTCCGGGTGAACTCCTTCGCCACGTCCCGATGCACGATGATGCGGCTGGTGGCTGTGCATCGCTGGCCGGTCGTCCCAAAGGCGCCCCAGAGCGCACCATCGAGCGCGAGGTCGAGGTTGGCATCTTCGAGGACGATCATGGCGTTCTTGCCGCCCATCTCCAGCGAGCAGGGCTTGAAATGTCCGGCAGCGGTTTGGCCGACGATGCGGCCCACCTCCGACGATCCCGTAAACGAAATAGCGCGGACCAGAGGGTGCTCGACGAGCGGCGCGCCGGCTTCGGGTCCAAAGCCGGTGACGATGTTGACCACGCCCGGTGGCAGGCCGGCGTCAAGGAGAGCCTGAACAATGTTGATGGTCGAGAGCGGCGTGTCTTCCGCGGGCTTGATCACGCAGGTGTTGCCGCAGACCAGAGCAGGGAAGAGCTTCCACGAAGGGATGGCCATGGGGAAATTCCATGGCGCGATCATGCCGCAGACGCCCACCGGCATGCGGACGGACATGGCGAATTTGCTCTGCAGCTCGGAGGGCGTGGTCTGGCCGAAGAGGCGGCGACCTTCGCCCGCCATGTAGAAAGCGGTGTCGATGGCCTCCTGCACGTCGCCGCGCGTCTCCGCGAGAACCTTGCCCATCTCGCGCGTCATCTCCTGGGCATACTGCTCCTTGCGCTCGAGCAGGATTTCACCGGTGCGGTAGAGAATCTCCGCGCGCTTCGGGGCAGGGGTCAGCCGCCAGCTCTTCCAGGCATCGGCTGCGGCATGTACCGCAAGATCGACATCCTTCGCGTTGGACGCCTGGAACTCCCCGATGACGTCGTCCTGGCGAGCCGGGTTGGTGTTGAGGAAGGTCTTGCCGGTGCGGGAGGCGATCCAGCGGCCACCGATGAGATTGTCATAAACCTGGACGGGCATGGGGAGGAGTCTCCTGGGCGAAACACTTCAGCATAGCGGAAACGGCAGGGCGCAACCGGCGCCGATCGATGCCGGTAAAGGTTCCGGCCACCTCTTCGCACCCTGCTCTTAACGACGAAGGTTCCGAAACAACCGAGTTGTAGGAGTAAGCACAAAGGTGCCATTGACTTGAATTTTCCAGACTGCCAAAGTGCCGGTAGGATCGCAAAGCCGTACAATGAGTACGAGTTCCTCAGGAAAACAAACCTCTCTCGATGTCATCGAATGGATTTCAGCCGCGTACATCGCGATCGCACAGTTTGCGGTCGCTCTTCAGTGTCTTTTCCAACGACCTGGCCATTGACCTCGGCACTGCGAACACCCTCGTCTTCGCGGCGAACAAGGGCATTGTCGTCAATGAGCCGTCCATCGTCGCGATCAACAAAAACACCGGCGAAGTAGAGGCGGTCGGGAAAGAGGCCAAGGAGATGCTGGGGCGGACCCCCGGCAACATCGTGGCCATTAAGCCCATGAAGGACGGCGTGATCGCCGACTTCAAGGTGACCGAAAAGATGCTGAACTACTTCATCCAGAAGGCCCACAACCGCAAGATGCTGGTTCACCCGCGCATCGTGATCGGCGTGCCTTCCGAGATTACGCAGGTGGAAAAGCGCGCGGTCGAAGACTCGGCCTATCGCGCCAAAGCGAGCGAAGTATTTCTCGTGGAACAGGCCATGGTAGCCGCCATTGGCGCGGGTTTGCCTATCACCGAACCCAGCGGCAACATGGTCGTCGACATTGGCGGCGGCACCACCGATATCGCGGTCATCTCGCTGTCGGGCATCGTCTATTCGCGGTCGGTTCGGATGGCCGGCAACCAGATGGACGAAGCCATCATGAATTACCTGAAGCGGAAATATAACCTGCTGATCGGGGAACGCACCGCGGAGCAGATCAAGATGGACCTGGGATCCGCTTTCCCGCTGGATAAGCCTCTGACCATGGAGATTAAAGGCCGCAACCTGATCGAAGGCGTACCCAAGACCATCACCGTCGACGATGGCGAGATTCGCGAAGCGCTGGGCGAATGCATCGCGACCATTCTGAATGCAATCCGCGTGGCCCTGGAGCGGACCCCGCCCGAGTTGAGCGCCGACATCAGCGACCGCGGCATTGTGCTTACCGGCGGCGGGGCGCTGATCAAGAACCTCGATAAACGGATTCGCGAGGAAACCGGATTGCCGGTTTCGATCGCCGACGATCCCCTGGCCAGCGTAGTGCTGGGTACCGGCAAAATGCTGAGCGATTTCCGCCTGCTGCGGAAGATCAAGATCGACGGATAGAGCCAGTCGGCGCCGGAAGCAGGCCCTAGTTTCATGGATTCGTTTTTCAGCCGTTACCGCAATGCTCTGGTGCTGATTGCCGTGCTCGTCGCGCAGGTAATCGGCCTGGCTGTACAGGTGCGCCGTCCCGACCCGACTGCGTCCGATAAGGGCGGTGTGCGGTTGATTCGTTCCTGGGTGGTCGGCCTGGTGACTCCGCCGGAACGCCTCCTCCACGGCACGGGGCACGGCATTCGCGGCCTCTGGACAAACTACATCGACCTGGTTCACGTGCGCCAGGAAGACAAAAGCCTGAAGTCCGAGCTGGATCGTCTCCGTCTCGAAGAGGATTCTCTCGCCGAAGACGCACGCCAGGGACAGCGGCTGCAGGCATTATTGGGATTCAAGGAAAAGTACATCTATAAGACAGTCGCCGCACAGGTGATCGGGACCTCCGGTACCGAGCAGTCGCAGGTGCTCCTCATTGACAAGGGATCCCACGATGGCATCCGGCCGGATATGCCTGTGATCACGCCAGACGGCATCGTCGGCAAGACCCGCGACGTTTTTCGCCACACCACCCAGGTGCTGGAAATCTCCGACTCCACCAGCGGCGCGGGTGTGATCCTCGCCAATACACGCATTCGCGGGGTCTTGCGTGGCGATACCTGGGGGCAGCCGGAAATCGTCAACGTCTCGCCCGACGAACGGATCAAGCCCGGAGAGCCCGTGCTTACCAGCGGTGGCGATGCAATCTATCCCCGTGGCCTGGCGGTGGGTGAGGTGCAGAAGGTCGTGCCCGATCCCGAAGGCACCCTGGTGAACGTCCAGGTAAAGCCAGCGGCCAACCTCTCGAAGCTCGAAGAAGTGCTGGTGATTACCGATACGGGCGAACAGATGCCGGCGACGATGCAGCGGGATCTGACTGAAGCCCAACAGAAGGCCTCCGATGTTTTGGCCGAACGGCTGCCTTCGCGCGTCGATCCAAACGCGCCTCCCGGCCAGCAGCAGCAACCCGAAGATGACAATGCGGACGAGGGTGCAGCCCGACCGATGAAGCCGCCGCAAGCGCTCCATCCTGATCGTTACACTCCTTCGGATACCCCGCCGGCGACCGAACTGGTACCGGGGCAAAGAATCACCAGTGCCGCCGCGGCTGCTGATGGCAGCGCGAATGCCAGGGATCAAAGCCCGATTCAGGCCGCCAGGCCTCCCTTGAACGCCGCGAACAACGCGCAGCCGAAGCCTGGCGACGCTGCGGCGAAGCAAAAACCGAAACCCTCTCCTCCGAAAAATCCGGCGAACCCAACGGTGAATCAGGCACCCCCCGCGTCCAGCCCAGCGGTACCCAGCCAGACACCGCCGCCGCAAACACGTCACCAGGAAGAGGAGTGAGCATGGTCCTGATGGCGTCTTCCCGGCGCGAAGCAGGAGCTAAATCGTTCCCGCTTCCCATTTACATCGTGGTTCCTTTGCTGGCGCTGGGACTGCAGTCGCTGCTCTCGCTCCATTTCAGGAGCTTCGACCTGATCGATCTGCCGCTGCTGGTGACCATCTACTACGGGATCACCCAACGCGAGCCGGTTAGCGCCACCCTGGTGGGCGCACTGATCGGGATTGCCCAGGACGCGCTCACCCATCACGCCCTCGGCATCTTCGGGATCTCGAAGTCGGTGGTTGGTTATATGGCTGCCTCCCTGGGAGTGCGCGTCGATGCCGAGAACCATGGGACCCGGTTGCTGCTGACCTTCGGCTTCACGCTCGCGCAGACCGCCATTTTGTTCATGCTGCAACGCCACATGCTGGGACAGCCGTACGCATGGCACTGGTTTCACGAGCTGCTCCGGGCCGTCACCAATGCCGTGGCCGCGGTGATTTTGTTCGCGCTGCTTGATCTGACCCGGCGTACCGAGTATTGAACCTCGGCATCCCCAACTAACCCTTTTTGTGCAGGCAAAAGCCTGAATCTGCATCCGAACGCGGGTTACAATCGTCCTACAGGTACGGCTCCTCGCCGGGCAGGGGAAGGCCGCGCATCAGGTTCAGCCAGGGTGTACGGTTCTCCTGGCGGGCAGTCCGGAACAGGAAATTCCCACTTCATGACGAAAAGCTCCCGCCGCCTCCTCCACCTCGGTATTTCTGTCCTCTTTGTGACCGCGGGCGGAGCTTTCGCGCGCAGCCAGGCGACCCCGAAACCGTCCGCGCCCTCCGCGCCTGCACCTAAATCCCCGGTGCAAAAGAGCGGGACGCCCGGCGCCCCGTCGACTCCCGATACATCGAACGCCTACTTCCACTTCATGATGGCCCACGAGTACGAGGAGATGGCGACCACCTTCGGCCGCAGCGAATATGCTACTCGCGCGATCGAAGAGTACAAGATGGCCCTCAACGACGACCCCTCGTCGAAATACCTCAACGGCCATCTGGCTGAGCTCTATTTCCGGACGGGCCGCATTCGCGAAGCCGTTTTGGCCGCACAGGACCGGATCAAGCAGGATCCGAACGACCTCGAAGCCCACCGCCTGCTGGCCGACGTGTATCTGCGCTCCCTCGGTGACAACCAGCAACAGGAAGTTTCCGGGCAGATGCTGAAGCTGGCAATCGGAGAGTTCCAGAAGATCACCCAACTGGAGCCGAACAATCCCGAAGATCGCCTGATGCTGGCGCGGCTCTATGCCGCCGATCATCAGTCGGCACAGGCTGAAGAGCAGCTGGCCGCCGCGCGCAGGATCGATCCCGGTTCTGAAGAGACGGCACTCATCGCCAGCCAGTTCTACGCCGACGTGGGCGACACCAAACGCGCGATCGATGTGTTGAAGTCGCTGCCCGACGACGATCAAACCTCGCGGACCGAAGCCCAGCTGGGCAAAACCTACGATCAGCTGAAAGATACAAAAGACGCGATCGACGCCTACAAGAA
Source organism: uncultured Acidobacteriaceae bacterium (assembly GCA_963787915.1). Taxonomy (GTDB): domain Bacteria; phylum Acidobacteriota; class Terriglobia; order Terriglobales; family Acidobacteriaceae; genus Palsa-343. The sequence continues at coordinate 154,121 of CAWBEP010000012.1, read as the reverse complement.
GGCCCTCGACCTGGAGCCGGATGATCTGGATGTTGAGCGCAAGCTGGCCGCCGATTATCAGGCTGATAACCAAACCGATCAGGCGCTCCAGGCCTGGAAAGACATCGCTGCGGGCGACCCCAGCGACGCCGAAGCCGAATTGCAGATCGCCGAGATCGATGAGCACAATGCCAAATTCGACGATGCGCTGACCGCGGTGAAGAAGGCCCGCGAGCTGGCTTCCGATTCCCTCGATATTCAGTTCCACGAGGGCATGATTGACGACGCGCTCGGACGGCTCGACGATGCCGCGAAGGTTTACGAGCAACTGGCGACTGCGACAGCCCACCCGAGCGGGCAATACTCCGATGAGGAAAAGAGCAATTACGCCACCGTCCTGGTGCATCTGGCCGAGGTCTACCGGGAGCAGGCCCGCCCCGAGCTGGCGATTGCCACCTACGAGAAGATGGCGACCCTCGGCGGAGAGGTGCAGGCACAGGCTTACGACCAGGAAGTCGAAACCTGGCGTGAAGCGCACGACTACGACAAGGCCACGGCCGTGGCCCGTACCGCCGTCGAGAAGCTTCCCAAAAATGTCGACGCGAAACTGACGCTGGCTCGTCAACTCGCCGATACCGGCCATGTCGAGGAAGGGCTCGCGATGGCGAAGAGCCTGGTGCAGAGCGACCCGAAGAACATGGAGATCTACTTCCAGCTCGCACAGATCTACTCGGATCTCCGCCGATGGAAGGAAGCCTCCGACACCCTCGATGGCGCCGAGAAGCAGGCGACCAAAAAAGACGATCAGACCATGGTGCTGTTCGACCGGGCCATGATGGCGGACCGGGCGAAACGCTACGACGAGGCTGAGGCGGATTTCCGCAAAGTGCTCGCGGTAGATCCGGACAACGCCCTCACCCTGAACAATTTCGGATTTATGCTCGCGGATCGTGGCGTAAAGCTGGACGAAGCGCTGGCCATGATCCGCAAAGCCGTTCAGCTGGAGCCGACCAACTACGCTTATCTGGACTCGCTCGGATGGGCCTACTTCCGCCTCGGCCAGTACACTCAGGCCGAAGATAACCTGCAGCGGGCCATCTCCCGCGGCGCAAACGATCCCACCGTCCACGACCATCTCGGTGACGTCTACGAAAAGACGGGACGGCTGAAACAGGCCGCGGCACAGTGGGAACTTTCGCTCAACGAATACGCACGCACCGTGCAGGCCGATATCGACACCGGGGACGTGAATAAAGTGCAGAAGAAACTCGACAGCGCGCGTGTGCGCCTCGCTCGCGAATCCGGCACCCCCCAGGCCGGCAAGCCGGAGTAAGCAGAGAACACGGCCACAGGCTTCTCGCGGATGGCCTGTCAAAAGGCACTAAACTACCCCCATGGCAGCACCCACGGCTTTGCCCGCAGCCTGCGCGGTTCCACACCATGGACCCCTCGCACAGCGGGCGTTCCCCGAGCCCGACCATCCTTACCGCTCCCCGTTTCAGCGCGACTGCGGCCGCATCATCCACGCCCGCGCCTTTCGCCGCCTGGCCGGTAAGACTCAGGTGTTTACAGATCGGGACTCCGACCATTTCCGCAGCCGCCTCACGCACACCATGGAAGTGGCCCAGATTGCCCGCACCGTCGCGCGCGCCCTCGGCCTGAACGAAGACCTGACGGAAGCTCTTGCCCTGGTGCACGACATCGGACATCCGCCCTTCGGCCATGCCGGGGAACGGGCTCTGGATGAGGCGCTTCAGCAACATGGATTGCGTTTCGATCACAATCTGCACGCGCTGCGTATTGTCGAGCACTTCGAGAATCGCCATCTCGAATTTCGCGGACTGAACCTCACCCTCGCGGTGCGCGAGGGCATCATCAAGCATTCCCACGATTATTCCCCACAGAACCATCCCGAGCTGGCCGCCTATTTTTTAGGTCAGCAAGCCCCTCTGGAGGCTCAGCTGATCGACCTGGCCGACGAGATCGCTTACCTGACCGCTGACCTCGATGACGGGATGGAAGCGGGAATCCTGACCCTCGACGAGATCCGTAAGGGCGTGCCCCTGTTCGAGCGCTATTTCGCACCGCTGGCAGCCGCGCATCCAGGCGCGCAGGAGAAGCTCTTATTCCAGGAGACCCTGAAGCAGATGCTCAACGCGCTTGCCGATGATCTGATCCTTGAAACTGGGCGGCGTGTGCGAACCGAGGGGATCGCGGACCTCGAAGGGATTCGCCGAGCCCACCGGCGTCTGGCTGCCTTTTCACCGGCCGTCGAACAACAGCGGCGCGAAGCCAAAGAGTTTCTTTACCGGAATCTGTACCTCTGCAACGACTTAACCAGCGGGCACGAGCAGGCCGAGCGGGTAATCGCCGATTTGTTTGCGGCGTGGATGGCAGATCCGGCTCTCCTGCCTTTTACGTACTCCAGCCAGGTTGAGGAAGAAGGCGCTCCTCGAGTGATCGCCGATTATATTGCGGGAATGACCGATCCATTTGTCTTGAAGATGCATCGTACCGTCAGGAAGATGGTGGTTCCGAGCCGGTAATTGTCCCCCAACGAGAACACGCCCAGTCCGCTGGTAGTCCCCTGAAGGCTGTCCGGCTTTGCGAAATCGCTTTTCCATGAGAGCGAGGAGAGGGCATGGCACTTTTCGTTGTGCATCCCTGGGCCCCCTTTGTTTCCGGTATGCTGGCTGGCTGTTGGATCGGCGCCGCAATCGGATGTGCGGGCGTTTTGCTGCTGGTAGGGAGGCGTGTGCGGCAGCTGGAGACCATCAACCTGCTCCTGCGCGCCAAGCTGAAGGTGCGAGAGAAACCGCAATCGACCGGAACCGCTGGCGGTGGCCCCATGCTCGTCATGCCTCTACCCAGCGCGACTCGGAAGATGGAAAAGACCGCCACCCGCATGGCCCGGATGCACTGACGCAACCCTCGTGGGTTAACCTTCAGGTGTGGCGCGGCGACTTCTTCTCTCGTGGAGCAGCGGCAAAGCCAGCGCATGGGCGCTCCATTGCTGCGAAAAACCGGCGAGTATGAGATGGCAGGGCTATTGACCACGCTGAACGCGGCGTTTGTTCGCGTCGCCGAGCCAGCGCCCCTGCTCCCATAAGCGGTCTACAATCGCCCCATGGTCATTCACATGTTCGCCTTTCGCTGGAAGGAAGGCGTTTCCGCGGAGCAGCGCCGGCAAGTGGTGGACTCGATTCGCGCACTGCAGGGGCGCATTCCCGGCCTCGAAGAGACCTCGGTCGGGGTTAACTTTTCTCCGCGCTCGCATGGATACGAACTCGGCGGCGTGATGAAGTTCGCCGATCGTGCCGCTCTCGACGCTTATAGCAGCCATCCCGCGCATCAGGAGCTGCTCGCGTGGCTCATGCCTCTGATCCTGCCCATGGAAGTGGATTTCGAAGCGTAACCATCGCGGTGCGCCATCGCTCCTCTCTGCCACTGAATCGTTCCGCCCGTTCCGAAAATCCTATAGCCTGAGCGTTTATGGTTCAGTCGCGGGAAACAGACTTCCTGATCGTGGGTGCGGGCATTGCCGGACTGCGCGCTGCCATCGGCCTTGCCGTCGACGGCGCCGAGGTCCTGGTCGTTACCAAGGAAGCGCTCGGCGAATCGAACACGAATTATGCGCAGGGTGGAATCGCGGTCGCTATGAGCGGTGACGAGGACGTCGCCCTGCATCTCGACGACACAGTATCCGCCGGCGATGGCCTGGTGAATCGCGAGGCTGCCCGCATTCTCGTCGAGGAAGGTCCTCTGCGCGTCGAAGAGCTGCTGCGCTGGGGAACAAACTTCGATCGCGAGGGCGGCCGCCTGATGCTCACGCGCGAAGGAGCGCACAGCCGCAATCGCATTCTGCATGCCCATGGCGATGCCACCGGCGCGGAGATTGGCCGCTCCCTTCTGCGCCACGCGCGCTCCATCCCAAAAATCACGCTTCTGGAATGGACGACCACCATCGAACTGATTGTCGAAGCCGGTTCCGTTACTGGCGCGGTGCTGCTCAGCCGCGATGGTGAGGTGAGCTTCGTGCGTGCTCGCGCAGTGCTGCTGGCGAGTGGCGGCGCAGGGCAGGTCTACAGTGACACGACCAACCCCGCGGTCGCCACCGGGGATGGCATTGCCATGGCCTGGCGCGCGGGCGCCGCAATCGCCGACATGGAGTTTTACCAGTTCCATCCCACGGCGCTGAGCTTGCCCGCGGTTCCGCGTTTCCTGCTCTCCGAGGCGCTCCGCGGCGAAGGAGCCTATTTGCGCAACGCCGCCGGCGAACGATTCATGGAGCGCTACCACCCGCTGCTGGAGCTGGCGCCGCGCGATGTGGTGGCGCGCGCCATCACCCGGGAAGGCATGGCGCCGGAAGGCGGAGTGCTCCCCGTGTATCTCGACATGCGGCACGTGACCAGGGTCGATCCCACCACGCGCTTCCCAGGCATATCGAAATTTCTCGCCGAACACGGCCTCGATCTCCGCCGTGACCCAATTCCGGTGCGCCCTGCGGCCCATTACCTGATGGGCGGCGTTCGCACTGATACTGACGGCCGCACGTCCCTGCCCCGTTTGTATGCTGCGGGAGAAGCGGCCTGCACCGGTGTTCATGGAGCGAACCGCCTCGCCAGCAACTCCTTGCTGGAAGGCCTCGTCTTTGGCGCGCGAGCCGCGGAGGCCATGCAGGACGAGGTGGCCTTGCCAGGATCGGAGTCCTCGAGTTGCAGCGATCTTCCCGCACTCGATCATGACGTTGCCGCGGCGCGCGAGAAGTTGCAGAAGATGATGTGGCAACACGCAGGTTTGTTGCGGGATGCGCAGGGCCTGCGCGAGGCCCAGCGTCAACTGGATGCCATGGCCGGAGAAATTTCACTCATCGCGGACCGCCAGGGAATCGAATTGCGCAACCTTCACGGCGTCGCGGAATTGATTGTTGCCTCCGCACTCGCGCGCGAGGAGAGTCGCGGCGCGCATTACCGCAACGATTTTCCGAAACGCGACGACGCGAAATTCCAGCAGCACTCTGTCGTCTCGAACGGCAACCCGGTTTCCTTCACAGACTCTTAGCCGGGCAGCATTTCTGCCTTGCCGGGCAGCATCCGGCTCAAGGCTGCGAAGAGCGCCAGAATCGCCACGATGGCCACCAGCGACCACCCTGCGGGAATTGTCACCCAGTGCACAGCCAGCATCTTGAAGGCGACGAAGCCCAGGATGCATGCCAGCCCATAATGCAGCAGGTGGAGGCGGTCGAGCATAGACGCCAGCGCGAAGTAGAGCGAACGCAGCCCTAGCACCGCGAATATATTGGACGAGAATGCGATCCACGGGTCGCGTGTCACCGCCAGCACAGCGGGAATCGAGTCGATGGCAAAGAGCAGATCGGTGGCTTCAACGGCGGCGATCACCAGCAGCAGGGAACTGAGCGCCAAACGAGAATCGCTCAACGAATGCAGGCAACAGTCGCGAATCCATTGCACCGGCCCCCGCACCGGTGTTGCGGCGGGATTCGCAAGGAGCAGGCGGATCGCTGCCAGTGCCAGCAGCACTCCAAATGCATATTGCACCCACGCGAAGCGCGCCAGCAATGTGGTTCCGGCCACGATCATGATCCCGCGCAGCACGATCGCCCCCAGCACACCCCACAACAGCACTCGCCGCTGCTGCTCCACGCTCAGACGCAGAGCGCGAAAAAGTAACAGAAATACGAACAAATTATCAATGCTGAGCGAGCCTTCGATCAGATAGCCGGTGATAAATTCAAGCGCCGGCTTTTTGCCGCTGGTGTGCGCCAGATACAGAGCAAATCCGCAGGCGAGCGTCGCCAGAAAGCCTGTCCACAGCCAGGCAACACGAGCAGAGACCTTACCCCCGCGCTGCAGGAAGACCAGATCCACCACCAGCAGACAGCCAACCAATACGACGAAGGCCAGCCATGAATGCGGCATCGCAGGCGCCTATCGCTGGTCGAGCAGGCGAATGGTTTCAAGGATTGTATCGCCGGCAATGGTCAGGCTCTTCGCGCTGAGCTTGTCCATCGTGTCGTCGGCCGTATGCCAAAAAGCGTTCTGGTAGCCGTAGTCCAGGTCGATTAAATCCGCGCACGGCACGCCACGGTGCACGAAAGGAATGTGGTCGTCTTCGTCGTACGTCTTTCTCTGGAAAAAGTACGACTGCCATCCGTACTGCGTTGCCGCCTGGAGAACAAGATCCTCGAGCCACGGCGTCGAGTTCAGATCGCGCTGCACGTCCAGATCGCGATCTCCCAGCATATCCGCGAGGATGAAGGCCTTGATGCGCTTCAGCGTCCCGTCTGCCTGCCACTTCTCGGCGAGGTGTCGGCTCCCGTAAACCGAATCCGTGTCGGTCCAGCTCTTGACGGCCTCTTCGCCGTCGGTGAAGAGCAACCACACGCTGTATCCATCTTGAGTGTGGCCGCGCAGGTAACTGGCCATCTCGATCAGCAGGCCAGTAGTCGACCCTCCGTCGTTCGCGCCCACATAATGAATGTTGCGCAGCGGATAATTCGTCTCGTAATGGGTGGCGAGTACGATGACACCATCCTTCTTCCCCGGAAATCGCACGATGAAGTTGTGCATCGTCATCGGGCCGGCAGGCGTCTGCGTGGTGAAGGTGTCCTCTTCCAGTTGATCCCTGCGAAATTGCTCCTTGATGAAGGCCTCGGCTTTGGCATGGCCGGGGCTTCCGATCCAGCGCGGTCCGATGGCCACATACTGGCGCGTGATTTCGAGGGCGCGAGCGCCGTCAAACTGAGGCAGATTGGGAGAGGAACTCAGCGCGACAGCCGAAGCTGCGGCCGCGATCGCCAGCATACCGGACAGCACGGCCCCTCTCACGCGGCAGCCTTCGCAGCGCGCTTCTTGCGCGTCGCGGGATGCACGAAGTACGAAACGCCGATGCTGATCACGTAGAGCACCAGCATGGGGCTGGCGAAGACGCACATGGTCAGCACGTCGGCCGTAGGGGTGATAATCGCCGCGATGATGAAGATGATCAGGATGGCGTAACGGATGTTCTTCCAGAGAAATTTGGGGCTGACAATGCCGAACAGCGACAGGAACATGACCAGGATCGGCAGCTCGAAGGTCATGCCAAGTCCCAGAATCACGGTCAGAAACAAGTCTGTGTACTCGTTAATCTCGATCAGCGGGCGAAATTCCTGATTGAAACCGAGCAGAAAATCAAGCGAGCCAGGATATACCCAGCGATATCCGAAATACGCTCCGGCCAGAAACAGCCCGATGGTCGCCGACATGAAAGGAACGATCCAGCGCTTCTCGTTCTGATACAGCCCCGGCGAGATGAACAGCCACACTTCGTAGAGCACGAAGGGACAGGCCAGAATGCAGCCCGCCATGAAGCTGATCTTCAGGTACATGTTAAAGGGGTCGATGGGGTTGTGATAGACGAGCTGCGTCGGCATGTGATGTTTGGCCAGCGCAAACACGATCGGCTTCTGCATGAAGCCGTAGATTCTTTCGTGCAGCCACCACGTGGCGAAGAAGCCCCCGATGAGGTAGAGCGCGATGTGGATGATGCGCTTGCGCAGCTCGGCCAGATGCTCGAGCAGGCTCATCCCCGGCAACTCCGCGCGCTCCGTCATCGCGGCGCGCGCGCGATCGACCATATCAACCATGGGGTACGGACTCATCGGAGGGGATCGATTCAAGCGAAGATGCAACGGCCCCGGCAGCCGACTCGACGGGATGAGCGCCATTCGTGTGCGTCGTCAGGTCGAGATGCGCGGGCGAGTCCTGGGTCACGAGGGGCAGGTTTGTTGGTGCGCCTGGTTCAGGGGTCGGAAGAGCTGGGTCGACTGTGACCTCCGTTGAGGAGGCCGAGGCTATCGGAGTGGTCGGCGGAGAAATGGCTGTCGTCTCCGGGCCGATCGGCGTCGCAGCCCCCGGCGTGGCGTATGGGGTGCCCGTGCTGACCGTGGCCCCGGTTGATGGGGGCAGGATCGTGGGCGTGTTATCGGTCGAAACTGCAGCCGATGTCGCCAGCAGGGGATCGGCGGCAGCCTTCGCCGCCTGCGCCTCGGCCAGTTTCTTTTTCCGCTCCTCATCCTCCATGTTCCGCAATTCTTCCTGAATCTGGAACTTGAACTCATTGCTGGCGCGGCGAAACTCGGCGAGCAGCTTGCCGACCGTTCGCCCGATTTCCGGCAGTTTCTTCGGGCCGAAGAGCACCAGAGCCAGCAGGAAGATGAAGATGGAGTCGCCGAAATGCATGAACGTTCATGATACCTGCCGCGATTCGCGCGTCACAAATCAAGCGGGATCGCGGCCCGCACAGGGAGTACGCATCTTTTGCAGGTTTTGGGTCGTTCAGCCCGGCACGGTTAGCGGCTTCGCCAACCCTGGAGTCGATACCTGCCCCTGACCCCTTTCGGGCATTGATCCCCGGCCAGGCTCCGGGTAGACTATTGCGAACGACAGGCTTTGGCTGGTTTCGTTTTTGCGACGCATCCCGCCGATTCCGCGTCTAACAGATAGTTGTAGAGGCTGCAACATCCCCGTTGGCTGGGCGACCGAGCACCGTCGCAGCGAGCTGACTGCAGCTGGGTTTGGCTTTCAACATCCCCGTCCAGATTGGCGAGCCCCTCAAGGCAGGCCGAACCGGACTGAAGGCGGCGTATCGTGGGCGTTCTTGAAGCGGTTGCAGTCCCCGTATTGGCGGAGCCGGAGAGCTGTTCTCTGGACAACTATCTCGCTCTGCCCGACAACAGTATGGATGAGCGCATCGCGGCCGCACGCCGCGCGCTCGGCAAGACCACCATTCTGCTTGGTCACCATTACCAGCGCGACGAAGTGATCCGCTTCGCCGACTTCACCGGTGACTCGTACAAGCTTTCAAAAGCTGCCGCCGAAACCGATGCGAATTACATCATCTTTTGCGGCGTTCACTTCATGGCGGAGAGCGCCGACGTCCTCGGACACGACGGCCAGCAGGTCATTCTGCCCGATCTCAACGCCGGCTGTTCCATGGCGGACATGGCCGAGATCGGCCATGTCGAGGAATGCTGGGATACCCTGCTCGATTCCGGTGTTGCCGAGAAAGAAATCCTCCCTATCACCTACATGAATTCCTCCGCCGCCATCAAGGCCTTTTGCGGCGAACGCGGCGGCCTGGTCTGCACCTCGTCCAATGCTCAGAAAGCCTTCGAGTGGGCCTTCGCGCGGGCAAAGAAAGTCCTCTTCCTCCCGGATCAGCACCTCGGCCGTAATACGGGCCACGCCATGGGCATTCCGCTCACCGAAATGGTGGTCTACGATCCCTGGCAGATTGGCGGCGGCATCACGCCCGAGCGTCTGCGCGCGGCGAAGGTGGTTCTCTGGAAGGGGCACTGCTCCGTCCACCAGCGCTTTCTCCCTGAGCACGTAGAGAGGGTGCGCGCGAGATATCCCGGCATCCAGGTCATTGTGCATCCGGAGTGCCGGCTCGAGGTCTGTGAGAAGGCGGACGCGATGGGCTCGACCGAGCGCCTGATCAAGATTGTGAAAGACGCGCCGGAGGGATCGAGCTTCGCCATCGGCACCGAAATCCACCTGGTCAACCGGCTGGCGAAGGAGTTTGCCGGCCAGGGTAAGAAGATCGTCACCCTCGACGACACCGGCTGCCTCTGCACGACGATGTATCGCATCAGCCCGCAGCACCTGGCCTGGGCGCTTGAAAACCTCGTCGAAGGCCGGGTGGTCAATCGCATCCAGGTGCGCGACGATGTGAAATACTGGGCGCGCGTGGCTCTCGACAGAATGCTGGAAATTCCCGCCTGATGACGAGTGAAATCCCGAGCACCCGCAAAGAGCGGTGAGTATGAAAACCTTCACGCTCGACGAAGCGCAGGGTTTGTTGCCGATTGTGGAATCGCTGCTGAACCGCGCCCTCGAAGCCAAACAAGCCGCCGGCCATCTCCAGGAAGAGATGGCGGAGCTGGTGCGACGCATCTTTATCAGCGGCGGCATCCTGGTGGACATCGCGGCCGCGCAGAAGCGCAAGCTCGCCCTCGAAGCCCTGGTGCAGCGCGCCAAAGACGCACTCGAAGAGATCGATGCCATCGGCGTGCAGATCAAGGATCTCGATACCGGCCTGCTCGATTTCCCCTGCCTGCTGGAGGGCGAGACGGTGCTCCTCTGCTGGAAGCGGGGCGAGCCGCGCATCGACTTCTGGCATCGCATCGAAGATGGCTTCGCCGGCCGCCAGCCCATCGACGCGCGCTTCCGCCGCGCCGCTCCGGAAAAGCTGAATTAACCTGCCTCCGAGTCATTCCTTCCCCGCCCTGCCTATAATTCCCCCATGGAGCGACGCACTCTTCTCCAATCTCTGCCCCTGCTCGCGCTGACCCCCCGGATCAGTTTCGCGGAAGCCGACTCGCCCTACACCGTTTACGAACTGCGCCAGTATTCGGCGGTCCCCGGCAAGCTGGACGAGCTGCTGGCTCGCTTCCGCAATCACACGATGGCCATCTTCAGTCGCCATGGCATACGCAGCGTCGCCTACTGGACCGTCATCGATCCAGCACCCGATGCGCCATCGCTGGTCTATATCCTGGCGCATGAGAGCCGCGAAGCGGCCGATAAGAACTGGGCCGCTTTTCACGCCGATCCAGACTGGATCAAAGTCAAAGCCGACTCCGAAGCCAACGGTCCGCTCGTCAGCCGCGTCCAATCCACGTTCATGAAGCTGGCCGATTTCTCGCCCTCGGTTTGAAGTGGCTCCCGGATCCCTGCTCCAGGCTCCTTGCTGCCGTGGTGACAACTGTCATATCGCTTTGCTGACAAAGCCCACTGGGGCCGGCCCTGCTTTCGCGCGATGCTGTCCTTGCCGCTGAAATCCATCCCGGCGGCAGGAGAGACGCAATGTCAGCTACCGCAGTCCTCACCCCAACCATCCCGGCAGCCACGCCCTCCCTCCACCCAGCGGATCGCCACGTCGCCAAATTGCATGCGGTGACGAAACGCTACGGACAGACCACCGCCCTCGACGCCTTCTCGCTCGATCTGCACGCCGGCGAAGTGGTCGCGTTGCTCGGGCCGAACGGCGCCGGCAAGACGACGGCCGTGCGGTTGCTCCTGGGCCTCATCTCTCCTGACACCGGCAGCGTCCGCGTCCTCGGGCGCGATCCGCGCGATGCCGACGCCCGAACCCGCATCGGCGCCATGCTCCAGGTGAGCCGCGTTCCTGAAATGCTGCGCGTCCGCGAGCACATCGACCTCTTCCGCAGCTATTATCCGAATCCGCTCTCAGTGGATGAAGTTATCCGAGCCGCGAAACTCGAAGGCATCGCCGACAGGATGTTCGGCCAGCTCTCCGGTGGCCAGAAGCAGCGCGTTCTCTTTGGACTCGCGATCTGCGGCGATCCCGACCTCATCTTTCTCGACGAGCCCACCGTCGGCATGGACATTGAATCGCGCCGCGCCCTCTGGGATGAAGTGCGCGCGCTTTCTGCCGCAGGCAAGACGGTCCTGCTCACCACCCACTACCTCGAAGAGGCCGACACCCTCGCGAGCCGCATCGTCGTCATCAACAAGGGCAAGCTTCTCTGCGAAGGAACATCGGCGGAGATCAAGCATCGCGTCTCCGGCCGCCGCATCCGCTGCATCACCCAGCTCGATCCGGAATATCTGCGGGCGCTGCCCTCGGTCAGCGACGTGCAGCAGGATCGCGAAGCGGTGGTGATTCTGGCCGAACGGCCCGAAGAGGTTGTCCGCACCATGCTGGTGCGGGATGCGACCCTCCACGGCCTCGAAGTCTCAGCCGCCGCGCTCGAAGACGCCTTCCTCGCGCTGACGAGTGAGCAATAGGCTACCCACTACCAGCTACAAAAGGAGCAGACACATGGCTACGAATGCAATCGCGGTTTCGCCCGGAATCCTCGGCCTCGGCTACTACACGCGCATCTTCCGCAAAGAGACGCAGTACGAATTTGTGAAGATGCTGCGGACCAAAGCGTACTCATTCTCGGTCGTCGGCTTTCCGGTGATGTTCTACCTGCTCTTCGGCAGTTCGAACCGTCACAACATGTTCGCCCGCTATCTGATGCCGAGTTACAGCTGCATGGGCGTGGTGTCCGCATGCCTGTTCGGCGTCGGCATGGGCATTGCGATGGAGCGCGCCCAGGGATGGCTGGAGCTGAAGCAGGCGAGCCCCATGCCGCGCCTCGCCTATCTCGGCGCCAAAATGATCAGCTGCGCCGCCTTTGCGCTGATCATCGTCGCCGCGCTGCTCACTCTGGGCATCACGCTGGGCGGCGTCTCTCTCACCGCGATGGAAGCTCTGAAACTGGCAGGCGTCATCCTCGCTGGTTCGGTCCCCTTCACCGCGATGGGCCTGCTGATCGCGTTCCTGGTTCCGGCCAATGCTGGCCCCGGCATTATCAATCTGATTTATCTGCCCATGTCCTTCGCTTCAGGATTCTGGATGCCGGTCAAATATCTTCCGCACTGGCTGCAGTTCATCGCGCCGGCCCTTCCGACCTATCACCTGGGCCAGCTCGCCCTGCACATCTTTGGCTACGCGGAACCGGGCAGCATGTTGATCCACTGGGAAGCGCTGGCAGGATTTACCCTGTTGATGTTGGGCGCCGCGTGGATGATCTTCACGCGCAGTGAGGCCAGATCGTGAGCTTGTTCGAACCCGAACCGCAATCCATCTTCCCGGAATGTTCCGGGAACTCCGGCATCGCGCAATCCCTCGTTGAGGAATTGCCCCTGTCGGAGGCGGATTTGCCGGGAGGCACTCTGCTCCTCACCAGGCGCAAAAGCAAGAGCAGGCTCTTCGACTTCATCTGGCTGGTGTACTCGGTTTTCTTCTTCGTCGAGCCTGTCGCGCGGCACAACCGGACCGTGTGGCTCCAGTTCGCACTCGCCTTTGGTTTATTCCTGGCTCTTTATGCCGGGCTTGTCTACGCAAAGTCGAGGCGTAACCAGATCCTTCTGCTGGCAGCCATGGGCCTGCTCGGCATCGTTTATTACCCGTTCAACTCCGGCGCCTGTGGCATGTTCATTTACGTCACGGCGTTTGTTCCCTTCATCACCGAATCCATCGTGTTTTCGGTGGCCACCTTTGCGGCGGTCGCGGCCACCATGGTGGCGGAAGCGACGCTGCTGCACCTGAATCCCTGGTCGTGGGGCTTTACCGCGTTTATTGCCGTTGCCGTTGGTTCGGGCAACCTGGTCGCAGCCCAGCGCATGCGCGCAAATAAGCGTCTCGATCTGGCCCACGAGCAGATTGCCCACCTCGCCAAACTCGCCGAGCGCGAACGCATCGCCCGCGATCTGCACGATGTACTGGGCCACACGCTCTCCCTCGTTGTCCTGAAGTCCGAACTCGCGGGCAAATTGTTCGAGCGCGATCCCACGCGAGCCCGCACCGAAATCGGCGATGTGGAACAAATTGCCCGCAAGGCGCTGGGCGAGGTGCGGGAGGCGATTCGCGGTTACCGCTCCGAGGGCCTCGCGGCCGAGATTGCGCGCGCGCAAAAAACCCTCGACGCCGCCGGCATCACCCTCGAGCTCGACAGCAAGCCGCCTCAGTTCGCTCCCGCCGAGGAAACCGTGCTCTCCCTGATTGTGCGCGAGGCGGTTACAAATATCGTGCGCCACGCGCAGGCCAGCCATTGCCGTCTGGAATTCGCCGCCAGCGGCGGCGGCACGGCTCTGGTGGTCGAAGATGACGGGCGCGGCGGCATCCGCCAGGAGGGAAACGGACTGCGCGGCATGCGCGAGCGCGTCGAGTCGATTGGCGGCCACCTGCGCATCGACAGCGTTCAGGGGACGCGCCTCGTGATCGACATTCCTTCCCCGGCCGACACCCAGTCATGAAGAAAATCCAGGTCATCGTGGCCGAGGACCAGGGGATGGTTCTCGGCGCTCTCGCCGCTTTGCTCGAAACCGAGCCCGATATCGCGGTTTGTGCGCGCGCGGCGAATGGCCGCGAAGCCCTCACCGCCGTGGGCAAGCACAAGCCCGACGTTCTGGTCACCGACATCGAGATGCCGGAAATGACCGGCCTGACCCTCGCCGCTGAAGTCCGCGACCGTTATCCCCAGACGCGCGTCATGATCCTGACCACCTTCGCGCGGCCTGGTTATCTGCGCCGCGCCCTCGATGCCGGAGCCAAAGGCTACCTTCTCAAGGACCGCCCCTCCGCTGAGCTGGCCGATGCCGTGCGCCGCGTGCATCAGGGCTTGCGCGTCGTCGATCCCGACCTGGCTCTCGAAGCCTGGGACAGCGGCCCCGACCCCTTAACCGAACGCGAGCGGCAAATCCTGTGGCGCGCCGGAGAAGGGAAGTCGAGTGGCGAAATCGCGGAAGAGCTGCATCTCTCCGAAGGCACCGTCCGCAACTATCTCTCCGAGGCCATCAGCAAGCTCGGCGCGGCCAATCGCGTGGAAGCGGCCCGCCTGGCGCGCACCCGTGGCTGGCTCTGAGGTAACGCTAAAGTCATCTCCCTCCTCGACCCCGCCGGGAGTTTCTCCATCCCTCTTTCGGTGAATTTCTGCGCTCGGCGGCCTGGTGCTAGAGTCATCGAACGTATCGGGTACTGGGCGCGCTGATTTCTCGGAACGTTCGGCAATGCTCGCCTTTTCCAGCGCCAGGTCCCCCTCCCAGGGGTGAACGTTGGTTTCGGTCAAAACAGATCGAGCGACTTGCGAAGCTACGGCTACCGTCCTGGTTGTGGAAGATGATCTTGCCGTCCGTCTTTTGTTCACGCGCGTGCTCGAGCGGGCCGGTTACGACGTCATCGCCTGCGAAGACGGAACCCGTGGCCTCGAAGCCGCTCGGGCGCAGATCGACAAGATCGATGCGATCGTCACCGACGCTCGCATGCCGGGCATTCAGGGCCAGCGGCTCATCGCGCGCATCCGCGCTCTGCGGCCCGAAATCCCCGCCATTCTGGTCAGCGGGAATTCGGTCGATGCGGAAACGGATGCGACCACCGTTTTCCTCACCAAGCCCATTTCGCCCGGAACCCTGACCCGCGAGCTGCGACGCCTTCTCCTCCCCAGGATGTAGAATCTTGGTTCCGCATCCCGTGCTGGAAGCGGGCGGAGGATCGCGCGAAAGCCATGGTCATTGGTGTTCCGAAAGAAGTGAAGGACCACGAAAGCCGGGTCGGCATCACCCCTGCCGGCGTGAAGGCCCTCAGCGAGGTCGGGCACAAGGTTCTGGTCGAAACCGGAGCCGGGGATCTCTCCGCATTCACCGATGACGAATATCAGTCCGCCGGTGCGGAGATCGTCGGTTCTGCCCACAATGTCTGGGGCAACGCCGACCTCGTCGTGAAGGTCAAAGAGCCGGTCGAAAAAGAATACGTCTTCTTCCGCGAAGGTTTGGTCCTGTTCACCTATCTGCATCTGGCGCCCTTGCCGGTCCTGACCGAAAAGCTTCTCCAGAAAAAAGTCATCGGCATTGCCTATGAGACCATCCGCGACCGCGCCGGAACCTTGCCCCTTTTAACCCCGATGTCGGAAGTCGCCGGGCGCATGTCTGTCCAGGTAGGTGCGGCGTACCTCGAAAAAGAAAAGGGCGGCCGCGGTGTTCTTCTGGGCGGCGTGCCAGGTGTTCCGCCTGCCAGCGTCTGCATCATCGGAGGCGGCATCGTGGGTACGAATGCCGCGAAGATCGCCCTGGGCATGGGTGCGCGTGTCACCCTGGTTGATCTGAACCTCAACCGCCTGCGCGAGCTCGACGACATTTTCAACGGCAGAATCTTCACCCTCGCTTCCAACTCATGGAACGTCTCCCGCGCGGTGCAGGATGCCGATCTGGTCATCGGCGGCGTTCTGATCCCAGGAGCAGCCGCGCCCAAAATCGTCACACGCGCCATGGTCATGAAGATGAAAAAGGGTGCGGTGATCGTCGACGTCGCCATCGACCAGGGCGGCTGCGTCGAAACGGCCCGTCCCACCACCCACAGCGACCCCGCCTACGAAGTGAACGGCGTCGTCCACTACTGCGTGACCAACATGCCGGCCGCCGTGCCGAATACATCCACCCTGGCCCTGACCAACGCAACCTTCCCGTATGTGCTTCGCCTCGCGCGCGAGGGCGCGAAGAAGGCGATCCTCGAAGACGACGGCATCCGCGACGGCGTTAACACCTACGAAGGAACGCTGACCTGTCAGCCAGTCGCCGTATCCCAGAAGCAGCCGTGGAAGCCCGTCCGCGACTTGCTCGCCTGAGATGAAACCCCCGCAGGGTTTTCCTGTCTACCGTTCCACGACATGCACCGATCGCTCCAGCCGGAACGTCAGCAGCGTCTCCGCAGGTAGAAAGATCTCCTTATTGCCGGTCATGGCGCTGCCCGCCGTTCCAGCACCCGCGCCCGCCAAAGCGCCAATCGCCGCCCCTTTGCCGCCTCCCGCTAATCCGCCTACGATGGCGCCGAAAGCCCCTCCGCCGCCCGCAAATCCCAGCGTCCGTTTGCCCTTGCCCTTCTCCACCTGCTCCATCGTGCTGGTAGCAACCGGATAGCTTCCCCATTCCGTCGTCACCCGCTCCAGACGCAGTTCGAGCAGCGCACCACCCTTGAAGTGGCCGAGCGCTTTGGCATCGATCACCGTGCCCGCTGCGCGTGCATGCCGCGGGATCACCACCTTCCCGTCCACCACCACGTCATCGGCCACGGTGGCGGCGAAGGACTGCCCCGGCTGGCTGATCTTCGATCCCAGGTCGTCGTCGAGGCGCACGCGAAGCGTGGTTCCCGCCGGAATCACTACTGCCGCTGGAGGCGGTGGCGTCGCGGGTGCGGCTGTTGCCGGAGCTGGGCCCGCCATGCTCCCTTGGCCCGGGGCAGGCTGTGTCGCTTGATCCGGAGGCGGTGCCGGCGGATTGTCCGCGGGCTGCGTCTGCGCGGGCGCAGAGCTTGCGCTGCCCGTCGCCGGCGGGTTATTAGTCTTGCTGCAGCCGCTGAGCAGCAATGCCCCGCTCAGGCTGAGAGCCGCGTAGAAAAATGCGATCCGTGGGAATCTCATATCGACCACGATGCTCCTTTTCCGCCAGGGGTTGGGCGGAAAGCCCGCTGCAACCAACGCCATGGGCAATCCGTCTGAGAATCCAGTCAGTTAGACCATCCCGCCCTACTATAATCATCCCGTAAATCCGGGGCGAAAGTCATCCTTGCCTGAATCGAAACATCGCCGGATAACCCTGATCCTGCTCTCCGCAGTGGTCTTTGTCCTGCTGCTTCTCCTTCTTGCGCTCAACGCTTTTAACGTTCGCTCGCTGAATCCCCACACCACCGGCCAGATCTTCCTGCTGACTTCACTCTCCGTGGTCGTCTTCCTGCTGTTCGTCACGGTGCTGGTCCTTCTGCTGCGCAACCTTATCAAGCTGCTTGCCGAACAGCGCAGTCAGGTGTTGGGCGCGCGCCTGCGGACGCGCATGTTCATCGGCGCGCTCCTGCTCTCCTTCGTCCCCGCCCTTTTCATGTTCCTGTTCAGCTTTCTCCTGATGAACCGATCCATCGATCGCTGGTTCTCGGAGCCGGCTTCCGAAGTACGCGACGACACCTCCAGAATCGAAACCGAGCTATCGCACTACGCCTCGCTCAACGCGCGCGCAGAAGCCGAAAGCATGGCGCGTTCCCAGGCACTCGCCTCCGCGCTCGCCGCCGACGACCGTCCGGCCATCCTCGACGAGATGCGCGCCCACCACATCACGCTGCAAGGCGGATTCGCCGTCCTCTATCGCGATGCGACCGTCGTCGCCGACTACAGCCTTCCGCCCAGGGATGGCGAAGCGGAGGTGCATTCCTGGCTCGACGACGACGATCGCCAGCGCATCGAGGCGGGTCAACCGCTGGACGCCATCATTCTCAAAGCCGCCCAGCGTTCCGATGAGCCCATGCTGGTGGTTGGCGGCTCGGAATATGCTCTCGGCGCGGCCAGCCTGCCAGGTGGCGGAGTCGTCGTCGCCGGACTGCCCATGCCCGCCGGACTCAACGCCACCATGGCCGGCCTCACCGCCGGCACCAACCAGTATTGGGCTCTCTACCGCCAGCGTCGTGTCATCCGCATGACGTATTTCCTTCTCCTGCTCATGCTCACGGCCCTGGTCTTCTTCGCCAGCAGCTGGCTCGCCCTCTACGTCTCGCGCCAGATGACCGGCCCTCTGGAGGCCCTCGCCGATGCCACCGTGGAGATCGGCAAGGGCCACTACAGCCATCGCGTCACGGCGGAAGCAACGGCCGAGATGGCGGAGCTGGTGCGCTCCTTCAACCACATGGCCGCCGATCTTGAACAGAGCCGCTTGCTGGCCGAAACCTCAGCGCGGGAATTGTCCGCTGCGAACCTCGCCATCGAAGCACGCCGCAAGGAGCTGGAGACCATCCTCGAGACCATCCCCTCCGGCGTCGTCACCCTCGATTCGTCCCGCCGCGTCGTGCTCGGCAACCGCGCCTTCGCCGAGCTTCTCCGCGTGGAAGGTCAGCCCGACCTGACCGGCGTCTCTCTCGATACTCTCCTGCCCGCCGAGTTCACCGGCGAGCTCATTCGTCTGGAGCGCCGCGCCCGCCGCATGGGTTCAGCCTCCTCGGAATTCGAGCTACACACCTCTCGTGGCGTGGTCAGCCTCTCCGTCACCCTCGCCGCTCTGGACAGGCGCAACGGACAAAGCGGTGGCTCCATTCTCGTCCTCGAGGATCTCTCCGACTTCCTGCACGCCCAGCGCCAGGCCGCGTGGAAGGAAGTTGCCCAGCGCGTGGCCCACGAGATCAGGAACCCGCTCACCCCCATCGGGCTATCCGCCGAGCGCATCCGCCGCCATGTCGACCGCGGCATGCCCGAATCCCCCGGAATCATCCGTAAATGCTGCGACGTTATCCTCGGCTCGGTGGAATCGCTGCGCACGCTTGTCGGCCAGTTTGGGTCGCTCGCGGAATTTCCTGTCGCCCATCCCCGCTCTTCCGATCTGAATGCCATCGTCGAGAGCGCCCTGCTGCTCTTCGAAGGACGCATTCGCAACATCCGCGTCGAGAGCCATCTTGATCCCGATCTGCCGCCGGTACTCGCCGATCCCGAAGCGCTGCGCCGCGCTCTCGCCAACCTCATCGACAACGCCGCCGAGGCCATGCAGGACAGCCTGCTGCGCGTGCTCTCCATCGAAACCAGCGCCGGCGAGCGCCCTGGCGTGGCCGAAATTGTCATCGCCGACACCGGCCCGGGTCTCACCGACGATATGCGCGAGCGGCTCTTCCTTCCCTGGTTCTCGACGCGGCAGCGTGGCACCGGCTTGGGCCTCTCCATCGTCGCCAAGATCGTGCAGGACCACGGTGGGTCCATCCGCGCCGAAAACAACACTCCCGCCGGCGCGCGCTTCATCATCGAACTCCCTCTGGCCGACCCAATTGCTGCCGAGGTCACGCCGGCCCCAACCCTCACCAGGGCCGTCTGACCCTTTCCATGAACCGGACTTCGTTGAACCGGAACCCATGAACCACATCCTCATCGTCGACGACGAAGCCGAGATTCGCGAATCTCTCGAAGAGATTCTCCGCGAGGAAGGCTATTCCGTCTCGACCGCCGGCACCGCCGCCGACGCGCTCAACCAGGCCCGCGATCCCGTCTACGATGTGCTGCTCCTCGACATCTGGCTGCCCGATCGCGATGGTCTGGAAGTGCTGAACGAGCTGCGCGCACTCGATGCCGAGTCCCGCCCCGAAGTCATCGTCATCTCCGGACACGCGACCATCGAAACCGCCGTGAAGGCGACCAAGCTTGGCGCCTTCGACCTGCTGGAAAAGCCCCTCACGCTCGAGCGCACGCTGATCGTCGTGAAGAACGCCATTGAGGCCAGGCGCCTGCGCACGGAGAACCTCGAGTTCCGCCGCCAGCTCTCGCTCGAACAGCAAATCAGCGGAGAAAGCGTCCACGCCCGCGCCCTGCGCCAGCAAATCAAGCTCATGGCGCCGACCAACGGCCGCGTCCTCATCTACGGCGAATCCGGCTCGGGCAAGGAACTCATCGCGCGCGCCATCCATGCCGAAAGCCTGCGCAGCGACCGCGTCTTTGTCGAGCTCAACTGCGCCGCCATCCCCGAGGATTACATCGAGAGCGAGCTCTTCGGCTACCGCAACGGGGCCATCGCCGGAGGTCCGCCCGAGAAGCGCGGCACCTTCGAGCGCGCCAACGGCGGGACGCTGTTCCTCGATGAGGTCGGCGACATGAGCCTCAAGACCCAGGCCAAAGTGCTGCGCGCTCTCGACGAACAGCGCTTCGTCCCCGTCGGCGCAACCCAGCCCATCAGCGTCGACGTGCGCGTGATTGCCGCCACCAACAAGGAGCTCGAAGACGAGATCGCCAAAGGCAACTTCCGCGAGGATTTTTTCTACCGTCTCAACGTGATCCCGTTCTACGTGCCGCCGCTGCGCGATCGGCGCGAGGACATTCCGGTGCTGGTGCGCGAATTCCTGCGCGGCTTCGGGCGCCAGTATGGCCGGCCCCGCGTCGAAATGGCGGAGGACGCCATCGAGCTGCTGCGCCAGTACCACTGGCCCGGCAACGTCCGGGAGCTCAAGAACATCATCGAGCGCGTGCTGATCATGAACCCCCACGCCCAGCGCATCGAGCGGCGTCACCTCCCCATGCTGGTGCATCGCAGCGCCGGCCGCACCGGCGATTTCGACACGCTCCAGCAGGCGCGCGACGCCTACGAGCGCGAGTACATCCTCAAGAAGATCGACGACTGCCACGGCAACATGAGCCGCGCCGCCGAAGCCCTGGGCCTCGAACGCAGCCATCTCTACCGGAAGATGAAGGCCCTTGGAATCGCCGCCCGCGAATCAGCGCCGGAGCGGTTGACTTGAGGGCTGCCCCGGGTCTCGATTCTGAGACCCGGGATTCCACAAAAATCAAGCTGCCAAGCAAAACGAAAGGGATCAGGACACTCCTCCGCTCTCGACGTAGCCTGCTGCAATGCCCAGCAAGCTATCGCGCATCCAGCAAACGGGCCATCAGCGCTTCGTAACCTTTAGCTGCCAGGCATCGGCGGCACAACCTTCGATCCTCGAATACAGGAGCTTTTACCCGGCCGTTGACTCGCTCCCATAAATATGGGAGCCTCGTAGCATGAAGACCACGCTCGAAATCCCTGACCCCATCTTCCGCCGCGCCAAGTCGGCCGCCGCGCAGCGGGGCGTGCCTCTGCGCGCCTTCGTCACCGAAGCGGTCGAGGAGAAACTCGCCGGTTCTGCCAGGGATGACAAACCCTGGCTCCGGCTGGCCGGGGGACTCGCGCATCTCCACAAAGAGACCGCGCGGATCAATGGCATCCTGAAAGGCGAATTCGAAAAGATCGACCCCGAGGACTGGGCGTGATCGACCGCGAGGACAGGCGTTGATTCTCGATACCAACGCCCTGTCGGCGGTGGCCGATAATCATCCCATCGCGGTTCGCATCTTCCGCCAGGCCACCAGCATTGAATTGCCGGTCATCGTGCTGGGCGAATACCGCTTCGGGATCGCGCAATCGCGGCGTCGCAGCGAGTATGAAAAGTGGCTCGCGGCGCTTGTCGCCGCAACCCGCCTCCTGCCACTCGACGACGAGACTGCAGCCCGCTACGCCGAGATCCGCGCCGAACTCAAAAAGGCAGGGCGCCCCATCCCCTCGAACGACCTCTGGATCGCCGCTCTCTGCCGTCAGTACCGGCTCGTGCTCATGAGCCAGGACGCGCACTTCGACGCCGTCCGCGCCCTCAAACGCATCGGCTGGTGAGCCGGGCCGCGAAGGCGCCGGGGTTCGAACGCAGCCGCCTTTACCGCTGGGCTGGCTGGCCCGGGTCTCGCCTTTGAGACCCGGGATCCACACAAAACTAGCTTTGTCCCGTCCGGTCAATAGCTCAAACTTCCGTACCATCTCACCCTCCCATTTTTCTTGCCCTCCTCCCCGGCTCGCTCTAGCCTGAATCCAGGGGACTGCCTGCCTGGCAGACAGTCCCCTTTGTCGCGTGAGCTTGCCTTTCAGGACTCCCAGGAGTCCGTCGCGCTCTTTGCCATCCCGTCCAGCACCCACGAGGGTTCGCTGACCCCACGCTTGATCTGCGGATGCCTTTGGCCGAAACCGGCGCGCACGCAGGGGGGGCTAACCACCTCGCCAACACAAGGGGGGTCGCCGCAAAACGAATACCGTGGAATCAGCAACTTCCAGAGGGGTCGACCCCTGATTTCATGTTTTCCGGGAGGGTTGGAAGCGGACTTCGCTACATGCCCACAGTTAAAGGCCAAAAGCTGAGCGCCAAAAGCTCGTAGCTAAAAGCTAGAAGCTAATAGCTAGCAGCTAACCACCTCGCTAACACAAGGGGGGTCGCCGCAAAGACGTATATCGTGGAATCAACAGCTTCCAGAGGGGTTAACCCCTGAATCCCATGTTTTCCGGGAGGGTTGGAAGCGGATTCCGCTACCTGCCCACAGTTAAAGGCCAAAGGCTGAGCGCTAAAAGCTCGTCGCTAGAAGCTAGCAGCTAAAAGCTAGTAGCTAACCACCTCGCCAACACAAGGGGGGTCGCCGCAAAGAAGTAACCGTGTAATCAGCAACTTCCAGAGGGGTCGACCCCTGAGTTTCATGTTTTCCTGAGCCAAAGGCCAAAAGCCAGGAGCTCGCAGCTAATAGCTAGCAGCTCGGCTCACGCCAGCGTGAAGACGGTGATCTCCGGGGGGCAGCGGAACCGGAAGGGTACGCCGATGGCGCCGATGCCGCGGTTCACGTACAACTGCGTCGGCCCGTAGCGGAACCAGCCCTCGACATACCGCTGGCCGAGGTCCGGCTGGAAGAGCAGCGGCACGAAGGGGATGCGCACCTGGCCTCCGTGGGTGTGGCCGGAAAGCATCAGGTCGACGTTGTAACGCGCTACCTTCGGCAGGATGTCCGGCTCGTGCGCCATGACCAGAACGGTTTCCTGGGCAGCTGCGCGCGGTATGGCTCGAGCCGGATCGGCATGATCGACGCAGGCGCTGCCCAGCCCCGCCAGCCAGATGCGTGCGCCGTTGCGTTCCAGAGGAACGGCGGCATTGACCAGAACGGGAATGCCGTTCTCCTCGAGGGGCCCCATGACGTAGCTCTCGCCGACGTAATAGTCGTGGTTGCCCAGGCTTGCATAGCGCAACGGGCATTCAATCCTGCTGAGGATGGCGGCGCACTCCGGCAGACGGCGGCGACTATACGTCTCGGGGAGGGGTCCAAAGGTGGCGAAGTCGCCGGTAATCAGCACCAGATCGGGCCGCAAACGGTTGATGCGGTCGACAATCGCACGCAGAAAGAAGGCTTCCGTGTACTCGGCATAGTGGAGGTCCGAAACCTGGACGATGCGCATGCCGCGGAAGACATCGGGGAGCCGGCTGAGATGAATGACATGGTGCTCGACGCTGAGCTCGTGACGGGAGATCTCGCCGGCATAGAGGCCCAGTCCTCCGACCGACGCGGCGGAAAGCGTGAGGAAGCGTCGCCGCGTCAGCCAGTGCCGGGCCGGCGAAGACGAAGACTCCAGCTCCCCTTCGGCTGCCGGGGAAGATTCGACTGCAGTAGTTGGGCTCACTGTTTTGTTGGACGCGCGGTCCGCCGCAAAGGATGGGAGGACCGCGCCTGCTACGCCTTAGCCTCGATTATCGGTGAAAACCAAACGGGCCGCCCGGAAAAGACGGCCCGCTCGACTCTGACTCGACACTTCTGTAACCGGACTTACCAGCCGTAAACGCGATAGGGATACGGATAGCCGTACGGGTACGGAGGAGCCATATACACGGGGCGCCGCTGCAGCTGGGGAACGCTCTGCGCCAGTCGCTGCGCTTCCTGCCAGGAAACCGGCTGCACTGTAACAGCGTTGGTCAGGTGGAAGTTCAGCAGGCTCTCGGCGGGCAAATACAGCCGGGGTCCGTTGGTGTTGGCCGAAGCAGCGAGGCCAGCCCCGCCGCCGACTGCGGCGCCGACCGCAGCGCCCGCTCCGCGGCCAATCAGGCCGCCGATGATTGCTCCAATGGCGGCTCCGCCTACGGTGTTGCCGGCCGTATAGCCTGCCTTGTTCGGGCCCTTGTTCGACCAGATGTCCGTGGCAATGGGATAAACGGTGCCGCCCATATTCACGGAAGCGATCTGCAGCTGCAATTCGCCGCTGCCGCCGAGAGCGCCAGGCTTCTTTACGTTGACGACCGTGCCCTGCAGCACCGCGCCGCGCGGGATCGCGAGGACGTTGCCTTCAAACACGTCGCTGGCGGCCGTCGCCTGAAAGACCGCGCCGTCCTGCAGCTTCGCGATATCCAGCGGCTCGTTGAGGCGAATCTGCAGCAAGGTCCCAGCCGGAATCGTGACCGGGCCGCTGGCCTGTTGCGGAGGCGGGTAGTTCTGATAGCTGCGGCCGTAAGGCTGCTGTTGTCCGTAAGGCTGGTTGTAGCCACCCTGGGGAGGATACGGCGCGCGGGCCGCCGGTTGCGGGGCCTGATCCGGGGGAGGAGGGGGAGGAACCTGAGAGTCCGGAGTGGCCGACGGCTGTTGCTGGTTGTCCGCCGGTGGAGGCGGAGGAGCCTGCTGCGCGTCTGCCGGTGCCTGATTGTGGTCTGTGGCCTGGGCGGTCTGGCCGTTCACGGTGATGTTGTTCTGGATGCCGCTGACGCCCCGGACATTCGCCGCAACGGTTTCCGCTTCCTGGCGCTGCTGGTCGGTATCGACGGTCCCGGTCAGCGTGACGACGCCACCTGCGGTCGATGCCGTCACCGGCTGGTTCTTGAGCAGCGCGTCGTGGGCGATCGCGCTCGCCACCGCTGCCTGCAGATCACCGTCGCCGCTCTGTGCCAGGGCCGCTGTTCCGCTGAGAGTCCAAAGGCAGGCCCCGAGCATTGCCGTGGCTGCTGCTATGCCGAGTTTGTGAATCCTGTTTTGCATGGTCTAACTCCCTTGCTTCGAGCTGATCCGCCTGCGTTGTGGGTGTCAGACGCAGCGCCGCGCGAAGCGTCACTGTTCTGTCTCTACCAACACAGAATTAGATGAAAAGTTCTGGCCGAAAGCCGCAGTTTCAGGGCCGGTTATCGGACTCGGCTAGCCGCGCATCTTCCGGTACTTGTCGATCAGCGTGGTGGTCGAGCTGTCGTGGCTTCCTGCGGCCGGCCCAGCGCCTTCGAGCTCGCCGATGATCTTCTTCGCCAGAACCTTGCCCAGCTCGACGCCCCATTGATCGAAGGAGTCGATCTGCCAGATGGTTCCCTGGGTGAAGACGCTGTGCTCGTAGAGCGCGACCAGTTTGCCCAGGGCTTCGGGGGTCAGCTCTTCCAGCAGGAAGGTGCTGGAGGGGCGATCGCCCTCGAAGACACGGTGCGGGACCAGCCACTCAGGAGTCCCCTCGGCCCTGACCTCTTCGGGGGTTTTGCCGAAGGCGAGAGCTTCGCCCTGGGCAAAGACGTTGGCCATCAGCAGGTTGTGGTGGTCGCCCAAAGGATTGAGCGTCTTACCGAAGCCGATGAAATCACAGGGGATCAGGCGCGTTCCCTGATGGATCAGCTGATAAAAGGAATGCTGGCCGTTGGTGCCTGGTTCGCCCCAGAAGATCGGGCCTGTGGCGTAATTAACGTGCTCGCCGGAGAGGGTCACGTGCTTCCCGTTGCTCTCCATGGTGAGTTGCTGGAGGTAGGCCGGGAAGCGTTTCAGGTATTGCTCATACGGCAGGACGGCGACAGTTTCGGCGCCGAAGAAGTCGGCGTACCAAACGGACAGCAGTCCCATAATGACGGGCAGGTTCTTCTCGAACGGCGTGGTGCGGAAGTGCTCGTCCATCGAGTAGAAGCCGCCGAGCATGGCATGGAAGTTCTCCGGGCCGATGGCCAGCATGGTGGAAAGGCCGATGGCCGAATCCATGGAGTAGCGCCCGCCGACCCAGTCCCAGAAGCCGAACATGTTCGCGGTGTCGATGCCGAACTTCGATACTTCCTTTGCGTTGGTGGAGACAGCGACGAAGTGGGAGGCGACGGCTTTTTCGTCCTTGAGTGTCTTGAGGGACCAGTCGCGGGCCGTCTGGGCATTGGTCATCGTCTCCAGAGTGGTGAAGGTCTTCGAGGAGATGATGAACAGGGTCTCGTGCGGATCGAGGTCGTGGGTGGCCTCGGCGAAGTCGGTTCCGTCGACATTGGAAACGAAGCGGAAGGTCATGTCGCGCTGGCTGTAGTAGCGCAGCGCTTCATAAGCCATGACCGGCCCGAGATCCGATCCGCCGATGCCGATGTTGATCACGTTGCGGATACGCTTGCCGGTGAAACCCTTCCATGCCCCGCTGCGCACGCGGTTGGAGAAATCGGCCATGCGGTCGAGCACCTGATGCACGGCCGGAACCACGTTCTCACCGTCCACTTTGATGACCGCGCCTTTGGGGGCGCGCAGGGCGGTGTGGAGGACGGCGCGGTTCTCGGTGATATTGATCTTTTCGCCCGAGAACATGGCGTCGATCCGCTCGCGCAGGTTGCTTTGTTCCGCGAGCCCAAGGAGCAGGCGCAGGGTCTCATCGGTGATGCGGTGCTTCGAATAGTCGAAGTAGATGCCGTCGGCTTCGGCGGTCATCCGCGTGCCGCGACCGGGATCGCTTCGGAAAAGCTCACGGAGATGGCGGGTGCGGATCGTCTCATAATGCGAATGAAGCGCCTTCCACGCGGGAAGGGAAGTCAACGGTGTTTGCACGGCGGTGGCGGGTGCGCTCATGGTTCTCTCCTTGTAACCGATACGATTCGGGCCCGACGCCGTTGGTCGCTCCAATAAGGGACCGTGGCGAGATTAATTGCCGGTAGGGATGATGCCAAAATTTTCGACCATCAGAATGACCGTCCGCTGCGGCGCTCGCGTGCGATGCATGACACCCCTCGGCACCACGAAGCCCTGCCGTGGACGCAGTTCAACGGTACGCCCTTCGAGATCGATGATCAGCTTCCCTTCGACGACATAAAAGAACTCGTCATCGTCCGTATGCTGATGCCAATGATATTCGCCTTCGATCACGGCCATGCGCACGACGCTGTCGTTGACACGGCACAGCGTCTGATTGAACCACCTGAAGGTGCAGGCATCGGCGACGGCCTTCTCGTCGATGACTTCGAGGGGGCCATGGAGAAGGTCGAGGCGTGTTTCATAGGGATAATCGGTGACAGAACCGGCCATGGGGCCTCCGTGTGGGATCGCGATTATGGTACGCCGGGAAGATGGCAATCAGGCAAATGGCCGGCTCATCACGGGGCAGCCGGATGGCGGGACAAAATGCCGTTCAATCTGTGGCATAATGTCCCTATGGGACACACGGCCCCGGGAACACCATTCCCTCTCATGAGCTCTCTGCGTCTCGACCTGCACAGCGTGGAAAACGGCGTGCCGGTTGCGACCATGGCTGACTTTGTGGCTGCGTCCGGTCTGCACCTGCGGGATATCTACGCCATCGTGATCCCGGCGCGCACCCTGAAACACCGCCGAGCGCGCAAGCAGGCGCTCACCCCTGACGAATCCGACAAGCTGGCACGGCTGATTCGCCTGTTCGATCATGCAGTTCGGGTATTGGGGGATCGTGAGAAAGCGCTGCATTGGCTGAACAAGCCGCTGCGGCGATTTGAAGGCCGTTCGCCGATCCATATGATGCGCACTGAATTTGGCGCGCGCATGATCGACGAGATGCTGGGCCAGATCGATCACGGCATGTTTGCCTGACGCCTCGATGCCTTCGCTATGGAGGATCAGCAATTACCACTCGCTCTCGGGTGAAGGCGGATTGCTTTTCTCAGCGCGATGGCACACTGCCGGCAAGCCCATCGTCTATTTCGCCGAATCGCCGGCCGGCGCGCTGGTTGAGGCGCTAGTCCACCTTGAACTCGACGAAACCGATTGGCCTAGCTCCTACCAGCTGATGCAGGTGGAGTATCCTGAGAAACTCCGCCTGGAGAATTTGGATCCCGCGACAACCCGTAATTGGCGAGCCAACGTCTCTGTTACGCGGCGGCTCGGCGATGCGTGGCTCCTCGCCGGTCGCTCCGCCCTCGCACGGGTTCCATCCGCCATCCTGCCAGAGACGTGGAACGTTCTTCTGAATCCGATTCACGAGCAGGCGGGACAAGTCCGGATCGTGAAGGTGACGCGCGCAGAGTACGATCCACGACTTGTGGACGTGCCGCGGCGCCCAAGGCACTCCTGACAGTTCCGGTCCGCTGGCTGGTGTGCGAAGAGAATTCGTTGTCCGTCGAAGTTCCGCCAACCCACGCCTCAGCGTCGAGACGCCTATGATGGCGCCAGCGAAAGCCTGAGAAATGACGTTACCCGCCGCTGCTCATCGCAAATTCGCGCGCGGCTTCCAGCAGCTTCTTCACGGAATCCTTTGAGCAGGACTCGGAATAAATGCGCAGCAGCGGCTCCGTCCCGGAAGCGCGCAGGAGCAGCCAGGTCTTTGCTGCGTTCGGCTTATTTTTCGCCTCTGGATTGTCGAGCCAGAACTTGATGCCGTCCAAAGTTTCGACCTTTTCGACCTTCATGCCGGCAAACTCCTGAACGCCGGCCTTCGCCCGCGCGATGGTCGCGTTCTTCAGCGCGTCGGGGATATGCAGATCGATGCGTCCGTACTGGTGTTCGCCGTACTCCTGCTGGAGGCGCTCGACGAGTTGCCCCAGCGTCTTCTTCTCCTCGGCCATGACGTTGGCGATGAGCAGGGAATTGAGCAGGCCATCGCGCTCCGGCAGATGGCGCCGGATGCCGATCCCGCCCGATTCTTCGCCGCCGATGAGGATGTCCTCGGTCAGCATCAGGTCGCAGACGAATTTGAAGCCGATGCCGTGCTCGTGGAGCTTACGCCCATAGCGGGCAGCGATGCGGTCCAGCATTGAGGTTGTGTTGAAAGCGCGCGTGACGTCGCCGGACCAGCCCTTCCGCTCGAGAATCCACTGGAGAATCACGGAGTAGATTTTGTGGGGATCGACAAAGTTGCCGTTCTCGTCCGCAGCCCCGATGCGGTCCGCATCGCCGTCGGTGATGAGCCCGGCATCGCACTTCTGCGCGACGACGATGTCCTGACAGGCGCGGACGTGCGGCTCGATGGGCTCCGGATTAATGCCCGGAAACAGCGGATCGTGATTGGCACGAATTTCGACGTAATCGACGCCGATTTTAGAGAAGATGCCCGCGATGATCCCCGAACCCGCGCCGTACATGCAGTCGATGGCGAATTTGAATCGCGATTTTGCGATAAGGTCCAGATCGACGAAGCGCTGAATGGCGTCGAGGTAGGGCGGTATGAAGTTGACCTTCTCGATTTTCGCGGGCGCGGCGGCTGGGAGCGGCTTGCCCAGAAGACTCTCAATCTCCGCCATGATGGACGGGCTGCCCGATCCGCCGTAACTCGCCTTGTATTTCACGCCGTTCCACTGTGCGGGATTGTGGCTGGAGGTGATCATGACGCCTCCAGCCGCACCGGACTTGAGGACGGCGAACGATAACGCCGGCGTGGGCGTGATGCGGTCGGCGAGCTTCACCGGGATGCCGGCCGCGGCGAGCACCTCAGCGACAGCGGCGGCAAAGGCGGGCGAGCCGAAGCGCGTGTCGTAGCCAATGCAGACGCCCTTCGCGGGATCTTCTTTTGTGAGGACGTAGCTGGCAATTGCAGAGGCCGCGGCACGCACGTTCTCGAAGGTGAAGTCGTCGGCGATGACGCCTCGCCAACCATCCGTACCAAATTTAACCTGGGATTTTTGGGTCATTGCTTTAAGTCTGGTCCAATCAGCCGACGCAGAGCGGCCTCAGATGAGCTTGTCGTGTCCGCGGGCGGCCAGCTCTTTGACAACCTTGCCGACGTCCTGGGAGTGATGGCGTGTGGTGATCAGGAGTGCGTCGTCGGTTTCGACCACGACCAGATCCTTCACGCCCACCAGAGCGACCAGTTTGTTCGGGCTGAAAACATAATTGCCGCCTGCATTCAGAACCACGCTGCCGGCTGCGTCCAGGACATTCGTGTGCTCGTCGGCGACGTTGCGTTCCACCTGATACTCGTGGAGGGCCGTCCATGATCCCAGGTCGCTCCAGCCGAAGCGCGCGGGGATGCAGTAAAGCTGGGAATGGTGCTCGCCTCTGGCCGAGCGCGGCTCGAGAATCGCATAATCGACGCTGATGTTCTCGCATTTCGGATACAGCTCGGCGAAAGCCTGCTCGAACCGCGGTGTACCCCAGGCCGCGGCGATCTCCTCGAGCCGCGGAGCGGTCTCGGGAAGATACTCGCGTACGGCATTGGCGAGGGTGTGCGCGCTCCAGACAAACATGCCGCTGTTCCAGAAATAATTGCCGGCTGATACAAATTCCTCGGCCTTCTCGCGGTTGGGCTTCTCGGTGAAGCGCCGCACGCGCAATACGCCATCGCCGCTCGGTTCGCCGGTCTCTATGTAACCGTAGCCGGTTTCCGGGCGCGTTGGCTCGATGCCGAGCACCACCATGTTGTTGCCCGAGGCGGCCAGATGCATCGCGCGCTGAATCGTTTCGACGAAAGCCTCTTCGTCGGCGATGACGTGGTCGGCAGGAAAGATTCCGATCACGGCATCCGGGTAGAGGCGCTCGATCAGAAACGCCGCGAGACCGCAGGCGGGAGCCGTGTTGCGCGCCGCCGGTTCGCAGACGACCTGGTGTTCGGGAACGCAATCCAGCTGGACGCAGATCGCTCCGGAAAGGTGGCTGTTGGTGATGACCCAGATGTCATGGGCCTTTGCCAGCGCCTGCAGGGGATTTCCAGCGGAAAGACGAACCGGCGCGGTCAGGCGGTCGAGGGTCCGCTGAATCATCGTGCGCTCGCCATCGAGGGCCAGAATCTGCTTGGCGCGCGCCTTGCGGCTGCGCGGCCAGAAACGTGTTCCACTCCCACCGGCAAGAATGACAGGTCGAAAATCGATCTCTGCGCTCAACGGCTCTCCATGCGAAGCTAAATCCTAAATGAATTCGTGAACGCCTGACGATTATGCCGGCGTATCGGCGGCAGGCAGGATGCGGATGATCACGGCGGGGTCATCCGCGTGGAGGGTCCAGCGCTTCGCTGAGGACGGAACGACCGCCAGCTGGTTGCGTTCGACCGAGAACGGCTCGAAGCCTTCGCCGGAAATATGCATCCGTCCTTCGGCCACGAACAGGATCTGGAGCCCGGATGCGGTGAGGCCGGGTGCAGGTTCGCTCTTCGCGGCGAGCGGCCAGCGTTCGATGCGGAAATACTTCTCGTCGATGAGCACGGTGCAGCCGTTTACCGAGCGCGGAGGGACCTTGCCTGCTCGCGTCTTCAGGCGCATGGCTGCGAACGACTTCTCCAGATGCAGCTCACGCGAGCTGCCGTAGTCGTACATGCGATAGGTCAGATCGCTGGTCTGCTGCGTCTCGAGGATGACCACGCCCGGACCCATCGCGTGCACCGTTCCCGCGTCGACAAAAATCATGTCGCCCTTTTCGACGGGCACCATCTCGAGCAACGACTCGAGCGATGCATCATGGACGGCCGCTTCCACCTGGGCCACGCTCACGCCGGGCCGTATGCCGAGCGCGACCTGCGCTCCAGGACGGGCGTCGAGTGCGTACCAGCACTCGGTCTTGCCGCGCGGCTCGCCGTAGTGCTGCGCCAGGGCGTCGTCCGGATGCACCTGCACGCTCAGCTTATCTTTGGGAAACAAAAGCTTGATCAACAGCGGAAAATCTCTGGCGGCCAAGCCGGTCTGTGGCCCGAGAATGGCGGTTGCGTGGCGTTTGGTAGCCTCCGCGAGGGTCAGACCTTTGACGGGTCCGGTGTCGGCCTCGCACATCTCGCCGGTGAGCCAGACCTCGCCGATCGGTTCGCCGTGGGTTTTGTAGTTGTACCAGGGGGCAAGATCCTGAAAGCCCCAGGGACGGGTTCGAAAATAGGGAGCAAGCCGGAACGGCGGCAGCGTTTCCATGCCTTCTCAGTATGCCTGATAGGTGGCGTGCCGCTCGCTACGGAGAAGCTTCCTGGTACCATGAGAACAATGCCTTCTTACCTCGTTACGGGCTGCGCTGGGTTCATCGGTTCCTGGATCACACAAACGCTGGTCGAACGCGGCGACAGCGTCCGCGGACTGGACAATTTCGAGACCGGCAAACGGGAGAACCTCGACGAGCTTCACGAACGCTTTTCCAAAGGCAAAAATCTGGCTCGGGACAATTCGGATTCCGGTGTTTTCGAATTTGTGGAGTGCGATTTACGGGATGCCGAGGCCACCGCGCGCGCCTGCGAAGGCATCGACTTCATCCTGCACCAGGCGGCTCGCCCGTCGGTGCCGCGTTCGGTGAAGGATCCACGCACCAGTCACACCGCAAATCTTGACGGGACATTCAACCTGCTGGAGGGAGCGCGGGCGGCGGGCGTCAAGCGCATCATTTATGCGGCATCGTCGTCGGCGTACGGCAACCAGCCGGGGTTTCCGCGCCGCGAGACGATGGTGCCGATGCCCATCGCGCCGTATCCAGTGCAGAAGCTGGCGGGTGAGTTCTACATGAAGAGCTACTGGCAGGTCTATGGGATCGAGACGGTATGCCTGCGCTACTTTAATATATTCGGCCCGCGCCAGGTTCCGGATTCGCCCTATAGCGGGGTCATGGCGAAGTTCACGTTGCAGATGATGCGCGGCGAGCGTCCTACCATCTTTGGCGATGGCGAACAGGGCCGCGACTTCACGTACGTCGAGAATGCGGTTTCGGCCAACCTGCTGGCACTCGAAGCCCCGGTGGAAAAAGTGGCGGGGCGCGTCTTCAATATCGCCTGCGGTGAGCGCCACACGCTCAACAAGACTTTTCGCGTTCTCGCCGAATTACTTGATTTCAAAGAGGCGCCGATTTACGGACCGCCGCGCACCGGCGACATCCAGGACTCGCTCGCGGATATCTCCGCGGCACGAGAGGGGTTCGGTTACGAGCCGAAGGTTGGCTTCGAAGAAGGGCTGCGGCGCACCGTGGCCTGGTATCGAGAACAGTACGCCTCGGCGACGGTCTGATCCTCATCGACGGGGAACATCGGTGGGATAATCTGCGTAAACTAAGCCCAGAGCCCCTCCCTCAGGTTCGCGTGGAAACTCCCGCGCAGGGAAGACGACATAAATATGGGATTTGCCGAAGCAATCAGCGTCGCCCTCCAGTCTCTTTGGGCGAATAAGCTCCGCACGATCCTCACGGTGATCGGCGTGGTCATCGGTGTGGCTTCGGTGATCGCGGTCATCACTCTGGCGAACGGCGCCAAGATGTTTGTCGTCCAGAAAATCGCGAATCACGGCTCGGACACCCTTACCGTGAGCCGCTTGCCGGCCGTGATTTTTACTGGCGAAGAGTTTCTGAAGGTCAACAAGCGGAAGAACATCACCTACGAGGATTACCTCTATCTGCAGGAGACCTGCACGCGCTGCCTCATGCTGGCCGCCGAGCTCTCCTCGTCGGGTAAAGTGGTCAACGGGAAGCAGTCCACAACGAATACGACCATCAACGGGTGGACGGCCAACATGGCCGAAATTTCCGACCTTAATATCGTGCAGGGGCGGGCCCTGACCCCGATGGACGATCAAATGGGTACTCACGACGTCGTGGTCGGCTACGATATCGTGGACAATCTTCTGCCGAACGTGGATCCGATTGGCCAGAACATCCGCGTGGATGGCGAAGTTTATTCGATCGTTGGTGTGGGCGAGCGCAAAGGCGAAGTTTTTGGACAGAGTGAAGACAATTACGTCGATATGCCGCTGAGCACCTACCTGCACACGCACGGGGAACACGAGAGCGTTGACGTGTCGGCCAAGGCAGGGATGGCGCCAGGCGCCCTCGACAACGCTATCGATGAAGTGCGAGCGCTGATGCGCAGCCGCCGCCACGATATTCCCGGCGCCGAGGATAGTTTCTCCATCGCCACGAACGACACCTTCATCAGCCTGTTCAACCAGCTCACGGGCATCTTCGCTACGGTCATTGTCGGCATCGCGTCGATCTCGCTGGTGGTCGGCGGCGTCGTCATCATGAACATCATGCTTGTCTCGGTCACGGAGCGGACCCGCGAGATCGGAATCCGCAAGTCGCTGGGCGCCCGGCGCCAGGATGTGATGCTGCAGTTCCTGATTGAAGCGGCGGCCATGGCGCTTCTGGGTGGCATGTTCGGCGTACTCGGGGGCATCACGATCGCCGAGATTGTGACGCACGTCGTCGGATTTCCATCTTCAGTTGCAGTATGGTCTGTGTTGCTGGGGCTGTTTGTCGCCACCAGCGTCGGCATTTTCTTTGGTGTCTACCCGGCGCGCAAGGCGGCGATGCTCGATCCCATCGTGGCCCTGCGGGCGGAGTTATAGCGATGGCACTCAGCGATTCCCGCGAGTCGGTTCGCATGGCGCTCGATACTCTGCGCTCGAATAAGCTGCGCTCGGGCCTCACCGTGCTCGGCATTGTTATTGGCGTGGCAACGGTGATCTGTATCTCTTCGCTCATTAATGGCGTCAATAACCGCGTCGTGGACATCGCCAGCCAGTTCGGCACCAATGTGCTGTGGGTCTTCCGCTGGAACTTCATCGGGATTCGCCCCACTTCCGAAATGCTGGCCCGGAAGCAGTTCACCCTCGACGATGCAGAAGCGCTTGAGAAACTGCCGCACGTGGTGGCCGTCAATGCGGGGCGTCAGTACTCCAACTGGCAACTCGGCGTCGGATTCGTCGCCGTGAAATACAAGGACAAGAAGGTTCAGAACACGACGCTGGAGGGCGATCTGCCGACCTTTGCAGAGGTCAGCGATGTGAACCTGCTGGAGGGCAGGCCGTTTACCCGCGAAGAGGAATTCCGGCGTGCCGACGTCACGATTCTCGGTCACGACACCGCGGAGAAGCTTTTCGGCACGGAAGATCCCATCGGGAAGGAAGTGGTGATCAACGGGGATGTCTTTACCGTTATTGGTGTGCTCGATAAATTCAAACAGCTTTTTGGGGGAGGCAGTAATCCCAACGACAACAAAGCGGTCTTTCCCATGAGCACGTTTCACAAGATTCATCCGGAGATTGAAGACACGATCATCTCCATCAAGTACGACGATGCTAAGAACAAGACCCTGGTCACGGAAGAAGTGCGCACATTGCTGCGCGAGCGACGCCGTGTGCGCGTGGAGAAGGACGATGACTTCGCCATTTTCGGGCCGGATAACATCCTCACCTTCTGGGCGCAGATCACGGCCGGCCTCGTTATTTTTATGTTTGCTGTCTCCAGCGTTGGCCTTCTGGTGGGCGGGGTGGGCGTGATGAACATCATGCTGGTGTCGGTCACCGAGCGCACCCGGGAGATCGGCGTGCGCAAAGCGATTGGCGCCACCAAACGGAACGTCCTGATCCAGTTCACCTTTGAGGCGATGACCTTATGCGCCCTGGGCGGAGTCATCGGCATCCTGCTGGGCGCCGTGATCACTCTCGGCATTCGTTACGGCATCAGCTTCCCGGCGAGCATGTCGAGCATGTGGACGGTCATCGCGTTCGTCGTCTCCTGCGCCATCGGTCTGGTATTCGGCATTTATCCGGCGTGGAAGGCGGCGACGCTGGATCCGATTGAAGCGCTGAGGTATGAGTAGGAGCCGGCTCCCGGCTGTCAGCTGTGCGTTATGATAGAAACACCCGGCGGCCTGTCCCGTCTTAACCCTATGTCCAAAAGCTTCAATCGCACCATCCTCGGTATTTCTGTAGCCCTGATTCTTGTTGCGCTCTTCGGCGGCTTCGGCCCCGCGGGCGTGAGCGCCAGCCAGAGCGACGGCGCTTACCGGCAGATGGGCGTTTACGAAGAGGTTCTGCACAAGATTCAGACCGACTATGTCACGGACCCTAACATCCAGAACGTGACTACCGGCGCGCTGCACGGCCTTCTCGAGTCGCTCGATCCAGACTCGAGCTACCTGACCCAGTCGGAATACGCCAGCTACCTCGAACACGAGCATGAGGGTGTGGCCCAGGTCGGAATGGATGTTTCCAAGCGGTATGGCTACGGGAGCGTAATCTCGGTGATCCCCGGCAGTCCGGCGGAAAAGGCGCACGTCGAAGATGGCGACCTGATCGAGTCGATCGGCGGCCATTCCACGCGCGAAATGTCCGTTGCCATGATTCGCCTTCTGCTTGAAGGCAAGCCGGGTACAACCGTCAGCTTTGCGCTGGTGCGCCCCCGCAAGTCGGAGCCCGATCAGGTGACGCTGACCCGCACCACGGTGACGCCGCCGTCGCTCTTCCAGCAGCAATACGAAAATTCCAGCATTCTTTATCTCAAGCCGGTCGTTCTCACCAAGGAGCGCGTTGACGAAATGGTGGCGCGGTTGCGCGAAATGCCGAAGGATGGCAACCGCAAAGTGCTGCTGGACCTGCGCGATGTTGCTGAGGGTGATGCGCAGCAGGGAGTCCGGCTGGCCAACGCCTTTCTGCAGTCCGGAACCATCACTACGCTTCAGGGACAGACGGTCCCCACCCAGACCTTCACCGCGGACAGTTCGAAATTTATAACGTCGGCGCCGCTGGTGGTTCTTGTGAATCATGGAACCGCAGGCGCGGCCGAGCTGGTTGCTGCAGCCATCCTCGAAGACAAGCGTGGCGATCTGGTCGGCGATCGGACATTTGGTGAAGGCGCGGAACAGAAGACCTTCACTCTGCCCGATGGCTCGGCTCTGATGCTGACGGTCGCCAAATACCAGTCACCGCTCGGCAAGAAGATCGAAGATGAGGCCGTTACCCCGAACGTTGCCGTCAGCGAGAATCCTGAGATTGCTCCGGAGGGGGAAACCACGCCGCAGGAACCACGGCCCGACGATCAACTCAATAAGGCGCTGGAGATTTTGAAACAGAAGAACGCGTAAAAGCGCGTGGCAAGTTGAACCTCATTACTCCATCGGACTGGGACCACGACCCCGACCCGCCCCCGCGCTGGTCGCGCCGGAGTAAGTCAGATTTCCAGGTCCGGCCGGGCCAGCGCAAAATCGCCGGCAGCCTTGCACTCGCCTTCCTCGTGATCGTGGCGGCTGCAGCCGGAAGCCTCACCGGGCTCACTCTGGTCTACTCCGTCGATCTTCCTCAGATCGACGAGCTCGAGCATTATCGCCCCGCCACAACCACCGAGCTCTACGACAGCCACGGCCGCAGCTTCGGCTCGTTCGCGCTGGAGCGGCGGGTTGTCGTGAACTACGATGACTTCGCCCCGGTGCTCCGTCAAGCCGTCATCTCCACCGAAGATCGCGATTTCGAAAGCCACTGGGGCATCAATTTCTTCCGGGTGGCCGCCGCTGCCTGGCACGATCTGTTTTCGAAGGGCCGCGCGCAGGGCGCCTCGACGCTCACCATGCAGCTGGCGCGGAATCTGTTCCTCTCGAACGAGCGCACGGCTGCCCGTAAAATCCAGGAAGTCTTCCTCTCACTGCAGATCGAGCACTCGTTCACCAAGGAACAGATTTTCACTCTGTACGGCAACCAGATCTACCTGGGGAGCGGCGTGTATGGCTTCGAGGCCGGCGCGCAGTATTACTTCTCCAAGCACGCGAACGAGCTCACCCTTCCGGAGGCCGCATTGCTGGCGGGCCTGCCCAAGGGACCCGTGGAGTTTTCCCCGATCCTGAATGCCGACAGGGCCTTCCGCCGCCGCAACGTGGTCATCGACTCGATGCTGGAAGACGGCAAGATCACGGCGGCTCAGGCGGAGACAGCGCGTTCTTCACCCCTTGGACTGCACCTGGAAGCACCGCCGAACTCAGTTGCCCCGTGGTTCGTCGAAGAGGTCCGCCGCGAACTTGAGCGCCGCTTCGGGACCGAAGAGGTACACGCCGCCGGACTCAAGGTCTACACGACGCTCGACCTCGATCTCCAAAATGCGGCGAACGCGGCGGTTCTCGACGGACTCGCAGCATATGAGCGTCACCGTGGTTGGCAGGGCCATCTGCTGAACGTCCTTGCCGGCGGGCTCAATGTGGACACCTTCAGGCATCCGGACTGGACGGTCCCGCCCGGCAACGGGACTTATGTCCATGCATTGGTCACTGGCATTCTGCCCTACCAGGTGACGGGCCGGATTGGAGATCGCCAGTTCCTGCTGTCTGCGGATGACTGGAGCTGGACGCGCTTCCACAGTGCCGATCAGTTTCTGAATCCAGGCGACATTATCTACGTGAAAATCACCGGCGAGGACGCGGGCATGCTGCACGGTACGCTGGAACAGGACAGCGGCGTCGAAGGCTCGCTCTTCGCCATGGACAACGCCACCGGCGACGTGGTGGCTCTGGTAGGCGGCCGAGACTTCAATCTCTCGCAGTTCGACCGCGCTACCCAGGCGGAGCGCCAGACCGGTTCCTCGTTCAAGCCCTATGTCTATACCACCGCGGTCGAGGAGGGAGCGACGCCCGAGGAAATCATCGTCGATCAGCCGGTTTCTTTTGGTAACTACGTCCCGCACAATTACGATGGAAAATTCAAGGGCCGCATCTCGCTGCTGGAAGCCTTCGCCGATTCCCGCAACATTCCTGCTCTTGAGCTCGCCAGTCGCGTGGGAATCCGCAAGGTCATCGCCACAGCTCATCGCTTCGGCATTACCACCAGCATTCCCGCCTATCTGCCCGTCGCTCTCGGCTCGGCCGAGATCACGCTCGAGCAGCAGGTCGACGCGTATTCCGTCTTCCCCAACGACGGCATCCGTGTGGCGCCGCGCCTCGTGAAGCGCGTCGTCAGCGCGGAAGGGGTGCCCCTCAGCGAAGAGACGCCTGAGGTGAGTGAAGTGATCAGCCAGAAGACCGCGCGCACCATGATGACTTTCTTTCGAAGTGTCACCAGCGAAGGAACCGCGGCGAAACTCGCCGCTCTCCACCATCCGCTTGGGGGCAAGACGGGGACTACTAACGACTTCACCGACGCGTGGTTCATTGGGTTTTCGCCTTCGATCAGCTGTGGGGTTTGGGTGGGCTACGATGACCGCCAATCCCTCGGCGACAAGCAAACCGGTGCTGCCGTCGCTCTCCCTCTCTGGACCGCGTTCATGGAGACCGGCATCGCCGCGACGCCGAATGAGGTGTTTCCCGGCGAGACGCCCGGGCCAGCGCGCCCGCCATTGCAGCAAACGGCGTCTCTGGCAGCGCACCGCTGAAATTCCCTCTTCCGCACACGACAGCCGACCGCTGACTCAAGGTCTGAGTCATGTGGAAACGCACGCTGAGGCGCCCGATTGTGCCGCGAAAAGGCTCCTTCATCACGATCAGTTTTCAACAGGATGAAGGGGTGTTTATACAGCCATCTTGTCGATTTGGGTAATCCCCCTCCGGTAATACAAAAGCGGCGAGAATCGAGTGACCGCAGGGTGGTCAGCGTCGGTAACTCTTTTTAATTTCGTAATTTACAGCATGAACACTACAATCCTCACAGTCTGAAGTAGGTAAGTAAAAAGAGGAGTACCCCCGAATGAAGCGTTTGCTTTTCATTCTTTCCCTTATCTGCTGTAGCCCGGCCCTGGGGGCCGTCGCGTTTATCCCAGCGTCGCACACGATTTGCAGTCAGTCGCCGGCCTCAAACGGTACGGCGTGTACGCTACCGGCTCCGACGACTGCTGGGAATCTGGTGATCGTTGGTCTCACGTGGAACACACCTTCAGACTCGATTAACACCGTTGTGGGTAATGCGACCAGTTCTCATTTCTTTCCTTACGCCCAGGTTTGCAATCCATCGGGTACCTGCTCAGCCATCCTGATTTGTCATGATTGTGCGGCGCTGACGACGGTCACGCCGAATTTTGCGGGCCAGACCAACTACAACCTGAGTGTCGAAGAGTACTCCGGCGTTAGTACCATTGGAGTCACACGTTCGGCGACCGGAACCAGCGCAACTCCCGGTGTTACCGTAACCACTGGCGACGCGAACGACTGGCTGGTTGCGGTCACCGGGAGCGTGGGTAATGCCGGTGTTCCCACGCCGGGCAGCGGCAATTTGCGGAATGCATCGAACACCGGTCAATCGAACAGCGATGTCGCAGAGGCCGTGTGTGACAATACATCGACTTCGGCGGGAAGCCTTTCCTGCACCGCGACGACAAATTCCGCCGCATGGTCGGCGGTTGGCGTGGAACTGCGCACGACCTTCCCAACCACGCACATCTGGCCCGATTGCGACACCGCCCATCCCTGTGTGATTCATGAGAAAGACACGGTCAGCCTCGGAACCGGCACAGACACGTTAACCGGACCTTTCGAAATCACGGTGCCGCCGACATTGCCCGGCAACCTGATGAAGCTGACCATCAGCCATCCGCGCGCGGCGACCATCACATCCATCGGCGACGATCAGGGGAACACCTGGACTACAGGGTCATCGACAACCGACAACAGCAATGCGGTGACAACGGAAGTTCGATACGTCTGCGGAGCCGCGACCGGCACTTCAGTCATTACCGTCGGTTTCAGCCAGGCAATCGTCGATGGCGATGTGACGCAGTTCAGCTACGACGAAGTGAGTGGGATTGCCCCGACTGCGTGCGGCGATGGCGGCAGTGGTTCCAGCGGCGGCCAGGGCATTCTGAATCCCGGGGTCATCACGACAACTTCCAACGGCGATCTGGTTTTCACGTTCGGTATTGCAACGGCCGAATGGGTGGAGAACGGAAATCAGGCCGGCGTTGCAATGCCGGATGATAATGCGGCAAAGATTGCGGAGAACGACTTCGATCAGTTCATGTCGATGGAGGAGCTGCAGCCCGCGGCTGGAACCATCAATCCGACGATTTACGAAAATGCGCAGGATGTGAATAACACCCGCGGCTTGTACTGGAACGTCGTAGCGCAGGCCTTTAAGGCCGCGAGCGGGGCGGGTACTCAACCCACCGGCATCCAGGTCGTCACTGACCAGCACTTTATAAACTGGCCCGGGTTAGGATGGAATCCACTTCCATCGAACGGCAATGCCGTTGTGTTTTCCACGTCCAACCCCAGCGCGGGTTGGTCGATGACGAATCTCGCGGATAACTACGGCACGACGTATACGAGGACGCCGTATACCGATCCAAACGTCGACCCCCAGCAGTACTTCGCCTGCCTTGGCTCGAATATCTCGGCACGCGACCGCATCTTCAGTTTCACACCCGATACCATCCAGACCCACGTTGAGATCTACACGATTGCCGGAGCGGCCAACGCCACCGGCTCGGGTTGCGTTGGCACCACGATCAATCATGTTGTCGGCACCCAGGGGCCGACCCTCAACGACAACATTGTGGGCGATCCCGTGATAACACCGACCATCAACGGGGGCTCCAACAGCGTCATCTTCACGACGTCTTACGTGGGCACCGGGCCACCGACGGGAATGTGTATCTCGGGAGGAGTGTCACCGCCGAACTGCACCGGACAATCGGCGGGTGTGATTTTCAACTCGATCTACGCGACCGGCATGACCGATCAGTCGAGCTGGAGCACCGGCGACCCGTTCGCATTCTTCTATACGAACTCAAGGGCGCCCCGGTCCATGGATTACCTCATGGCCAACGGAACATCGGGGACAGCTCTGTACGGAGCGGCCATTGAGATTTTTGGGGCAGCGGGCTCGTTTGCACCGGCGATGATGACGCCTACGGTCACCGTTAATCCATCCGCATCGAGCATCACGTTTTCGCAACCGCTTTCGGTTAACGTAGCAGTCAGCGGCGGGGGCTCGAACCCCACTCCTACCGGATCGGTGACACTGAGCGGTGGAGGGTTCTCCTCCACCACGGCCGTACTGACCAGTGGTATCGCGACCATCGGTATTCCGGCCGGATCGCTGGCTCTCGCGTCCGACACTTTGATGGCCAGCTATACTCCGGATTCCTCGAGCTCGTCCACTTACAACCCGGCAACGGGCACATCGTCGCCGGTGAGCGTCACCCAGGCTACGCCGACCGTCTCGGTGTGGCCAATTGCCAGCGCTATCACGGTCGGGCAAACATTAGGCTCCTCAATCCTGAGTGGAGGCACGGCATCGGTGTCCGGCACTTTCGCCTGGACTACGCCAGGCACGATTCCAGGACTCGGGACGTCCTCGCAGAGCGTGACCTTCACGCCGACCAACACCACCGACTACACGAATGTGACCGGTTCCGTCAGCGTCACGGCCAACAACGCGACGTCGCCGACGGTGTCGGT
The DNA here is from genome assembly GCA_963787915.1 of uncultured Acidobacteriaceae bacterium. Lineage (GTDB taxonomy): Bacteria > Acidobacteriota > Terriglobia > Terriglobales > Acidobacteriaceae > Palsa-343. Next base: position 112,026 of record CAWBEP010000012.1, on the reverse strand, counting down.
ATGGCCAACGGCGAGTGCCCTTACTTACGGCCAGACTCTCGCGTCGTCCGCGCTGGCGGGAGGCTCAGCTTCGGTCCAGGGGACCTTCGCCTGGACCACACCCAGCATCGTTCCCAGCGCCGGCACGTCCGCTGAAAGTGTAACTTTCACGCCCACAGACACAATCGACTACAACACGGTGGCCGGACCAGTAAGCCTCACGGTGTATAAGGTGACTCCGTCCGTGTCATCCTGGCCGACCGCCAGTCCCATTACATATGGGCAGACGCTTGGTTCCTCTGTGTTGAAGGGCGGCAAAGCTTCTGTGCCGGGTTCCTTTGCCTGGAGGCAGCCAACGGCCGTGCCCGGGGCGGGGGTGACTGCGGAGAACGTGACCTTTACGCCTGCGGATTCGAACGATTACAACTCCATAACAGGACCGCTAAGCGTCACGGTTAACAAGGCTACCCCGACCGTGTCGGTATGGCCTGCAGCCAGCGCCATCAACTACGGGCAGACCCTGGCTTCTTCGAGCCTGACGGGAGGGACTGCGTCCGTACTCGGCACCTTTGCCTGGATGGCGCCCACCACAGCTCCGGCACCCGGCACGCCAGCGGAAAGCGTGATCTTTAATCCGGCGGACACGGCGGACTACAACACTGTGACCCAGTCGGTTACCGTAACCGTGAACAAAGCAGCCGTGACCGTGTCGGCATGGCCCGCGGCCAGCGCTATCACCTACGGACAAACACTCGGCTCGTCCACACTGACCGGAGGCACGGCCTCGGTTGCGGGGAGCTTTGCCTGGACTTCGCCGGGTACATCGCCCACCGCGGGTACGCCATCGGAGAGCGTGACATTCACTCCGGCCAACGCGGTTGACTACGGCGCCGTGAGCGGCATGGTCATCGTGAACGTGAGTAAGGCGACCCCGACGGTTTCCCAATGGCCCGTCGCCAGCGGACTTATTTACGGACAGACTCTGGCTTCGTCGACGCTCACGGGCGGTGTGGCGTCAGTGGCAGGCGCATTTGCATGGAGCGCGCCCAGCGCAACTCCGGCCACAGGGATCTCCTCGCAGAGCGTGACCTTCACGCCTGCGGACGCCAATGACAACAACGTCGTGATCAACACGGTCAGCGTCACGGTGAGCAAGGCGACGCCCACCGTTTCGACATGGCCCACGGCCAGCCCCATCGCTTACGGCCAACCTTTGGCCGCATCAACTCTGAGCGGTGGCGCAGCCTCCGCCTCCGGCTCTTTCGTGTGGACCAACCCTACGACTGCTCCCAGCGCCGGAACCTCCGCCCAGAGCGTGACCTTCACGCCCGGTGACACGACCGACTTCACCACGGTCACGGGAAATGTGCAGCTCACCGTGAACAAGGCAACCGTCGCGATATCGGCGTGGCCTGCGACCAGCGCCATCACTTACGGCCAGACCCTGGCCTCGTCGAATCTTACGGGGGGCACGGCCTCGGTCTCCGGAACATTCGCCTGGACCAACACGGCGGCGACGCCCGGCGCCGGCGTGACTGCGGAGAATATGACCTTCACGCCCACAGATGCTTCGGATTACAACTCCGTGACCGGACCAGTGAGCGTCACAGTGAATAAGGCCACGCCATCGGTATCGGTGATACCCACCGCGAGCGCGATCACCTACGGGCAGGCGCTGGCCTTGTCGGTTCTGAGCGGTGGTACGGCCTCTGTATCCGGCAGCTTTACGTGGACCGCGCCCACGACGGCTCCTACTGCGGGCACGCCGTCTGAGAGCGTGACGTTTACGCCCAGCGACACAGTCGACTACAACACAACAACCACTTCCATCAGCATTACGGTGAACAAGGCGAGCGCAACGGTATCAGCGTGGCCGACCGCGAGCGCCATAACCTACGGTCAATCATTATCCGCGTCGACTTTGACCGGAGGCATAGGGTCCGTACCGGGCAGCTTTGCGTGGACGACTCCGGGAACCAGTCCGGGCGCGGGAACACCCACGGAGAGCGTGACCTTCAAGCCGACCGATTCCACCGACTATGGCACGGTCACGAGCACCATAATCCTGACGGTGAACAAAGCGACCCCGACGGTATCGGTATGGCCCACGGCGAGCTCCATCACCTACGGTCAGACCCTTGCTTCGTCGACTCTGACCGGAGGAACGGCATCGGTCTCCGGCACATTTGCGTGGACTGCGCCCAGCACATCTCCCGGCGCCGGCACAGCCTCCCAAAGTGCGACTTTCACTCCCCTCGACACCACGGATTTCAACTCCGTGACCGGCCCCGTCAGCCTTACCGTGAACAAGGCGACAACGCCAACCATTACGGTATGGCCCTCCGCCAGCGCGATCACCTATGGACAGACGCTGGCTTCGTCGATCCTGACCGGCGGCACAGCGTCAGTCTCCGGCACCTTCGCGTGGACCTCACCAGCAACTGCTCCCAAGGCAGGCACACCTTCCGAGAGCGTAACCTTCACACCTTCTGACACGATCGACTACAACACCGCGACTGGATCAGTCAGCGTCACCGTAAACAAGGTGACCCCAACCATCTCTACGTGGCCGGCAGCGAGCGCCATCAGTTACGGGCAGCGTCTGGCTTCATCGACCCTGGCCGGCGGGGCAGCCTCTGTCTCCGGCTCCTTCGTCTGGACCTCGCCGACGACATCTCCGAGTGCCGGGACTCCGTCGGAGAGCGTGACGTTCACGCCGACTGATACCACCGACTACAGTTCGGTGACCAGCAGCGTGAGCGTGACGGTGAACAAGGCGACGCCGACGGTATCGGCGTGGCCGACGGCCAGCTCTATTAATTACGGACAGACGCTGGCTTCGTCGACGTTGACGGGCGGTGTGGCTTCGGTATCGGGCGGATTTGCGTGGACCACGCCTGGCACGTCGCCTGCTACAGGGATCTCTTCGCAGAGCGTGACGTTCACGCCTTCGGACACGACTGACTACAACGTGGTCACAAGCTCGGTGAGTGTCACTGTGAACAAGACCGCGGTGACGGTATCGGCATGGCCGACGGCCAGCGCGATCACCTACGGACAGACTCTGGCTTCGTCAATACTGAGCGGAGGAACAGCGTCAGTCTCCGGCACCTTCGCGTGGACCAGCTCCAGCACGGCGCCGGCTCCGGGCACGCCTGCGGAGAGTGTGACGTTTACGCCCTCGGACACAACTGACTACGGACCGGTGACGAGCACGATCGTGGTGACGGTGAACAAAGCGACCGTGACCGTATCGGCGTGGCCGACAGCGAGCGCTATCAGCTACGGACAGACGCTGGCTTCGTCGACGCTGACGGGAGGAACGGCTTCGGTAACGGGATCCTTCACCTGGACCACGCCCGGCACAGCGCCTGCTACAGGCATCTCGTCGCAGGGCGTGACCTTCACACCGGGCAACACGACCGACTACAGTTCGGTGACCAGCAGCGTGAGCGTGACGGTGAACAAGGCGACGCCGACGGTATCGGCGTGGCCGACGGCCAGCTCTATTAATTACGGACAGACGCTGGCTTCGTCGACGTTGACGGGCGGCACGGCTTCGGTATCGGGCGGATTTGCGTGGACCACGCCTGGCACGTCGCCTGCTACAGGGACCTCTTCGCAGAGCGTGACGTTCACGCCTTCGGACACGACTGACTACAACGTGGTCACAAGCTCGGTGAGTGTCACTGTGAACAAGACCGCGGTGACGGTATCGGCATGGCCGACGGCCAGCGCGATCACCTACGGACAGACGCTGGCTTCGTCAATACTGAGCGGAGGAACAGCGTCAGTCTCCGGCACCTTCGCGTGGACCAGCTCCAGCACGGCGCCGGCTCCGGGCACGCCTGCGGAGAGTGTGACGTTTACGCCCTCGGACACAACTGACTACGGACCGGTGACGAGCACCATCGTGGTGACGGTGAACAAAGCGACCGTGACCGTATCTACGTGGCCTACAGCGAGCGCTATCAGCTACGGACAGACGCTGGCTTCGTCGACGCTGACGGGAGGAACGGCTTCGGTAACGGGATCCTTCACCTGGACCACGCCCGGCACAGCGCCTGCTACAGGCATCTCGTCGCAGGGCGTGACCTTCACACCGGGCAACACGACCGACTACAGTTCGGTGACCAGCAGCGTGAGCGTGACGGTGAACAAGGCGACGCCGACGGTATCGGCGTGGCCGACGGCCAGCTCTATTAATTACGGACAGACGCTGGCTTCGTCGACGTTGACGGGCGGCACGGCTTCGGTAACGGGATCCTTCACCTGGACCACGCCTGGCACGTCGCCTGCTACAGGGATCTCTTCGCAGAGCGTGACGTTCACGCCTTCGGACACGACTGACTACAACGTGGTCACAAGCTCGGTGAGTGTCACTGTGAACAAGACCGCGGTGACGGTATCGGCATGGCCGACGGCCAGCGCGATCACCTACGGACAGACTCTGGCTTCGTCAATACTGAGCGGAGGAACAGCGTCAGTCTCCGGCACCTTCGCGTGGACCAGCTCCAGCACGGCGCCGGCTCCGGGCACGCCTGCGGAGAGTGTGACGTTTACGCCCTCGGACACAACTGACTACGGACCGGTGACGAGCACGATCGTGGTGACGGTGAACAAAGCGACCGTGACCGTATCGGCGTGGCCGACAGCGAGCGCTATCAGCTACGGACAGACGCTGGCTTCGTCGACGCTGACGGGAGGAACGGCTTCGGTAACGGGATCCTTCACCTGGACCACGCCCGGCACAGCGCCTGCTACAGGCATCTCGTCGCAGGGCGTGACCTTCACACCGGGCAACACGACCGACTACAGTTCGGTGACCAGCAGCGTGAGCGTGACGGTGAACAAGGCGACGCCGACGGTATCGGCGTGGCCGACGGCCAGCTCTATTAATTACGGACAGACGCTGGCTTCGTCGACGTTGACGGGCGGTGTAGCTTCGGTAACGGGATCCTTCACCTGGACCACGCCTGGCACGTCGCCCACTACAGGGATCTCTTCGCAGAGCGTGACGTTCACGCCTTCGGACACGACTGACTACAACGTGGTCACAAGCTCGGTGAGTGTCACTGTGAACAAGACCGCGGTGACGGTATCGGCATGGCCGACGGCCAGCGCGATCACCTATGGACAGACTCTGGCTTCGTCAATACTGAGCGGAGGAACAGCGTCAGTCTCCGGCACCTTCGCGTGGACCAGCTCCAGCACGGCGCCGGCTCCGGGCACGCCTGCGGAGAGTGTGACGTTTACGCCCTCGGACACCACTGACTACGGACCGGTGACGAGCACCATCGTGGTGACGGTGAACAAAGCGACCGTGACCGTATCTACGTGGCCTACAGCGAGCGCTATCAGCTACGGACAGACGCTGGCTTCGTCGACGCTGACGGGAGGAACGGCTTCGGTAACGGGATCCTTCACCTGGACCACGCCCGGCACAGCGCCTGCTACAGGCATCTCGTCGCAGGGCGTGACCTTCACACCGGGCAACACGACCGACTACAGTTCGGTGACCAGCAGCGTGAGCGTGACGGTGAACAAGGCGACGCCGACGGTATCGGCGTGGCCGACGGCCAGCTCTATTAATTACGGACAGACGCTGGCTTCGTCGACGTTGACGGGCGGTGTGGCTTCGGTATCGGGCGGATTTGCGTGGACCACGCCTGGCACGTCGCCCACTACAGGGATCTCTTCGCAGAGCGTGACGTTCACGCCTTCGGACACGACTGACTACAACGTGGTCACAAGTTCGGTGAGTGTCACTGTGAACAAGACCGCGGTGACGGTATCGGCATGGCCGACGGCGAGTGCGATCACTTACGGACAGACCCTGGCTTCGTCGATACTGACCGGAGGAACAGCGTCAGTCTCCGGCACCTTCGCGTGGACCAGCTCCAGCACGGCGCCAATCGCAGGCAGTGCTTCGCAGAGTGTGACCTTCACTCCCGCCGACACGACCGATTACGGCTCCGTGACCGGCGGTGTCAGCGTGACCGTCAACAAGGCGACGCCGACGGTTTCGGCATGGCCGACGGCGAGTGCCATTACCTACGGACAGACTCTGGCTTCGTCAACGCTGACGGGAGGAACGGGTTCGGTTTCTGGTAGCTTCCTATGGAGCGCACCAGGCACGAAGCCCACTGCCGGTACAGTCGCGCAAGGGGTTACTTTCACGCCCACCGACTCCACCGATTACAACTCCGTGGCGAGTTCTGTGAGCGTAAGCGTGAATCAGGCTTCCCCGATCGTGACCTGGCCGACGCCTCCAGCGATCGTCTACGGCACGCCCATCGGCGCGGCCGAACAAAACGCCACCGCCAATGTTGCGGGAAGCTTCTTCTACACCACGCCGAATGGAACGATCTTCGCGGTGGGCGTGCATCCGTTGGGCGCTGCGTTTATGCCCACCGACACCGTGGATTACATTCCGGTTTCGGCCTACTCCACGATTACCGTTGTTAAGGCTACGCCGACGATTACCTGGCCCACGCCAGCAGCCATCAATGCCGGAACCGCGCTGAGCGCGACGCAGCTCAACGCGACCGCATCGGTTCCGGGCACCTTCGTCTATTCGCCGGCTGCAGGAAGTGTTCCGGCTGCTGGAACGGTCACGCTGTCGGTCACCTTCACGCCGAGCGACTCCACCGACTACAACACGGCCACGCAATCGGTGCAGCTTACCGTGAATAAGGCCTCGCCGCCCACGGTCACTACCAAGGCCGCTACGAATGTGGGCTTAGGAACGGCGACCATGAACGGAACCGTCGTCGCGAACAATTCCACCACCCAATATTGGTTCATCTACGGAACCAGCGCGACGTCCCTGACCAGCAGCACAGCTAAAACCGGCGCGATAACCGGGACAACCGCGACATCGGTTAGCGCCAACTTGTCGGGGCTGGGTATTTTCACCACGTACTACTTCGAGGTGGTGGCATCGAATGCGGGAGGAACTACCTACGGGACGGTCATGAGCTTTACTCCCTAGCGCAGAGCCGGATACGGTTGACTTGCCGACCGGCGGAAGGTCATCCGCCGGTGCGACTCACGATCCACCGATTAAGGTTTTGCGGACACTTCCGTCGGAATCGGCGAGATAGCTGACGCCGGCGAGTCGAGTGAGAGCGCCACAATCGTATCCACTGCGTCGGGGTTGCCGGACAGCAAAACGTCCACGCCCGCCACAGTCTGGGTGCAGGTTGCTGTGCCGCCCGTCATGGCCGTACAGCCGAGCACCTTCGCCGGCAGCGGGGGCAACTCCACCTTCTGGACCTTCAGATCCAGCATGTGCAGGTAAACCCTCTTGTCGCGATAGGTGGAGACACCAAAGTCGCCGGGCAGGTAGGGACCGCCGCGGGTGGCGTAGATGCTTTCCCCATATTGCTTCAGCCAGTCGCCGATTTCGTGCAGCCGTTGTGCCTGGGCGGGCTCAATTTGTCCATCGGGCCGCGGTCCGACGTTGAGCAGGAAATTGCCGTCACGCCCGACAGCGCCCACCAGCAGCCGCAGCACGGAATCGAGCGGCTTAATCTTCGCATCGGGCTCGTAGCCCCACGCGCCGTCGGTGAGCGTCGTACACAGCTCCCATGGATGCTGACTGTCGAAGTTGCCCATAGCGCCATCACCCTCGCGTGAGCGAAAGTCCGCATCGGCATCGGTGCGGTCGTTGATGATGATCGACGGCTGCTTCTTCCTCAGGTTGTCGACCGCTTCGGCATCCTGCCAGGAAAACTGACCGGTGTAGCGTTGCTCGCGCGGGCGCGCCTGCCAGTGTCCTTTAAAGTTGACTCCGCCGAAGCCGAGCCAGTCGCCGCCGCCGCCGTCGAACCAGAGAATGTCGAGTTTGCCGTAATTCGACGCCAGTTCGTTCAGCTGCCGATGATACTGCGTGCGCAGCTCGATGGCGTTCGGCTCATAGAGCTGAGGAAAGAAGAAGCCAGGGAAGCGCCAGTCGAGCGGCGAATAATAAAGCCCGACGCGCAGGCCGGCCTTGCGAACGGCTTTCACGTAAGCCGCGACGAAGTCCTCGTGAGCGGCGGTACGCATCGAGGTGAAGTTGCTGCCCGAGTCATCGAACATCGCGAAGCCATCGTGGTGGCGCGAGACCAGGACCGTGTACTTCATCCCCGCCGATTTCGCAATGTCGGCCCAGGCGTCGGGGTCGAATTTGTCGGGATGAAACTGGTCCGCCAGCTTCGCATACTGGTCGACGGGAATCTGTTCTTCCCACTGCACCCACTCGCCTCGTCCGGGGATGGAATACAGTCCCCAGTGCATGAAGAGACCGAATTTGGCGTCGCGCCACCAGGCGATGCGCGCTGCAGCGTCGGGATCGGTGACCATCGACGCCCATTGCGCCCGTACAGGAAGGCTTGTAAGCAGAAGCAGGAACAGACAGACAAACGTAAACCGGGCAAAAGATTTGGACATGGATATTCCTCTGTTGGGCAGGTCAGCCTAACAGAATACCCGAGCTGTGCGTGGTGGTGGAGGTCCTGGACGGTGCTTTCAGGTGGTCAGGTGCACGAGCTGTTCGGCTTCGATGCGGGGGCCGAGGATGGAGACGCGCGGCACGGGCCCGCGGGCCATGGCTACCTCGTCGCATTTGTAGAGGCGCGGGCAGTTCTGGCAGTCCTTGAAGATTTTGTCGGGGAGCGCGGTGCGGTCCTCCACCTCGCGAAAGCCGTAGCGGAAGAAGAAGTCGGGGATGCGCGTGAAGAGGCAGACGCAGCCGACGCCGTTGTCTTCGGCCTCGCCGAGCAGACTGTGCAGCAATTCGCCACCGACACCCTGACTTTTTGCCTCGGGCTTTACGACGATGGAGCGGACTTCGGCAAGATGCGGTCCGTAAAGATGCAGCGCGCCGCAGCCGAGAAAGATGCCACCTTCGGATTCGGCGACGGTGAAGTCGCGGACGTTCTCGCAAATCTCGGCGAAGGGGCGGCGGAGCAGGGTGCCATCGGTGGAGAGGCTGTTGACGAGCTCGTAGATGTCGGTGGCGTCCTGAAGACGCGCTTTACGCACGCGCATGGGCGGCCTCCGTTTCTGCGAGAGGGACGGCTGGGTAGCGCGAGAGGAAGGCCTGGACGCGCTGTTCGGCATCCTCGAGGGCCTGGCGCACGCGAGGGCGGGCGGTGCCGCCGATGACGTCATGGCAGTCAAGCGTGGCCTGGATGGTGACGGCGGCGAAAAAGCTGTCGTCGAATTCGTCGCCGAACTGGCGAAGTTCATAGAGGGAGAGGTCGCCGAGCTCGCAGCCCTTGTCGAGACAGTAGCGGACGGCGTTGCCGATCTTTTCGTGGGCCTTGCGAAAGGGCACACCTTTGTGGACGAGATACGTGGCGGCGGCCATCGCGTTGAGGAAGCCGGTTTGCGCGGCGACGAGCATGCGGTCGAGGCGGAAGCTCAGAGCGGCGGTGAAAGCGGGCAGCAGAGCCAGGATCCCGTCGAGCGTGTCGGCGATTTCAAAGACGGGCTGCTGTGTCTCCTGCATATCTTTGTTGTAGGCGAGAGGCAGGCCCTTGAGCAACGTCGCCAGGGTCGCGGCGGCGCCGAGCAGGCGTCCGGACTTACCACGCAGCAGCTCGGTGAGGTCGGGATTCTTCTTTTGCGGCATGGCGCTCGAGCCGGTGGAGAATTCTTCGGGGAGATCGAGGAAGCCGAACTCGGCGGTCGAGAAGAGGGTGAGCTCTTCAGCAAAGCGCGAGAGGTGGAGGCCGAGGGTCGCGGCGGCTTGCGCGAATTCGATGGCGAAGTCGCGGTCGCTGGTCGCGTCCATGCTGTTGGCGGTAGGCGCGGTGAAGGCCAGCTCGCGCGCGGCGATGGTGCGGTCCAGAGATAGCGTGGCGCCGGCAACGGCGCCGGAGCCCAGCGGGCAAAAATTGAGGCGGGCGCGGCAGTCTTCGAAGCGGGAGGCATCGCGGAGGATCATCTCGACGTACGCTAACAGCCAATGCGCGACGAGGACCGGCTCGGCGCGCTGGAGGTGCGTGTAGGCGGGCATGACGGCGTCTTCCGTCTCGGAGGCAAGCTCGAGGAGCGCGGCGGCCCACGAGGCGAGTTGCGCGAGGGTATTGTCGATGGCATCGCGCACGAAGAGGCGGAGGTCGGTGGCGATTTGCTCGTTGCGGCTGCGGCCGGTGTGTACCTTGAGGGCGAGGTCGCCGATTTCCGCAGTGAGTTCCAACTCGACAAAGTGGTGGATGTCTTCGGCAGTGGACGACGTGATAGCCGCGGAGTTCAGGAAGCGGGGAGCGATGGCGTTGAGGCCGTGCAGGATCTTTTCCAGTTCAACGGGAGACAGAATGCCGGCGGCGGCGATGGTCCGCGCGTGCGCCTTGCTGGCAGCCAGTTCGTGGGGCAGCAGCCGCCAGTCGAACGGGAGCGACCGCTGCCAAGCTTCAAATTGCGGATCGAGGGGCAAGCGAAAGCGGCCGGACCACATCTTGATGGTCTGACCCGTGGTGGATTGTTCGGTCATGACGCTTCCTCGGCTTTCGTGACGCTGCTCAGTTGCGGCATCTCCGACCCGTGGCTCAAGGTAATCAGCCCGCTCTGTGCATACGTCATCAGCTTGGCGCGGGTATCGGTTATATCGAGGTTGCGCATGGTGAGCTGGCCGATGCGATCGCGCGGGGAGAAGGCCGACTCGGTCTTCTCCATGCTGAGGCGCTCGGGGTGGAAGGTGAGGTTCGGCGACTCGGTATTGAGGATCGAGTAGTCGTTGCCGCGGCGCAGTTCGAGTGTGACCTGGCCGGTGATGGGGCTCGCGACCCAGCGCTGCGCGGATTCGCGAAGCATGATGGCCTGGGAATCGAACCAGCGTCCCTGGTAGAGGAGGCGGCCGAGCTTGCGGCCGTTCTCGCGATACTGCTCGATGGTGTCCTCGTTATGGATGCCGGTGATGAGGCGCTCGTAGGCGATGAAGAGCAGCGCGAGGCCGGGGGCCTCGTAAATGCCGCGGCTCTTGGCCTCGATGATGCGGTTCTCGATCTGGTCGCTCATGCCGAGGCCGTGGCGGCCGCCGATGCGGTTGGCTTCGAGCATTAGATCGACCGGTTCGGAGAAGTCGTTGCCGTTGAGGGCCACGGGAAAGCCTTCTTCGAAGCGGACGGTGACTTCTTCTGGCTTAACGGAAACGTCGTCGCGCCAGGAGGCGACGCCCATGATGGGATCGACGATGCGGATGCTCGATGACAGCTGCTCGAGGTCCTTCGCTTCGTGGGTCGCGCCAAGGAGGTTGGAGTCGGTGGAGTAGGCCTTCTCGGCGGACATCTTATAGGCGAAGCCTGAGCCCTGCATGAAGGCCGACATTTCGGCACGACCGCCGAGCTCGTCGATGAACAAAGGGTCGAGCCAGGGTTTGTAGACCTGCAGGCGCGGATTGACGAGCAGGCCGTAGCGATAAAAGCGCTCGATGTCGTTGCCCTTGAAGGTGGAGCCATCGCCCCAGATGTTGACGCCGTCCTCCTGCATCGCGGTCACCAGCATGGTGCCGGTGACCGCGCGTCCGATGGGCGTGGTATTGAAGTAGGTGATGCCGGCGGTCGAGATGTGGAAGGCGCCGGACTGCAGAGCGGCAATGCCTTCACGCACCAGAGGTCCGCGGCAGTCGATCAGACGGGCATTTTCCGCGCCGTATTCGAGGGCTTTGCGCGGAATGGCGTCGTAGTCGGTCTCGTCCGGTTGCCCGAGATTCGCCGTGTAGGCGTAGGGCAGCGCGCCCTTCTGCTTCATCCAGTGAAGAGCGGCGCTGGTATCGAGGCCACCGGAAAACGCGATGCCGACTTTCTGGCCGACCGGCAGGCTTTCAAGAATTACAGACATTTCCTGCCTTTGCCGAGCAGCATCAGCAGCAGCGCCTTTTGCGCGTGCATGCGATTCTCGGCCTGGTCGAAGACGACGGACTGCGGGCCGTCGAGAACAGCGTCGGTGACTTCAGCGTTGCGATGGGCCGGCAGGCAATGCATGAAGACAGCGGAAGGATCAGCCTGGGCCATCAGCGCTTCGTTCACCTGGTACGGTTTGAAGATGGGGGCGCGCTTGGTGGCCTCATGCTCGAATCCCATACTGGTGCAGATGTCGGTGTAGACCGCTTCGGCGCCGGTGACTGCGGCGATGGGGTCGTTGACGAGCGCGATGTTCGAACCCGTGACATTGGCGATGGCCCGCGCCTGCGCGACAATGTCAGCCTTTGGCGCGTAGTTTTTCGGTGTGCCAACGGTGCAGTGTGCGCCCAGCAGCGCGGCGGTCAGCATGAGCGAGTGGCAGACGTTGTTGCCGTCACCGACGTAGGTGAAGTTGAAGCCGCGCAGATTGCCGAAGCGCTCTTCAAGGGTGAGGAAGTCGGCGATGGCCTGACAGGGGTGCTCGAGGTCGCTGAGGGCGTTGATGACGGGCACGCTCGCGTACTGCGCCATCTCCGTGATGGTTTCGTGCGCATACGTGCGCAGCACGATCATCGAGACCCAGCGTTCGACGTTGCGCGCGATGTCGGCGAGCGATTCGCGTTCGCCGAGGGGCGACTGCGTTTGATCGACGAACATCGCCGATCCGCCGAGGGTGTTCATCGCCGTTTCGAAGGTGAGCCGGGTGCGCAGGGAGGCTTTCTCGAAGAACATAACCATCTGCTTCGCGTCGAGCGCCCAGCGGTAATTCGCGGGATGGGCTTTGACGTCGTGGGCGAGCGCGAGGATGCCGGCCAGCTCACCGGTGGTGAGGTCGGCGACGGAGCAGAGATCGCGTCCGGCGAGCGAAACTTCGGGCGGTGCGGCGTCAACTTCCTGTAAAACAGCGGCGGGTTTAGTGGCCAATTTTCTTTCCTCCGGGGGCTGGGGTGGCCGAGGCTTGCGCCGCCGGCTGTTCGGTCAGGATCTGGTCGAGTGCGGCAACCGCCTCGTCGACGTGGGCCTTCTGCAAAATGAAAGGCGGCAGAAAGCGCAAAACGGTTTCGCTGGTGCGATTGATGAGGATATGGCGTTTCATCATTTCGCTGAGAACAATTTTCGCGAGATCGTCGGAGTCGAGCTCGATGGCCAGCATCAGGCCCAGGCCGCGCACGTCCACGATGGCATCGTGCCTCTTCGCCAGCTGCCCGCACTGTTCACGAAAATAAGTGCCGACTTCGGTTACGTGATCCATCAGATGGTCAATCGTGTCCACGACGGCGACCGCCACAGCGCAGGCCAGCGGACCTCCGCCGAAGGTGGTGCCATGCATCCCGGCATGGATGGCCTGCGAGGCTTCTTCCGTGCAGAGCAGGGCGCCGAGTGGGATGCCGCCGGCGAGCGGCTTGGCCAGCGTTGTCACGTCGGGCTGAACGCCGTAGTGCTGGTACGCGCACCACTTGCCGGTGCGGCCCAGGCCGCACTGAATCTCGTCTGCGATGAGCAGCGCGCCGGTGGAGCGGGTGAGTTCGCGAGCAGTCTGCAAAAACTCTTTGGACATGGGGCGAACGCCGCCTTCACCCTGGATCACTTCGACCAGAATGGCGCAGACGTCCGTCGAGAACTTCGCCTTCAGATCGTCGACGTCGTTGAAGCGGACGAACTCGACGCCCGGCATGACCGGGTCGAAGGGCTCGCGGTACTTGTCCTTCCATGTCGCGGCGACCGAGCCCATGGTGCGGCCGTGGAAGCTGTTTTCAAGGGCAAGGAACTTCGTGCCGAGATGCACACCTTCGCTGCGCTTCAGCTTTGCGTACGCGCGCGCCAGCTTGAGGGCGGCTTCGTTGGCCTCGGTGCCACTGTTGCAGAAGAAGGCGCGATCCATGCCGGTGGCTTCAGTGAGCCGCAGCGCCAGCGCCGCCTGGCCTTCGTGGTAATAGAGGTTGGAGATGTGGATGAGCTTGCGGCTCTGCTCCGCGATCGCCTTTTCGATGGCGGGATGCGCGTAGCCGAGGGCGTTGACGCCGATACCGCTCAGCAGGTCGAGGTAGCGGTCGCCGTTTTCGTCGATCAGGTGCACGCCGTCACCGCCCGTGAAGAGCAGGGGGTAGCGGTCGTAGGTGGGGAGCAGGAGCTGCTTTTCCGCAGCTCTTACTTCGTCAAGTTTTTCAATCACCATCATCTATTTCCTTTTGAGAAGAGCACAGAGCACAGAGCTCAGAGCGCAGGGCTCAGAAAAATCGCCAAAACCGCGATCAGAGCTCAGAGTTTATGCATGAACGCCACGTCATTTTCCCAACTTCTTCGGCAAGGCCTTCAGCCGTGCGCAGTAAAGCCTCTTTCCGAATCCCAGCGCCTTTGCAATGACGAGTTGGGTCTGCAGCTCAAGTGCTGAACCCCGAGCCATTCCCACAAACTGTCGGTATTCTCCTTTTGATGCTCGTCCGTAGCCCTCTGCGAGGTTGCTGGCTACGGAAACAGAACAGCGCCGCAATTGCGAAGTGAGGCCGTAGATCTCCTCGCGCGGAAATCCGTTCGTCAGTCGATAAACGCAGACTGATAACTCGATGGAGCGTTGCCATGCCTTCAGATTGCGATAGGACTTTGTGCCCGCTCCCTGCCAGGAAGCTGCTTCCTGAGCTCTGAGCTCTGTGCTCTGTGCTCTGATCGCTGTCGTCATGCCACCATCACCTCAGTGCCTTGATTGATGCGGCTGCTGCACAGGTCGGGCAGCAGCTCGGCTACGGAGGCGGGCAGGATGCGCACGCGCTTGACACCGTTCAGCAAGGCTTCACGACAGGCGCTGAGCTTGGGCAGCATGCCGCCGGTGATCACGGCATCGCGGGTGAGATCGGCGATCTGATCGATGTTCAGCCAGCGCATCACGCTGCCGTCGGCAGCCATCACGCCAGGAACGTCGGTGAGGAAGACGAGAGCGTCGGCCTTGCAGGCGCCCGCGCAGGCGGCGGCCATCTCGTCAGCATTGATGTTGTAGTATTCGCCGTCGAATCCAAGGGCGATCGAGGAGATGACGGGCACAGCGCCCATCTGCCAGATAGCTTCGAGCCAGCGCGGATCGGCAGAGACAATTTCACCGACGAAGCCCAGGTCGGGAGCGGTCCGTTTCTTGCGTGCGCGGAAGACGAGGCCGTCGCCGCCGGAGAGTCCGACCGCCGGCTGACCATGCGAGCCAAGGGAAGCCACGAGCGCTTTGTTCACGCCGCCGCCGAGAACCATCAAAGCCGTATCGCGCGTTTCCGCGTCAGTAATGCGCAGCCCCGCGACGAATTCACTCTGCTTGCCCAGCTGCTTCAGCGTGCGCGTCAGCTGCGGGCCGCCGCCATGAACGATGGCGACCTGATTGCCGTCCTTCACAAGTTCGGCAATCGCTCTGGCACAGCCATGCAGCAGCTCGGGATTCTCGAGCGTCGCGCCTCCTAGTTTGACCACGTATCTCATATGTCCGAACCCTTCTTCACTTCTCATAGTCCTTCTTCTTCGTTGAACCCGCACATCAGGTTCAGGTTCTGCACCGCCTGTCCGGCCGCACCCTTCAGCAGGTTGTCAAGGCAGGAGACGATCACGCATCGCCGTCCATCGCTTGCCAGTTGAAACCCGATATCGCAGTAATTCGTGCGCACCGAGTATTGAATTTCCGGAAGCTGCCCGGCAGGGAAGACGCGCACCAGCGGACTGTTCGCGAAGAAACTCCGGTAGAGGCTTTCGACTTCTTTGGCTTCGCGCGGTGTCCTGAACCACACATATATGGTGGATAGGATTCCGCGCGGGATGGGCAGCAGATGGGGCGTGAAGACGATCTGCTCATCGGTCAGATCGAGCTGCTCCAGCAGTTCGCCGGTATGGCGGTGAGAAAAGAGCCCGTATGCGGATAGATTGTCGGCGGCGTGCATGAAGTGTGTTTTCGCCGTGGGCGCCTTGCCCGCGCCGGAGACGCCAGATTTCGAATCCGCGACGATGCCGCGATCGAGATCGACCCAGCCTGTGGAGACAAGCGGCTTGAGCGCGAGGATGATCGACGTGGCGTAGCAGCCGGGATTAGCCACCAGCGCCGCGTCGCGAATCTCGTCGCGATGCAGCTCGGGCATGCCGTAAACGGCTTTTGCCTGCACGGCGGATGCGACAGGGGAGCCTTCGTCGGCGAATTTGTAGGCGGAGCGGTTCGCGGCGCCGGTGAGACGCCATGCGCCGCTGAGATCGATGACGCGGAGTCCGTAGTCCAGCGCCTGAGGCACCCATTCGCGCGACTGTTCGTGGGGCGTCGCGAGGAGAAGAATTTTGATACCGCGACTCCGGATCAGATCCCAGGAGAACGGTTCGACGCTCAGGCCGTCGGAGCCCATGCCTGTGCCGTTGTTGTCCAGCAGTTGTGGATGGACGGCGGCGAGCGGTTCGCGCGCGGCGTCGGAGCGGCCGAGGAAGAGCGGCGCTGCACTGCCGAAGGCAGGATGATGAAGCAGCAGCCGGGCCAGCTCCATGCCGGCGTAACCGCTGACGCCCATCACAGCAACAGCAGGTGACAGGTCACAGCGTACAGGGTACGAGGGCTCAGTGGCATGCCTTGTCGATTTGAATGCTGAATTCATCATCTACTTCTCAAACTGTGTTGGACTCTCGTTCCTGCACCGGGATTCTTTTCTGTGCTCTGGGCTCTTGATTCACCCGATCATGCGTTCGAGCTTTTCGCGCATCGACGATGCGCGTCGCGGATCGGGACAGATGATCAATACGGTGTCGTCGCCGGCTAAAGTTCCCACGACGTCAGTCCACTCCTCGTGGTCGATGGCCAGCGCTACAGGCTGGGCCGCGCCGCTGGTGGTGCGCAGGACCAGCTGGTTCTGCGCCTGCCGGACCGCGAGTCCGAAGCTTGAAAGCATTTCGCCGACTGCGGGTTGTTCATCCTCTTCCTCCTCGACATGGCCGTTGCCGTTTGGGGCCGCGTAGCCGTTGGGGCCTTTGTAGAGCCGCAGTTCGTGAACATCGCGCGACAACGTAGCCTGGGTCACATCGAACCCGCGACGGGCAAGGCGGCGGCGGAGATCGTCCTGACTGGCGATTGGTTCCGCCTCGATCAGCTGCCGGATTACGTTGTGGCGATCCTGTTTGCTCACACACAAAATCGCGGCCAGCCGCCGAGCGGCCAGCCGCGTCCTTTACTGTATAAAAATACAGCAATGATGTATAAATATGCAAGTCTCAAAGACAGCCGGTAGCCAGTAGCCGGCAGCCGAGCATGGCAGCCGGGAGCCAGGACGGGAAAAGCTCGAAAAAAGTCGATGTTTGTTTCTCCAGGAAAAAGGAAGGCCGTTATAGTTGGATATGGGAACGAGAAATTGTGCTGCTCCGGCCGTGTCGTCCGGCGGCTCCCGGCCCAAAATCGGGGTCCCCGGCGAGCAGGCTCGCTGGGGTAAAAGCCTCATCGATCCACGGTTCGAATTCGAATCGTGTGGGGTCGGATTTGTCGCGACGCTCGATAACCAGCCCTCGCATGACATTCTGACGAAGGCGCTGATGGCGCTGGCGCGCCTGTCGCATCGCGGCGCAGTGGCCGCCGACGGCAAATCGAGCGACGGCATCGGCATTCACACAGCGATTCCTCGCGACCTGCTGTTGGCTTCGACCGGCCTCTCTCTCGAAGCCGCGAAGAAACTGGCGGTGGGCATGGTTTTCCTGCCCGCCGAATCGACGGCGGCCGCGGCAGCCGTGCGCGATCTCGAGCAGGCCATAGTCGCGCAGGGTTTCTCGATTCTCGGCTGGCGCGAGGTTCCCACGCGGCCATCTATCCTCGGTGAAATTGCATTGTCTACGCTGCCGGTGATCCGGCAGGTTCTGCTGGTGGATGCCGTTCGGGATGCGTCCACATATCAAGCGCAGGATCGGCGCCTTTACCTCGCTCGCAAGCAATTTGAGCGGGGCGGCTCCGAGGGATACCTATGTTCTCTGTCGTCTTCTTCCATCATTTATAAGGCGATGTGCGATGCGCGGCTGCTGCCGGAGTTTTACCCGGACCTGGCCGATCCTCGATTCGTCACTCCCTTCGCGCTCTTTCACCAGCGGTACGCGACGAACGTGGCGCCGTCGTGGGATCGCGCCCAGCCTTTTCGGATTCTGGGGCACAACGGCGAGATCAACACGATCTGGGGCAATCGCGCGCGCATGACGGCGCGGGCTGCCACGCTGCCCGACGAGCTGCGGCCGATCTTCACTCCCAGCGGTTCGGATTCGACGAGCCTCGACGAGGTCATCGAGATGCTGGCCCGCAATGGGCGGAGCGTGGCGGAGGCGGTGCGAATGGTGATGCCGCCTGCGGAAACGGGGCGCCATTCGGCATTCCTCGCTTATCA
This sequence comes from uncultured Acidobacteriaceae bacterium, assembly GCA_963787915.1. Classification (GTDB taxonomy): domain Bacteria; phylum Acidobacteriota; class Terriglobia; order Terriglobales; family Acidobacteriaceae; genus Palsa-343. The sequence goes on along the minus strand of CAWBEP010000012.1, from coordinate 93,794 downwards.
CGGCGACTGCATCGAGCCGTGGGATGGGCCGGCGGCGGTCGCGTTCACCGATGGGCACCTGATCGGAGCGGCGCTCGATCGTAACGGTCTGCGGCCGTGCCGGTTTTTTGTCACCGAAGATCGTCTCGTGGTCGCGGGTTCGGAAGCCGGTCTGGTGGACCTCGATCCCGAGAAGATCGTGCACAGCGGACGCCTGGGTCCGGGGCAGATGCTGCTCGCCGATCTGGAGAATCACACCTTCTATGAAGACGACGAATTGCAGGCGCTCTTCGACCGGTCTGCACCCGAGTATGAGGCGCTGCTGGAGAACGCTACCCTCGATTCGGCGACGCCTGTGCCGCAGCTTGATCCAGCGGAGTTAAATCGGCTGCAACTCGGCTTCGGCTACACCAAGGAAGACGTCAACATGATCCTGAAGCCGATGGCGATGGAGGGGAAGGACGCCGTGTGGTCGATGGGGGACGACACGCCGATCGCACCCCTGGCCCGCACACCGCGCCCGGTCTATGCGTTTTTCCGCCAGCGTTTTGCGCAGGTGACGAACCCCCCCATCGATTCGCTGCGGGAGGCCTGCGTCATCCAGCTGCACACGCGGCTGGGCCCGTGGCCGCATGTTCTGGGCACCCGCGAACGGCTGCCTGGGCTGTCGCTCCGTTCGCCATTCCTTTCGCTCGCGCAGATGGATGCGCTGCATCGGCGGAAGCATGAGCTGGCGGGCGACCTGCCGCTGGCGGTGCTGGACTGCGTTTTCAATCCAGCGTGCAACCTCATTACCGCGCTCGATGATCTCTGCACGAAGGCGATGGAGTTGGTCCGCGGGGGCGCAGCCGTATTGCTGCTCACGGATCGCGGATGCGGCGAACAGGCGATTCCGATTCCCATGGCTCTGGCGACCGGAGCGGTGCATCATTCGCTGATCCGCTCCGGCGAACGCGTCAAGGTGGGCCTGGCGGTTGAAGCCGCGGATTGCCGCGACCTGCATCATGCTGCGGTTTTGCTCGGGATGGGAGCGGGAGCGATTTGCCCGTGGCTTGCGCTCGAAACCGCACGGCAGATGAATCCGGAGAATGGGGAAGCAAACCTGCTGCACGCGTTCGATCTGGGTCTCGCGAAAATTATGTCGAAGATGGGCATTTCGGTGGTGGACAGCTACCGCGGTGCGCATCTGTTCGACTGCCTGGGACTGAGCCGCGAAGTTGTGGAGCGCTGCTTTGAAGGCACGCCAGCGCCGCTGGGCGGGATCGGGTTCCCGGAGCTCGAATCCAGAGTGCGCGAACTGTGGCTGGGCGCTCCAGGCGGCGAAGCTGGCGATGCTCCCGAAGCGGGAGACGGGGGCGGCCCGCTCGTCACTGTGGCGACGGCGAAAGACTTACCCGATTACGGGTGGGTCCGTTTCCGCAAGGCCGACAAGGCGGAGCCGCATGGTTGGCAGCCGCAGACGGTGCGTCTGCTGCAAACCATTACCGGCGCGACCAAGGCTGCTGCGGCAGCCGCAGATCCGGTGCCAGCCTGGGCTGCGTTCAGGGCGCAGGCTACCGAAAAGGAGCCCGCGGTGCTGCGCGATCTGCTGGAGATGCGCGCGGCGGGCGAGGCTTTGCCGGTTGGCAATGTGGAGCCGGCCGAAAATCTCTATGGGCGATTCATCGCCAGCGCCATGTCGCTGGGCTCGCTCAGTCCTGAGGCGCACCAGACCATTACCGCGGCGATGAACATGCTAGGCGGGCGGTCGAATACCGGAGAGGGCGGGGAAGACCCCGCCGTCTACGAACCTGGAGCGCAGTTACCGATCGGCGCGGCGTCGTTTCCGGCCGAGCTGCTCAACAACAAGGTGAAGCAGGTGGCCTCGGCGCGGTTCGGTGTGACGGCGCAGTATCTGATGCATGCTGAAGAGCTCGAGATCAAGATCGCGCAGGGTTCGAAGCCGGGTGAAGGGGGACAGTTGCCCGGGCACAAAGTGACAGAACTGATCGCGCGGTTGCGCCACGCTCAGCCCGGCGTGCAGCTGATCAGTCCACCGCCTCACCACGATATTTATTCCATCGAAGACCTGGCGCAGCTGATTTACGATCTGCGCCGGATCAATCCAAAGGCCGCGATTGGCGTGAAGCTGGTCTCGGAGTGCGGGGTGGGCGTAGTGGCTGCAGGCGTGGCGAAGGCCTACGCCGATTACATCGTGATTGCGGGGCATAACGGCGGGACCGGCGCGTCACCGCTGTCGAGCATCAAGTACGCCGGCAATCCCTGGGAGCTGGGATTGGCGGAGGCGCAGCAGGTGCTGATCCGCAATGGACTTCGCGGCCGTGTGCGGCTTCGCTGCGATGGCGGCCTGCGGACCGCTCGCGACATTGTGCTGGCAGCGATGCTGGGCGCAGACGAGTACGCCTTCGGCACGGCTGTCCTCGTCGCCCTCGGTTGCGATATGGCGCGGCAGTGTCACTTGAATACTTGTCCCACTGGGATCGCAACACAGCGGCCTGATCTGCGGGCAAAGTTCCGCGGCAAACCGGAGCATCTGGTGCGCTTCTTCGAGGGCTTGGCGGGGGAGATTCGCGCGTTGCTTGCCGAACTTGGCTTGCCGTCGCTGGAGGCCGCCATCGGCCGGACGGACCTGCTGGAGCAAACGCGCTTCGATGGGTGTCTCGATCTGGGACCGATGCTGGCCGCGCCGCCGGATGGCGGAAAGGCGGGCGCCACGCATTGGCAGGGTCGGCGCAATCACCGGCCTGAGGATCACGCACCGATCGATGATGCCTGGGTGGAACCTGGCCTGGCCGCTTACAAGGGCGGTGAGCATTACATCGTCGATGCCCAGATCACAAACGAGGACCGGACCTTCGGTGCGCGGCTGGCGGGCGAGCTGGCGATGTTGCAATCGGCCGGCATCTCGGCCAGGGCGCCGCTGACGTTCCGTTTAACCGGAGAGGCAGGGCAGTCGTTTGGGGCTTTTGCCGTACCCGGCATGCAACTGATCCTGAAAGGGCTGGCGAACGACTTTGTTGGGAAGTCGTTGTCGGGCGGGGAGATTATTCTTCGAGGACAGGGGCGGGCTGCTCTTCAGCCCGAGCTGCATACGATCCTCGGGAACGTCGCGCTTTACGGGGCGACCGGTGGTGCCCTCTTCGCCGCAGGCTGCGCTGGGGAACGATTTGCTGTGCGTAACTCGGGCGCCCTTGCTGTGGTGGAAGGCGTCGGCGACCACGGGTGCGAATACATGACGGGCGGCCTGGTGGCCGTGCTGGGCTCGACGGGCACCAATTTCGGTGCTGGGATGACTGGCGGCGAGGCCTGGGTCTTCGACGAGGAAGGGCTGTTTCTGTCACGGCAGCGCTACCACAACGGCTTTCTCACTCCCGAACCGTACGAAGCGCTGGATGCCGAAGCGAAGGAAAGCATCTTGGGGCTGGTGCAGTTGCACGCGGAGAAGACGGCAAGCACGCGAGCCTTCTGGCTGATGTCGAAGTGGGAGGAGCTGGCACCGCGTTTCGTGCGACTCACGCCGAAGCCGCAGTAAGGCAGGGTACAGGGCACAGGGATGAGGGTGCAGAAGGCAGAGCTCAGGGCACAGAGCTCAGGGTGCAGGAAGCAGCGTTCAGCGATCCGCGATCAGCGATCGGAAAAACATAACGGACAGAAGCGGGTTGGCTGGCGGCGGAGGCAGAGAGCCGCGAAGTCACCCTGATCCGATGCGACGGGCCAGCCGTTATTACTTACCGCTTCCGTGTGATCAACAAACCGGACCTTTGTGGTCGATGCGAAAAGCTTTGAAGGCTGGTTGTTCGGGGAGGGGCCGCCGAACACGGTCGCGAGGAAAACGGTACCGGGCATGGGCGCTGAATCACTTCAGTAACGTGCACAACTACTGGTCGCTGCGGCGTGTCCTTGAGATCGATGTATCCTTTGCATGACGCACGCCATCAAAATACCGGCTTGTTGCCTTTGCCGATGCTCCCTCGAACCTCTTCCGTACATCGAATCTCCGCGGGAATCGTCTTCTCGCTGCTTGTGCTTCAGGGTTGTGGACGTCTGACTCCGCACGAGACCCGGGAGTACGTCTACGTGTGGGCCAGGGGCACGTATTTGCGCGACCGGGTCGCCGCGGTCAGCAACCGCGTCGCCGAAGTCGTCAACGGGCAGCGGTTGCAGGTCGTCGAGCATGGCCGTCGCTTTCTGAAGGTGAAGACGGATAAGGGCGAGGTCGGCTGGATCGAGGATCACGGCGTCATCGACCAGCCGACTTACGACAAGTTTGCCCAGCTGGAGAAAGACAACGTCAGCGATCCGGTAGTGGCGACCGCAGTCCTGCGCGACGATACCTGGCTGCGCGATGGTCCTGGCCGATTGTCGGATCGCTTTTACCTTTTGCCGGAAAACGACAAGCTGCAACTGCTGGCGCGGGCTTCGGTGCCAAAGCCGGAGGCAGCGCAGCCCGTCCCGGTGCCCCTGGCAAGGCCGGTCAAAGGAGATAATGCCGCGCCATCAGCACCTCAACCCCCGATTCTCGAGGACTACTGGCTCATCCGCGACTCCGCCGGTCACGTGGGATGGGTGCGCTCGCGCACGCTTGACGAAGATGTGCCGGATGCAATAGCCGGGCTGGCGGAGGGACAGAAAATCGTCGGCGCTTACGTCCTGCGCAAGGTCGCCGATCCGGAAGCGAACGTTCCGGGTGACCAGGTGCCGGAATATGTCGCGGTTCTTGCCCCTTATCGTGATGGCCTGCCCTACGATTTCGATCAGGTGCGGGTCTTCACGTGGAACGTCAGGAAACACCGTTATGAAACGGCGTACCGGGATCGGAATCTGGCCGGATATCTTCCTGTGACGGTCAAGCAGGATGAAATCGACAACCAGCTCGTTCCGACGTTCTCCTATCGGGTGGCGACCGGGAACCAGATGGCGCTCGACAGCCAGACCGGCATGGTGCGGCCGGGGGAAACGGCGACGGAAAGTTTCCGTTTGGACGGTGTGATCGTGAAGCGGCTCGGAGATCAGCCTGTGCGCGCGAAGATTGCGCGCCCCCCGCAGGGCCATCACGCAAAGGCCCACCACAAAGCGCGCGGTTAAAATCTGTCCGGAAGCGCAACCTGTTGGATTCGTCCGTGTTTACTTCTGATATACCTCGGGTTTCATACCTACGATTTGCGCTTGTCATGACCCGATATTGCGCAAATCATCCGGAAACCCGTATCTTGATACCACACCTTGACGGTGGGCGCGGCGCCTCCAATAATTCGGTTTCGCTGCAGTTTTTTCCCGCTGTTGCAGTTTCACCGTCGAGTTCAAATAAAACGGGCAAAGGAGATCGGCTCATGGAAAACAAGCCGGCGCAGAACATTCAGGACACTTTCCTGAACACCGTTCGCAAAGACAAGACCCCGATCACGATTTATCTGGTGAGCGGCGTGAAACTCACCGGGAAAATTCGTTCCTTCGACAAATACTCAGTGCTGCTGGAGAACAACAGCCAGGAGCAGCTGATCTTTAAGCACGCCATCTCAACGGTGGTGAGCACCCGCTCGGTACTGCACGGAGAACATCGTCCGCCGCATGCCACACAGGCTGGGCCTGTCGCCGTCGCAACTCCGCAGACGGTGCAGGAGGCCTCCGGCTCCTGATTGATGCCGAAATAAGGGCGCAGCGACATTGATGCCTCTGAACGCGACCGCTGGAACTGCGGAGAGGGCATTGCTGGTCACGGTCGTGTTTGGACCGCAAAGGAAAGCTCTGACTCGGGGCGCGCTTATGGCCCGCGACGCCGCAAGCCTCGGAAGCGATTCCTCCTCCCACCCTGAAGTCGACTCCCGCCTGGCGGAATTTCGCGAGCTGGTGACGAGCGCCGGCGCAAGAATTGTTGCCGAGGCAGAGCAGCATCGCCCGAAAGCCGATCCGGCGACACTGGTGGGGAGCGGCAAGGTTGCAGAGATCTCCGGGATAGCGGCCTCAACCCACGCTGACGTTGCGATTGTCGATCACGACCTGAGCCCCACGCAGCTGCGCAACCTTGAAAACGCTCTGCCGTGCCGGGTGATTGACCGCACGCAGCTCATCCTGGATATTTTTGCTCGGCATGCTCGAACCCGCGAGGGGCAGCTGCAAGTGGAACTGGCGCAGCTGGAATACATGCTGCCGCGGCTGACAGGACGGGGGAAGGCCATGTCGCAGCTGGGTGGCGGCATTGGAACGCGCGGACCCGGCGAAACGCAGCTTGAGACAGATCGGCGGCGGATTCAGCGGCGCGTGTTGCAACTGCGCGGTGAGCTGGAAGCGGTTCGGCGGATTCGGACGCAGCAGCGCCAGCGCCGCGAGTCGGTTCCTGTCCCGACGGTGGCGCTGGTCGGGTATACAAATGCGGGGAAGAGCACGCTGTTCAACGCCATCACGCGGGCCGGCGTGCTCGAATCTGCGCGGATGTTCGCGACCCTCGATCCGAAGCTGAGCGCGATTCAGCTTCCCAGCCGGAGAAAAGTTCTCCTCTCGGACACTGTCGGCTTCATTCGCGATCTGCCGCACACGCTCGTGACGTCGTTCCGTGCCACTCTCGAAGAGGTACGCAAGGCGGAGGTCCTTGTGCATGTGCGCGATGCCTCCAGCCCGATGTGGGAAGAGCACAAAGCGGAGGTGGAGAAGGTGCTGGCAGAGCTGGAAGTGCTGGACAAGCCGCGGATCGAGGTCCTGAACAAAGTCGACCTTCTGAGTGAAGAGGAGCGCCCTGCCATCGCAGGCGATGGCAGAATTGCCACGTCGGCGAAAGATCATGTCGGCCTCGAAGCGCTGATGGCGCGCATCGACGAGGAGCTGGTGCAGGATCCGATCCTCGAACAGCGGTTTCAGATTCCACAGTCGGAGGGCGATGTTCTGGCGGCGCTGGAGGCGGGTGCGCTGATCCACGAGCGCTCCTACGAGGGCAATCTGGTACGCGTGGAGGTCGCCGGACCAGCCTCGCTGCTGGGGCGGTATCGGCGGTTCAGGAGTCATACGGTCAAGTAGTTCGGGAGGATTTGGCTGCAGAAAAGACAAACCGGATGATGGAGAGTGGTGGGACCTCCGATCACCCGGTTCGCCAACCCTGATCCGGGTCGAGGTGGTATTCTCAGTGTACGCCGGTTTCCGGCGGGGTCAAGCGCGCGCAACCGTTATTTTTGCGGCTCTCCCCTGAAAGGCTCCGCAAGGAGCTGAAGCCCGAAGGACCAGGTGCAAAGGTAAGTGTCTTTCGTCATTTGACACCGAATTTTTGCGTCTGTTAGAACCAAGGGTTCCACCTGAACCTTTTCAGCTGCTCTCGACTGCCACCGCCGGCCAATCCATGGATGAACTGTTTCGACAACTTGGTGATCTTGCGCTCGGTTCGATACCGACCCTGATCCTTTTTATCGTGTTGGTTTTAGCCTACCGTTACATTCTGTACCGGCCGCTGATGAAGACGCGCGCCGAACGCCGCGAGCGAACCGCTGGGGCGCTGGAAAAGTCGAAGCTCGCCATCGGCCAGGCCGATGTGAAGGCTCAGGAGTACGAGGCCCGGTTACGGGCGGCGCGGGCTGAAATCTTCCGCGCCCGCGAGCAGCGTATCCAGCAATGGACTGCCGAACGCGAGAGCGCCGTGGCTGCGGCGCGGCTGGCTGCTCAGCAGCGTGTCCATACGGCGCAGGATGCATTGGCAGCGCAGGCAGCCGAAGCCCGAAAGCAAATCGAGGGCTCCGCGAGCCAGCTGGCATCTCAGGTTCTTGCCGCGGTTCTGCCTTCGGGAGCAGTGGAGAGTTCACGTTGAAAATCTCCGGCCGCATCCTGACTGTTTTGTTTTTGGCTGGTTTGCTGGGAATGCCGTCCGCGCGGATCCATGCGCAAGCGGCCGCCGCTCCGTCCAAACCTGCGGCGCAGAACTCGGGTGGCGGCGAGCACATGGACGAGCCGGAGAGCAACTCCGATGTGGAGCAGTACCGGCACTCCACTGTGGTGAAAGGCATCGCGCATTTTTTTCATGTGAAGACGGAAACGGCCGCCGAAATTTTCGAGGATCTCAACTCCGGCGTTCTCCTTTTTGCCATCGCCGTGGTGCTGTGGAAGATGCTGCCTCAGCTGTTCCGCAAGCGCTCCGAAACGCTCAAGGAGGAGCTGGTTGGGGCAAGATTGGCCACCGAAGAGGCGAATCGGCGGCTGGCTGAGGTTGAAGCACGGTTGCTTCGTCTGGATTCGGAGATCGATTCGGTTCGCGGGCAGGTCGAGCGGGAGGCAGCCGAGGACGAAAAGCGCATTCACGCCGCGCTCGAAGCTGAGCGCGAGCGCATTGTGGCCTCGGCGGAGACGGAAATTGCCTCGGCCCAGGCGGCGGCGCAACGAGACCTGAAAAGATTCGCAGCTGATCTGGCCATCGACAACGCGATGCGTAAGATTCAGCTTTCCGACGACACCGATCGGGCACTCATTCGCGAATTCGGCAAATCGTTGAACAAAAAAACGGGAGGGGAGGCGTAGATGGCCATTTTTGCTCCCCGATACGCGCGCGCCTTCACCGAAGTGATTTTTGAAGCGAAGCTCAATGCCACGGACGTGCAGCGCCAGCTTGCGGATTTCGCCGATGCCTGGCATGGGAGCCGCCCGCTGCGCGAATTTTTTCTCGATCCATCGTTTCCGCTGGAACAGAGAATCGGGTTGCTCGACAAGCTGAACGCGAAGCTCAAAATGGCGCAAACGACGCGAAACTTTATCGCGGTGCTCATCCGGAACGACCGCATCGCGGGCTTCGACGATGTTGTGGCCGAGTTGCGGCGCGAGATCAATCAGCGCCTGGGCATCTCCGAGGCGAAGGTGACATCAGCGAGGAAGCTCGAGCCAAAGGAACGAAAAGATCTCGAGGCGCAGATCGCAGAACTCACCGGCGGAACGGTGGAAGCGCATTTCGAAGAAGACAGCGCATTGCTGGGTGGCGTGGTGGTTCAGGTGGGCAGCACGGTTTACGACGGATCGGTACGCGGCCGGCTGGACCGGTTAAGGGAAGAATTGACGGCCAGTTAAAGAATTTCGGCAGCACTCAAACTACCCCGCGAGCAGGATTAAGAAGAAGGTCAGGAACAGACAGAATGGCGCAGATTAAAGCAGACGAGATAACAGCGCTCCTCAAGGAGCAAATTGCCAATTACGACGCGAAGATGCGCGTCGATGAAGTTGGGACGGTCATTACCCTCGGCGACGGTATCGCACGCCTGCACGGCCTCGACAAAGTCATGGCGGGCGAGCTGCTGGAGTTCCCGCATGACATCGCGGGCCTCGCCATGAGCCTCGAAGAGGATCAGGTCGGCTCGGTGCTGCTGGGCGACTACACAGAGGTTCGTGAGGGCGACCAGGTGAAGCGCACCGGCAAGATTCTCAGCGTGCCGGTAGGCGATGCCATGATCGGCCGCGTGGTCAACGCACTCGGGCTGCCCATCGACGACAAGGGCCCGATCCAGACTTCCGACATGCTTCCGGTGGAACGACTGGCTCCCGGCGTGATCGATCGCCAGCCGGTGCGCGAGCCGATGATGACGGGGCTCAAGGCCATCGACTCGATGATCCCGATCGGCCGCGGCCAGCGCGAGCTGATCATCGGCGACCGCCAGACGGGCAAGACCGCCGTCGCGCTCGACACCATCATCAATAACGAGAAGAACGACCTCATTTGCATCTATTGCGCCATTGGACAAAAGCGGTCTTCGATTGCCCAGGTGGTGCAGACACTCGACAGTTACGGAGCGATGGGGCACACGATTGTGCTGGCTGCTTCGGCATCCGAGCCGGCTCCGATGCTTTATCTCGCTCCCTACGCGGCCTGCGCGATGGGCGAGTATTTCCGCGACAAGGGCCGCCACGCGCTCATCATCTACGACGATCTCTCCAAGCACGCCATCGCTTACCGCGAAATTTCGCTGTTGCTGCGCCGTCCGCCGGGCCGCGAGGCTTATCCGGGCGATGTCTTCTATCTCCACTCGCGTTTGCTGGAGCGCGCCTCGAAACTCAGCGACACGAAGGGCGGCGGATCGCTGACCGCTCTGCCGATTATTGAAACCCAGGCGGGGGACGTTTCGGCCTACATTCCGACCAACGTTATTTCCATCACCGACGGTCAGATCTTTCTCGAGACTGATCTGTTCAACTCAGGCGTCCGTCCAGCGGTGAACGTCGGCTTGTCCGTCTCGCGCGTAGGATTCTCGGCGGCGATCAAGGCCATCAAGCAGGTTGGGTCGACGCTCAAGCTCGACCTGGCGCAGTATCGCGAGCTCGCGGCCTTCGCGCAGTTCGGCAGCGACCTCGACAAAGTCACGCAAAACCAGCTCAACCGCGGAGCGCGCCTGACCGAGCTGCTGAAGCAGCCGCAGTTCCACCCGCTGCCGGCGGAAAAGCAGGTCATCATCCTGTTTGCCGGAACCCAGGGCTATCTGGACGACCTGAAGGTCGAACAGATTCGGGCGTTCGAGGACGGGCTCTACACGTATCTGGACTCAGGGCAATCGCAACTGCTGACCGACATCGCCACGAAGAAGGCGCTGGACGACGACCTCCGCAGCCGCATTCACGCGGCGCTCAAGGAGTACAAGGCAAATTTCGTCGCCGATCACGAAGAGGCGAAGCTGAAGGAAAGCTCGGTGAAGCCGCTCAACGAACAGGAAAAGAAGAAGGACGAACAGCAGAAGGCCGAGCAGCCGGTAGGAGCCGCACACTAGAACATGGCGAACGTCCTCGATTTACGGCGTCGTATCCGCAGCGTGCGCAACACGCGGCAGATCACGAAAGCCATGAAGATGGTTTCGGCGGCGAAGCTGCGCCGAGCCCAGGAGCGAGCCGTGGCGTCGCGGCCTTACGCGGGAATGCTGGCCAGCGTGCTGGAGTCGTTGAAGCGGCGCGCGGATATCTACGATCCGGAAACCGGAGAAGTGCGGCATCCGTTGCTGCTCACGCGGCCCGAGAAGCGCATCCTGCTCGTGGTGGTCACCGGGGATAAGGGATTTGCGGGCGCGTTCAATACCAATATTTTCAAGGCGGCCGCAAACTTCATTCTTGAGAATAGTGAGAAGGAGATCGACGTCGAGGCGATCGGGCGCAAAGGGCGCGACCTGTTCCGCCGCCGCTACGCGGTTGCACAGTTCGATGAGCCGACAGAGGAAGGCCAGCGTCCGAACCGCCAGCGAGGCAGTGGCATTGAGATGCTGAACGGTCCAACCGCTGCTCTCGATAAGCTGACTTACGATGCTGTCCGCGAAGTCGCCGAAAGCATCATCGCCTGCTATGTGCATGAGGAGATCGACGCCGCCTACCTGGTCTACAACGAATTCAAATCGGTGATCCAGCAGCGTGTGGTGGTAGAGCGGCTTCTGCCCATCGTTTCGATTGGTGAGCAGCAGGTCGCTGAAGCGCAGGAGCCGACCCTCGAAGAACGCGAACGGGCCGCGGAAGCCGCGCTGTCCTCCGGAGTGAGCCTCTATCCACACGAAGCCGACGCCGCTCAGAAGCAGCTCGAAGACGAGACGAAGAATTTCGGCACGGCCGAGGTGGATTACATCTACGAGCAGCCGCCGCAGCAGATCTTCGCCGACGTGCTGCCGCGCTACGTGACCTCGCAGATTTATCACGCAACGCTCGAGTCGATCGCCGCGGAACATGCTGCGCGCATGACGGCGATGGATTCGGCGACCAATAACGCCTCGGACATGATCGATTCGCTGACGCTGACCATGAATCGCGTGCGTCAGGCGGCGATCACCAAAGAGATTATCGAAATTGTGAGCGGCGCAGCCGCCATTTAAGGCGAACGAAAAGGTTATGGCAGAAAAAGAAAATATCGGAAGAGTCATTCAGGTTTCGGGTCCGGCGGTCGACGTGCAGTTCGAAGAGTCGACGATGCCGCCGATTTATCAGGCCCTGCGGGTGGTCGACGACGGATTTACCGTTCCGTTTCCCATCAACGTCATCCTTGAAGTGGAACAGCACCTGGGCGAAGGCCGCGTGCGCTGCGTGGCCATGGAAGCCACCGAAGGTATGGTGCGCGGGATGAAGGCCATCGATCAGGGCGGTCCTATCTCTGTGCCCGTCGGCCGCGCCACGCTCGGTCGCGTGCTCAACGTCATCGGCGAACCCGTGGACGAACTCGGACCTGTGAACGCGAAGCAGCGGAATCCGATCCACCATCCGGCCCCGGCCTTCGACGAGCAGTCGACCCGGGAGGAAATGTTTGAAACCGGCATCAAGGTCATCGATCTCATCCAGCCTTTCCTCAAAGGCGGTAAGACGGGCCTCTTCGGCGGCGCGGGCGTAGGCAAGACCGTCGTCATCATGGAGCTCATCAACAACGTCGCGACCAAGCACGGCGGTTTTTCGGTGTTCGCCGGCGTGGGCGAGCGCACCCGCGAGGGGAACGATCTTTGGCTCGAGATGCAGGAGTCCGGCGTCATCAACCTGAAGGATCCTTCCAAGTCGAAGGCGGCGCTGATCTACGGACAGATGACCGAGCCACCAGGAGCGCGTCTGCGCGTGGCGCTCACCGGACTCACGGTAGCTGAATTCTTCCGCGACGAAGAGGGCGCCGATACGCTGCTCTTCATCGACAATATTTTCCGTTTCACCCAGGCCGGCTCTGAGGTCTCAACGCTGCTGGGCCGTATGCCATCGGCCGTCGGCTACCAGCCGAACCTGGCCACGGAGATGGGCGAGCTGCAGGAGCGCATCACCTCGACCAAGCGCGGTTCCGTCACCTCCGTGCAGGCCGTGTACGTGCCTGCGGACGACCTCACCGATCCCGCGCCGGCAACCACCTTCGCTCACCTGGACGCGACGACGGTGCTTTCGCGTCCGCTGTCGGAGCTCGGCATCTATCCGGCCGTGGATCCGCTCGCGTCCACCTCGCGCATCCTCACCCCGCGCATCGTCGGCCAGGAACACTACGACGTGGCCCAGGGCGTGAAGCGCATTCTGCAGCGCTACAAGGATCTGCAGGACATCATCGCCATTCTCGGCATCGACGAGCTCTCGGAGGACGACAAGATCACCGTCTCGCGCGCCCGCAAGGTGCAGAAGTTCCTGTCGCAGCCCTTCCACGTAGCGGAGCAGTTCACCGGCATTCCTGGCCGCTATTGCAAAGTGGCGGATACGGTACGCAGCTTTAAGGAAGTGATCGAGGGCAAGCATGACGATGTGCCGGAGCAGGCGTTCTATATGCGTGGCACCATCGAAGAAGTGCTGGAAGAAGCCGAGAAACTGAAAGCGGTAAACAAGTAGCCATGGCGGAAGGCAAGCTCAAAGTCAGGCTGGTCACGCCCGATCGCATCCTGGTGGATCAGGAGGCAGACGCGGTGGAGGTTCCCGGCAAGAACGGGTACTTCGAGGTGCTGTACGGGCATGCGCCCCTGCTGTCGGAAATCGGAGCCGGCGAAGTGCGCCTGCACGGCGGAGAAGCGGGCGAGCAGCGCTACACGGTCGCTCGGGGATTCGCCGAGGTCCTGCCGGAGCGCGTGACGATCCTCGCCGAAAGCGCGCAAAAGCCGGAGGAGATCGACACCGGCGCGGTGCAGGAGCAGCTTCAGCACGGGGAGCAACTCTGGAACGAGGCCGGTGAAGACCCCGAAAAGTATGAGCAGGCCAACGAGGTGATCGCTGAGGCCGAAGCGAAACTCGATAGTGCCGGGGCAGGAAAGCACTAACCCCGCCCCTGTCACCTGTACCCTTGTGGCGTAACCTGTAAGACTACTTCTCCACCACGGATTTGTATCCGGAACTGCCTGCCTTCTTCATGGCGGCAACGCCTTCCTCTGACGTCAACAGTGGAGTGGTCTTCACACTCTTGCAGGCGCCGCCGGCGGCGATGGCAAAGGCGAAGGCGGCTGCGCTCACGTTGTCCGGCATCTCGTAAATGCCCACCACGTCGTAATCGCCGAACGACAAATACAGCTTTGATTGCTTGCCGCCAAGCTTCTTCACCACTTTCCCGATAGCCTCGGTGCGATCATGCGGTTTCGCAATCAGCGCCGCTACCGCTTCGGCCGTGTACGCCACCTGCAAGAGATAACTGGGCATAGGAACGCCCCCTTTCAAAGGAACTAAATTTACATCTGCGAGGGAAGCGGCAAGTATACGCCCGGCTATTGAGGCCGGTCGCTGCGGTGCAGCTACTGCCGATCAGGCGCGGCGGCGAATGGCTTCGCTGGAGGCGTCCGAGCTGGCGTCGCTCTCGTTCACCTCATCCGAGATGACGAGAAAGCTCTTCAGATTCGCGGTTCCGAACGATGTAAAAAAGGCCACATCGGCGGCATCGCGGCCGGTTGCCATGAGGATGCGGCCGATCCTCGGCACATTGTGCCGGGCATCGAAGGCCCACCATTGATTCTCAAGATAGACCTCAAACCAGGCACTGAAGTCCATGGGAAACGGGGCCGGCGGGATGCCGATGTCGCCCAGATATCCGGCGGCATAGCGGGCGGGGATTCCCAGGGCCCGGCAGAAGGTGATGGCCAGGTGCTGAAAGTCGCGGCAAACTCCCTGCCGCTCGGTGAAGACATCGAGTGCCGTCTTGGTGGACCGGGCGTAGGAATAGCCGAAAGCAACTTTGGCGTTGACCCAGTTGCAGATAGCCTGAACGCGCTCCCAGCTGCGAGGCGTGTTTCCGAAAAGATCGAAGGCTGCCGGCGCCAGGCTGTCCACCTCGCAGTACCGGCTGCTCAGCAGAAACCGCAGCGTGTCGTGCGGGAGCTCGGCGATGGGGTGAGCCATGGCGTAGGGGCTGGCTGGATCCGGCAGCCCGGAATCTTCGAACAACGTGCTGTTTTTCAAACGAAGCAGGCCGGCCGGAGCCAGAAAACGCGTGCACAGGTTGCCGAAGGTGTCGGTGTACTCTTCGAGGGCGACTTCCGGTTCGGCGTGCATGAGGTCCGGCCCGCGCAGTGCGGCCACACGCGAGGGATGAATGCGCAACTGCGCCACACAGGCGACAGGCTCGGGAATCTCGAACTGCATGTCATAGCCCAAACGAAGGAGCATCGTGCCTCCTGGGTGCTATTCTGCGGTCCTTTTAAGATGTAACGATTGTTGCGAACGTTGTCGAATGTCTTTTGAACGAATCAGGAAAGCTGGCACAATGGCATATCGGCACCCACAATCTGGAGGAAGCGGCAACGCACAATGACCTACTGTCTTGGCATCATGACACAGGAAGGCCTCGTGATGGCGTCGGATTCTCGCACCAACGCGGGATTTGACGACCTGAACATCGCTCGCAAGATGCACACCTTCAGCCAGCCGGGCGAGCGGGCATTCGTGGTGCTCAGTAGCGGCAGCCTTTCCCTCAGCCAATCCGTCATCAATCTGGCGAAAGCCAGTTTTGCCGCCGGGGAAGGCCTGGCGCGGGCTCGCAACATGTATGAGGCTGCGCGGGAGCTGGGCGAGTGCGTCCGCCAGGTCGCGGAGATGGATCGGGCCGCTCTCGAGCGCGACAACTACTCCTTCAATGTGCATCTGCTGCTCGGCGGACAGGTGCATGGGGAACAGCCGGCGCTTTACATGATCTATCCCCAGGGAAATCCGATCAGCGCGACGGAGGAATCGCCGTTTTTGCAGCTTGGTGAATACAAATACGGCCGTCCACTGCTCGATCGCGGCGTCGTGTTCAATTCCACCAGTCTGATGGTCGCTGCCAAGTATGCGCTGCTCTCGTTTGACGCCACAATGCGCTCGAACGGCGCCATCGGACCGCCTATCGAACTGCTGCTGTACCGCAAAGACAGCTTTATCCTCGACTGCTATCGCAAGTTCACGCATGGCGATGCTGAATTGCAGATCATTCACGCGCGCTGGGAGCAGTCATTGCGCCGCGCCGTCGAGGATTTGCCCGAACTGCACTTCGCCAGCACGCCACTGGAAGAAACGACGCAGACCCTCCTGATCTAGGGGACGGATTTTCCAGGCAGCCGCCGGACCGCCCGTCCAGGCAATTGCGCTTCGCTCAAGAAAGTTCAACTGTTTTTCAGGCCACCGGACCGATGTGACGAACCTTCCTGTCCAATCCGAGCCCGAGCGCGGATTCTGGGCCTCGGTGCGCGAGGCTCTCCGCGGCTCGCATCAGGATTACACCACCGGCAGCCTGAACCGGTCGATCCTTCTGCTCGCCATTCCGATGGTGATGGAGATGGTGCTCGAGTCGCTCTTCGCGGTCGTGGACACCTTCTGGGTCGGCCGTCTGGGGGCGAACGCCGTCGCGACGGTTGGTCTGACGGAATCGCTCCTGGCGCTGGTCTTTTCCATCGGTCTTGGCGTCTCGCTCTCGACCACGGCCATGGTGGCGCGCCGCATCGGCGAGAAGGATCCCGAAGATGCGGCCATTGCCGCTGTGCAGGCCATCGTGCTCGGGCTGCTCCTCTCCCTGGGGCTGGGAATCCCCGCATGGATCGCTGCGCCCCATCTTCTGCGCCTGATGGGGGCATCGCCGGCCATCGTCGCCATTGGCTCCGGCTATGCGCGCATTGCGCTGGGCGGTTGCGGCGCGATCATCATGCTCTTCCTGAACAACGCGATCTTTCGTGGAGCCGGCGATGCCGCGATCGCCATGCGTTTGCTCTGGGTTTCGAACATCATCAACCTCATCCTTGACCCCTGCCTGATCTTCGGACTCGGGCCGTTCCCGCATCTGGGTGTGACCGGCGCGGCTCTGGCCACGTGCACGGGCCGCAGTATCGCAGTCTTTTATCAGTTCTACCGGCTCATGCGTGGAACGGAGCGCATCCACATCCTCCCGCGCCATATCTACCTCAACTTTCCTGTGTTGCTCCGCTTGCTGCGGGTTTCGCTCACCGGGATTCTGCAATTTGCCATAGCCCAGGCCAGCTGGATCGGCCTGGTCCGCATCGTGTCGCTGTTCGGAGCATCCGCGGTTGCGGGGTATACCGTCGCCATCCGCGTGGTGATGTTTTTTATCCTGCCTGCGTGGGGGCTCAGCAATGCCGCTGCGACTCTGGTTGGCCAGAACCTCGGCGCCCAGCATCCCGAACGGGCCGAGAAGGCGGTCTGGCGCACGGGGCTCTACAACATGCTTTTCCTCGGAGCTTTAGGAGTCTTCTTTTTTGTCTACGCCACGCCCGTGGTGCGCATTTTTGTGGACGACCCCGCGGTCGTTGCCATTGGGGGAAAAGCACTGCGCACCTTCGCCTGCGGCAACATCGGCTACGCATGGGTGATGGTTACGCTGCAGGCCTTCAATGGAGCCGGTGATACGACGACGCCGACCATCGTCAATTTCTTCGGTTTCTGGGTGCTGGAAATTCCGCTGGCGTGGTTCCTTGCGGTTCGCATGCATTTGCGCGCCGAAGGGGCGTTTTTGTCGGTCGTGATTGCGGAGTGCTCCATTGCCGTAGCCAGCCTGATGTTGTTCCGCCAGGGGCGCTGGAAACGAAAACGAATATAGGGGGCGGCCCGGAGCCGTTACCCGGCTGGTGCTTCATTCGCCAAATGCCTTTTTGATGAAGGTCACGATGCGCTGTCGGCCGTCGAACCCATGCCACGGTTCGGGGCTCGGCGCGCCGAAGATTCCTCCAGCCAGCGGTCCGTGGTCCTCGCGAGGATATTGCACCATCTCCACATGGACCCCCATTTGTCGCAGTGCGCGATACATTTCTTGGCTCTGGCCCAGCGGATCGGTCCTGTCGCTCTCTCCCTGCAGGAGGAGGAACGGGGTTTTCGCCTGCGCCGCCTTCGCCAGTGGGCTCTGCTTCCATGCGCTTTCGGCGTGCTCCCACGGATAGCCGCCGTAAAACCAGCGGTCGTACCATGAGCTGTCTTCCGTGCCGTATTCGCTCTCCTGATCGATGACCGGCGCGCCGCTTACGATGGCTTTGAAGCGGTCGGTGCGGCCTTCGACGAACCCGGCCATCTCGCCCCCATAGCTGTAGCCCATCAGAGCCAGCTTGTCGCCATCAATGGGATACTTTGCGAGCACCATATCGACACCGGCCATGATGTCGCGATAATCGCCTCCGCCCATGTCATTCTTGTTGGCGGCCGCGAAAGCAGCGCCATACCCTGTGCTTCCGCGCGGATTAGTGCGCAGCACCGCCCATCCCTGGCCCAGCAGATATTCGGTGAGCGCGTTCCAGTTGTCCTCAAACGCTCCCGTGGGTCCGCCGTGAACGTCGACGATGAGAGGAACCTTATGCTGCGCGGCCTGCGGAGGCAGAGAAAGCAATCCCTCGATGGTGAATGCATCGCTCTTCCAGGAAATCAACTGCGACCTGACCTGGGTCCAGGGCGCGGGCAAGAGGTTGGGAGTATTCAGCGCGGAGGCCGTCTCCCCCGGCTTTTCGGCATAGTACAGCGCAGGCAGCCGATCGCTCGAGGAGCCGATCCACACCCAGCCTGTGTGTTTCGCGTTCGTACTGAATTGCGTAACAGCTGCGGTGTCAAAATGCAGAGGTTCCGGGCGTTCACCCGCGAAACGCGCCAGCGTGGATCGCGTTCCGATCTGCACGGGCTCGAGGACTGAGTTGCCAGATGGTATCGGCTCGTCGTGCCCCAGGCTTCCATCCAACCCTGCGCTCAGGTTATGGATCGAGCTATCGCCCACCGTCAACGCGTAGAGGTCCTCGTAGCCGGGAGGAGCATCCACCTCACTTTGCGCGAGGAAGAAGATGCGGCTTGCATCCGGCGACCACGCGGCGGCGCTAAATGTCGAGGGCGCTGCTTTGATCCGTGAAGGATTTCCCGGGTCGGCAACGGAAAGCAACCAGGCCGTGGCCGCGGGCGCGAGATCGCCGGCGCCATTCATACCCTGGGAGATGGCGAGCAACCGGTCACTCTGCTCCGTCCAGGAAACGTGCTCCACGTCCGGTGGAACAGCGGTTGGCGTCAATTTGCCGTCCGCGGGGTCGAGCAGGTAAAGGCGCGAGCCGTGGGGGTTGTGGTTCACCCATACAGCGTCTGCCTTATCGTCGTGCTCTTTCTTCTCGCCGGGTGTTTCCGGGTCCCGGACCAGAATTGCGATGTGCTTTCCATCCGGGGCTATGAAGTAGCGCTCCACGTCCGCCTCAATCGCTTCGGGCTTCGGCGCGTCAGTCGTCGCGGACGGCTTCTTTGGCGGAGGAATCGCGTCGGGGGCGGTCGATTCGTCGACGGGCGGGACGATCTTCACCTCAAACGGATGCGCTTCGCCGCCATTCATCGGCAGGCGAAAGAGCTGAGTGTGCTCGCCGCGATGTGCGAGGAAGAGAATGCTGCCTCCATCCGGCATCCATTGGCCGGCGGATTCGCCTCGCTTTTCGCTGCCTGGCGTCCATGTCAGTTGCCGCGACGTATTGGCTTTCACGTCGACCAGCCAAAGGTGGGTCTTGCCGCCGTCGGCAGTGGCGTCGGCGATCTGAATCAGCACGCTCTGCCCGTCGGGCGAAAGCTTCGGCTGCGCGATGGACCGTACGTGGCGCATTTCCTCATTGGAAGGGAAGTGATCTTCGGCGATTCCATGCGCCAGCGAAAGCGAAGCGAGGCAGACTGCGGCCAGCAAGGGGTTGCGTAAGAATTTCAGCATTCTGAGAGCATAGCGCAGGGTGATGCGGAATGTGCTGGCTCGCTACACTGGAAGCATGCTGCATCGCGTCAACCCAATCCCGGCGGAGAAGATTCGGCTGATTGTCTTCGATCTGGACGGCACGCTGATCGATTCCCAGAAGGATCTGACCAATTCCATCAACGCCATGCTGAACAAGTTTGGACGGGAGCCTCTGCCCGAGGAGATCATCGCCACCTATATCGGCGACGGCGCGGGAATGCTGGTGCGGCGAGCGCTGGGCGATCCTGAGGACGAGCCGCTTGTGGAAAGTGCGCTGGAGCATTTTCTGGAGCACTACCGTGAGCACAAGCTCGATCACACGTATGTCTATCCGGGAGTTTTCGACTCGCTCGAAGCGATGCGCGCTACCGCGGACGGCACGCCCCGCAAGATGGCTGTGCTAACCAACAAGCCTGTCGGTCCATCGGTGGCGATTTGCGATAGCCTCGGGCTCAGCCCCCGCATGTTCCGCATTCATGGGGGCAACAGCTTCGCCACGAAGAAACCTGATCCGGAGGGACTGAATGCTCTGATTCGCGAAGCCGGTGTTGCGCCGGGCGAGACGCTGATGATCGGCGACTCCAGCGTGGACATTCTGACCGCCCGCCGCGCCGGCGCCTGGGTTATCGGTTGCCGCTTCGGATTATCGTCCCATACAGTCGAATCGATCCCGTCCGATTGCCTCGTCGACAGCGCCTCCGAGTGGGCCTCAGCCCTGACGCCCGAAATTGCGAAGGATTCCCCTGTCCAACCCTTAATACCGTCGCAATGATCGCAAGTGCTGCTACGGGCGTGCTTTATTTCCACTTAAATTCTGGCTCAACCCGCCTCTCCCTTTGCCGGGTCTCTGCATCCCATCAACGAGGGAAGACTCCTCATCCCACGATGTTTCAAGGAGAGACAATGAAAAACCTGAAACCCGCAATGGTTGTTGTGCTGGGGCTGGTGTTGTCAGGCGGAATGGCCCTCGCCGTTCATGCCCAGGACGGCGGCGGCTGGCGTCCCGATGAACCGCAGGGCAACTGGTCGTCGGCATGGCACAGCGGCTTCCACGATGGCATTGACGCAGCGCGCCACGATATCGATGCTCACCGTCCACCCGACCCGAACCGCCACGACAATTTCCGTCACCCCGATCGTCCCCGCGACGAGCGTGCTGATTTTCGCGATGGATTCCGCAAGGGATACCACATGGTCTACGACCACGACTGGCATCACTAAACTGCCGTGTGGTCCCCGGATCGCAGTAAAGAGACCCCGGGGCAGGTGGCGGTTCATGCGTTCCAACCAGAAATCGCTGGAGGAGCCGGTTCGCCGGCTCCGTTTGTTCTATTGTCGAACAGGACGACGGTGATGTGGCCCCTCCCGGATCGGAAAGACAGAGGTAACAGGATGAAAAGATCAATCGCTCTGGGATTTGCGCTGGTCATGGCTGCTGCCGGGTCATCCCTCGCTGTTGCGCAGGCATCCCCGTGGCCATGGTTTCCGGAGGAGCCCCAGGGAATCTACACCCAGACCTGGCACGACGGATTTCGCGCAGGTGGAGTAGCTGCAAATCGGGACATCACGGCAAAACTCCTGCCTGAATTGAACCGTCACCCGGAATATCGGAAACCTGACCTCAGCCCGATTGCTGCCGGGGATTTCCGGGATGGGTTCAGGTTCGCTTACCAGGCCGTCGTTGACTTGCGGCTGCATCGCATCGCCAACCCGAACAGTGTGGCCTATGGATGGGAACCGCCTGAGTAATCATTTGGGCCGCCTCAGCCCCGTGGCGCGCGGACCCCGGAAGTTGCAGGCCGCGGGCCGGCTTTTTTGCCAGGTCGACAACAAACCCATGCTGCACGCGGCTGAATGAGCGTCCTTTCAGCCGGACAGCAGCGATGGTCCGCACCGCTCTTGCGTCCAGGATGCGCACATAACGGCACCCGGCGCGGGGATCAATCGCCATCTCCGGCACGACGGACACCCCTACACCCGCCGCGACCATCCCCAGCAGGCTGCTGAACTGGCCGCTCTCGAAGGCGATGCGCGGATCCAGGCGCGCGCGATGGCAAGCGGCCAAAGCAATCTCCCGGAAGCAGTGGCTGTCGCGGAGCAGTACGAATCGTTCGTCCCGCAGCTCGCGCAGCGCGATGCCGGGTGCGGACGCCCGCGGGTGATCGAGGGGCAGAGCGGCGTAGAGGGGCTCAGTCAGCAACGGCATAATTTCAAATTCGCGATGCCGCAGCGGCAACGACAGGATGGCGATGTCGATCGTGAGGCTGCGGAGGCTTTCGACGAGAACCGGCGTGGTTTCTTCCACAATGCGGAGCGTGGATTCGGGAAATCGCCGGACGAATGCGGCAATGCGCCCCGGAAGATAATAGGGAGCGATGGTGGGAATAACTCCCACAATCACGGTTCCGCGCGCATCGCGGCGCCGGCCATCGACCTCGCTGCGCGCGAGCTCAGTCTGGTGTAAGACGTTCCGCGCATGGGGCAAAAACGTTCGCCCAGCTTCTGTCAGTCGTACGCTGCGCCCGAGGCGATCGAAGAGTCTCGATCCGAGCTCATCTTCAAGTTTCGAAATCTGCTGCGACAACGATGGTTGAGCAACATGGCAGTGCTCGGCCGCCCGGCTGAAGCTGCCGGTATCGACGATTGCGCACAAGTATCGAAGCTGCTGCAGTTCCATAGGGAATGCCTATACTCGGAGTGCAATCTATCTATTGGAGCAATCCATCTTCATGATGCTACATTGCGTATGTCGGTACAAGCGCGGACGGCCGCGCTTCTGGTTTTCGCATAACCCGTGACGTGTGCAACGCGCGCCACAGAAATTGAAGGGATACATGCCAGACGTAAAAGCAACGGCAACCGAAGCGAAGTGCCCGTTCAATCACACTGCCGGTGAAGGCACTTCGAACCGTGACTGGTGGCCGAACCAGTTGAATCTGAAGATCCTGCACCAGCATTCGTCACTTTCCGATCCGATGGACAAGGATTTCAACTACGCCGAGGCGTTCAACAGACTGGATTTGGCGGCAGTGAAGAAGGACCTTCTCGCGGTGATGACGACCTCACAGGACTGGTGGCCGGCGGATTTCGGCCACTACGGTCCCTTGTTCATTCGAATGGCGTGGCACAGCGCAGGCACCTATCGTACCGGCGATGGCCGCGGCGGCGCGGGCAGCGGGCAGCAGCGTTTTGCTCCGCTCAACAGCTGGCCCGACAACGTGAGCCTCGATAAGGCACGGCGGCTGATCTGGCCCGTTAAGCAGAAGTACGGCAATAAGATTTCGTGGGCCGACCTGATCATCCTCACCGGCAATGTGGCTCTGGAGTCGATGGGCTTCAAGACCTTCGGCTTCGGCGGCGGACGCGAGGACGTGTGGGAACCGGATGAGGACGTCTACTGGGGCACGGAGAAGAAGTGGCTGGGCGGTGACGATCGCTACGGGAAGAGCTTGCCGGGCGACGGCACGATCGTTGCCAATGAAGAAATCCATGGCACGGAGCACGACCGCACGGGCGGCACGGGACGGAATCTGGAGAATCCGCTGGCCGCGGTCCAGATGGGCCTGATCTACGTGAACCCGGAAGGTCCGGAAGGCGTTCCTGACCCGATCGCGGCGGCGCACGATATTCGCACGACCTTTGCCCGCATGGCGATGAACGATGAGGAGACGGTTGCGCTCATTGCCGGCGGCCACACCTTTGGCAAGACGCACGGGGCGGGGCCGGCGACGCATGTCGGGCCTGAGCCCGAAGCGGCCGGCATCGAACAACAGGGCCTTGGCTGGAAGAGCAGCTTTGGCACGGGCAAGGGCGGCGACGCGATCACCAGTGGCCTTGAGGTGATCTGGACGAGCAACCCAACCCAATGGAGCAACCAGTTCTTCGACCATCTGTTTCGCTTCGAGTGGGAACTGACGAAAAGTCCGGCGGGAGCGAACCAATGGAAGCCAAAAGGAAACGCGGGCGTGGATAGCGTGCCCGATCCGTTCGATCCTTCGAAGCGCCGCTCGCCGGCGATGCTGACCACCGATCTGGCACTGCGCCTCGATCCCGCGTACGAGAAGATTGCGAAGCGGTTCCACGACCATCCAGATGAGTTTGCGGACGCCTTCGCGCGGGCGTGGTTCAAGCTGACGCACCGCGACATGGGCCCGCGGGCCCGCTATCTCGGTCCGGAGGTTCCATCTGAGGAACTTCTTTGGCAGGATCCGTTGCCTGCGGTCGATCATCCACTGATCGATGAACGGGATATTGCCAGTCTCAAGAGCCGAATCCTCGCGTCAGGCCTGCCGATCGCGCAGCTGGTTTCGACTGCCTGGGCATCGGCTTCCACCTTTCGGGGCTCCGACAAACGTGGCGGAGCGAACGGCGCGCGCATTCGTCTGGCGCCGCAGAAGGACTGGGCTGCGAATCAGCCCGAGCAGTTGGCGAAGGTGCTGAACGCGCTCGAAACGATCCAAAGCGAGTTCAACGGAAAGCAGTCCGGCGGCAAGAAGGTTTCGCTGGCCGACCTGATCGTTCTGGCGGGTTGCGCCGGCGTGGAGCAGGCGGCGAAAAATGCGGGTCAGAACGTCACGGTTCCTTTTACTCCGGGACGCGTCGATGCCTCCCAGGAGCAGACCGATGAGGAATCCTTCGCGGTGCTCGAACCGATCGCGGATGGCTTTCGCAACTTCCTCAAAGGGAGATACACCGTGCCCGCCGAGGTGCTGCTGGTCGATAAGGCCCAGCTGCTGACGCTGACCGCGCCCGAGATGACGGTGCTGGTTGGCGGCCTGCGCGCGATGAACGCCAATGTCGGACAGACAAAGCACGGCGTCTTCACAGATCGACCGGAGAAGCTGACCAACGACTTCTTCGTCAACCTGCTCGACATGGGTACGGAATGGAAACCGGTTGCCGGTGGCGAGGAGGTGTTTGAAGGCCGCGATCGAAAAACCGTGGAGGTCCGGTGGACGGGCACGCGCGTCGATCTCATCTTCGGTTCCAATGCGCAGCTCCGCGCATTGGCCGAAGTCTACGGAAGTTCGGATAGCCAGGAGAAGTTTGTCCACGACTTCGTGGCAGCGTGGGACAAGGTGATGAACCTCGATCGCTTCGACGTCCGATCGGAAACGGGCCAGGGCGTCGGAAGGCAGCTCATCTCGGCCCGCTGAATTTCTTCTTTTGAAACCGCCCGCATTCTTACCAGATGCGGGCGTTTTTTCTTTCCACGGGCGCCCCAGCCGCGCTATCCTGCAACCCTCCCCGACTCGCTTCAGCATCGCAATCCAGGAAAGACACCGCCATGAAGTTGCTCCGATCCATTGCGTCTGTACTGCTCAGTTACATCGTCGTCACCGCCATCGTCATTCTCAGCGACCCCCTGCTGTCGCACGCCTTCCCGGGCCAGTATGTCAGCGGCAAGACGGCGCCGACGTATATCCTGTGGATCGGGGCCGCGATCTTCGCCGTCGCATCCATCATCGCGGGCTGGATGTGCGTCCGCCTCGCCCCTTTCAAACCCGGCGCTCATCTCATTGTGCTCTTCGTTGTTGGCGAAGTGGCTGGCGTCATCTCCACCGTCGTCAACTGGAACCGGTGGCCGCACTGGAATTCCTTCCTCTGGCTCGCTATTTGGCCCGTGTTCCTCTGGATTGGTGGACTCGGCCGCTCCAGCCGAGCAGCCGCAAAGGTCACTGCCTGAGCCAGCGGCCATCCACATAGCGCAGAATCCCTTTTCTCTCCTCCGCACAGACGAGGAGCTCGAGCGCTGCGTTCGCCACATGGCGTTTGGTCTTCATCCGCGTCAGCTTGCGCGCTTTGCGCACCAATGCTTCGTCGATGTCGATACTGGTGCGGGCCATTGCCTGCCGGATACACATATGTTTGGAGACAGGTGTATGCACCTATTGAGGCCGCTCCACCAATCGGCATCCCCTAGAATCAATGTGTGGACTTTCAGCTCGTCAGCGACTACAAGCCGCGCGGGGATCAGGGCCGCGCCATCGAAGAACTCATCACCGGCATCGAAGCCGGCGAGAAGCATCAGGTGCTGCTGGGTGTCACGGGCTCGGGCAAGACCTTCACCGTGGCGAAGATCATCGAGCATCTGAATCGCCCGGCGCTGGTGCTGGCACACAACAAGACGCTTGCCGCGCAGCTGTTTCACGAGTTCAAGCAATTCTTTCCAAATAATGCGGTGGAGTACTTCGTCTCTTACTACGACTACTACCAGCCCGAGGCGTACATTCCGGCGGGCGATCTCTACATCGAGAAGGAAGCCACCATCAACGAGGAGCTGGACAAGCTCCGCCTCTCCGCGACGCGCTCTCTCTTTGAGCGACGCGATGCCATCATCGTTGCGTCGGTTTCGTGCATCTACGGCCTTGGCTCGCCGGAAGCTTACTACGGTATGCTGCTGCTGCTCGAGAAGGGGCAGCACATTCGGCGGGACGACATCACGCGCCGGCTTGTCGAGATTCTCTACGAGCGCAACGACGCGGATTTCCGCCGCGGGACCTTTCGCGTGCGCGGCGATGTGATCGAGGTTTTTCCCACATACGATGAGAATGCGTACAGGATCGAGCTCTTCGGCGACGAGATCGACTCGCTGTCGCAAATCGATCCGCTCTTCGGCACAGTGCGCCAGAAGTACGCACGCCTGCCTATCTATCCCAAGAGCCACTACGTTGTGCAGCCCGAACGCAAAAAGAGTGCAGTCGAGAGCATTCTGGACGAGCTGGCTGTGTGGGAGAAAGAGCTGGAGACGCAGGGACGCATGGTCGAGGCGCAGCGGATCCACCAGCGGACTCGGTTCGATCTGGAGATGATCAAGTCGGTCGGCTACTGTCACGGCATCGAAAACTACTCGCGGCATTTCTCCGGGCGCTTGCCGGGCGAGCCGCCGCCGACACTGCTCGACTATTTCCCGCGCGACTTCATGCTCTTCGTCGACGAGTCGCACGTGACGGTTCCTCAGCTGCACGGCATGTGGCATGGCGACCGCTCACGCAAGCAGAACCTCGTCGATTACGGATTCCGGCTTCCATCGGCGATGGATAACCGTCCGCTGAAGTTCGAGGAATTCGAGGCGCGAACCAACCAGCTCGTCTACGTTTCGGCGACTCCAGGGCCGTACGAGCTGACCAAGGCGGCGGGTGTCGTGGTCGAGCAGATCATTCGTCCTACCGGCCTCATCGACCCAGAGATTGAGATACGCCCGGTGCGCGGCCAGATCGACGACCTGCTTGCCGAGATTCGCGATCGCGCGCAGAAGAACGAGCGCATATTGGTTACCACGCTGACCAAACGCATGGCCGAGGACCTGGCCGGCTACTACTCCGAAGTCGGCGTTCGCTGCCGCTACATGCACTCAGAGATTGAGACGCTGGAGAGGGTGAAGCTGCTCCGCGATCTGCGCAAAGGCGAGTACGACGTGCTGATCGGCATCAATCTGCTGCGCGAAGGGCTCGATCTGCCGGAGGTCTCGCTGGTCGCCATTCTGGACGCTGACAAGGAAGGCTTCCTGCGGTCCGCGGGGTCTCTGATCCAGACCATCGGCCGCGCCGCTCGGCACATCAACGGCCGCGCATTTCTCTATGCGGACAAGATGACCGACTCGATGAAGCAGGCCATCGGCGAAACCGATCGCCGGCGCGCGGTACAGCGCGAATACAACGAAGAGCATGGCATCACGCCGCAATCCATCATTAGTCACATCGATATGTCGCTGGCGAAGATACTGCAGGCCGAATACGCCGACCTGGTCGAGGAATCCGAAGAAATGCCGGAGTTTACTTCACAACAGGACCTGGACGGATACATCGCAAAGCTGGAATCCGACATGCGGGAAGCGGCGAAGAAGTTCGAGTTTGAGAAGGCAGCCAGGCTGCGCGACACGATCAAGGATTTACGGACCAAGGAGTTTTTGTTCAAGTAGAGGGGCTATGCGGGCGTACTGCTGCTTTTCTTCCGGAATACCAGAAACAACGGCACGCCGAGCAGGATAATCCCCGTCCCGATCAGCGAACTCTTCAGGTTCTCGGCGTAGGAGTAAACCAGCAACACCGCGGCTGCCACGACGAACAACGCCGGAATGACCGGGTATCCCCAAACGTGGTAATTGTGCGCCGCACCCTCGCGCCGCCGGTAGAAGAAGATCGTCGTCGCGGTAATCATGTAGAAGAGCCACTCGGCGAAAATGGCTAATTCGAACAGTTGTTGGAAGTGTCCGACGGCGAGCAGAAGGCCGGTGGTGAGCAGAGCCTGCACAATAAGCGAAGTAGAGGGGCTCTGGAAGCGCGGGTGGATGTCCGCCATGCGCCGGAAAAAAAGACCATCGCGCGCCGCCGCGAAGGGAACTCGCGCACCGGACATAATTGTGCCGTTCAATGTGACAAATATGCTCACTGCCATGGCCACGGAGACCAAACCCGCGCCCCAGGGTCCGGTGATGGCGGCAAGCGCGGTGACCGCCGGCCGTGGCGAGGCGGCGATCTGCGCCGCGGGCAGGATGTACTGGATCGCGGCATTGGTGGCCATGTAGAGCACGCCCACGATCCCGAGGCCGGCGATGAGCGCGATCGGCAAACTCCGCTCCGGGTTGCGCACTTCTCCGGCCACCATGGTCAGGTCGTTCCAGCCGTCGTAGGCCCAAAGGGCGGCGATGAGCGCGATCATGAATCCGCCGAAACCGCCGTGCGCCCCGACGAACCTCGTTGCGAAATTGCTCCAGTGACCGGCCATCGACCCGAAGCAGATGCCCGCAATCACCAGAATGAGCGCGCCCTTGAGCCAGGTGAAGACCAGCTGAAAGTCACCGGCCTTGCGGATGCCGAGATAATTGAGCCCGGTAATCAGCCACGTTGCGGCAATGGCGAAGATCTGCGACCAGGCAACGGCGAAAGGGAAGTGAAATGCCGTTCCATCCAGCCAGCGCAGGGCCGGGAAGATCGCCAGGGTACGCGCCAGACCAGTCGTCACGCTGGCTATCGAGGCGGGCTTGGCCACAGCGAACCACGTCCACATATAGAGAAACGCGGGCAGGTCGCCGTAGATGCCGCGGATGTAGACGTACTCGCCGCCCGCGTAGGGGAGCAACGTGCTCAGCTCCGCGTAGGTCATCGCGCCGAAGAGCGAGAGCAGGCCGCCGGCGATCCACGCCAGGTAGACCAGCCCGGACGAGCCTGTAGCGCGCATCATTTCCTGGGGAACGAGGAAGATGCCGCTGCCGATGATGGTGCCCACCACAATGGCCGTGGCGTGCGAGGTGTTCAGCACCCGCGGCAGGTCGGGGGCGTCGTTCCGGTTGGTCGGATCAGGGGTGATGTCCAGGAGAGGCGGACCTCCGCTTCATTCGTAGTGCTTGAGGTCCTTCCAGTCTGCCTCATACGTGACATCTCT
The DNA here is from genome assembly GCA_963787915.1 of uncultured Acidobacteriaceae bacterium. GTDB lineage: Bacteria > Acidobacteriota > Terriglobia > Terriglobales > Acidobacteriaceae > Palsa-343. Next base: position 64,864 of record CAWBEP010000012.1, on the reverse strand, counting down.
GCCATGGCAAAGATAGATGTTGTTGTGCTCCCAGGGCATGGCAAAGGGATGATCGTTCACGGCCGCCACGGTGCACGAGGAGTAGTACTCCTTCAAATCAGCAAGGCTCGCGCCACTGATGATGATCATCTCCTGCCCGGTGTACCCGTGGGGTCCCCACAGCCAGTAACTCTGGTGGCCGCTGATCGCCACTGGCAGTCCGTATTGCGGGCCGAGGATGTTGATGGCGCTGGCCTCTCCATAATTGCCGGTGAAGATGCCGGTGACCTCCCGCTCCTGCGGGGGAAGGGAATTGTAGACGCGCGCGACCTTCTCCACCATCTCGTGCCAGCCGAAGCGGTCCGCGTAGAACTGCGGCAGGAGCGAAGCGTCGTGATTCTCCGAATCTTTGGGTGTAAACCCGAGCTTCTTCTCGTAGGCCACGAACTGAAGAGGAGGCAGAACCGGGATGGAGAACGTAACGCTGCGCACGAAGCCGAAGCACAGCAATACTGCATATGCGCCGCCCAAAGCGTTGCGCCATATGCGAACAGGAGAACCCCGCAGCCAGCAAACGCCGCCCGCCGCAAAGTAAATCGCGTAGATTGGCGCGAGGTAGTAGTCCTTGGCGTGGAGCGCCATCATGAGCAGCAGGTAGACGGGATAAAGAACGCCAACAAACCGGAGAGGGCGCGCCGCTCGCGCCAGCAACAGCCAAATCACGCCGCTGATCCATAGCGGAAATGTGAAGGGGTTGAGCATCATGATTTGCCCGCCGATGAATTGCAGGGGAGGCAGCTTCACATTCTTGTTGCTTTTGGCCACGCCGATGAGCCATTCGAGCGTCGGCCAGTGATTGTGCATCTGCCAGAGCAGATTCGGCAGGGCGATGGCGAACATGATGGCGATGGCGGCAGCAAACCAGCGGCTCGCGAGAATCCGGCGCTGCGGCGTCAGCCACAGCGCGATCAGTACCGCGACAAGAAAGAATACTTCGTTGGCTTTGTTTTCGAGGCCCAGCCCTGCACTGACACCGAGGACGATCCACCAGTTGCGGACGACGCGCTCCGGGTCTGGTAACGACGGAGCCTGGACGATGCGCACGAGCGCCAGAATGCAGGGGAGCCAGAACACCGGCTCGAAGGAATTCATCGACAGAAAGCTGTCGATGCCGAGGTAGACACCGGCGACCGTTACGCCCAGCATGGCGAGAGCGGCGGCTCGCCGGCTTCCTGATCGGACGGTCGAACTCATGGCCCACACCAGAGCCCCGGTGAGGAAGACCTTGAACGCTCCGGCAATACCGGAGATCAGCCGCAGCGACCACATATGGTCGTAGCCGAAGAGAATTTCGGTCAGGCGCGCCTGAAGAGCAACCATGGGGGGCTGGTCGACATAGCCAAAGGCCAGGTGCCGGCCGCACATGAGGTAGTACATCTCGTCGCGAAAGATGCCGTAGCCTGCACGCTGCGCGAGGATGTTGCCGATGATCTCAATGGCCAACTTGACGGCTGCCATGGCCATGCAGATCCAGAGAAAACTGCGAAAGCTGGCGCGCTGCTCGGTCGGTGCGGTTATTGGCGTGGCAATTGTGCTCATGATTGTGCGGGATGTGCGATGGGGCTCGCTTAGGATACGCCTCGACTTTGCAAATGGTTCCGCTTCATTGCAGAACGGCCATTTCAGGCGAACAATCGAGGATAAGCAAGTCAGAAGGCGCCCGTGGTCATTATCTTTCAGGACCGTCAGCAAGCGGGCCTCGCGTTAGCGCATGTCGTGCGCGACGAGCTCGAAGGGACACCTCGTGCTGAAGATGCCGTCGTGCTGGGTCTGCCGCGCGGCGGCGTTCCCGTTGCGGTTGAGATTGCCTGTGCACTTCGCCTTCCGCTCGACGTCTTCGTTGTGCGTAAGCTCGGCGTACCCGGCCAGGAAGAATTGGCCATGGGTGCGGTGGCCAGTGGCGGTTTGGTGGTCATGCAACCTGACGTCGTCTCGGCCTATCGCATTCCTCAGGAAACCATCGGCGCAGTCATCGCTCGGGAGCGTATCGAGATTGATCGCCGCGAAGAGGCGTACCGTGGAGGACGGCCGCCGGCGTCCGTTGCCGGGCGCACGGTGATTCTCGTCGATGACGGAGTGGCTACGGGAGCCACCATGAAGGCCGCAGCGCGCGCTCTCCGTCCTGTAACCCGACGCGTCGTGGTGGCTGTTCCCGTCGCAGCCCGCAGCACTCGCGACGAACTGCTCCGCGAGGTGGATCAATTCATCTGCCTCGAAACGCCCGAGCCCTTCCACGCAGTGGGCGAGTTCTATCGCAACTTCGAACAGATCACCGATGCGGAGGTTCGGTTGTTGCTGGCGCGCCGATTCGACCGAACGAGTGGTCCGGGGAACATTTGCCGCGTTGATGCGGTTTTGTCGAGCGAAGAACGGGGAATTACCCCTGACGCTGGCGTTTGTCCTTCTGGCACCGAGGTGCTATGTAGAGATCGCCGGTTCGGTTTCTACACTTGAGTTTCACTGCAGCACAGAAAGCAACGGAAAGAGAAAGTCGCAGTATGGATCACCTAACGGCTGGAATCGGCGCTGCCTGGATTGTTCTCACCCTTTTGGCCGCCACGTTCCTCGGCACCGAATTCGTTCTGCAGGAAATCCTGACTCTCGTCCGGAGGCGGCGCTCTCCCGAAGTGGAGTAGCCGTGTAAACCGCTTGCGCCTGATTCCTTCGACGCAACACTGATAAGATCAAATTCATGCCCCGTTTCCGCGGCGGCTGCCGGTTCCGCTGCCGGCGCAGATTCCGGGCGGTTAGCTCAGCTGGTTAGAGCGCCTGCCTTACAAGCAGGAAGTCGGGGGTTCGAGTCCCTCACTGCCCACCAATCTTTTCGACTGCACCCTCCGGCCTCCCCGGGGCGGAGATCTATCGCTCAGGTTAGAACCTGACCATCACCGCCATTGTGGCAACGGTTTGGTCCTTCCGCAAATCGGGCCACCAGATAGCGCTTGAGTTCGCGCCAGATCCCACTCCCTGTGTCAGGTTGCAGTAGGTTTCAGCGCTGGCCAGGTTCGCGGTGCCGTAGCCGTAACCGGAGGCGGCGCCGTTGGCGCAGGCGTATTGCGCAGGGGCTCCGTTGTCGCCTCCCGGTGGCGTGATACCCCCGCGGCCGGTCCAGTAAGGAATATCGGCGAAGCGATAGCCGGTTTCCCACCGGAAGGTGATGAACTGGCTCGGCATGTAATCGAAAGTAAAAGTGCCGTCGTGCATCTGGGCGCGGTCGCCGGGATTTTCGGTGAAGTAAGGAGAGCCAGTAACGGCCGTAGCGCCATTAATTGGAGGCAGCAGGGTAAGGTACCGTCCAGGGTTGTTCATCTGGCCGCCGCCGAGAGTAATGGCGAAGAGGTCCTTCTTAAACCAGAAGCGCTGGTACATCATCCAGCCCAGAAAAGCCTGCTTCGGCTTGCCATTCCTGCTGTTGTGGCAGTTGACACCCCCGGTGTAGCTGCTGGTTGTTCCCATCTCGGGCGAGGCGCCGGTCGGGCTCAAAGTGCCATCAGAGGTGGAAAAGGACGGTACTCCCCCGCCATATTCGCAGCCGAGGTCGCCGGTAACGGTAAAAGCCATCTTATCCATCACCGCCTTCGGCTGGTCGTAGTACTTGACCTCGACACTGTTGTCCGTGTGAACGCGGGAACGGCCCGGGAAACCTGTGTCATCTTCACCCAGCCCGTAGTTATTACTCACGATGTCCAGCCACGGCGTGGGGCGATAAAGAACCTGGCCGCCCAAGCCGGGCTTACCATTGGGCCGCGCATAGGTCTGCCAGCCGTTGACAAACCACGGTTCGATCTTCAGCTTGGCCGTGGGGAACCATTGAACCCGCATCCCGTTAAAAAACCACGGCGTGTTGGAAGAAACAAAGGAAGGTTGATAAGTCCAGTTATCAAAATTGTAGTAGCTGAAAAGTCCGATATAGGAGACAAAGATACCGGCGTCAAAATTGATTCCGTGCTGAACGTTCCAGTGATACCCTCCCCATCCTTCGGCAACGTATTGATAGGCGCCTTTCAGGTCCCAGCTTCCCCGCACTATGCTGCCGTCGTTGCGAGCTGTGGTGGTAGACCAAAGACCGCCACACAGACAGAGAAAGCGTCCGCGCACGTTATCGATACGAATGTCGCCGCCGATGCTGATCTGCTCCAGCTGCCACTCATCGGAACGGAAAGTCTCCGTGGATCCGCCCAGGGTGTCGTCCTTGGGGTGATTCATATCGATGGTGTAATTGGCGTCCGCACGAAATTCCGGCGTGAAGTACTTCGTGGCCATCGGGCTGTCCACCTGGTGCCCATTGTTGTTGAGCCAGGTCCAGTCGCCGGGAAACGGTTCGCCCCTGGTTGTCGTCTGTGCGGGGATTTCAGGCGCAGCCGGCGCTGGAGTGCCCTGCACCACCGATGAGCTGATCCCTGTGGACGGTGTGATGGAAGGACTGGCCGCAGCAGCTGCTGCGGTACCTGCAATGAGTTCCTTTTCCGCCGCTTTCATGGCTGCTGTGTCGTTGCTGTCGACCAACAACGCGGCGCGCGCTGCCTTCACTTCACTTTCAAGCTCGGTAACTCGGTTCATCAGTGCGTCGATCTTTTGGTCGACTGTCGGCTGCGGCTCAGGCGCTCCAGTGGCTGCTGTGGTTGCGGGTGGCGCGCTCCCTTTGATCGGAGGGGGTAGGGGCTCCGCGCCGGCCCTCAGATCGGAGCGGGTCTGGGTGGTTGCGCTTGTTTGCGCCATACAACCGAGGGAAAGTCCCACTGTGAGTGCCGCGAGCGTCATGCCATTCCGAAGAGTAGTTCTCATCTTCACCTTTCGCATCCATCTGGAGATCACAAAGTTGTTGCCGCGGCGATTTATGTGCGCGGAACCAGGACGCACGGCAGGACGAACGCACGCAACCTTGTGGGGTCAACAAAGCGACGATGAAAGAAGAATGAAACAATTCGCATAAGGGCGGCATAAGCGGCCGGCGTTTTTGGTGCACGCGCCAGGCGTCGAACTGCCGAACGCAAGGTTTTCCCTTTATCTTCTTTGCAGCTTGTTTATGGTTCCTTAACGGAAGTCTGTAATGCCGTGGGGGATGCCCGCTACTTTCGAATGGATGGAGATCTGCGAGTATTCACGGGAAAGCACGTGCTCCTCGTCAATCTCGTCACAGAAGCACATTGTGGTCACCGTTTCAGCGAGAGCGTCCGGCCGGTTCCCTCGTACGAAGCATGCACCATCCAGCCATTTCCGGGACCACGTTAGCTTGAGGGTTCCGTGCAGTTTCGGGCAGCGCAATGCACCCTCTGCAATGCGATAATTAACGAAGCTCTGCCTGCAAATTCTGAAACAGGAATTTGTTGGCGGGTAGTCTCCCACCTTCATGCGCCGCTTCCTCTCCCTCCGCGATTTCGACTGGACGTTGCTCGGGTTCGTCCTGATGCTGTCCATCATTAGTGTGCTGGAGATCTACTCAGCCACGCTTCATACGAAATTCCACGGCTTCCAGCGTATGCAGATTCTCTGGATCGCAGGGGGTCTGGTCGCGATGTTCGTGATGTCGCTGATCGACTACCACAAGCTGCTCGGCATCATTTACTGGATCTATGGCTTTTGCCTGCTGTCGCTGGTCGCGGTTCTCGCGGTTGGTACGCGCGTGAACGGCGGCAAGCGCTGGATCAAGCTTCCCGGCGGCGCGCACTTCCAGCCGTCGGAATGGGTGAAGCTGGTGCTGATCGTTCTGGTGGCGCGCTACTTCACCAACCTCGCTGGACGCGACCTTACCTGGAAGGACATTTTCAAGGCCATTGGATTCGTCGCGGTTCCGATGCTGCTGGTGCTGAAGCAGCCGGACATGGGGACTGCGCTGACGTACTCGCCGATTCTGCTGGCGGGGCTGTTTCTGGGAGGGATTGGCTGGAAGAAGGGCGGAATCCTGGCGCTGGTGATGTTGCTGTCGGTGGGCGTGGTGTGGAGGAGCGGCAAGATCCTGAAGCCCTACCAGAAGGCCAGGCTCACCAGCTTCATCAACCCGGATGACGATCCGCGCGGGACTGGGTATCAAATCCGGCAGTCGCTGATTGCGGTGGGCGACGGCGGAGTCTTTGGACGCGGGGCAAACCAGGGGACGCAGACCCAGGGCGACTTTCTGCCCATTCCATATACGGACTTCATTTTCGCCGCCTTCAGCGAGGAGCACGGGTTCGTAGGCGCGATCCTTGTGCTGCTGATATACTTCCTTATACTGATGCGTTTGATTCAAAACGCTCAGACAGCCGCAGACCTGCCAGGATCTTTTCTGGTAATGGGCGTCGCGGCGGTCCTGATTTTCCAGATCGCCGTCAACGTCGGAATGGTTCTGGGGCTGATGCCGGTGACCGGCATCCCTCTTCCTCTCATGAGCTACGGGGGATCTTCGGTACTGTTCACGTTTCTCGCTCTGGGCATGGTCATGAACGTTCGTATGAGCCGCTTCGTGAACTAGAACGGCAACAGGTTTGGCACGGAAGGCCCGCAGGGCGGGCACAGATTGAACGAAGTGATAACCGGCCAGGTGGAATGAAGACGGGCCGGGCAGGATCAGGAATGAGCACGCAGAGACGGGTAACGGCCCCGCCACTTAGGTCGGCTGAAGCGGTCACAAACTCTATGCGTGCAGACGACTCCCCGGAAACAATGCGAATCTTCCGTTCGTTATCCCCCGTCATCTTACCTCCCCAGAGGCGAGACGATGCGGGATGGCGCGCGCAGGAACATCCCGGCCGTTCGTCTGGCAGTTCCGATCCTTTCCGGTAATCCGGCTCATTCCGTTCTGGCATTTTGAGGCGGAATGGCAAAAGAGATTTGCATATCCAGCACGCCGCATGAGACGCGGCTTGCGATTCTTGAAGACGATCAGCTCTCGGAAATTTATTACGAGCGCGAAAACGAATACACACTAGCCGGCTCGATCTACAAGGGCCGTGTCACCCGGGTGCTTCCCGGCATGCAGTCCGCGTTTGTCGATGTCGGGCTGGAACGCGACGCATTCCTTTACGTCACAGATTTCCTCGAGGAACAGGAAGAGGACTCGGCGGACTTTGAGCGCCCCGAAGGCAATGGCAACGGCCGCAAACCGCGTGAGGCGCGTGAGGCCCATGGAGCGGCGCCGCAGTCATCAGATATAGAGTTGTCGGCGGCCGAAGCACCGGCCCGGGGTTCGGAGAGAAACCAGGGTCGCAATCAGGACCGGAATCAGGACCGGGGCGACCAGAGTGGCGAGCCCGGCACTCGACGCTGGGCGGGGCGGCGTGGCCGCCGCTTCCGAGGGCGCGATGACCGCCCGGATGGTCGCTCCGATCAGCGTTCCGGGGCGCGTCCCGATTCGCGTCCTGCCCAGAGTTCCCTCGAATCGCCCGAGATTACCGGCGAAGCCATTTCGTATGAGCCGGTCTCGCTACCCGAGCGGGGAGCTCCCGGTGGAATGGCTGCGCAGAATCCGCCTATCGTTTTGCCGGGGGAATCTCTGTCGAAGTACGGCGGCAGGTCAGAGGCAAAAACCTCGGCGGCTCCCGCTCCAAGCCGCGGCGCAACGACGAGCAGCAGCTTTGCGAAGCCCTCCACGCTGGTCGAAGTGCCGACTGGCTGGGATGGTGGGTCGGTTCTGCCGGGAGAGACGCTTTCACGGCATCGGCGCGGGTCGTTGGCGGGTAATGGCCAGACCTCGGCCCTGGTGGAGTCTCATTCGGCTGCAACTGAAAGCCATGAACATGCGGCGATAGCGACAGTCGAAGAACCAATTGCGGCGCACGAAGTCAAAGCGCCCGAGGGGCGCGAGGTGCATCCGGCTGAAGAGCTGGCAGCGCCTGAGCCCCGTTCCGTACTCATTCCGCAGACCGCTTCGGCGGCTCCTGCCGTCACGGCCCCCGCAGCTCCGCAGTTTGCCAGCGAAGCGCCGGCTCCAGTCGTCGAGCACATCGAGGAAGTGCACGAATACGAGCCGGAAGAGGCCTCCGCTTCCCATCGCGTCGAATCGCCGCGCAGCGAATTCCGCTTCGCTTCTGTAGAAGAAGAACTCGTTGAGGAAGAGGAGCACGAGGCGCCGCCGACCTTGCTGCGTCATGAATCCGAGCCAGCGGTTGCCGAGTCACCCGCCCCTGAAACAACTGCGCAGGCCGAAGCCATCTCGCCGGAAAGCGAAGTCGTTCGCCAGCTCTTCGGATACGCACCCGGCATGGGTGTGCTTGAAGAGGAAACGATTGACGAGGACGAATACGACTTCGAGCCCATTCCCGGCCACCAGACCGAGGAGCACCTGACCGAAGAGATGGAGGAGGAGACCCTCGACCAGGCCTCGACCCTCGGCGACGCCCTGCGCGATGTTCATCTCGAGCAGCGCCTGGGCTATGGCACTCCGACTGAAGTGTCCGAGGAAGAGGAGACGAACGACGAACCTGAAACCGGATTCGCTGAAATCGACGAAGAGGAATTCGAAGAAACGGAAGCCGGGGAAGAGGATGCAGCTGCTGAAGCCGCGGGGGAGCCGGGAGGCAACGCCGCCGCACCGGCACGCCGCGAAGATCGCCGCTTTGGACGCCGCGGTGGTCGCGGTGGACGTCCGCCGGGACGCCGCCAGGGCGGCCGTCGCCCCAACATGCAGACCTCGAATCTGCCCATCATCAGCGAACTGCTCAAACAGGGGCAGGAAATCCTGGTCCAGATTGCCAAGGAGCCCATCGCCCGCAAGGGCGCTCGCATCACCAGCCATATCGCATTGCCGGGCCGCTTCCTCGTTTTCATGCCGACGGTGAATCATGTCGGGGTCTCGCGCAAGATTGCCTCGGACGAGGAGCGCCAGCGCCTGAAGCGCGTGCTGGCCAGCGAGAAGGGAACGGCTCCCGGTGGATTCATCGTCCGCACGGCTGCCGAGAGCGCCGGTGAGGATGATCTGCGCGCGGACATTCGCTTCCTCATCAACCTCTGGAACGAAATCAAGCAGCGTTCCGATGCGGCGAAAGCCCCGGCGCTGATCTACCACGACCTCAATCTGATCGAGCGCATCCTCCGCGATCAGGTCAGCGATAACTTCTCCACCATCTGGGTCGACAGCGAAACAGAGTACGAGAGAATCGTAGCTTTCCTCAATCGCTTCCAGCCCTCGCTGGTGCGGCGTGTGAAGCTTTATACAAAGGAAACACCGCTCTTCGAGCAGTTCGGCATCCAGGAGGAGATCAGTAAGGCGCTCAAGTCGAAAGTCTGGCTCAAATCAGGCGGTTCCATCGTCATCAACCAGACCGAGGCGCTGGTCGCAATCGACATCAACACCGGCAAGTATGTCGGCAAGACAGCGCGTCTTGAGGACACGATTCTCAAAACCAATCTCGATGCCATCCCGGAGATCGTGCGCCAGATTCGACTACGCGACCTCGGCGGCATCATCGTGATCGATTTCATCGACATGGACGAGCGTCGCAACCGGCAGAAGGTCACGCAGGCGCTCGAAGATGCGCTGAAGGCCGATCGCGCACCGTCGAAGGTTTTGCAGTTTAACGATTTTGGCCTGGTGGCCATCACCCGCAAGCGCGTGAAGCAGTCGCTCGAGCGTACCCTGAGTGTCCCGTGTCTCACCTGCACGGGAACCGGCATGGTGAAGAGTCCGACCACGGTGGCGAACGAGCTATATACCGAAATGCGTAAGATGATGCGTCACTTTGAGCGAGGCGATGTGATGCTGCGGGTTCACCCTGAGGTGGTCAAGGTGCTCAAGGCGAACAATGCAAAATGGCTGAATGAGCTGGAGGAGATGATCGGCAAGACCATCCTCGTCAAAAGCGATCCGGCGCTTCCACCGGAGCAGTTCGACATTCAGGGATAGTCTTAGACGTAGCAAAAAGGAAAACGGGTCTGTTCGCAGGCCCGGCATCCTTTGGCGCGCATTCCGGGCCCCGAATCAGGGATCAAAAGCCCTGAAAATGCATCCTAACCTGAAACTTAGGGCAGATTTTCGTGTCCAAGTAATTGCAAGCAGCAGGCTAAACCCTGCTTCATGATCCCGCACTTTCAATAACTCAGAGGTGTTCTCAAATGGTTGCGAACGTTGATCGTAACGGCCCGCTGTCACGGCGCGTGTTGATTGCCGTTTCTGCTTTTGCCATCGCATTCTCGCTGCACGCGGCAGCCCAGTCAACTTCTTCTGCAGACAACACGGCGAAGGGGCAGAATTTTTCCAGTTCGACCGATTATCGGGCTTATCTCAGCACCGATGCTTTGCTCGGAGGCGGATCCTCGGCTGAGCCTTCGGCGAGCCCGCAATATGGAGGGAACCGCAGCACCGCTTATCCGCGCTACGAAAGCCGAACGAGCCACATCGCGTTTGAGGCGGGCGGGGGTTTCACCGGTCCGGTCGGCAACGATACGCACGGCTACGACACCTACGGCTATAACGTCGGCGGAGGCGCAGGCTGGAACTTCAACAAGAAGTTCGGCGCTCTCTTTGAATACCAGTACAACCGGAACAAGATTCCCGGCGCCACCATTGCAGAGATCGGCGCACAGGGCGGCAACATCAACACGCACCTGTTCATGGTGAATCCCATCTACTACTTCTACGCGCACAGGAGCACCGGCGCTTATGTGGTGGGCGGCGCAGGCTTCTCGCGCAAAGTCACAAACTTTACCGATTTAACGTCGGTGGAGGAGTGCTATTACTTCTGCTACTACGGTTACGCACCGGTCACAGTCGATCATTTCTCCAGCAATCAGGCGGCGATCGATGGCGGCCTGGGCATCTTCTTTAAGGCCTTCGGGCCGGACAGCCGCGCCAAGCTTTTCGCCGAAGCGCGCTACGTCTGGGTGGATTCGCCGAAGCCGACGCAGACCACCAACGGCGAAGGCACCGAAGGTCTGATCCCTGTCACCTTCGGAATTCGCTTCTGAACGGTTCCCGCCACGCCAGCCTCAGGACCCCCGGGGGCTGGCATGGTGATTTTTAGCAATGCTTGTCGTTTTCAGCCTCTCCAGCAAACTTCCCAATGCCCATCGACGTGATGATCTCCACCTGGCTTGAGTGCATGGCGCCTGGACGGAGACTAATTCTCGCAAACCTGTCGCGCCGGATGGGCTTTTCGGTTGCGCTGAGCCTGCCGCTCGTCTTTCTCGCAGGCTGCGGCGTCACCTTTGGAACCGTGCCCGGACCAGGCTCACCCGCCCAGCCGCCGCCTGTTGCGCATAACAGCGGATCAGTCACCATCAGCCCGCCATATGTGGCTCTGCAGCCGGGCCAAAAGATTCAGTTCACGGCAGCCGCGAATGGCGGAGGCGCCCTGAACTGGCTGGTCAACGGCATCAGCGGAGGCAACGCTTCTGTTGGCGTCGTCGATTCTTCGGGGAATTACACCGCCCCGGCCGCGATCCCGCAGAGCGCAAACTTCACCATTACAGCAGAGCTGGCCTCCTCGCCCCAGCAAAACCAGGCAACCGCGATCGCGTCCGTGATCACTGCCGGCAGTATTTACCCGACCGCGAATCCGCAGGTGGTGCAGTATTCCATCGACCTGCCCTCGCCTGGCCAGGTCTCGATCCAGTTCGGTCCGACCACCGACTACGGCCTGACCACCTGGCAGGTGGCTACTCCTGCGGCGAATGGTGGCATCGTGAATATCTACGTCGGCGGCATGTTGGCAAAGACCCTTTACCACATGCGTGCGCAAATAGCCCTGAACAACGGCGCATCCATGAACGATGTGGATCACAGCCAGTTCGCCTCGGGCTCGCCGCTGACCACCGGATCTCCGCCGTCGACGATACCCATCACCATCTCCGGATCCGGCACTCCGCAGCCTGGCATTGAGCTGTGGAATACCATTCTTCCCGATACCCAGGTTCAGCTCTTCGCCACCGACCTCAAGGGCAACGTCCTCTGGACTTACACCTATCAGGGAACCACTCTCGACACCATTCAGGGTGCGCAGCTATTGCCCAACGGCGATTTTCTCATGGTGATCTCCTACCTTTCGTCGCTGACTGCGGGGGATGCCGGAGCCCATCCTGGAACGATTAATTCAGTCCGCGAAGTCGACCTGGCCGGAAACACGGTTCGCGAAATCACGATGGACGCGCTGAATCAGAAACTCGCCGCAGCGGGCTTCAAAGACTCGGACGGCTCCGCTTATCAGCTCAAGAGCTTCCACCACGATGTGCTGGCTTTGCCCAACGGCCATTGGGTTCTGCTGGCCGCCTATCCAAAGAACTACACCAACCTCCCTGGATACGCGGGAACTATCGGCGTACTCGGCGATGTCCTGGTAGACGTGGATCAGAACTCCAACCCCGACTGGGTGTGGAGCGCCTTCGACCACCTCGACATCAACCGCCACCCGATGAACTTCCCTGACTGGACGCACTCGAACGACATGCTGTACTCGAGCGATGATCACAACCTGCTGCTCTCCATCCGTCATCAGAACTGGGTGGTCAAGATCGACTTCAACGATGGTCACGGATCGGGAAATATTCTCTGGCATCTGGGCGAGGACGGTGATTTCAAGCTCATGGGTGGCACCGACCCTACCGACTGGTTCTATGCACAGCACGGCCTGTTCTACTTCACGCCCAACACCACGGGGGACTTCCGCCTCGGGCTGATGGACAACGGCAACGACCGCATCTATCCCGCGCCCACCGGGCAGGTATTCTGCAAGCCCGACGCGCCGACGATGCCGCAGTGCTACTCAACGGTGCCGGTGCTGGAGATCAACGAAAACGATAGGACCGCGACCCTGGTTTCGCATTATGTGCCGCCGCCCAGCTACTTCAGCTTTTTCGGAGGCAATGTGGAGCTGCTGGGCAACGGCGACAGTCACCTGAATTTCTGCGGGCCCCTCGCCGGCACGATTGTTCAGGAGTTCGACTCAACGGGCTCGCAGCTGGTTTGGCAGGGAGCCACACCAAATGCCAATCAATTCCGGGTGGACCGGCTCGGCAGCCTCTATCCCGGCGTTCAATGGTAAGGGCTGTCGTCAGGAAAACTTGTCCTCCCGCCGACGAGTGTGCGGTTAGGCAGTCTTCATGCCGGCGGCTTTGGCGAGTTTCCGCTGCCGTTCGTCGAAGGTCCAGAAGGTTTTGGCTTTGAGCTCAGGAGCGCAGGCGACGTGGAGGGTATCGAGGGTGCGCGTGCCTGTCTGAGCTGCGTGCCTTCGTGCCAGCTCAACGCCGGTTTCGAAGGCGGCGGGCGGAAAATCGATCAGACTCCACAAGCCCGCAGAACAGTCCCGGCTCAGGGAGGATCAGGCCAGGTTTTCGAAGATGCCCGCTGCACCCATTCCGCCGCCCACGCACATTGTGACCAGCCCATAGCGCGCCTTCCTGCGCTGCATTTCGCGCAGGATCGTCGCGGTCAGTTTGGCCCCGGTACATCCGAGCGGATGGCCGAGCGCGATCGCACCACCATTCACGTTGACTCGGCAGGGATCGAGTCCCAACTGCCGGATGACCGCGAGCGCCTGCGCTGCAAATGCTTCGTTCAGTTCGACAACATCGATTTGTTCGAGCGACAACCCGGCAAACTTCAGCGCCTTCGGCACCGCATAATACGGGCCCATCCCCATCTCTTCCGGGTCGCATCCGGCATACGCGAAGGATACAAAGCGGGCCAAAGGCTGAATGCCGAGCTCCTTCGCGCGATCCGCGGACATAACGACGGCCGCAGCCGCCCCATCGGAGGTCTGCGACGAATTGCCGGCGGTGACCACGCCCTTCGCGTGAAATACTGGCGCGAGCTTCGCCAGAGCCTCGTAACTGGTGTCGGCGCGTGGGCCTTCATCCGCGCGAAAATCGCTTGTGACTGCTTTGGGTTTCCCGTGGCCGTTCGGCGTCGAGAACGTCACCGGCACGGGCACAATTTCGTCGGCAAAATGCCCCTTCTCCATCGCAGCCAGCGCTTTTTGGTGGCTTTCGAGGGCAAAGCGATCGGAGTCTTCACGCGAGATGCCGTAGTGCTTTGCCACCCGCTCCGCCGTGAGCCCCATCGAGAGATACGAGCCCGGGTAATTTTCGACCAGCCAGGGATTGACCGCGATCTTATTGCCGCCCATCGGTACGAACGACATCGACTCGGCGCCCCCGGCGACGATCACCTCGGCGCCTCCGCCGCGGATGCGCTCGGCCGCCAGTGCGATGGCCTGCAGGCCAGATGCACAGAAGCGGTTGATGGTCATGGCAGCCGATTCGCGCGGCAGCCCGGCGCGCAATGCAACGATCCGCGCGAGATTCATCCCCTGTTCTGCTTCCGGCATCGCGCAGCCCAGGATCACGTCGTCGATCGTGTGCGGATCGAGCTGCGGAACGCGGTCGAGAGCACCGCGAACGGCGATCGCTCCTAGGTCATCGGGACGGGTAGAGCGCAACGCTCCGCGCGGCGCCCTGCCCACGGCGGTGCGAACGGCGCTGACGATGACAGCTTCAGTCATGCTTAATTCCTCAACGGCTTGCCGGTTTTGAGCGTATGCGCGATCCGCTCCTGGGTCTTGCGTTCCCCGCACAGTGAAAGGAAATGCTGGCGCTCGAGATCCAACAAATACTGCTCGCTCACCGGCGTTCCCGGTGTGATGTTGCCCCCGCAGAGAATCTCCGCGAGATGCGTCGCCACGGTGACGTCGTGATCGGAAGCATACCCGCCCTCATGCAGCATGTGGACGCCAAGGCGCAGTGCCGCCAGAACGCCGTCGCCGGGAGCTGGAATTTCGGTACAGGGAAGCGGCGCATGGTACCCGGCTTCCGCCAGCGCGATGGCCCGGCTCTTCGCGTCGTGCAGCACCCGGTCACGATTCATCGTGATCGCATCGGAGGGTCGCAACAGCCGCAGATCGCGGGCGTCGTACGCCGACGTCGAGACCTTCGCCAGAGCGAGATTCTCAAAGATCGTGCGCATCGTGTGGTGCAACTCCACAGAGTCCGAACGCGAAGCTGGCGGCGCCGCCGCGGTCGCCAACTCAATCGCCCGCAGCGTCATCTCCTTGCATCCTCCGCCTGCGGGGATGAGTCCCACGCCAGCTTCGACGAGCCCCATGTAGAGCTCGAGATGCGGCTGGCGCGCCGCCCCGTGCAGGGACACCTCGCAGCCGCCACCGAGCGTCAGCCCGAAAGGCGCAACGACCACCGGACTCGGGCAGAACTTGATCGCCTGGGTCATCTCCTGGAAGGCCTTGATGTAAACATCAATTTCGTCCCACTCCTCGTCCTGCGCGGCCAGCAGCAGCTGCACAAGGTTCGCACCGGCTGAAAAGTTCGCCGCATCGTTGGTGATGACAAACCCGCGGAATTGCCGGACTGCTTCGCCGCTGGGGCGGAGAGTCTGGCGAACAAAGCTGACGATGTCGCCGCCGAGGGCGTTCATCTTGGTGTGGAACTCGATGCAGCCGATGCCGTCGCCCACGTCGATGAGCGAAGCGCCAGGATTCTCACTGACGATCCCCCCCGATCTTTTTGCTCGCGTGAGGCTAATGACGCTCGACGCGAGCTCGACGGGAAGATAGGCCGCAGTTCGCAAATCGAAATACTCCGCTCCGTGATTCCGATACCAGGAGACGCCGCCCGAAGAGAGCAGCTTCTCCAGGGCTGCGGGAAGTTGTACCCCCCGATCCCGCATTTTTGCTGCCGTTTCTGCGACACCAGCGGCATCCCACATCTCGAACGGGCCCATCTCCCAGTTAAAGCCGGTGCGCATGGCCCGATCGATGTCCGCGATGCTGTCGCTGATTTCGCCGACGCGATGCGCCGCATACAGCCACAGGTCGGGCAGAATCTGCCAGTAGAAAGCTGCGGCTTTGTCCTTCTCCGGATTGCCGCCAAGCAGCGTGCGGATGCGCTCGGGCAGCGCCTCGATCTGCTTCGCAAGATCGAGCGCCGGAATTCTCGGTTTCTGCGCAGGCCGATACTCCAGCCTGGCCAGATCGAGAACCAGGCGCTCGTCGCCCTCCGCACCCTTTTGCTTGCGGTAAAAACCCTGGCCGGTTTTGTCGCCGAACCATTTACGTTCGAGCATCTGCTCCAGAAAAGCCGGGAGCTGGACGTCGGAGCGTTCGTCCTTCGTGTTCGCCGTGAAGTTGCGGACGACGCTCCCCAGTACGTCGAGGCCGACCATGTCCGCGAGGCGAAACGTCCCTGTCTTCGGCCAGCCCATGGGTCTGCCGGTGAGAACGTCGACTTCTTCAACGGTGAGGCCCATTTGCTGCATCACGCGGATCGTATTCAGCAGCGAGAATGCTCCAATGCGATTCGCGATGAAGTTGGGGCGGTCGTTGGCAGGCACCACCGATTTGCCCAGATAAATCTCCGCAAATCGAGTCACGGAGGCGATGGCAGCGGGGTCGCTTACCGGGGTGGCAATGACCTCCAGCAATTGCATGTAGCGCGGCGGATTGAAGAAGTGCGTCCCGAACCAGCGCCGGCGCACGTCCGATGGCAAAGCCTGCGCGATCTCGCCCACCGGCAGCCCACTGGTATTGGTCGTCAGAATCGCGTCGGGACGAAGCTGCGGCGCAACCCGAGAAAGCAGCGCGTGCTTAATCTCGAGATTCTCGGCGACGGCCTCGATGATCCAGTCGCAGTCCTTCAGCTTTGGCAGGTCATCATCGAAATTCCCAATCGTGATGCGCCCGGCGAATTCCGGCGATGCCAAAGCGGCGGGCTTCGCCTTTTTCAGCGTTTCGATCGCCTGGGAGGCCAGACAGTTGGGGTCGCCCGGCTGCGCGACATCGAACAGCAGAACGGGGAAACCGGCATTGGCGATGTGCGCGGCGATGCGGGAGCCCATGGTGCCCGCACCCAGCACGGCGACGCGGCGAATCGGGTATGCTGCCGCTTGTGCAGGGGTGGCCGGACCGGGTTCAGCGACGGGAGAAGCATGCATGGGAGAATTCTCTCAAAGGCGGATTACGGCAACCTAACACCCTATCCGATTCGAGGCGGTCCGTGCTATCGATACCCAGCGCCGATCAGAAGCGTCCAAAAGAAGTGCCGCTTCGAATTGGATTTCCATTCACGATCAGTGCCTTTTGGCGGAGTTTACCTGCCATATCTTCACCAAAACCCGTGGGCCTTCTGGCAGCAGTACTGCTGCTGGCTCAAGGGCAAATTCAGCAGCGCGACCCGCGCGGACACTATGCCGATTCCGTTCCCGGCAGGCCGCTTTGCACGCTTGAGGTTCGTGTCACTGGGTTTCGCGACGACCACGGCGCGGCAGGCGGACTGGTTTTCGCATCTCCCGCGGGGTGGCCCGAAGACAAGACAAAAGCCGTTGTTCAGGGAGGTTTTCCCATCTCCGCTCACGTCGCACAGGAAACTTTTCAGGTCCCTCCCGGGCGCTACGGCATCGTCGTCATTCATGACGAGAATGCCAACATGAAGCTGGACCGGAATTTTTTGGGTATCCCGAAAGAGGGCTTTGGATTTGGCAACAACCCGCACGTGGGAATGTCAGCCCCATCATTCCAGGCGGCCGCAGTACCGGTGCACTGTCCATCCACGCAAACAGAGATCCGGCTGATCTACAAGTAGCGTTAAGAAAGTAGCGCTCAGAGTAGGGTTTCCCATCCGTCGAGCTCTGGAGATGCAGGTCCGGCAGTTCCATAAGTCAGACCACTCTCAGACTTTCGGGGAGTTCTCCGCGAGCGCCTGCTACGGTTCAACCGGAGGGTCACTGTGGTCGTTTGGAATCGTCGGGACGTGGGAGGATTGGCGGCCAATACAGCGATCGCAGTTGCCGTCGCTGGACTCGCTAACGCAGTTGTCTTCTTCATGAATCCTGCAGAGGACCTCGCGCGCCCCACCGGTCTTTTCGAACCGCCGGGATGGGTGATCGGACTCGTTTGGATTTTCCTGTTCGTCTTTCTGGGAACCGCACGTTGGCTGCTGCTTGGGGACGAAGACCGGCCTTTTCGTGGAACGCTCTGGGTATGGCTCCTTCTTCTCTCTTGCGCGGCCTACCCCGTCTATACGCTTGGACTGAAGAATCTCGCAGTCGGTCTGGGCGGCAACATCGCAACAGCGGCTCTCGCCATATGGATCGCACTTCGCATTCGCAAGAGGTCGCTTCCCGCCGCGGGGCTTGTCTCAACGGTTGCCCTCTGGGTCACGTTTGCGTCCTTCCTCATTGTGGAGCAGATGAAAAGACAGCATTCGTGAGCACAGCGCCGATCGCCTCCGTGTGGTCTGTCTACCGGAGAATATCTCGAAGCTTCATGTGGAACGCACGGAGAGAAACAGTGAAACCACTGATCCATGGACGCCGATCCAACATCTGGTCGAGGATCGTCCTTCTGAACCTCCTTGCAGGGCTAACGATCTGTCCTTCTTCCTCGCTCCGCGCACAGACCGCGCCGCTTCTCCGGACTGACGCCGGGGCCGCCTCAACACCTGTGCTGGAACCCCTGTTCCAGGAGGCCGCAGCTCAACAGCCTGAGATCAAAGTGAGCGGGCGTGTGCTCGACGGGATGGGAGCCGTCGTGTCTGGAGCGACGGTTTCCCTGAGCTTTGTCGAGAAACAAATTGTGCTCACCGCGGTTACTGGATCGGACGGGGCCTTTTCGACGGTAATCCCCGGAACTGGACTGTTCCACATTGCGGTCAACGCTCAAGGATTTGCCCCCTATCAGGCCGTCGGAGAGGCCAAAGACGCCACAAACATCACACTGCCCGACATCACCCTGAGTGTCGCCCCGGTCTCCACCGAGGTTCGAGTCGCGGCGGATTCCAATAAAATAGCCATCGAACAGGTTCGCGCCGAAGAAAAACAGCGAATCTTAGGCGTAGTGCCAAACTATTACGTTTCCTACAACCAGGACACCGCTCCGCTTCGCCCGAGGCAGAAGTTCGAGCTCGCCTCGCGCTTCACCTTCGATCCGGTCAGCTTTGGAATCGCAGGCATCATCGCCGGCGTATGGCAGGCCAATAACACCTACAGCGGTTATGGAGGCGGTGCACAAGGGTACGGAAAGCGTTACGCGGCCGCTTATGGAGATTTCCTCACGGGCACTTTCATCAGCAACGCCATTCTCCCCTCTTTGCTCAGACAAGACCCGCGCTATTTCTACAAAGGAACGGGCTCAAAGCGTTCACGCATTTTGTATGCGATCGCTAACTCCGTGATCTGCAGGGGGGATAACGGGCACTGGCAACCAAATTATTCCGAAATCATCGGGAGCCTTGCATCGGGAGGAATCTCCAATGCATACTACCCGGCCAAAGATCGCAATGGAGCGGCACTGTCGTTTGAGAATGCCGGTATTAATATCGGTGCGACCGCCGCCGCCAATCTCGTGCAGGAGTTCCTCTTCAAGAAGGTCACACCTCGTGTGCCGAAAGATTCCTCTGTCAGGCCTTAGATCGAAGAGCATAGGCGAGAGCCGTCCCTCGAACGGGTCCGGGATCAGGCCGCGGTACCGCCGGCGTCCGAGCTGCTGGCAGCCGCCGGCGTCTCTGACGATTTCCCCGCATTCCCGGTCGGATTGACGAGGTCACGCAATTCCTTACTGGGCTTGAAGTAGGGAACCTTCTTGGCCGGGACCTCAACCTTGGTGCCGGTTTTCGGATTGCGCCCGATGCGCGGCTTGCGCTGACGGATGCGGAAGCTTCCAAAACCGCGAATTTCGATCTTGTCTCCGGATTTCAACGCTCCGATGACCGAATCGAAAATCGTCTCCACGATCGTTTCGCTGTCGCGCCGCGTCAGATCGCCCAGCTTGGTCACTTCCTCAACAAGGTCGGCTTTCGTCATGGTGGGGTTTGCTCCGATTTGGGTTAGCCCTCTGCCATCATAGTAGATGCATTCTCTTTGGCTTGCAAAGTCAAGCATTTGCGAGCCTTTCGGGGCGCATCGTATGCCCCAATGCGGGCCCGCCGTTGGTTAGACGTGGATAAAGAACCCACGCTTGTTCACCGCCACAGAAAATAGAAGCCCGCGTGTCTTTCCAGAAGCTTTCCCGGGTTGTGCAACAAGTCGTCCGGGTTGCTCAGCAGATCGAAGAGCGACCGATGCCGGACCGTTGGTTTAACCACGCTCGGCTCACCGGAAATGCCGACCGATTTGGCCGTCTCGAGCAGCGCATCTCGAAAGCCGCCTTCTTTGTCGATCAGGTGCAGCGGCAGCGCCTGTTGGCCCGTCCACACCTGACCCGTCGCCAGGGCCCGTACCTGGTCGGCAGGGAGATGTCGGCCGCTGGCTACATCCGCGATGAACTGGCCGTACATGTTGTCGACCAGCCCCTGGAAATAAACTCGCTCCTCGGGCGTGATGTCGCGTGTCGGGTCGCCCGCATCCTTCAGGGAGCCGGCGTGGATGACCTGGGGCTTCAGCTTCGCCCATGTCAGCAGATCGCCGTAACTCGTCCACTCCATGATGACGCCAATCGAACCCACCACGCTGGCGTCGTTCGCATAGATCTTGTTCGCCCCGGAAGCGATGTAATACGCCCCGCTGGCGCCAACGCTTTCTATAGAAGCGACAATCGGTTTTTGGTGTTTATCCCGAATGTGGAGAACTTCATGGTAGATCTCCTGCGAGGGAGCGGCGGCTCCGCCCGGCGAGTCGATGTGCAGAATGATCGCCTTGATCGAATCGTCCTGGTCGTATTTGCGGAGCTCATCGACGGTGGCTTCGGCGGAGAGAATCTCGCCATTGATATCGATGACGCCGATGTTGTCGCCAAGAGCCGTGAACCCGTCGTCGGATCCGCCGAAAGAGCGAGCTGCCGCGTACACCAGCAGGGAGGCGGCAACAACCAGGGCCAGAACCACTCCGCCTCCGACGACGAACCATATCCAAACGCGCCGCCGGGGCTTTGGGTATTCAGGCGGAGGAGGTTGCGGAGTCACGGGAAAGGTTCCAAGTTCATCCATAGACGGAGTTTAGCACCGGACCTGCCCGCGCAAGGCCCTGGCCGCCTCGCAAGGGTGGCGTGTATGATCAGTGTGGATTTCTCTTT
The DNA here is from genome assembly GCA_963787915.1 of uncultured Acidobacteriaceae bacterium. Taxonomy (GTDB): domain Bacteria; phylum Acidobacteriota; class Terriglobia; order Terriglobales; family Acidobacteriaceae; genus Palsa-343. The sequence continues at coordinate 43,901 of CAWBEP010000012.1, read as the reverse complement.
CAGGTCTTTTCTTTTTGCGACTCCGGCTGACCGAATGCTGTCGAATCGGCAGCGGTCTGGTCGGGAAATGAAACGATTGAGCCGAACGTGAGCCCTCAATACAGCATTGTCATTCCGGCTTACAACGAAAGCGCACGCATTGGCCGCGCGCTGGCCGAAGTTCTGCGTACCCTGGACGAGAAGCGCTGGAACGCCGAGGTGCTGGTCGTCAATGACGGTTCGACCGACAATACCGCATCGATTGTCGAAAACTTTGTGGCGAAAGACCCGCGCGTGCGGCTGATTCAAAATCCGACCAATCGTGGCAAAGGCTATAGCGTCCGCAATGGGCTGCTGCATGGCAGCGGCAATATCGTGATGTTCACCGATGCGGACCTTTCTTCGCCGATGGAGGAAGCAGAGCGCCTCTTCGACGCGATCCGTGATGGGGCGGACGTGGCGATTGGTTCCCGGTGGCTCGAACGCAGCCGGCAGACCATCCATCAGCCGCTTTATCGTCAGATCTTCGGCCGCTGCTTCAATATGGTCACCCGCATGGTCATGCGTCTGCCCTTCGCCGACACGCAGTGCGGGTTCAAAGCTTTTACGCGCAGCGCTGCCCAAACCATCTTCCAGTTGCAGCGTATCGAGCGCTGGGGATTTGATCCGGAAATCCTCTTCATCGCGCTCAAGCGTGGTTACCACATCCGCGAAGTCCCCGTGACCTGGGGGCACGACGAGCGCTCCCGCATCAGCTACCTGCGCGACGGCATCAAGATGCTGGAAGAACTGGTCTATGTCCGCTGGAATTCGCTGGTTGGCGTTTACAACCGGGATGTGACCGATTTGGCCCCGGAGCGCGGGTAGCGTTCTTTGTTCCCATTTCTTTCCGTTTGTGCCGAGGTTTGACCGCCCGGGAACGGCCCCGACCTTCTTCTTCGGTCTGCCGCCCAACCGCCCATTCTTCTTTGCAGCCGCAGGCTTGGCAACGCTTCGTGAACGGCCCCCTTTTGTGCCCAATCGGCTGGCCATCACATGATGCCCCTTCAGTAAGGTTCTCCTCAATTCCTATCGGGCCACACTCGCGCTCGCCTTCAGCATCTCCTCCGCGTGACGTAGCGACGTTTCTGTCACCGTTGCCCCCGAGATCATCCGCGCAAGCTCCTCCGCGCGCTCAGTGGAATTCAGCTGTCTGATCGAGGTCTGCGTCCTTCGCTGCCTCTCCTGTTTCTCGATCAGGAAATGCTGATCGGCGAACGCCGCAATTTGCGGCAAATGGGTCACACACAGCACCTGCTGCACCCGCGACAAGACCTTCAGCTTATGCCCCACCGCCTCCGCCGCGCGGCCTCCGATGCCGATGTCAATCTCGTCGAATACGAGGGTCCGCGGAACCTGGATCTTGCGTGCCCGGCTGCGATTAGCGCCTTCTTCCACACTGACCTTGAGGGCAAGCAGGACGCGCGACATTTCACCGCCTGAGGCAATCTGATCGAGCGGCTGTACCGGCTCGCCCAGATTCGTCGAAATGCGGCACTCGACAATGTCCCAGCCATGCGCCGTCCAGGCCGCTGGATCTTCATGGGGTGTCACCGCAATCGAGAAGCGCGCTTTCATGGCGAGGTCATTGATCTGCGCCTCCGCCAGCTTCTCCAGCTTTTTAGCCGCTGCCACACGGTTCGCCGTCAGTGCGCGGGCAGCTGCCTGGTACGACTCAGCGGCGTGATCAAGGTCCGCGCGGAGTCCCTTGAGGATTTCCTCGCGGTTCTCAATCTCCTGCAGCTTGCGGGCCGCCTCCTCGCCAAAGGCGATGACGTTGGCGAGGTTCGATCCATACTTGCGCTTCAGCCGGTCGAGGAGGGCGAGCCGATTCTCGATCTCCGCCAGCCGTTCCGGCGACGCATCGATGCGTCCCGCATAATCGCGGACGGTGCCGGCAATGTCCTGGACCGCCGCCCGGGCTGAGGCGATCTGCTGAACTGCTTCGGCGAACTGCGTGTCGTAGCGAGCCAGCTCTTCGAGATGCTTCTGTGCTGTTTGCAGCCTCGCTTCCGCGGATTGATCCTCTTCGTACAGTAGGTCATTGACGCTGATAGCCGCCGCCTGCAGCTTCTCCGCGTTGGCCAGCACACGCTTCTCGGTCTCCAGCGCCTCGTCTTCGCCTGCTTCGGGCTCGGCGGACTGGATCTCCCGCGCCTGGAAGCTCCAAAGATCGGCGAGCCGCAGCCGATCCTGTTCGTCGTGCTCAACCTCTCCGAGACGCTCCAGGATTTCGTGCCAGCGCGTGTAGGCCTCCGAAGCGACTGCAAGGGCCGCGTCCATCGTGGAACCACCGAAGCGGTCGAGAAGGGCTCGCTGCTGGGCCGCGTCGAATCCGGAAACCGTTTCGCTTTGCGCGTGCACCAGCGCCAGCTCTGGCGCGAGCGCGCGCAGCACGGCCACGGTGGCCGGCTGATTGTTCACGTACACGCGCCCCTTGCCATCGGCGAGAATCTCGCGGCGGAGAATGACCTCGTCCCCGTCCATATCGATACCGTTTGCCTCGAGAATCAGCTCCGCGCCCGGTGTCCCCTCGAAAACGCAGGAGAGGATGGCCCGATCGGCGCCATGACGGATCACCCCCGTCGAGGCCTTTTGCCCCATCAGCAGCGCGAGGGCGTCGACGAGGATCGATTTACCCGCCCCCGTCTCGCCGGTGAGCAGATTCAGCCCGGGACCGAACCCGGCAATCGCGTGATCGATGACAGCGTAATTCTCAGCTCGCAGTTCGAGCAGCATGGCGAGTACAGGTTACAGGGTGCAGCGTGCAGGGTACAGGGGCAGAAGAGCGGCAAAGGGTACAGGGTTCAGAAAACCATACCGCAACGAGATGCTTCCCAGCAGACGATTGGCCTTGGCTGCGATAATGCCGCGTATGCAGGAACCCATTCGTGTCGGTGTCGTTGGTTTCGGACTGGCGGGGCGCATCTTTCATACCGCTGTAGTCGAAGCAACGCCGGAGCTGGAGTTGGCCTGCGTCGTCCAGCGCAGCGGCGACGAAGCCGCCAGGGCTTACCTGCACGTAAAGCTGGCGCGCTCCGTCGAGGAAATGCTCGCCGACACGAGCCTCCGGCTCATCGTGGTCGCTACCCCCAGCTATTCCCACCACGAGCTGGCGAAGCTGTGCCTGGATGCAGGGCGCAACGTCGTCGTCGACAAGCCCTTCACGCTGAAGTCGGAGGAAGCTGCGGACCTGATCCGCTTGGCGCGCGAGCGCAAGCTGCTGCTGACGGCGTATCAGAACCGGCGTTGGGATGGAGATTTCAAGACCGTTCGCCAGGTGATCGCTGGTGGCGAGCTCGGCCGACTCGTCTTCTATGAATCGCACTACGACCGTTTTCGGACGCAGCCGCGCCGCGATGTGTGGCGCGAGAGCGGGGGGCCAGGCGGAGGCACTTTGTTCGATCTCGGCCCGCACGTCATCGACCAGGCACTCACGCTGTTCGGCGCTCCGGAAACCATCTTCGCCAGTGTGCGCGTGGAGCGGGAGAACGCCGTCGTCGACGATGCCTGGGACATTTTCCTCGAGTACGCTCACCCGCCCAGGACCGTCGTGCTGCGGGCCACGCTTACCGCCTGCACGCCCGGCCCCCGCTACATTTTGCATGGCACCCGCGGCAGCTTCACGAAGTGGGGCATCGATCCGCAGGAGGATCAGCTGAAAGCCGGGATGACGTTCGATTCCCCCGGATTTGGCGAGGAGCCCGAAAGCGCCTGGGGTGAACTCCGCATCTGCGATGGTGAGACGAAAAAAGTGCGCACGCTCCAGGGTGATTATCGCGGCTTCTACGCTGACGTTCGCGATGCGCTGCTCGGCAATGGCGAACTCGAGGTGAAGCCAGAGCAGGTCTGGCGCACAACGCGTCTGATTGAGCTCGCCCGCGAGAGCAGCAGCCAGGGCCGACGGATTAACGTGGATTTCAGCAACGTGCCGTAACGAATCACTCGTTCCGCAACACCTGCATCGGATCGACCCTCGCCGCCCGGCGCGCCGGGATCAGCGCTGCCAGCAAGGCTGCGACCACCAAAAGAGCGATGCTGGTCGCAATCGCCGCTGGATCGGCGGCGCTGGTCTGATACAGCAGACTTTGAACGTACCGGGTCGCTGCAAATGCCAGCGCGAGTCCGGCCACGATGCCACCCGCCACCGGAACCGCGGCCTGCCGTGCGACTAAACGCATCAATGCGGATTGGTCGCAGCCAAGAGCGATGCGAATCCCAAACTCCTGCTGCCGCAGTGAGACCGAGTAAGCCAGCACCCCATAGATTCCCAGCAAAGCCAGCAGCAGAGCGGCGGCGCCGAAGCTCGCAAGCAGCAGCGTCTGGAATCGCTCCGTGGCCACCGAGTCCGATACCTGCTGATCGAGCGATTTGAGAGTAGGGATGGCAACCTGGGGATCGATGCTCCAGATAACGCGCCGGATGGCTGGCGCGAGCGCGGCCGTAGCCTGGGGGCTGCGAATCAGGAAGTTGGTGCGCCACCAGGGATTCTGCCAATAGGGGAAATAAATCATGTTGGCGGTGTGTTTCAGTTCGTTGATGCGGGCGTCGGCCATGACCCCAACGACTGTGTAATCCGTGTTGTCGCCGAGATGGAAGATGTGGCCGATGGGGTCCTCGCCAGGCCAGATGCGCCGTGCCGCCTGTTGAGAGATGAGCGCGTTGTTGGGATGGTCCTTGTCGCCGAGGGTGAAATCGCGGCCCGCCACGATGGGAATGCGCAGCGTGGATGCATAGCTGGGGCTGATCCAGCGAATATTGGCGTCGGGCTGCTGATCGGGCGGCACCGGGTGGTCGGGGCGATCGACTTCATCGATCCAGGTCTCACCCGCCAGGGGACGTTCGCTGGTCATGGCGACGGACTGGACGCCGGGGAGGTGGCCGAGGTCGGCGAGGGCGCGGTCGACGAACGTGGCGCGGAGTTTGATGGAATTCTTGTCCTGGTCGCTATATTGCGGCGCGTAGAGATAAACAGAGGCGAGCGTGATGTGGCTGGAGTCGAAGTCGCGGTTCTGGTTGAGGAGCTGGGAGAAGCTGCGGACGAGCAGACCGGTGACGATGAGGAGAGCGACGGTGCAGGCGACTTCAGAAGCGACGAGGATTTGGCGGGTGTGCTGGCTTTCGCGCGAGCTGGAGACGCGGGTGGTGCTGGATTGCAGAGCAGACTGCGGGTCGACGCGCATGGAGCGGAGGGCGGGCAAAAGTCCAAAGAAAAGCGCCGTGAGAATGGAGAGAGCGGCTGCCGCGAGGAGGACGGGCCAGCTCACGTGGATGGCTTCGAGTCGCGGGAGGTTCTGCGGGGCAGCGGCGAGGAAGAGGCGGACACCGGCGAAGGAAAGCAGGATGCCCAGGGCGCCTCCGACGATGGCGAGAATGAGCGAATCGGAAAGGGCAGACCAAACCAGGCGATCGCGGCCTGCGCCGAGCGCGGCGCGCACCGCGAGTTCGCGTTCGCGGGAGACAGCTCGGGCCAGTTGCAGGTTGGCGAGGTTGACGCAGCCAATGAGCAGGACAGCACCCACGGCTGCGAACAGCAGCCACAGCGCGGCGCGAACGCGGCCGGCGACTTCGTCCAGCAGCGGCAGGACGAGGACGGTCGGGCCGACGGCGAGATGCCTGTCGTGGTTGAACCCGGACTGGATGGTATCGAGCTCTGCCTGGGCCTGCCGGGGAGCGACTCCGACCCGCAGGCGGCCGACAGCGAGGAAGTTGAAGTCGCCGTTGTCACTCCACTGGTTGTCGCTGACGACCAGCGGACGAAAAATCCTGTAGGCCTCTCCGCCGTTGCTGATCATGGTGCCGGGAAGCTCGTTGATGCGGGGGAAACTGAATGAGCGCGGCAGGACTCCCACGACTGTGAGGATTTCACCGCCGTCGCTAAGGGTCCGGCCGATAGCGGAGGGGTCGCCGTGGTAGTAGTGCTGCCAGGCGTCCCAGGAGAGGATAGCGACGCCGTCATGGCCTTTGCGGTCTTCGCCGGCCTGGAAGCTGCGGCCGAGGTACGGCTGCACGCCGAGGACGCTGAAGAAGTTGGGCGCAACGTTCAGGCCGGTGACGATCTCCGGGTGATCGGTTCCGAGGGAGATGCTGAGAGAGTTGTTCTGGACCATGGCCATGCCGCTCAGGGTTTTTGCGTGGTCTTGCCATGCGTAGAAGTGGCGGGGATTGTCCGGCAGGGCGTTCGGGCTGATCGCACCCAGATACTCGCGCAGCATGACGAGACGCCCGGGATCGGGGAAGGCGAAGGGTTTGAGCAGGACGGAGTTCACCACGGAGAAGATAGCGGTGACCGCGCCTATGCCCAGCGCCAAAGTTAGGATCGCCGTGAGGGCGAATCCCGGCGATTTGCGGAGAGTGCGGGCGCTGAAGCGCAGATCCTGAAAGAAACTTCGCATGAAGGCCTCGGAAAGAACCGGTGAAGTATGCAGCACATGATCGGCCATGCGCCGCCGGCGGCGCAAGCGCTTTGTTTTTCGACGATTCTTCACCGAGCGGGACATCGCAGTCCGCCAATCGTGCCCAACCCCGGACGATGTTGTTCGGGGGTGAACACAAAAGGACGCTGACTGACCGTTGCGCAGCCCTAAGTCGGGCAGTCGTGGACTTTTTCCAGCCGGGGCGGCGTATCGGACGGCATCTCGACGATCGGTGATCTCCGTTTATCCAGGCAGGTATCGAGACCAAATCTGCGCGAAGGCAGCCCCAGGACCTTTGCAAACGGATTGTGTCTCCAGTCACTCCTCATCCAGTGCAAGCCAATGCCCCCTGTGTCGCACCCACGGTACGTGCGTACCCTCTTCCCCGCCGATTCTCCTTGTCTCCCATCCCGGCCCACTGGAAACTGGGACAAGGACAGCTCTGTCCGCAACTGCGGCCGGAGCTTTTTTCCTTCACCTGGCTCAGGCCGGGGAAAGTTCTTTGAGATGGCTGCTGATGGTTTCGGATCACCGTTGCCGTACGGCGGCGGCTTCGCGGTGGCTTGGGATGCGGCTCCCCTGATGATTGGGATCAAGCCCTTTGTTTCCAACAGATAGCAATAGTGGCTTTCTAAGTGCCCTGCTTCCCACACTTACACGCGACGAGATTGCAAATGCTTTACTTCCCACACTTGCAAAAAGAGAAAAAAATAATGCGTGGTTCCTACGGCTGGAACACCAGCCTCGCTTCTCCCCCCTCATTCCATAGCTTTTCGACGTCGCTGAGGGGCGCAGTTTTGAGTTCGATCTGGAATGGCTTTCTGGATGCTTCCTCAAGCATCTCGCGGAGACTTTGAAAGATCTGTTCCATCGACGCGCTTCCGAAGCCGCTGCCCACTAACTCCACGCCCGAGCTGCGCAGGATTGCCCCCGGCAGTGAAATCGTCGGCCCCGCCGACGTACCAATCTGCACAAAACGAATGCGCAGCGCGCCATGATCGAGTCCCTTTTGCGCGATCGCTGCCAGCACGGCCTCCGCCGGTGCGCCCCACAGATAATCGAGAATCACATCGATCTTGACGCTGGCGATCGCATCGCGCAGAGCGGCGACTAAAGCCTCGCGATCCTGATTGAGCGAAATGGTCGCGTCGGCGCCGAGCGCCTTGGTTTCCTGCAACGCGTCCGGCGAACGGCCCACAGCGACGACCCACCGCGCCCCGAGCCGCCGTGCGATCTGCACAGCCATCCGGCCGGCCGATCCCGTGGCGCCCAGGATGAGCACGCTCTCGCCCGCCTGGAAATGGGCGCGATGCTTCAACGCCACCCATGAAGACATCGCTGGGTTCATCATCGCTGCCACGGTTGCGTCCTCCAGGCTATCCGGAATCGGCGTGCACATCGAGCGCTTCGTCACTGCACGCTCAGCGAATGTCCCGTAAGGAGACCGCGTCAGCCCAAACAACACCCGGCGTCCGTCGTCGAGCCGTCCCACCCCATCCACGCCGGGAATGAAGGGCAGATTGCCGGAGCTGCCGTAGTGCTTGCCGCTGGCAAGAGCTTTCACGATGGGGTGCAATCCCGCGGCCGCGACAGTAACGAGGACCTCGTCGCCGGTGGGGGTAGGATCATCGAACGGCTCGTAGCGTGGCGGGGCGTCGAAGGAATGGACGACAGCAGCGTTCATGCGGGGTTCTCCGGTGTTTCGGTGACGCCATGCAGCTGGATCAGGGATCGGGCGCCGCTTTGTTCAGGAAGGGACGTGCCGCTACGATGCGCGCTTTTCAACCTCGGCGAAGTCCGCTCCCGAAGTGACGCTTTCCCAGGCTGTAATCTCTTTCTGCCATAGTGCCAGCTTGTCTCGAAAACGCCGGAGCGCCATCCTGCCGAGGAGCAAATGCAAGGGCGGGTTTGGCGAGTCCACCACCTGGATCACGGCTTCGACCGCCTTCTGCGGATCGCCCGGCTGCTTGCCGGCCTGGGAGCGCAGATACTCTCGTGCTTTTCCCGCCGTCTTAGCGTAGTCGGGGATTTCAACTTTCGCGAGTTTGCCGGAGCGGCCGAGGAAGTCCGTGCGGAAGGGTCCGGGCTCAATCACGGTGACGCGGATGCCCAGCGGTTTCAGTTCGTCGGCCAGGGCTTCGGAGAATCCCTCGACGGCAAACTTGGAGGCGTTGTAGTAACCCCATCCCGCCGTCCCGATCAGACCGCTGATCGACGAAAAATTGACGATGTGCCCGCTGCGGCGCTCGCGAAAATGCGGCAGGAAGGCGCGCGTCGTGCGGATTACACCATAGATGTTGGTTTGGAACATGGGCTCGAATTCGTCTTCGGAGGCTTCTTCGACGGCGCCGGTCAGGCCATAGCCCGCGTTGTTGACCAGCACATCCACCTGGCCGAACGCGGCGATTGCCTTCTGGGCGGCAGAAGTAATTTCAGCGGGTTTGCTCACGTCGAGTGCGAAGGCGCGCGCACGGTCGGGATATTGCTTCGCGAAATCCGCGACTGCAGCGGAGTCACGCGCTGTCGCGATCACGCGCTCGCCGCGCCGTACCACCTCTTCGGCAAGGAGACGGCCGAAGCCGGTGGAGGCTCCGGTGATGAACCATACGCGGGAAGAATTCGATGCAGTCATTAGGTGTTCACTCCTTTGAGCGGGAAGTTAGAACGAGCCGAATACCAGAGGCATCGGTAAAGGAAGCGGGGTTCGATGGATCGGCTTTAAAGCCGGAAGCCGCGAAGCTCGCAGCGGTTCGTTGACATTCGGCCATGTCGGGAAGAACGAATTCCCAGAAGAGCAGGCGCGGGTCTCTGGCAGAGGCGACAGGGGATCCGGCGGCCCAGACGTTCGCGCCGACATGATGGTGATAGCCGCCTGCAGCCATAAACAACGCGCCCGGAAAGCGTCGGGTCATGACCGCGAGGCCGAGCGCCTTGTGATAGAACTGCGCGGCCTCCTGCAGATCGCGAACGTAGAAATGCAGGTGCCCGATGCTGGTTTGGGCGGGTGCCTTGCGCCAACTCTCGTGCGAGACCGGGGGCAGATCGTTGAAGCGGAGTGGACGGGTGGCGAGGACGAATTCTTTGTTCTCCCGCGGCCACAATGAGCGGTCGCGGTCGGCGTAGACTTCAACCTCGAGGCCGTCGGGATCGGAGAGGTAGATCGCTTCGCTGACAAGATGATCGCTCGCGGCAAACTGGATTTTGAGATGGCTGAGATGGGCGGCGAAGCTGCTGAGGTGTTCGCGCGATGGCAGCCGGAAAGCAGTGTGGTAAAGCCCGATCCGGTTCGCTCCGTTGAGGGGCTGGAGGCCCGCTTGCTCCTCGAGTTCGAGGAGAACGTCGCCGCCAACGCCCAACTGTGCGAAACGTCCGGCGCGAGAGACGAGCTCGAGACCGATTACGCCGCCATAGAAGGCGATGGAGCGATCGAGACTTGAGACGGCGAGGCGCACGCGGCCAATGTGGGCCGCGGCGGGGGCTTCGTACGCAGATGCCTGAACGCTGAGCGCGTTCCTATTAGGCGGGGCAGTGGTTACGGTCATGCATTTTCCTGCACTTCTGATGCGCCGCCGCCCTGTCTGGGTGCGAATTCGGGCTGAACCGGAACGCGAATTTGCATCGCATCCCGACCTGTGGTATCACAACAATAGTTCATGTTTGCTCCAAAAGAGCGAGCCTGAATTTCATGCAGAGTGGCTGAGGGACGGGCCCTGTGACGCCACGACAACCGGCCTGAGCAATTCGGGACATCGGTGTCAACTCTCGCTCGCCGCAAGGCGGGGAACATGAGATTCGGGGTGCACGCTGTATCGCATCTCGCGCAATCCATCGTAGTACCGAGAAGTCGCACGTTAGTCGTCACGCGCCCGTATTGTTTGCCGACGCCGCTCTCTAAACAGGGAGCACTATGGCTGCTGCTTACGAACTGCAATGCCGGGAATGCGGGAAGCGCTACAGCAATGCGCCGCTTTCCATCTGCGACGAGTGCTTTTCTCCACTGGAAGTTGTCTGCGATCTGGATGCCGCGCGGCGCTCCTTCACCCGCGACGCTATCGCCCGCGGACCCTCGAGCATGTGGCGCTATCAGGCGCTGCTTCCCGTACCCGACGACTATATCCCGGCCACGCCGGCCGGCTGGACGCCGCTGCTGCGCGCGCCGCGCCTCGCCGATCGCATCGGTGCACGCAATCTCTGGCTCAAGAACGACGCCGTCTGCATGCCGACGCTCAGCTTCAAAGATCGCGTCGTCGCCGTCGCCCTCGCGAACGCGCAAACCTTTGGCTTCGATACGGTCGGCTGCTCCTCCACCGGCAATCTCGCCAACGCTGTCGCCGCCCAGGCCGCGCGGCTTGGCCTGAAGACCTACATCCTCGTCCCCTCTGACCTCGAGGCGGCGAAGATTCTCAACACGCAGGTTTACGGCGCTACTCTCGTGCGCATCGACGGCAACTACGACCATGTCAACCGCCTCTGCTCGCAGATCGCCGATCGCTACAACTGGGGATTCGTCAACGTCAATCTTCGCCCCTATTACGCCGAGGGCTCCAAGACCGTCGGCTTCGAGATCGCCGAGCAGCTGGGCTGGCGTCTGCCGGATAACGTCGTTGTGCCCATGGCCGGCGGCTCGCTGATCGTCAAAATCCGCAAGGCGTTCAGGGAACTCATCGCTCTCGGGCTCGTCGAAGAGAAGGAAGTGCGCTTCTTCGGCGCCCAGGCCACCGGCTGCTCCCCGATTTCGACAGCCGTTAAAACTGGCGCGGATGCCATCGAGCCGCAGCGTCCCTCGACCATCGCCCGCTCGCTCGCCATCGGCAACCCCGCTGACGGCGTTTACGCCGCGCGCTGCATCCGCGAGAGCGGCGGCTGGGCCGAAGACGTGTCGGACATCGAGATTGTCTCCGCCATCCAGGAGCTGGCCGAAACCGAAGGCGTCTTCACCGAGACAGCTGGCGGCGTTACCACCGCCGTCACCGCGCGCCTCTATGCGCACGGCCGCATTCACCCCGACGATCTCACGGTCGCCTGCATCACCGGCAACGGACTGAAGACCACCGACGTCCTCCAGGGGGCCTATGAGCAGCACGCGGCCATCCGCCCGCGCCTGGGCGATTTCGAGAGCTACCTGTCGGAGCGCAACGAAGAAAATCAGCTGGTCCCGGGAGGTGAATATGTCGGTTAGAGTTCTGTTGCCCAACGCGTTTCAGAAGCACACCAACGGCACCCGCGAGATTCAATCCAGCGCCGGCAACCTGCCCCAGCTCATCACCGAGATGGAGGCGACCTTCCCCGCGCTCCGCTCCCACTTGCGCGACGAGAGCGGCCAGGTGCGCAAGTTTATCAACTTCTATGTCAACGAGGAAGACATCCGCTTCCTCGGCAACGATCAGTATGCCTTCAAGGACGGCGACGAGGTCCTCGTCATTCCTTCCATCGCCGGCGGGTCCTGGCCAATGCAGCATCGGGGTGTGTGCTCCTGCTGCTCGTATTGCGGCCAGGAAGAGTGCATCTGCGGGGATTAGCGAGTCCGGTGTAAACCATTAGTGACAAACCTGATCCCTCCTTCGTTGAGTGCAGCCTCGGTTTGGCTCTCATCTTGCCCTCTGTAGCGGAGACACCACTCCCGTTCTCATGATTTTCCAATGAGTCAGAGTGGCGATTCTCAGAACTGTGGAGGACGATTCATGCCGATGCTGATGATTGTTTTTGCGGCGTCGTTTGTAATTCTGGCCGTGGCGGGATCAGCCGTCGCGTGGGCCATTCACGCGCGGGCTGAGCTAAAGGCCTGGAGAAAGCAATACCGTCTGCTGGCCGAGGCAGAGAAGTACGCTGCCTGGCGGGATAACCGCCAGATGATGATGCAGTAGGTGACTTGCTGCTTCAGCGGCTGATCAGACTGCTGCCACGCGACAAAAACACGACCGTTATCGATCTCCTCCTTAATTTGAGCCCTCGGCAATAACTGGCGGAATGCAGACTCGGACCGTTTTGACGATCCGGAGTCCCCACCGGATATCTGACCGAGGAGATTCCGTGAAATATGGAACCAGCTGGTTCGAGCCCCCGCAGGGAACGCCGATCGAGTGCGAAGCCGGGCACAGCATCATGAATAAGCCGCCCAACGTGCACATCGGCATGCTCGGGCGCATTGTTCCCACCCGTAGTCAATACGGCCCGGTGGCCGCTGAAGATGTGAGGAACCCCGTCATCAAAAGCATCTTTGACGGTGTACCCAAAGCTCATTGTCCGAAAGTCCAGGGGTTTTTTCGGCAAATGGGCCCGAACGGCTGTTTCCGGGTGGTCCGGAGTCCGATTCTTCAGCTAACGGGAGGTAGGCGTTTGTCGCTGATGGTGCAGCTACTTTGAGCTTAAGTTGTATAGCGTGGAAGGTCCTGATAGCCGATTATTTCCTGAGTATGGCGAGATGTAATCGCCTGATTTTAGGAAGTCATTGCTTCGCGGATGACTACGGTGATCGTGTCCAGCCTGGAAGTTGAATCGCCCAATCCGGCGGGATGCACAGGAGAGGAGTGCGTCAGCAAGACTGGCGCAACAGCTATGCTCGCTGGAAACGTGCGGTCCCTCGATCGATCTCACCATCGACCCTGCCGGACCGATCAGCAACGAGAGTGGTTGGTGCCATGCAGAGTGCCTGTGGCCCTCAGGCCCCCCCTCCCTCTCGCCGCCTCTTCCCACGTTCGCTCCAGCTTCCCGGTTTCGGGTACTCTCCGTCTTGCTGGCCTTTTGGTGCTGGCTGTCTTCTTCGGCGTTTTTGCCCCGGGAAGTTTCGCTCTCGACCGTTCAGCCAGTGACCATTCCCACAGCGGCACACGTGCGGCGCGACTCCGGCCGCTCATCGAAGAGGTGCGCTTCAATCAGAAGCAGCTTACCTTCGACCAGGATGTAACCGTCGGTCCCGGCGGAGGGAATCTTGAAGTTCTGTTCAATGTTCCCGAATCTCTCCCTTCGGACCATCTGCACCTCCGGTATCGCATGATCGGAATCGATGCGGACTGGATCGATGCTGGGAAATTGCGCGAAGCCAGCTACGCCGCCCTCGCTCCGGGCAAGTACACCTTTGAACTCGAAGAGGCGGATACTAACAATTCCGGATTCCCGAGGGTAGTCAGACTTGCGATCGTCGTACTCCCGCATTATTGGCAAACCCCATGGTTTCGTACCGTATGTGCGATTATCTTCTTCTCCATCGCCTTCATCCTTTGCTTCCTTCGCCTTCGTCATCTTGAACAGCATGCGCACAACCTCGAGGAGGAAGTGCACCAGAGAACCGCTGAGGTCCAGCTCGCCAAAAAGGTTGCCGAAGATGCGCATCGCGCGCTGAAGGCGCAGGCCATGAAGGACAGCCTCACCGATCTCTGGAATCGCCGGGTCATCTTCGAAATGCTGGAGAAGGAGATTTCACGGGCCCAGCGCGAGCATGTGCCGATCGCCGTGGTCATGATCGACCTCGATCACTTCAAGAATGTCAACGATACCTATGGGCACCTTACCGGGGACGCCGTTCTCCAGGAAGTGGCCATGCGCATGGCCGAATTCATGCGCCCCTACGATTTTGCGGGCCGTTACGGCGGCGAGGAATTCCTGATCGTTCTTCCTGGATGCTCTGCCATGAACGGCCTCCAGCGGGCAGAGGACTTCCGCCGCGCGATCGCCGAGAAGCCGGTTCCGACGGCATTCGGGCCCCTCACCGTCACGTGCAGCCTGGGTGTCGCCTCGCACGATGGGGTTATGCCGGCCGAAGATCTCATTCACATGGCCGACGAGGCCATGTATCGCGCCAAGCGCCTCGGCCGGAACTGCGTCGGCGCCGGCGTCTAGCCACCAACCACGTTTCCCCAATCTTTCCGAGCAGGACACCATTCAGCGAAGATCGGTGGTACGCCCCACTGCCGTATCGGCGGGTTACAGAGCTGGTCGTCTAGCCTTCCGCCGATGGGCTCTCGTCTGACGGGTAATCTCGGTTGAAGGGGAAAACCAGTTCTTCCACAGAAGCAATCGCCGCTCCGTTGAGCGTGGCCGGATGGAAGCGCCAACCTTTTACCGTGCTCAGCACGATCGCGTCGAGATTATTGCCGAGTCCCTGGACCAGCTTCTCGTCCGTCACATCTCCCAGCGCGCTCACAGTGACCTCAACGATGATCTTCTGCTCCACAGCGGGCAGCAGCGAACGATCGGTGACGCCCGGAGACGGATAGTAAACAGGAAACGCCGGCTCGGCGTTCTCACTGCCCGCTCCGGTGCCTATGGTCGGTTGCTGTTGCTGCCCCGCGATGCCTGGCTGAGAGGCAGAAATCTGCGCCGCCGCAATGGCGGTTGGTTGATTCGTGGTGCCTGCTGACACGGGCGCCGGCGCTGGCTTCGATCGCCGTTGGTGGGCGGCTGGCTTGGCCACCGCACTGTTGGCGCCGCTGCCGCCTGTCCAATAAAGGGGAGTCATGCAGCAACGGCTGTCCCGATAGACGGGACGCACCCGGCTGAAGTGCACGGTCAGCAATACCACGGTGCCAATCATGGCAGCGTGGCTTGCCAGCGACAGCAGCACACCGGTCGGCTGTCGCATTGCGTCGCGATTTTGATCTGAGGAGAAGATCATGAGCCTTGAGTTTCAGCCTGAGGGGTGGGCCTTTGGGTTTGGAGCCCAGCTATGATGTTAATGGACAAACACGAAGCGGAGTTAATGGTGATGGCATACGCCGAGACGTTTCACTGCGACGTCTGCAACAAGGCAAAAAGCGAAGAGTCCGAGGACTGGTGGCTGGCATGGACGGAAACCATGTCTCCCGCTGAGGGCGAACCCCAGCAGCGGGTCATCAAAGTGACGCCGTGGCACGGCTTCCTGTCCCACTCAGCCGATGTGCGTCATCTTTGCGGCGCACGCTGCGTGCATACCATCATCGACCGCTGGATCATGGCCAGAAACTAGCGCTTTTAGTTGGTGTAGATCCGCACGTAGTCGACGAGCATTTGTGACGGGAAGACTGTGGTTGCGTCCGGATTCCCCGGCCATGAACCGCCCACCGCGAGATTCAGGATCACGAACATCGGCCCCTGATCGAAGGGCCAGGTGCCTGAGATGTTCGTTGGCGTGAAGGTTTCGTACACGTTGGATGGATCGTCGATGTAGAACTCGACCTGCCCCTTGCTCCAGATCATCCCGTAGGTGTGCCACGCGGCCGCGGAGAATCCCGATGGATGATACGGAACGCCGCCATTGAGATTGGTTCCGTGTACCGACGACTGAACCCAGTCATAACCCGGAGGCGCGGTGCCTGCCGAGAAAGGCGGATTGCTGCCGTCGATGTGCTCCATCACGTCAGTCTCGCCACAGGCCGGCCACGGATTGGTGGTGATGTTATTCCCCAGCAGCCAGAAAGCCGGCCACATCCCCTGCGATTCCGGAAGCTGGATGCGCGCCTCGATGCGGCCATACTGGAAGCTGAAGAGTCCCTCCGACTTCAGCCGCGCTGACGTATAGACATTGGCCGAAGGGTTCTCGGCAACAATATGCAGATAACCGTCGCTGGCTCCGACATAAGCGTTGGGGTTGGATGGATTGCACGGGCCTGTGGTGGAGCTCCAGGCGCAGTAGGTTTCGAGTTCGTTGTTGCCGCAGCAGTTTGTGCCAAGGTCGTACGTCCAGGTGGAGGGGTTGGGCTGAACATAGGCCGATGAACCGGCAGTGGTAACCGTGAACTCGTCGCTCCACACCAGCGTGCCGGAAGCGATGTTCGCAGAGAAGGTCTGTGTGGCGACCTGGCTGTCGAGCACGCCGGGAGGATCTGCTGCTATTGCTTTCAGCGTGAGGTTCGAGTCGACAAGAAAGGGAGCGATGTACCGCGCAGACGTTTCCGCAGGCGTGCTGCCGTCGAGGGTGTAGTAAATCGTTGCGCCGGAGGTGCTGTCGCTCAGCGACACGATCACCGCTCCGTTCTGCGCCGCGGTGGTGGCGATGGCAGGTGTGGCCGCTGTCTGCTCCGCGGGAATGGAGTGGTGGATACTGCTGCCTCCGCCGCAACCGGCGACAACGACGAAACCGAACGCGGAGAGGGTGATTCTGGTAAGGAGATTACCGATGGTCTTTCTGAGTGACGCGATTTGAGGGAGCATGCAGATATTCATACGCGACTCCGATTGTTCTTCGCCGGGGACCGGCATGCGCGAGGAATAGTCGCATTCATGCCCGACCCATCACTGTACCGCTTTGGCGCTCCGCCTGCTGGAGAAAACGAGGCCTGGAATGCCTCTGGTAAGCTGGCGCAATGCCGAGCCCATTTCGGTCACTGAGCTCACGGCAGCGGCACGCCTTTGTCGCCTGCTTTCTGGGTTGGTCGCTCGACGCCTTCGACTACTTCATCCTGGTCTTCTGTGTTTCGGCGGTGGCCGCGGATTTTCACGTGGTGGCGGCCGAGGTTGCCCAAGCCCTGTTCCTTACCCTTGCGTTTCGACCCGTCGGAGCGTTTGTCTTCGGGATGCTGGCGGATCGTTTCGGGCGGCGGCCGACATTGATGTTCAACATTGCGTGCTACTCGCTGCTGGAGCTGTCCTGTGCGTTCGCCGGGTCGATGCACACATTGCTGATTCTGCGCGCGCTGTTCGGAATTGCGATGGGCGGCGAGTGGGGCGTGGGCGCGGCGCTGGCCTTTGAGACTTTACCGAAGGAGAATCGCGGATTCTTTTCCGGGTTGTTGCAGGAAGGTTACGCGGTTGGATATCTGGTAGCCGCCGCGGCGTATGCGTTGCTGTTCCCATGGTTCTCGCACTTCACCTGGCACGGTCACGCCTTTGGATGGCGGGGAATGTTTCTGGTGGGCGCGGCCCCGGCGCTGCTGGTCTTTTACATCGGCGGCAAGGTAGAGGAGTCGCCGACGTGGAAGGAAGGAAAGGCGCTTGAGACGCAGACCATCCCTGGCATCGGATTAAAACAGGGGCTGATTCGCTACGCCGGGACCTTCGTGTTTTTGGTGCTGCTGATGACGGGGTTCAATGCGTTTTCACACGGCACACAGGATTTGTATCCGACGTTCCTGCAAAAGGACCACGGACTCTCGGCGCAGCTGACGGGCGGTATCGCGATTCTGTACAACATCGGAGCGCTGAGCGGCGGAATGGTCTTCGGGAGTCTGTCGGAGCGGATTGGGCGAAAGTGGGCGATTCTTCTGGCCGCGCTGCTGGCTCTGCCGGTGATTCCGCTGTACGCGCTGTCGCACTCGGTGATGGCGCTGGCCGCGGGGGCTTTCCTGATGCAGTTTATGGTGCAGGGCGCATGGGGAGTCGTGCCGGCATGGCTGAGCGAGTTGTCGCCGGGGCCGGTGCGAGCGACCTTTCCTGGCCTCGCATATCAACTGGGGAATCTGATTTCGTCGAAGAACGCGGTGATTCAGGCAAAGGCGGCGGAGAGTTTGGGCGGATATGGCGTGGTCCTGGCATGGACGGTGGCGATTGTCGGATGTTACTTAGCAGTGGTGGCTGCTTTTGGGCGGGAGTCGCGGGGAACGGATCTTACGGCGAAGTGAAGCACGCCGGTTGGTGAAAATGTCCTACATATGCTGCCAGTTCTTGTAAACGAACTCGAGGCTGTAGCCATCGGGGTCCAGAACATTGGCGGCATAGTAGCGAGGATCATAGTAGAGGCGTGCCGCAGGTGCTCCATTGTCAGAGGCACCCGCAGCGATGGCCGCTTTGTAGGCGGCCTGGACCTGCTTCCGGCTGCTGGCTACGAAACCGACATGGGCGGCGCGGCTGTCCGCGATGCCCTCCCGCAGCCAAAGATAAATGCGCCCGTTGGCCCCGAATCCATTGAGGTCGGGATGCCCCGGCGGCCCATCCTTGCCCTCGTAATCAAAGCGCTCGTTGATGCCAAGAGGCGCAAGCGCGGCTTCATAAAACCTTGTCGACCGTTTGATGTCGCTGACGGTCAGAAAGACGTGGTCGAGCATTTGCACCCCTCGATCTCTCGGTTAATTATTGGTACGCGCGGCGAGGATTGTTTCCGCAGCTCGGAGGTCCTCTTCTGTATCCACGCCGATGGTGTCACTCGGAGCACCTGCTACATAGATGTCAATGCCGTTGTCGAGGAGCCGGAGTTGCTCGAGGCGTTCGACCCGTTCGATCCATGAGGGAGGGAGCGAGGCGAATTTCTGAAGCGCTGCCTTCCGGTAGGCGTAGACGCCGAGATGCTTGCGGTATCCGGAAAATCCGGTGCTGTCGCGATCGAAGGGGATGGTGGCGCGAGAGAAGTAGAGGGCGCGGTCGTCGCTGGCGGTGACGACTTTGACGGCGTTCGGATTGTGGATGTCGGCGGCAGGGCAGCGAACGGCCAGCGTGGCAACCTGCACTTCGGGGCGCTCGAAGAGCTTTAGCATCGGCGTGAAGTGATCCGGAGTCAGCAACGGCTCGTCTCCCTGGATGTTGACGTAAATGTCGGCGGGGATGGACTGGGCGACGGCATAGACACGGTCGGTGCCGCTGGCGCAATCCTCGGGAGTAAATACAGCTGGAAGGTTATGCGCCTGGGCGAAGTTGAGAACTTCTTCGGAGTCGGTAGCGATGAGGACCTGGTCGAGCAGCGGGCAGGCGCGGGCCGCCCGATAGACCCAGGCGATCATCGGTTCACCGGCAATTTCGAGAAGAACTTTGCGGGGCAGGCGTCTTGAGCCGAGGCGGGCGGGGATGACGGCGAGAACGTGGCCGAAGGTGGACGGCAAGCGGGAACTCCTCTGGGATAGTGTAGCGGCGAGTTCTTACGCATCAAAATGTGAATCATTTGATGCTACGATTGATGCGGGAGGGCCGAGATGCGAACCACGGTGACACTGGATGATGAGCTACTGAAGGATGCGGAGGAGTTTACCGGGATCAGGGAAAAGACGGCTCTGGTGAATGCCGCGCTGAGAGCATTGGTGGAGCGGGAGGCCTCGCGGAGAGCGGCGGCGCTGGGCGGGACAATGCCCGGATTCAAGGCGGCTCCCCGCAAGAGACCCTGGGGCGAGGCTCGCAGAAGGAAAAAGAAGATCGCTTGATTCTTGCTGACAGTTCCGTATGGGTTGATCATCTGCACCGGGCGGATCCGGTGATGAATCACCTCTTACACTCAAGCGAGATTCTGATTCATCCGGTGGTCATTGGGGAAGTGGCCCTTGGTTCCCTCGCGGACCGCCTGGGCACGCTGAAGGTTTTGCGCAAGCTTCCGCGGTCCGAGGTAGCGCGGCATGACGAGGTTCTTCAGCTCATTGAAGACTGGCGGCTGTATACCTGCGGCGTGGGCTACAGCGATGCTCAACTCTTGGCTTCGGTGCTGCTGACCTCAGGTTCGCGGCTTTGGACTCGGGATCGGGCTTTGCGGCGGGTGGTGCAGCAGCTTTCGCTGGATGCGAAGCTGAATTAGCGAAGTTCAGGCCTTCCCTCGAGCCTGGGCCGCGTCACTGTAACGATCCCGAAACATAACCCAATTGGGCGGTTGCGCCATAAGGGCAGGGACGATAGTGTGTTCGGTGGAGAAAGCATGGCATCCGAAACGTCGATCAACCCAAATCTGGAGACCATTCTGCGCGAGCACCGGGTCTTTCCGCCACCCGAGGAGTTCGCGAAAGCCGCGCACATCAAGAGCCTGGCTGAGTACCGCAAAATGTACCAGCGGTCGGTTTCCGACCCGGAGGGATTCTGGGCCGAGATTGCGCGTGATCTGCACTGGTTTGCGCCCTGGCAGAAGGTGCTCGAATGGGATCTGCCGTGGGCTAAGTGGTTCGTCGGTGGCAAGATCAACCTCTGCTACAACTGCGTCGATCGGCATGTGCTGAATGGGCGTGCGGACAAGATGGCGATTGTCTGGGAAGGCGAGCCGGGCGAGGTGCGGCGTCTGACTTTCCGTGAACTGCAGGTAGAGGTACAGCGTTTCGCCAACGTTCTGAAGAGCCTCGGGATTAAGAAGGGCGATCGTGTCGCCGTTTACATGGGGATGACGCCGGAGCTGGCCGTGGCGATTCTGGCCTGCGCGCGCATTGGCGCGGTGCACTCGGTGATCTTTGGTGGATTTGCAGCGAATGCCATCGTGGACCGCGTGAACGATGCGCAGTGCACGGCCATCCTGACCCAGGACACTTCTTACCGCCGCGGCAACGAAGTGAAACTGAAAGCCACGGTCGATGAGGCGGTCGGACAATGCCCGTCGGTCAGGAACGTGGTGGTGTATCGACGTTCCGGGTCGGCGGTCGAGATGAAGCCGGGCCGCGACCACTGGTGGCACGAGCTGATGGCGAAGGTCTCGTCGGAATGTCCGGCGGAGGAACTCGACTCCGAGGATCCGCTTTACATCCTCTACACGTCGGGAACCACGGGCAAGCCCAAGGGCCTCGTGCACACGACGGGCGGCTATTCGGTGCAAACCTACCTGACCAGCAAGTACATCTTCGACCTGCGCGAAGACGATGTTTACTGGTGCACGGCGGACATCGGGTGGGTGACGGGCCACTCGTATGTGGTGTACGGCATCCTGCAGAATGGTGCGACCACCCTCATGTATGAGGGCGCGCCGAATCATCCGCAGCCGGACCGCTTCTGGAAGATCATCGACGACCACAAGGTCACGGTTTTTTATACGGTGCCGACAGCGATCCGCGCGTTCATCAAATGGGGTGATGCATTCCCCGCGAAGCACGATCTGAGCACGCTTCGCCTCCTGGGAACGGTGGGTGAGCCGATTAATCCGGAGGCCTGGATCTGGTATCGCGAGGTCATTGGCCGAGGGCGCTGCCCGATTGTTGACACCTGGTGGCAGACCGAGACGGGCGCGATCATGATCTCTCCGATTCCCGGTGCTGTTTCGGCCAAGCCGGGGTCCGCGACGCGGCCATTTTTTGGAGTCGTGCCCGAGGTCGTTACAAAAGAAGGTCAGCCGGTTCCAGCGGGGCAGGGCGGCCTGCTCGTCATTCGCAGGCCGTGGCCCTCGATGGCACGGACGATTTGGGGCGACGCGGATCGCTACGTCAAGCAGTACTGGTCGGATATTCCGGGATCCTATTTCACCGGCGACGGTGCGCGCATGGATGAAGATGGCTACTTCTGGCTGATGGGGCGGGTCGACGATGTCATCAACGTCAGCGGGCACCGTCTGGGCACCATGGAAGTGGAGTCGGCGCTGGTGGCCCACCCCAAGGTGGCAGAAGCCGCGGTTGTCGGGCGGCCGGACGACCTGAAGGGGCAGGCTATCTCCGCTTTCGTGACGTTGGAGGGCGGGTATACGCCGACGCCTGAATTAAAAAACGAATTGCGGACGTGGGTGGCGAAGGAAATTGGCTCCCTCGCGCGGCCGGACGACATCCGCTTCACGGATCAGCTGCCCAAGACGCGGTCGGGGAAGATTATGCGTCGCCTGTTGCGGGAGATGGCCACGCACGGCGAGATCAAAGGCGATGTGACGACCCTGGAGGACTTTAGCGTGATCGCTAAGTTAAGGGAACAGGACGAATAGCGGCGAATGCCACGCCGCGGGCCGCTCACGCAGTCAATACACTTCGCGATGGAACAGGTCGTCCTTCTCTTTGCAGGGAGCGGAAGAACAGCCAACTGCGCAGGTGACCAGCGCAGCCACGCCGATGGTAATGAGAATTGCCGGCAGGTAGTTGCTCAGTTGCGCGAGATGGTCCAAAAGGTCATGCATAAAGAAGTCTTACCAACCTCCCATTAGTTTGGGACACCTGATGAGGCGTTCAGGTTTCCTGCATCCGCGGGGAGTGACAGCAATCATGTCAAAATTCAATGCCCGTGGGAATGACCCATTAGGACATAACTACAGAGACAGACAACCTTTCTGCAGGTCTCTCTCGTTTTGGGCGCTGATGGTTCTTTGCACAGAGCGAACACGGAAACACCCGCTTCAGTTGTCCTATACCCGCATTGTTTTCCTAGACTTAGCGAAGATCTTCATGAGTCCGGCCGGGGGCAACTCGGGCGCGAGGAAAGCCGGAGAATCGCCCCATGAGCGGGACACGGCCTCCGCACTAAGGTAACCACTGCGCACCGCTCCCTCCATCGTTGCAGGCCATCCGGTCGCTGTCCAGTCTCCGGCGAGGAAGATTCCAGGCCACGGGCTTGTCGATGACGGGCGAATCTGGTCGAGCAGGGGTTGGATGGAATACGTCGCACGGACCTCTTTCACCACGGCTGCCTTGAGAAGATTGGCGGTGGCGAGGGCGGGGAAGAATCGTGACAGCTCGTTGAGGGCGAGATCGATGATCGGCTGGCGCGCCATGGGAACCAGCGAGCGCGAGGCGCTGACAACCAACTCAAGGTAAGAACCCTGCGTATCGCGGCGCCGGGGCTGAAGGCGAGACTTGTTGAACATCCACTGGATGGTGGTGTCGAGCAGAACGGCGTGGTCCAGGTCGGTGATTTCGCGATCGAGCCAGACATGAATTCCGGTGATCGGAGAGTGCTCGAATTGGGCCAGATGAGCCGCAAGTTCCTCGCTCGCCGGATTTTGGGGCAAGTTCGGCAGCAGCGCCGCTGTGGCTTCAAAAGAGAGCGCCAGGATGACAGCTTCGGACGCGAAGACCTGGCCGGATGTTGTGGTGAGCCAACCGTTCCGCGTGGGTTGAATCGATTCGACGCTGGTGCGGAGAAAGACCTCACTGCCCCGTTCCCGCAAATAGCCAATGGCTCGCCCATAGAGCTCGCTCAGAGGGATGGAGGGAATGCCCATGCGGCCGGATTCGGGGGAAAGCAGGAAGGATTCGCGGAAGACCTTCGCAGCGTAGTGGACGGAGATGCGGTCGAGATCTTCGTTGAGAGCGGAGACGAGGACGGGCTTCCAGAAACGTTCGACGGCGTTGTGCGTTTGCTGGTGTCGGTTGAGCCATTGGCCAAAATTCTCCGATGTGTCGGGTGGAAGGCCGGGCATGAAGGCGGCGAGGCCTCGCGCAATGGCCAGCTTATCGATGAGCGAAAATGCCGGCGCGCGCAAAAACGCGAGCGTGGAGTGAAAGGGAGCGGGGAGCCCGCTGGGCTCGATGGTGCTGGCCTGACTGGCAGAGCCGGGGCCGCCGGGCGTGAGAAAAGTGAAACGGTCATACCAGCGAATGGCATCGAGAACGCCGAGGCGGCGGTAGAGGTCGATCAGCGAGGTGCAGCGTCCGATGAGGACGTGCTGGCAGTTATCGATGACTTCGCCTGTGCCGGGATATTCGTAGGAGGATGCGCGGCCGCCGAGGTAGGGGCGCCGCTCGAGCAGACGCACACCATAGCCCGCGTCCGCCAGGGCACAGGCGGCAGCGATGCCGGCGAGGCCTCCACCGATGACGGTGACGGTTCTGGACTGCGGTTCAGGCATCGGGGTCAGCCGAGCTGGTCAGACGGTAACGCAGGACCTGGGTGAGCCCGCGCAGGAGGATCGCGAGCCGGGTAGCCGTGGGAACGCGAACGCGCTCGGAGAACACGTCGAAGTTGCGGCGTTCGATGCGGAGGAGGAGCTCATGGTAGATGGTGACGAGGACCCAGAGTGCGGGGCGGGAGTCCGCGTCGATGAGGGGCAGCAGAGTGAAGCCGGATTTGTAATAGTCCTCGGCCCGTTTTGCGAGGCTTTCCAAAAGCTCGCGCTGGTTGAGGGTCATGTGGGCGCCATCGCGGAGGGCAGCCAGCTCTTCGATGCGGACCCCAAAGCGGTCGAGATTTTCCAGCGGCAGATAGACGCGGCCGCGCTCGGCATCCTCCTTTACGTCGCGCAGAATGTTCGTGAGCTGGAAGGCGACGCCGGTCTCCTCGGCCAGCTGCTCGGCGCGTGGATCACTGTACCCGAAGATACGGATACAGACGAGGCCAACAACCGAAGCCACGTAGTAGCAATACTGGCGCAGGTCTTCGAAGGTCGCGTAGGTGTCGAGGGCGGTGCGCGCCGCGCCGTTCGATGATGCCTTATCTGCTGTCGGAGGGATAAGATCCATCGCCGTGCCCTGGACCAGCTGGTCGAGAAGGTCCATAGGGATTTCGAAACGGAGGCGTGCGTCGGCGAGGGCGATGAAGACAGGATCATCGGTGAAGGCTCCGGCAGCCGCCCGGTGCCATTCGTCGAGCCAGGCGTCCAGCGTCTCGCGCCGTTGCGCGCGGGGCCGTGATTCATCATCGGAGATATCGTCGGCGTGACGCATGAAGGCGTACACGGCGCAGATCGCGTCGCGTTTCGGCGTCGGAAGCGCGAGGAAGGCGTAGTAGAAATTCTTCGCCTGCTGGCGGGCGATGTCAGTGCATTCCTGGTAGGCTGCGGCGAGCTTGAGATCGGCGAATCGCTGTCCGCCGGCAGTGGCGGCAGGGATCAAGCCGCGCTCCATTTTTTGGCGAACGCGCGCAGAAGCAGACCGGCTTTCCTCGTCTTTGAGATGACCGGCCGCGCCCGCAAAACGTTATAGTCCTGCCGTTCAATGGCACGGAGAATCTCCAGGCCGCCACGCGAGAAGAGGTCCAGGTCGAGGGCCAGCTCGCGATCGACCATGCGGATGAGAGGCAGGCCGGCCTGAAACATGCGGTGGGCGCAGTCAACTTCGTACCGCATCAGCTCACGGAACTGAGGTGTGAAGTTTCCGGCTGCAATGCTGGCTTCGTCGATCCCGAAACGCTGCATGTCTTCGTCGGGAATGTAGACGCGACCTTTGGCGTAGTCCACGCGAACATCCTGCCAGAAATTGGCCAGCTGGAGAGCGGAGCACGTTTGGTCGGAAAGTGCGAAGCGCTCGGGATCGCGGTAGCCGCAGGCATAGAGGACGATACGACCAACAGGGTTTGCCGAGTATCGGCAATAACCCAAAACGTCCTCCATGGTGGGGAAGCGGGTCACGGTCTGATCCTGACGGAAGGCGACCAGCAGATCGGCGAACGGCTCTTTCGGAATCTCGCAGGCCCGGATGGTTTCCCCCAGGGCGACGAAGACCGGATGACAGGCTGTGCCGCGATAGCAGGCGTCGAGTTCTGTGCCCCACAGGTCGAGCAGCGCGAGAGATGCCTGGGGGTCGCCAACCTCGTCCCCCAGATCGTCGGAGACGCGGCAGTAGGCGTAGATGGCATGGAAGTGGGGGCGTAGCCGCTGCGGCAGGAACCAGGAGGCGACGTGGAAATTCTCGTAGTGGGATTCCGCCAGACGGCGGCACCAGGCGCGGGCCTCTTCCAGTGTCGGAGGAGTGTCGGGAATGCGATAGTCAGGCGGAAGCGCGGCCCATCCCTTTTCGAGCAACTCTTCATGAAGTGCGGTGTGGTTTGCGACGTTGGCCGTCATCGGGTGAGCGGCTTTCTACGGAATGATCGCTGTCTTGATGTCGCCGGCGCGATTCATGAGGCGGCGGAAGACGCGGTTGAGCTCGGAGAGAGGGGCGCGGCTGGTGATGGTGTCGCTGCAGCGGAACTGACCGCTGGTGATCAGGTCAAAGGCCTTGCGTGCCGCTGCCGGAGTGTGGTGGAAGCTCGCACGGAGGGTGATGTTGTTGTAGTGCAGACGGTTCGTATCCAGCTCGACTTTGGTGCCGGCCGCACATCCGCCGAAAAAGTTCACCGTGCCGCCTTTGCGGACCATGTCGACGGCCCATTGCCAGGCGAGCGGGGTGGCAACGGCTTCGATGGCGATGTCGACGCCCCGGCGCTGGGGGGTCAGGGCGCGCACCGCGGCAACGGGATCGGTGTCTTTGGCCAACTGGATCACTTCCGTAGCCCCAAACCGTGTGGCGGCGGCAATCTGCTCGTCCCGCTTGACGATGGCGATCACGCGGAGTCCGGCGAGCTGGGCGACGTGCATGAACATAAGGCCGATGGGGCCGGCGCCGATAATGGCCACGGTGTCCCCGGTTTGCGGCTGGCACTCGTCCATACCGCGAACCACGCAGGCCAGAGCCTCGGTAAGAGCAGCGTGCTCAAACGATATGCCGGTGGGGATGCGGAGGGTGTTTTTCGCGACGATCCGCGCAGGGATCAGGAGGTATTCCGCATAGGCGCCGTTATTGAAGATGAGCCGGTCGCAGAGGTTCTCCTGCTGATGGCGGCAATAGTAGCAGTCGCCGCAGGGCGCGGAGTTCAGAGCGACAACGCGATCGCCGGGGCGAAAGGCAACGACGCCGCGGCCGACCTGATGCACGGTACCGGCAAGCTCATGCCCGAACGGGATCGGAGGCTTGAGCATCCGCGCATGGTAGCCGCGCCTGTAGACTTTCAGATCGGTTCCACAGGTGAGCGCGGCATGGACGCGGACAACGATTTCGCCGGGACCGGCCTTGGGCATGGGCACCTGTTCAATACGCAGGTCCTCCCGGCCGTGGAGAACGGCGGCTGTCATTTGCGCTGCCATCTTTCCTATTATCTCAAAGATGCAACCGTTACGGTTGGATGAACACCTTCATGGATGTGGCGGAGGGATTCGAAGCAACACGGATGGCTTCGACAGAGTCTTCGAGCGAGAAGCGATGGGAGATGAGCCGGGTCAGATCGAAACCGTTGCGATAGTCGCCGAAGACGATCTGTTCTACCTCGGGTTGAAGTTCGAACGAAGAACTGTACGAGCCCATGAGCGTCTTTTCGTCCATGCAGACGACGGCTGGATCGAAAGTGGCTTCGCCGTGCTGGGTGGCGGCGAAGAGCAGAACGCGGCCGCCGGGGCGGGCGGCATCCATGGCGGTGCGGATGAGAGCGTTGCCGGGTACGGCGAGGATCACGGCATCGGCTCCGCGGCCTTCGCTGGCGCAATGGGCAGCGGCGACCACGTCTTCCTTGCTCGCGTCGATGGGGTGGTTGAGTCCATAGGCAGCGGCAAGAGTGTGGCGAGCAGGGTAGAGGTCGGAGGTGAGAACCTTCGCGCCGGTGCGCGCGGCGAGGGCGGCGAGCAGAATGCCGATCGGCCCCTGGCCGATGACGAGGACGGTCTCGTCGGGCTCGAGGGCGAGATTGCGGATGGCTTTGTAGCAGGTGTTGACGGGCTCGACGAAGGCCGCCTGTTCGAAAGGCACGCCATCGGGAATTTTGATCAGGCCGCGGCCGACGATCCACGGCATGACGCGGATGTATTCGGCAAAGCCGCCGCCCGAGGGCTCAAAGCCGGCGGTTACGCCGACGCGTTTGTAATCGTTGCATTGCGACGGGGTCTTCTTGCGGCAGTAATAGCAGCGACCGCAGGGCGTGTGGTGGAAGACCATCACGCGGTCGTCAACAGCGAAGCCTTCGACGCCGTCGCCGGTCGCGGCGATGACGCCGGCCATTTCGTGGCCGAAGATGCGGGGGGCTGAGTGAGAGCCCGTGTGGATCTTTTTGAGGTCGGTGCCGCAAACGCCGCAGCAGTTGACGCGGATGAGCACTTCGCCGGGGCCGATTTCAGGCACGGGGACGGTCTCGACCCGAACATCGTTAACGCCGCGATACACGGCAGCACGCATGGTGGTGGGCAGGGGCACAGGAATCCGCGCCTGAAGGTCATTGGTGGTTGCGGTTGCCATGGAAGCTCTGTGAACTAATTTACCGAACCCTGGGAGGAGGGGGAAGCAAAATTCGCCAGGAGCAGTTGGGCGAGCTCATGGGCGGCGCGGTGGCTGTTCTTCTCGAGCTCGCCAAGGATCCGCCAGTACCGGGGATGCCACAGGGTCCAGACTACAAACGCAGGGATGCGGAGCCGGCCGTTAGGGGTAGTGAAGCGATTGAAGTCCGGGAGCTCGTCGTTCTGGCCGTCGGTAACGGCTTTGAAGCAGAGGAAGGCGAGGTTGTGGTCGCGGGAAAAGCGGGCGACGGTGGCGGCTTCCATGTCGACGAGGGTGGCCTGGTGGGTTGTTCCGAGCATGCGCTTTTCTTCGGGCGAGGCAACGTGATCGAGCGTGACGAGACGCTGGGGCTTGCGGCTGCCCTTTGATGAGTCCCCCGGGTTGGTGGTGGGGAAGCGTTCACCGGTGCGGGCGTCGATAACCTCGCTGACGGCGACGGCTTCGGGCGGGTTGAGTCCGCAGGAGAGCGAGCCGGCGTAGCCGACGGAGACCAGGGCATCGAGATTGCCCGAAGCGAGAGCCCGTTCACAGGCGTGGGTGACGGCCCTTTCGCCCATACCGGAGCAGGCGGCGATGGCTTCGATGTCACCGAAGTGGCCCTGGGCGAGGTGAGCGTGGCGGGGCCAGTGCCGGGTGAGCGGGCGAAGCTCGCTGGGCAATGCGGCGATGAGGGCGATTCGTTTCATAGGAGTGCCAAAGAGGGATGGAGACAGGCTAACAGGGTTCCCGGCAATTCCGTTTCAAGGGGGGGTGACCCCTCCGGATCTCGTTGATTTGGCTCGCTGGTCTGGTTCAGCAACCCCCTTGGCATTGGCGATGTGGTTAACGGTCGCCCATCTGAGTGGGGGGTAAAGGGGACAGGTAATAGGGTGCAGGTTACGGGTTACAGGTAACAGGTGACAGAGTGGCTCGATTCTTAAAGCTGGACCCTGCAACCGCGCGGGTGAATGAGCAAAGAATGCCTCGGACGAGTTCTCAAAGAGCGACCTGATGCGCGGCCCCGGAATCGCGCAGAAATACAAAACAGAAATACGGAGGAGTAGGCCGCAGGGACGTTCGGCAGGAAACGCATGCGTCTACTCCTGGGCCTGAGGCTGGGGTTGTGGTGCCGGGCGGGGCCACCTGGGCGGGATGCCGAGGTGCTTGGTGCTCCAGGCGCACATCGACTCCATGACCGGAACCATGTCTTCGCCGGCCGGAGTCAGCCGATACTCCACGTGGGGCGGGACCTCGGAGCCGACGTGGCGATGAACAATGCCATCGGCCTCGAGCTGGCGAAGCTGCGAGGTGAGGACTTTTTCCGTGACGCCGGGCAGGATGTCACGAACCTCGGCAAATCGTTTTGGGCCGAAGGAGAGGTGCCAGACAATGAGCACCTTCCATTTTCCAGCGAGCACATTGGACGTCGCCTGAACCGGGCATCCGAAGTGTTCCTTCATACGAGCGCTCCACAACTTACAAATTTGTGCGTACTTGGCGAACCACGGAACGCACGATATGGTCTTGTCACAACGTTACCGCGACAGAGACATTTTCAGCGCGGAATCAGGTTCGTGTTCGGTACGCAATTCTCATCGAGCCGGATCGTTCGAGCGAAAGCCATGCAGCTGCCTTCCAATCCGTTTGCGGTACTCACTTTTATCTCAGCCCCGGCAGTGCTGACCAACGCTTCGTCGGTGCTGCTGTTTGGAACGGGCAACCGGTATGGGCGGGCGGTGGACCGGGCGCACGAGCTGGCCGATATGGTGCTGCGAGACGGCGGTCAGGATTCGGCAGAACTGAAGCTGCGGGTGCGGCAGCTGGAGTCGGCGCAGCGGCGGACGCTACTGATCGTGCGGGCGCTGACGTGCTTTTACACAGCGGTAGCGGCGTTTGTGGGAAGCACGCTGATCTCGCTGATCGGCGCCATCCTGGTCAGCGCAGGCGCCGATCGCGGGGTGTCCAGTACTTTTGCTGTCGCGTTCTCCTGTGGCGCGCTCGGGGTGGCTGCCATGATAACGGGCGCGCTGATGCTGGCCGCTGAGTCGCGCTTCTCCTTTTCAGTGCTGCGCCAGGAGAACGCATTCATCACCGGACGAGTGCACAGTCAGACGGCCTTGTCCCGTCCCCAACCTTAGCAAAACTCCAACCGTAAAGAGGATTCGAAACGATGGCGACGCAAAGCTCCCGCATCGACGCAAACGATGCTGTTCTCTTGTTCCTCGATCTGCAGCAGGGGATCGTCGAGTTAACGCAGACCAATCCACTGCCGCGGATCAAAACGGCGGCACGGGCGCTGGCGAAGCTGGCAAAGTTGTTTCAGATGCCGGTTGTGGTGTCGGGCATCCAGGGCGAGGATGGCAGTTCGGCAAAGATGATCCCGGAGATTGCGGAGGTGCTGGGCGAGCTGCCGACGCACTATCGGACAACCTGCGACTCGATGCTGAATGCGGAGATCGTGGCGGCCATTGAGAAAACGGGGCGCAAAACGCTGCTCATTTCCGGAGTAGCGACGGAGCTTGCGGTGCAGTTGCCGGCGCTCACGGGGGCGGACCAGGGGTATAAGGTGTTCGCGGTTATCGATGCCTGCGGGGGGATGAGCGAACGAACAGAACAGGCCGCGCTGCTGCGGATGGCGAAGGCGGGGGCGACGGTGGTTTCGGTGATGACGCTGGCGGGGGAGATTGCGGGGGATTTCCGGGAGGCGAAAGCCCAACAGGCGATCGGGATTTTGTATGAGATGGCGAAGTAACGGATTGGCGTGGTTGCGCCCGCTCGCGAGAAAAATCTGCTGTTGGGCCACGCCGCTGCTGTTTTTCCCGATCGCCTGTCAGGAGGTTCGTGCTCAGCAGTTCCAGTCGTGGAATGAGGTGGATTTAGCCGGAACCTGGGGCAAGGTGGATCTGCTTGCGCCGTTTGTGGCGCGGACCGACTCCAGCCTGCCCAATCCTCAGCTTGCGGCGACCGGGCTGATGGCTGATTTTCATCTGCCGGTTCACCTGACGTTGACGGGAGGATATCTTTACGCCGATCTGCCCCAGGATCCCTACCACGTGCACTTGCCTCTGGCGGCGTTGACAGAGACTTTGCACGAGGGTGGTTTCACGGTGGCAGACCGGAACCGCTTCGAAAAGCTGATCGGTTATCCCGGCGAGCCGGTGCGTTACCGCAACCGGTTGCTCTTTGACTATGCGGTGGGCTGCGCGCACTTCTTTCTGGACGACGAGGTGTTCTTCAACCTCTCCGCTGGCGATTTCAATCAGAATCGGCTGCAGGCGGGTGGGGGTGCACACCTCAGACCGCGGCTGCTGGTGGATCTCTACTATTTGCAAAAGAACCCGGCAACCGGCGCGGCGACGCATGTGGTTGGGGCGACGCTGCGGATCACGCTGACGCGGGAGCACGCGGTGATGCTGCCGGAGCACAACCCGTAGGGATCAACACAGATCCAGGGTTTCGTCTCCGCCTAAGGCACAACCGGCAGGCTGATGTAGCTGGCTTCGCCGGGCGTGTGCCAGATGCGTTGCGTGGCTTTCTGATAATCGCCCGGCTGGGCGAGGAAGATGTTTGGCACGAACTTCTGCGGATTGCGATCGTAGAGGGGGAAGAGCGTGGACTGAACCTGGACCATGATGCGATGTCCGGGAAGGAAGGTGTGGTTGACCATGGGCAGCGCGAAAACAAACGGGAGCGGCGTGTTGGACTCGATGGCTTGCGGGTGCTCGAAGCTGGTGCGGTAACGGCCGCGGAAGATGTCGGTGGCGAGAGGGAGTTCGTAGCCGCTCATGGGCGTGGTGGGAATCTGGTCGGGCTGGACGTCGATGAGCTTGACTGCCCAATCGGCGTCGGTGCCGGTGGTGGATGCGATGAGATGGACCATCACCTCACCGGAGAGCTTCATGCTTTCTTTAAGCGGCTCGGTTTCGAAGGTGAGGACGTCGGGGCGGCCGTCGACGAAGCGCTGGTCGGTGACGAGCCAGGTACGCCAGCCCATGCCATCTGCGTCATCAATCGGGCGGGGACGGTAGGGAACCGGCCTGGCGGGATCGGAGATGTATTCGTCGAACTTTGGCGCCTCGGGGGACGGCTGGTCGAACGACAACTTGCCGTTTGCGGCGAGATAGAGCGGTCGCGACGTTGTGGGGCAGCCCTGTTCGCAGGCTGCGGGGAAGACGGGCGGGCGATCCCAGTGATCAAGGCCTGTGTCGTAGATGAAGACGGGGGGAGTCTGCGCTGCGGGTGCACCGGGCTTGAGGTATTGGTTCATGAAGGGGAAGAGAACTTCGCGACGCCATTGTGCAGCGGTGTCGGTGGCCCAGACGAGGGGGCCGAGGTTGCGGCCTTCGCGATTGACCTGGCTGTGGAACCAGGGACCCATCACGAGATAGTTCATGCTGGCGGGAGTGTTTTTTGCCTTGAGCGCGCGGTAGCTGTGGATGGCTCCCCACATGTCTTCCTGGTCCCAGAGCCCCTGCTCCCACATGGTGGGAACGGTCAGGGGGCTCTGGACGATGAGGTGGTCGAGGGCCTGGCTCTGCCAGAACCCGTCGTAGGCGGGGTTATCGACGATGACATGCCAGTAGGGAAGTTGATCAACGCCTTCTGATTTTGCGAACGCGTTCGCCGAGCCAGCATCGAGATAGTTGGTGTAGTCGTCACGGTGGAGGTGCGGGACGGAAACACCTTCGCCGCGCCGGGAAGTTTGACCGAGGACGTAGTCAATGTTGGGCTGGCGGAAGGCGCCGTAGTGGAACCAGTCGTCGCCCATCCATCCATCAATCATTGGGCTTTCCGGTGCTGCGGCTTTGAGCGCGGGGTGCGGGTTAAGCAGAGCCATGACGACGGTAAAGCCTTCGTAGCTGGAGCCGATCATGCCGACGCGGCCGTTGGACTCGGGAACATTTTTGACGAGCCAGTCGATGGTGTCCCAGGCATCCGTGGTGTCGTCTGCGCCGGAGGGATTGTAGCCGGAGTTTACGGGCGGAGGCGTCATGAGGTACGGGCCTTCGGATCCGTACTTGCCGCGAACGTCCTGATAGACGCGGACATAGCCAGCCTGGACGAAGACCTCGTCGCTGAGGGGAAGGGCCTCGATCATACGTGGGCTCTTCGATCGCTCGGCGCGGCCAGCGGCGTTGTAGGGAGTGCGTGTGAGGAGAATGGGGGCGTCGTGCGCGCCTTTCGGGACGACGATGACGGTGTAAAGCTTAACGCCATCGCGCATGGGGACCATGACGACGCGCTTCTCGAAGTCGCTGGGCTGTTCGGGGGCTTTGAAGTTCGGGGCCAGCTCGTCGGCGGGGTAGGTTTGTTGCTGGGCGGCGGCGGTGAGGCCGGCAAGAAGGACGCAGACGGCGGCAGTGAAGTATCGGCAGGTGGGCATGTTCTCTCTTCTTTGACTGCTTACGGGAATGGAAACAAGGCTACCATCGCTGCGATTCAGGGGCGGAATGGCGGCGGGGCCCTGGCGTCAACAGGGGCGTGATGATTAGTTGTGAAGTTGCCCGTGGCATTTTCGCTTAAGCCTGGCCGGCTCGCAGCATCTTTGGCTCGGAGACGGGCCCAACGTGGAAGCCGATCCGTCGACGAGGCCCCTGCGGCGGCGTCATCTCGAACAGGACCTTCTGGCTGCGAATCAGAAAGATCCGATTCTCGATTGGTTGTGCGGCAAGCGCCGTTTTCCTGATCATGTCGTCTCCTCGTGAGATCACATTCTGTGATTAGAAACTCGGAATGGAGAGTGGTGAGGGCCAATCCGGCCCGGCAACATTACCGTGGATACGCAGGCGCGTACCCCTTTGCGCGGAACCAGTCGATGGCGCAGCGCAGGGCCGTGTAAACGGGGACGATTCGGAAGCCTAACTCGCGCTCGGCGTTGGCCGACGAGGCAAACATTTTCTTCTTTCCCATGCTTACCGCTTCGACAGTGGCGCGGGGTTCTTTCCCCAGAATGCGGCCGGTGAGGGTTTCGTCGAAGAACGCGAAGGCCATCGCGACGGCGTGCGGAACTTTCATCGTGGGTGACGGAAGGCCGGTGATCGCGGACATTTTGTCGAGGATTTGCTTCAGGGTGAGATTTTCGCCTCCGAGGATGTAGCGTTCGCCGGAAAGGCCAGTGGAGGGGTTGAGGCAGTCGGCGTGAGTCCGGGCGACTTCAGCGACATCGACGAGGTTGAGGCCCGTGTCGACGTAGGCGGGGAATTTGCGGTTGAGGAAATCGACGACGATCCGGCCCGTGGGCGTCGGCTTGAGGTCGCCGGCGCCGATGGGCGTCGTCGGATTGAGGATGATGACGGACTGGCCGGCGTGAGCGGCTTCGATGGCGACTTGCTCGGCGAGGAACTTCGAACGCTTGTAGTGACCGATCATGTCGGCGAGGGAGACCGGCGTGTTTTCGTCGACGATGGTGCCGTCGGATTTGAACCCCATGGTGGCGACGCTCGATGTGTAAACGAAGCGCGAAACCTTTTCTTCGCGGGCGATGTGGAGAAGGGCACGCGTGCCTTCGACATTGGAGCGGTACATCGCGTCGGGATCGCGGACCCAGAGGCGATAGTCGGCGGCGACATGCATGACGGCGTCGCAGCCGCGGATGGCGGGGCGCAGAGAGTCAGGCGAAAGAAGATCGCCGGTAACGGTATCGACCTCCGACCCGGAAAGCAGGCTTTCGACGTTGGCGAGGTTGCTTGTGGAGCGGGTGAGGAGAAGCAGATCGGCGCCACGGGCTGCAAGCTCGCGAGCGACATGGCCGCCAACGAATCCGGTGGCGCCGGTAAGAAAGACCTTCATAGCCAGGCGCCGGGAGCCAGGAGCCGAACGGGGTTTAGAGCGCAGAGCCGGGCGCGGGATGCCGGGCACGGGGTGCCGGGCACCGGTCGTCGGGCACCGGTCGCCGG
Source organism: uncultured Acidobacteriaceae bacterium (assembly GCA_963787915.1). Lineage (GTDB taxonomy): Bacteria > Acidobacteriota > Terriglobia > Terriglobales > Acidobacteriaceae > Palsa-343. The sequence continues at coordinate 9,083 of CAWBEP010000012.1, read as the reverse complement.
GCACAGTTCGCCGAGCTCCGTGGTGTCGTTCGCCGCCAGCTGCAGGCTGAAACAGTGCTGCTGCGCGGTCATTGGTGCTCCACGCGGAGCCAGGAGGCGAGCTGGCTGACGGGGAGGCGCACACCGACGTAGAAAGGTCCGAAGAGGGCGTAGAGGGCGCTGGCTTCGTCGAAGCGCATCTCGTAGATCAGCTTCTTGAAGACACCAGGATGATCGGAGAAGAGGTCTACGCCCCACTCCCAGTCGTCGAGGCCGATGGAGCCGGAGATGATTTGCTTCACTTCGCCGGCGAAGCGGCGTCCGATCATGCCGTGCTCGTGCATCATGCGGGCGCGGTCGGGCATGGGCGCGGTGTACCAGTTGACGTGCTCGCCGCGCTTTTTATCCATGGGATAAAAGCAGATGTATTTTGTCTCGGGGATGGAGGGATAAAGACGGGAGGACATTGCTGCTGCCTGGCGATTAACGACGTCCTCAATGCGGCGGTCCCATTCCTCACTGAGCGGCTCAATGCCATCACCAGCGAGCGCGGCGTAGGTTTTGGAGGCCGATTCGTAGAGTCCCAGCTCGACGATCGACAGATAGGAGTGGGTGGGATGGAGAAAGCTGCTGAACTCAGTGCGGGCAAGGTCGCGCTCGATCTCCGCCAGCTGCTCCATGCTGTCGCGGAAGTGGATGAGCAGGAGGTCGCCTTTGTGGCCAAGCTGAGCATAGAGGAGGGACTGATTGGGGCGGGATTCCGAGGATGGTTTTTCGAGGGGGACAAGGAGTGCAGAAGCCTCGGCGAGAGCGCGCTGACGGGTGGCGGGGTCGGACCGACGCCAGGCGGCCCAGTCGAAGCGGAACATTTGATGGAGCAGGCTGGAGCCATCCAGCGTGAGCGGGAATGGTGGTGTTTCGGGCATAGAGACAGGGTACAGGGTGCAGGGTACACGGGACAGGTCACGGGTCACAGTGCAGGGGCGAATGGTCCGCGTTTCGATACGGCTTCGTCGGCGTAAAATTCCGCGATTTCGCTGGCATATTTTTGCGTGATCACGCGGCGTCGGAGTTTCATGCTGGGGGTGAGTTCGCCGGAGTCGATGGTCCACTCGTCGGGGACGAGGCGGAAGCGCTTGATGGTCTCAAAGTTGGCAAGCGTTGAGTTGACCTTGTCGACGATGGTTTGGAATTCCGCCCGGATTTTAGGATCTTCGGCGAGCGTGGAACGGTTGTTGGCCGCGATTCCACGTTCCGCGGCCCAGGGCTCGAGCGCGGCGAAGTTGGGCATGATCAGCGCGGAGGCAAACTTGTGACGGTCGCCGACCACGGCAACGTTGCCTACGAGGAAGTTGGCTTTGAGCTTGTTCTCGATCGGCTGTGGAGCGATGAGTTTGCCGCCGGAAGTTTTCAGGAGCTCTTTCTTACGGTCGGTGATGTAGAGGAAGCCGTCGTTGTCGATGTGGCCGATGTCGCCCGTATGGAACCACCCCTCGACATCGAAGACCTCGGCGTTGCCCCGGTCCCTCCAGTAGCCCGCAAAGACGCTGGGGCCGCGAACGAGCAGCTCGCCGTCTTCGGCGATGCTGCACTCGATGTTGGGGAGTGGTTTGCCCACCGAGCCCATCCGGTTGGCGGCGGGGGTATTGATTGCGATGACCGGCGAGGTTTCTGTGAGGCCGTAGCCTTCGAGGATACGAATGCCCGCGCTGGCGAACCAATGTGCCGTGTCGAGGCCGAGGGGTGCGCCTCCAGCGATCGCATAGCGAACCCGGCCGCCGAATCCGGCGCGAAGTTTGCTGTAAACGATCGCGTTGGCTAGTTTCCAGGAGAGGGTCGATGGAGTACGGCCGGCCGCGACTTCCTCACGATGTCTCTGGCCGGTTCTGAGAGCCCATGCGAAGAGCTTCTTCTTAATCGGCGATTCGGAGGCTTTTTGCTCGGCGACCTGGCGGACTTTTTCAAAGACCCGGGGAACAGCGACCAAAATGGTGGGCCGGATCGCGGTGAGCGTCTGCGGGAGTCTGTCGAACGAGGGACAGTAGGCGACGGCGACGTCTTTCGCGTAGAGAGCGTAATCGAGGTGACGGGCGGTGATGTGAGAGAGCGGCAGGAAGGATATGCAGGAGTCGGTGGAATCAAGGTCAAACGCATCGAGAGAATGATTGACGTTGCACGCGATGTTGCCGTGCGTCAGAAGGACGCCCTTGGGTTCGCCGGTGGTTCCGGAGGTGTAGATAAGAGTGGCAAGGTCACCAGGCTGAACCTCGCGAGCGGCTGCGTCGAAGGCAGGATCGCGTTCGCTGCCCCGCGTGTCGGCGCCGATCAGCAGCGAGGAGAAATTCACCGCGCCGGGGATGGAGTCGGGGTCCATAAGGACAACATGTTCGAGCTGGCTGAGGGCGGCCGTGGAACGATAAGAGGCGAGCTTTTGGAATTGAGCGAAGGTGGAGACGAACAGTACGCGCGATCCGGAATCGGCAAGCAGCGGGACGATCTGTTCGGCAAGAAGGGTGGGATAGATGGGAACATCGACGGCGCCAATGGCGAGGCACGCGAAATCGGCGATAGCCCACTCCCAGCGGTTTTCGGAGAGGATCGCGATGCGATCCCCTTTGGTGATGCCCCAGGAGCGGAGCGCGGCGGTGACCGCGCGGACACGCTGATAAACCAGGGACGTGGAGACGGGCTGCCAGGCGCCGGTCGAATCCTCAACCAGCATGGCCCGTTCGCGGCGGCTGTCCGCGATCGTGAAGAAAACGTCGTTGAGCGTTTTCAGCTGTAGCACCGCCGACCACTCTATCGAAGCGCAGATGGTGGCGCAAGGTCTGTGGAGGAAAGGGGGCGCCAGCATGGCAGGCCGGGCAGAGCACGCGCGGCGCAAAGGTGGATCAGGCGCCGCGAGACCTGATCCAGCGAGGCATTTCCACATGCCTTTGTGACAGCAGTCACATCAGACGCTGGTCGTTTTGAGGAAGATTGTAATTACCGATACGACCGTCCATCCCGCACGGCTGGTCTGGGTGACAGCAGCGCTGGAGGGGACGGTAGGCAGACTCATCCTTGGACGCAATGTCTTCGTGTGACCTTCCCGAAAGCTTCAGAAGGACAGGGTCGCGCTTCTCGTGAGCCGTAACGAACCTATCCAGTGGTCACGCGATACGGGGAGGATTCCCATGGTAGCCAAAGCGCATACGCCCTCGTCCTTGCAGGCAAATCAACCAGGGCCGCCGATGGGCCCGGGAGCGTTCTGCATCTATTGCATGAGCGGTCATGGAACGGCGGGCAGGCCCGCGCGCCGCGGGAAAGCAGCAGCCAAACACCTTTGTCCGGAAAGGCTGCTGGCCTTTCAACCGGCAGCGCCACCTCCCTACAACTAGGGTGAATGGTCCGGATCAAAAGCGCGGAAGGCCGAGCCATCGCGGAACGCGACGGCAGTACTCTTCGTAGGATCGACCGCGTTCGCGAGCCAGGTGCGGCTCCTCGAGAAAAACTACGACGCAATGGAAGAAAGCCACGGCGATAAGCAGGTAGATGACGATCCGCGTCGAGCGATAGACGACGGCCTGGCCTGCGATGGCGATGAAGACACCGAGATACATAGGATTGCGGGAGTATCGATAGAGGCCACCGCGGACGACTTCTTTCGGTTCTTCGCCGAGCAGAGCGCGAGCATGGCGCGTGAAGAAGACAGCGGGCGTTCCTCCGGCGCGCAGAAAATCGAAGAGGCAGCGGAGGTAGATGGCGGCGCCGACGCCGAACGCGATCCATCCGAGGGACCACCATGCGCCCGCCGCAGGTGTTGTGCGCAGCCACTGTGGAACGAAAAAGGCGACGACGCCGGGGACCAGCACGCTGAAAACGATTGCGCGCACCCAGAGAAGCATGACGAGGACAGGGTACAGGGTACAGGGGACAGGTTGCAGGTTACAGGGATCAGCTACGGAGCCGCGATTGGTGGTGGCGTGCCCTGCAGGCCGAGGGCTTCCGCGTTGGCCTGCATGGCGGCGATACAGAAGGCGATGTGTTCGTCGAGTGGTATCTCAAGTTCGGCGGCGCCCTTTACGATGTCGTCGCGGTTGACTCCGCGGGCGAATGCTTTGTCTTTCATCTTTTTTCTCACGCCCGCAACCTCCACGTCGTGGATGGACTTCGTTGGTTTCACGAGGGAGCAGGCGGTGAGAAAACCGGCCAGCTCATCGCAGGCGAACAGAGCTTTGGCCAGCGGCGTGACGCGCGGGACGCCCGAATATTCAGCATGGCCGAGGATGGCGGTGCGCACTTCTTCAGGCCAGCCGTGCTCTGCGAGGATGGCGACACCGACGAACGGATGCTCTTCGAGCGAGGGGTGCTTCTCGTAATCGAAGTCGTGCAGGAGCGCGGTAGCGGACCAGGTTTCCAAAAGCGCATCGCGATCTCCGGCGTTAAGGCCGGCGGCTTCGGCATGACGCACGGCACAGGCGCGCACACAGGTCTCGACCGCGAGGGCGTGTTTGAGCAGGCTTGCGGATTGGGTGTGCTCGTTGAGCAACGACCAGGCGCGTTGGCGAGTAAAAGCAGATTCGGGCATCGAATACGGTCCTTTCGGTTTTCCCTGGGTTTTTTCCTCGGCTTTTCCTGGCATTTTCGGGCATTCCAAGGAAATTTTGCGGAAGACTCACAGTTTTAACTTGACAAAGAGGGTAACCTCCACGCAATGTATCTCTAGGGCTGGGATCGGCGTCGGCTACAATCCGCTGCTTCTCTCAGTTCCGGATCGCTCGCTCTGGCGTTCCGCACAACTTATGGCAACTACGTTAGCAACAGTCGAGGCCCGCGAGGTACTTCGTTGCGACTTCTGTAGCCTGGTGCAATTCCGCACGGCGAATTCGCTGTGCAGACGTTGCCGCAAGCCCCTCGAGATCGATGAACCTGAACCGCTGTCTCCGCAACTGGTCACCACCGATGCCCAGGGAGTGGAGGAAGCGGAGGGCATCGACGTGGCGCGCGCGGTACGCGAAGTGCGGCATGAGCGGAGCCTGAGCCAGCGTCAGCTGGCGGGGCGGATGCAGGTGCCGCGCACCTACATTTCGAAGATCGAGAATGGCAAGGCGGTGCCGACGCTGTCGTCTCTGCAGCGGCTGGCAACAGCGCTGGAGGTCGGCATCTGCGATCTGCTGCGCGATGGGCAAAGCCGCCGGGCGCGGGAGACCGCAGCGGTTCTGGCCGATCCGTTTCTCGCGGAGATCGCAGCCCTGGTTGTGCAGCTCGACGCTTTTCAGCGCTCCATGTTCCTGAACCAGGTGCGCGAGATGGCCTGCGGACGGCGCCGTTCGGCGTAGGCAACCTTCGAAAAATCCCGGCTTGATGGACGCGGCCCCGCGCCGCGTTTCCGCCACCCTGGGTCTGTATAATTCGGCACAGAGGGAAGCGCTCCCAGCTTTCGCAACGCGGCGCGACGTGCCGGCAATGTAACGGCACATTGCCGTCTAAGTTCGGTCCCCCTTTGGGAGCCACGCGAAAGGCATCGTGTCACTTAATTCCAGCCGAGTTCATGAATTGCCCGCCGATGAGGCAGCGGTTTATCGCCGTCTCGATCCGCAACGGCTGCCCCACCACGTCGCCATCATTATGGACGGCAATGGGCGCTGGGCAGGAAAGCGCAGCCTGAAGCGATTCTTTGGGCACCGGCCGGGCGCCGAGGCGGTCCAGTACGTGGTGGAAACCGCGTCCCGCATCGGTCTGCCGTGGCTGACCCTCTACGCTTTCTCCCTGGAGAACAACCTGAAGCGGCCAAAGACGGAAGTGAATTTTCTGATGCGGCTGCTGAAAAGCTACCTCTCGAACAATGTGCAGCGCATGAACGATAACAACGTGCGCATCCAGTACGTGGGACGTACGGACGAGTTGCCGGACGAGGTGCGGGAGCGTATGCGCTGGGCGGCCGACGCGACCAGGCACAACACAGGGACCACACTGACCCTGGCACTGAATTACGGCGGCCGATCGGAACTGGTCGATGTTTTTCGGCGTCTTGCGGAAGAAGTGCAGCGGAAAGGTCTGCGGCTCGACCAGATTGCGGAAGTCGATATCCACCGCCATCTCTACACAGCGCACATGCCCGATCCGGATCTGCTGGTCCGGACGTCGGGAAGGGGCCGCGTCGATCCCCTCGACGTCGTTGGTCGGGTCGGCCTCCGCGAAGCCGAGGCGCTGCGCTTGGGCGAGCGCGCTCTGGTACGTCTGTCCCTCGAACATCTTGGAGAGGATGAAGTTGGTCGTACCGTTGAGGACGCCGCCGACCTCGAGGATCTCCTCGCCGGCGAGGGACTCCGCGATCGTGCGCACGATCGGGATCGCCCCGCCGACCGCCGCCTCGTAGGCGATGGTCACGCGCCGCTCGGCCGCGAGCGCGCGCAGTTCGGGGCCGCGCGTCGCGAGCAAGTCCTTGTTGGCGGTGACGACGTGCTTGCCGGCGCGCAGCGCCGCCTCGACGAGCCGGGCCGCGACGCCGGTCCCCCCGATGCATTCGATGACGACGTCGATCGAGGGATCGCCGACCAGCGACTCGGCGTCTTCGGTGAAGAGCGAGGCGGGGATCTCGGGCGGACGGGGTTTCGCAAGCGAACGCACGGCGATCGCCGAGAGCCAGTAGTCGACTCCGCTGCGGGCCGGGACTGAAGATTCGGAGCTGACCAGCAGTCGCGCGACGCCGCTGCCGACGGTACCGCAGCCCAGGAGGGCGATGCGAACGTCGCGTTCCGCGTCGGTGCGATCTACGTGCGCTTGGTGAGTGAGCGACAAGCGATCCACCAGAATGGGTTGCAGTTAAGTGCGCTCACTATACCGAACCCGGCTTCCGTGCGTCAAGCACGGGAATTTCGGCGCCTCGCTTCGGGAGGCGTTCTTTACGCCGGCGGCCAGGGCAACGCCCCGCTCCTCCTCCTCCGCGCCGGAGGTGAAGGAGGGTCGCGGGAAGCGCGGGTCGCGGCGCACGTGGAGGGCGGTCCGCCCTCCAGCAGCGGCCCGGCGGCCGCTCTGGAGGACCTGACGACGCGCCTAGGGGACCACGGCGATCGAGGGAGGACATGATCTGCAGCTGGACGGGGCGGCGACGAACGAGTGAACGAGTTGCTGCGTGAATTCGTGAAGCGGCGGCCGCGGTGAGCGCGCCGCGCCGCTACCGGCTGTTCCTCGGTCTGCTGCTGTTCGTCTCGCTGCTCGCCGCACTCTACGTGGGGGCGGTGCGCGAGCGCAAGGAGCACGGCGCGCGGCGCGTCGAGCTGGCGATGGACTATACCGACTTCCACGCTTTCGCGGCGTCGTACGGCTATAACGAGGCGGCCCTGCTGACGGCCCTGCGCGGCGCGGGGCTGACGTCGCTCGCCGTCGCGGAGGAGCTCGGCTCGGACGTCAACGACGACGCGTCGGCGATCGCGATCTCGGGGCAGCAGTTGATCGACCAGGCCCGGCTCGCACCGCTCGCCGATCCGACGTTGGCGGCGCTCTCGCGCGCGGGCGGCCTCTCGCCTCGCAACATCTACCTCGTCGTCGAGGATGCGCGCGAGCTGGCGCGTTATCGCGCGGCCTTCGCGATGCACCTGGGGCCGCACGCCGTCCGCACGCTGCGGGCCGCGCACCCGGCGATCCTCGCGATCCGCTCGCAGATCGATTACTTCAACGCGCTGGGATTCGGCTTGCCCTCGCGGCCGCTCGAGCTCACGCGCCGGCTGCACCTCTTCTTGATTCCGCGCATCCAGAACGATGAACGCTTCGACAAAGCGGACATCGACCGCATCTTCGCCTCGTTCTTCGTCGGCACGTGGAAGCCGTCGACCGTCATCTTCTTCGGCCAGCGCACCGAGGTGCTCGGTTTTCCCGATCATCTCGACGACGTCGCCGACGCGCTCGAGCGCACCGGCCTCAACTTCGGCTCGATCGAGATCTACGACAAGAACCAGCTCCAAAAAGGCAACGACGGTCTGGCCGAAAAGGCGATCGAGCGGACGACGCGCGTGCTGGCGATCCCCAAGCTCGAGCTCGACAAGCTCGACTACGACACGGTCATCGCGCGCTATCTGCTCGGCGTGCGGGAACGGAACGTCCGGGTCGTCTACCTGCGGCCGTACCTCCACGCCCTGCCCGGCGCCTCGCTCGAGAAGACGAACGTCGAGATGATCCGGGGGATCGCCGAGGGCCTGCGCGCCAGGGGCTTCAAGCTGGGGCGCGCTACGCCGGTCCCCGCCTTCGGGATCAACCCGCTGATCGTCGCGCTCGTCTCGCTCGCGGTCCCGGCGATGTTCCTGCTGCTGCTCGAAGCGTTCGGGGTCCGCCGCGCGCCGCTCGCCTACGCGGTGATCCTGGGCGACCTCGTGCTGGTCGCGCTCGGCTACGCCGTCCACCACGATCTGCTCGTACGCAAGCTCCTGGCGCTGGCCGGCGCGATCGAGTTCGCGACGATGGGCTTCGTGGCGATTCCGCGCGCATTCACCCTCGACGCGCCGCCGACGCTGGGAGCCTCGCTCGCGGCCGGACTGCGGACGGTCGCCGTCGCGACCGCTTTCGCGCTGGGCGGGGCGCTGGTCGTCGTCGGGCTGGTCAGCACGCCGCTCTTGATGGAGGAGATCGACCGCTTCGCCGGCGTCAAGGCGGTCCTCGTGCTGCCGCCGCTGCTGGCCTTCGTCTTGTACGTCTACTCGCGCCGGTTCGGCAACGATCCGCCCGGCGTTCGAGCGAGCGCGCTCGAGCCGGTCCGCATCTACCAGCTCGCGATGCTCTTGCTGCTGGCGGCCGTCGCGGTCGTTCATGTGCTGCGCAGCGGAAACCAGAGCGACATCACGCCCTCGGCCTTCGATATGTTGCTTCGTTCGGGACTGACGACGGTGCTCGGCGTACGGCCGCGCTTCAAGGAGTTTCTGATCGGCTTCCCGCTCATGCTGCTCTTGCCGGCCCTGCGCCTCGAGCACAAACGGCTCGTCGGCTGGCTCTTCGCGATCGGCATCGCGATCGGCACGTCGGACATCGTCGACACGTTCTCGCACCTGCACACGCCGCTGTTCGTCTCGGCGGTGCGCGTCTTCAACGGCGCCGTCATCGGCTGCCTCATCGGAGCGCTCGCCGTCGTC
>CAWBEP010000011.1:0-148022 GCA_963787915.1 uncultured Acidobacteriaceae bacterium | reverse complement strand
TACTGGCGCCTCGCTCTTTCGCGTAGTTCAACGCCGTTTCATAGCGATGGTGCCCGTCGGCAATGATCAGTTTTTTGTCTTCGAGGCCGGTGGCCACCAAATTGATCTTCGCCGGGTCGGTGATCTTCCATACGCGGTGGACGACACCGTATTCGTCCGTGACCTCGATATCCGGCAGCGTCTTCCCCCGCCGCTCCGTTGTCGAAGAGCACACCTTCCGCGCTCCCGGCTGGATCGGAATACAGCATGAAAATCTGGCCAAAATGCGCGGGGTTGCGCGCAGCAGGTTCAGCCGGTCACTCTTGGGTTTCGACAGGGTCTGCTCGTGGCGGAACACCACGCCCTGGCTGTACTCATACAGCTCTCCCAATGCAATAAACCCGCGCCGTTCCAGCACCGCGCCGGGCTGCCCGGGAACGGCGAACCGCTGCGCATAGGCAAAGATGCAGGGCTGGCGCTCCTGCGCCAGAACCCCGTTCCGCCGCCACTCGGCGAAATCCCGGGCAGCGTTTGTATAGAGATCGCCCTCGCCGTCGAACAGCTCCGGCATACGCAGAATGATCCGCACCAGGTTATACGGACTCCTCTGGTAATAGGCCTGCTGCATGGCCGGGGTGATCTTGTCGTAGGGCTGGGTGACAACATCCTGTGCGGATACCTGAGCCTGGTTGTAGCGCAGTGCGCGAAACGGGTAGATGCGAGCCATGGGTTTTTGGTGTTCCCACCGATTTTAGCTTGAGCGCGCTTACGGCGAAGGCCGCTGACGAGTTCAATGCTCAGACCTGGCGCGAGATGGCCGCGGTGTTACGAATGATTCCCTGTCGCTCCGGCCACACGTTTCCCGATCTCTTGCATCGAAGCTGTTTACGGCGCGCCACAGCGGGCCGTCTGAAAACGAAGGGGCGCCTGTTGCTCTCCGGAGCGGGGATACACTCTTGCGCAAGTCCGTTAATCGTGCCAGTATTCATCCAACGAGAGGTTCGGCCATGGCGTCCATCAGTGGGCGTGGACGTGGTGTTCAGGCATTACCGGGGTCCCCAGCACGGGTTTTCGAGTCGTGCCGTATTCCGCTGCTGTCACTCGTCCTCGCTCCCCTCCTCCCTCTGTTCCTAAGCGGCCTGGCCTGCGGGCAGGAAGATCCGCTCAACACCGTCCATGTCACCACGCCACCCCCGGTTGCCGCAACAAAGGACCCTTCGATTCCCATCACCGCCGGCGCCTCGCTCCGCAGTGGCATCCAGTTCCGCGTCGATACCAATATCGTGCTTGTCCCACTCACCGTGACCGATCCGATGGATCGTCTTGTGACCGGGCTGGAGAGGCAGAACTTCCAGGTGATAGAGGACAATCACAACCAGAACATCCGCACCTTTGCCTGCGACGACGCTCCGGTCTCCATCGGAGTGATCCTCGATCTGAGCGGCAGCATGAGCAATAAGGTCGTGCGCGCTCGCGGCCCGTGATCCAGTTCATGAAGACCTCGAATCCTCAGGACGAGTTCTTCGTGATCGGATTTAACGATCGGCCTGAGCTGATCACGGATTACACATCCTCGCCCGACGACGTCGAGGCTCGCTTGGCGACAGTGCAGCCGGGCCACCGCACTGCCCTGCTCGATGCCATCTATTTCGGCCTCGAGAAGATGAAGCAGGCCAAGTTCCAGCGCAAGGCCCTCCTCATCGTCTCCGACGGCGGCGACAATAACAGCCGGTACACGGAGAATGAGGTCCGATCCGCGGTGCGCGAAGCCGACACCCAGGTGTACTCGATCGGCATCTTCGATCCCGAGGCTGCCACGATCGAGGAGCGCAATGGCCCGCTGCTGCTCAACGACATCAGCAACGACACGGGCGGCCGTCTGTTTCGCGTCGACGACCTGTCTGAGATGGGCGACATCGCCACCAGAATCAGCGCCGAACTGCGCAACGAATATGTGCTCGGCTACAAGACCGACAATGCGAGGATGGACGGGAAATGGCGTAAAGTGAAGGTAAAGCTGTCGCCGCCCCCAGGCTTGCCGCAGCTGACTGTACACGCCCGCACCGGATACTATGCGCCTTTGCAGTAGCCGTTTCCTCCTCTGCACCGTCTTCGTTGCCGCCGCCTCGCTGGCTCTCCATGCACAGGAGCCTGCGCAAGCGCCGGCCGCCCAGGCTCCCGCCGCCTCAGCCCAAACGGTCCCGCAGCCTGTCGAGCCATCGACGCCCGCGGTCGTCCCGTCGCCCCAGCAGCCCGAGACCCAGCCTTCGCTCGACGTCGACCACGACCCCATCGTCTCTCCGGACTCCGCCGACGATGCAGCCGTTAGTCCCTCTCACCCGAATCCGAACCAGGAAGTCCATCGCGACCACGGCGTTTATACCCTGCGCCGCGATGTCGATGAGGTTCAGCTGCCCTGCACCGTCGTCGGCCAGGACGGCCATCTGGTGCAGGACCTCACGCAGGCCGACTTCCACGTGTTTGAAGACAACACGCTGCAGAACATCGTTTCCTTCGCCCACGCCGATGTGCCGGTCTCTCTCGGCATCCTGATCGATAATTCAGGCTCGATGCGCGACAAGCGCTCGGCCGTGAACACCGCCGCGCTGGACCTGGTGCGCGCCTCCAACCCCAGCGACGAAGCTTTCGTCGTCAATTTCTCCGACGAGGCCTTCCTCGATCAGGACTTCACCTCCGACATCGATAAGCTGCGCCAGGGCCTCTCGCATATCGAATCACGCGGGGGCACCGCTCTCTACGACGCCGTGGTCGCCTCCGCCGACCAGCTTTCGCATGGAGCCCGCCGCTCCAAGCAGGTGCTGCTCATCATCACCGACGGAGAGGACAACGCCTCGACGCTGAACCTCGAGCAGACCATCCGCCGCGTGCAGGACCTCGGAGGTCCCGTCATCTACACCATCGGGCTGCTCTTCGGCGATGACGACAAAGGACAAGAGGCGCACCGCGCCAAGCGCGCACTGACCCTGCTTTCCGACGAGACCGGGGGGCTGTCTTTCTTCCCCAAGTCGCTGGCCGACGTCGATAACATCGCTGCTGAAGTCGCCCGCGATATTCGCAACCAGTACACCATCGGTTACCACTCCAGCAAAGCCGCCAGCCTTGGCGGATACCGCACCGTTCGTGTCGAGGCTCACGCCGCCCACCACGGCAAGCTGTTCGTGCGGACGCGTACCGGTTATTACCCGACCCCGCAAAATCAGCAGACGCCTCGCAAGACCAGCGTCGCTGAAACCGCTCCCACCGCCTCCTGATCGCCTTTCGCGGGCGGGTGTTGGCCGTTTTTGGTTCTCGCTTCTTGCCGAATCCGACGCGTTACTCCTTCTGATCGCCCGTCTGCCACCAGTCACTCGTCACCTGTTTCCTGCGTTCGGCCCGGTGCCCGGATTGGTACTCGTACCCTTCGCCATGTACGCTGTACCCTGTAAAAGACATGCCCCCCACCAGCACCTCCACCCCCCTCCGCACCGCGTCCGACATCACCGGCCTCATCGGCCACACTCCGCTCGTGCAGCTGCGCCGCCTGGTGTCTTCGGATCATGCCGACCTCTTCGCCAAGCTCGAGTTCCTTAACCCCGGCGGATCCGTGAAGGATCGCGCGGCTCTCGGCATGATTCTCGACGCCGAACGCCGCGGCATCCTGCACAAAGACTCCATCATTACGGAAGCCACAGCCGGCAACACGGGCGTGGGACTCGCCCTCGTCGGCGTCAATCGAGGCTACCGGGTCGTCCTCTTTGTCCCGGAAGGTTACGCGGAAGAGAAATGCGCGCTTATGCGTGGATTCGGCGCGGAAGTCCACCGCACGCCGGAGGCTGAGGGCATGTCCGGCGCGATCCGCCGCGCGCTCGCCCTTGCCAAGTCCGACTCCAATGTCTGGGCCGCCCTTCAGTTCGACAACCCCGCGAATCCGCAGTTTCACCACGACACTACTGCCGTGGAACTCTGGGATCAGATGGAAGGCCGGATCGACGCCTTCGTCGGCGGCGTGGGTACCGGCGGCACCTTCTCCGGCATCGCGCGCTTTCTCAAGGAGCAGAACCCCCGCATCCTGACCGTCGCCGTCGAAACCCAGGGTTCGATCCTTCAGGGAGGCGAACCGGGACCTCATAAAGTCGAAGGAATCGGCGTCTCGTTTGTTCCGAATACCTTCGACCGCTCCGTTTGCGACGAAATTGTCGCCGTTCCTGATACAGAAGCCTTCTCGGCAGTGCGCCGCTTGGCCGCCGAAGAAGGAATCCTCGCCGGATCGAGCTCCGGAGCCATGGTCCACTGCGCCTGCGCGATCGCCCGGCGTCTTGGCCACGGCAAGAGAGTCGCCACAATCATTCCTGATTCCGCCGAACGCTACTTGTCGAAGAACATCTTTAACGGCGGCATTTAACCTGAGCGAAATCCGGCGTCGTCCTGCTGACCCGATACACCGCATGAACATCGAAGGTCTCGTTTTCGTGTGGAACGAGAACCCGGCGTTCTGCTCTCCGTTCGCGAGACCCGCAGTCTCGGCCGTCCCTAGACTGGAGCCTTTGCATCTGCGGCACCAGGCGGCGCCGCCTGCGCAGGTTTTCCCTTTTCACGGAGGAGCTGGATCACCTCCCGGTACAGGCGATCGCGGACATCGAAGCGGCCCGGGGCTCTCGTCACGTAGCGCACCTGCAGGTCGATGCCGGCAGCCGATGGCCGCAACGTGACAATCGGCGCTGCGCCGAGCCGCGTCAGCCCGGCCACCCGGCTACTGCGCTTCCACTCCTCTTCGGCCAGGCGAGCGCTCTCTGCCGTCTCCAGGCGAGCCACCTCTTCGACACTCTTCGCGAAGGCGTAGATGTCTTCGCCGGGTGGCACGCTGACGGCGATCTCGTCCCACAGCCATTGCCCTTCGCTGGAGAAATTGAAGTACTGGCCGCGAATCGCGAAGCTGTTCAGGAAGGAGACGCGGCGCCCGGTCGGCTCCCCCTTCTCCGCCAGGCAGCTTGTCTCCAGCAGCGTCGTGCTCACCAGACCGACTTCGATGACTTCCCCGCACACGCTGTTGATCTCCACCATATCGCCTACGCGAATGCCGTTTTTGCCCACCAGCATGAACCATCCCAGAAACGCGAGGATGTAATCCTGGAGGGCAATCGTGATCGCCGCAGTCGCCAGCCCGATCATTGTCCCGGTCTGATGGGGCGGCCCAAACAGAACCAGCGCGATCAGCAAAACGCCCACCACCTGCACGCACACTTCGAGGATTGTCCGCAGAGTCTCCCGCTGCTTGCGATCGAGACTGGGATGCGCCATAACTCGACGCACAAGCGTGTCGCCCACAATCATGCACAGGACAATCAGGATGATGAGCTCGAGCGATTGGACGATCAAGTGCAGAACGATGCGATGCTGCAGCCGGACCTGCTGGCCCCATTTGTTGTAAACCGATGCCAGTTGCTGTTCGGTCTGGATGCGATCGTCGTCGATGGAAAGAATCTGCCTTTCGGCGCTGCGATTCCGCAACTCTGCCAGCGTCGATGGGCTGGTCCTCGCGGCGGCCGCAGCTTTCACCTTCGCCTCCAGAGCGTTGTGCTCAGCGGTGATGCCCCGCGCATCGCTCTGCGCTTCGACAAGTGCCTGCTCGATCGACGCATACCGGCTGCGCTGATCGAACCAGGCCTTGAGCCGTCCTGCCAGCGTTCCGTGACTTTTCACGGAAACCGCCGCCGCCTGGCTCGCGCTCTGCTGCTGGCTGTCGTACTTGCGCATCGCAGCTTCGTGCGCCGCCAGCTCGCTCTGGATGCGGGCGCTCTGGTTGCCGGTGGCCCGGTCGAGATCGCTCTGCGCGTCGGCGAGCTCGTCGGTGTCGAGGTCGAGCTGCGCTTTTGCCATTTCAGCGGCGTCGCCGCCGGCGGCAGCGCCCGGCACGACCGGCGAAGAGGGGGAACCGGCCTTCGCCTTCAGCTCCTCTGCCTGGGCGCGGTCCTGCGCGATCTGCTGCTGCAGTGCGGCCACCTTCTGCGACAGCTCGAGCGCCTCGCCGGTCAGAACCCTCTGTCGCGTCTGGAGCTCCGTCGCGCGCAGGGCGGCCGCGAAAGCCTGGTCGACCTCGTGGTCGGCGAGGTGTTCCGCCTCGCGGGCATATTCGTTCTCTTCGGCAGTCACGGCCAGCGAAGCCAGCGTCTGAGCGGTCTGCCACGGGCTCAGGTCCACAACGGACTGGCCTTCTGCCCCGCCATGCGCTCGCAAAAAGGCGAGGTTCGCCATGGCTCCGCGCGTGATCCAGGAAAACACCACGCACACCGCGAGAATCGACAGCAAGGCGATGAGCAGCACCAGCCTGGTTCTGCCGAATAAGCGAGCGTCAGGGACGCCACCGGCGCTGGTTGGGGGAGTCGCCATGGTCTACCAAAAGGTCTGCCCGTATTGTAAGCAAGTCGCAAGCGGTTCGCCGCAGGCGGTTCTCGCCGGGACCGGAGCGTCGCGCTAAGGTCGAGGCGTGTCTTCCTTCCTGCCGCAACTATCCAACTCGATGAGGATTCGCAGCGGAGTTTTCGTCAGGGATAACCTGACCGTCTAAACGGCAGCTCAGGTATACTCAACGCCACCGATGCGCCGCTGCCCTGCCATCGCGCTCCTCGTACTGTTCAGCTACGCGCTGATCGCGCCCCTCTTTACTTCCAGCTCTGACGCCGATCTGCCGGCCTGCTGCCGTCGCAATGGAAAGCATCACTGCGCCATGCGCTTAGCTTTCGATGAGTGGGCGCAGCACCTCCACGTATCAACGGCTGAAGAAAAGTGCCCCTACGCGCCCTTCGCCGCGGTAGCCGCGCATAGCTCGCCGTATCAACTAATGCATACGAGTTTGTTTTTCTCTGAGATCGTCCGCCATCCGGCGCTCGCACCTCAAACCGACGCACTCTGGCGTATCTCCTTCAGCCGCACCCGCCAGAAACGCGGTCCTCCGCTACAGGCATAGGCTCTCCGCTCCGCCGCTCTCCCGCGCCACGCTCGTCCCTGCACCCGGGCTCCGGGCATGGATGTGCGCCCTTTGCGTCTTCGTCGCGGCGGGTTGAAACCTGCGCCCCATCACCTGATCGGAGAAACTTGATGAATCGCCGTTCTGTCCTCAGAGGACTCGCTACTGCCTCATCGTTCGCCATCGCCAGACCCTGGGATGAATTTCGTGCCTTTGCCCAGGCCGCCGCACCCGCAACTGCATCGGCGTCCGGCCCGTTCACGCTTCCGCCGCTCCCTTACGCCTACGACGCCCTCGAACCGTACATCGACGCTGAAACCATGCACCTGCATCACGACAAGCACCACGCGGCTTATGTAGACAAGCTGAACGCCGCCGTTGCCGGGCATCCGGAGCTGGCCGCAAGGACCGTCGATGACCTCGTCGCTCACCTCGATACGATTCCCGAGGAAATCCGCACCGCGATCCGCAATCAGGGCGGCGGCGATGCGAACCACTCCTTCTGGTGGCCGATGCTGTCGAAGAGCGGAGGCGACCAGCCCCGCGCTGAGTTAGCCAAAGACCTCGACGCGCAGTTCGGCAGCCTTTCGCAGTTTCAGGAGCGCTTCACCAAAGCGGCGGCCGGCGTCTTCGGCAGCGGCTGGGCCTGGCTCACCTTGGCAAGAGACGGTAAACTGCAGATCGAAACAACACCGAACCAGGATAGCCCGCTCACCGGCGGCCGCTTGCCCATCGTCGGTATCGATGTCTGGGAACACGCCTACTACTTGAAGTATCAGAACCGCCGGGCCGAATACATTGCCGCCTTCTTCCACATCGTGAACTGGGACCAGGTCAGCGGTCGCTACGCGGAGCAAAAGGCCTCGCTCCGCAGCTGAGTCCGGCCCAGCTCTGCCCTTTCCGCCGCGACGCCCGCTCCACGGGCGCGCTGATCCATAGCTCATTGAACCGCCGCGCGGCGAGTGTGTGCCTCGCTGCGCGAAGGAGGATCCACATGCGTCTCCATTTCACTCTCGCAGCCGTCGCTTCTGCGCTGCTTCTCTTCGGCCTTGTTTCCGGCTGCCGCGATCGCTCCGCCGCCGGGACTTCTCCATCCACCGCAGCTCAGGCAGGAACAAAAACGTATCACCTCCGCGCTACGGTTCTCGCGAAGAACCTCGCAACGACCGAGATCACCGTGAAGCACGGCGACATCCCCGGCCTGATGCCGGCCATGACGATGGTCTACAAAGTGAAGGACCCAGCCGTGGTGCAGGAGGTCCAGGCCGGCGACGGGATCGCCGCTGACCTTTTCGTTTCCGCGAACGGCCAGGATTACCTCCTCGACGACGTTGTCATCACCGACCAATCGAGGCGCACTCTGCCGCCCGCCATCACCGCGTCTCGCCCACTCCAGACCGGTCAGTCCATTCCCGACGTCCCGCTCGTCAACCAGGATGGCAAGACCATCCATCTTTCCGGTTATCGCGGCAAAGCTCTCCTCGTCACCTTCGTCTATACGCGCTGCCCCATGCCCACGGCCTGCCCACTCATCAGCAGTCATTTCGCGCGTGTCCATGAGGAACTGGCAAAGGATCCAGAGGCCTATGCCGCCTCCCACCTCATCTCCGTCAGCCTGGATCCCTCTTACGACAAGCCGCCGATCCTTCGCCAATACGGTCTGGCGTATCTGGATGACAATCCCGCTGGCTTCGTTCACTGGGAATTTGCCGACACCAGCCCATCCAACCTGCGCCGGCTCGCCGATGCTTTCGGTCTCCAGTATTCCGTTGAGGACAACCAGATCAGCCACACGATGGAGACCACCCTGATCGGCCCCGACGGAAACGTCGCCAGGACCTGGGAAGGGAGCGGATGGGATCCTCACGAGGTCGCCGCAGCCGTTCGGGACGCGGCTGAGAAAGGCACGAGGTAAATCACGATGCGACTCTCAGGCATATCCGCACCTGCGGCCGCAGCGGGTGCATTCGGTTTTCTGCTTCTATTGTGGATGCTCGCCGCTTGCGACAAGCCGCTCAGCCAGAGCGAAGCCGATGGCAAGGACCTGTATGAGATCCATTGCTACGAGTGCCATGATGAAAATCAGCTTGAGTTGAAAAAGCCCCCGCCAAAACTCCACAACCTCTTTACGCAGTCGACTCTTCCCGATGGCACGACGCCGCCCAGTGACGCCGCGATCCGTCAGGTCATTCTCGGCGGCAAAAGAACGATGCCGGCCTTCAACGGCCGCCTCACCGATGAGCAGCTCGCGGACATCATCGCGTATCTGCACCGGAAATAGCCCGCCCTGGAGCGGCGGCCTGGGCGAGACGTTCGAAGAGTCGAATCCGGTGAGCAGTCTGCAAGCGCTCTGTTTCCCACACATAGCGGGAGTGGCGCCGTAAGTGATCTGCTGGTCACACTTGCATGTTCTCGATTGGCAAGCGCTTTCATTCCCACACTTGCTCGGGAAAAATAAAAAATGCGGGCGGCCGAACTTGGGCCGGTGCCCGCAAGAATGTAGGCTGGTTCTGATATGTCCCATTCCCAACTTGGCTTTTCTACCCGCGCCATCCACGACGGGCAGGAACCGGACCCGCGCACCGGCGCTGTCAACGTCCCCATCTACCTCTCCTCCACCTATCAGCTTGAGGGCATCGAAAAGCACCGCGGCTGGGAATACTCGCGCGTCTCGAACCCGACACGCGATGCACTGGAAACCTCGCTCGCCTCGCTCGAAGGCGGCGCTTCCGGGCACGTCTTCGCCAGCGGGATGGCGGCGATCGCTGCCCTCGTCACCATGCTCAACACCGGCGACCATGTCATCTGCGGCGACAACGTTTACGGCGGAACGACACGGCTCTTCAGCCAAGTCATCACCCGTCACGGCATCGAGTTTTCCTGGGTTGACACCTCAAACCCGGACAATGTGCGCAACGCTATTCGGCCCGCGACGAAACTCATCCACATTGAGACACCGACCAATCCGCTGATGACGCTGACCGACATTCGCGCGGTTGCGGACATCGCGCACGAGCACGGCATTCCGATGAGCGTCGACAACACATTTATGTCGCCGTATTTCCAGCGGCCTTTAGGGCTCGGCGCCGACATTGTGATGCATTCCACGACAAAATTTCTCAACGGCCACTCGGACGGACTTGGCGGCGTGCTGGTCGCCAACAAGCCGGAGCACGCGGAGAATTTTCGCTTCGTCCAGAAATGCACGGGCGGCATTCTCTCGCCGTTCGAAAGCTGGCTCATTCTGCGCGGCGTGAAAACTTTGGCGGTCCGCATGAGGCAGCACGACGAAAATGGCCGCAAAGTCGCCGCCTATCTGGCGCAGCATCCGAAGATCAGCCACGTCTTTTATCCTGGACTGGAATCGCACCCGCAGCACGAGCTGGCGAAGCGCCAGATGTCCGGCTTCGGCTCGATGATCTCCTTCGAGATGGGCTCGCGCGCCAACGCCGATAAGCTTCTGCAAAGCGTGCGGGTCATCACGAATGGCGAATCGCTCGGCGGCGTCGAGTCGCTGATCTCCCACTCCGCGACCACCACGCACGCAGCGGTTCCAGCGGAGGAGCGGCAGCGCATCGGCATCACCGAAGGGCTGGTCCGCATCTCCGTCGGCATCGAAGACGTACAGGACATCCTCGACGATCTCGATCAGGCTCTGGCGAAGCTGTGAAGAGCGGGATTTTCCTGTTGGCTGCGGTCCTGGCCGCTTCTTCGCAGGCGCAAAGCGCACCTGCGCCTGGCGCGGCGACAGCACCGCCCGCACCGTACAGCTATTTCCGCGTGGGCTCGAACCAGGATGTTCATGTCCATCCGCGCGTGGGATATGCGCTGATGGGCGGCGGCACGGACCTCGACGAAGCCTTCCGCTGGCTTTGCGATCACGCGGACGGCGGCGACTTTCTCGTGCTGCGCGCCTCCGGAACCGACGCGTATAACCCCTACATCCAGGGTCTTTGCCATCTCAACTCCGTCGCGACCCTGATTATTCCCAGCCGCAACGCAGCGGGAAATCCATTTGTAACCAGGACGATTACAGAAGCTTCTGCGATCTTCTTTTCCGGCGGCGACCAGGGTAAGTACATCAGCTTCTGGGCTGGAACGCCCGTCGAAGCCGCTTTGCGCGACGCGGTCAGGCGCGGCATTCCGATCGGAGGGACCAGCGCCGGCCTTGCCATTCTCGGCCAGTACATTTATTCGGCGCAGAACGATCCACCGGAAGGGCCCGACCTCACCTCGGATGCAGCCCTCGCCGATCCTTTCATGCATCAGGTGGTGATCGCGCCCGACCTTCTTGGCATTCCCATCCTGCAGGGCATCATCACGGATACGCACTTCGACACGCGCAAACGCGAGGGACGGCTGTTGGTCTTCATGGCGCGGATTCTGGCTTCGGGGCAGACGGATCGCATCCGCGCCATCGGCGTCGACGAACGAACCGCCGTCTTAGTCGACCCTAACGGCCACGCTGAGGTTGTCGGTAAGGGAGAAGCCGACTTCTATGAGGCCCACGGCAGACCGAAGCAATGCGAACCCGGCAAATTATTGTTCTTCGAACCGATTGCTCGACAGACTATCCCAACAGGAAAGACGTTTGACCTGCGTCTCTGGCAGGACAACGGTCCGATATGGACCATGAAGGTTGAAGGAAAATCCATCAGCGGCATCTTAAGCGGGCTCTCCACCACCCAATAGAAAAGGCAGGCTCGATCCCGAACCTGCCTTCTGTAACCTGCAACCTGTGCCCTGTTCCGCGCTACTGGTGCGGTCTCTGCTCCGGAGTTGCTGCGGGATTGAGCACACCTGCCTCCAGAACCGCCGGCGTCTCTTCCTTGAGTTCGGGCAGGGGGGCTTCGAGGGCGATCCTGAGAACCTCGTCCATCGTGTCGACGAAGTTCAGCTTCATCGCATTGCGCAGGTTCTCCGGAATGTCCGGCAGGTCCTTGCGGTTATCTTCCGGCAGGATCGCCTCAAAGATGCCCGCGCGATGCGCTGCGAGCAGCTTTTCTTTCAGCCCGCCGATGGCCAGAACCTTGCCGCGCAGCGTCACTTCGCCGGTCATGGCGAGATCGCGGCGCACCGGAATCCGCGCCAACGCGCTGGCCAGCGCCGTCGCCAGCGTGATGCCGGCTGAAGGGCCATCTTTCGGAATCGCGCCTTCCGGCACGTGAATATGAATATCGACGTTGCGGTAGAAATCCTTCGCCAGCCCGAGATGTTGTGCCCTGCTCCGCACATAGGAGAGCGCCGCCTGAGCCGACTCCGTCATCACGTCGCCAAGTTGACCGGTGGTAGTCAGCTTGCCCTTGCCGTCGAGCACCTGAACTTCGGTTTGCAGAATGCTCCCGCCAACTTCGGTCCAAGCCAGCCCGTTGACGAGGCCGATTTCGCTCTTCTCGTGGACGGAGGAATCGCGGTACTTTGGAACGCCGAGCAGATCCGGAAGATTCTCCGGCGTCAGCGTTTCTTTGTATTTCGCCCCGCTCTTCACCACACGCCGCGCCACTTTGCGGCAGACGTTGCCAATTTCGCGCTCCAGGTTGCGAACGCCCGCTTCTCGCGTGTAGCTGCGGATCATCTCCGCCAGCGCCGCATCGGTGAACGTGATGTTCTTGTCGGTGAGGCCGGTGTTGTCGCGCTGCTTCTTCAGCAGGTACTGCCTGGCGATCTCCAGTTTTTCGGCTTCGGTGTAACCGTGGAGGCGCAGGACTTCCATGCGGTCCTGGAGCGGAGCCGGAATCGTGTGCAGCACGTTGGCGGTCGCGACGAACAAAACCTGGGAAAGGTCGTATTCGACATCGAGGTAATGATCCTGGAAGCTGTGGTTCTGCTCCGGATCAAGCACTTCGAGCAGCGCCGAGGAAGGATCGCCGCGGAAGTCGGAGGCCATCTTGTCCACTTCGTCCAGCATGAAAACGGGGTTGCGCGTGCCGGCTTTTTTCATCGACTGGATGATCTGTCCCGGCAGAGCTCCGATGTAGGTGCGCCGATGCCCGCGAATCTCCGCCTCGTCCCGTACGCCGCCCAGCGACATGCGCACGAATTTGCGGCCAGTGGCCTTGGCGATCGACATCCCCAAAGAGGTCTTGCCGACGCCGGGAGGGCCGACGAAGCACAGGATCGAGCCCTTGGGATTTTTCACCAACTGGCGCACGGCGAGAAATTCAAGAATCCGTTCTTTAATTTTTTCGAGGCCGTAGTGATCCGCGTTGAGCACCTTCTCCGCGTGATCGATGCTGCGCGTTTCTTTGGATTTCTTTCTCCATGGCACCGCAAGCAGCCAGTCCAGATAATTGCGCGAAACGGTCGATTCGGCCGACATGGGCGGCATCGCCTCGAGCTTCTTCAGTTCCTGGGTGGCCTTTTCGAAGACATCCTTCGGCATGCCCGCCGTTTCGATTTTCTTTTTCAGCTCGTCGAACTCGCTCTTTTCTCCGCGGCCGAGTTCTTTCTGGATCGCTTTGATCTTTTCGTTGAGGTAGTACTCTTTCTGCGCCCGCTCCATCTGCCGCTTGACGCGCGACTGGATGCTGCGGTCCATGTTCAGCTTCTCGATTTCGATGTCGAGCACGTCGGCGATCTTCAACAGCCGTTCGGGCAAATCGAAAATGTCCAGCAGCTCCTGCTTGTCCGGCACTTCCAGCTGAAGATTGGCGGCGATGGTATCGGCTAGTTTTGACGGCTCGTCGGTGCGGATCGCCGAAGTTACCGTCTCAACATTGAGCGACTGCTGCAGCTTCACATACTGCTCGAAAAGCGAGGTCACGCGCTGGACGAGTTGTTCGATCTGCGGGGTGATCTCGGGCAGCGGCCTCGCCAGTTTGACGGTGGCTACAAAGAAGCCGTCGGCGTCGCTGATCTCGACCGCCCGGGCGCGCTCCATGCCCTCGACGAGGACCTTGATATTGCCGTCCGGCATGCGCACGCTCTGCACGATGTTGCCCACCGTGCCTACCTGGAAAATTTCGTCCGGCCGCGGCTCATCGATGCGCGCATCGTGCTGGGTGGCGAGGAAGATCTTGCGTTCGCCGTTCAGTGCCTCTTCCAGCGCGCGCACGCTCGACTCGCGGCCCACGACGAACGGGGTCATCATGTGGGGGAAAATCACCATGTCCCGGATGGGCATCATGGGAAACTTGCGGAGCTCGTTTCGTTCCCGGCTTTCCTTCGACGGCTGGGTCACGGGATTCCTTTCGAGGCGGCGATGCTGCGAGGATTGTAAAGGGTCGTGCTCTTTAAGAGAGAGTAACCCATCTGGAGAATGGGCGCGAGGGTCACTGGCACTTTTGTCGTACGGGAATTCGGCTGGGCACCAGCAGCAGGAGCTTCAGCGGCGTGCTTTAGTTAGACGCAGATCGTGGACCGAGGGTCACATTTTCCGCAGAGACTGGCGGTCGGCAAAAACTCGATATCCGGCGATTCAGGACGGGGGTCGCGGCGCTCAGCCTGCCTTGTCCAGGAGCGACATGGAGAGATTACGATTCCTCACCATCTCAGCTTCGATCTGCATCTCCTTCACTTTCTTGTTGCTGGGCAGGTGGTACATCAGGTCCAGCATCAATTCTTCAAGGATCATGCGCAGGCCGCGTGCTCCTACTTTACGCAGCAGGGCCTCCTGGGCAACTGCGCGCGTCGCTTCATCGCTGAAGGTGAGCTTCACGCCCTCATAGTCGAAGAGCTTCTGGTACTGCTTCATGATCGCGTTGCGCGGCTTGGTTAGAATTTCGACGAGGGCAACCTCGTCCAGTTCGTCGAGGATACCGATCACCGGCAGCCGGCCTACAAATTCAGGAATCAATCCGAACCGGATCAAATCCTGGGGCTCTGCCTGGCGCAGGAGCTCGCTGTCCCGCTGCGCGTGAATCGCGACACCACCAACCTCGGTTTCTTTATCGGTGAGAGCTTTGAATCCGAGGGCCTTCTTCCCGACGCGACGTCCGACGACCCGCTCCAGCCCGACGAAAGCGCCGCCGCAGATGAAGAGGATGTTGGTGGTGTCGACGGGAGTAAATTCCTGGTGAGGATGCTTGCGTCCACCCTGCGGCGGAACGTTGGCCACCGTGCCCTCGAGAATCTTCAACAGGGCCTGCTGGACGCCTTCGCCCGAAACATCGCGGGTGATCGACGGATTCTCATCCTTGCGGCCGATTTTGTCGATTTCGTCGATGTAGATAATGCCGGTCTGCGCCCGAGCCACATCCCCGTCGGCGGCTTGCAGAAGCTTGAGGATGATGTTCTCGACGTCCTCACCCACGTAGCCGGCTTCGGTCAGCGTGGTGGCATCCACGATAGCGAAAGGCACGTCGAGCATCTTGGCAAGGGTGTGGGCCAGGAGTGTCTTTCCGCTGCCGGTAGGTCCAACCAGAAGGATGTTCGATTTCGAGAGTTCGACGTCGGCGCCGCGGGTCCGGTTCATCTGTACGCGCTTGTAATGGTTGTAGACCGCGACCGCCAGCTTTTTCTTCGTCTGATCCTGGCCGATGACGTACTCATCGAGGAATGCTTTCACCTCCTGCGGCTTAGGCAGGTGTGTGGGCGCGGCACCGGTAGACGTTTCGGTGCGGTCATCTTCCAGAATCGAGTTGCAGACCGCCACGCACTCGTCGCAGATGTAGGCGCGCGGATAGTCGCTGGGCGATGAGATTAACTTGGCGACGGCGTCCTGCGATTTGTGGCAGAACGAACAACGTAATGCTTCATCGGTACCCGTACGCGTCTTCATCTCCGGCTACTCCTTCAACTGCTCAGCGGCCCGACTTATCGGTTGGTGTGGTGAGCGGGCGATCGATAATCTCATCGATGATCCCGTACTCCTTCGCCTGTGGCGCGTTCATAATGAAGTCCCGCTCGACGTCCCGTTCGATCTTTTCGAGGCTCTGGCCTGTGTGTTTTGCCATCAGCTTGTTGGTGATTTCGCGAATGCGGATAATTTCGCGTGCGTGAATATCGATATCGGTTGCCTGACCGCCCAATCCGCCCATGGACGGCTGATGAATCAGGATGCGCGAGTTGGGCAGGCCAAAACGCTTTCCTTTGGTTCCGGCCATCAGGAGGAATGCTCCCATGCTGGCGGCCTGACCGATGCAGTACGTCACCACATCGTTTCGAATGAACTGCATTGTGTCGTAGATAGCCAGCCCGGCCGTAATCGATCCGCCAGGGGAGTTAATGTACAGCTGAATATCTTTCTCCGGGTCTTCCCCCGAGAGAAAGAGTAACTGGGCAATAACGAGGTTCGCAATCATGTCATCGATTGGCGTACCGAGAAAGATAATGTTGTCGCGAAGCAGACGCGAGTAAATGTCGTAAGCGCGCTCGCCGCGGCTCGTCTGCTCGATGACCATGGGTACTAATGCCATTGCTTTGCTCTACTCTCTGTTCTGAGGCTTCGCTGCCTCATCGTCAGTGACAGGAATCACTTTCGCACATGATTGCGCGCTTCAGGCCAATCGCTCCACCAGCAGATTGCCCGTTTTTTCCCGTCGCAATTGTTCCCGGATTCTAGCCAGACTGCCTTCGCGGGTCAAACGATCGCGAAGAGTTTCCAGCGGTTCCCGTGTTTGCAATGAGATTACCTGAAGCTCCTGTTCCAGTTCCTCGTCGCTGACAACAATGTTTTCTACATCGGCAATACGGTCCAGCACTAAGGTACCCTTCACCTCGCCGAGGGCGCTTTCTCTTTGCGCCTCACGCAGCCGATCGAAATCCAGCTTGCGCATATCCTCGGTCCGCATGCCCTGCGCGGCCAGAGCTCGTAAGCCCCGCTCCAGCCTCGCGTCGATCTGACTCTGCACCATCGATTCGGGGACCGGGAACTGAAACTTCGCGACCAGCGCCTCCAGCAGCCGATTGCGGGTATCGGCGAGTAGCCTGTGTTTTTTATCCGCGGCGAGGTTTTCTCTCAGACTTTTCTTCAGGTCTTCGAGACTCTCGTAGTTACCCAGGGTCTTCGCAAACTCGTCGTTGAGCTCCGGTTTCACCTTCTTCTGAATGCCCCGGACCTCCACGTTGTATGCGACCGTTTTACCCGCAAGTCGCTTCTGTCCGAAATCCCCCGGATAGGTGACCTCAAATTTGAGCTCCTGCCCGGGCCTGGCGCCACGCAGCGCATCGGAGAAAGCCGCCACCGTGTCATTCCCGCCGATCTCCACGGAAACGTCCTTCCCTTCAATGGGCTGGGGGGCTGGTGCGGCTTCCGGACTTTCCGCGACCTCGGGATTCTCCAGATCGCCGGTGAAGCTGATCTTCGCCCAATCGCCATCGGCCAGACCGCGATCCTCGGTCACCGGTTCCATCGTGGAGCGCGCATCCAGAATCCGATCGACTTCGGCATCGAACTCGGCTTCGGTCAGTTCCGTGTCCGGCTTTTCCACCTTCACCTGCTGGTAGCCATCGACGGAGAATTCCGGAACCACCTCGAAGGCAGCCTTGAAGCGCAGAGGCTGGCCTTCCTCAAGGTGCAGATCGGTCACCTGTGGCTGCGAGACCGGATGCAGTCCTTTTTGCGTAATGGCTTCGCGGAAATGCTGCGGCACTACTGCTTCGACCACCTCTTCCCGAATCCCCGCGGAGAAGCGCGAACGCAGAACGCTTTCCGGTACCTTGCCGGGACGGAAGCCGGGGATACGCGCCAGCTTCTGGTACTTCTTCAACACGCTGCGGAAGCTTTTCGATACTTCATCCGCGGACACTTCGATTTCCACTTCCCGCGTGCATTCCGGATTCAGAGTGGGACGAGCATGAGTATGGCCGTGCTGCGTTTCTTCACTGGCTGGAGCTGCAGGGTTATGTTCCGTGGGGTCGGTTTCCGCCGCAGTGGCAGGATTCAGAGTTTCTGCTGAGGTCAAGGTGTGCCTTCCGGGCCGCCGGCATCTTCGTCATGTTCGGGAGAGGGGCGGCGAATTGTGCTCTGGTCGGGGCATGCCCGCCGCCGAAGGCTGCGCGGGAAATACCCTCGGATGTCTTGTCCTTTATGGTACGGACCGAACTCAATCCAGGCAAACGCCGTCCCAAAACTAAAGTTATGGACAGCTCGGAGCATTTGTCCGTCCTGAAATCCGAAACGGCTCCTTCAGGTCTAAGCGTACTTTCCGTAGTCAGGAACGGCCGGAGGGTTGCGGAATTTCGTGACGCGCTGATGCCAGTACGGGTAAATGGGCGGCCGTTCGCTGGCGGCATCCAGTTTTGCGACCTGCTCAGGGGTGAGGTTCCAGTCGGCAGCTTCGAGGTTCTGGCGCAGCTGGTCCTCGGTGCGCGCGCCGATGATGACGCTCGCAACCGTGGGCCTCTGCAGCAGCCAGTTCAGCGCGATCTGCGGAATAGCTTTGCCGGTTTCCTTAGCAATGGCATCGAGCGCGTCGACGACCTGGTAAACAAATTCATCCTCAACTGGAGGGCCGCTCTCCGCCGTTTCGTGAAGACGGCTCATCTGGGGCAGCGGCTGCCCGCGCCGAATCTTCCCGGTGAGGCGACCCCAGCCCAGCGGGCTCCAGATCAGTGCCCCGACGCCCTGGTCGATGCCGAGGGGCATCAGTTCCCACTCGTATTCACGACCGATGAGCGAATAGTAGACCTGGTGGGCGACATAACGGGTCCAGCCGTGACGCGCCGATACGGCGAGAGACTTCATCAGATGCCAGCCGGAAAAATTGGAGCAGGCAATGTAGCGCACTTTTCCGGCGTGAACCAGGGTGTTCAGTGTGTCGAGCGTCTCCTCG
Source organism: uncultured Acidobacteriaceae bacterium (assembly GCA_963787915.1). Classification (GTDB taxonomy): domain Bacteria; phylum Acidobacteriota; class Terriglobia; order Terriglobales; family Acidobacteriaceae; genus Palsa-343. The sequence goes on along the minus strand of CAWBEP010000011.1, from coordinate 129,365 downwards.
ATGGGCGTGAACGCATCGAAAGCATGCACGTGGTAGATATCGATGTGATCGGTGCCGAGACGCCGGAGGCTGGCGTCACACTGGGCGAGGATGTGGAAACGCGAGGTGCCGAGGTAATTCGGGCCGTCGCCACTGTGGTAGCGCGAACCGCCGGGGCCACTTTCGCTCATGGGGAAAAAGACTTTGGTGGAGATGAGCGCGCTGTTGCGCCTGCCCTGAAGCGCCTTGCCGAGGATCTCTTCCGCAAGGCCATTCGAGTAGCCGTTGGCGACGTCGAAGAGATTGACACCGGCGTCGAGGCAGAGGTCCACCATACGGCGGGCTTCGTCAACCTGCGTGTTGCCCCAGGCTTTGAAAAATGCGTTGCCGCCGCCGAAGGTCGCCGCGCCGAAACTGAGCGCCGAAACTTTGAGTCCGGAGCGTCCGAGAAGTCTGTACTCCATAAAAACAGGGTACAGGGTACAGGGTACAGGGTGCAGGGGACAGGGATGGGGTGCAGGGAGCCCGCGTCCGCCTCGGTAAAACGCGGATCAGCCGACCCCGTATCCAATGACCCGTTCCCTGCAACCTGTCTTAATACGGTGTCTTGTTGGGGGTGTCGAGCCATGCCTGAAAGGATTCCCAGGCCTGCTCGCGAAGCAGCATGGAACACGGGACGGTGCGTTCGTGAGCGGGAAGACTCAGCTCACGGTAGAGAAAGGCGTCGTCGAAGTGAGCGCGGGCGGCATCGGTGCTGATATTACCGAACCAGATGCGGTCAATGCGCGCCCAGTAAATAGCGGCAAGGCACATGGGACAAGGCTCGCAGCTGGTGTAAATTTCGCAGCCCTGAAGGGTGAAGGTACCCAGCGAGCGGGCGGCAGCGCGGATTGCCTGGACTTCAGCGTGAGCGGTCGGATCGTTGTCACGAGTGACGGAGTTGACGCCCTCACTGACCAACGCACCCTGTTGGACGATCACAGCACCGAAGGGCCCCCCTTTGCCGCTGCGGACGTTTTCCGTAGCCAGGGCAATGGCTCTGCGCATGAAGTCAGGGTTCGCTACCGGGTCCATTTGTGGCGGGGATCGATCCATCTCAGTATGGCATAAGGTGCCGCACCATTAGGGGTTGCGATGGAACGAAGTGCTGGTTCCATCCGGCGCGTTCACGGCGATCGCCGCCGTTGTGTATGTCAAAGAGAAGTGGCCTTAGTCAAGCGGACGTGGCCTACGTCTAATGGGGGAGATTCGTAAGCAACGGATTCATTAGAATATGATCAGTTTTCCGTGACGGCTGCTCCTCTTTCTGTTATTGCTTGACCCACACTGTTTATTTGTTCCCAGCGCAGGCCGAGGCTGCTGCTGCACCCTTTCTTCGGAGCTTTTTTTGATTTCGTTTCAATCCTCCACCAGTCTCGGCACACGCATCGCCCTGCTTGCAATCCTGGTCTCGTGTCCGCACCTCAGCGCGCGCGCGCAGTCGGCCGTTCTCGACGCGCTGCCAGACGCACCGCAAGCGAACTCCCAGCAGAACTCCTCGCCGTCCGCCGGGCCAGCAGCCGCACCAAGCCAGCCACAGCCGCAAACTCCGCCAGCCTCCCCTTCTTCGAGCGCAGCTGCACCCGCCCAAAATGTTCCTGAAACGAAAGAGCAGCGGGAAGAACGTGCACGGCGCGAGCTCGATGCCGAAGAACATCAGCGCATGCTGGGAGTGGTTCCAATGTTCAACGTGCAGTCGGATAAGAACGCGGCTCCCCTGACTTCGAAACAGAAGTTTCAGCTGTTTTTCAAGAGCTCGACAGACTGGTATCAGTTTGTGATTACCGGCATTGACGGCGAGATCAGCCTGCTGGGTAAGGAGTATCCGTCCTACGGCGAGGGCGGCGAGGGATTCGCGAAGTACTGGGGAGCGGCCTACGCGGACACTTTCGATGGAAATCTGTGGGGCAACGCGATCCTGACGTCGTGGTGGCATGAGGATCCCCGCTATTACCGGATGGGCCATGGCCCGTTCATCAAGCGCGCGGCGTATTCGGCAATAACAACAGTGTGGTGCAGGCGCGACAACGGAAAATGGGGGCCGAATTACGCGAACGTCGCGGGCAATTTTATTGGCGGGGCGATCTCCAATGCGTATTACCCAGCCAGCGACCGCGGTGTGGAGCTCACCTTCGCGCGCGGAGCCAGTGTGACCTACGAGGGCATCGTCGGCGCGGAGATTGCGGAGTTCTGGCCGGACATCGCGCAGCGGCTGTTCCGCAAGCACCTGGAAAAGCAGCAGTCAGGTGCTGCCGACGCGCCGCAACCGATAACGACACCGGGAACACGGATGCAGCCCGAGGGCAATCAGACTCCGGCGCCCGAACCCCCGCAAGCAAAGCCTCAGGACTAAAAGCCGCAATAGTAGCTCGTCGCCAGGAATCGTTACTGGTAGGGGTTCGGCAACCCACGTCTCAAGATCGAGACGTGGGGCGGCCATGACAGTGCCAAAGCGACCGGCCAATCGTTCTTCGTCGCCGATTTCTGGTGTGGGTCGCGTGCTATCGTTATCCCGCTTCGATGGGGAACGATTGAAAATGCGTGAAACGCTGCGTCTGGTCCTGCTGGTGCTGATGGGCTTTTCTTCTGCTTCCAGCTTCGCGAAGACAGTCGTATTTTGGCAGGCGGGATTTCCGGCGGCGGACTCTCCGGCTCCGGATCAGGCGGGTTTACGCGCTGGTTTTGCGGGAGCCGATTTCGCCGATGCAGACCACCTGGCGGCGGCCCTGGAAGAGTCAAGTACGGACTTGCTGGTGTTGCCGTATGGATCCGCGTGGCCCGAAGCGAACTGGACGCCGATATTGCGCTATTTGGATCGGGGCGGAAACCTGATCGTCGTCGGCGGAAAGCCGTTTACGCGAGCCGCCTGGTGGGACGCGAACGGATGGCATCTGCGAACGGCGAGCGTGGCGCAGTCGCTCGAGCTGTTCATTCACGATTATCAGGAGACGCCGGGAAGCGAAGCGCTGACGTTCGCGCCCAACCCCGACGTCTTCCCGCAACTTCCAGCGTTCCGATGGAAGCGCGCATTCAGTCCAGTACTGCGGCTGAGCGTGGTGGACGGCGATACGACCGGCGGACACACCGGTTATGAAGATATGGATCTAACGACGCTGGCTTGGGCCGAGCAGCAGGGACACAAGCTGGCCGCGCCGGTGATTGAACTGGACCACAATACGAATCGGTTTGTGGGTGGACGATGGATTCTTGTGGCTTGCGAGCCGGAGGCGGATTTCTTCACGAACACGAAGCTGCTGGCGATGCTGGGAGAGATCGCGGCGCGGAAGAACGATCGCTTTGCGTTTCGTCCATGGCTGCCATTGTTTTTGCCCGGCGAAGCTCTGGAGTTTCGATTTAAGCCATCGGACCCGATAGCCGAACAGCCGGCCGGAGATCAACTGCGGGTGCGGGTGACTTCGGAAGATGGTTCGGTTCTTTACGACCAGACGGCGGCGTTTCCTGGGGCGCATCGGCTGACCCTGCCAGCGAACGCCGAGGGCGGGCATGGCTTCCACACAGTGGAGGCAACTTTAATCCGCGATGGGAACACGGTGCGGATTTATCGTTCGGGCTACTGGATGCGGGACTGGGATTATTTGCTTTCGGGCCCGAAGCTCACCGTGGGCCCGGACTATTTTCAGCTCGGTGGCAAGCCGCTGCCGGTCGTGGGGACTACTTACATGTCGGGCGATGTTGCACGGATGTATCTGATACAGCCGAATGCGTACGTGTGGGACCACGACATGGCGCAGATTCGCGAGGCGGGGCTCAACATGATCCGCACGGGCTTGTGGACGACATGGAAACAGCTCCTGGCTCCGAATGGGCAGATGAGCGAAGACGGCTTGCGCACCGTGGAGGCATTCCTGATGTGTGCGCGGCACAACGGATTGCCGGTTCAGTTCAATCTGTTTGCGTTTTATCCGGATGAGTTCGGCGGAGAGAATGGGTACCTCGATCCGGCGGCCCTCCACAACGAATCGCTCTACGCGGAATCGCTGGTGGCGCGATTCCATGACTTGCCGTTTCTGGCCTGGGACCTGATCAACGAGCCGAGCGCGAACAGTAATTTGTGGCGCACGCTGCCGGACTACGATCCATTCGAGCAGGCGGCGTGGCGTAGATGGATTGCTTCCCGTTATCCGGACCAGGCGAAGCTGCTGCACGACTGGGCGGAGCCATCAATCGGAATTGGGCGCGAGCTGCAGGCGCAGCCTACGACGACGACGCCGGAGGTCGCGGCGCAGGATCCGCTCGCGATGCCAAAGGCGGGAGCCTTTTCTGCTGACGGCATTCGGAGCGGCTTCAATCCGCTGAAGGTTTACGACTACACGCTGTTCACGCAGTCGGTATTTGCGGATTGGGTGAAGCAGATGCGGGATTTGATTCGCGGAACCGGATCGCAACAGCTCATCACGGTGGGGCAGGATGAGGGCGGTGTCGCGGGGCGTTTGTCACCGGCGTTCTATGGGCCGCTGATCGACTTCACGGCCGATCACACGTGGTGGGATTACGACGCGATTCTGTGGGCGTCACTGGCGCCGAAATTTCCCGGCAAGCCGCTGCTGATCCAGGAAACCGGGGAGCAGCGTCGGCTGACGCTCGACGATCATCTGCGGTTGAGCGCGGAGGAAGAAGGGCGGCAGCTCGAACGGAAGATTGCGATTGCATTTGCGCAGGGAGCGGGCGCGCTCGAATGGGTGTGGAACGTCAACAGCTATATGGCGAACGACAACGAGATTCCGATCGGCGCGGTGCGGCCCGACGGAACGGAGAAACCGGAGGCCAGGGTTCTGGCGGGATACGCTGCTTTTGCGGCAAAAAGCCCGCAGAGCTTTATGAAAATCCAACCACCGGCCGTGACGATGGTGACGTCGCAGGTGGAACTGTATTCCGCGATGGGATCGCTTACTCTGGACACACAGAAGAAAGCACTCCGCGCGATGGCGTATTACGATCACACACCTATACGCATGTTGCCGGAGAATCGGCTGGAGGAATTAGGAAGTCCGAAATTGGTTTTTCTGCCTTCGGCGCAGGGATTGACCGAGGGGGCATGGCAGCAGCTTCTGGATTATGTGGCGAAGGGCGGGACTTTGCTGGTGACCGGGCCGGTGAATCGGGATGAGCACTGGATGGAGGTGGATCGTTTTTCGCCCCTGGGGGTGAAGGCGGAGATTGTGCCGCTGGCGGTGCGGGGGTCGTCGTTGCAATTGCCGGATAGCAAACCGGAGCCGCTTGGCTTCCCTGCCGAGGTGCAGCAGTCGTCAGCGGAGACGATGCGGTTCGCCGATGGCAACACGGTTGAGACGATTCCGCATGGCGGCGGGAAGATTCTGTGGGCGGCGGATCCGGTGGAGTTTGCCGATGGATACAACGCGACGGAGGCGGTGTATCGGTGGGCGCTGGAGGAAGCGGGGGTGAAAGCTGCTTTCAAGGAGACCGCACCGTTGTCAGCGGCGGTGCTGGCGTTCCCGACGGTGCTGGACGACGCGGAGCTTTACAGCTTCAGCAACGAGTCGATGGATGCAGAGCCAGTTGACATCGTCGATACGCTGACGGGGGCGCACATTCGCTTCACCATGCAGCCGCAGCGTGGAGCAGCGCTATTGCTGGATCGGCAGGGAAAGGTTTTGTCGAGTTACGGGGGAGCGGCCCTGGCGCAGTGACCTTCGCCGAGCCTTTGCGATTCAATCGCGCCGGAAGAGGCTCAGCGGTTCGGCGAGGAGTGCATACCCGGTAAGGATACCGGCCGTTTCGAGGCCGAGGTAAACGGCGATCACGAGCAGGCGCTTTCCCCCATGGGGAGACTCGCCGCCCTCCCCGAGCTCTTGTATCACCAAGAGAGTGCCGAGGAGAAATCCCACGGCAAAGACGATGTTCCAGCGGTGTCTGCGCGGGTTAAGCCAACCAAAGAATTTCAACGCGAGGGATGCGAGTTGCGCCTCGGCTCGCATGCGCGGAATTCCCAGCCCCCTGGCAAGAGATGCGCCGATGGCGGCAAGATCGTCGAACAGATCGGCGGGCGCGTCGGATGTTCCGGATGCCAAGGCGGTGCCGACGGCCCACACGACGGCAAACAACAAAATAATGCCGCAAAGGACGGTAAAGATTTCGCCCTCGAGGCTTTGGCGCAGGCGCTCCGGATAAACGCACAGAACGAGAATCGCGATCGCCGGAACCACGAGGATCTTGATCCAGGCGCGGCGGTTCATCGTTTGCGCACGCTCCGGTGCGGAAAGCAGAAGCAGCGATCCGGAGGCCGCGGTCCAGAGAAGCAAACAGATCGTGAGCGCGAGAAGTTGATGCCCTGCCGTCTTCGCCATCCAGAGGGACGCGTGCCGAATCAGAGCGACGAGGTCGGAGAGGAGGGTGAACGCGACCGCAATGTGCGCCATGAGCTGTCCGCGCATCTGGCTGACCGTGCCGGACGGGACAAGAGTGCCCGGGGGCGAGGGTCGAAAGGCGCGAACGAGGGAGAGAAGAGCAAGAAACAGGACGAGCTGGACCGCGAAGGACGCAACGGCATCGTAGGGATCATCGCCGAAGGGGTTCACCGACGCCAGGGTTGGCTGGTGCTTGGTGATCTGAAAGAAGAAAGTGAAGGCGGTGGCCAATAAGGTTAGTCCCAGGGCGTTGCGTCGAAGGCTGTAGTTCATAGCAGGGAGAAGCGATGGGGTTCCTGCCGGGGCCGCCCGGCGAGGGCACGATTCATCATGGCATGACAGATCGCCGGCGGCCAGGAAAAATCGGGCTTGACGCATCGTTACCCAAGGCATAGCATTCCGATGTATGCAGGGTGAGGCACTCAAAGGTCATCTCGATCTTCTCCTTCTTGCGGCGCTGGAACCGCGGCCGGCGCACGGATACGCGGTTGTCGAGACGCTGCGGAGACGGAGTGCAGGGACCTTCGATCTGCCGGAAGGTACGCTGTATCCCGCTCTGCATCGTCTGGAAGGCGCGGGCCTGGTGACCAGCCGCTGGACCGAGGAGAGCGGCCGGCGGAGGCGCGTGTATCAACTCACGGCCAAAGGGCGGCGGAATCTCGCGAAACGGCAGACGGAGTGGCGCAATTTTGCTCGAGCAGTCAATGATGTGGTGGAGGGTATGGCATGAGCGGAACGACAGTCGAAAAATACCTTTCTGATCTCGACCGGGAGTTGCGTCAACGCGGCTGCCTCACGCCCAGATTCATGGAAGAAACGCGAGGACACCTCACCGACGCCATCGAAGCAGGCCAGCGCCGCGGGCTCGAACCGCAGGCGGCGATGGAGGAAGCCCTTCAAAGGTACGGCGAGCCCTCGACCGTGGCCGCAAAGTACGCCGCGGAAAAGCACCGGACCCTGCACTGGATACTCCTGATTGTGGCGGTCGCGATGGGTCTGGCGATTGCCTGGGTCGATTCACGGCCGCATTGGGACGATGACGGCATCAGCGCAGGCGCCTTATTGCTGAGCGCGGGAATCCTCGGCGTGATCGGGCCACGCCGGCCGTGGCTGTGGGCGCTGGCTATCGGGATTTGGATCCCGCTGTATCTCATCGTCGGCCGGATCACGGCTCACACCTTCACCCTGGGAGCGATGAGTTACGTGATCATTCTGGCGTTTCCCATGGCGGGGGCTTACGCGGGGATGGCCGTACGGCGGGTGATCGCCTCTGTCGCCTGAAATCAGGATTCGACGAAATCGTTTATGCGGAGGCGGCCGCAGTGGCAGGCGTAAAGTGGCGTGCGATTCCTGCCCATGTTATTCTTGGACCAGACACTTAGGAAGTGTATCCGTAGAAAATTCAGAGGAGTACGCACCAACGTGCTGGCACCCCAAAAGAAATCCGAAGTTATCGCGCGCTATCGCACCCACGATTCCGATACCGGAAGCCCGGAAGTGCAGATCGCGGTCCTCAGCGAGCGCATCGGCGACCTGACCGAACATTTCAAAACCCACGCGAAGGATCATGCTTCGCGCCGTGGTTTGCTCATGCTGGTCAGCAAGCGCCGCCGCCTGCTGGATTACCTGAAGACTCACGATTCGGAACGTTACCGCACCGTGATCGGCAAACTGGGCATTCGCAAATAACCCGCACAGGCCCGGGTCTTCGGCGCGAGCGCGACGAGAACCGAAAGAGCATGGATCCTGAGGGGCGGCGCCCAGCCCGCGAGGTCGTGGGTCGAGATTGGCGCACTTCAGATCCCCTGCAGCAAACCGAATCCGCATTCTTCTGCTCTTTCCACTTTCCCATCGCCCGCCCGGTCGCGGACGCCCGCCTGTCGTCTATCAAGAAACGAGGAATATATGAAGCAGGAAGTCTCGGTCGAACTTGCCGGTGGCAAGCGGCTGCATTTTGAAACGGGCCGCATGGCCAAACAGGCGTCCGGCGCCGCCCTTGTCAGCTCAGGGGACACCGTTGTGCTGGCAACCGCCGTGGCCTCTCCCGATCCCCGGGAAGGTATCGACTTTTTCCCGTTGACGGTCGATTATCGCGAGTACGCCTATGCCGGCGGACGGATCCCCGGCGGGTTTATCAAGCGCGAAGGACGTCCCAGCGAACGCGAGATTCTGACCAGCCGTCAGATCGATCGCCCCATCCGTCCGCTGTTCCCGGAAGGGTTCCGCAACGAGACGCAGATCATTGCCCTGGTCTTCTCCGCGGATAAGGAAAACGATCCGGATATTGTGGGCATCAACGCAGCAGGTGCGGCGCTGGCTCTGTCGGATATTCCGTTTGGCGCAACGATTGGCGCGGTACGCGTTGGTCAGATCAACGGCGAGTTCGTCATTAATCCGTCTTATCTCGAGCGCCGTGACAGCAAGGTGAACATCACCGTTGTTGGAACTAAAGATGGCATCGTGATGATCGAAAGCGGCGCCAATGAAGCGTCGGAAGAGACGATCGTCGATGCAATCGAGTTCGGGCACACCGAAATCAAGAAGATTGTCGCGGGTATTGAAGATCTGGTTGCGCGCGCGGGCAAGCAGAAGCGCGCGGTGACGCCTCCCGAATTCGACAGCTCTTACTTTGAAGCACTGCACACGAAGGTGGGCAGCCGCCTGAAAGATGCCCTGGATACGAAGGCGCATCCGAAGCTCGACAGCCAGGTGCTGGTGAAACAGATTCAGGACGAGCTGAAGGCCGAGATTCCGGACGACGCGAACGCGCCTGCCGCGAAGAAGAAACTGGCGCATTACTACGAGCTACTGCGCGAAAAGCTGTTCCGCGAGCAGGTGACGAAGGAGCGGATTCGCCCCGATCGCCGGGCATTCGACGAAATTCGGCCGATCACCATCGAGGTCGGCGTCCTGCCGCGCACGCACGGCTCGGCGCTGTTCACGCGCGGCGAAACCCAGGCGCTGGTAACAGCGACGCTGGGCACGACGGACGATTCGCAGCGACTGGAGACATTTGAAGGGGAGCAAAGGAAAAAGTTCATGCTCCACTATAATTTCCCGCCGTTTTCTGTTGGGGAGACGGGCCGCATGACGGGCGTGGGACGGCGCGAGGTTGGGCACGGAGCATTAGCGGAGCGTGCGATCAGCGCGGTTCTTCCGAGTGAAACTGAATCTCCTTATTCCCTGCGCGTGGTCTCGGACATTCTCGAGTCAAACGGATCTTCGTCGATGGCCTCGGTTTGCGGAGCGAGCCTGGCGCTGATGGATGCGGGCATCCCGCTCACGTCCTCGGTGGCCGGTATCGCCATGGGTCTGGTGAAGGAGGGCGATGCGTACGCCATTCTGACCGACATCGCAGGCGCGGAAGACCACTATGGCGATATGGACTTTAAGGTCGCCGGCACGCGCAACGGCATCACCGCCCTGCAGATGGACATCAAGATCGGCGGGATCACCGGGCAGATCATGCGCGAGGCGCTCGAGCAGGCGCGTCGCGGACGTCTCTTCCTGCTGGACACGATGGACGCGGTGCTGAACGGTCCGCGGACGGAGAAATCGAAGTTCGCGCCGCAGATCCGCACGCTGCAAATTCCGACGGACAAGATTCGCGATCTGATCGGGCCAGGCGGAAAGACGATTCGCGGCATCATCGAAGCGACGCAGGTCAAGATCGATGTCGACGACACGGGCAAGGTCAATGTGGCTTCTTCCGACGAGGAAGGTTTGAAGAAGGCGCTGCAGATGATCAACGATCTGACCGCTGTGCCCGAGGTGGGAAAAGTCTACCTGGGCAAAGTGGTGCGGCTGGCGGAGTTCGGCGCGTTCGTCGAGATCTTCCCCGGCACCGACGGTCTGCTGCACATCAGCGAAATCGCCGAGCATCGGGTCCGCGAAGTGAAGGACGAGTTGCACGAAGGCGATCAGGTGATGGTGAAGGTCCTCGGCGTCGAAGGCAATCGCATCAAGCTGTCGCGCAAAGCGGTACTCAGGGAACAGCGGCAGAAGCTGGGATTACCCGATCCGAATGCCGGTGGCTCGGGTGGCGACATGACGGCATCTTCCGATCGGCCGGAGAGGTTCGAGCGGCCGGAACGTTCGGAGCGTTCGGAACGGGCACCGCGTGCACCGCGGCCGGCTCCGGTTCCGCCGGAAGAGCGGCAGCCTTCGTCGAACGCCAGTACCATCATGATCGAAGGTGGTGAAGACTTCGAGGATGATGATGGTCCGCCGCTCGAAGAGGGAGAAGAGATCAACTACAACCGCGCAGATGGAGTACCGGTAGCCGCACAGGGCGAGAGGCGTCCAGGCGGGCCTGGGGCCGGTCCAGGCGGACCCGGGGGACAACAGCGGCGTCGCCGTCGTCGCGGTCGCCGTCCAGGTGGAGGCAGCGGCGGAGGCCGCGGCCCGCAGTAGTATGTGCACCGTTGCCGCATCAAAGAGGAAGAGCCGAGCATGCAACTATGCCCGGCTCTCTTTTTTTACCCGGATTTCAACAGCGTCATTCCGTCTCGGCTGGCACCACAAAAGTTAGTGACTGATGTGGCAACGAACCATCCCTACGGCACTCTCAGGCATCCTCACATCAGGTAGACTGTCGCCAATGAGCGCATCCATGTACATCGTTGTAGAGGGAGAAGACCCTGGCTACGACATCTTCGTGAACGGCCACGCGCTGGCTCGCAACGAAGATGCTCTGGAAAAACTGGCTCTCCGTCTGGGTGTTAAGCCGCTGCTGGAATTCTTCTCCGCCGATGAGAACTCCATGGCACTCCTGCTCGAAGAAGGCGCGGGCGATCCGGACTGGGCCAGAACTTTGCCGCCGCCACAATGGTTCACCCCCGAGGACGGACTGATCTCCATTTGCACGCTGCACGATTTCCTGAGAGAAGCTCCGTTCGCGCTGGGCGGCGACACAGCAGCCGTGGTCTCCGAGTTGGAAGAGTACGAGCGCGTCCTGCGCAAGACCGCTGTGCGTAATTTGCGCTGGCAACTGGCCGTGAGCTGGAAGTAAACCAGCCTGTCTGTCTTACATTTCAGAAAAAGCAAAGCGGAGAGAACGTCTCTCCGCTTTGCTTTTGGGGTCGCCGGAAGCGCAGGAAAATTAATGGTGCGCTGCACCGCCGCTGCTGGCACTTGCGCTGCCCGCGCTGACGGCTCCGCCACCAGCATGACCGCCGCCGCTGCTGCTGGCAGCACTTCCCCCACCGACATGCCCTCCGCCGCCACCGTAGGAACCGTGACTTGCGCTCGCTGAAGAGAAGCCTCCATGGTTCGCGCTGGATGATCCCGGGGCTGATCCGGGGGTGGAAGGGGCGCCAAAACTACGGCTCCCGAGAATCGCTGGCGTATAGGAATTGCGGAAGGCGGAGCCCGATTCCATCCGAGGGCCGGAAGAGCCCAGTTCGGGGTGCATGCGGACCAGGGCAGCGGTGAAGCTTTCACCCATGGGACCACGCTGCAACGGGTGAATTCCGGCGTCAACCGGTGCGATGGCCCTGCCTTCGAAGGTAAGAGGCCGAGGCTCGGGACGCACTCCGTTCTGATAGTGAAAGGGTGCCGAGAACTGGCTGCCGCGATTGACGGCGATCAATGACTGCGGATGCTCGCCAGGGACGGGGTGCGGCTTGTGAATCGGACCGCCATGGGGGCGCATGGGCGGGACGTAACCCTGGGGCACGCGCCACACCGTTGAATAGGGATACCAGCCGGCTCCATAAAAGCCCCAGCCGCAATTGCCCGGAACCCAGAGCCAGCCCCAGGTATCGAGGTAATCCCATGCGCCGCAGTGATACGGCCACCAACCCCACGGATAACCGGAGATCCACGTATAGCCAATGCCGGAGTAATAGCCCCACGCCCCGACACCGAAGGGATCCCAACCGGCGCCAACGCCGGAAGGTGACCAGACCTGCCCGTACCCTGGCAGGTTGTACCAGCTGCCGTAGTAATCCAGATCGTTCCACGCGGGATTATCAGGATCGCCGGTGCTGGCACGCGCGAGGGTCTGATTCGACTCGAGTTTCGAAAGCGCCTGATCGCGGTCGGAGTTCCATTGATCCCACGAATCAGCGGTGACGATTTGTGCGACGGTGAACTCACCTGGCTGTTGTGAGTCGGCCTGAAAGGTTTGGTTCGGATGCACATCCAGAGATAGTCCGGGCCCATCGCTGAGGTGAACCGTACCGTGCATCACGGCAAGCTGGGAGGGTGCGGCATCCAGAGCGATTCGGAAGACGGCACTTTGCACGGGGGCAGCCACATCGGCACCGAAACGGACGCTGTACTGACCGGCGCGGTCGTTCAGCTCGTAATAGCTCAGGCCGGTGAGGGCGGTAAGTTCGGTGACGGTGCCGCCGTCGGCGTTGCGCCGCAACTGGGTCAGCCGGATTGAGCTGTCGGGGGTGACGCGGGCGACGCTGCCATCCTCGAACTCGATTTCGAGACGTCCGTTGTCGCCAGTGACGAAGCGCATCCCTTCGACGGCCGGCATGTTCGGCTGCGCCTGATCGAAGGCGACCTCGTCACCCTGGAAAACCTGGACCTGCCCTTCGACTTCACTGATGCGCACGGCCCGGACCTGGCTCTGGCCATCCGTCGCAGCCGCGGCATTTTGGGAATCGGGCGGAGGAGGAGGTGGGGTCGTATCCTGCGGACGCGCCGCAGATGCGGAGAACAAGAATACCAGGGCGGCGAGGGAAAGAGTCAGGCGAGGCAAATTCGACGAGCGAAGAAAGACAAACGGAGAGCGGCGCCCCATGACGGCACCTCCTTGGGTGGCCCAGCGGCCCTGAACCATCTCTGCAGTTACTAAACGGATGGGGGCCGCAATAAGTTTCGACTTATTTTCGCATGTTCAGAGAGCGCCGGATAGCACTATTCGGATAGCTGTGTTCGGACAGCTCTGATTCCGGCGGGACCCCGGGCTGAGGCAGGCATTCCGTAGCGAGCCACTCTAATTGTTGGGTTTCTGCGGACTGTCGCAGCGGGCCAGCAGCGCCAGGGCACGTTTGCGGGCCCGGTCCATGACGCGCTGATCTTCGGCGATCGCCTGGAGTTGATCGGCGATGTTGGGCAGGTCTTCGGCGCGGCGGTCCTTGACGGCGTCCTGGAGAGAGGCCAGCTCCGCATCGAGGCCCAGTCGGTCGTGGCGAAACTCGACATCAAGGCGGCGGCCTTCCTCGATGGTGTAGGCGACCGCGCCCAGGTTGTCGGAAATCCGCTGCAGCTCGGCGTCACCAGCCCAGACAAACGTGCATGATCCACTGCCGTCCGGGCCGGAATAGGTCAATGTCTTGTTGCCGGTAAACGCCAGGCGGGAATTCGCGTTGGTGCAGCCTGCCGCGAAGAGGTTGTGAGCGCGGGCATAACGGAAGAGGCTTACGCGCAGCGAATTGTCGAGCTCGATCGGCCGATCGACAGGGGTGGGGAATACACCGTCGTTGTCGTCGGAGACAGGGCCGGGTTGAGAGGCGAACCGTCCGGCGCCCGATTCTTCGATCGTGATGGTGTAGCGCGCAGGCTGGAGCTGCGGATGCTCAAAGGTGTAAACGATGCGGGCGGAAGCGGAAACCGGGACCTGCGCGGGGAGCGTGACGGAAGTGGCCATCACGATGAGAACAGAAAGGACCGAAAGCAGAGCCGGGTGAATTCGCATAACTAGACTGCGCGCGTCTCCTGTAACGACAAAGTTTGAGCGTGGTGAATGTGACAAATCGCAATGGCGAGGGCGTCGGCGGCGTCGGAAGAATCCGGAGCGGACGGCAATGCGAGCAGACGCGCCACCATGAACTGGACCTGATTCTTGGCGGCGAGGCCATATCCGGTCACGGTGGACTTGATGGTGAGGGGGGCGTATTCGGCAATGGGAAGGCCGGCGGTGGCGGCGGCGAGCAGGGCCACCCCGCGAACATGTCCGAGCCGGATGGCGGAGCGGGCGTTGACCGAGTAGAAGACTTCCTCGACTGCGACGATTTCCGGCTGGTAGCGCTCGAAGAGGGCGATCAGTTCGGTATAGATCAGCGAAAGGCGTTCCGGGAGCAGCGCTTTTTTCGGAGGACAGATTCCGCCCGAACCAAGAGAGACCAGGTGCGGATCGCGCTGGCTGTCATCCCACTCGACCACGCCGTAACCGGTAGTTTCCGTTCCGCAGTCGATGCCGCAGACACGCATAAGCTGAACCTCAGCCGAAAAGAGCGGATCGCCTGAACACTACCGCCCAGTTTAGCGCAGGCAAGGTTGGGGATGAAGGGGATTGCGCCGAAAGCGCTGACAGGAGCCGTCGCGCCAGTCTCCGGAATGTCAGTCACGACCGCGGATTCGCCTAACGGGACACGCCTTCGAGAGGAGAGCTGGCGGTAGCGTAGAGCTTGCGCGGCATGCGTCCGGCCACGTATGCCTGGCGGCCGGCGAGCACGGCGTGCTGCATCGCTTCGGCCATGAGGATGGGGTTGGCCGCGGTGGCGATCGCGGTGTTCATCAGGACGCCGTCGGCGCCCATCTCCATGGCGAGGGCTGCGTCGGAGGCTGTGCCCACACCAGCATCGACGATGAGGGGAACCGCGGTGATTTTCTCGCGCAGGATCTGGAGGGTGGCCCGGTTCTGAATGCCCAGGCCCGAGCCGATCGGTGCTGCCAGCGGCATGACAGCGGCGGCTCCCGCATCGACGAGACGATGCGCGAAGACGATGTCGTCCGAGGTGTAGGGCAGAACGGTGAATCCTTCTTTGACGAGGGTGCGCGTGGCTTCAAGCGTGGCCTGGACGTCGGGATAGAGGGTGGCCTGGTCGCCGATGACTTCGATCTTCACCCAATCGGAGAGGCCGACTTCGCGGCCCAGCCGCGCAGCGCGAATCGCCTCGTCGGCGGTGTAACAACCTGCGGTGTTCGGCAGCAGAAAATAGCGGCGCGGATCAATGAAGTCCAGCAGGGATTCCATCGAGCGGTCGAGATTGACGCGGCGGACGGCAACGGTGACCATCTCGGCGCCGGAGGATTCGAGCGCGGCCTGAGTTTCCGGGCCGTTGCGGTATTTGCCGGTGCCGACGATGAGGCGCGACTGGAAGGCTTTGCCTGCGATGACGAGGGGTTCCATGGGGATATTGTAAGGCGGCTGACGAGGCAGAGGCGGTAGGGGCGGTCACCAGAGGGTGGGAACGGCGCGCGATCGTCGGATAGCGCTGTCCGCAGTCACCAAAGGCAAGTGTTCAACGATCGCAGTAGCGGTAATGATCCGATCGAAGGGATCGGACGGGAAGGTTGAGGGGAGTTGAGCGGCAGCAACGGCGATGGCGGGAGTGAGTGGGTAAACGGTGAGCCGGGATTGAAGGCTGTGAATGAACGTGCCCAGCGGTTCGTTCAGGAGGATTCGTCTTCGGACGACCAGCCAGGCGATCTCATAGAGCGATTGCGCGGTGACAGCCAGGCCAGTGGCAGCATGATCCTCGATGGCGCTGCGAGCTGGCTCTGTCAATCGCTTCGGGTTGAGAGCCAGCCAGATCGCAACGTGGGTATCGAGCAGGATCATTTTGTCAGATCGTCCCACTCGCGCTCCCAGCGAGCAACGTCCTCGTCGCTCATGGTCGGCTCCATAATATCTCCCACGATTTTTGCCTTGCCCTTCAGGAATCCAAAGATGCTCTCCGGTTTTTCGCTTTTGACGGGAACGATTTTCACGAAGGGCTTGCCGCGCTTGGTCACCAGAACCTCTCCATGCCCGTTATGCACCTCGTCCATGAGCGAAAGGCATTTGGCTTTGAAGGCGCCGGCACCGATGGTTTTCACTGGGAATCCTCCATCTGACCATGGTCATTTTACCATGGTCACGAACGCAGAATGCCTGCTTGATGAAGGATCTGCGTTCATCTCGCCGCCGCGAACTCCCGCTTTGCGATCACAGACTGTGATCTCAAGTTCCGCAACAATCTGTGGGACCGTTCGCGGCCCCACGCACGGACAAGAATGTGAAAGGCCCGCTGCCAGATTGGGCATGCGGGCCTTGATCACCGGTGAGCTGTTGAGATTGACCTGAGGCGCCCCCGCTTTCGGAGTCGGCCTCGGCGCTTGGTTTCGCCAGGACTTATCTACTCGAGCCAGGAGCGGCTCTAAGCCTCAGTCACCTCACGTAGGGCTCTGCGACTGCTACTACTACCATCAGAATTTTTCATTCGCTGGATCATCCTCCTTTCCCGTGTACCGATACGTTAACCCGAAGAGGCTCGGGAGGGCAAGTTGATTTGAACGATTCCACTCAAGCCAAAGACAGGCTTGAATGGGCCACCGCAGACGACTTACCAGGAGTGCCAGGAGCCTTCGTGCTCTATCAGGGTGATGTCGACGCCGAAAAGGTCACGCAGCTTTTCGGCGGTGATCAGTTCCCTCTTCGGACCATCGGCGAAGATGCGGCCCTCCTTCATCATGATGACGCGCTCGATTTCGGGAAAGATGTCGGCGATGTGGTGCGTGACCATCAGGATTCCAGTGCTCTGCTGGGCGACACGGCGGAGAGCTTCGCGGAATTCCCGCTGCGCGGCGAGGTCGAGAGCGTTCGAGGGCTCATCGAGCAGGAGCATTTGTGGCCGGTGGACGAGGGCGCGAGCGATCATGATGCGGCGCTGCTCGCCGGCAGACATTTCTCCGACCAGCTTCAATTCGAGATGCGTGGCCTGCATCAATTCAAGAGCTGCGTGGGCGCGCTCGCGCATCTCCGGCGTGACGTGGAGATTCGGCCAAAGGGTGGAGGCTGAGAAGAAGCCGGCGACAACCGCGTCCAGCCCACGCGTGACGGGGGTGCGCTCGCCAGGGAGTTCTGCGGAGACGACACCAAGATGGGTGCGCAGCTGCGAGACGTCCCAGCGCTCGCGCCCGAGCAGGCGCAGTTCGGTCGTGGGCGTAACGATGGGGTAGCACTGGCAGGTGAGGGTTTTAATCAGCGTCGATTTTCCGCAGCCGTTAGGGCCAAGGATGGCCGCGTGTTCGCCGTTCTCGATGCGCAGCGAGAGATTGTGGAGGACGACGTTGTCGCCGCGCGCAACAGAGACGTCGCGCATGAAGAGGAAATCGGGATCGGCAGTACGGTGCAAGAGGAAATTATTGCAGACGCCGGATTGGTACAGTAGAAAGCGGTTCGTCGATGAGCGAGACATCTTTGATTTCTTCGGAAGAGTTGCCGCGCGGATTTCGATTTGCGGCAGTGAAGGCCGGCATCAAGCCGAGCGGCAAGCCGGACTTTGCTGTGGCTGTCGCGGATGCTGTTGCCAGCGCCGCGGCGATGTTTACAACCAATCGCGTGCAGGCCGCGCCGATCACCGTGGGACGCAAACATCTGGCGCGGAGCGGCGGGCGTGTGCGGGTGGTTGCGGTGAACGCCGGGAATGCGAACTGTGCCACGGGCGAAACTGGAATCACGGCGTGCGAGCAGGTATGCCGGGCCGCGTCCCAAACGTTCGGCTGCGAAGGACACGAGGTCTTCCCTTCCTCGACCGGCATCATTGGCGTGCCGCTGCCCGGGGAGAAGCTGGTAGGGGCGTTGCCGGCCGTGCGCGATGCGCTGGCGGCAGACTCCGAGGCGTTTTCACATTTTGCGCGGGCGATTCTGACGACGGATACGCGTGCGAAGGTAGCGCACGCTGCCTTTGCGGTGAATGACAGGCTGATTCGGATCGCAGCGGTCTGCAAAGGCGCCGGCATGATTCATCCGCGCCTGGTACCTGCGCTGCACGCGACGATGCTCGTCTATGTGTTCACGGATGCGGCGATCGAGCCTGCGGCGCTGGATGGATTTCTGCGCGACGCCGTGGAGGTGAGCTTTAACCGAATCTCGATCGACGGCGACACTTCGACCAACGACACGGTTCTGCTGCTGGCGTCAGGAGCGTCGGGGGTGAAGATCGACGCGGGCAACGCAAGCTTCGCCACCGCTCTCGCCGAGGTCTGCACGTCGCTGGCGAAACAGATTGTCTCGGATGGCGAAGGGGTGACGCACCTGGTGGAATTGCAGATCGAAGGTGCGCCGAGTGACGCCGATGCGCTGACCGTTGCCAAATCGATAGCGCATTCATTGCTGGTCAAGACGGCGTGGGCGGGCTCGGATCCCAACTGGGGGCGGCTCATGGCCGCAGTGGGCTACTCGGGCGTCGCGATTGATCCGGAGAAGGTTGCCATCTGGTTTGGCGATTTGCCGATCTGCGTGCATGGCGGACGGGCGCCTGCCTATGACGAGAAGACGGCCCATGCGTGGCTTCAGCAACGGGAGTATTCCATTCGCATCGCGCTGGGGATCGGGGACGGGCGCTGCCGGTTCTGGACAAGCGATCTGACGGCGGAGTACGTGCGGATCAACGCGGAGTATTCGACGTAAGGGCAGCGAACAGCGCTCAGCGTTCAGGGTTCAGGAAAAGCCCGGAAAGGCGTGATGGCGGGAGTGCATCGGGTGGAGTGCAGAACGCTGAAGGCCGCTTCATTTCTGAGTTTCGCGGCCCTGGAAACCGAAAATCAACAGGGTTATTCACAAATCTGTTGAAATCGGATTCCAGACCGAGAAGAAAGCGCAGCGTGCAGGTTGAGGCGCGCGGCTGCGCTACAATTTTTGCAGAGCCGTGCTGCTCGCAATCTGCAGGACAGCGAAGCCGCGAAACCCAAAATGAGCGGCCCCAAAGGACTCTCCGAATCCATGGTCAGTGAAGCAAGGACCGGGGCGCTGTCTGCCACGGCAAGTGGCAAGATGGGTCATGCGCTCATCAGTGAGAGCAAATTCCGGCAGCTGCATGAAACAGCATTGACACTGCAATTGGAGGCAAGGCTGGGGAACGGCAAGCGGCCCTCGTGGCTGCGGGGCCGGGAAGCAATGCTGGCCGGCATTACCGCTGATTTGCATGCTCAGGATGCGGTCGTCGCTCCCTACACAGGATCGCTTGAGGAAGCTGTCCGGGGCCGCATGACGACGCTCATGGACCCGCGCACTTTAGAGGAACGGCTGATCACGACGCTGAGCGAGGCGGTTGCCGATCGGATGCGAAAAACGGGAAGAATCACGGTGATTTTTTCCCATGCAGCGCTGCGCAAAGGCATCTTCGAGGAGGCGCGCTCGCTGGCCATTGCTGCCAGGCTGCCCGTGCTGCTGGTGGAGGACGAGCCGCCATCCGGAAAGAATGGCCGCGGTGCGGCGCGGACGTGGGAGTATCCATCCATTCCCGTCGACGCACGGGATGTGATCGCGGTCTACAGAGTGGCGCATGAATCGATTGCGCGAGCGCGCGAGGGCAGCGGCCCCACGCACATCGTCGGGGTGCGATGGAAGGTAGCCGCGAAGAACGGCGCACGCCCTCCCAAAGGCGAGGATCCGGTGAGGCATCTGGAGCACTGGTTGACGGCCCGAGGTCTGCCGGCGCAGGAATGGCGGCGTAATGTTGTTGCGAAGTTTGAGGCGAATCGCCACGGCACGCTCATCCGATCCATTGGAGACAGCAATGAGAGCGCAGAGAAACGGGCTATCGCGTAAAAATAAAGACTGAGGTTCTATGGCAGCGAAAGTGAGTCATCCGGTCCAGAGCGATTTTCCCCAGCAACTGCGGGAATGGATCGAGGCATTCGACGATGTGGTGGTAGGCGAGGGTCCGGACCAGGGCGCTGAACTGCTGACGGCGCTGAAGCAGCGCGCACGCGAGGCAGGGATCGCGCAATCGAGCGAGCTGACGACTCCGTATGTGAACACGATTCCTAAACATGAGGAAGTTCCCTACCCCGGAGATCGCGCGCTGGAGCGGCGCATCGAAAGCCTGATCCGCTGGAACGCCATGGCGATGGTGCACGGCCAGAACAAGAAGGACGCCGGAATCGGCGGACACATCGCCACCTATTCGTCGCTCGCGACGCTGCTCGAGGTTGGCTTCAACCACTTCTTCCACGCGGCCTACGGAGATCAGCCCGGCGATTTTGTCTACTTCCAGGGTCACGCCTGCCCGGGAATTTACGCGCGGGCATTTTTGATGGCCGCCTCGACGAGAAGCGAGTCCTGAATTTCCGGCATGAGCTGCGCGACACGCCGGGACTGTCTTCGTATCCGCATCCGTGGCTGATGCCCGACTTCTGGCGTTTCCCGACGGTTTCAATGGGCATTGGGCCGCTCAACGCGATGTACCAGGCGCGCTTCATGCGCTATCTCGAGAATCGCGGATTGATCGAAAAGACGCCGCGCAAAATCTGGGCGTTTGTGGGCGATGGCGAGACCGATGAAGTGGACACTCTGGGTGCGCTCGTCGCTGGGCCGGCGGGAGAAGCTGGACAACCTGATCTTTGTGGTCAACTGCAATCTTCAGCGTCTGGACGGCCCGGTACGCGGCAACGGGCGCATTATCGATGAACTTGAAGCGGTATTTCACGGCGCTGGCTGGAATGTCATTAAGGTGATCTGGGGTTCGGACTGGGATCCGCTCTTCGAGCGCGATCACACCGGGCTGCTGCTGAAACGCATGGAAGAGTGCGTCGACGGGGAGTATCCAGGCCTTCAAGGCGAAGGGCGGCGCCTACATCCGCAGCGAGTTTTTCGGCAAGTATCCGGAGCTGCTGGAGCTGGTCAAGGACATGTCCGACGACGAGATCTTCCGCCTGCATCGCGGCGGCCATGACGCGACAAAATCTATAACGCCTACAAACAGGCCGTGGAACACAAGGGCGGCCCAACCGTCATTCTGGCCAAGACGGTCAAGGGCTATGGCTTGGGCAGCACGCAGGCGCGCAACGCCACCGCACCAGAGAAGAAGCTCAGCGGACGATGCTCTCGTGGAGTTCGTGCAGCGCTTCGAGCTGCCGATCCCCGAGAGGCCGCCAGAAGCGGGCAAGCTCTACCGGCCTTCGAAAGACGCGCCGGAGATGGTGTACATGCACGCGCGGCGTCAGGGACTGGGCGGCTACATGCCGAAGCGGGATGTGCCGAAGATCGAGTTCAAAACGCCGAAGCTGGAAACGTTCGCGGAATGGACCGGCGGATCGCGCGGCCGCGCGGTTTCGACGACGATGGGCTTCGTCAGCATCCTGCGGCATCTGATGAAGGACCCGGAGATCGGCAAGCTTGTGGTACCGATTGTCCCGGACGAGGGACGAACGTTTGGCCTCGAGTCGGCGATCCGGCAGGTAGGCATTTACGCAAGCGAGGGGCAGAAGTACAAGCCGCACGACGTGGACATGCTGCTCTTCTATCGCGAAGAGAAGGACGGGCAGATTCTCGAAGAGGGCATCACCGAGGCCGGCTCGATGGCGTCCTTCACGGCCGCCGGCACCGCCTACGCGAACTACAAGCGTGCCGATGATTCCCTTCTACATGTACTACTCCATGTTTGGATTCCAGCGCGTCGGCGACATGATGTGGGCCTTTGCGGATTCACGCGGCAAGGGCTTCCTGATGGGCGGCACCGCAGGCCGCACGACCATGCTGGGCGAAGGGCTTCAGCATCAGGACGGGCACAGCCACGTGCTGTTCAGCACCATCCCGACCTGCCTGAGTTACGATCCAGCTTACGTCTACGAGCTGGCCGTGATCCTGCAGGATGGCCTCCGCCGCATGTACGAGGAAGGCGAGGATGTCTTCTACTACATCACGCATGTACAACGAGGACTACGCCATGCCGGAGATGCCGGAGGGCGTGCGCGACGGCATCCTGCGCGGCATCTACAAATTCAGGCCGGCAGCCGAGCGGCAAGGCGGCGCCGCAGCTCTTCGGCAGCGGGCCGATCCTGAATGAAGTCGTGCGCGCGCAGGAGATCCTGGCGGAGAAGTATAGCATCCCAGCCGATGTGTGGAGCGTCACCAGCTACAACGAGCTGCGGCGCGACGCGCTCGAGGTGGAGCGCTGGAACCGGCTGCATCCAACCGAGCCGGAGAAGACGCCGTATATCGTCTCGGCGCTGAGCAAGGCAAAAGGGCCCATCATCGCGGCCAGCGATTACATGAAGGTCGCTGCCCGATCAGCTCGCTCCGTGGCTCGACACCGCGTCTGGTCTCGCTCGGGCACCGATGGGTTCGGGCGCAGCGACAACCGCGAGCACCTGCGGCGCCATTTCGAGGTCAATGCGGAATCGGTTGCGGCAGCGACCTTGTCAAAGCTGGTGCGGGAGGGGCAGTTCGATGCGAAAAAGGCGCGCAAGGCGCTGGCCGACCTGGGTGTAGACGCGGAAAGTGCCGATCCGGCTCATTTGTAACAACTCCGTTTGCCTTATGCCGGACAGGCCGTCCAGACCCGTAATGCCTTCCTTGATGAAGGCGAGCAGCTTGACAGCGATGTTCCCATCCTCCAGTCTGAATTCAGAGGCACACCTTTGATCGTCGATGGTGCCTGGAACGGTCAGCAACCCACCGAGGTCCGCTTGAGATCCTCTTTTTCCCTTTGCGCGGTTTTGTTATTTGCCGCGTTCCTGATACCAGCCGATGCCCAGGTTACGACTCAACAGCCCTTTCCTCCCGGCTATCAGCCACCGGCGGCCACCATTACGACCAGCGCCGAGGGATCGACCTATGTGCCGATGGACAGCTGGATCTATCCGGCTCTCGACCGGCTGCATTCGCTCGGCTATCTCAACAGCGCGTTTCTCGGCATCCGGCCGTGGACGAGGCTCAGCATTGCGCACATGCTGGAGCTGAGCGCGGACCGCATCGACACCGACGACAACGACGACGAGGCGCGGGAGATTTACCTCGCGGTGCTGCATGAAGTGCAGCCGGACATCGATAACGCGTCGGAACTGAATCATCCGACGGGCGAACTGGAAAGTGTTTACTCGAATTTCCGGGGCATCACCGGGACGCCGTTGCGTGATAGTTTTCACCTCGGCCAGACCATCGTGAACGACTATGGACGGCCGTACGAGGGCGGATTCAACAATTACAGCGGCTTCAGCGCAAGAGCGGAGGCAGGGCGATTCACGCTGTACTTCCGCGGCGAGTATCAATACGCTCCGAGCGCCACGGGTTACACGCCGGCTCTGGCGACTTACCTTTCAGAAACCGTCGATCAGATTCCGATCCTGAGTAATCCTTATCAGGACACGCTTCCCGAAGGGCCAATCGGATCTGCCACGAATGCGCGCATTCTGGAGGCGAACCTCTCCTATCATTTGCTCGGCCACGAGGTCTCGTTCGGAAAAAGCGACCACTGGATGGGGCCGGCGCAGGGCGCAAGCATGCTCTGGGGCAACAACGCCGAAGATATCTACCATTTTCAGATCGATCGCGTGGAGCCGCTGCGCATTCCTCTGCTGTCACGGCTCACAGGCCCCTTTCGCTATGACTTCTTTGTCGGCAGTCTGAAAGGACATACCGATCCCAACGACCCGTGGGTCCACGTGGAGAAGGTCAGCTTCAAGCCGACAAAAAACCTGGAGTTCGGGTTCGATCGCATGGTGATCTGGGGCGGCAAGGGTCACGTTCCGATCACGCTGCACAGTTTTTTGAAAAGCTTTTTCAGCTTCCAGAATGTGCCGAACTCGGAGAAGATTTCCCGCAACGACCCGGGCGCGCGTTTCGGTTCCTTCGACTTCGATTACCGCCTGCCCTACCTGCGCAATTGGGTGACCCTGTACACGGACTCGTTCGCCCACGACGATGTCAGCCCCATCGATGCCCCTCGCCGGGCGGCGGTTCATCCGGGCATCTATCTGGCTCGCTTCCCGGGGATGGAGCATCTCGACCTGCGGCTGGAAGGCGCCAACACCGACACGGTGAGCTCTTCTTACAACAACGGCGTTTTCTTGTATTGGGAAGTCATCCAGAAACAGGGACCGACCAACAAAGGCTTCCTGCTGGGGGACTGGATCGGACGCCAGGGGAAAGGCGGCCAGGGCTGGCTCACTTACCACCTCTCGCCTAATGAGGAGATTCAGTTCTCCTATCGCAACATGAAGATCGACGGCAACTTCTTCCCGGGCGGAACGACGCAGAACGACTTCCAGGGTGCGGTCAGAAAGCGCATCGGCAAAGATATCGAAGTGCGCGGCTCCGTGCAGTACGAGGGCTGGAAGGCCCCGATCTACAAAACCGGAGCGCAGAGCGATACCACGGTGGCCGCACAAATCACCTGGTATCCGCCCGCGAAGACGCAACAGTAGCTGAAAACTTTAACTGCGCAGGCGTGCGAGCAGATCCTGGGGATGAACCGGTTTGGCAAGAATCTCAAACTCGTGACCCTGGACGCGCACCCGGTCCAGCAAGTCAGCGGTAGCGGCCTGCCCGGAGAAGAGCAGAATTTTGCAGCCCGGCAACATCGCGCGGATTTGTATGGCCGCGTCGATGCCGTTTAAATCGGTCATGATGACATCGCTGATGAGCATGTCGGGTTTAAGGATCTGAGCCATCTCGACCGCCTTTTCACCGCTGTAAACGGCGGTGGCATCGAATCCGGCTTGATTGAGGATGATCGCGAGAGTATCGGCGATCACGCGCTCGTCGTCAGCGACGAGCACCCTGGGTTTCGCCTGCTGTTCGGACATTCGTCTGTATTCGCTTCCTTGTCGTCAAATAAACAGGAATCTGGGGATCGCAGAATCGCCGAACGGACCACTGGGCAGTCGTGTCGGGATGACCTGCAGCTATGATGATACGCTTTCCTCGGAAGATGCTTCATCCGGCTGCAATGCTCCCGGCCTAAACTTTGTTCGTCCGCTAACCCCAACGCATTCTGTTGTTGGCAACAGCATTCTGAGCGACTGACCTGGACTTTTGGCAAAAGGGACAGGCCCGATTCCTATGACCGAACCGATCATCCAGGCACTGCAGGTTGAAAAGTACTACGCGCAATCGCGCGAGGCGCGCATCCAGGTCATCGCCGCGACAGACCTGGCGATCTATCCGGGAGAGATTGTGGCGCTGCTGGGGCCGTCCGGTTCCGGTAAATCGACGCTGCTGCGCATGCTCTCCGGGCTCTCGCAACCCTCGGCCGGCAGCGTGCTTTGGCATGGAAAGGACCTGGGATCGACCCAGATCAATGTCTCGATCGTTTTCCAGAGCTTTGCCCTTTTCCCGTGGCTGACGGTCCTCGAAAATGTGGAGGCTCCGCTGAAGGCGCGCGGCATCGAGGCCCAGACGAGACACCGGAGCAGCCTGAAGATCCTGGATACGGTGGGTCTGGACGGATTCGAGGCAGCCTATCCTAAAGAGCTCTCCGGGGGCATGCGGCAACGCGTCGGTTTCGCGCGGGCGCTGGTGGTCGAACCCGAAGTCCTGTTTATGGACGAGCCATTCTCCGCTCTCGACGTGCTGACGGCCGACAATCTGCGCAGCGAACTGCTGGAGCTTTGGCAGAAGAAAACGATTCCCACACAGGCGATTTTCCTGGTCACTCACAATATCGAAGAAGCCGTATTGCTGGCCGATCGCATCATCGTGCTGGGACGGAATCCGGGGCATGTACGCACCGACTTCAAGGTTGGATTAGCGCACCCGCGCGACCGCAAGAATCACGCCTTCACCGCCCTGGTGGATTACATCTACAAAGTATTGACGCGGCCGGACGTGATTCCCACGGAGGTTCCCACACTCGCGGACGGCAGAAAGATTCGCGACCAGCGCCAGTTGCGCTATGAGATGCTGCCGCACGCGCGTCCGGGCGGCATCGCCGGATTGCTCGAGCTGATTATCGACCTTGGCGGGCGCACGGATATCTACAAGCTCGCCGATGAGCTGGCCTTTGAAATCGACGATCTGTTCCCCATCGTCGAAGCCGCACAGTTGCTTGGCTTCCTGAAAGTGGAGGAAGGTGACGCAGCCATCACCGCGGAGGGTCACGCTTACGCCGAGTCGGAGATCCTGAAGCAAAAGGAGCTGTTCCGCAAAGCGGCGCTCGATCACGTTCTGCTGCTGCGCCAGATCACGCGCGCACTGGCCAACAAGAGCGACCACTCGGTTCCGGAGGAGTTCTTCCTCGACATGCTGGACGAGCAGTTCAGCGACGACGAGTGCGAGCGGCAATTGCAAACGGCCATCAACTGGGGCCGCTACGCGGAGCTCTTCGACTGGGACGATGCGCGGCGCCGCTTCATGCTGCACGTGCATGAAGGAGAGGAACCGCCAGCCGGACCGGTGGACGAAACGACGAACGAGCCCCAGGAGAAGACCGGATGAGGCCTCGCTTCACCCTCTCCCGCGCCTTCGTGATGGAGCGGACCTGGCCGTTCTTCGTGGATCTGAGCGTCGCGGCCGCGCTGCTGGCAGGCTTTTATTCAGTTTTGTGGATCGCGAAGTTCTGGTTCAGCTCGGCGATCCCCGAGGTGGAGATTTACCGTTCCCCGTCCCACCTGCCACTCTACGCGTTCTATTCGATAGTGCGAATCTTTGTGGCGTATGGGCTCAGCCTGTTGTTCGCGGTAGGTTATGGCTACACGGCGGCCTACAACCAGCGCCTGGAGACGCTGCTGATCGCGATCCTCGACATCCTTCAATCGATCCCGGTCCTGAGCTTCCTGCCCGGTGTGATGCTGGCAATGATGTCGATCTTCCCTTCCCGTCAGCTCGGCATCGAATTCGGCGCGATTCTGCTGATCTTCACCGGTGAAGTCTGGAATATGGCGTTCAGCTTCTATACCTCGCTGAAGAGCATTCCCCGCGAGCTGATGGAAGCGTGCACCATCAACCGCTTCTCGCGCTGGCAGCGGCTTTTTCAGCTGGAGCTTCCCTTCGCCGCGATCGGGCTGGTCTGGAACTCGATCGTCTCGGTCGCGAACGGCTGGTTCTTCCTGATGGTCTGCGAGATGTTTCCCGTGGGCAGCCGCAACTTCAGATTGCCGGGGTTGGGCTCCTATCTGCAGACCGCTGCCGCGCATGGCGATTTTGTCGCAGTCACGTGGGGTCTGATCACGATGGTGGTGATCATCGTACTCACCGATCAGTTTCTCTGGCGGCCGCTGATCGCGTGGTCGGACAAATTCAAATTCGAAACGGTGGAGAGCACCGATCGCGTCACCTCACCGGTTCTCGATGCGCTGCGTAATTCCAATGTGCTGGGGATCATCAATCGCCATACTTTTCGGCCGCTGGCGGAGCGATTCTACGTCGACATCGCAGCGCGAAGGAAGCGAGAGAAGCCGAAGGCCCCGGCCGAGCCACGGAGGGCAGCGACCGCACTCTATGTGCTCGCTGCAGCGGTCCTGCTGGTGGCGATCGGGGTCGCGGCATTCCACGCTCTGCTGCTGCTGAAGCTCATCCACCGCAGGGAGTTTATGGAATTGCTCGCCGGAGCCGGTCTTACCTTTGTCCGCGTCAACGCGGCGCTGCTGATCGGTTCGTTGTGGACGATACCGGTAGGCGTGACCATCGGATTCAATCCGCGGCTGTCGCACATCGCGCAGCCGGTGGCACAGATCGCCGCGTCTTTCCCGGCCACGGCGCTGTTTCCGCTGATCCTTGTGGCTTTGTCGCGGATCGGCGTAGGGCTCGGGATCGGCTCGGTGGTCCTGATGCTGCTGGCCGCGCAGTGGTACATCCTGTTTAACGTGATTGCGGGGGCGCAGGCGATCCCTTCGGAACTGCGCGAGGTTGGGACGCTTTTCCGCTTCGGGAATGTGCAGCGCTGGGCCACGGTCATCCTGCCAGGGATTTTTCCGTTCCTGATTACCGGCCTGATAACAGCTTCCGGGGGAGCATGGAATGCGTCGATCGTGGCGGAATACTTTCAGCTCAAGGGGCACGTCTTGTCGACGATCGGGCTGGGCGCACAGATCAGCACGGCCAGCGATCAGGGAAATTATCCGGTGCTGCTGGCGGCCACGATGATTATGGCGCTGATGGTGGTGACGGTGAATCGGCTCGTGTGGCGTCCGTTGTATCACCTGGCCGAGACGAAATACCGGCTGGAGTAAATCAGGCGTTCGTTGTCTGTGCGCCTTCTTTGAATATCCCGGCGATCGTCTGGTTGCGGTGATCGAAGATCTGCTCGACGGATCTGCGGACAAAGAGGGCGTGGGCGATCGCTCCCAGCGGGCCGAAGGACAGGTCGTAGTCCAGGCGATCGCGCATCAGCGTGCCACCCGGTGCATCCTCAAATTCATGGCGATGATGCCAGAGCTTGTAAGGGCCTTTGACCTGCGTGTCAATGAAGAACGACGGCGGCTCGAAGGCTTCAATCCGCGTCTGCCACTTGAAGCGCACACCGTAGAGGCGGAGTTCGTAATCGATGAGGGTGCCGGCAAACATGGCGATGGGCGGCGGGGTGAGGATGTGAAAGTGCAGAAACGCGGGCGTAATCCGCTCAAGGTTGAGCGCGTCGGAAAAGAACGCAAAGACGTCAGCCCGCGGCCGAGGAATGAACAGCGATCGTTCGAGGTGATAAGGCACGATCGATTCGATGCTGTGGCGAGGGTTGGGACTCAATTACCCATGCAAGCCAAACACGGGCTTGAATGGGCCACCACCAGGTTCAGATTTCTACTTCACCTTCGAGATAGAAGACGCACGCACCCTCGAGCTCGACACGGTCGTTAACGATGCGGCAGATGACTTTGCCGCCGCGAGGCGAAGCCTGGAACGCGGTGAGTTCCGTTTTTCCCAGGCGTTTTGCCCAATACGGAGCGAGTACGCAGTGAGCCGATCCGGTCACTGGATCTTCCGGGATTCCCTTGGCGGGTGCGAAGTAGCGGCTGATGAAGTCGTAGGCCTTGTCGTCACTCTCGGCCGTGACAATGACTCCGGGCTTTTCAAGACGAGCCACGGCGGCCATGTCCGGAGCCAGGCCGCGCACGATCAGATCCTTCGGATAGACCGCCATATAGTTGAAGTCGTTGGTCAGGACCTCGGCCGGAGTGACGCCGAGGGCCTTTGCCAGTGCGGACGGCACCGGGATTGGGTCAGCCGGGCGTGCGGGGAAATCCATGACGTAGCCTGCACCGTTTTTCCTCACGGGGAGCGGGCCGCTCGCCGAGTGAAAGACGACCTGGGTGCGGGTAGGCTCGAGACGCTCCATCACAACAGCGGCGCTGGCGAGGGTGGCGTGGCCGCAGAGCGGGACTTCCGTCGCGGGCGTAAACCAGCGGAGGCGGTAGTCGCCGTTTTGGGGGACGAGGAAGGCCGTCTCGGCCAGATTGTTTTCCGCGGCGATGGCCTGGAGAGTCGCGTCGGGGAGGAATTCCTCCAGCGGCATGATGGCGGCGGGATTGCCGGCGAAAAGCTGCGTGGTGAAGGCGTCGACCTGAAAGATCCGGGTACGCATAATTGCAGGGTACAGGTTACAGGTTGCAGGTTGCGGGTTACAGGTGACAGGTTGCAGGGGACAGGTGACTGGTTGCTGGTGGCAGGGGTGCCCCCCTCCAGGGGTGGGGCTGTGGCATCCAGCTGTTTTGAGGGGACTTAAAATGTTGTCGAGTTTGACATCCCCGTCTGCTCCCTCGGATATGCACCTTTCATGGTGCATCGTCGGGCTCAGGGCTCGGGCTCAGGGCTGAGGCCTCAGAGGCGGCTGGCGTCGCAAATTTTGAAAGAACTGAATTGCGTGGTTCTCGCGCATGGGTCCTGGGACCCTCATTCATGCAAAAGAAAAGGACTCGCGCGGGCGAGTCCTGGATCGAGTTCTTTTCTTAGTTTGGGGGAGGGGTGCAGGCGGAGCAAGAGGAAATGATGGCTGGGAGAACCGAAGGTAATGGACGGCATGTACTGACCAGGCACGATCCCACTGAAGCCAACACCGGGCTTAAATGGGCCACCCATCACGCGGCCGGTTCGGCTAACAGGCGTTTCCAGGCATGAACCCACTCAAGCCAAAAGGGGGCTTGAATGGGCCACCCGGAGTGAGTGGGCTCAAGCTGCGGGTTCAGCGAGGAGGCGTTTCCAGGTTTTTTGGTTGCGGCGGAAGCTTTTCTTCAGGTCTTCGAGGATGCGCTCGAAATCGGCGTGTTCGCGGAGGCGATTCCAGGCGGGGTTCTTGAGAAACCAGGGATAGTTTTCGTTGCCGAGATAGATGGCGCGGCGCAGCCAGTGAAGGGCTTCGCTCTCGTCCCCGTCGACGGCGAAATACGTCGCGAGGCGATAGGCCATTTCACTGTCGGCTTCGGCGGCGGCGATCGATTCTTCACCGATAAGAGAAGCGGCGCGATCGCGGTTCCCCATCTGCACGTAGCACATGGCAAGGGTCGGGACGGCGATGCGCATGGAGCTGTCGTCGCGGATAACGTCTTCGAGCATCTCGATGGCCTGGTGAAGGTCACCCTGACGCATGCGCTGATAGGCGAGCGAGGTGCGCAGCAGCGGGTACTTCGGCTCGAGGGTGAGACCCTTCTGCAGCTCTTCTTCCGCCAGCTCGAGCTGGTTCTGATACTGATAGACGCGCGCACGGTGGTTGTAGATGACGGCAGCGTTCGAAGGGTTGAGCATCAGCGAACGGTGAAATTGCTGGAGCGCTTCTTCGTACATGCCGTCGACGCGGAGAGTGATGCCGGCGACAAGGTGGACGTTCCAGTCGTTGGCCGCAGTGCGGAGCAAATGCTCGATGCCGTGGCGCGCGCTCTCCTTTTCACCGCGGGAGAGGAGCATGTAGACGCGGTAGAGGTTGGCCTCGACGGAGCCGGGATCGAGTTCGAGGGCGCGGTCGAGAGCTTTGCGCGCGGCCATCACGTGCATGTGGCCGCCGAAGCCGTAGCGGATGTACTGGAGCTGGGCGATGCCGAGGCCGGTCCATGCGGGAGCGTAGGTAGCGTCGCGCTCGACGACGGCTTCAAAGAGCTCGCGGGCGCGGTCGAGGTCGGCGCGGCTGCCGGTGCGCTGCATGAATCCGGAGAGGAGTGCCTGGGCCTGGAGATATTCCTCGGAGAGCTCT
The DNA here is from genome assembly GCA_963787915.1 of uncultured Acidobacteriaceae bacterium. Classification (GTDB taxonomy): domain Bacteria; phylum Acidobacteriota; class Terriglobia; order Terriglobales; family Acidobacteriaceae; genus Palsa-343. Next base: position 98,179 of record CAWBEP010000011.1, on the reverse strand, counting down.
TCACCGAGCCGGCGGGTGCGTGTTGCCACGGGCTGCGCGGCCGGATGGAGCTGGCCGACGCCCTGGAGGGAGGCGAAGACTTCGTTGCAAATCTCGGTTTGGACAGCGATGAGGTCGAAGGAGGGGACGCTGATGCCGCCGCCGCCGCGGACGCTTTGGCGGTCCACTTCGAGCAGCTGCCAGTTGAGATCGAAACCCTTGTCGGAGCGGAGGAAGTTGCCGGTGAGCACCCAGGAAACGAGGAGCTTCTGGCCGATCTCGAGGGGATCCATTTGCGAGATGGGCAGGTACATGAGCGCGCTGGAGGGGCGGACGACGAGCGAGGACATGCGGGCGATGCGAGCCGCAATGGCGTCGGCGAGGGCAAAGCCGTAGAGCGGAGCGACGTCGGCGGCGCCGAGGTTCTGGAAGGGCAGGACGAGGATGGTGTTCTTCTCCGCTTTTTCTTCGGAGGATTCGCGGAAGCGCTCGGCGAGCATGGAGAGCAGGCCGGTGGCGCGTTTCTCCTGTTCCGCGGCGGTGGAGGGCGGGAGAACGGCTGCGGCGTCGCCGGGGATGATGCCGGTTTCGAGCTGCAGCGTTTTCATGATGGTCTTGAGCGCCTCGCGGACTTCGGCGGCGGAGGCATAGCGTTCGGCGGGCGTTTTATTGAGGCACGCGAGGATGACAGAGCTGAGCTCCGGCGGGATGCGGTCAAGGGGCGGAGGGTCGATGTACTGGATGGCGCGGATGGACTGGAACTCGTCGCCGTCGGGGCGGGCAAAGGGATGACGTCCGCTGGCGAGCTCGTAGAGGATGACGCCGAGCGCCCACAAATCGGACTGCATGCTGCTTTGGCCGGTAACGAATTGCTCCGGCGCCATGTAGGCGATGGTGCCGCCACGGGCCGTGTAGGTGGCGATGGGGTCGCCGGCTTTGCGGCGGGAGGATTTGGCGGGATCGAACTCAGCTTCCTCGGGCGGGAGACGGCGGGCGAGGCCGAAGTCGAGAATCTTGACCAGGCCGCCGTCGGTAAGCATGACGTTGGCTGGCTTCAGGTCGCGATGGAAGATGCCGAGCAGGTGGGCGGCAGAGAGACCATCGGCGATCTGGATGCCGGCGGAGAGCACAAGCTGGAGGCTGGCGGGGCCTTTGGCGATGAGCTTATCGAGCGACTGGCCGGGCACATACTGCATGACGATGAAGGCTTCTTCGCCTTCTTCGCCAACCTCATAGATAGCGCACACGTTGGGGTGTTCGATGGCGGAGGCCATGCGGGCTTCGCGGAGGACGGTGGTGCGCATCTGCTCGAGGGTCAGGGCGCCGCGCTTGAGGATTTTGAGGACGACGGGGCGCATGAGCTGGGTGTCGTTGGCCAGGTAAACAACGCCGCTGCCGCCGGATCCGAGCTTGCGGACCAGCTCATAGTGGGTAATGGTTCGCTTCATGGGCTGGGGCTAGTGTAGCGGAGTGGGGTGTGGGTAAAATGTGCTATCTTTACTTCTTGAATGGAGAGTAAAGATACCACAGATTGAAAGATCGTGGCTTTGGTGATCATGGGTAGATCTTTCGACAAAACGCACTCCAGCCCCGTCAGCAGCAAGGGCCAGGTCACAATTCCTCAGGAGATCCGGGAGCGGCTTGGATTGCGGGCGGGAGATCGGGTGGAATTCGTCGTGAAGGCGGAAGAGACGGTCATTCGACCCGCGCGCGCCAGGGACAATCCGTTCGACGAATACATCGGCATTCTCCCCGCCTTTAAGAGCATCGATGAAATCAATGCGTGGGTTCGGGAATTGCGGGGCGACGATGCGGAAGAACCATGAGAACAGCCATCGACACGAATGTTCTCTCCGCGCTCTGGGGCGGCGAACCCTCCGCACCGCAAATCTCTCAATTCCTGAATGAGGCGATGGGGGCTGGCGGTCTGGTGATTCACCCGATCGTTTACGTTGAAGCGCGTGCCCACCCCAACGCGTCGGAGCCAACGGTGAATCGATTTCTGGAAAGAACGCGGGTTTCTGTGGACTGGGCCACCAGCCAGGAGATCTGGCTGCTCGCTGCCGAACGATTCGAGCGATACGCCCATCGCAGGCGCAAGCAGGGACCAGGAGAAGCGCGGCGATTCCCAGCGGATTTTCTGGTCGCGGCGCATGCTCTGGTGAGCGCGGATCGGCTCGCGACGTTCGATCGAAGAATCTATGGAGCAGATTTTCCTGAGCTGCAGCTCGTTCAACCGTAGGGTTATTCGCCGACAAGAACCTTGCGCAGGTGAACGCCCTGCTTGTTGAGTTCCTCGACAAAGTCCTCGATGCGGACGAGGAAATCCTGGCTGGCGCGGACGTAACGGGGCATGGAGTTCCATGCGTCACGCACCATATCGGGATTCTCCATGAGGGCGACGGCAGCGCCGGCGGCGGAGACAGCAAGAGCAGCCTTGCGGCGGCCGGTGATGAGCAGCAGAGCGCCGACGGCAAAGGAGCCTGCCGCCGCAACCCGCGTCCATGGAATTTCGGAGAGGCTGGATTCGATTTGCCGGGTGATCTTCATGAGTTCTTTTCCGCCATTCATAGGAATTGAGATGCTCTTTCGGCTTGTCGCTGCGATGCCAGGTGTCTGCCTCCATAGTACCGCTGCGCCCGGCCGGCGGTGACTACAGACAGCGGGTGATGTTGGCGGGGGTGATGCGGCTTTCGCAGCCGCAGAGGCCGCACGGACGAATAAGCCCGCTCTCTTATCTTCAGTCCAGATCGAATTCGCGGAGGGGCTTCCCGGTGTCCGGGGTCTCCTGGGCTTTTTTGACGGCCTCGGCAAACTTCTTGTTGAAGACATCCTCGCGGTTTTTCTCGGCCTCGAGAGACTGGCGGAAGAGGCTTTCCTTGCGCTCTTCGGCCTCGCGGAGGGCGCGGGTGGCCTGATCGAAGTCTTCAAAGGTGCGCTTGCGCGGCGCGGGCGTGTGGGCGATGACGGCGCGGGTAGCGGCGTCGATTTTGAGCATGGCGCCGCAGTCCGGGCAGGTGATGTCGAAGGTGGTGTTGGGAGTAGATTTGGCCATGGCACTGTAATACAGGGTACAGGGTGCAGGGGACAGGGTGCAGGGGACAGGGTACAGGGTGCAGGGGACAGGGGACAGGGGACAGGGTACAGGGGACAGGGGACAGGGGACAGGGAACGGGTTACAGCGGTCAGCGGTCAGCGGTCAGCGTATGGACGGCGGGACGGAGGTCCTCGTTGCGAGGCGAATGTTGCGCGCCGCAGCGATTTCGGCGTCGATCTCGGCGTCGGTCATCTTGTCGAGGCCGTGCTCTTTGGCGATCTGCCAGTCTCTTCGGAGGCTGGCTTTGGCGATAGCGCGGCGCAGTTCGCGGTCCTGGTCGGCACCGTCTCCGAGCAGGGGGACAAGGAAGTATTCGGGGCCGTTGCGGCCGCTTAGCAGCACGGTTTCTCCACGGTCGGTGGCGCCAGCCCCAGCTGCCAGGTTCAGAGATAAATGGCTTTGTGCCCCGGGCATTCCTGACTCGCTTGCTCGACGAACGTCGCGAGTAAGGGTGCTCCGTAGCGGGCTAAGTAGGCGATGCCGCCGATGGTGCGTTCCTGGGGATGGCGGTCGGGGAAGAGGTTGAAGCTGAGGGTATCGACGTGGCGGCGGATGCTGCCCTCGCGTTGGAGCTGGTAGTTGGCGGCAAGGCGGCGGAGGCGGTTCATCTGGTAGCGCATCTTCGAGGCGGAGACGCGGGCGGAGCGGCCAAGCGCGGGATCGAGCGAATCGGTCCACGCGAGGAGTGCTTCGAGTTCGTCGTCGAGGGCGTTGCCCGTCGCGGAGAGGCGCCGCTTCCCTTCTACCGGCATGGAGCGCGCGCCGAGGCGCTGGGAGAGCTCGTCGGGGTGCGTGGTGAGGATGTCTTCAAGCGAGAGCTCGTGCTGCTCCATCACCTTGGCAATGCTGGGCTCGATCAGCGTCGCTGAGAGGCGCGGGAGAACGGGCGTGGTGCGGCCCAGGATCGCCTGATAAAGGATCTGGTTCTGCGCGTAGTAGGCGATCTCGGCTGGGCCACCGACGATGGCCTGGGTGGGAAGCAGGTAATCCTGAAAGACGGGACGCAGGAGAGCGTTGGGGCTGAAGCGCTCAGGGGCGGCATCGAGGAGGTCGAGGAGTTCGGCGGTGGAGTAGGTGGTTTTTCCACCCGACCAAGTTCCGTTTTTGCGGCGTAGGGGGACGCGGGCGCCGGATTCATCGATGAGAAAAAGCAGGCTGGAGCCGGGTGCGACGAGGACCTGGGAGTGGTAGCCGCGCTCGGCGAGGAGCTGATCGCGCTGGTGGAGCGCGGCTTCGAGAGCTTCGGCCTGCTCGATGGCCTGGCGCAGGACGGAAGCGCCGAGAGCGTGAAAGGCGCGCGTCGAGGCGTCGATGACGATAAGGCCGTAGTCGGCGAAGGTCGCGGCGAGGAGCCGTGCAAAGGCGGAAGTAAAGGTCGCCCCGGGAGTGTAGGCGGCGGTGAGGAGATCGAACTCGGGGGTTCCCCCGATGAGCTCAGCGGCGCGTTCAAGGACCTGGGCAATGTCGGGGCCGAGGTGCAGGGCGCCGACGGGGCGGCCCGCGGGGGGCTCCTCTAAGTGGAGGCGCAGAGTATGAAGGGCGTGGCGCGCGGGGAGGATGACGTGGTCGGCTTCGGCGAGGTCGTGGTCTTCGGTAGCGAGCCAGAAGATGGGCACGGCATGGGCGTCCTGCGCACGGCGGATGATGGTGGCAGCTTTGAGGAAGGTGAAGAGGGGTCCGCCGAAGAGGGCGACCTGCTGGCCGGTAACGACGGCGCCTGCGCCGTGGCGGAGGCGTTCGATGTTGGCAAGGGGTTTGACGGACGCCGGTCCGGATTCGGAAAACCAGCTCTTGTTCTGTTCGAGGAGAAGGTCGGCGACGGCGGCGCGGTGGGCTGCGTCCTGGGTAGGGATGGAGCTGGCCCAGTCGTGGGACCAGGGGGTCGAGACAAAGAACGGGGCGAGAGGCTCGTGGCTCGCGGTGTAGTCGAGAAAGAGCCGGCTTTGCCGGGGCAGGAGCGAGATGGGGTAGCAGTCGACCTTCACGGCTGAGCCTGTTGGAAGTTTCTCATGGGAGCGGTGTGTGCCGATGAAGACCTTCCATCGGATGTCTGCTGGCGGGGCCAGGATGCAGAACCGCAGGGCATAGGTAACAGGTAATTGGCAACAGAGGCGGGTATACGGAGGCGTCGGGCCGAGGGAGCCATTGCGCCCGGATGGTAGGGTAAAAAAGGAAGCGAGGCAACGATGGCGAAGAAGAAGAAAGACCAGAAGCATGCGGTTCCGGTGGTGAAGAAACTCAGAATCAGGGCGGGCAGTGCGGGGAAAGTTTTGTCGTCCAAAGTGGCGTACGAGGGTCCGCTGTTTCGCGTGCTGAGCGACGAACTCGAGGAGCCAAACGGCAAGGTTGTGAAGCGCGAGGTGATCCGGCACAACGGGTCGGCGGTGATTCTGGCGATCGACAGTTCGAAGAGCAGAAAAAATCCGCTGGTGCTGATCGAGCGGCAGTTTCGGCATGCGGCACAGCAGTATTTGTACGAGGTTCCGGCGGGCAAGATGGAGGACGGCGAGGACCATCTGGAAGCGGCAAAGCGCGAGCTTCTGGAGGAGACGGGCTATCGGGCGAAGAAGTGGACGAAGCTCGTGCGGTACTTCGCAAGTCCAGGATTTCTTGGGGAATGGATGCAGGTTTTTCTGGCAGAAGACCTCACCGCCGGTGAGGCGCAGCCGGAGGAAGACGAGACCTTCGAGCTGCAGTTTGTTCCGCTCTCCGAGTTACTGAAGTTAGCCGACGAGGGGAAGATTCTCGACGGAAAGACCCTGATTTCAGTCATGTATTACGCGCGCAGGACCGGACGGAAGAGAAAATGATGCGCGGTTTCCTTCGCCTGGCGGGAAAACCAAAGCGGACAGCAACGCGTCTTTATCAGACAGCAGGTTGGAGTCTCAACCACAGTCTGCCTGAGAGGAAGGTTCGTGTCCGTGGCTCAGTACAGAGGCAAAGTGAAGTGGTTTAACAATGCAAAGGGATACGGGTTTATCGGCCGGGACGACGGACCCGATGTGTTCGTCCACTACAGCGCAATCCAGGTGGATGGATATAAGAGTCTGAAGGAAGGCGACGATGTGGAGTTCGACATCGTGCAGGGCCAGAAGGGGCCACAGGCGGACCAGGTGATCAGGGCCCGCGATCAGGGCGCCGACGCGGCCTGACGACGGGTCACCACTCTCCATTCCCCGAAAATCGACGATCGGTACTTTCCGGCTAAGGATCAGCCATTCGTTCGCCCGGATCGACTGGGTCGGGCGAGGTTGTCCCTGGCGAGGGGTGCGGCGTACCTGTGTGCGCGCGGTAGAATTAGCACGAGGGTAGTCCTGTGCCGCTTCGTTACTCCACTCAGCGCCGCATGCGACCGAGCGACGCAAAGCTGCGCGAGTTGATCCTCCTTATTGCGGAGTGGAGCCAGCCAGACCCGAAGTTCGGCGCAATTAAGCTCAATAAGCTCCTCTTCCACGCCGATTTCTCCGCTTATCTGACGCACGGCGAGCCCATTACCGGGCAGGAATACTTTGCGCTTCCGCAAGGACCGGCGCCGCGGCGTCTCAAACCGCTCACCGATCAGATGAAGCAGCGCAATGAGTTTGCCTGGAAGGAAGTCGAATATTTCGGAAGGCCGCAAAAGCGACCCATAGCGCTGCGTTCCCCGAACCTGGCAGCTTTCTCCGGCACGGAGGTTGAACTCGTCCGTAAGACGGTTGAGAAGTTCTGGACTCTCAGTGCGACGGAGATCAGCGATCAGTCGCATTTGTTTCTGGGATGGAAAGCTGCACATCTGAAAGAAACGATACCCTACAGCACGGCGCTGATCAGCCGCAGGCCCCCAACGGAAACCGAGCGGAAACGCGGACTGCGCTTACAGGAGCCTGCTGAAGGGCATCTCCGTGCAAAGCGGTAAGATCAGGACCGTTGTCTTCGATAAGCGATTCGAGGAAGAACTGGCGCAAATTGAATCCCAGGTTCGCCGGGCCGATGAATTTGTAGACGGCGCTGTGACAATACTTTCGCGCGACCCTGAAGCGGGATTTCAGCTGAGCAATTCACAAGTATGGTTCGTATGCGGGCATACCGTGGATGCCGCGCTCTACTACACTTTTGACGCCGATCACGTGTACTTCCTTTCTATTGAAAAAACCAGGCTGCCCGAACTTTAAGCGAGCCTCGTTGCTTCTCCAAAGGCCAAGCGCTTTCACCTGTGGATTCCACTTTCGCGCCCGTGGTGTAATCGACAGCGATGGACAATCGCTCGATGGCGCAACTGCTGGCGGAGACGGCGGACCTGCTGGAAATCGGCGCGGGCGACCCGTTTCGCATCCGCTCGTACCGGCGCGCGGCCGAAGCCGTCGAGTCATCGACGGTCCAGCTGAGCACAATCGCGAACGATCCAAAAAAGCTGCAGGAGATTCCCGGTATCGGCAAAGGGATGGCGGCGAACATTCAGGCGATCGAGGCCGCCGGAACGTTGCCGCTTCGCGAAGAGCTGTTGGTCAAATACCGGCCGACGATGCTGGAGCTGCTGCGGCTGCCAGGGATGGGTCCGAAGACGGTGGCGCTGCTGTGGGACTCGCTGCAGGTGGCCTCGGTAGAAGACCTGGAGAAGGCAATTGCCGAGGGGCGGCTCGAAGGCTTGCCGCGCTTCGGCGAAAAGCTGATCCAGAAGCTGAAAAAAGGCATTGAGGACTTCAAGCAGAACAGCAGCCGGTTCCTGCTGGACGATGCGGAGACGGCGGCGGAAAAGCTGCTCGCTTACCTGAAGCAGTTTCCCGGCATCGAGACGATCCTGCCGGCGGGCTCTCTGCGGCGCGGACGCGATACGGTCGGCGATCTGGACATCCTGGCGACGGGACCGGCCTGCGCTGAAGATTGCGTCGGCGCGGCGGTGGAGTATGTCGCAAATTATCCGGCGCTGAACACCCTGCTGGCGAAGGGACAGAACAAAGTCAGCTTCCGGCTGCGCTCGGGTTTGCAGGTGGACGTGCGGCTGCTGCCGGCAGGATCCTACGGAGCGGCGCTGCAGTACTTCACCGGATCGAAGATGCACAACGTGTCGATTCGGCAGCGGGCGCTCAAGCGGGGATACACGCTGAGCGAGTACGCGCTGGCGAAAGTCGAAGACGGGTCGTTCGTCGCCGGCGCGACCGAGGAGGAGATTTACGGAGCGCTGGGGCTCGACTGGATTCCGCCGGAGCTGCGGGAGAACAACGGAGAGATTGAGGCAGCGGAAGAACATCGCCTGCCGGTGCTGATCGAAGAGAGCGATATTCGCGGCGATGTGCACATGCACACGGTGGAGACCGACGGGAAGAACACCATCCGCGAAATGGCCGAGGCGGGGATGGCGCAGGGCTACGAGTACATCGCGATCACAGATCATTCAAAGAACCTGGCGATGACCAATGGGCTGGACGATGCGCGGGCGGTCGAGCACATCAAGCGCATTCGGGCTGTCGATGCGGAGCTTCTGGGGAAGATTCGGGTGTTGGCCGGAATCGAAGTGGACATTCTGGCCGACGGCGCGATCGATCTGTCCGACGATGTCCTGGCGCAGATGGATGTAGTGATTGCCAGCGTTCATTCGCTGTTCAACATGCCGGAGCAGCAGATGACGGAACGGATGCTGCGGGCAATCGAGAATCCGTATGTGCGGATTCTCGGACATCCGACAGGGCGGTTGTTGTTGCGGCGCGAGCCTTACCCAATGGACGTCGGCGCGGTGCTGAAACGGGCGGCGGAACTGGGTGTGGCCGTCGAGCACAATGCGTATCCTGACCGGCTGGACCTGTGCGATCGGGATTTGCGGCTGGCCAAAGAGCTGGACTGTCGCATCGCGATCAACACAGACGCGCATCATACGAGCCATCTTGCGAAGATGCGGTATGGGATCCGGCAATTGCGGCGCGCGTGGCTGACAAAGCAGGACGTGCTGAATACGCGGGGGGCGGTGGATTTTCTTGCCGGCTTGCGCAAACCCATCCAGAGCAACAGCGGGCATTGAGCGGGCAACCGTGCAGGCGCACTCAAGCACAACAGACTTGCACGGAGCATCCGCGGAAATGACTCCAGTAGAATGCGAGCAATATGTCCGAACGAGACGGAGCAGGTCACCATCCCTGGTTCACGGTGCTGGCAGCGACATTCATTGTCATCTGCTGCATTGGGGCCTATGTGTGGATCAACAACAAAGGTCCGGTGCATGCAGGCGAGGTCGTCTCGGTCTCCGCGTATCCGATCCATCGGGAGTTGTCGACGGGTTCGGCGCTGGGGGGCGTGACCGGCGCACCGGATGTGTACGACGAAGTGATCGTGATCGCGGACGTGAAGATCAAAAGCACGACAAAGCTGCCGCTGTTTTTGCACGATATGTACGGCGACGTGACGATGGCCGACGGGACGGTTGAGCGCAGCGTCGATGCGAGCGCCGATGATTACAAGAAGGTGTTCGTGGCGTATCCGGCGCTGGCGCCGCAACAGAAGACCGCCGTGCCGCGCGACATTACGCTGACTCCAGGACAGCAGGTCGAGGGGCAGATGGTCTTCCATTTCCCGATCAGCGAGAAGGATTGGGAAGCGCGCAAAGGCTTCGATGTGGTGGTTGGGTTCATTAACCAGAAGGATCTGGTGCTGCATACGATGCCGGAAGGCAGGCAGTAGGGAGCAGGGACGGCAAGTGTTCGCCAAAGCGCAGCGGGTTCATTTCATCGGGATCGGCGGGATCGGCATGAGCGGGATTGCGGAAATCCTGCTCAACCTGCGTTATCCGGTCAGCGGGTCGGACCTGCGGCGCTCGACGGTGACAGAGCGGCTGGCCACTTTGGGCGCGACGGTCTTCGAGGGGCATGCGGCGGCCAACGTGGTTGGGGCCAGCGTGGTGGTGATCAGCTCCGCGGTTCACGAAAACAACCCAGAGGTCGTTGAGGCGCGGGCGCGGAAGATTCCGGTGATCCAGCGCGCGGAGATGCTGGCGGAGCTGATGCGGCTGAAGTACGGCATTGCTGTGGCCGGCATGCACGGCAAGACGACAACGACATCGATGGTGGCTTCGGTGCTGACCGCGGGCGGACTCGATCCGACCGTCGTGGTGGGCGGACGCGTGGACGCGATGGGGTCGAACGCGCGGCTGGGGCAATCGCAATATCTGGTGGCGGAGGCCGATGAGAGCGACCGGTCGTTCCTGCGGCTATCGCCAATCCTGGCGATCGTGACGAATCTCGACCGGGAGCACATGGACTGTTACCGCGACATGGCGGACGTGGAGAACGCGTTCGTGGAATTCATGGAGCGGGTGCCTTTTTATGGCGCGTGCGTGGCCTGCGCCGATAATGCGCTGCTGGCGGGGATTCTGGCGCGGGTCAGGCGGAGGGTGTTCACCTACGGGTCGTCGCCGCATGCGGATTTTGTCCTGCGGCTGCTGCCCGCTTTGCCCGTAACCGAGCAGCCCCAGAAGGGCGAGCGCCTCTGCCGTACGCGCTTTGAAGTAGCGGCGGGTGGAGAAGTCTACGGACCGCTGGAATTGCAGGTTCCGGGCATGCACAACGTATTGAACGCAACAGCGGCTGTGGCCATTGCCACGCAACTGGAAATCGCCCCGGATGCGATTGCGGCGGGATTGCAGTCGTTTCGCGGCGTGGATCGGCGATTCCAGGTGAAGGGCTGCGTGCGCGGGGTGACGGTGGTGGATGACTACGGCCACCATCCTACGGAGATTCGGGCCACGCTGCGGGCGGCGAAGGAATGCGGCTACGGCGGGGTGCACGTGATCTTCCAGCCCCATCGGTACACGCGGACGCGGGACCTGATGGAGGAATTTGTGCACGCCTTCGATGACGCCGCTTCGGTGGAAGTGCTGGACATTTACGCGGCGAGCGAGGAGCCGATTCCGGGTATCACAGCGCAGGCCCTGGCGAAGGCGATTCACTGCAAGGGGGCTGAGTATGCAGGCTCGTCCGATGAGGCGATTGGAAGGGCGCTGGCTACCGCGCGCGAGGGGGATGCGATTCTGACGCTGGGTGCGGGAAGTGTTTCGCAGCTGGCGCCGGTGGTGGTGGAAAGACTGGGGAGTAGGGAGTAGGGAGTAGATAGTAGATAGTAGATAGTAGAGATTGCGCTGCGGGCTTTAGCGCCAACGGCGCTCTTCAAGAGCAAAGAAGAAGGAGCGGTCCGCGCAAAACAGCTGCGGGACCGCTCCTCGTTTTTTCGGGCCGATTCGATGGTTAGTTCCTGGCGAGCTTGTATCCAGCCGCTTTTGCGTCGGCTTCAGACATAAACTTTCCGTTCTTCGTTGTGCCGTACTCCTTGTCACCCGAGCCGTGGTAAACCTTCGTGTTCAGGTTGACCCACACCATGCCTTTGGACTTGGCGCTGGCGATGTCGCCGGCGTTCGGCGGCGGAGCCTTGGTGGCGGCAGCTGTCTTCGCGGCAGGTGTGCTGGCCGGGGTAGAAGCTGCAGGGGTGCTGGCTGTGGCGGGCTTCGAGGGCATCGGAGCAGCGGGCGCCGGGGTGGTCGTCGCAGCGGTGGAAGCAGCTGCCTTGTCCTTCTTCGACTTCGATTTCGAGGAGGTGGAAGGCGTCGTCGAAGAGCTGGCCGTGGAAGTGGCCGGCGTGGTCGTCGCCGCGGTCTTCGATTTCTTGCCCTTGGTGGACTTGGAAGACGTTGTGGTGGTGGATGAGCTGGCGGGCGCAGTCGCCTGAGCCAGCAGGAGGCTGGCGGACATCACCGAGCCCAGAGCCAGGATGAGAATCTTCTTCATGTTATTCGTGAGTACCTTTCAATTTATCTATGGGTTTCAACCTGTGAGAGGTCCGGAGTTATCCGGAACCGCTGAGTTATGCCGGCCATTGAATCGAATCCGGATTGGCCGGGGTGAGGATCAGTGCTTTGCCGGCGGCTGGTTGGCAATCACCAGTTTGGAGATTTTGGTGTAAGTGGCAGCGGGGACGATGTTCTTCGTCTTCAGCTGGGTCTTGTTCGCGTAGGGGCGGCCATCGATGATCTTCTGGGCGTAGACATCGCCGACGCCTGGAAGAGCCTTGAGCTGATCCTTCGTCGCCGAGTTCAGATCGACGAGCGTGCTGGAGGCAGCGGTCGCTGCCGGCTTTGGCTTAGCCGGCGTCTGCGCCGCAATGACCGGCAGAGCGGTAAACAAAACAGCCGAGGCAAGCGCCAAAGCTGCGGTTGTGAATCGGGTGAATCGCATGGTTTCTCCTTGTGCTGCTGACTAAACTTGCAGAGCCGGCTGCCGCAGCATTTGGCTGCGTTGCGTTGCGCTGGACCTGGCGGCTGGGGACGCCGTGGTGTGTGTGCATGCAGCGAAGCGATTAGCTCTTGTTTCCACCGAAGAAGCTGCTGGCCGCACCGAGCAGGCTGCCTAAACCACCCGAAGGTGCGCCCTGTCCGCCTGCGGCAGCGCCGCCGGTGACCGAAGCCAGAATTCCCTGGAACTCAGCCGGAACTTTCGACTGCAAATGCTGCAACACGACCTGCTCCACCTGGGTGGCCTGATCCGGACTGAGTCCCACCTTCTGCTGCAAAAGATCCGTAATTTCGCTCATGACGCTCTCTCTTTCTCTTCCTTCGTTCGGGAGGCGGGGAATTCGATTCTCGCTCGAGATAGGCCCGCACACGGGTTTGAAATTTGGGGGGAAGGTCGCGTTTGCGTTACGGCGGGATTCAGCGGATCGCGAACGTGCCCTCTGCCGGTCGGCTCGGCAAGAATACAACCCCGGAGGCAAATGTTGGCAAGAAAAATCGCTAACATAGCGCGCTTTTTTTGCAGGTGTTATACGGGGACCAATAAGGCCAGGGGCAATCCTGCTCAGGATGCGGGTTTTAGGCCCTGGCTGGGCCGCACGACCTGCTCGATGACCCAATCGACTTTCATGGCCTGATCTCCAGGGGAGGCCAGGGGCGCTTTGCCTTCCAGGGCGTCGACAAAGTTTTCTATGAGCGGGTAGTGGACGTTGGCGTGGCTGGGGAGTGTCTCGATGCGACCGTTCATGCGCAACTCCGGGCCATTGAGCGGATCGAGGTTGATTTCGCCTTCGGTGCCGACGACACGAAACTGGTCGCGTGGGATGCGCGAGTTCCAGCGGACGTCGACGATGCCGTGCACGCCACCGTCGAACTGCATCAGGACGGTGGCCGAGTCTTCAACGCCCATTTTGTGGACGGCATTGGAGGTAATGCCCGTCGCTCGGCTCGGAGGGCCGAAGAGGAAATTCATGGCGTCGATGCGGTGGGAGGCGATGTCGTAGAGCGGCCCCCCTCCGGCGAGGGCGGGATCGCGCAGCCAGGCGCGCTCTTCGCTTTCGAGCCAGCCGTGGCAGTTTGCCTCGGCGAGGACAGGCTGGCCGAGGGCGCCGCTGATAATGAGCTGTTTTGCGCGAATGAGCTTTGGATAAAGGCGGCGGTAGTAGGAGACGCCGAAGAGACGGCCGCTCCGCCGCGCCGCAGCGACCATGGTTTGAGCTTCGCCGAGATGCATGGCCATGGGCTTCTCGCAGAGAACAGGAACGCCGGCCTCGAGAGCCGCGATAGCGGTCTGAGCATGCAGAACGACGGGCAGTGCGATGTAGACAGCGTCAATGCCGCCGTGACTGAGCGCGGCTTCAAGGGTAGGGTAGGCGCGCGTTCCTGGATACGCTTCGGCTTTCGCCGGGTTGCGCGTGACCACACCGGCGAGGGAGCTGCGCGGCTCGGCAAGGATCGCGGGGATGACGCGCTTGCGCGCGATATCTCCGACGCCGGCCACGAGCCACTGAATCATATTGCCGCTCTTCCCCTCAAGCGTGATCCGCCGCGGCTGGAAAGGAAATGCCGAGCTCGCGGGCGATGATGGGTTCCGCGGGTTTGTCGAGGCTTGAAGCATCGTAGTGCAGCTGCCACTCGAGCTTCATGCCGTAATAGAGTGCGGTGAATCCCCAGAAGTGGGTCTGGCCGAGGCCGAGGCCGGTTTCGGCGTCATAGTATTCGCGCAGGACAGGGTTCTTTTCGAGCGCCATGCGGAAGAGTCGATCGGCGAGCACGCCGGCCTGGTCTTTGAAGCCGTAGCGCACCAGGCCGTGGAAGATCATGTAATTGGTCGGCGCCCAGGTGGGACCGCGCCAATTGCACTCATGATGCGATCCCTGGTAATAGTCGGGCTCAGTCCTGGCGTAGCTGGCAACGGGGTAAGCCAGCCAGAACTCATTTTCATTGAGCAGATGATCGTGAACGATGCGGTGAGCGCGCGCTGGAGTGACGGCTCCAGCAAAGAGAGGCGTGAAACAGGTGGCCGATTTGACGCGGACGAGCTTGCCGGTCTTCTCGTTGCGGTCGTAATACATGCCGTCGGCTTCATCCCAGAAGGTCGCGTTCATGATCCGGATGAGATGGTCCGCATGCTGGTTATAACTTTTGGCATCGGTGGTGATACCGAGATGATGGGCGATGACGGCCATGGCGCGCAGTTCGCGCACCAGGTAGGAGGCCAGATCGACGCCTTCGATTTCAAAGGAGGCGAGCGCGCCACCTCGGCTCCATTGATTGTCGGTGCCGGCGGCGTCAGCAGAGTTCCATACCGGCAGACCATTGCCGTCGTTGTCGTAAGAGAACCACCTGGTCAGATACTTGCCGAGACGGTCGTAGTAGTTACCGCGCAGCCATTCGTAGTTGTTGCTGTTCTGTTTGCAGCCGAGGACGGCGAGCTGCGCCAGGAAGGGCTTGAAATGCTGGCGATCGCGCTGCTTGATGAGGCTGCGGTTGATGTAGCCATCGGGCTGCTGGCGATTCAGAAACTCGCGCAGGTTGGTAAAGCAATATTCCCAAACGCCGTAGTACGAGAGATAGAGGTTCTCGAAGTAAAGGTCCCAGTCATAGAACTCGTTGTAGGGATACCCGGTGAGGAGCAGGCCGGGAACGCCGGGCAGCGTGCGCAGGCCATGGGCGCGGATGTCGGCGTTCACCACGCCAAGGCGATCGCGAAGGTCACGCCAGTCCCATTCTCCGACGGAGGCGGCGAAGCGCCGGCCGGCGGCGGTGGGTGGCGCAGGTGTTTCGGGCGCTGGTTCAGACGAAGCAGCCCAGAGGGGCGTGCGGGCGGCGGCGAGGGCCGCAGCGGCGCCGTGAAGGAAGTCGCGTCGGGTACGGTTACGAATCACAGCGAGAATCCAGCATTGAAACAATTTCCCTGTTGAAGAGAAGACTGCGAAAATGTATCACGCTGGTGCGAGGCCTCGCTAATAAAATCCTCGCGTGCCGGCGGCGACAGCGAAGGTCAGCGAGCGAGTGAAGTTCATGGGCTGGATTCCCTGCAAAAAGTGCTGCCCGCCATCATCGAGGTTTGCGGTTGCGCGCAAGGGATCGAAGAGTTGCGTTGCGGCTCTTCCCTTGTCTCAACGAAAGACGGAACCTCCGCCGGACCGCTTGCGTAGGAAGAACCATGAGACTTCTGTGCGCTGGGACGGTTGCGTCTGTGCTCGCCTGCAGCATGGCTGGCTTTGCCGATACTGACGGGAATTGCGGCAAGGCGGTGGAGGCTCCGCTGCGATCGCGCGGGGCGCTGGTGATCGAATCGAAGCCGGGCGGAATTGAGATCGTCGGGACGGACGAGGAGGTGGTGCGCGTCTCCTGCACGGTGGAACACGGCGCCGATCCGCATGACTTTCGATTGCGTCTGTCGGGAACGCCGGGGTATGAGCGGCTGACGGTGAGCGGCGGAGGGACCGACCATCATGGGAACCTCCAGATTCGCATCGAAGTGCCGCGCAAGACGAATCTGAAGGTCAACATGGATGCGGGTCAGGTGAAGATTGAGCAGATCGCGGGCGATAAGGACGTCGATTTATACGCGGGACAGATCGTCATCACCTCGCCCGATGCCTCGAATTACCGTTCGGTCGACGCCTCGGTGACGATTGGCGAAGTGAAGGCGTCGGCCTGGGGCGTCGAGAAGGGCGGCTTCTTCCGCAGCTTCACGCGGGCGACGGTCGACGGCGAATATCACCTGCGGGCGCATGTGCTGACCGGGCAGATCGATCTGGAGTGAGGCAGTTATCGCAACAGGTGCTCGTGATCGATGAGGAAGGGAGCCGGCTCCCGAACGATCAATGTTCCAGGATGCCCTCTTCAACGCAGGCAGATTTATTCGGTTGAGAAATAGTGGCAGGTCAGATCTGGACTTTGAAGGTGCTTGCAATCGGCGACGGCACCTGCGGCGGGCATGTGATCGCGAGGCCATCGGGATTCTGCTTCCAGACCAGCTTCTTTTCACTGCCGAGAAGCGTGACCGAGCGGACGGGACTGGCTAGAAGCCCTGCGCCGGAGCCAAGCGAGGCGATGGTTAGAGTCGCGCCCGGCTGCGGTGCGGCGAGAGCGAACGCATAAATCGAGCCATCTTTGCCGGAGGTGAAACGGAAGTCAGTGGGGCTGAATGCGTAGCCGGCCTGTGCCTTGCCGAGGTGGCCGCCGGGCAGCGTACGAAGCTGGCCGTCAGCGCCGGGCGTTCCTTCGCCGAACTTGACCCATGCTCTGCTGCCGTAGATGGCTTCGCCGTTGATCTTCATCCATGCGCCAACTTCCCGCAGCATCTCGATACAAGCCTGGTCGAGGGAACCATCGGGGCGAATCGCAATGTTGACGGTAAAGTTGCCATCGCGTGAGACGACCTCGAGCATGTAAAGGATGAGGGCGCGGGCGCTATAGGTGAAATTGGGCGCGTAGAACCAGTCGCCGACAGCGCTCTCGCCGAGCCATGCCTGGCCGGTGACGATGTCGCGCGGAAAGTGGCTTTCGAATGTCGTGGCAACGCCGCGCGTGCCCGCGTGAAATTTGATGACGCTGAGCTTGTCCACCTGGCCGTGGCGGGCGAGCGCGCGGTTGTAGAAATCGGCGATGACGCGCTGCGCCGCATCGCATTTGTAACCGGTTCCGGTCTTTTCTCCACTGAAAGGCTGCGTCGAGTCGCCATCGGTGTAGATGAAGTCAGGATCGTACTGGTGGATGACGTCCTGGATGCGCAGAGCCCAGCGGGTCGTGTACCAGTGGGCGTAGTCGAGATGCTCCTGAAAGATGCCCTTTTCGGGACGGTACTGGACGTTGGCGACATTCCTGTAAGCGCGCAAATTGATGCCGTAGAGCAAACGCGGATCGTAGCCCTGCCACCACTTCCCTTCACCGTCGGCCAGGGTGACGCGAGCGGCATCGTAGGGAACGCCGGCTTTGGGTCCTGTGGCGTCCGAACCGAATGCCGGCTGCCACCACCACCACGTGTATTCGTGATGGAAGGCGACGCCAAAGTGGAGACCGGCGGCACGCGCCCCTTTCGCCCATTCGCCGACGAGATCGCGCTTCGGGCCCATGTTGACGGAGTTCCAGGGCTGATAGGTCGAGTTCCAGTTGTCGAAGTTATCGTGATGCACGCCCTGAATCACAAGGAAGCGCGCGCCGGCGTCGCGATAGATTTCCGCGAGACGGGCGGGATCAAGTTGCGTGGGATTCCAGGTGTGAAGCAAATCTTTGTAACCGAACTCTGAGGGATGGCCGAAGTCGCGGATGTGGTTTTCATAGGCGACTGTTCCCTGCTGATACATTTTTCGCGCGTACCAGTCACCGCTCTGGCCTGCGGACTGCGGTCCGAAGTGCACCCAGATGCCAAATTTTCCTTCGCGCAGCCAGGCGGGGTCACCGGGATAGTTGCGATCAATGGAATCCCACGTCGGCTCGAACGGGCCGGCAGCGATGGGGAAATCCATTTTGACTTCAGGGAAGCCGTCGGGATCCTCCATGGTGATGGAGTCCGGGGCCTGCGCCGGGGGTACAGAGGGAATCGGCGGGAGAGGCAGAAGCTTCTGTGCCCACGCGGGAAGGGTTCGATAGAGAGGCAGAGCAAATGCTGCCGACAAACCAACCAGCGAAAATCTGCGGCGAGTGACAGGCGCCATTGGCGTAGATGAACTCAATTCAAAAACATGGTGCGATAGAGCGTGTCGCGCTGGCGGGGCTGAAAGCCGGCATCGCGAATCACACGGCGGAGTTCTTCTTCTGTCGTGCAGTTCGAAGTGCCGGCGGCCTTCACAACATTTTCTTCGAGCATGACGGAGCCGACGTCGTTGCCGCCGAAGCGCAGGCCGAGCTGGAGGACCTTGAGTCCCTGCGTGACCCAGCTGGACTGGACGTTCTCGATGTTGTCGAGATAGAGACGCGAGATGGCGAGGACCTTCAGGTAATCGACGGCAGTGGCTTCATCCCAGCCTCGTCCACCGAGGGCGGTGTTATGGGGCTGGAAGCTCCAGGGAATGAAGGCGGTGAAGCCGCCGGTCTCTTCCTGCAGGCGGCGGATGACGTCGAAGTGGTTGACGCGCTGTTCGATGGTCTCGTCGACACCGAACATCATCGTCGCGGTGGTGCGCATGCCGAGCTCATGCGCGGTGCGGTGGACGAGCACCCAGTCCTCGGTTCCGCATTTGAGGCGGGCGATGCGATGGCGGACAGCGTCGTCGAGAATTTCCGCGCCGCCGCCAGGGATCGAGTCGAGACCAGCGTCGCGCAGGCGAATGATGGTGTCGCGCACGGAGAGACTGCTGTATTCCGCGATGGCCAGAATTTCCGAGGCGGAGAAGCAGTGCAGCCAGATGGAAGGGTAGCGTTCTTTAATGCCGCGCAGCAGGCGCTCGAACCAGTCAATCTTCAGATCGGGATGCAGGCCACCCTGCATGAGCACGCCGGTGCCGCCCATCTCGAGGGTCTCTGCGATTTTGGCGTAGATGGTTTCGAAGTCGAGGATGTAACCTTCAGAGGCCTGCTTGCCCTTGAGTGGCCGATAAAACGCGCAGAAAGTGCAATATTCCGTGCAGAAATTCGTATAGTTAATATTGCGATCGATGATATAGGTGACAACGCCTTCCGGGTGCAATCGTTTGCGCACGGCGTCGGCTTCCATCCCCAGGCCGATGAGATCGTCGGAGCGAAAGTAGTCCAGGGCCTGTTCACGGGTTAGCGGCATATTCCTATTTTCCGGGAATTCGTTCCACGAGTCCAGCGACGCAACGCAGCGCTTCCTCGGATGCATCGCATGAGTCAGAGTCATTCACTTCATTCCAACGTTTACCTGAGTCCGCAAGGAGGACTTGACGCAATGAGCCTGTTTTCTTTTTTTCGGAACATTATTTTCATCACGACAGTGATCACGGTCACGGCGATGACCGGTCTGCGCTGCGCAGCGCAGGCGAAGAAAGCCGATCCAGCGCCCGACACCCTGGTGCTGAGCAACGGCGACATCCTGCACGGGACGCTGGTGCAGGAGGCGGGTGGGACCGTGACGTTTCACAGCGATCCGCTGGGGGATCTCAAGATTTCGTGGGACAAAATTCAGTCGCTGCATGCCGGGGAAAGCTTCGCGGTCCTGAAATCCGAGAACAAGAGTCGTGGCAAAAGGGCAACGGAGAATCTGCCGGCCGGCGCAATCGATGTGGCCAACGGGGCTGTGAGCATCCACGCAGACGGCGCGGGGGCGACACCGGCGCCCATTCCGGTGAAGGACGCTGCCGTCATCGTGGGAAAGGCCGAGCTGGACAAGCAGGAGAACCACGCACCTGGTTTCTTTGACGGATGGAACGGAGCTGCGACCGCGGGCGCGACAGTGGTCACCGCGACCCAGGATCAGTACGCGGTGTCGGGAAGCGTGGGACTGGTGCGGGTGGTGCCCACGGTCACGTGGCTGGACTCGCGCAACCGGACGTCGGCGGACTACAGCAGTTCGTACGGAAAGATCACGCAGCCGGCTTACACCAGCGGAGGCGTTCTCACGCCCGCGACCTCGACTAAATCTTCGATCCTGCACTTCGATGCTGAGCGGGACGAGTACATCTCGGCGCGGCTCTTCGCTCTTGGCGAGGCGGCCTTCGATCACAACTTTGGCCAGGATCTGAACCTGCAACAGGTTTATGGGGGCGGAATCGGCTACACGGCTCTCAAGACGCCGAAGCAGGAAGCCGATCTGAAGGCGACCATGCAGTATGAGAAGCAATCCTTCATTAGCGGAACTCCGGCGAGCCAGAACCTGGTCGGTTCGACTTTCGCGGCCAGCTATCTGCTGCACACGAAAATTGCGACCTTTACCCAAGGATTGTCGTTCGTGCCGGCCTATAACAACGAGCGGGCCTACTCGGCGCAGGAGACCGATACGGTCGCTTTCCCGGTGTATAAGAATTTTGGCTTCTCGATGGGAACCCTGGACAGCTATCTGAACGATCCGCCGGCCACCGAACCGCCAACGAAGCGGAGTTCGTTCCAGTTCACGATGGGACTCACGTACGCTTTCAAGTCGAAGTACTAAAGCCCGTCGACTAGCGGCTCGCGGACAGAGGCTCGACCTCTTGTTCCGCGGGCTGCGCTACCGATTTCTCAATGCGGCGCAGCTGTTCAAGATGGTGCCGCATGTGAACTGCGTGAAAACGACGCCACTGATCGGGGCGGAGCGGGCCGAGCAGGAAGTGACTGGCCACGCGCTGCAGGCCGAACCGCTGCCGGCAGGTATCGAGCAACGCATCCATCTGGTCGATCTCCTGACGAAGCAGCTCGGTCAGCTCCGCACCTTCCATCGCCGGCCAATGCAGTTGATCGGGACGGGCAAAAACCGGTGCGGGCGAGCCCTGAGGCATGTAGCCGAAGGAGAGCATCATCATCTGCAGGAGCCACTGAATCGCGGTGCTGTGTTCATCGGTGGGCCGGCCGCGGTCAAGGCGCTTCTCCAGCACGCGGCTGGTGCTCCGGCAGGTCAGTACCAGATGCTCGATGAGCTCCTGGGCGCTCCAGAGGCGTTCGTCCTGACGCGGATGCAGCTGGCACCAGTCTTTCGGCTTGCCCGACAGCTCGGCGTGGTAGGAATCAAAAACCTGCTGCAGGACGGCATGCATAGAGAAGCCTGACGGGAAATTCTGGCTGGGGGAACTATACCACCGCGCCGCCGATCAGGATGGCGGGTCGGCCCCCATGTCCTTGAGGGCTTTGCGAATCTCTTTAGCGTGCGGGCCGTTCGGCAACGCACTCAGATACAGGCGGTAGTTGCGCAGGGCTTCGTCGCGCAGATGGAGATGGCGGGCCGAATCGGCGAGTCCAAAAACCGCTTCGGCATTGCCCGGATCGGAGCGGTTGGCTTCGAGAAACCGGTCGTAGGCGCCTTTGTAGTCTCCTGACTCCAGATAGAAGTCGCCGATCTGCGCGTCCTTGCGTGCGAGCTTCGGGTTGTAGACCATGGGCGCGGCGGTATCTGCACTCGCCGGGGCGCCGGCCGCCTCGGGAAGTTCGAGGCCTTTTACGCGACTGGAGCTGTAATTATCGTCAGAGGAATGGGGAAGGCTGGAGGATGAAGGTGCGGGACTGTCGGGCTGCTCCGCCTGATGAGCGGCTTTTTCTGACTGTGCCTCCGGAAATGGATTCGCGTCGGCGGTCGAAGGCTTTTTCTGTGGCGCAGTTTGGGGTTGCGCGGCGGATGGGGCGGAATTGGAATCTACCTGCTGGGCTTGCTGCGCGGCCTGCTCGGACTGCGCTTCGGGAAACTGATTTGCGTCGGCGGGTTTCTTCTGATCCTTCCTGGGAGCGGTCGTCGCGGGATTCTGGCTTTGCTGGGCGGGCGCCGCGTTGTCCTGTGCCAAAGCAGCAAACGTAGATGCGATCAGGGAGAGACCAACTAAGGTGATAAGCCGGCGCAACATTAACCCTTATTCTAGACGCTTCGGCGGACGGAAGAGGCTGCGGAATTGCTATCGTGATGGAGTATGAGTCTGATCATCCGCTCCTCCGCCATTCATGCAGCGGGCTGTTACACGATGGCTCCCGTTCGGAAAGGCGCCCGCGTCGTCGAGTACACCGGACCGCGCATCTCGAAGGATGTTGCCGACGAAAAGTACGAGAATTCGCCGACGACCTATCTGTTCGGAGTAGGCGACGGGAAGATGGTCATCGACGGGCACGGGACGGCGATGTTCATCAACCACTCCTGCGATCCCAACTGCGAGACGGAGGAGATCGACGGCCGGGTTTGGATCATGGCCATCCGCAACATTGCCCCGGGTGAAGAGCTGACTTACGACTACTTCCTCTACGACGGCGACGACGATGAAGCTTTGTGCAACTGCGGGTCGCCGCATTGCCGCAAGAGCATGTACTCCCCGGAGGAGATCCGGCGGCGGGCGCGCGCGAAGAAGCAGGCGGCGAGGAAACGCAGAAAAAAGACCGTGAAGCCAGCTGGCGGACAGCGCCTCGCCGGCTAAATGCTTTTCTCCATTTTCACGATGGGGAGAACCTCCCCGTGGGCCAGCGGCAGGTCGACCCGTTCACCTTCCCTATAGCCGTGACGCCGGTAGAGCGGGATGCCGGTGAGGGTGGCTCCCATTTCGAAGCGTGTGAAGCCTTCGGCGCACGCGGCCTGCTCGCACAGTCTGAGGATGCGCGTACCGATACCGCGCCTGGCCCAGGCGGGGTGCACGAAGAAGGCGCGGATTTTGGCGGCGTCGATATGGGGATCGAGGAGCGCATCGTCGCGGCCTGGGCGGTGATCGCTGCCGTAAGGAGTCTTGCGGCGTGACCAGCCGCCGCACGCAACTAGTCCTGCGATGGTGGGAAGGTTATCGGGATTGTGCACGGCTTCAACGGCGAAATAGGTTTGATCGGCGATCAGTTGCGTGTCGAGGCCGAGCCAGGTGCCGATGGCCTGGTCGATTTGGCTGGGGGAGTAGTCGTTGGTTTGCAGGCCTCGTATGGAAGTCTCGATGAGGGGGCCGAGGCGGGGGATGTCGGCTGGGGTGGCGAGGCGGTAGTGGAGAGGGTCGGTCATCATTCCAGACCATGTGATGTCTAAAAGAAAATATTGACATCATTCTGCCTTTAAGACATCATAATAATATTATGCGCACCACCCTGGCGATCGACGACGACGTATTGGAACAGGTAAAGGCCTATGCGGAGAGCCGCAAAGTGAGTGTGGGGAAGGCGGCAAGCGATCTGATTAGGCGGGGCATCTCGCGACCGGCACCGACGCATATGGAAAATGGACTACGCGTTTTCAGCCGTTCGGCGCACCCGCAGGCTTTGACGCCGGAAATGGTCCGCGAGATAGAAAGCGAACAGGATTTGCATAAGATACGTTAATGGCGGCCGTCTTACTCGACGTCAATATGCTCGTGGCGCTTTGCTGGCAAGAGCATACTTTTCATGCCGCAGCCCAGAGCTGGTTTCGCGATCACTGGCGGAGGGGCTGGGCCACCTGCCCGCTCACGCAGAGCGCATTTGTTCGCGTGACTTCGAACCCTTCGGCGCTGAAAAATTCTGTCACCCCAGCCGAGGCTATCGCGCTGCTGGAAGGAAATTTGGCACACGCAACGCATGAATTCTGGCCCGACGACGTAACCTTTGCGAAGGCTGCCGGCCCCTTTGAAAAGATCCTGATGGGTCATCGGCAAGTCGCAGATGTATACCTCCTGGGTCTGGCACAGCAGCACAAGAGCCGCCTTGTCACGTTCGACAGAGGTGTCATTGCTCTCGCTTCGGCTACTGGGCTCTCCAATCTGGTCAGCGCGGTGCCCCGGTAAATCGAGCGGGTCGCTCAGATGCCGGTGGAAACCTCGCCGCGCTTCCAGGCGATACAATCAAGCCTTCGATGGCTTACCAGGTTCTCGCACGAAAATACCGTCCACAGAAATTTGCCGACGTCGCAGGCCAGGAGCACGTCACCCGCACCCTGCTGAACGCCCTGGATCAGGGGCGCATCGCGCATGGATACATTTTTTCCGGTCACCGCGGAATCGGGAAGACGACGATTGCGCGCATTCTGGCGCAGGCGCTGAATTGCCGTACGGCTGTGGGAACGAAGGAGCGGCCGACCCAGGAGCCGTGCGGCGTATGCGATTCGTGCATGGAGATTCGCGCAGGCAATTCGGTCGACGTGCTGGAGATCGATGCGGCCACGAATCGCGGCATCGATGAGGTGCGCGAGCTGCGCGAGGCGGCGCGCTACCGTCCGGCGCGGGACAAGTACAAAATCTGGATCCTGGACGAGGCCCACCAGATTACCGACGCTGCCTTCAATGCCCTGCTGAAGACGCTCGAAGAGCCGCCGGATCACGTCATCTTTATGATGGCGACCACACAGCCCGAGGACATTCCGCAGACGATCCGGTCGCGTTGCCAGCACTTCAGCTTTCACGCTGTGAAGTACGACGACATCCTGGCGCAGTTAAAGACCATTGCCACCCAGGAGGCGATCGATGCCGAGGACGCGGCGCTGGCTCTGCTGGCGGAGGCGGGCGATGGGTCAATGCGCGATGCCCTGTCGATCATGGATCAGGCGATCGCGTCGGCTCCTTTGGCGGCCGGCAAGCCGCATCTGGAGGCGGAGCAGATTCGCGAGCTGATGGGCTCGGTACCGAACACGGTGTTCGAGCGGCTGATGGAGGCGATCAGCGCGGGGCAGACAGCGGCGGTGATCGCGGAGCTGAATACGCTGCTGAATGCGGGCAACAGTCCCTCGGCCCTGGCTCGGCAGTTCGTCCGTTATTTGCGGAACACGCTGATGGCGCGCATTGGCGGTGAAGATACCGATCTGCTGCAAATCTCGGCGGACGAGCGTGCGCGGGCAGGGCGCTCCGCGATGCTGTTTTCCGAAGAGGACCTGACACGGTTTCTGCAGGTGATGCTGCGGACCTTCGATGAGCTGAATTACCGGCAAGAGCAGCGCTTCCATCTGGAGCTGGGGCTGGTGAAGCTGGTGCACCTGCAGCGGCTGCTGCCGGTCGAGGAGTTGCTGAGTGGGATGCAGGGCACAGGGCTCAGATCTCAGAGCACAGGACAGGGTACAGGGCACAGGGTACAGGGTACAGGGGGTGCGGGGCGGGATGCAGGGTCCGCAGTGCAGGGTTCCCTGTCTGCGCCGAGGCCGTCGCCCTTTGAGGCGGATCGCGAGCGGAAAGTTACGGGCGACAGCGGGGGCACCGGTTCCGGGACAGCGAGCCCGGCCGCGCGGGCGCTCTCTCCCGCGGAGAGCGTGGGGCGAGCGGCGGGGGAAATGAAAGCGTCGGTCTTCCAGACCATGCCGGCCGTGGCTGAGACCAAACCCGTGGGTACGGTGGGCGTGGCGGACGCGGACGCCACCGACGGAGCGTTAGCGCTTGCTGCGGTCGACGCGCCGGACACAGCGCCAACCCTCGATCAGATTCGCGATGCGGTGTGTGCAGCGCTCGCGAACGAGGGCCACGAGACGGCGGCGAACCTGATTCATCAGGGAAAGTGGACCGAACAGGGGCATGCCATCCAGGTGGAACTGGCGGTGCGCAAGGCGATGCTGGCGCTCACCGTGAATGCGGAAGCCGAGGCCATCTGCCGGAAGACCATGCGCGCCATGGGCGCAACCCAGAAGATTGCGTTTCTGCCGGGAGAAAACGGGAATGCCGGCGGCAAATCCGGAGCGGCGAGAGAAAGTGCGTTGCCCATCGCCGGCAGCGCCCAATCCGCGGCGCTCGATAATCCGCTTGTGAAGAAGACGAAGGAACTCTTCCACGCGGACATTCGCAGCGTGCTCGATCTCCGGGATAAGAATTAGGCAACGCTTCGCGCAGCAAAGGGCTACAGTGAGTGAATCCCATTCCTATGAAGGACCGATGCTCAATCCTCTGAAACTCCAGGAAATGCTGGGCCAGGCCAAACAGATGCAGGAGCAGATCCAGCAGAAGCTGGCTGCGACCGTGGTGGAGGCGTCCTCGGGTGGAGGCGCGGTCACCGTGAAGATGAACGGCAGGAAAGAAGTCCTGAAAGTGAGCATCGATCCGGCTGCGGTGGCGAGCCTCACCGGTCCCAACCCCGATGTGGAGATGCTGGAAGACCTGGTGGCCGCTGCGATGAACGAGGCGGGACGCCGCGCCGATGAGATCATCAAAACGAATGTGCAGGGCATGCTCGGCGGCCTTAATCTTCCGCCAGGGCTGCTCTGAAAGCGTGCCTATGCGTCTTTCTGTTTCTAAATTTGGGATGAAGACGCGCCGGCAGTTTCTGCTGCAATCCGGCATGACGACAGCAGCCGTCCTGCTTGCGCGCAGGAACATCCTGGCGCAGGCGACTGGTCCGGGTTCGAATCAAAGCACGAATCAGACTTCGAATCCGGTGTCATCGAATCCAGCGGTCCAGCCGAATCCCGATCTGCCGCAGCAACTGCGCACTGCAGCGGCCAACGAAACGATCAAAACCACAAAGCTGACGGACACGATTTTTCTGTTGCAGGGCGTGGGCGGCAATGTCGTCTGCCAGATCGGTCCGGATGGAAAGCTGCTGATCGATTCGGGCATCTCCACTGGCACGCATCATCTGCTGGATGCGCTGGCAAAGCTCGACGAGCATAAGCTCAAGCTGCTGGTCAACACGCACTGGCACTTCGATCACACCGACGGCAACGCCGAGATGCACAGCGAGGGCGCGTTCATCATCGCGCAGGACAACACGCGGGTGCGGCTCTCGAAGCCGCAGTTCCTGACGGTCTATGACGTGCACTTCCCTGCCGCGCCGGACGCGGCGCTGCCTCAGGAGACGTTCTCGGAAACGGAAACGCTGTGGGTGAACAACGACGAGACGGATCTGATCCATACGCCGGAGGCGCACACCGATTCGGACATCTTCGTGCACTTCAACCGCGGGAACGTGATCCACACGGGCGATTTGTGGTTTAACGGGATGTATCCGCTGATTGATTTGAGCAGCGGCGGCACAATCAACGGGATGATTCGCGGGGTGGATCAGGTGCTGGGGCTGGCGGACGACCGCACGAAGATTGTGCCCGGGCACGGTGCGGCCGGCAACAAGGCAGGGCTGCAGAATTACCGCGAGATGCTGGTAACGGTGGCCGATCGCGTGGAGAAGCTCAAGGCTTCGGGCGACACGGTAGAGCAGGCGGTAGCGGCCACGCCCACGGCCGATCTCGACGCGACATGGGCAAAAGGCAGCATCAAGCCAAACACGTTTGTCGCGCTGGTCTACGAATCTCTCTAGGCTCGATACCGGACGGGAAGCGAAAGCCCTGCTTCCCGCCGCAATGTATCGATGCTTCCTGCTGTCGAGCGTTTACTCCGCAGCGGGAATGGACCCGGTGACGTTGGCCGAAACGGATGCGTTGACCACCGAAGAGAAGCTGGCCTGTCCGGCGACGGTTGCCACCGATACGGGATTGGTTCCGGAGGCAATGAACGGCGTCAGCGCGGCAGCAGCGGTGGTGGCGCTGTCTCCGCTGGCGCTGGTGATGAGTCCGGTCAGACCATCCGTGCCCTCGTAGTTGAGATTGTTCGCGGGGATGAGATTGATGCCGGCGAAGTTGGGCGCATCGAGAGTGACGCTCGGAATGCCGCGGATCAGCGCGCGATGTTCCGACTCAACACCGAGAATCGAAGCAGACACCTTGGCGTAGAGAATGAGGTCCGCCTGCGTCAGGCTGGAGCCGCTGGATGCGGGATTGGCCTGGGTTGCGCTGAAGCCATTGTAGGCAGCGGCCATCGAGGCGAATTCCTCGACTGCGGTCATGTAGGCGCCGATGAAGGCCGTCTCCAAAGCGATAAGAACCGGCAGAAATCCGCTGAGCCCGCCGAAGGTACCCGTCGGATAGTAAAACGTCTGCGGGACGCCCGCTGCGCTATCGCCGCTGCCGTTCATAGGCAGGCCCAGCAGAGAGCGCAGCAGCTGTGCGTGCGCGACTTCCTCGAGCAGCGCACCCTGCAGATAGGCAACGTTGATCTGGCTCCCGGACGCACTTACGTTGGTGGCGGTGCCGCCCGATCCGGCGAGGTTGGGATCCTGGATGACGGCGCTGGTAGAGAGAGCGGTGTAATAGGTTGTGATCGCCAGACTCTCCGCAATGAGAGCCGCCGTGAGAATGTTGGTGGCAGTGTCGGTCGACGTCGCGGCCTTCACGGATTTGGTGCTGCTGCCGCCGCAGCCCATCACCACGGCCGAGGTCGCAGCGCCCAGGCCGAACATCGTGGCGCCAGTCAGGAAAGCGCGACGGTTGACCACATTGTCGATCAGTTCTTTCGTGTTCTTCTCCACCATGACGGTGTTCTCCTTGAATGGAATTCGGAGGAGACTCCGGCGCCGAAGGCCTCCAGCTTGCCTGCAGGGAGTACGCGAGTGAAGAGCGATTCGGATTGAAAGAATCGAAAACGAGAAGTGGCTGAGTATCGAGGGCATTGGTGAGCCACGATTACTGCAGTCCGCAAACGGTGGCTGTCGCGGAGAGACTCCGGACGCTGCTGCTGACTTTTTCGAGTGACTCGGCGGAGTTTGTTGATCAACCTGAGCGAGAGCGCGCGGTAGAATCAATGCGATTTCCGGAGACGATCTCCATGATCAGCAACTCGCTCGCACGTAAGACACTTGTTGCTGTCGCTTTCGCGGCGTCTTCTCTTGCCGTCTTCGCCCAACAGACCTCCGCGATCACCTTCAGTATTGAAAATGCCGCATACAGGCAGAGTTGGCCGATCAGCGTCGGTAGTATCACGATCGAGGGCAGGCCGATCCATCTCGACCAGCCCGTGCAAGTGCAGGATGGCTGGGAACGCACGGCGACGATCACGCTGCGGAACATTTCACCAAAGCCGATCGTGAGCGGCGGCATTGTCCTTGTCTTTCCCGAACCGGGCGACGGCACGGAGGCCCATCCGCGCGCGGCCTGCTGGCCGGTGCAGCAGGGGCAGGTGCCAAAGCTGGTGTGGCTGGGGCGCGACGGAACCTACCATCTGCCGCCCGGCTGGGAACGCCAGACCCCCTTGCGGTTCGCGCCCGGGACCGAGATGCGGCTCACATTTACGAGCTGCGGTACAGATACCGACGCCACGCTCGCCAGCGGGCGAATTCACCACGCGGTGCTTACGTTCGAGACGTTTTATTTTGCGGATGGTTCCCGGTGGTCCGCCGACCAGTACGCTCTGCCGCCGTTGCCGGGCACGCGCCAGTGGAGGATGGTCTCGAAAGAAGAGTTTTTCGCGAGCGCAAAGGCAGCGCAATAAGATGCTATGAGGCACTTCTGCTCTCCGGGCGAAAAAAGGAATCGCGGTATCATCGTTCCTATGGCCACGACTCACATCCCGGAAAGTGAAGCAGCCCGCGACTTGCCCGGGCTTCTGGATCGGGTGCGGGCCGGCGAGGAAATCGTCATCGAGAAGGAAGCCGCGACGCCCGTCGTGCTCCGCACCCTCGAGCCCCGCGGGCGGTTGCTGTCCGAGGCGATTGCGCTGGCAAAGCAGCACGAAGTGGAACTGCCGCGCCGCTCTATTTCCGAGTCGATCGCGCTGGCGGAAGCACGTTCACAGGAGCTGGGTAATAAGCCCGTGATGGATGCCGGGTTTGCTGCGGATCTCGAGGAGATCATTCGCAGCCGGAAGCCCCGCGATACGTCGGCCTGAGACTGATTTTCGACTCCAGCATTCTCATCGCGGTATCCCGGCTTTAACGTCGCGAGGCTCAATATGCGCGATTTCCAGCGCCTCCCAGGGTCAACCTGGTCGCGATACCACGCGATCAGAGTGGGGACCTTCTGTACGTCGGTTTTGAGAGTGCCATGGTTAGTGCTACTTCAACCATCGAAGGAGCAATTGCGCCAGCACGCAAAGAGTAAGCAATATCCAGAACACGTACATTGTTTTCCTGCGGCCTTCGCTGGTGCTCGCTTGCGGCCTTCTCTTAATACTCCAGAACAGGAGCGCGTTAAGAAGCAAAAATACTGCGCCACAAATAATCAGGAAGGTCCGTAACGGAGTGCTTCCCGGGACCATGAATAGAGCGAGTACGAACCCGAGCACCATCGAAATCTCAAAGATTACGATGACAGTGGGCTTCCTGACAGGCTTACCCATCTGACTTGCGCGCTATTCGTCTTCTCCAGCCGCCGGCGCTCCCGCTCCTGGCGCGCCCTTCACCCGCACGACCGTGATCTTCGAGAAGCCTTCTTTGAAATCCGGAGCGCGAAGGCGTTCGGCCATTTTCTTCATGATGTCGTCGGAAACCGTGCGTTCGCGACGGCGGTTCCGCTCCATGCAGACTTCAAGCGGTACATCAAAGAATACCGCCTGGACATCGTAACCAAAGCTCTTGGCCATCTTGATCCACTGACGCCTCTCGTGGGGAGAGAGGTTGGTGGCGTCCACGTAATTCCAGGGCATCTTGGCGATCAGCCTCGCTCGCAACAGCGACCGCAGCGTCGAGAAGACCAGTCCCTGCCAGCGCTGCTCGGTGATGTCGTCGAAGAGCAGAGTACGCAGCAGATCGCTTGAGAGCGGGGTGACGCCGCGCCGTTTGAACCAGGTTGTTTTACCGGAGCCAGGCAGTCCGATGGTCAGGACCACGAAGCCGCGCGCGCCTTTGACCGCGCCCGACGTCGCTTCAGCTGGAGGCGTGGCGAGCGATTCCGGCTGCGTCTCCATGACCAGCTTGCCGGGCTCTTCGGCTTTGCCGGACACATCGTCCTTGGCCGGCTCATGCCTGGCGTGTTTTACCTTTGCGGCCGCGGTCATGGTGCCGACAGGCTCGGCGGGAACCGCAGCGACAGCGGGCTCCGGCGCGTCGTCGATGGCCTCCGGCGCGGGCTCCCCATCGCCTGGGGACGCCTTGGTCTTGCCGCCGTGATACGAGGGCTGCAGGGGAGCTGGCTGGTTCGGGGGCAATTCCTGCCCAATTTTTCCGGTGGACTCTGAGGTGTTCGGCCCACGCTTCGAGCGTCGTCTCATTCGATCGCGCAACCACGAGCGCATATCCAGGATGTAACACAGTCGCGGGCGCGCCGCAAACGTACATCGGTGTTATGTGCTCTTTCCGGCACGGTTTTGTGTGCATGCGGTATGACGTTGGTACGCACAATTACGGCACGCCACGCCGACATTACCCTTTTTCCCTTGACTACAGTGCTAGCATTCGTAATTGGGTGGTTTCGGGCGTTTTTTGACTAAACGAAATCAGAGTGACCCGGATCACTGTGAACGCTGCTGTGCGACGTTGAAAATGGACGCAAGGAGACGAATAAATTATGGCCGTCAAGGTTGGCATCAACGGGTTCGGACGCATCGGACGGAACGTATTCCGTGCCTCGATGGGAAACCCGGAACTGGAATTTGTAGCTGTCAACGACCTCACCAGCCCAGCGACGCTGGCTCACCTGCTCAAGTACGACTCCATCCTGGGCAATCTGAAGAATGAGATCGTCGCCGGCGACGACTTTATTTCGATTGACGGGAAGAAGCTGAAGGTCTTTGCGCAGAAAGATCCGGCGCTGTTGCCGTGGGATTCCGTGGGCGCCCAGGTGGTGGTGGAATCGACGGGGCACTTCACCGACGCAACCAAGGCCAAAGCGCACCTGCGCGGGCCGGTGAAGAAGGTCATCATCTCCGCTCCGGCCACCAACGAGGACCTGACCGTCGTGCTGGGCGTGAACGAGAAGAAGTACGATCCGGCGAAGCACAACATCATCTCCAACGCCTCGTGCACGACCAACTGCCTGGCGCCGGTGGTGAAGGTGCTGGTCGAGAAATTCGGCATCGTCTCCGGCATCATGACGACGATTCACAGCTACACCAACGACCAGGTGATCCTCGACTTTCCGCACAAGGACCTGCGCCGGGCGCGCGCCGCGGCTCTGTCGATGATTCCGACGTCGACGGGTGCTGCCAAGGCGCTGAAGCTGGTCATCCCTGAGGTGGAAGGCAAGCTGGATGGGTTCGCGATCCGCGTCCCCACGCCGAACGTCTCGGTGGTCGATTTGACCTTCATGGCCGAGAAGCCGATCACGAAGGACACGATCAACGCCGCGTTCAAGGCCGCGGCGGACGGCGAGTTGAAGGGGATCCTCGGGGTCGACGCGAACGAACTGGTGTCGAGCGACTTCAAGGGCAATCCGCTGTCGTCGATTGTGGACGCACCGCTGACGAAGGTTGTCGGCAACATGGCGAAGGTGATCAGCTGGTACGACAACGAGTGGGGCTACTCGTGCCGCGTACGCGACCTGATCCTCTTCCTCGAAAAGAAGGGGCTGTAATCCAAAAAGCGCCCGCGCCGGAGTGGCTTGGTCCTACGATAGTCATGCCACTTCGGCGTCGGCTACTAAACAATCGGTGTGCAGCGGGGCACGCGATGGCTTGGGAAATCAGGTGTTCGAGTTCCAGATGCGGTAAGAAGTTTCGGGCGGATATCGTTGAAATCATCAAGAGCCACCTAGACCAGGGAACAGGCAGATTCCTGTGCTCTTCATGTGGGCGTGAAGGGTTCGTTGAAAAGAATTTTCGAACGCAAGAAGGCGGCAACCCGTGGCGACCGTACCTGCGCGGCATAGTCTCTCTCGGTAAAGCTGACGAGATATATCAGCCGCTCGTCTTCTTGGTTAGTTACGAGCCACGGGGCAAGATCACCGACCTCTGGTTTTCGTACTACAAGGATCTTCGCGAGAGCGGCGGCAGATTGAAGTTCGGATACGGCCCAGGTGGGCCGCCCGTCCTTGGCAAGGCCAATTTCTTGGACCTTTTGACACAACTTGTCCACAGAAACTACGCGTCGAGGCGAGAGATTCTGAAGGCAGCTAACAGAAATCGCCAAAATCGGAGGCGGAGCTGATGCGGCAGAACATTCCAGGCACATCCCCGTATGAGCCGGTGATCGGCTTCTCACGCGCGGTGCGGGTGGGGGAGACGGTGTACGTATCGGGCACGGGGCCGGTGGGCGCCGATCTGGCCGACGCGGCAACGCAGACACGGCACATTCTGGAGATCATTCGCGGGTCGCTCGAAAAGGCCGGAGCGCGTCTCGAGGATGTGGTGCGGACGCGGATGTATCTGACGAACGCCGACGACTGGGAAGCGGTCGGCCGCGCGCACGGTGAGTTTTTTGGGGAGATTCGCCCGGCGGCGACCATGGTGGTGGTGGCGAAGCTGCTCGATCCGACGTGGCGTGTCGAGATTGAGGCGGACGCGGTGGTGCTTTCCGCGCCGCACGAATAAAGCTTTCACCACGGAGGTCACAGAGCGACACAGAGAAATGCCTGAATATCTGAAGGCGGAATCTGAATAACGTCTTCTTCTTTCTCCGTGATCTCTGCGGTCTCTGTGGTGTGTAACGCGAGATTTCTGCGATCTTCTGTGGTGGGTAAACAATGGGAGTTCAACCAATGACGAGCGCAGTGGAGATTGAGGGGAGCACTATGGCAAAGCTATCGATTCGCGACCTGGACCTGGCGCACAAGCACGTCTTCATGCGCGTGGATTTCAATGTGCCGCTCAGCGAAGACGGCACGGAGATCACCGACGACACACGCATCAAAGAGACGCTGCCCAGCATCGAGTACGCGCTGCGCCACAAGGCGAAGCTGATTCTGGCGTCGCATCTCGGGCGGCCCAAGGGCAAGGTGAATCTGAAGTACAGCCTGCGGCCGGTGGTGGATCGGCTGCGGATGCTCCTCGATCATCGCCTGGGCGAGAAGACCAACGTGGCGTTTTCTCCGGACTGCGTGGGCGACATTGCGAAAGAGCTGGCGCGGCAGCTCGAGTCCGGCCAGGTGCTGCTGCTCGAGAACCTGCGCTTCCATCCGGAAGAAGAAGCGAACGATCCGGCGTTTTCGAAGCAGCTTGCATCGCTGTGCGAGGTCTACGTGAACGACGCCTTCGGCTCGGCGCATCGCGCGCATGCCTCCACCGAGGGGATCACGCACTTCGTGAAGCAGTCGGCCGCCGGTCTGCTCATGGAGAAAGAGCTGACCTACCTGGGCAAGGCGCTTGAGAATCCCGAAAAGCCGTTCGTAGCCATCATCGGTGGCTCCAAGATTTCCGGCAAGATCGACGTCATCAATAATCTGCTCGACAAGGTGGATACGCTGGTCATCGTCGGCGGCATGGCCTACACGTTCCAGCGCGCCCTGGGCGTGACCACGGGCAAGTCGCTGGTCGAAGAGGACAGAATTGAGATGGCGGGTGCGGCATTAAAGAAGGCGAAAGCCAAAGGCGTAGAGCTGCTGCTGCCGGTCGACAACATTCTGGCGGACAGCTTTTCCAATGACGCGAAGACACAAATCTGGGACACCAGCGTGAACTTCCCCGCCGACTGGCAGGGGCTCGACATTGGGCCGAAGTCGATTGCGGCGATCGAGCGGATTGTCGCCGGAGCGCGGACCATCGTCTGGAACGGTCCCGCGGGCGTCTTCGAGTTTCCTCGGTTCGCGGTCGGCACCAACGCGATCGCCAAAGCCGTTGCGGCGAACCAGGCGGCGATCTCAATCGTTGGCGGCGGCGATTCAGTCGCCGCGGTGAAGCAGGCCGGCGTGGCGGATCAGATCAAGCACATCTCGACCGGCGGCGGGGCGAGCCTCGAGTTTCTGGAGGGGAAGAAGCTGCCTGGCGTGGAGGCGCTGACCGAGAAGTAGAACTAAGTATCGAGAAACTCCGCAGGCGTCAGGATCCGAATGCCCCGCCACGGATGTAAAATGAGCAGGTCCTCATCGCTGGTGATGATGGCATCGGCCTTTGCAGTGAGCGCGAGCGCCAGGAATTTGTTGTCGCGAGGGTCGCGACACGAGGGAGTTAACATAAGCTCATCGAGGGGTGGTACCGACACCAGGCGGCAGTCTCGCTGAATTTGTTCCGCAGCTTGCCGGCGCGTGTCTCGGTCGAGATAACGATCGAACTTCGGACGCATTAGAACGTCCCACAACTCCGCCATCGATGCAGCACTGGCACAAAGCTCATCGTTGAACAGCGCCTTCCTCAACGCCTGATGGGGGACTGATCCGGGGCGCAGAATTCCACCTACAAGTGAACTGGTGTCGAAGACGATGCGCTTGTTCACCTCAGTTCATGCACCAGGCGATTGACCTCCTCGTCGGTGAGTTCGGCCGCGGCTTGCGTCATATTTTTTCGAGCCTTCCGGCTCCAGGCATCATAGGCAGCGACCGCCTTGCGCCGCCTCTCGCGTTCGCGCAGGATTTCGTTCATGTCCTGCGGCGACACCACGAAAGCCGCGGTTCGTCCGTGGCGCGTGATCTCCACCGGCTCGCGCTGGGCTGTGTCGATGAGCTTGCCGAACTGATTTTGCGCTTCGGCGGATGTCATTTTGACCATAGGCCACCCTTACCGGCATAGTAGCCGGCTTAGCTATTATAGCTATTTTAGCTACTCGTAGGCCAGGGCGTCGATGGGGTCTTTGCTGGCGGCTTTCCAGGCCGGATACAACGCTCCAAGAATCGATCCCACCAGCGCGATCGCCGTTCCATACATGCGCCAATGGTTCGTGATCAGGAACGGCAGCGTCGGGAATTTGACCGACATGCCCAGCCGGATTGCCTCGGTAGCCAAAATGCCGACGATGATGCCGGCAATGGACACCATGACCGCCTCGCGCAGAACCAGGTTCACGACATAAACCTTCGAGGCACCCAGCGACTTCAGGATTCCGATCTCGCGGGTCCGCTCCATGACGGCGGTATACATCGACTGGAAGATCACCAGAAATCCCACGATCACCGCAATGGAGATCACGACCCGCAAAGCAATATTGAAGCCGGGCAGATGCTCGGGGGTCATCGTGGACATCCAGTCGGCCAGCGTCTGCACCTGATAGGTGCCGAGGCCAGGGGTATTGTGAATCTCCTGGAGGATGGCTCCTTCGTTCTTCGGATTGTCGCTCCGTATATAGAAAATCGACGCGTTGTCAGGCGTACCGAGCATCGCCCCCAGGGTGTGGATCGGCACGAAGACGCGCCCCCCCTTGCCGTGTTCGACGATTCCGCTTACCTGGAACGGGTGGTTCAGGAGCTGGACCGTCTCACCCACGTGCACCTTGTTGGACCGCGCGTAGAGGTCGTCGACCAGCAGGTCATTGGGACCGCTGGGTGGCCCACCGGAGATGAAGGTGAAGGGCCGCAGAGCGTTGTAGCTGGGGTAGTCGATGCCGTAGAGCGTCTGCACGGCAGCGCTGACATTCAGGTAGACAATGACAGGCGAAGCAGCCTCGACGTGCGGCAGCTTCGCGAAAACCCCTGCCACCTTCGCGGGCACCGGCGCGCCTCCCACGGCGCTGATAAAGCTGGCGTTGGGCGGGCGCACGATGATGTCTGCGCCCACGCCGCTGGTCTGGGTGGCCGCGCCCTGGACCTGTCCCACCATGATGGCCACGATGCACAGGATCATGATCACCTCGATGGCGACGGCAAGGACGCTGATGGCGGAGCGGACGGGACGATAAAGAATGTTTCCTAAGACGAGCTTGTTCATCTGATGGGTAGGATGAGGAGCGGGACCTTTCGCGATGGAAGCACCAGAGTAGCAAACGGGGGTGAAAGCCCGCTGATGCATTGATTGCGCGGGTAATACCCCTTCCGTTATGACCTAATGTAACAGTCAATATCCCCCGAGAGGGGGATTTGCGACCATAGTTACGTTCGTACTATCATTTTTGCAAGAACAAAGCCCAGGGCCCGGTTACATTTTTTCTTTGACGTTTTGCCCTTGCAGTCGTATCTTTTAGGGGCAAATCCCCCAAATCCTTCGGGAAGGAAGTTCAACGTGGGGCAGTTTGGCGACGAGTTACGGCGGGAACGTGAGGCTCGGGGAGTCGCGCTGGAAACCATCAGCGAGAAGACCAAGGTAATCACGCGTTACCTCACCGCACTGGAAAACGAAAAGTTTGAAGCCCTGCCAGGTGGCATTCTCAGTAAGGGCATCATGCGGGGCTATGCCCGGACCGTCGGGTTGGACGAAACCATCTGGGTCGAGCGCTTTGTTACCGCCAGTGCTGAGCACGGACAAACCGAGGGCGACTGGGCGGAATTCGTCAAGAATGTTGGAAAGTCGCGGGTGCGACCGCATCGCCACAGCGGCCTGCGCTGGGCCGGAATTGCGGTCCTTCTTCTGTTGCTCGCTGGAGCCGGTTGGGCGGTTTGGCGTTACATGAACGGACGCGTGACAGTGGTCGATGCTCAACAGCACGCCGTCAGTTCGGCTGCAGCCGCAGCGCCGGTCGGAAGCGCCAGCCAGTAAGAATTACTTCTGTGATCTTTTGCAGGCCTGGTTCCCCCTCTAGCCTGCAGGTATGACCTCACAAAAATCTGTTTGGTGGATGGCCGTCCTCCTGGTGTCAGCGCCGTTCTTCGCGCAGGGCGCGGCCAAGCCGCATGTGGTAGCCCTGGGCGCTGCACGGCGTGAGCCCTATTCCATCGCCGGCGATCCCGCGGGCGCGCAACAGGACGAAACCCAGCTGAAAGTCCGTGCCCTGACGGTGGACGGCAAGGTGAAGGAGTGGACCACCGGGGACGTTCATGATGTGACGGAACGCAGCTTTGCGGTGCGTCGCGCAACGCAACTGAACGATGCTCTGCCCGGGGAGCGTGCGGCGCGTTGGGTCTGGCAGCGCGGCCCGTGGCTGCTCATCGATCGCGTCAGCGGCAAGGTCACGGCTCTGCATCTTCCCGACTACGATCCTGCCGTTTCTTCTATTGTCTGGTTCAGGGATTACGCTGCCTATTGCGGCGTGAATGCCGGGGGGAAGCAGCTCCTCGCCGTCGTAGCGCAGATCCAGGCACGGCGGCCTCTTCTGGCAAAGAAGCTCGGCGTATGGGATGCGGCCGATCACCCCAGCCCCGTCTGCGCCGCGGCGACGTGGCAGCGCGAGCCGCTCAAGGTCAGCTTCCAGCCAACCGGAGCGCCAGAGATGAGCTTCGATCTGGTGGGCGCCTCGGCCGTTCTGGTGGAGGACGACGAGAGCGACACTGATTGAAGGACCGCGCCATGGAAGTCGCCGCGATCTCTGCAACAGGCATAGCATGGTCGCATGGAGTCTTTGGAAGAACTGCTGCGCCAGGCGGAGATTGCGCATGGTCATCTTTGCGCGGGCCAGGTGCTCGGAGTGCGCATGGCGATGCTCGGTTGCCGCAGGCTGGGCATCGGCGAGCCGCGCGGGAGCGATCGCAAGCGACTGGTGACCTTCGTCGAGATCGACCGCTGCGCGACCGACGCCATCGGCGTGGTGACGGGATGCCGGCTCGGCAAGCGTGCCCTGAAGTTTCGCGACTGGGGCAAGATGGCGGCGACCTTCGTCGACCTGGCCACCGGAAGGGCGCTGCGCATCGTGGCTCTGGAGTCGTCGAAGCAGCGCGCGCGCGAGCTGTATCCCGCAGTCGCTGACAAAAATCAGCAGCAGATGAAGGCCTACCGCGAAATGGATGACGCGGAACTCTTCGGCGAACAATGGGTCGAAGTTGCCCTCGGACCAAAAGACATGCCGGGGTACAAGGGCGAGCGTACGGCCTGCGACGCCTGCGGCGAGGGGATCAACTACGAGCGCTTCGTTGAGCGCGAGGGCGAGACGCTCTGTCTGGCGTGTGCCTGGCCCGAGCAGCGGTATTACCGGCCCGCCGGGGAGCCGGCTTCGCATCATACCGCGGCCGCTTCGCGATGCGAGCACGGTTGAGCTGGTCTGCATTCGAAATGCCGACCAGCGGATACAATGGCGTAGCTGACGGCGACCCGCCGCGCAGCGATTGGATTTCCGCGGAGTGAAAGAACGCATGCTCAACCTCGAAGGCCGCGTGGCGGCTGTTTTTGGACTGGCAAACAAGCGCAGCATCGCCTGGGGCATTGCGCAGAAGCTGCAGGAGGCGGGCATGAAGCTCGCCATCAGCTATCAGAACGAGCGGATGAAGGCCGAGGCGCTGGGGCTCATTCAGGATTTGCCGGGCGCCGAGCCCTTCCAGTGCGATGTATCCAACGACGCCGAGATCGACCAGGTCTTCGCCCAGATGAAGGAAAAATACGGCAAGCTCGACGTGCTCGTGCATTGCATCGCCTTCGCCCCCGCCGAAGATCTGAAGAACGATTTCCTGCAGACCACCCGCGAAGGATTCAAAATGGCGCACGATGTCAGCGTGTATTCGCTGATCGCGCTGAGCCGCGGCGCCGCTCCGCTGATGACCGAAGGCGGATCGATCCTGACCCTCACCTACTTTGGCGCGGAAAAGGTCGTTCCCCACTACAAGGTCATGGGCGTGGCGAAAGCTTCTCTGGAGGCGACCGTGCGCTATCTGGCCTGGGATCTCGGAAAGCAGAACGTGCGCGTGAATGCGATTTCCGCCGGTCCCATGAAGACTCTCGCCGCCCGCGGGATTGGTTCCCTGGGAGACATGCTGAAATACCACGCCGATCGCTCTCCACTGCATCGCAACACAGAGCAGGAAGAAGTGGGCAAGACGGCGGTATATCTGGCTTCGGATCTCGCCAGTGGGGTGACCGGCGAGGTGATCTACGTGGACAGCGGCTACAACATCATGGGATTTTGACGATCCCTCCGGGCCTCGCCCGATTCCGGCCCGACAACCCGCACTTCTCCTGCCCGCAACCGAGGAATGCCGTGGCCACACGCAAAGATGGCGACCGATCTCCTGAAGACATCGAGTTGATTCCGGCCACCCGTGGACAGGAGCCGATCGTGGCGAATCTGCTGGAGCTCTACGCCCACGACTTCAGCGAATTTCATCCCATCGATCTGCGCTCCAACGGGCGTTATGACTATAAGGATCTTTCGCGTTACTGGATGGAGCCCGACCGGCATCCCTTCCTGATCAAAGTGGACAAGAAGCTTGCCGGGCTGGTGCTGATCGGCAAGGACGAGAGCGTCTCGCGCGCCGCGGTGCCGTGGGATTTAACGGAGTTCTTCGTGGTTCGCCGTTATCGAAGGCTGGGCGTGGGAACTTCGATCGCTCACAGCGTATGGCGAAAATATCCGGGGCTGTGGCAGGTGCGGGTGATGGAGGCCAACCTGGCGGGACAACATTTCTGGCAGCGCGCCATTTCGCAATTTACCGGAGAGCCAGTCGAGTCGACACGCATCGGCCGAGCAGGCGCTTATTGGCGGCTCTTCAACTTTGAATCCAAAGAATCGAAGCCCGCTCGGCCCTCCCGCACTCGCTGACTCTCCCGCGCACCGGAAGCACCGCCAACCGTGCGTTCATGCTTGACAGCCCATCGAAGCTCGTATGTAGTGGACGTAACTGAAGCGGCGAAGGAGTTCGCCCTTAACCGCTGTCCGCGATCTTGCCGGACAGATGATGACTCCTGGCAGGGAACCCTGTCGTGGAGTTGTCTCCCCCGACACAATCCCTGCACCAGATGTGAATCCCAGCCACGGCCGGAATTGTGCCGTGAGCTCCGGGACTCGGGCCCGTGTATGGTTCGCGAAACTTTCACCTAGCGAGCCCGCAAGGAGGGGGATTGCAAAAATATCTGTTGATTGCTCTGGGTGGCGCATTGGGATCGGTGGCTCGCTACTGGGTCGGCGCC
Organism: uncultured Acidobacteriaceae bacterium; assembly: GCA_963787915.1. Classification (GTDB taxonomy): domain Bacteria; phylum Acidobacteriota; class Terriglobia; order Terriglobales; family Acidobacteriaceae; genus Palsa-343. The sequence goes on along the minus strand of CAWBEP010000011.1, from coordinate 57,804 downwards.
GCGGTGACGAATCGTCTGGGAGCGCGGTTTCCTTATGGGACGCTGGTGATCAACCTCACCGCGTGTCTGCTCATCGGATTTACGTTGACGTTTATGGGCAGACGCGCGGGACTGAACGCTGCCTGGAGGTATGCGGTTCCCGTGGGATTCGTAGGAGCGTACAGTACTTTTTCCACCTACGAGTGGGAAACGATGTCGTTGCTGCGAGCGGGAGGGTTTCCCATGGCCGGACTGTACGCGGTCGGCAGCCTGATTCTGGGACTGGCCGCGGTCTGGTGCGGGATGCTGGCGGCGGAGTTTCTCGCGTGATGGCGTGTGAGGAGGAGACCCGATGCTGACCACCGGAAAGGCTCTGAAAGTTTCGATCACGGTGAGCGATGGGGCAAAGTATCACGGTGCCTCAGCCTACGCGAGCATCCTCGATTTTCTTTTCTATCGCGGGGTCAGCGGCGCAACCGTGCTGAAAGGCATTGCGGGCTTCGGCGCCGATCATCATCTGCACTCGACGAGTGTCGTGGAGGTTTCGGACAAACTGCCTATCCGCATCGAGTTTGTGGAAACCCGCGAGAAGGTGAACGAGCTGCTGGGCAAGCTCGAGGAGATGGCGGGCAGCGGGCTGATCGAGGTCCAGGAAACCACGGTGGCCAAGGCTCCGCAACTTTCGAAGCAAAAGAAGCCGACGCCGGAGCACATGAAGATCGAGGGAAAAGCAAGGCTGATGCGAATCTATGTTGGCGAGTCCGACCGCTGGCAGGACAAGCCGTTGCACGAGGCTCTGGTGCATGCGATGCGGGCCAACGATATTGCGGGCGTGACCGTGTATCGGGGATTGCTTGGCTACGGTGCGCATCGCCGCGTGCACAAAGACAAACCGCTGCACCTGTCGAAAGACGCATCCATTATGCTTTCGGCCATCGACACAGAGGAAAAACTGAAGAAGTTTTTGCCGGTGGTGGATCAGATGGTGCAGGAAGGCTTAGTGGTTTTGTCCGACGTCGACATTTTGAAATATTCGTGGCGGCCGGCAGAGCTGGAGACGGAGCCATGAAGGAGCAGTTCGAAGCTCGGATGCTGCGTATTTATTTCGGCGAAAGCGATCAATGGCAGGGGAAGCCGCTGCATGAAGCGATTTTCGCGAAGTGCGAAGAGCTGGGCATGGCGGGGGCGACGGTGTATCGCGGCATCGAGGGCTACGGAAGCAGCACGCGCATTCACCGCGCCAGTCCCTGGAAGTTTTCGCGCGACGCTCCGATGATGGTGACGGTCATCGATCGCGAGGAGCAGATTGCGAAGCTGCTCCCGCATCTGGATGCGATGGTCGGCGAGGGCCTGATCGCGACGTCGAAGGTGGATGTGACGCGGTACACGAGAGCTTCGACCGAACCGAAGGCTTCCTGATTCGGCCGGGTTATTCCGAGCGCAGTGCCTGCATGGGATCGACCGAAGCGGCACGGCGCGCGGGCAAATAACAGGCTGCGAGCGCAACGCTCATCAGGATGCCGATGACGCCGGCCATGGTGAGCGGATCCCAGGGCTGCACGCCGTAAATCATCGACGATTTAGCCAGGGACACACCCGCCATGAGTCGCGTGACAAGAAGGGCGGCGATGATTCCCACGGCAATCCCGATGCCAGCAAGGCTTGCGCCGCGCTTCATCACCCAGCTCAGGATTCTGCCGCGATCGGCGCCGAGCGCCATGCGGATGGCCATCTCCTGGGTGCGTTGGCCGACGAGGTAAGAGATGACGCCGTAAAGTCCAACACTGGCGAGGATGAGTGCAAGCGCGGAAAACGAGCCGAACAGGATCATGGAGAAGCGGCGCGCGGCGAGGGTCTGATCGATGAGCTGATTCATGGTGAGTGGACGCCAGGCGACCTGGTTGGTATTCAGTTGGCGCAGGGAGGACTGAATGTCGGGGAAGATGGTTTCCGGATGATCGGAGCGGGCGACCACGTCATAGAAGAAGCCGGCGGTGGAAACGAGCTGCCATCCGTTGAGCTGGCCGAGAGGTACATACATCTGCGCGCGGAGCGGGAAGCCGGCATCGTTATCGAGTCCCCACTGCAGGACATGGCCGGCGATGCCGACGACGGTGGCCTGGACGTTATCGGGGTTGGTGAGATTGACCACTTTTCCGATGGGGTCGGTGTTGCCGAAGTACTGGCGGGCAAGATCCTCGTCGATGACGACGACGTGCGGAGTGTCCTCGCGATCGGCATCGGTGAACCAGCGGCCGCAGAGGAGCGGGATGCGCATGGTCTGGAGATACTGTGGCTCGACGATGTAAAGCAGGGCCCAGTGCATGTCGTTGTAGTCGGCCGGTTTCGGTTCGTTCTGGAGCCAGAAGAGCTCCTCATCGTCGTCTTCCATGGGGAGAGCGGCATTGACGAGAGAAACAGCACTGACACCCGGAACGGCGCGGATCTGCTCGTCGAGGCGGCGCGCGTAGGCGCGGGCGCCCTGGGGATTGTCGATGGCGGGTGAATCGGGCCCGGCGACGCTGAAGCGCAGAACGCCATTGGGGTCGAAGCCGGGCGAGGTGTGGCTGAGCGCGAGAAGACTGCGGACGGTGAGGCCGGCTCCGGCGAGAAGCACCATAGCGGCGGCCATCTGAAAAACGACGAGCGCGTCCTGGGTGCTATGACGCGTGCCATGAACCGTGCGGCTGCCGCTTTCGCACAATGCGGACTGGGGCTGCTGCGTGGCAACCTTCCACGCGGGGATGAGGCCGAAGAGGATGCCGACGACCAAAGAAACACCAAAGGTGAAGCAGAGAACGCCAGGGCTGAGCTGAATATGAGAAGCCCGAGGAAGCGCGTCGGGCACGATACTGACGGCAGCGCGGATGCCCGCGGCGGCCAGTCCGAGTCCCAGCGTGCCGCCGGCCAGCGCGAGCAGAGTGCTTTCGGTCAGGACCTGCCGGACGATGCGCCGACGACTCGCACCCAGCGCCAGACGAACGCCGAACTCCTGCGCACGCGCATTGGAGCGGGCGAGCAGCAGGTTGGCAACGTTGGAGCTGGCTATGAGCAGGACGAAGCCGACGGCAGCGAGAAGAACAAAGAGAACCGGCTGCACGTTGCCGACGATGGCGTCACGCAGAGGGCGGAGGCTGGCGCGAAGCCCGCGGTCGTCCTCCGGAAACGCGGCAGCGAGATGATCGGTGACATTGTTCATGTCGGCGCGAGCCTGGGCCACGGATATGCCGGGTTTGAGGCGGGCGATGCCGTGAATGCCAAGTCCGGCGCCGCGGCGCTTGAGCGCCTGGGTGTTCCACTGGCCAATGGGGACGTAGATGTCCTCGGGCAGAAAGCCGCCGAACTGGAGGTCGAAGGCTGCTGGAATCACACCGACGACGGTGTAGCCGCGGCCGTCGAGAGTGATGGTGCGGCCGACTATGTTGGGATCGGAGCCGAATTCGCGAGCCCAGAATCCGCCGCCGAGCAGAGCGATGGGCTGGCGGCCAACTTCGTCTTCACCCGCAGCGAAGAGGCGGCCCAGCGTGGGCTTCACTCCGAGGAGCGCGAAGAAGTTCGAGGAGATGTAATTGCCGCGGACGCGCTCGGACTCGCCAGCGCCGGTCATGACGAAGCCGACGTGGCGATAGATGGCGAGATCGGAGAAGCTGCGATTGTCGCGCTGCCAGTCGCGGAAGTTGGGGTAGGAGATGGAGCCGGTTTCAAAGTTGGGCTTGGAGGCGTCGACGGCGACGAGTTCGCCGGGCCGCGGCAAAGCGATCGGATGCAGCAGCACGGTGTTGACGATTGAAAACAGCGCGGTGTTGACGCCGATGCCGAGGGCGAGGGTGATGACGACGACAGCGGTGAAGCCGGGGGATTTGCGCAGCTGGCGGACGGCGAAGCGGAGATCCTGCGCGAGAGTTTCGGCCCACGGCAGGGTGCTGCGCTCGCGCACGGCCTGCTGCGTCTGCTCGATTCCGCCCAGAGCAATCAGCGCCTGGCGGCGAGCTTCCTCGGGCGGCATGCCGGCGCGGAGGTTGTCATCGATGTGCATCTGGAGATGGCTCTCCAGCTCCGCCGAGATTTCCTCGTTCCTGGCTCGCGTGCCGGAAAGACCACGGATCCGCATCCACAACGCACGGAGACGGCGCATCATGCTTCCTCCGCAGGGGACAGAAAGCGCGCCACGATCGCCGTTGTCTGCTCCCAGTTGCGCGCTTCGCGCTCCAGCATCTTCCGTCCAACGCGGGTCAGTTTGTAGAACTTCGCCTTGCGGTTGTTCTCGGACGTGCCCCATTCGGAGGCGACTGCGCCTTCCTGTTCGAGCTTGAGCAGAGCCGGATAAAGCGTTCCGTAATTCAGCGAGAGCAGATTGCCGCTGGTCTGCTCGATGCGGCGCGCGATTCCGTAGCCGTGCTGCGGTCCCATCGATTCGAGGGTCTTCAAAACCATCAGGGCCAGCGTTCCCTGCCAGACGTCAGCCTTATCGCCCATCGACGACTCCTATTGTCACGCCATATGTAACACGATTTGCTATGGGAATGCAATAGGGCGGCCGGAGGTTGCGTCGCCGATGGGCAAATTCGCCTCGCCCTGCTCCAGAGGAAAGGGGCGGCGACAACCGGCCGCAGGTTCTGGTTACATATTCCATGTGCTGCCCAAACGAAACCTGCCTCAGTTCCCTGCCCTGATCAGAAAGCTCATGTGGTCCGGAGTTGTCCTGTTTTCGTTTGGTCCGGGCGTCGCGCGCGCGCAGCAGATGCCGTGGGCCGAGCGCATGGCGGATACGACCATGAAGCGATGGCCTGCCGGCCGCTTCGCAGCCGCAGGATCGCCGTGGCGATGGAACTATGAGCTCGGCACGCTGCTCGAAGGGATGGACGCGGCGTGGTACGGTTCGGCAAACGGCGACTACTACCGCTATGTGAAGCAGTCTGTCGACCCGTTCGTGGCCCCCGATGGCTCGATCGCGACCTACGACGCCACCGAACACACGCTCGATAACATTCTCCTGGGCCGTCAGCTGCTCCTGCTCTACGGAGTGACGCAGGACAAGCGTTATTACGAGGCGGCCACTCTGCTGAGGAAGCAACTGGCCGAGCAGCCGAAGAATGCGTCTGGGGGATTTTGGCACAAGGGAATCTATCCGAACCAGATGTGGCTGGATGGGCTCTACATGGCGGAGCCCTTTTATGCGGAGTATGCGGCGAAGTTTCAGGAGCCACAGGATTTTGCGGAGATCACGCGGCAGTTCGTCCTGATCGACCAGCACGCCCGCGACGCGAAGACGGGGCTGCTGTACCACGGCTGGGACGAGTCGAAGCAGCAGCCGTGGGCGAATGGAACCACCGGCGACTCGCCGAGCTTCTGGGCGCGCGGCATGGGCTGGTACCTCATGGCTCTGGTCGATACGTTGCCGTGGTACCCGGAGCACGATGCGGGACGCGAGGATCTGCTGGGTATTCTGCGCCGCACGGCAGCAACGGTCGTGCGCTATCAGGATCGGGAGAGCGGCCTCTGGTATCAGGTTCTGGACAAGCCGGGGGCGAAGGGAAACTACTTCGAATCGTCGGCGGCGTGCATGTTCACGTATGCCCTGGCAAAGGGTGTGCGCCTGGGGTATTTGCCGCGCAGCTACGAGGAACATGCGGACCGCGCCTGGGGCGGTATTCAAAAGCATTTTCTCCAAACCGAAAGCGACGGCAATGTGACGCTGACGGGAACGGTAAAGTCCGCGGGACTCGGCGGCAGCGGGCATCGCGACGGCAGCTATGCGTACTACATCACGGAACCGGTGGTCAGCAACGATCCCAAGGGAGTCGGCGCGTTTATGCTGGCGGCCAGCGAGATGGAAATGCGGGGGACTCTGTCCGGATTGGGCAACACCGTTTTACTCGATGCCTGGTACAACAGCCAGACGCGGAAGAACGCAGCAGGCCAGAGGGAGCTCTTCCATTACAAGTGGGACGACTTTTCGAATTCAGGCTATTCGCTGTTTGGGCACATCTGGCGGAGTTATGGTGTCGCGACGAAAACGCTCGACAGCGCTCCCACGGCCGCAAAGCTGCGGGGCGCGCAGTTCTACATCATCGTCTCGCCGGATAATCCCGCGAAGAACCCCGATCCGCATTATGTGGCGGCCGGCGAAGCGGAGCAGATTGCGGAGTGGGTTCAATCCGGCGGCGTGTTGTTGATGATGGAAAACGATCCGGCGAACGCGGACATCCCGCACATGGATGTGCTGGCCGACAAATTTGGTCTTCACTTCAATAATGTCCTGGTGCACCACGTCATCGGCGACGACTTCGCGATGGGCCGCATCGAAGTGCCGAACGCCGCGCCGCCCTTCACTCATCCGCATGTGCTGTATATGAAGGACACCTGCTCGCTGACGCTCTCGCACCGGGCAGTTCCCTTGCTCAAAGACAGTCACGGCGATCTTCTGATGGCGATGTCGAAATACGGAAAGGGCACGGTCGTGGCCCTGACGGACCCGTGGCTCTACAACGAGTACACGGATGGCCGGAAGCTTCCGCCGGAGTACGACAACCTTGCCGCGGGTAAGGAGTTCGTCGCATGGCTGTTAGCGCAGCGACCCCGGTAACACACGCGATGAAAAAAGAAACGCAGCCGGCGACTAGACCGGCTGCGCTGTTGTCGGGCTATGACTCAGCCCTCGGAAGGATGAAGAACACGGAAGGTGTTGCCGCCATTCGACCAGACCAGCACCAGCGCGTCCTGTCCCTTGGGAACGCTGGAGAGCTGCTGAGCAACGTCGGAGGCGGAGGGCGTCGGCTTGCGGTTAACCGAGACGATGATGTCGCCGCGTTGCAGACCTGCGTCATCCGCGGGGCTGCCCGAACGGACGTTCTGGATGACCGCACCGTGCACGCTCTCCGGCGCCTGCACCTGCTGGCGGACGTCGGGAGTGAGGTCGGCCAGACCGAGGCCCCACCGGCCTTTGCCGTTGCCGTTCTGCGCAACCACCTGCTCATGTCCGCCATTCACAGACTGCAGCGTGACCGGTAAGTCCAGCGTCTTCCCGTCGCGCATCACTTCCAGATGAATGGTGTCGCCCGGACGCTTCTGACTGGTTTCCATCTGCAGCTCTCCGGCATCGCTGACCGGCTTGCCATCGAAGGCAGTGATCACGTCACCGGTCTTCAGGCCAGCCTTGCTGCCTGGCGAGTCCGGCGTGACGTCGGAGACCACTGCGCCAACCGCCTTCTTCACATCGAAAAACTTCGCGCTGTCAGGCGTCACGTCTTCGATGGAGATACCGATGTACCCGTGCTCCACTTTGCCGTCGCGGATAAGAGCGTTGACCGTGGGCTCGGCAATTTTCGTCGGAATCGCAAAACCCATCCCGGAGAATGCACCGGTCGGCGAATAAAGGAAGGTGTTGATGCCGATGAGCTGACCGCGCGCATCGACGAGGGCTCCACCGGAGTTGCCGGGGTTGATGGCTGCGTCGGTCTGAATGAATTCACCCGGCTTCCGGCGATCGGAGTCCGGATTCGCGCGATCGAGCGCGCTGATGATGCCCCGCGTCACGCTGAACCGGAAACCGTATGGGTTGCCGAACGCGAGCACCAGTTCACCAGGGTGCAGCTCCGACGAGTTGCCCCACGGAATGCTGGGAAAGTCGTGGCCCTCGATCTTGATCACGGCCAGGTCGGTAAGAGGATCCGCGCCGATCAGTTTCGCCGGATAGATGTCGCGGTTGCTCAGGGTCACGCTGATGTTGATAGCGCCCGCGACGACGTGATTGTTGGTGACGATGTAGCCGTCGGGCGAGATGATCACGCCGCTTCCGAGCCCGTGTTCGATGGAAGGTTGCTGTTGCTGCTGCATGGGACCCTGGAAGAACTGGCCGAAGGGCGAGCCCTGCCCGAAGAACTGCTGGAATTGCTGTTGTTGCTGCGGTTGGTCCTGACCGTCCTGTCCCTCTTCCTCAGCCATCTGATGCTGACTCATTTTTGAGGTGACGCTGACGTTGACGACCGCCGGACGAACGCGTGCGGTCAGCGCTTCCATCGCCTGATCGAGCGCGACGAGAGGCGCGACGCTGCTTTCGTCGAGCGGAGCTGCTGCCGGTGCAGGCGCAGCCGACGCCGTGGCCGGGCGCACGAAGCTCCAGGCTCCGGCTCCGATCAAGGCTCCTGCGGCGAGAACTGGAACGACGAAACGCCGCGTGAACCACGGTTTGATTTTCCCAACATTCATGTTTGCTTCTCCTGTTTGTGAACTAACGAATTAGTTGTTAAAGACAAAAAATTTTGCTTCCTGTTTTGCTTCCTAGATCGACTGGGAAACACCGCTTCCTGCAGGCAGGACAAAAATCACGCGAACGATCTGTATAGGTGTCCCGGTGGCCGGATCGATGGCATGGAAAACCTGAATCTGCAGGGCAGGGTCTTCGCTGTTATACCGTCCGCTCTCCGCGGGCAGCTGCGCTCCGACGGTCCGAAGCGAAGCGGAGCTCGTTGGGCTGGACTCACGGGTTTCCAGAACGACCATCGTGGGCATCGTAGGGTCTATCCGGGTATCCATTGCGGTGTCCATCCCGGATGGCGCTTCAAATTGAGCTACCATGACGCGGTTCGCAGCGCTCTTCATGGCTGGCTTCGTCAGAGGCGCCGCGATCCGCCGAACCCCCGTCCTCGGTGATAAAGCCCTACGAACCGGTGCGTGGGGGATCGGAGCCGTCTTCTCTGCCGGATGGAACGAAGCCGGGACCACTCCAGACCGCGGCCAACGCACGCCATCATCGACGCGCACCGGCGCCGCAACGAGAGCTGCGGAGGCCGGATGCATCGGGGCGAACTCGACAAGGCGCGGCGCACAGAGCACCATACCGGCGCAGGCAAGGGACAAAGACGCTGCGAGTCCGAGAGCAGCCCGGCCCACGCGTGTCGTCGCGGATGTCCCGACCTGGAGGATGCGCGCGATCCTGACCGATGCGTCGCGGACGCGGGCAACAGCGGCCTGGGCCATGGTCCATCCGCGCTGTGCGCAGCCTCGTTCCAGCAGATCGATGAGGCAGCCAGCGTAAGCACGGGGATTGCCGGTCGCGGCCAGTACCGCATCGTCGCAGGCCATCTCCCGCTCGAGCGAGAGGCGCGCATCGATCCACCACACAGCGGGATGAAAGAACAAAATCGCGCGAACCGCCTTCTGCAGAAGATTCGTCCAGTCATCGTGGCGGCGCAGATGCGCGAGCTCATGAATCAGGATGGGCTCCAGTTCGCCGGCGCTCAGGTCGCGCAGGGTCCATGCAGGCAAGACGACGGCCGGTTTGCGGAATCCGAGAGCCGCGGGAACGCGAATGTCTTCGGAAGCAAGCAGCCGGACGGGCCGATGAGTCTCCGCAAACAACGCCTGCAGCGCCGGATCGAGCTCCGCCACCGGAACTTCTCTGCAGCCGCGGCGAATCCGGCGCACCTGCCAGATGCCAGCGGCTACGCGAGCCAATCCCAGAGCAGACAGCGCGATCCACAGAACGAAGAAGCTCGTAGCCCACAGTGAGGAGACGGCAATCGGAGCGTGCACCGAAGGAATCAGGCCGGCATGCCGCAAACCGCCCAGCAAAGGCAGCGCGACCACACCCGCCAACGCCACCAGCCAAACCGCAAAGCGCGTGCCGGCGTTTTGCCGTCCCATCAGCCGCAACATCAGCCACGCGCACAACGCGATCAGCAGCCCCTCCGGCAGCGAGTTCGCGACCCGCTCCACAGCCAGTTGGGCAAAGGAGGTCATCGCGCGACCCTCCGCGAAAGCGTCCCTTTACGGTCGATTGAATTCTCCTCGCTTTGTACCAGCATCCTGCGCAGGCGCTCCAGTTCCTCGGGCGCGATGCCACGGTCCTCGAGGATATTCAGCACCAGATCCTCGTGCGAGTCGCGGAAGAAACGGCTGACGAGGTGGCGAATCTCCGATCGGCTGGCGTCTCCCTGGGCAACGAGGGGGTTGTAAACGTGGGCGCGGCCATCCTTGGAGTGCGCAACGTAACCCTTGCGCTCAAGAATGCGGATCGTCGTCAGAATCGTGTTGTAAGCGAAAACAGGCTGGCCAGGCAGACCATCGAGGATCTGCTGGACGGTGCCCGGACCCTTCTGCCACAGCACCTGCATGATGCGCAGTTCGGCTTCGGTGAGAGTCTGAGAAGTTTTCCTGGGCACGGCCGCTGATTCCCCTCTGTTATTGAGACGCGCGTGGACGGCGAAAGTAACTAATAATTTAGTTTTTACCTCAGAAACGGGCGAATTGGCAAGATCCGGCACCTCTTCCCCGTGCTTTCTGAGCGAATGCGGCACACCCTCCGGGAAGCAAGCAGAACTCAGCACGGTGAGGTCAGGGGTGAGACAGAGATCCGGCTTGGTCTGCTGGCGCGGTCTGCTATTGTCATCAACATCCAGCGAGCGCGACCGTCCCAGGATCTTTGTCTGTCGTCGTTTTGGAATCCCATCATGAGCGTTTTCCTGCAGGACTTCCGTTACGCCTGCCGCATGCTGGCGAAGTCGCCAGGCTTTGCCGCCATCGCCGTCCTCACCCTGGGCCTGGGTATAGCCGCGGACACCACGCTGTTTTCCGTAGTGAACGGCGTCCTTCTCAACCCGCTGGCGTATCCACACTCCGACCAGCTTGTCTCGATCAACTCCAATGAATCTGTGCCTCAGATTCCAGTGAGCTATCTCAATTTTCTGGACTGGCAGCGTCAGACGCGCACCCTTTCCTCGATGGCCATGTATCGCCACGAGGACTATAACCTGACCGGGCAGAAGGGTCCCGCCGAGCGCGTCAACGGCTTCATGGTCTCCGCTCAGTTCCTCAGCACCCTCGAGGTGCATCCAGCCTTCGGTCGAGACTTCAACGTCTCCGACGACCAGCTGGGCGCGGCCCCCGTGGCTCTTCTCGGCAATGGCTTCTGGCGCCGCCGGTTCGGCGGATCGCTCTCCGTCCTCGGCAAGCCGGTCACCTTAAACGGCACGGACTACACGGTGGTTGGCATTCTGCCTCCCGGTTTTCTCTTCTATGGCATCGACCGGGATGTTTACGTTCCCATCGGTCAGTGGACCGACCCCTCCTTCCGCGATCGGCGCATCGATGAAAGCGCCCACGTCGTGGCTCGCCTGGCGCCCGGCGTTACGCTCGAGCAAGCCAGGGCCGACATGGACACGGTCGCCCACAACCTCGCCACCGCCTACCCCGAGGTCGACAAAGGATTCGGCGTCGGGATCAGCCTCATCTCCGTCAAGCAGGACATCGTCGGCGACGTGCAGCCCCTGCTTCTTGTCCTTCTCGCCGCAGTCGGATTCCTTCTCCTCCTCGCCTGCACGAATGTCGCCAGCCTGCTGCTCGCCCGGTGTATGGCTCGCTCCGCGGAGTTCGCCATTCGGTCGGCGCTGGGAGCCGGCCGCAGCCGCCTCATCCGCCAACTGCTGACCGAAAGCCTTCTGCTTGCCGGCCTTGGCGCCCTCCTGGGGCTCGTCATCTCCTTCCTGGCCACCAAAGCCATCGCTGCCAGCTTGCCGCGCGAGCTTCCGCGCGCCTCCGATGTCACAATCGATGCGCGCGTTCTGCTCTTCACCCTGGGCGTCTCACTGCTTGCCGGCATCATCTTCGGACTCGCCCCCGCGCTCCGCGCCTCGCGCACGAATCTTCAGCAGGTCCTGCGTACGGCTGGCCGCGGTTCGGGCGGCGGCGGTTATCGCCTCCAAGGATGGTTTGTTGCCTGCGAAGTCGCAATGGCGCTGGTGCTGCTCGTGGGCGCGGGACTTATGCTGCGGTCCCTCAGCAGGCTTTGGCGCGTGGACCTCGGCTACAACCCCGATCACGCCATCACTTTTTCGGTCTCACTGCCCTCGAACGCAAAAACCACTCCTGCTGAAACCCGCGCCCGCCTGCGCCAGTTCGACGCTGCGCTGCGCGAAGTTCCGGGTGTACGGGCCGTCTCGGTGACCCTCGGCTCGCGGCCCATGATCCACGACTCCTCCCTGCCGTTCTGGATCGAAGGACGCCCCAAGCCCGCCACCGATAACGAGATGCCGCAATCGCTCTTTTATCTGGTGGAATCCGGATTTCAGCGTGCGATGGGAATGACGCTGCTGCGGGGCCGCTGGATCTCCGACCAGGACAACGAAAACACACCCACCGTCATCGACGTCGACGACGCTTTCGCCCGCGCATACTTTCCCGGCGAGGATCCCATCGGCCAGCACGTCCACCTGGTGCAGTTCGACACCGCAGCGGAAATCGTGGGCGTCGTTGCCCACGTGCGCCAGTGGGGCCCGGGAGGCGATCCCCACGCCGCGATCGAGGCGCAATTTTTCTACCCCTATATGCAGACGCCGCCCCGGCTCATGCCTCTGCTCGCCGGGGTCACGGCTGTGGTCCTCCGTACCGACGGCGATCCGAGCTCGGTGATGGGCCCTGTGCGCCGCGCCATCGCGCAGCTCAATCCCGATTACGTGGTCTACGCGGTCTCGACCATGAAGGAAGTCGTCGCGGATACGCTCGCCGCCCGGCGCACGTCGATGATTCTGCTCGCCATCTTTGCGGCGCTTGCACTTGTTCTCTCCTGCATCGGAATCTATGGGGTCATCGCCTATCTGGTCGGCCAGCGCACCCACGAAATTGGCATCCGAATGGCCCTGGGCGCCGGACGCCGCCAGGTGCTGCTGCTCATCCTGGGAGAGGGCCTTCGCATGGCGATCGCGGGTGTTGCTGTCGGCGTTCTGCTGGCCTTCTCGCTCACGCGCTTCATGAGCAGCCAACTCTTTGGGGTTTCGGATCACGATCCGCTCACCTTTGCCGCCGTGGCGCTGGTGCTGATTGCCGTCGCGCTGATCGCCTGCTGGCTGCCTGCCCGCCGGGCAACGCGCGTTGATCCCGTCGTCGCGCTGCGCTCGCAGTAGGCTTAATCGATGCGGGTGATCTTCGCGGAGCTCGATGGCGGCACGAAAATCAGCATCATAATGATGCTATGATCTGTACGCAGAGGCTCCCTCCATGCGCACGACCATCGCTCTTGACGACGAGCTGATCCGGCAGGCCGAGGAATACACCGGCATCAAAGAGAAGGCTGCGCTGGTCCGTGAGGCGCTCACCCGGCTTGTCCGCAACGAAGCGGCCCGGCGTCTGGCGGCCCTCGGGGGCAGTGATCCGAAGGCGAAAGCCGCGCCGCGGCTCAGACGAAAATGATCCTCGTCGATACTTCGGTCTGGATCGATCATCTGCGAAGCCCGGAACCGAAACTGCAGCAACTGCTCCAAAACGACGAGGTCGTCACGCATCCCCTTGTGCGACTGGAGCTGGCGCTGGGTTCAATCGACAACAGGAAGAAGATGCTGAACGACCTGTCCTTACTGGCTCAGGCCACGGTCGTGGGGATGGATGAGTTGTTCGCGCTGGTCGAGCTGCGGAGACTGTACCGAAAAGGCATCGGCATCCCCGATCTTCATCTCATGGCCTCGGCCCTGCTCGACAGGTCCCTTCTGATCTGGACCAGAGACCGGCGGCTGGGCGACATTGCCGACGAACTGGGAATCCACGCTGGAATTGCCTGACGAGCTGAGCCGGAACGCAGGGGCGCTAGAGTGCAAATTCGAGTCTGATTTGAGTGTGCATTTCAAACGGCTGACCGTTAAGCGTAACCGGGTCGTAACGCCATTGCCGCACGGCATCCAGCGCAGCCTCAGAAAGCGAAACATCAGGGCTGGATACGATCTTCGCGTCTTTGACCCTTCCATTCCTGTCGATTGTTGCTGCAACCACGACAGTCCCGGTAATGTGAGCCGCGCGCGCACTTTGAGGATAAACCGGGTCTACCCTGTGCTTGAGATGCAGGGGCGTCAAGGGCAATGCCTGAACAATGGTCGTCGTCGTTTGCGGGACATACTCCCTGGCCTCGGCGGAAGGCGCGAAGGCCACGTCGCCCGCATCTACCTCTTTCAAATCCTCCAATTGAGCTTCTATGCGCTTCTTCCCCAAGTAAGAAATTTCAATTTGCCCGGGAAAATCGTGATTCTGGAACCTCTGAACCTGGCCATAGGAATTTGTGATGCTGCCATTCTCATGGCTGGCGACGAGAACCGGCCCATTATCGTCAAAACAATACGCGGGCCAGACGCTTTCGAGTGAATCGGCCCTGGTCTCGTCCCTCGACAACCTCACCGATCCAACGCAGGCCAGTTGTTTCGACAAATATTCAGATCGAAAGTATTTGAGTTCCCGATCACCAGATGCAGAATCGTCCATTTTCCAAAATGATGGGAGCAACGCGATATAGAGCCGATGCTCCATGCTTGCGATGTCATTTCCGGTAATGGTTCGCAGTTCCTTGCCGTCGGCAGTATGCCATTCAATGTGGGATTGGTCGCCGCGCGTCCACGAAGCCCTGCTGACCTTCCGCGTGGACCACCAATAGTCAAAGTGGCCCTCGGGACCGGGGAAGCCATTCTCATCGAGGTACTGATAGCGATAGCGGATGTGCCAGGGCTTCATGTCGGAGGAAGCGTAGTCATAATACGGAGCCATCATCTGCAGGAGCGCCTTAGGATCATTGGGCAAGGCGCGAGCGTCATCTCCCTGCGCGAAAAGGAGCGGAGCAGCAAATACAACTATTACCAGGAAGCCTTTTTTCACAGAGGAAGCATAGCAAAGGCCCCCGAGGACATGGCGCCTCCTGAACCTTGTACCAAATGAGATCTCAGTAGCGAAGAGAGATTTGAATCGCCCCTGTCGTCGGGACGGGGGGTCGCCGCCTTTACGGTTCAGGATGCGGCGGAAAGCTTTGCGATCGGCGCGGACCGCGCTACAACGACGCCAGCGCCGTCGCCTCATCCTTATGCAGTCCCGCGTATTTCCCGATGCCCACCATTGTGAACACCTTTTGAAAGTGAGGCGTCAGCCCAAAGGCTGCCACCTTCTGTCCGGATTTGTCCGCTTCCATCAGGATGTTGATGATGATCCCGATTCCACTCGAGTTGATGTACTCCACCTTCGAGAAATCCAGCAGCACAGGATCGCAGCCGCTTACACTTTTCCAGGCGCCCAGAACCGACTCCTTCGATGTGCTCGAAATATCCCCCGTGAAGCGCAGGACGGAGATCGAAGTTCCGGCGGGCGTGGAGGTGCGGTCAATGGTGGTTTTGGTGTCCGTTGTCACGAAGCGTCCTCCTTATCCAGCCGGATAACCAGCCGCACGTAGCTGCCTTTCCCTTTGCTGTCGCGGACCCATTCCGCTTCGTCGACCAGATGCTGTATGAGAAACATGCCCATGCCGCGAGGATCCTCTTCTCCATGAATCTTGCGATCGATGTTGGGCGGAGGCGGCTGCCTGACGATGCCCCCTCCATTGTCGACGACTTTGACTTCGAGTTCGTCCGCACTGGCGGAGAGGATGACGCCCACCGACAGCTTCTCGTTCAGCTGATTGCCATGTTCGATCGCGTTGATGCAGGCCTCGGCGACCGCGGTCTTCAGGTCCTCGATGCGTTCGCTGGGAAAGCCCATCAGTTGAGCCACGCTGGCCGCGGTCCCCATGGCCACTTTCTCGAATCCAAGCCGGGACGGGAGCCGCACTTCCACCGTCGTGCCCGTCGTTTCGACCATCGGTGTTCTCCCGCTACGCGTGCATCCGAATCAGAGTCAGGGCGGTCATATCGTCGTCCTGGGACTCGCCTCCGGAGAAGTCGCGCAGTTCCTGCCAGAGCTTATCGAGAATAGCAGCACACTCCTGGGAATCGCACTCCAAAAAGGCCGCCATCAACCGCTCCTCACCAAACTCTTCTTCGCCTCGAAAGACTTCCGTGAGGCCATCGGTATAAAAGAGCAACCGCGACCCAGCGGGAAAGTCCACAACTTCCGCGGTGTATTCGACAATCGGCAGGATACCGATGGGCGTCGCGCTGGCCTTCAGATGACAGACCAAGCCACCCGGCGCTACAGCGAAGCCTGGATTGTGCCCGGCATTCACCACTTCCAGGCGGTGCGCGCGCGGGTCGAGGCGGAGAAAAATGGCAGTGACATAGCGCCGGCGCGCTTCAGCGTCCTCAGCGCAGAACTGGAGATTGAGCCGCGAAACAAGGTCCGCGAGCGGCAATCCGGAGGCCACGCTGGCGCGAAAGGCCGCGCGAAAGGCGGTGCTCACGATCGCCGAGGCCAGGCCCTTGCCCGCCACGTCGGCTACCGCCATCACCTGAACCCCATCGGCCAGACTCACGATATCCACGCAGTCGCCGCCGACCTCGTAACAGGCGCTATACCGAACGCCAACGGAGTAACCTTGAATGGACGGCATCTGCTGCGGCACAAGGCTGCGCTGAATCGAGCGCGCGGCGTGCAGATCCTGTTGCAGGCGCGCCCACTGAACGCTGCGCTCGTAGTAGCGGGCGTTTTCTACGGCGACGCCGGCCTGCAGCGCCAGCCGCTCCAGAAAATCCTCTTCGAAAATCGTGAGCGGGCGTCCCTCCGGTGTGGCCACAACCAGCTCCGTGAGGTGATGACCCTCTTTATCGTGCAGCGGAAACCGGAAGCATCCCTCCCATGGGTGCTCCGGCATGTCGCCGTGAATGGTGAGCGGGTCGGTCACCAGCGCTCCCGGCAGCTCCAGTTCGCGCACGACGATGGTGAGAACGGTGGAGAGCACTTCATCGAGGCGGATCGTCGAGTGCACCTGGCGCGAGGTTTCCAGCAGCGCCTGCAGGCGGACGATCTCCTGCTGCAATTCGAGGGTTTCCGCAGCCTGCGCGGATTGGAGGGGGGTGCCCATGCACGCGGTTCCCGCTGGCCATGGTGATGGATGACGACACCCTGGCGCAGCGAAGTGGGTTCACTGTAGCACAGCCAGGATGGCGCAGGCATTGGCCGCACCCTGAATCAGTGCGATCAGACCGGAGCGGTGCGAGCGTGTTTCGACGACGAACCGTTGCTGGTTGAGCCGTTGTTACCCGACTGCCCGATCAGGAAATTGCGGGTGTATCCGGATGGATCGGCGGAAATCTTCACCTGGACATTGCCGTTCGCATCGCAGGTGTACCGTTCGTGGATGGTCACGTTTTGATCGGTGAGGCGCTCGACCGGGTACGCGAACAGATCGTAGGCGCTCTGCAGGCCAGGATCGAAGGGGAATCGGATCTGCTCCCAGTTTGTGATCTCACCGGTCGGTTGACCTCGTTCGTCGAGCTTCGAGCATTCGAGATAGCGGAAGTGGCCAACGTTATGCGCAGGCCGGTAAACCCGCTCGCTCGAAAGAGGAGCTTCGCCAGGGCGAGGCAGGCGCAAACCTCGCGGAAAGATAAGGTCGAAGACGATGGTGCCGCCAGCGTCGGCTTCCCGCCAGATTCCGAAGTTCTGGTTGAACTGCTCACGCAGGTTGTCCGCCTGCGCGGAGGCGCGAATGGCTAATCCCACGGCGCTGGCCGAGCGCATGTAAGCCGAGCGCCGGACCTTACGGCCGAAGCTCTCGCGCAGGATCCGCGCCACCGGAGGCAGTTCCGATCCCCCGCCGGTGACGTAGAGAATATCGAGCGTGAGCCCAGGGTGCGCGGCCAGCAGATTCTCCACCACATCGCGCGTCGATTCGACCAGTGGGCGGCATCGTTCGTAGTAGGTGTCGACCGGAATCGTTACCTGCGACCAGCCAGGCTTCACCAGTTCCAGATCGATGGTGACCTTGCGCGTGTTGGGATTCAGCGACTCTTTCTTCTCGCGGCATTCTTCGAGCAGACGGTGCCATTCGGCCGCCGTCAGCGATGGGTCGTGGCCGGCGGCTTCCAGTGCCAGGTCGGCGAGAATCTGATCGAAGTCGTCGCCGCCAAGATTCGGTAAGCCGTCGGAGGTTTCGACGGTGTGCTCGGTTTCTCCGAGAGTCAGAAGGGAGACATCGAAGGTGCCTCCGCCCATGTCGTACACCATGAGTCCGCTGCCGGCGCGGCTGCGACGCTCGGAATTGTTGCGGTAGGCGTACTCGATAGCAGCCGCCGACGGCTCGTTCATCAAACCGAGCACCGTGAAGCCCGCAATCTGCGCCGCTTCCTCGGTCAGAAATCGCTGGTTGCTGTTGGCATTGGCCGGGACGCCGAGGAACGCCTCGAGAGGCTCGTTGAACTGCGCCCCGAGGTTGGAGTGCTCGAGGAGCTGGGTCCGCAGAGCCGTCATCATCTCCGAAAGAAGGAGCCGCAACGGCAGAACCTGACCGCCGGCGTGCAATGCGGTATTGGGGTCGCCACTGCGCAGCGAACGCTTGAGCGAGCGCAGGATGGTCCAGCTCTCGTCTTCCTGCGCCGCCACCGCCTGCCAGCCGTACAGGCGTTCTTCGCCGCGCACGGCAACCACCGGAGGGAACCAGTCGCACGCCTGGCCATCCGGCGCCTCAAAGTTCACCAGGGGGAAATTGCCGCGATCCACGAAGGCAACAACAATGCGTGTGGTCCCGAAATCGATGCCGATTCTCATCTCTTTCAAGTCTACGACGGAGTTACGAGGGCGCGGGTTGGCCCGAAACCCGAAGCTAAACCATCGTGCCGGCGCGCTCGCCCTTTCTCCCGCGTGATAGCGTTCTAGGGTTACAAATTGGACCCCCTCCCATGCGCATCCTTTCCGGTTTGGCGATCTTCCTCGGGGCCTTTCTGCTTTTTGCTGTTGAGCCCATGGCGGCCAAGCAGCTGCTGCCCGCGCTGGGCGGTTCTTCTGCTGTCTGGATCACCTGCCTCGCGTTCTTCCAGATCGCGTTGCTGCTCGGCTACCTCTACGCCCACTGGCTGGGGCACCAATCGCATCGGGCCGCCGTGACCCTGCACATTGGACTCTTGCTGCTGGCCACCACAGGGCTGACGCTGATCGGGCAGCCGGATTTGAACCATGCCTCGGAACATCCGCTGGCGGCGATCTTTCGCTCCCTCACTTTAACGATCGGACTTCCCTTTCTATTGCTCGCCTCCACGAGTCCTCTGCTGCAGCTCTGGTTGGCACGCGTGGAGCGGAGGGGTGTTCTCTGGAAGCTCTTTGCCCTGTCGAATGCCGGTTCACTCCTGGCGCTGCTGCTGTACCCAACCGCCATTGAGCCTCGACTTTCGCTGCATGCGCAAAGGAATTTCTGGTTTTGCGGATTTGCGCTCTATGCGGTGGTTTGTGCTGTAGTTGCCTGGAGGCTAAGCCTCGCCGGCAGCGAGAATAAGGCCGATTCAGAGCAAACCTGCGACCAGGCGCCTGGTTCCCTGCGAGACAGACTGCTCTGGTTCCTGCTTCCAGCCGTTGCGACGATGCAGTTATGCGCGGTCACCAGTCATCTCAGCCAGAACATCGCCGCCATTCCGTTGTTGTGGGTCCTGCCGCTGGGTGTTTATCTGTTGACCTTCATCGTCGCGTTTGAGGCTCCTCGCCTTTATCGGCGATGGCTCGTTGTGCGGGTGCTCGTGGTCCTGCTGGCGGCGCTTGGATACATGCTGTCGAAGACCGACGTAAGCCTGCCCATCCAGGTCAGCATCGGTTTCTTTCTGGCCGAGCTCTTCTTTGCCTGTCTCTTCTGCCATGCAGAGACGTATGCGCTGCGTCCAGGGCATCCGGCGCAGGCCACGCTCTTCTATCTGCTGGTCGCCGCCGGCGGAGCCGCGGGAACGATCTTCATTGCGATTGGCTGTCCGCTGCTCTTCGATGCGAACTACGACGTGGCCCTGGCGTTCCTGGCCACAGCGGCTCTGGCGCTGGCCGTGACCTGGCGCGATGGATGGGCGCAGCGGCTGCTCTGGTCCGTGGGAACCGCCCTGCTCCTGGCGCTGGCCATCATGCTGCACATCGTCTACGCTCGCGGAACGCTGGTGGAGGAACGCAACTTCTACGGCTCGCTTCGGGTGCGCGAGTCGCACGTGCCTCCTCAGGCGGAGACCGTCCGCACCCTGCTGCACGGGACCATCGAGCATGGCACGCAGTGGTTCGCGCCGCAGTTTCGCCGCAACCCTACCACCTATTACGCAATCGACTCCGGCGTTGGCCTTGCGCTGCGGTTCTGCTGCGACAACCGGCCTCGCAACATCGGCGTTGTCGGTCTGGGCGCAGGCACGCTGGCCGCGTATGGACAACCCGGCGACCGCATGCGCTTCTATGAAATTAACCCCGCGGTCTTGCCCATCGCCCAGCACCTGTTTACCTATCTGCGCGAGTCGGGTGCGGAGATTTCGTTCGCCGAAGGCGATGCGCGGATCTCCCTCACCCGCGAAGCCCCGCAGAATTTCGATGTTCTCGTCATCGATGCATTTTCCGGCGACGCGATCCCGATCCACCTGCTGACAACCCAGGCAATGGCCGTCTATCGAAGGCAGCTTGCACCCGGCGGCGTGCTGGCATTTCACGTATCGAACCAATACCTGGACCTGCCTCCCGAGACAGGCGCGCTCGCAGCCGCCGCAGGCATGCAGGCGCGGCTCGTCGATACGCCGCCGCAGAAAGCCCGGGGCGAGTACCGCGCCAGCTGGGTTCTGGTCACGAACAACGGCGCGTTCCTCGCGCAGCCGCAGGTCATGCCATTTGTCAGAGGAATCCAGCAACGATCGGATGTTCCCGCCTGGACGGATGACTATTCGAGCCTCCTTCCCATTCTTCAGTGGAGACCGTCCGGAGTGAAATGAAGGCACAGGGTATGCCCCCGGTGTCGGCCCAGCCCAACCAGCCAGAGAAACGGATCGGAAATTGATCACATTGTGCTCCATTTCGATCATTTTCTGGCCAAAACTATCGATTTGTGGTTAGATTAGGGCCACGTCGGCTTAAAGTCAGCCGCCGGCAGGATCCGGCCCCGGCTCGAACGTTGATCGAAAACAAGACTATCCAGCCCAGCAACAGGATTTCAGATCAAAGAGGCGAAGAACCATGAGGACATTTTTGAGGCAGCTCGTTTGGGGATGTGCGTTGAGCGTATGCATGAGCGTCCCCGCAGCGATGGCGCAAAACGTGACCGGCTCCATCACCGGCGAAGTGACCGATCCGAGCGGCGCAGTCGTTTCCGGAGCGCAGGTGATTGCGCACGACCTCGACACCGGAGTCGACACGCCGGCGACAACGAACTCGGCCGGCGTTTACCGCATCGACTTCCTCCCCGCGGGGCACTATCAGCTTTCCGTGCAGGCGGCCGGCTTTAACAAGGAAACCTTGCCCGCCATCTCGCTGGAGGCGGTCGAGACGCCAACCATCAATGTGACCCTGCATGTTGGCGCCGCGTCGACCACGGTGAATGTCTCAGGCAGCGCGCCGATCCTGAATACGAGCGACCCCACCATCAGCACCACATTTACGGCCAACACCATCTCCAATTTCCCGCTCAACGGCCTCGATTTTTCCGCCATCACCCTCTACGAGCCGGGCGCGGTCGATACCGCCGGGACCTCCGGCCCCACCTCCATCGAGCGCAGCACCTACTACACCGATACGCCAAACATGAACGGCAACCGTGCCCAGGCGAATAACTACACCCTCGACGGAATCGACATCAACGAAACCTTTAACAACCTCATCTCCTACAGCCCTGCTCCGGAATCCCTCCAGGAACTGAAGGTTCTGACGGCGAATTCTCCGGCACAATTTGGCAACGTCAACGGTGGGGGCGTCGTCAGCATTCTCAAGAGCGGGACAAACAACTTCCACGGGTCGGCCTACGGCTATGTGCAGGATTACCGTCTCAATGCCAATTCGTGGACGAATAACCAGGCCGTCCCGAAGCTGCCCATCAACCCCTTCTCGCAATCGCAGTTTGGCGGAACCTTCGGGGGTCCGATCAAGCGCGATAAGCTTTTCTTCTTCGTCGACTATCTTGGATCGCGCAATCACAAGGGTGGCACCAGCTCGACCAGTGTTCTGACAGCTGCCATGCGCATGGGCGACTTCTCGGTCCTGCTGAACGGCTCCAACCCCGTCCAGCTTTACGATCCGGAAAATAACTTCGCGCCTTACGTCGGCGACAAAGGAATTCCGATCGTCAATCCCGTGGCGAAGTTTCTCATCGCCAATCCAACCCTCTACCCTTTGCCCAACGCGGCGCCCACCGATGGAATTGTCAACAACAACTATCAGGCGCCGACGCGCAGCTATAAAGCCAATAACCAGGGCGACATCAAGATTGAATATGACCCCCGCGGCTCCGACAAGATTACCGGCTTTTACTCCATGTCGACCGCTTACGATGGTTCGACGGCCATCCTGTCCATCGAGTTTCCAGGCGTCAACCTTTTCCCAACCAAGGTTGCCGGTGCGAACTGGGTCCATACCTTCTCCGCGTCCCTGCTGAACTCCGCCCGCATCGGTTTCACGCGTACCGACTGGAATGAGGGCCTGCCGCAGGATCCCAGCGGACAGTTCGGAACCAGCGGAAATATGAAAGTCGGTATCACCTTTCCCAACCAGTCTTACGAGGGCTTCTCTTACCAGAACATCCAGGGCGGCATCAGCGGTGTAGGAACGCCTGCATTCGACGGCGGCATCATCGACAACACTTATAGCTACATCGACGATGTAACCTGGCAGCGCGGCCGCCACACGCTGAATTTCGGTATCGAGGGAATGCGTTACGAGAACAATTATCCGACCAGCAATAACAACGGCTATCTCGGTTCGCTGACTTACAGCGGTGCTTTCACCAGCAATCCTTCGTTGCCGAACGCAGGCGGCTATGGCGGAGCCGATTTCCTGCTCGATCGAGTGAGCGGAGCCGCGGTGACCCTGAACAGCGTCAACGTCGGCCAGCGCCAGTGGCGTGTCGCCGGATATGCCCAGGACGATTACAAGGCGATGCCGCACCTCACCCTGAACTTCGGCGTCCGCTATGAGTACGACGAGCCATGGATCGAAGAGAACAACAAGACCGGTAACATCGACCTGGCAACAGGCCAGCTGATTTACGCCGTCCACGTGCCTACCGGAGCTCCGGCGGGATCGGGGATTTGCAGCAATCCGGGCTGCTACCAGCCGAACTACCACCAGATCATGCCGCGCGTCGGTGTCGAGTATCAGGCTACCGACCGCATGGTGATCCGCGCTGGTTATGGCGCATCCAGCTTCTTCGAGGGTAACTCCTCGAACCAGCGTCTTACTTCGATCACTCCCTTCATCCAGGCCGTGAACGTGAACGTCATTACTCCGACCCCGGGCAATGGCGGCAGCCCGCGCACCGCGGAACAGGGATTTACCGGCGGCAGTGTCGCCTATGGCGGGACCTTCAACGTTTATCCGCAGAACATCCAGCCGGCTTACGTGCAGGAGTGGAATCTGACCACCGAGTATGCAATCACCCATACCGCCTCGCTGCAGGTGGGCTATCTCGGCGAACAGGGTCAGCATATCGAGGACTACGGCAACGTCAATCAGTATCTGGTCAATGGCGACCCGACCTCCGCGCCGTACTACAACAACCAATACCTCGGCATCAATGCCATCGATCCCTCGGTCAGTATCGGATCGAACTCACTGCTGATTACGGAATCGCGGGCCATGATGAACTTCAATGCCCTCGAGTCCACGCTGCGTGAACGCCTGAACCATGGTCTGGAATTCTCGGTAAATTACACCTATGGCAAGGCGATGACCAACAGCCTTGGCAACTATGCGCTCAACGTCAACGGCTACAGCGGCGCCTTCCAGAATTACTACGACAGCGCGGCCGACTACGGTCCCGCAGGCTACGACATCAAACACAACCTGTCGTTCAACGGTGTTTACGCGCTTCCCGTCGGCCGGGGACGGGATTTCTTTTCCGGCTCAAATCGCGTGGTGGATGAAATTATCGGCGGCTGGAAGCTTTCTGCCGCCGGCGTCGCCTGGTCGGGCTTCCCGCAGACCCTCACCGGTCCCGGAAACAACTCGAACAGCTACGGTAACTCCCGTCCCAATCAGTACCGTCCTCTCAAGATCGTCAATCGCAGCCTGACTAACTGGTTTGGCACGGATCCATCGGCGACCCCCTGCACGCAGCCCGGAGTCGACAACGGCGTCTGTGCTTACGGCGTACCCGCTCCGAACAGCTTCGGTACCGCTCGCAATGGTTCGGTGCGCTCGCCCGGCTTTACCAACGTCGATATGTCCGCTTTCAAAGACTTTCGCACCTACCACGAACAAATCATCGGCTTCCGCTTCGACGCCTTCAACGCGTTCAACATTGTCAGCTACGGAAATCCGGACACCGGTATTACAGATTCCACGTTTGGTCAGATAGCGCCTCTGGGGCAAATTCGCTCCCAGGAGCGCCGTCTGCAGTTCTCCGCTCACTACGCGTTCTAAGTGAGAGGCTGCCGCGCTGGTTGCGGCAGCCCTGTCACCCGGCCGGCCGCGGATCTCCACACGGCGCGCCGGACGCACGGAAAACGGAGGATGAAAGTGGGACGCAGGGTTTATGCAGCTTGAGATATGCGTCGATTCGGTGGAATCGGCCATCGCGGCCGAGCGAGGCGGAGCGCAGCGCGTCGAACTCTGCAGCGATCTGCTGGAAGGAGGCATCACTCCTTCCGCCGGACTCGTTGCTTTGGTTCGGAGCAAAATCGCAATTGGCATGTTTGTCATGATTCGCCCCCGTGGCGGAGATTTCTCCTACACCGGCGACGAATTCGCAGTGATGCAGCAGGATATTCGCAGCGCGCGCGAACTGGGCGCCGATGGTTTCATTCTCGGACTTCTGGATGAGCATGCGCGCGTCGACGTGCAGCGCACTCGGCAACTGGTGGAGCTGGCCGGTCCTCTGCCCGTCACCTTTCATCGCGCCATCGACATGACCCCGGACCCGCGAGCGGCTCTGGAAGACGTTGTGAAAACCGGCGCGAGCCGCATTCTCACCTCAGGCGGATGCGCCAAGGTCACCGAAGGCCTTCCCGTCGTCGCCCGCATGGTGGAAGCAGCCGGCGGCCGCGTCACGGTGATGCCGGGTGGTGGAATCACCGCGCAGAATATCGTGAACATCGCCGAGGCCACCGGCGCCACGGAATTCCACGCGAGCCTGAGAACCGCCCAGCCCAGTCCGGTCGAGTATCACCGTCAGGGTTTGCAAATGGGGGAAATCCGCGACCGCGAGTATCTGCGCTTCGTCGTCGAGGAGGAAAACGTCTCCACCCTTGCGTCGGCCTTGCGCCGTGTGGTGGAAGAGCGCACCGCCACTCGGCCCCGATGAAGAAGGACGCCACGAAATAAAATTTGCCCGGTTTCAGCGATAATGGTTCGGCACTCCCATGTCCCTGAAAACTGAGCAAAGAGCCAAGAAGATTCTGCAGGTGCTCTTACAGCACGGGAACGCGTCCATTGACGAGCTGGTCGAGTCGCTCGGGGCTTCTGCGCCCAGCGTTCGCCGCGATCTTGCGCGTCTGGAAGAACGCAACCTCGTGCATCGCACCCACGGCGGCGCGCGACTGGCCGGGCAAATGCAGTATGAGCCCTTCCGCTTCGATTCCTCGTTTCACGTGCGGGAATCGCGCTTCGTCGAAGAAAAGCGGCGCATCGGAATGGCCGCGGCGGAGCTGATCCGCGAGCACGACACCGTCGGTTTCACAGCGGGCACAACGCCCACCCAGGTCGCGCGCTGCATCCGCCACAGAAATTCGATCCACATCATTACCAACGCCGTGAACATCGCGATGGAACTGAGCAACCAGCCCGCGCTCAACGTGACCCTTACCGGTGGCACCATGCGCTGGGCGGGCGCATTTTCCCTCACCGGCCCCACGGCCATCGAGATGCTGAGCGGCGTGTTTATGGACAAGACCTTCATCGGCGCCTGCGGCGTGGACGCCCAGCGCGGCGTCACCACCATCGAGCCGGACGAGGCAGCCGTCTTCCGCGCTATGGTGCGTCAGGCGAAACAGGTGATCGTCGTCGCCGACTCCAGCAAAATCGGCATGGTGAGCCCTGCGCTGATCTGCCCGGCGAACGAGATCGACGTCCTCGTCACCGATTCCGGTATTGCGGCTGACGCCCTCAGCGCTTTCCGAGCCAACGACATCGAGGTGCACGCAGTATGAAAATGATGAAATGGCTGATGCTGCCGCTGGCGCTGACGTTTGGCTGCCCCGCTTTTTGCGCGAACCGCCCTGTCGCGCTCTTCTATATGACCAACGATGCTAAGTCGATCCGCGATTTCTTCGCGCATTCCTCGCAGATCGATCTGCTCGTACCTGCCTGGTACCAGGTAGATGAAAACGGTTTGGTCACTGGCGCGCCGGAGCCGGCGGTCCTGGCTCAGGCCCAGAGTGAAAAGCTGCCGGTGATGCCGATCGTCGCGCTATTCAACAAGAGGCATTTTCATCTGCTCGCCACCAGCTCAATCGCCCAGGCCGCGATGAATGACGCGCTGCTGCGCGAGTGCAGGATGCACGGCTACAGCGGCTTTCAGTTCGATATCGAGGACGTCGACTGGACCGACCGCGATGCGCTCTCCGCCCTCGTGGGCAACACCTACGCGGTGCTGCACAAGGCTGGATTTCAGCTCAGCATCGCCACCGTTCCCAACGCGCCGGGCTATCCCGGCAGCGGCGGATTCGCGAAGTGGATTTATACCGACTGGCGTGGCGCCTATGACCTCGCGGCGATCGCGAAAGTCGTCGACCTGGTGTGCCTGATGACCTACGACCAGAACACCCGGTGGACGACACCCGGCCCGGTCGCAGGCTGGCAGTGGACCGTCGACAACCTTAAATATGCTCTCGAAACGGTTCCCAAAGAGAAGCTCTCCCTCGGCATTCCGCTCTACGGGTATCACTGGTATACCGGCGCGCCCATCATCACGCCGCCCGTCCATGAGGGCGATGCGCCGATTGAAAAGCCGAATCCGACCGCGGATTACATCAGCGCGCCCGACGCTGTGCAGCTGGCCCACGACTGGAACGGGAAGATTCAGTGGGACGAAGAGGATCACAGCGCGTGGTTTTACTTCTATCGGGACCAGATGCGCGAATGGGTCTTCTACACCGATCTGCACACCTTCAAAGACCGTTATGAGCTCACACAGCAAAACGGACTGCAGGGCTTCTGCTCGTGGGTGCTCGGCGAGGAAGATCCAGCGATCTGGACGTTCCTGCCGAAACGCCAGCCGTAGAGGCGCTGCGGATCCGGCCTGCGTAGCCTCGGCCGCAACGGAGAGATGAGTCGCATGCAGTATTTTCTCGGCGTCGACGCCGGCGGCACCAAGACCGAATTTGTGCTGGGCGACGAGAGCCGCGAGTTGGCCCGCGTGAGCACCGCGACCATCAAGAGGATGAAAGCGGACGCGGCCACCGCCGAGGCAAACCTGTTGAGCGCTCTTCGGGAACTGGAGAGCGCCACCGGCATCTCCCCGCAGTCCATCGCGCGTTGCTGCATCGGCACGGCGGGCGAGACAGTTCCCTTAGTCGTGGATTGGTTACGCGATGCCTTTGCGCGCCACGTTGGCGGAGAGCTGATCATCGTCGGCGATGTGGAGATTGCGCTCGACTCAGCCTTCTTCGGCGGCCGGGGCGTCCTGGTCCTCGCCGGCACCGGATCGAATGTCGCGGGCCGCGCGGCGACGGGCGCAATTGTCACCGCGGGGGGATGGGGTCCGGCCCTCGCCGATCAAGGCTCAGGACACTTCCTCGGCCTCGAAGGACTGCGGCGCGGATTCCTCGCCCTCGATCAACAGCGCACGACTTCCCTGCTGGACGAGGCGCGCAGTTTTTGGGATCTTGCTTCCCTTGGCGAGCTGATTGAATTTGCCAATGCCAATCCCGCGCCCGAGTACTCGAAGCTCGCGCCGCTGGTCGTCGCCGCGGCGGAGCGCGGTGATGCGGTGGCCGAGGACGTCGTCCGCCAGGGTGGAGCGGACCTCGCTATGCTGGCTGGTTTGGTCATCGAGCGCATCCGCGGACTCGAAGTATCTACCGGCTCGGCATTCGAAATTCCGTCCGTGGCGTTTGCCGGCAGCATTCTCGAACGAGCGATCCCTGTGCGCAGCGCCATGATCGCCGAGCTGCGCCGCCGTTATCCTGGAATTGTTGTCCGGGAAAATCCCGCTGACCCACCGGCAGGAGCATTGTGGGCCGCACGCAGAACGGCCTGAGCAGCACATCTTCGCAAGACGAATCAAGGATTTCCGGCGAGACCGCGCTACTCCACCGTCACCGACTTCGCGAGGTTGCGCGGCTGGTCCACGTCGCACCCGCGCCGCACGGCAATGTGGTACGCCAGCAACTGCAGCGGGATCACATCGAGGATCGGCAGCAGCAGCTCCGGCGCGCTCGGAACAAACAGCACATGGTCCACAAGCTGCCCGATGTGGTCGTCGCCGCGCGTCGCCACCGCAATCACTTTTCCGGAACGCGCTGTGACCTCCTGAATATTGGACAGCGTCTTCTCATAGCGCAGCACAGAATCGCGATTGCTCTCGTCCCGGGTCGCCAGCACGACAACAGGCAGCGTCTCGTCGATCAGGGCATTCGGCCCGTGCTTCATCTCGCCGGCCGGATAGCCCTCCGCGTGAATGTAGGAAATCTCCTTGAGCTTCAGCGCGCCTTCGAGAGCGATGGGGTAATGAATGCCGCGTCCGAGGAACAGGAAGTCGCGCGCGTTGGAGTAGAGGCGCGCCAGAGGCTCGCATTCGTCGTCCACCGTGCGCAGAATCTCCTCGACCTTGCCCGGCAGCAAATTGAGCGCCTCCAGCAGCGCGCGGCTCTCCTCCTCGCTGATCGTGCCGCGCACCTGGGCCAGATGCACCGCGAAGAGAAACAACGCGATCAGCTGCGCCGTGAAAGCCTTCGTGGAAGCGACGCCGATCTCCGGCCCCGCGTGTGTGTAGATCGTCCCATTCGCCTCGCGCGTGATCATGGCGCCAACCACGTTGCACACCGCCACGGTCGGCGCGCCTTTCGCGATCATTTCCTTCTGCGCCGCCAGCGTGTCGGCCGTTTCGCCGGACTGCGTAATGAGCAACCCGACAGTGCTGGCATCGACGATGGGATCGCGGTAGCGAAACTCGCTCGCGTAATCCACCTCGACCGGGAGCCGCGCCAGGCGCTCGATCATGAACTTGCCGGCCGTCGCCGCGTGCCAGCTGGTTCCGCAAGCCGCAATATGAATGTTGCGCGCCTTGCGAAACGTCTCGTCGGGGATCTTCATCTCCGCCAGGAAGACCTTGCCCGTATCGAGCGAGATGCGGCCCAGCGTGGTGTCGCGAATCGCGCGCGCCTGCTCAAAGATTTCCTTGAGCATGAAGTGCTTGTAGCCGCCCTTTTCCGCCTGAATCGGATCCCAGAGAATGCGCTGCAGCGGCCGCTCGATCGGCTTGCCGTCGAAGTCGGTCAGCTGTACGCCCTTGCAGGTCAGCACCGCCATGTCGCCATCGGCCAGGAAATACAAATCGCGGGTGTGATGCAGAATGCCGGGCACGTCCGAGGCGACAAAATACTCGCCGTCTCCGACGCCGATGATGGCCGGCGGCCCATTGCGGGCCACGACAATTTTGTTGGGCTCATCCGCGGAGAGCACGCTGATGGCAAATGCCCCGGTCAGCCTGTGCACCGTCCGGCGCACAGCATCTTCCAGAAGAATGGGCTTGCCCGACTTTGCCGCCGACGACAGCTCCTGCTCGATCAGGTGCGCGATGATTTCTGTATCCGTCTCGGTGACGAATTTGTGCCCCTGCTTCACCAGCTCCTGCTTGAGCGTCAGGTAATTTTCAACGATGCCGTTGTGGACCACCACCAGCCGCCCGCTGCAGTCGCGATGCGGATGGGCATTTTCCTCGGTGGGACGTCCGTGCGTGGCCCAGCGTGTGTGGCCGATGCCGAATGTGCCATCGACGGGACGTTCCCGCAGCACTTCTTCCAGATTGCGCAGCTTTCCCGGCGCCCGGCGCAACTGCAGGCCGTCGCCATTGCCACCCACAGCGATGCCCGCCGAGTCGTAACCGCGGTACTCGAGCCTGCGCAGTCCCTCGATGATGATGGGGACAACTTCCTTACTCTTGCCGACGTATCCAACAATGCCGCACATAATTCTTTAGCCTACCCCACGATGGTGGTTGAGAAGAGACGACGAAAGTTGTAGGGGGCATCGCAGTCGTCAAGACCGCGCGAAACCGCCATCGTGCGAGCAGAACCGCGCTACTCCAGACGGAAGGAAAATTCCTCAATCACCGGATTGGTCAGCACTTCGCGCGCGATGCGTTCTACTTCGGCGCGGGCCGCGGCTTCCGGGATGCCGTCTTCCAGCGTCAGCTCGAAGTGCTTTCCCTGGCGCACATCCGCGACTCCCGCATAACGCATCTTGCGCAACGCATTGTGAATCGCCTGCCCCTGTGGGTCCAGGACAGTTTTCTTCAAAGTCACATAGACATGGGCCTTCATTGTGCCCGATTATAAATCCAGGCGCGTTCCGCGCCGCTTCCCCGGCCGCTCAGCCCATCCAAACGAATAAGAGATACTGGTACTATCTATGACAAATTATCTGGAACTCCCCGTCGGCGAAAAAGCCCCTGAGGTGTTCAACGTCGTGATCGAAATCCCGGCGGAAGGCATCAACAAATACGAATACGACAAGCAGCTCCACGTCTTCCGGCTGGACCGGAACCTCTACTCGCCCGTCCACTATCCCGGCGACTACGGCTTCGTTCCCTCCACGCTCAGCGACGACGGCGATCCGCTCGACGTGCTGGTTTTGGTCGATGCGCCCAGCTTTCCCGGCTGCGTGATGCAGGTGCGGCCTATCGGGCTTCTGGAGATGCTCGATCAGGGAGTACTCGACGAGAAGGTGCTCGCGGTTGGACGGAATAATCCTCGCTACCGCGATGTCTGGAACTATTCCGAGATTTATCCGCACATGCTGAAAGAAATCACCCACTTTTTCTCGATCTACAAGGATCTCGAAGGCAAGCGCGTGGAGATCAAAGGCTGGCACGATGCAGCCCACGCACGCGATCGCGTGTTGAATGCGGCCCGCAACTTCGAGGAATCCCGCGATAAAAAGCTGGTTGAGGCCGGGGCAAAGAAGTAAATCGCACCGTCACTCTGCCGTCGCCGTGACAGCTTCCCCTCGTTGCCCTAACGTCTTCGATGCCAGATAGCAAAGCGGTCCGCAGCCGGCGATCAGCGCGCCCAGCAGCAGCGCCGGCACGGGTCCCATGTGTTCATGGCGCGAGGCCACGGCCGCATAGACGATGAGCAGGGTTGGAACGGTGCCAATCACGCATACCACCGCGAAGCTGCCCGCCCGGAACGGCCGCTCCAGCTTCGGCTCCCGCAGGCGCAACACAACCAGCGCTACAAATTCAAGGATCAGGCTGGCGCCGTACAAAATCAGGTCGAGCGAGATGAGCCGCTCGAAGCTGAAGCGCAGCGCCAGCGCCCACGCCGCCGCGCAGACCAGCACCGCAACCCACGGCACGCCACGGCGGTTTCTCCGCGCCAGCACCGCCGGCAGCATCCTGTCTTCGGCCAGCACCATCGGCAAGCGTGCATACGACATCGTCAGCGCGTTGAACATGCCGATCGACGTGAGCGTTCCCCCCACGACAATCGCGACCCCCAGCCACGGACCCACCAGCGCCCGCGCAACATCGGCCCAGGAGCCCGTGCTGAACTGCCCCGTCGGTATCCCCGCCCACGCCATCGCCGCCAGAGGAGCCACGTAGCTCACCGTCACCACCGCGGCGCTCCACAACATTGCCCGCGGATAATTGCGCTGCGGATCGTCGACCTCCCGCGCCACCGTGGACGCGTTGTCCCACCCCATGTAGTTCCACATCGCCACGAGGATCGCTGTGCTCAGGCCGCCCTGCCCGCCCGATCGCGTCCATGACGCATGGACCGGCAGATGCGCCCCATGCCAGATCGCCACCACGACCAGCACGGCAAACGGCGAGAGCAGCAGGACAAACAAGCCGACCGAACCCTCCCCCACCGCCGGCGCACCCAGCAGATTCCAGGCGCAGCAGAGCGCGATCACGCCCAGCTCCCATACCGCACCATGCCAGCCTGCCGTCCACGCCGGAAAAAGCCTGCTGAGATACAGCACGAACAGCGTCGGATAGATCGCCATGTCGAAGACGCTGGCCGCAAGCGACAGCCACGCCTCCTGGTAACCCCAGAACGGCCCAAGCGCCCGGCGCACCCACACGTAAAATCCGCCCTCTTCCGGCAGCGCGCTCGCCAGCTCGCCGATCATCAGCGCCGTGGGCAGACTCCACAGAAACGGCAGAGCCACCAGAATGATCAGCCCCTTGAGATAACCCGCATCGAGGATGTCTTCGATCCCATACGGACCGCCGGAGACCATGAAGAAGGTCGCTGCAATCAGCGGCAGCAGCCGCATGCGCCGAGCCGGTTGTCGCGCGTGAACGATCCGGATGCCCTCCAGGCCAACGTCGAGAATCCGAATCTACTCTGCTTCTTTCCTCATGAAAAGCCAAAAGCAAAAACGCCTCCCGCATCGGGGAGGCGTCTCGCCATTCGACCTGGCTGCGATCTACGAAGCCTTGCGCCGCAGACCCTCGTCCGACCGATAGTAGTTGCTCATCGACCCGTAGACCTGGACCGGGCTCTCCCGATCCACGGCGCGCGACCCACCGGCAGCATTTTCGAAGCGAACCCGGCCGTGGTTGCGCTCGACAATCGCTTCCGCCAGCGACGCGCGCTCCCCAGCCGCAATCGACACCACGGCGCCGCCGCGGCTCAACTCCCCGCTCAGACTGCGCGCCCGTTCCGTCGCGAGGCCCATCCCGACAAACGACCCCTCGAAGGTCGATTCCGAGTAGTCGTATTCCGGGAACAGCCCCAGCGTGCCCTCGCCGGTTCCGAATTTCTGATCCGAGGCGCTCACCGCATTGCGATTTCTCGCGGTCTCGGTCGCGTTGCTGCCAGCCGCATTCCCTCCACCTGCATGGCTGCCATAGGTCCGGCGCAGATGCTCGACCCACGGATCGCCCGTTCCCGCGCGTCCGGCTGGGGCCACACCACGGCCTTCTTCCGGCCGCAGCGTGCTCGGCAAATCGTGGGGCAATGTCTGCGGAAGATCATGCGGCAGCGTCTGCGGAATCTCCGCGCCGGGAATCGGACCGGGCGTGGACGGAGCTCCCGGAAAAGCGTTCCCCGACCCAGGCGCCAGACCCGCCGGCGTCACCGCCTGATCGCGCGACGCTGGACCGCCGACCGTCCCCGACACGGCCGGGTTCTTCTCCGTCAGCTCGCGGATCCCCTTCATCTCCCCGACCGTCGCGTTTTCCTGGGTTGTGTTTCCTGAGGCGCCCGCGCGCCGCGTTCTGAACGCCGCACCGATCTCCGAGGAGCCGAAGCCCTCATCGATCAGCTCGTTGATGGCGCGATACGCATCGCCGCCGTCAGAAAAATATCCCACCACAATCTCATCCTGCGAACCGCTCCCGCTCTGCAGTGTCATTGTTTATCTCCGTGATCCCGGCGGCGAAGGCCACCTCAGGTTGGGATGCGCGGGAGCGCCTCCGCGCTTGCCGGCCGGTG
The DNA here is from genome assembly GCA_963787915.1 of uncultured Acidobacteriaceae bacterium. Taxonomy (GTDB): domain Bacteria; phylum Acidobacteriota; class Terriglobia; order Terriglobales; family Acidobacteriaceae; genus Palsa-343. The sequence goes on along the minus strand of CAWBEP010000011.1, from coordinate 24,394 downwards.
CCGGAAACGCCAGGTGTTGCCCAGTCTGGCTGGCCCGGGTCTCGAATCTGAGACCCGGGAATCCGTCACACGCCTTTTGCGCATTTTCATTTGACGGTTCGGATTCGGACGCGTTCGCCCCCCGGGATTTCCGCGCCGCCCCGATCCCCTTCCTATATACTGGCGACACAACCGAGCCGGAGAGATGGCCGAGAGGCTGAAGGCGGCGGTTTGCTAAACCGTTATAGGGTTGAAAAGCTCTATCGAGGGTTCGAATCCCTCTCTCTCCGCCAGGCACCCCGTAAATTCTGCATTTCCCTACATGTATGTGGACAAATTTGCAGCGATAAGCCACTGGTCAAAGTGTGCATCTTATGCGCCGTAGGGCTGGCCCGGGTCTCGCTCCTGAGACCCCGGGTTCCACAAGAAACAGACTCTCCATGACAGGCGGCCGCACCATCGTTCGAGGGTGGCACGACACCTGCCTGCTCGGCAATCCTGAGCGGCGGCAGCTACACATCACCCGCGACGCCATGGAGCAACGGCAGGGCGGCTCCAGGTTTCGCAGCCGGGGCGCTTGCGGTTGGATGCCAAACTCCGACCGCCTTCTAAACGATTCTGGTGCGGCTTCGCACTGCGGCCGGCGAATCGCCAACCGTCGAAACGCTCTTCGATCTGGATTCCCTTCCGGCTGAGTGGCGAATGAATGGCGGCAGCTATCGAATCAGGCCCAGGGTCCTGAGTTCTTTTTTCAGCTTTGCGATTTCGATGGGCTTGACCAGGTAAGCGTTGCAACGACCCAGCAGCGCCGTCGCAATACTCTCCATATCGGAGCGGATGGTGGTCACGATAATCTTTGCGGGCTTCTTCAACCCCGCAACTTCCTCCAACCTGCGAATCTCCCGGATCGCCTCCTGTCCATCCATCTCCGGCATCCTCAGGTCCATGCAGACCAGGTCATAGCTGCTGTGATTCTGGTGGGCAACGACCACCGCGTTGACCGCCTCTCTTCCGTCGAATGCGATATCGCACGGGCCGTAGCGAGAGAGAAAGGCTTGCAGCAGTTTTCTGTTCGTGGCGTCGTCTTCCGCAACCAGGCTTTTCATTGTCGATGCGTCTGCCTGCTTCATCGGCAGGCTTACCGGCAAAATCCTCCGGCAGGGAGCGAATCGAGTCGAGTTTGCTCTCAGGACTGTCCCGGAAAGAGGCACTCCGCTTCCTCGGCGGAAAGCAATCGGAGCGATGGACCGCCCCGTCGTCCCTGGAGCAATTCGGGAGGCTGATTTTCCGAAGCCTTGCGCCGATAGCAAAGACTGGATCCTTCTCGAATTGAGGTGAAAGGGTGACCGTGACGGCCGAGGAACATGCGGGTCTGCTGGAAGCTGTGGAGCAGGCCTCCGACGGGATTGTAATCACCGATGTTCATGGCAATATCCGGTTCGTGAATCCCGCATTCACAGCGATGACCGGGTATTCGAGGGACGAAGCCGTTGGGCAAAAGGCGAGCATCCTGAGGTCCGGGGAACACCCCGCCGCGTTTTACGCGAATCTCTGGAGCACCGTCCGCAGAGGCCAGGTCTGGAGCGGCGAAATTGTAAATCGCCGCAGGGACGGAAGCCTTTACACCGAGGAGATGCGGATCGCACCCATCCGCGAGCCGGATGGGGCAGTCAGCGGATACATCGCGATCAAGCACGACGTCACCCAAAAGCGAGCGCACGAGCACTCCCAGGCGCTGCTGGCGGCCATCGTGGAAAACTCCGATGACGCCATGGTGGCCGCCACGAAGAAGGGGGTGATCCTCACCTGGAACCGCGGCGCCGCATCCATGTTCGGATATTCCTCCGGCGACGCAGTCGGGAAGGATGTATCCATGCTGGTTGCGCCCGGACGGGCGGACGACCTTACGTATTTTGTGGGCCAGATCCTGCAGGGCAGCAACGTAAGTCAATACGAAAGCCAGTGTGTTCGCAAAGACGGTACGGTCTTCGATATATCCGTCTCCGGTGCGCCGATCCGCAATGCGGCCGGGGAAATCGTGGCCATGTCCGCGGTGCTGCGGGACATCTCGGAGCGCAAGCGGGCCGGCCAGGCTTTGCAGGCCAGCGAGGAGAGGTTTCGGCAACTGGCGGAAAATATCCAGGAGGTCTTCTGGATGTTGAATGCGGCAGGAACCGAAGCCCTCTACGTCGGTCCCGCATACGAAAAAATCTGGGGCCGGACATGCCAAAGCCTCTACGACCATCCGATGGATTGGCTCGAAGCCATCCATCCTGACGACCGCGCGCAGGCTGAGGCGATTTTCATCAAGCAGCTGCGAGGGGACAGCGTCGATTCCGAATACAGAATACGGACTCCGGATGGCGAGGAGAAATGGATTCTCGATCGGGCGTTTGCCATTCGCGCCGAAGACGGCTCGATTGTGCGGATTGGAGGGATCGCAGAGGACGTCACCAAACGAAAGCAGTCCGAAACCCTGCTGAAGCGGACAGCGGATCGCCTGACGCTGGCGGCCCGCGCAGGCGGCGTGGGCATTTGGGACTACGACCTGGTGAGTGGAGAACTGGTTTGGGACGAGCAGATGTTTTCCCTCTACGGCATCACGAAGGCTGAGTTCAGCGGCGCCTACGATGCGTGGCAGGCGGGCCTGCATCCGGAGGATCGCGAACGAGGGGATGCTGAAATCCACGCGGCCATCCGCGGAGAAAACGAATTCGATACCGAATTCCGGGTGGTGTGGCCGGATGGAAGCGTCCACCACATCCGTGCCCTCGCTCTGGTCACGCGGGACGCCAGCGGGGTTGCCACGAAGATTGTCGGCACCAACTGGGATATCACCGCCCAGAAGCGGGCAGGCGAAGCCCTGCTGGCGAGCAATCGCCGGCTCGAACAGGAAACGGTGCGGGCCAACCATCTTGCCGTCGAGGCGGAAAAGGCCAATGCGGCGAAGAGCGAATTTCTCGCCAACATGAGCCACGAGATTCGTACGCCGATGAACGGCGTCATTGGCATGGCCGAGCTGCTGCTCGACTCAGATCTGACCGAGGAGCAGCGCGGCTATGTCCAGACCGTGTGCGCCTGCGGAGAATCTTTGTTACGGGTCATCAACGACATTCTCGATTTTTCGCGAATCGAGGCGAGGAAGCTCGAGCTGAAGACTGAGGATTTTGATCTTTACGCCCTGCTCGACGAACTTTCGAGCACACTGGGCCTCTCCGCGGACGCAAAAGGCCTGGAGCTGATCATCCTGGCCGATCCGCAGGTTCCGGCACTCGTGCGCGGCGACGAAGGGCGTCTGCGCCAGATCCTGATCAATCTGACCGGCAACGCTATCAAGTTCACCGGCAGGGGCGAGGTAGCGGTTCGCGTCGCTGTCGAGGAAGCTCGGGACTTCGATTGCCTGCTGCGCTTCTCCGTACGCGACACGGGGATCGGGATTCCGGAGAACAAGATCGGCTTGCTGTTCGACAAGTTCATGCAGGTGGATACGTCGACCACGCGGAAGTTTGGCGGCACCGGGCTGGGTCTGGCCATCTCCAAACAGCTGGTGGAATTAATGGGTGGCAATATCGGCGTCATCAGCGAGGAAGGCGCGGGCTCGGAGTTTTCCTGCACAGTGCGGCTGGGACGCTGCGGTGCATCCATCAATGCGGAGAGGGAACCTGAGGCGCCCGCCAGCCTCAACGGTGCGCGTGTGCTGATCGTCGATGACAACGCCACCTGCCGTGAGATGATCGGGACGCTGACCGCCGCCTGGGGCATGAGGCCGGCGGCCGTTCCCACTGGTCCCCGGGCCCTCGAAGCGCTGTACCAGGCGCGGGAGCAGAGCGATCCTTTCTCGGTCGTGGTCATCGATGGGCAGATGGCAGGCATGGATGGCGAAGCTCTGGGCCGCGCGATCCGTGCAGACGAGCGGCTGGCGGAGATACGGATGGTGATGTTGACCTCGCCCAGTGCCCGCGACGCCTGGGAGCGCGCCGAGCGCATCGGCTTCTCCGGCTGCGGGACCAGGCCGGTGCGACGGAAGGAGCTGCTGGGCCTGCTTTGCCAGGCGTTGTCAGCCGGGCATGATTCCGATTTGAGCTCCCGGTTGGGTTCCCGGTTGGGGTCCGATCGGGATTCCGGATCAGGATCCGGTTCAGAATTCCGTTCCGGCTCTGCTTCTGCAACGGTGCAGGCAAAAGAGGCGGAACGGCTCGAAGCCGGGCCTGCCGCAGGCGAGCCTTTCGCAGGCCTGAACGCCAGAATTCTTCTGGCTGAGGACAGTTCCACCAACCGGGAGGTTGCTCTCGGCATGCTCCGGGGATTCGGCCTCCGTTGTGACGCGGTGGCCGATGGCGCCGAGGCGCTCACCGCGCTCGCGTCTGTCCCGTACGACCTGGTGCTGCTGGATATGCGCATGCCGGTGATGGATGGCATTGCCGCAACGCAAAAGATCCGTGATCCGCGGTCCGCCGTCCTCGACCACCACATTCCCATCATCGCCATGACCGCGAATGCCATGGAAAGCGACCGCGAACGTTGCCTTATGGCGGGCATGAATGACTTTGTATCCAAACCGGTAACAAAGGCCACCCTGCGCAATGCGCTTCTGCAATGGCTTCGTATCCGCAAGACCGATGGCGCGCCGCTGGCTTCTCGGCCCGCTCCATCCGGGGCTGCACAAAGCGCAACGCTGATCTGCAACCGGGCCGGCATGCTCGAGCGCCTCGAAGGCGATGAAGGACTGGCGAGGATCGCCGTCGAAACGTTTCTCGCTGACCTGCCGAAGCAGATTCGGGCTTTGCAAGAGGTTGTGAAGATCGGGGACGCCTCCGGCTCCGCGCGGCTGGCCCACTCCATCGGCGGAGCATCCGCGAATGTCGGCGGCGAACGCCTTCGCGAAGTGGCCACCGTGATGGAAACGGCGGCTGACGCTGGAGACATGGCAGCGGTCAGGGATCGGATGGCGGATCTGGAAGAAGAATGCCGGCTGCTGAGCGACGAGCTTCGGCGGGATTCCAGCACTCCGGCGCGAATTTGATCCGCTGGCCGCGCAATCCTCAACCCTCAGGCTGCAGAACCCGTTGACCTTTCCCTTTTGACCGGACGCAGAGGATTGCTTGACGCAGCCAAAACGGGAAGGTTCCCCGAAAGGAACTCCAGGCTACCACGGTAATCGGGCTGCTCGATATTTTCGTCGACGCCGAGGTGCTGCGAGCCGCTAATGGATGCAGCGGCGAACAACCGTGTCATTTCTGAATGCAGCTTCGCCATTCAGGCCACGATCCTGCGGGCCACTGACGCGGAAACAGCGCGAAAGGAAAAAACCATGGCACTCGTGAAGAAGAATGCGGAAACGGCAATGCCTGTTTCTGACGGAAGACCCTCTGTGGTAACGACCCGAGAGGCGGAAGCGCAGCGCAGGAAGGCGCGAACGCTCGCCAAGCAGCAGCAGGCGGCCGAGCGCATCGCCGCTGCGACCGGACAACTGGCTTCCGGCATTGCCGAGGCGGCCTCCGCCGCCGAAGAATTGAAGCGCGCCACCGCGCAGATCGCTACCGGCGCAGAGGAAGCCTCGAGCGCGGCCCAGGAATCTCTGGCCGCCTTCCAGCAGGTGGGCGTCTCGGTCACGAAGCAGATGCAAAACGCGGAGGTCAGCCGGGGCAAAGGCGAGGCCTGCCAGACGCTGATCGTCCACACCAGCGCGGATGTCGCCGGTCTGATCAGCAACGTCGGAGTCGCCGCGCAGAGGCAGATGGCTTCCGTGGGGATGGTCGCCGAACTGGAGAAGCAGGCCGCGACCATCGGCGACATCGTCAAGGCGGTCGCGCGCATCGCGGATCAAACCAATCTGCTCGCTCTGAACGCGGCGATTGAAGCCGCGCGCGCCGGCAAACACGGCAAGGGTTTCGCCGTGGTTGCGGATGAGGTGCGGACCCTTGCGGAAACTTCGGAAAAGAGCGCCAAGCAGATTCAGGAACTGGTCGGACAGATCCAGAAAGACGTCAAGACCATCGCCGATGGCATCAACACTTCCGCCAGAAGTATGGAAAGCGAAGTGGAAAAGGGCAAGACGATCACGACTCAGCTGGAGCAAATCCGTCTCGACGCAATTGAAATCGTGAACGGCCTCGGGGAGATCGGCGCCAATGCCACACAGTCGAACGTCGCGGCGCAACAGGCGCTCAGGGGATCGCAGAACATAGCGGCCGCTGCCGTGGAACAATCCTCAGCCGCTGAAGAATCGTCGAAGACGGTTGCCGAGCAGGCGCAGGCTCTGGCCGAGTGCGAACAGACGGCACAGGCCCTGTCGGAAATGGCCGAGGACCTGAAGAACTCGACGGATGTCGCCAAGAGCGCGGAGAAAGTCGCCTCCTCCTCCGAGGAGCTCTCGTCGGCCGTGCAGGAGATCAACCGTTCCGGTGCGCAGATCATGACGGCCCTGGCGCAGATCCGCAAGGGCGCGGAAGCCCAGTCTTCCGCCGCCGAGGAGTCTGCAGCGGCGACCAACCAGATCGAGAAGGGCCTCGAAGTTGCCCAGAAACGCGCAGCCTTGAGCGCGGAGAAGGTGCTGGCCATCAGGAATCTGCTGGGTGAGAACAAGATCGCGGTCAGCGCGCTGATTGCCGGCCTGTCCACCTCCGCGGAGGCCTCCCGCGCCAGCATTAAGCAGATGAACGATCTGGAGCTGGTGTCGAGGCGCATCGACAAGATCGTCGAAGCGATCAGTACCGTTTCGATCCAGACCAATATGCTGGCCGTCAATGGCGCCATCGAAGCTGCGCGAGCCGGGGAATTTGGCAAGGGGTTTGTTGTGGTGGCGACGGACATCCGCAATCTGGCGCATGATTCTTCGGAAAATGCCGACAGGATCAAAGACCTGGTCAAAGCGGTGCAGGATCAGATTGGGGTGGTAGGCCGCGACCTCGATGAGATTGTGGCAGCGGCCACCACGGAAGTGGAAAAGGCCAAAAGCACAACCACCGACCTGGTTTCGATCGAGCGCGACATTCTGGTTGTCGAGAAGGGTACGCAGGACATTCTGGATGCTTCGAATGAGATCGCCTCGGCGATTGCTCAGGTGAAGAAGGGTATCGACCAGATCTCGACCACCGCCACGGAAGCCGACAAGGCAGCCACCGAGGCAGCCAGTGCCGCGCAGCAGCAGGCGAAAGGCGCCGAAGACCTGGCCGCAGCGATCGAAGAAATCTCATCGCTGGCGGACGAACTGCAGAGCGCGGCATAAGGGGGCGCCATTATGACGAACAGGACAGCAAAACACCGGAACAACGGGGCGGCGGTTCTCGAGGAGAACATTCCGGAAGAAAGCGGCCTCGCCATTCAGCCGGAAAATGGGGTGGGCGAACGGAACGGCGAGCCTGCCCCTCGCTTCCAGTCAGGTACGGAACAGGGCACGCAGCAGTTTGTCACCTTCATGGCCGGCGACGAAGTCTTTGCCGCCGACATGGTGCCGGTAAGGGAGATCATCCGCGTTCCGGAGGTGGTGAGGGTGCCTCTGGCGCCTCCCGCACTCGAAGGGCTGGCGAACCTGCGCGGCAGAGTTTTGCCGATCATCAGTCTGCGCCGCCTCTTTGGCTTTCCGGAGATGGCGCACGACGATTCGACCCGCGCCCTGGTCGTGGACGTGGGCCAGCCGCTGGGCTTCGTGGTCGACAAGGTCTCGAGCGTGGTGGGCGTGGATGCCAGCCACCTCGAAGAGGTGGGCTCGATTCAGACCACCGTCAACACCGAAATGCTCTCCAGCCTCATCAAGGACGTGGGCGGCCACGCCATGATCATGGTGCTGGATTTTGCCAGGGTCATCGAGCGGGAGTTCTCGCATATCGCGGCAATTTCGAGGAACACCGACGTGGCCGGAGCGGCACACGCCGCCCTGCAGAGCGAGGACGAACACTCGAATGATGAACTGCAGCTGGTGAGCTTCGACGTCGGTGGACAGGAATATGCCATCGCCATCGAAGATGTGCAGGAGATCGTGCAGGTTCCCGATGCGGTGATCCATGTGCCGCGCTCGGATTCCCATGTGCTCGGTGTCATGACCCTGCGCAGCCGCCTGTTGCCGCTGGTGAGCCTGCGCAGCATGTTTGCGTTGCCCGATCGGGAGCTCGACGAGAAAAGCCGCATCGTCGTGCTCACGCTGAAAGGTGTCTCCGTGGGCGTGGTCGTGGATGCGGTCAGCGAAGTCCTCCGGGTTTCGAGGTCGGGCGTGGATCCTCTGCCTGCTTTGCTGGCGCGGGAGGGAAATCTCGCTGAGATTACTGCAATCTGCAGGCTGGACGGCGGTAAACGCATGGTCTCGATCGTGACCGCGCGCAATCTGTTTGGCCATTCCGTCATCAGGGAGGCGTTGGGCGCCATGAACGAAGGGGAGGTACAGGAGCAGGCCAGAGAAGGGGACGATGGGGTGGACGACGACGAACAGGTGGTGATTTTCCGCCTGGGCAAAGAGGAGTTCGGCGTCCCCATCGCCAGCGTTCAGGAGATTGTGCGGATTCCGGACGAACTGATCCGGGTTCCGCAGGCGCCCTCCTTCGTCGAGGGAGTGATTAATCTGCGCGGAACAGTACTGCCGGTGATCGATCTGCGCCTGCGCCTCGGTCTCGAACCGGTGGCGCGCACCGATCGCCAGCGCATCATGGTCTTTCTCATCTCCGATGTGCGCACCGGCTTCATCGTCGATCAGGTCGCCGAAGTCCTCAGAATCCCGAGGGCCGCGATCGAACCGGCGCCGCAGCTCTCCGTCGAACAGGGCATGTTGCTGTCGCGCATGGCGAACCTCGAGAGGCAGAAGCGCATGGTGCAGCTTCTCGATCCACCTCACCTGATGGAAAGGAAGGAACTGGTGGCCCTCGCCGCTGTTGCCGGGTGACGCCATGATCAAACTGCTGGTGGTCGATGACTCGGCCCTGATGCGCCGTCAGTTACTGGCGATGTTTCAGGCCGAAGGCGACTTCGACGTTCGCCTGGCCAGAAACGGCAGCGAAGCGGTGAGGGAAAACCGGGAATTCCAGCCGGATGTTGTGACGCTCGACATCAACATGCCGGAGATGGATGGACTGACCGCCCTCTCCCTCATCATGGCAGAACGCCCGGTGCCGGTCGTGATGGTCTCCTCACTGACGGAAAAGGGAGCACTGGCCACGTTCGAGGCGCTGAACCTCGGCGCGGTCGATTACATCGCGAAACCGGGAGGGACCATTTCCCTGTCGATCGAAAGGGTCGCCGCGGAGCTGGTAGCCAGGGTGCGCACCGCCGCGCGCGTCCGGCCGAAGGGCCGAGCGGCATCGACTGGGGCGGCGGCGGCACGCCGCCAGCAGGAGGATGGGAACAGGATTCGGGAATCCGCTGCGCTGGCTGCGCCGCGAGGAACAGGAAACGGCGTCGTGGTGATCGGCGCGTCTACCGGCGGCCCGCGCGCGCTCGAAATCGTCCTGTCAGGACTGGCGGCGGATTTTCCCTGGCCTGTGCTGGTGGCGCAGCACATGCCGGGAGCTTTTACACGGCCCTTCGCGGAGCGGCTGGATCAATGCTGCGCGCTCTCGGTCGTCGAGGCCGGCAGCGCCCTGCCGATTGCGCCGGGGCAGGTTTACGTCGGACGAGGCGGCGCTGACACCCTGGTGGCGAACCGCGCCGGCAAACTTACGGTTTTGCCTGCGCCGGAGAACCCGCAGTTCCTCTGGCATCCTTCGGTCGAATTGCTGGGCCGATCGGTGCTGCAGCACTGCGAGCCCGCCCGCATCGTGGCGGTGCTGCTGACCGGGATGGGTTACGACGGATCGGACGCCTTCACCGAGATCAGGAAGCGCGGCGGCCGCACGATCGCCGAATCGGAGGATTCGGCCGTGGTGTACGGCATGCCCGCCGAACTTGTGAAGAAAGGCGGCGCAAGCGTGGTGCTGGCCGCGGAAAAGGTTGCAGCCCAGTTGACAGCGTGGGTGGGGCGATAAGGAAAGCGCAATGGGGCTCGTCAAGACGAAAAAAAACAAAACCGCGGAGACCGGCGCAGCGAAGACCGAGCCGAACCGGGAGGATCTGCTGGCCGCTCTGGAGAGTGCCGATGCCGGGCTGCGCCGCCAGGCGGCACGAGAACTGGCCGGCTCTCCCGGTGCCAGCTGTGCCCTTGTGAGCCATTTGCCGCGCGAGCAAAATGCGGCGGTTCGCGACGTGATGCTCAACATCCTTGCCCGCCTCAACGATCCCGTGGCTGTCGAGGGATTAGTCGGCTGTCTCCGCAGCGACGATGCTGCGTTGCGCAATGAGGTCATCGAGGCCCTCAGGCACATGGGAAACGAAGTCCTGCCGGTTCTCCGCTCCCTGCTCGACGATCCGGACCCCGATGTCCGGATTTTTGTTGTCAATATTCTCGATTCCCGACGCTCTGCCGAGGTTGAAACATGGCTGATCCAGATAATCGACCGGGACGCTCACGTGAACGTCTGCGCCGCGGCCGTGGATCAGCTTTGCGAAGTGGGTACGGCGGCGGCCATCGAACCGTTGCTCCGGCTCCGGGAGCGCTTTGCCAGTGAAGCCTACATCCAGTTTGCCGCCGATCTGGCGCTCAAACGCATTGGCGGAGTATGAGGCGCTCATGAATCCGCCCCCGTCCGGGCCCGGGCCTTACATCAGCACGGAAGACTTCCTGCAGTTCAGGGAATTCTTCTACCGCAGGACCGGGATCAGCTTCGAGCCCTCGAAACGCTACTTTGTCGACAAGCGTCTGATCGAACGCATTGAAGCCACCGGCACCGGTAATTTCCGCGGGTACCTTACCCTCCTGCGCCTGCAGCCCTCGGGTGAGGAGCTGCAGCAGCTCACCAACCTGATGACTGTGAACGAAACCTATTTCCTGCGCGAAGAGTATCAGTTTCGCTGCCTGGTCGATTCCATCCTCCCGGAGATTGTCCGCCGCAAAAACAGCGCAAGTGCGATCCGCATCTGGTGCATTCCCTCGTCGTCGGGCGAAGAACCCTATTCGATCGCGATGTACCTGCTGGAGTGCTGGGCCGGCATTACGGACTGGGATGTGGAGATCGTATCCTCCGACATCGATACCAGCATCCTGCGCCATGCACGAGCCGGGCGATATTCGGCCCGCTCCGTCCACAATGTACCGTCGCGCTGGCTCGACAAATACTTCCGCGCAGTGGGCGAGGAATACCAGTTGTGTGACGACCTGCGCCAAGCGGTCGAGTTTACCCGTGTCAATCTCTCCGAGCCGGCCGACACCTTTGTGTATCGCAACTACGACGTGATCTTCTGCCGCAACCTGCTGATTTACTTTGACGACCTGTCGCGCACCACGGCGGCGGAGACCTTTTACGAAGCGCTGAATCCGGGCGGCTATATCTGTCTCGGGCATTCCGAATCGATGAGCCGCATCTCCTCGCTGTTCCGGGTGCGCAAATTTCCCGAGGCAATTGTCTATCAGAAAGGTCTGGAATCCCGATGAAACGCATCCTGATCGTCGACGATGCGGCAACCGTGCGAATGTACCACCGCAGCATTCTGGAGACCTCCGGTTACACGGTGGAAGAGGCGTGGAACGGCATCGAGGCCCTCGAAAAGACGCTCGCATCCCCCTTCGACCTTTACATCGTGGACGTCAACATGCCTAAGCTCGACGGCTACGCACTTCTGCGCGAGCTGCGCCAGCAGGAGGGTCCGCAGCCACCGGCCATCATGATCTCGACCGAAGCCGCGGCCAGCGATGCGCGCGAAGCTCTTCGCGCCGGCGCCAACGACTATCTGGTGAAGCCCGTCCGCCCCGCGCAGCTGCTGGCGCACGTCCGGCTCATGCTGGGGGAGGCGAGCCGGTGAACTCCTCCCCGCGCAATCCCCTGTTAGACCAGTTCCTCGTCGAAGCCCGCGACCTGCTCGAAAGCATCGGGGAAAAGCTCCTCCAGCTGGAAGCCGCGTCCGCGGATCAGGGCCTGCTCAACGATCTCTTTCGATCGGTCCACACGCTCAAAGGAAACAGCGGACTCTTCCCCTGGCCGGAAATGACCCGCGTGCTCCACGCGAGCGAAGACCTGCTGGGTACGGTGCGCAGTGGCGACACCCTTTATTCCCGCGAGCTCGCGGACCATTTGCTGGAGGCGATGGATTTCGTCGGCGCGCTCTGCGGGGAAATCGAATCGACGGAACTGATCGACGCTGCGCGCGCCGCTCAGTCGCAGCGCATGGCGGAGGGTCTGCGCCGGCTGATGCCAGGCGAGGCTGTCACGCAAAGCGAAATCGCATCGGAAGGCCCAGCGTTGCCGCCGGTAGCAGCCTGGGCCGGGAAACTGCCTCTGGACAGCATCCCCGAAGAGAGGCGCATGGCGGCGTTTCGTCGGTCCTGCCGGGGAGATGCTCTGTTCCGCGTCGCCTATCGCCCGGAGCGCGATTGCTTTTTTCACGGAGACGACCCCTTCAACAGCGCGCGGCAAACCCCTGGGTTGCTCTGGGGCCGCGTCCATGTCCCGGAGCCGCTGCCGCCGCTCAGCGCCCTCGATACTTACAGCTGTCTCGTGCAATTCCAGCTTCTCACCGCCGCCTCGCGCGAGGAACTCGCCGAATACTACCGCTATCTTCCGGATCAGATCGAGATCTCGCCGGTCGCCCCGCTCGAGCTGGTTATTCCTCAGGGGAGCCGGGAGGGACCTGCGGCCGAGGAGGGGTTCTGTGCCGAGGCGCTTCGGATGCTGCGCTCGGGCGACTTCGCCAGCCTGAGGAGGTTTGTCCAGGCGATGCTCGATGGCGCCCGCGCCGAGTCGTGGATCGCGTCAGCGTTACGATGGCTGCTTTGTCTGATGGAAGAGCCGGAATGGATCGAACCCAACGCATCCAGCTTGTCTCTGCTCCTTGCGTCGCTCGCAACCTTCATCGCGCCGGACTGGACGAAAGCCGCCGTCATGGCGGAGAACCGTGTTTCGTCGGCTGGCCTTCGATCCCTGGCCGTCCCTCCACCTTTCTCCGACGACGAGCGGGCAGCATGGGGCCAGATCCTCGCCGCGCAGCGGCAGATTCTCGCTCTTGAGGATCGGCCCGCGTGGCATACCGGGCGTCTCCGCGCGGTGGCCGCGGTTCTGACGCAGCTCAGCCGGAGAACGGGCGATGCATCGAGGCCGAGCACGGTTCAGGCCGCCCTCGCAGAGACCCTTGCGACCGGCAGCAATGAGCCGCTCGTGGCATGGCTGGACGCTTGCGGGAATCTCGAGGCTGTCCCCGCGCAATCGCCGCTGCCGCCTGCCTCCCGGGAGCGCGGCGGAGCGGAGCAGCTCTCCATCGCCGCGAACGCGCCGTCCCCTCCGGACCGTCCCGCCCAGGCCTCGGCGGAGGATGGAATCAGATTTGGACGCCGCGCCGAAGATGCTCTGAGCGGACAGAGGCTGATCAGGGTCGATCAGGCCAGGATCGATCGCCTGGTGAACCTGATTGGCGAACTCGTGGTTTCGAAGAATGCGCTTCCGTATCTGGCCGAACGGGCCGAATCCCAGTACGGCGTGCGTGACCTCTCGCGCGCGATCAAGGCGCAATACGGGGTGATCAACCGCATCGCCGACGAGATGCAGGATGCCATCATGCAGGTTCGGATGATGGCGGTCTCCTTCGTCTTCCAGCGCTTTCCGCGTATGGTCCGCGATATCTCCCGCAAGCTGGGCAAAGAAGTTCAGCTGGTGCTCGAAGGCGAACAGACCGAAGCGGACAAGAACATCATCGAATCGCTCGCCGATCCGCTCATTCACATCCTGCGCAACAGCCTCGATCACGGCATCGAGACGCCGGAGGTCCGCATCGCCCGGGGAAAGCCGGCCACGGGTCAGCTCGTCATCCGCGCGGCACAGGAGGGAGATCGCGTTGTCATCGAGGTCGTCGATGACGGCAAAGGCATCGATCCGGCGGTGATCCGGCGCAAGGCTTATGAGAAAGGACTGATCGACGAAGCGGCGCTCGAAAGGATGGGCGACCGGGAGGCGATCAACCTGATCTTCGCCGCCGGTCTTTCGACCGCCGAGCAGGTTTCCGATCTGTCCGGCCGCGGCGTCGGCATGGATGTGGTGCGCACGGCGGTCGAGAAGATCAACGGCGCTGTATTTGTCGAGAGCCGGCTCGGCACAGGCACGACGATCCGCATCTCCCTGCCGTTGTCCATGGCGGTCACCCAGGTCATGATCATTGAGTCCGATCGGCAGTTATTCGGTGTGCCCATGGACCATGTGGTCGAGACCCTGCGCATTCCGAAGCGTGCCATCCGCACCTTCAAACAATCCCAAACCGCGGTCCTGCGCGGACGTATCGTTCCGCTGAAGAGCCTCAACGGGCTGTTGGGAATCCCGGCTATCCCAAAGACAAATTCTGACGATAAATTAGCTGTACTGCTGGTGCAGGCGGGGAACGCGGAGGTGGGACTGCTGATCGATGAGTTCCGGGAGACGATGGGAGTCATCCAGAAACCGCTGCACGGCATTCTGTCCGGTCTTCCTGCGTTTTCGGGCTCCGCACTGCTGGGGGATGGTTCGGTGCTGATGATTCTCAACATCCGGGAGATGGTCTGATGCCGGTTGAATACAAAGGAAAGCGGGCCGTGCTTCGTGCCTGCGTTGCGGTCGAGGAAGCCGAGGGATTACTGGAATGGCTGGAGAAGACCCCTGCCGCCGGGGCAGACCTTTCCGCGTGCACACACCTCCACACCGCCTGCCTTCAGGTGATGATGACGGGCCATGCGAGGATCCTCCGATGGCCGGACAACGCTGAGTTCCGGGGGTGGCTGGAGCCGGTACTGGCATCGAGGGATTAAGGAGCCCGCGTGGCGAAGACCATTCTGATCGTCGACGATTCAGCCACGATGTTGATGAGCCTCAAGAGCGCCTTGTCCATCGGGGGCTTTCAGGTCGAAACAGCCGCGAACGGCCAGCAGGCGCTCGATAAGCTGAAAGCCGGACTGAAGCCCAGTCTTCTCCTGACCGACATCAATATGCCGGTGATGGGAGGCCTTGAGCTGATCGGGAAGGTGCGGGCTCTGCCGGGCTGCCGATTCTTCCCCATTCTGACTCTGACGACCGAGAGCGAGGCGGCCAGGCGCGACGAGGGGAGGCGTCTGGGGGCCACCGGCTGGCTGGTGAAGCCCGTATCGGGCGTCGATCTCCTCAGGGTCATTCAACAGGTTCTGCCGGGAGCGTAAGTCATGCCGTGGGATGACACGAATCGAGGACCCTGCGCGCTCGGCGAGGACATCCGGTGAATACGGCGGAACGCCCGGGCATGCACGGCCGCGCCTCACGGCTGGGCCGCGCCAGGATGCGGGTGCTGGCTCAGGTTGCGATCAGCCTGCTTTGCAATGCCCTGCTCTGGGTGACCTTCTGCCGCATGGAAGACCCCGTCTCTGCTTCCCTCCGCATCCGCATCGGCGGAACCCTCGCGCTGCTGAATTTTGTGCCGATGGCGATTGTCGAATGGCTGAGCTGGAAGGGAGCGAAGCGCGCCATCTCCGACATGTGGGCCTTCGGTGAGCTGAATCTGGACGACGTATCCCGGGAGCTGGCGGTGCGCAACGCCGTTCAGGTTGACATGAAGGACGCAGGACCGTACATCGACGTGATGCGCGAGCAGATCGCCGGATCGCTGGGCGAATCCGAGCGCGAGGTTACCGCGCTGATCCAGCTGCTCAATCAGCTGAACGAGCAGTCCAGCGCTCAAATGGAGAGAATCACCCGCTCGGTCGAGAGCGGCAAAGCTCTCACGGAGATCACGCACGGCCGTGTGCAGCGCAACCATCAGCTGATCGGCCGGCTCGAATCGAGGCTGAGCGAGCAGAACTCCCGGATGCAGGACGAATTCGAGCAGGTCCGTATGCTGGCCGAGGAAGTCAGGTCGCTGACGCCGATCATCGCAGTCATCTCGAAAATCGCCAATCAGACTAACCTCCTGGCGCTCAATGCGGAGATCGAAGCAGCGCGCGCCGGCGACGCGGGGCGGGGCTTTGCCGTCGTGGCCAATGAAGTCAGGCAACTGGCCGCGAGGTCCACCAGCGCCGCCGCCGATATTGCCGGCAAACTGAATGCGACCGCGTCCAGGGTGACGGTCAAGATGGAAGAGGCAAAGCAGGCACTGGAGAAGCAAAGCCTCGGAGATCTGCAGAAGCTGATCGCCGACCTGATGGAGATGCAGCGGGAATTCAGTCACAGTTCCGAATTGCAGCTCGCTGTGATCACCGACGTCGAAGCGGGACATAAGGAGAATGTCGTCCGCCTGGTGCAGGCCCTGGGGCATATTCAGTTCCAGGATGTCATGCGGCAGCGCATGGAACAGGTTCAGGCGGCGCTGACCGAAATGCGCGACCATCTGGAGCGCCTGAGCGACGCGCGCAACCGTCCCGGCTGGGAAGGCCTCTTCGAGACCAATTTCAAAGCTCTGCTCGGCGCCCATCTCCGTCAATACAGAATGGCCAGCCAGACCGTCACCCACCTCAGCGTCGCCGGGGGAGTCTCGGCGCACGACCATGGGCGGCCAGCCATCGAGCTCTTCTGACGAATCCTGCAAATTTCCCGGTACGCACAGGCGCTTTACAGATGTATTCGCCGTCACAGACCAACCATTTCGCGCGGGATAAATTTTCCAGTTCACATGAAACTGGAGCGAAATGGTCCAAAACGATTCACGGCGAATGACCGCGGGCCGAAGCTGCGGCGCGCTGGATCCGAACCCTCTCCAAAAACCTGTGAACAGGCGAGGTGCCGTGCCCGTGGCATGACATGCACCGGACGCGTTTGCGCAGAGAAGTGGAACTGAAGACAGGAACTGAACACAGGCACTGAAGACAGGCACTGAAGACAGGGAATCGAACACATGGAACTGACATGGATTGCCATTGCGGCCAGTTTGCTGATGGGGAGCGGCGCCCTGCTGGTCTTCATCTGGGCCGCGCGCAGCCACCAGTTCCGGAGCTTTGAAGACGTGAAGTATCAGGTGTTCTGGTCCGGTGACGCAGCCGAGGCCGGGCCGGAAACAGAGCGGGAGGAGCAGCAGGATGGCAGCAGCACCAGCGAAGAGTGAGACGCGCGAAGAACCGGTTTCGCGGAGAAAGTTCCTGGCATGGCTCAGCGGGGCCGGGGTGGTGGGGTCGGCCCTGGTTGGCGCCTTTTCCACTTTTGTCTTTCTGAAGCCACGCACCACCTATGGCGCGCCGAACCGCTTCCGCATTGGGCGCCCCGAGGAGTATCCGCCGGGAACGCGCATGGCCATCGATCCCAAACGCGTGTGCATTGTGCGCGAGGGGAATAAGGTGGCGGCCATTTCGACGACCTGCACGCACCTTGGGTGCATTGTCGCGCCATCCCAGACAGGCTTTCAGTGCCCGTGCCATGGTTCGCGCTTCGATGTGGACGGCAATGTGACGGGCGGCCCTGCTCCGAAGGGGCTGGCGTGGTTCCAGGTGACGCTGACCCCGGATGGCGAACTGGAAGTGGATAAAGACAGCGAGATTGAGACAGGAAAGTACCTGAGCGTATGAACCAGGAGCGGCGTTCATTCCGGAATACTCTGACGGATCTGCCGAAGACCATCGTGCGGTCCATTTTCCGCAACCCCCTGCCATCGTCGGATCGCGGACGGGCGGCAACCAGCTTCACAAATTTCTTCCTGCACATTCAGCCCGTGAAGGTGAGCCGGCAAACGCTGCGGCCTTCGTACACCATGGGCCTCGGGCTGATCAGCTTCTTCCTCTTCGTCATTCTGACGGTGACGGGGATCCTGCTGATGTTCTATTACGTGCCGGCGACCACGCAGGCTTACGACCGCATGCTCGATCTGCGCAGCTCGGTGGCCTTCGGCGTCATTCTGCGCAACATGCATCGCTGGGCGGCGCACGCGATGGTGGCGACGGTCTTCCTGCACATGTGCCGGGTCTTCTTCACCGGATCTTATAAAGCCCCACGCGAATTCAACTGGGTTATCGGCGTCTCGCTTTTCCTGCTGACTTTGTTTTCGAGCTTCACCGGATACCTGCTTCCCTGGGATCAGCTGGCTTACTGGGCGATCACGGTGGGCACATCGATTGCGGGCTACGCGCCCTTTGTCGGCAAGGCGATGCGCTTCATGCTACTGGGCGATGCGACGGTGGGGCAGGAAGCCTTGTTGCGCTTCTATGTGCTGCATGTTGCGGTGCTGCCGCTGGTGCTGGTGATTCTGGTGGCCGTGCACTTCTGGCGGATTCGCAAAGATGGCGGCCTGGCGAAACCGGAGCCGGCCTTCGCGTTGCCGCAGCCCACACCGGTGCATGTGGAGATCGAGGAGGTTCCGGTACCGGTAGCGGCCTCGGGCGGCGTAGCCGTGGCAGCGCCGGCGCGGCGGTTCACGATCCAGGGCCTGGTGCGCGGTCCTCTGATCAAAGTGGGCACGCTCGAGGAGGACACGGTCTACAGCTGGCCAAAGCTGCTGGTGGCCGAGCTGTTCGTTCTGCTGCTGACCATCGCGGGCGTGCTGATTGTTTCGTACTTTTTCAACGCGCCGCTCGAGCAGCCGGTGAACGTGATGCATCCGCCCAATCCGGCAAAGGCTCCGTGGTATTTCCTGGGCCTGCAGGAGCAGGTGAGTTACTCGGCGTTCTGGGGAGGCATCGGGGTTCCGGGAATCGAACTGCTGCTGCTTCTGCTGGTGCCGTATCTGGATCGAGGCAAGGAAGGGGTGGGGCGATGGTTCGCCCGCCAGCGGATCCTGGCGAACTCCATCTTCCTTCTGTTTGTGATGGTGAACATCGTTCTGATTGTGATTGGCACTTTCTTCCGCGGCGCGAACTGGCAGTTCGTGTCTCCGTTCTGAGGGGATTCAGGTATGCGACTGGCATTAGCCGTGGCGAGCGTAGTGACGTTAATAGGATCGGGCGCCGTTGTTTACCGGGAGGCGCACAGCGGTTGGGAGGATCACCAGAGGGCTTACTTCCAGCAGGCGCTCGATCAGGCGAAGAGCCCGGCGGAACGCGCTGCGCTGGAGGGCAGGACGCCCAGGGTCGAACAGACGATTGTTACGGGATTCGGAGAGCCGAGGATCGATCGTTGCGAGAGCTGCCATATCGCGGTCGATGATCCGCGGTTCGTTGCGTCGAAGCTGCCGCTGCAGACGCATCCTTACTCGGCGGCGATGGGCGATGTGTATCGCAATGGGCATTGGGAGCGGCGGCACAAGTTTTCGGAGTTCGGCTGTACTTCCTGCCACGACGGGCAGGGACGCGGGCTGACGGCCGCGGATGCTCATGGGGAAGACACCTACTGGCCCTCGCCGATGCTGGGCTACACGATGCAGGCGGACTGGAGCAAAGCCAACGCGGATCATCTGCATGGCGCCGAGTACATGCAGGCGAACTGCGCTCAGTGCCACAACGACAAAAACTTCGCGGGCACTCCGCTGGTTACGCGAGGGCGCGCGCTGTTCTTTAAGGAAGGCTGTTTCGGTTGCCATCGCATCCAGGGATTGTCGTCGGGGACGATCGGCCCGGATCTCACTGAAGTGGGCAGGGAGCGCAAGGTCGACTATCTGTGGGGACACATTGTCGATCCGCGCGCTTATACGCCGACCTCGGTGATGCCGCAGTTCCGCCTGAGCGACGACGAGCGCAGGGCACTGGTGGTGTTCCTGAAGAGCCGGCGCGGATCGAATCCGTCGGAATCCTCGGTCGCGCATTTCGAGGAGGAGGCAGCCACCACGACGCCGGTGCCGGAGAGCGTGGCAGCGGTGGCAGCGAGCATCACGTCGGCAGCGACGCCCGCGGCGCGCGGAGAGCAGCTGATCCAGGGATACGCGTGCCTGTCGTGCCACAAACTGGGCGAGCACGACGGCGCGATCTCGCCCGACCTGACCTATGAAGGCCTGATGCGCGATCCGGCATGGATGATGGATCACTTCCGGAATCCGCGCTCGCGCGTGCCGGACTCGAACATGCCTGCGTTCGGATTACCGGACAAAGACTTCGAGGACATGACGGCTTACCTGGCGACGCGGACTGCTGCTCCTCCCGCGATGACCCCGGCGCAGACCTTCCACACACTCTGCGCGCGGTGCCACGGAGACAAGGGCGATGGGAATGGGGAAAGCGCGGTCTACCTCGATCCCGCGCCGCGCGATCTGACCCGTGCGGAGTTCATGGCGAGCAAGCCGGAGAGCCGTTTCCTTGCGTCGATCCACGACGGAGTAGCCGGAACCTCGATGCCTCCGTGGGGCAAGACGCTCAGCGATGCGCAGATTCAGGGCGTATTCGATTACGTCTGGGCCAGTTTCGTGCACGAGCCGCATCGGCAACTGAGGCCGCGCAAGGTGCCCGACCTGAATCCGGTCGCGATGTCCACAGCATCGGCCGCGCACGGCGAGACGATTTTCATGGAGCGGTGCACGGGCTGTCACGGCCGCAGGGCGGATGGACGCGGGCCCAATTCGCTCGATATATCGCCACGGCCGCGCAATCTCACGAACGCGGCATTCATTCACAGCGTGTCGGATCACCGGCTCTTCGAATCGATCCAGTACGGGGTCGAAGGAACGGCCATGCCGTCATGGATGGACTACGGTCTGACGCAATCCGATGTCGGTGACATCGTCAACTACATTCGCAGTCTGAACAATCCAGGGAACTGAACGAACGGGGTGCGCAACACTTCCGGGGAGGGTGGAATGGCAGTACAACCAGTGATTGAGAAGCTTCCGGTAGCCGCCGGTCAGGAGATCCACCAGGACACAACGGTGAAATGGTTCCTGCTCGGGGCGGTGGGATACTTTGCGGTGGTTGGCATCATCGCGCTGATCATCGCGGCAAAATTTGTGTGGCCCGAATTTCTGGGCTCGATCTCTTACTTTACTTATGGGCGGATGCGCCCGCTGCACGTCAACGGTATGCTCTTCGGCTGGCTGCTGGCCGCGGACATGGGACTGGCGTATTACATCGTGCCGC
The DNA here is from genome assembly GCA_963787915.1 of uncultured Acidobacteriaceae bacterium. GTDB lineage: Bacteria > Acidobacteriota > Terriglobia > Terriglobales > Acidobacteriaceae > Palsa-343. The sequence goes on along the minus strand of CAWBEP010000011.1, from coordinate 3,495 downwards.
GTTTGTGCGGCGTCCGGCTGTGGAGCGAGAAGCTGGGCATTGCCACGTCGATCCTGTGGAACGTCATCATCCTGAGCGCAATCGTCACGCTGCTGGGCGGATATCAGAAGGGACTCGAGTACGCCGATCTGCCGACGCCGGTCGCGATCCTGGTGGTGATTGCCTGGATTATGTTTGGCATCAATATCTTTGCGACCATCGCGAAACGCAAATACAACCAGATGTATGTATCCACCTGGTATCTGATGGGCACGATTCTGTGGACAGCCTTTGTCTATCTCACAGGCAACTTCGCCACTCTTCTTCCCGGCATCACGGGCGTGAACCAGGCCAATCTGAACTGGATGTACACCCATAACGCGGTCGGTCTGATCTTTACGCCGGCTGGCCTGGCCGTGGCGTACTACTTCATTCCCCGCGCTTCGAACACTCCGTTGTTCAGCCACAAACTCTCGATGATCGGCTTCTGGTCGCTGGCCTTTGTGTATGTCTGGACCGGCGCTCACCACATGCTGCACGGACCGATCTCGCAATGGCTGCAGACGATCTCGATCGTCTTCTCGGTGATGCTGCTGATTCCGGTGTGGGCGGTGGTTTATAACTTCATCGCCACGATGAAGGGGCAATGGCATCAGCTGGGCGACAACGTCTCGCTGAAGTTCCTGATGTCGGGGACGGTGTTCTATCTGCTCACCTGCTTCCAGGGGCCGATGCACAGCCTGCGCTCGGTAAACGCCATCGTTTCGAAGACGGACTGGATTCCGGGTCACGCGCACATGGCGGTACTGGGCACGTTCTCCTTTATCGCGATGGCGGGCGTTTACTACGTGATCCCGCGAGTCTTCAGAACGCCTCTGCATTCCGAGACCCTGGCGAACTGGAGCTTCTGGTTGTTCCTCATCGGCGGGCTGGGCATGTTCACGGCGCTGTGGCTGGGAGGATTCTGGCAGGGCTGGCAGTGGAACAACCCCTCGATTCCCTTCATCGATACGGTGGTCGCGCTCAAGCCGGTGTGGATGGTGCGCTTCCTCTCCGGGATCATTATCTTCTCGGGAATCGTTCTGTTCATGTTCAACATTATGTCCACGGCAATCGGCGCGGGACGGACGCAGCCGATCGCGCAAACCGCGAAAGCTTAGGCGAAGGGAGATTCTATGCTGCACAAGACGGATTCGAACGCAACCTGGTTTGTGGTGGCTGCCCTTGGCCTGTTCATGATTGGCGGCCTGCTCACGACCGTGGCTCCTCCGCTGCTCGACAAGAGCTGGTCGAAGCCATTCCAAAACAGCGATCCCGCGAAGGGGCCAACGGGCAAGCTGGCCGCCTACACCCCGCAGGAGATGCGCGGGTACAGAATCTATATCCGCGAAGGCTGCAAGTATTGCCACACCCAACAAACGCGCACCCTGCTGTCCGATGTGAAACGCTCCGGCTGGAAAGGCGTGGACTCTCCGGTTTCGACGCCGGATGAGTTCGTCTACGACTGGCGTCAGACGTTCGGCACCAAGCGCACCGGACCCGACCTCTCGCGCGTGGGCGGCAAATACAACAAGCAGTGGCATGCCGCGCACTTCCGCAACCCGCGGGATCTGGTGCCTGGCTCGATCATGCCGCCGTTCCCCTGGATCGCCAACAACCCGCAGGAGCTCGCCGACCTGGTGGCTTATCTGCAAACCCGCGGCCGTGCCAAAGACTGGCGGCCGGACAACGACTATGAACAGTGAGATGTCGTCATGACCGACTACACCTGGCCGAGCGTGTACTTCTCGTACTTCCTCTTTTTCCTGCTGGTGGCGGGAGCGGCCTGGTTTCTTGTTCGCTCACGCCGGGACGGCTATTGGGGCAGCGACAGTGAAGCGCCGAAGTACCGCATGCTCGAGGACGATAACAACGACGATCCATCGTTGCCGGATGGCATCGATGCGCAGCGGAGAACACTATGACGCAGGAAAGCAAAGACCGAACTCAAGGGGTACGCAGACGGATGGATCATGGAGCGGAAGGGCACCGGCATTCCTTTCTTCCTGAAGCTCGCCTATCCCATCATCGCCATCGCCTGTATTGCTTATCTGTTCCTTTTCATGAATGGTGAAATTCACCATTCCACACGCGGGACCCTGGTGCAGCAGCTGAACGCTGTCACGGGAAACGCCAACAGCTTCATGTACATTGTGGCGGCGCTCATCGCGGTCTATGTCGTCATTCTCCTGGCGTTCCTCTTCAGGAAGGCCGGAGCCGAGGACTAAGGACGAGAGATGACTCCGGCAAACGGGCAATTCGACCTCATCGGCGGGGCGGGCTATTGGCTGCAAATGGTCAAGTGCCAGGACGCCTGCCCCGTGCATACGGATGCATGCGGATACGTGAACGCCATCGCAGAAGGGCGCGATGAGGATGCCTACCGTATCGCACGCGCCACGAATCCGTTCGCGTCGATCTGCGGACGGGTGTGCGGCGCGCCGTGCGAGGCCAATTGCCGGCGCGGCAGTCTCGACGAACCGGTCGCGATCCGCGCGTTGAAGCGCTTTGTGACCTCGCAATACGGGCCGGAGACCGGGGACCTCACTCACTATCGGGCGGGCTGCAACCAGAAGATGCTGCCGCCCGATCGCGGCGACTTCGAACGCGTCGCGGTGATCGGTGCGGGGGTTGCGGGCATGACGGTGGCGCACGACCTGGCCCAGCTCGGCTACAAGGTCACGGTGTTCGAGGCGCATGCGACGCCCGGGGGAATGCTGACCGCCGGCGTGCCGGTCTTTCGGCTGCCGCGCGAACTGGTGATGGCGGAGATCAACGCCATCCTTTCTCTCGGCGTCGATCTGCGGTGCAACCAGAGGCTCGGTCGCGACTTCAGCATCGCGAGCCTGCGGGCCGAGGGATACAGGGCGGTCTTCCTCGGCGTGGGATTGCCGAAGGGCCGCAAGCTGGATTTGCCCGGCGCCAGTCTATCCGGCGTCTACGACGGCATGGACTTTCTCCGCGCGTTCAACGAAGGCAATCCGCTGCCCGTTGGCAGAAAGATCATCGTGATCGGCGGCGGCAATGTGGCTTATGACGTGGCCCGTTCTGCGGTCCGCCCGGTGGATTCGTCGGGGCAGGACGATGCCGTTGCGGACATGCAGCGCGGAGAGTCCGTGGCCTACGACGTTGCGCGGTCGGCCATGCGCCTCGTCGGCGACCGGGAAGTCCATGTGGTCTGCCTCGAGAAACGCTCCGAGATGCCCGCCGACGCCGTGGAAGTGGCCGAGGGTGAGGAAGAGGGGCTTGTCCTTCATAACTCCCGGGGCCCCAGAGAAATTACCGGCAAAAGCGGCAAGGTCACGGGGCTGCGCACGGTCGAGTGCACCTCGGTCTTCGATGAAGCCGGCCGGTTCAATCCGAAATTCAACGAGCAGCACGACGAGACGATTCCGGCAGACACGATCATTTTTTCCATCGGGCAGTCTTCCGATCTGTCGTTTCTCCAGCCCGGAGACGGCGTGGAGTCCGTGCGCG
>CAWBEP010000010.1:0-435808 GCA_963787915.1 uncultured Acidobacteriaceae bacterium | reverse complement strand
TTAAGTCGGCGGAGCGGACAACTTCTCGATAGCTCGCGGCAGATAGCCAATCCATCTGAATCGTCGCGTAAGGTGTGCCTTCCTGACCTTCGGTGATGGTCGCTTCGAGGTGAAAAGGCGGGACCCCCCGGGGGCGATGAGAGATCCCTGCACGACAGATCGAATGTGGGGGAGTGGCGACTGGACCCCGCTGCGCCGAGAGGCCGCATGAGACGAAGAGGATAACAGTCGAAATTGCCAGCATTCGCATGAGAGCAATCTTACCCTCACGTCTCGAGGGAAATCACTCGTAGCGCAAGGGCGGAGGAGGTTCTGGCTTTCTGGAGCGGCAGGACGCATGAAGTCTCATTCGGACTTTCAGCATGGATCGTCCGCGGTCCGAGGCTCATCTAGTGATGAGCGGCACGGATGGATGACTGGCTTTGCCGTTGGTGAAGATGAGGGGACAACATCATGCGGGTTTTCATTACCGGAGCAACGGGATTTATCGGGACAGCGCTGATTCGGGAGCTCACGCAGGCAGGACATCAGGTGGTGGGGTTAACCCGGTCGGAGCCAGGCTCGAGGCGCTGCGCAAGGCAGGGGCTGCCGTGCTGCATGGCAACCTCGAGGATCTCGATAGTCTGCGCAAGGGTGCGGCCGGTGCTGAGGCGGTCATTCACCTGGCGTTCAACCACGACTTCTCGCAATTTGAAAAGAACGCGGCGGATGAACGGCAGGCGATCACGGCGATCGGCGAAGTGCTGCTCGGGCTCGAAGTGGCCGTTCGTGGTCACGTCGGGTACGGCGATGGCGGCGAATGTCGACGGCAAGCCGGCGACGGAGGACGGCCCGGTCGCCACATGGAATCCTCGCGCAGGTTTGGAAGCGATCGTAAAAGAGTTTGCGGGGCGGGGTGTGGTCACATCCATCGTGCGGCTGGCGCAGATTCACGACACCCGCAAGCAGGGCCTGGTGCCGTACGTGCATGCGGTGGCGCGGGAGAAACGCGTGTCGGCCTATGTTGGCGATGGCGGGAATCGCTGGCCGGCGGCGCACGTATCCGATACGGCGCGGTTGTACCGACTGGCGCTGGAGAAGGCGGAGGCAGGCGCGATCTACCACGCAGTCGATGAAGAAGGCGTGACGATGAAGGCCATCGCCGAGGCGCTGGGGCGCGGGCTGAAAGTGCCGGTCGTCAGCATCCAGCCCGAGGAGGCTGCGGCGCACTTCGGATGGCTCAGCCGCTTTGCCGGACACGATATGCCGGCATCGAGCGCGCTCACGCGCGAGAAGCTGGATTGGAAGCCCACGGGACCGGGGCTGATCGCGGATCTGGATGGGATGGACTACGCGCAAGGCTGAGCTGGGTCGCGGGCTGCAGAAATGAAGAGGATGCGCGCTCCGAGGGGCGCGCCATTTTCTTTCGTGTCGAGAACGGCGGCGTTGGTGCGGCGCGGTTTCGGCTGGTTATGGCGCTGCGCGCTTCAGAATCGTGACCGGAGTCGAACCATCGGGACGAGGCGGAGTGCGCCACGAGAGAGTGTCGCCCGTCAGCGTGAATTTGCAGACGCGGGTCGTGTCATCCCAGTTCGGAAAGGAGGCGCGGTCCACATGGAAGGTGATGGTTCCTTTGTCCGCGTCGACGGAGTAGCGGCCAAAGTGGGCGCTGGTGCTCATGACGGCATCCTTATACTCTTCTGGCGAGCCAGAGGCGCGGTCGTTGGAGGCGAACTTCTTTCGATCGGAACGGAAAATCTCGACGACATAGTGGCCATCGGCTGTAAACATGACGATGCCATGGGGGTCGGCGCCGTAATCGGAGACTTGCTGGCCATCTGGGAGAATTTTGTCGGCGGCGGTGAGGGTCCAGGTGCCGACGAGCGATTGTGCAGAAGCCGACATGGCCAGGGTCATCAGAGCTGTAAGGAGAAAAAGCCGTCTCATACCCACCAACATATTCATGCAGAAGCGCGGGCACAAGTTGATTGTCTTACGCGACCCGAGGAGCCGGCCGCCTCGAGGCTTGACCGGAAAAGGGGCATCGGGCGCGGATGCCCCTGGCCAGGGACAGAAGATTGGGAACGACGGCCTAGACCATCGATGGAAAAATGCCGATAGTTAGAGGATGGGTTCCGATCCATATCGGACCTGGACTCGGTGGCGTCACGATCGACCCGAAATATCCACCAGACCGCCGGTCCAGGGTCCCGCGGTCTTCGCAACGGCGGGGCCTGTGTCTTTGTGTCTCTTGCCGATCCTGCTCTTCGGGTTGGCTGTCTGTCCCATTGGCGCGCAGCGATACACCTACCGGCAGTACGACTCCGCCTATGGGCTGACAGATATGGCTGTGCATTGCCTGTCTCAGGATGGGGACGGGTTCATTTGGGCGGGCACGGACAATGGGCTCTTCCGGTACGATGGCAGCGCGTTTCTGAGCTTCCATGCTGAAGATGGTCTTCCTCATCCCGCAGTGCGCGCCATAGCCCAATCCCCTGAGGGAGTTCTGTGGGTAGCCACCAACCGTGGAGTGGCCCGGCGCGTGGGCCGTCGATTCCAGGTTGTGGACGTGGGAGAACCAGGAGTCTTTCGGGCAATCGCGTTCGATGACCAGGGCCGCATGTACGCGGAGGGTCCCACGGGCATTGTGCGGGGAGATCCGGATGGCAACGGGAACGGCCATTTTCAACAGGTGGCACGCGGGTTCATTCGCGGTCTGTTGGTCCAGGGAAACGAGGTCTGGTTTGCGAGAGATCGGGACATCTGGCGGATGCCGGCCGGCAGTCAGGAAGAGCGGGCCGGTACGCCGAACGGATTGCCTGCGGATCGCTGGATCTCCATCGTCCAGGACTCCAGGGGGAACCTGTGGGTCCTGAGCGAAACACGGCTCTTCGAGCGCCCGCGGGGAATGAGCCGTTTCGAGGAGCGGACAACCGGGCTCAGGAAGACTTTCTACATTGGGCTGTATGCCGACCGGTGGGGCCGCGTCTACGTCTCAAGCTACTCCGGCGTTGCTGTCCTCGATGGAGACAGGGAAACTCTGATTGACGCGGGCCATGGCCTGCCCGCAGACAGTGTGAGCGCCGTGCTGGTGGATGGGGAGGGATCCCTCTGGCTTGGCACAATGGGCAGGGGCGTTGTCCGCCAATTGGGCCAGGGCGACTGGGTTTCGTGGAACACGGAGGACGGCCTGCTCCACAACATCGTCTGGGCGATTCATCGAGATTCCCGTGGACAGACGTGGATTGGCAGCAGCGGTGGGGTGAACATTCTCGATCGCGAGGGCAAGGTGGTCTTCTCGTGGCGAGGGCGGCCCGGTTCCCCGGCGAGCGAAGTCCACGCATTCGCCGAGGGGCGCAATGGCGATGTCTATGCCGCGACCTATCCGAACGGGATAACCCGCTTCCGCGGTGGCGGAAAGCTGCCGGCCGATGAGCGATCTGCTTCGGTGATTGCGGCGGGTTGGGCGGAGTCCATGGCGATCGACAGCGGGGGCCGGTTGTGGACCGCCGGTTCGGACGGCTGCTTTCGCACCAGGCAGGCGGCAGGGGATGGCAGTCTGGAACTGGATCGGGTTGAAATTCCGGGCCTGGCCGCCGGGACCCGGTTCTTTGAAGTTGTTTCGGGGGGAGACACCGTATGGGTTGCAACTTCCCATGGCCTGGCGCGCTTCAACCACGGTCAATGGCGAATCTTTACCCAGCGGGATGGGCTCCTGTCCGATTCAGTGCTGGTCATCGAGCCGGGTCAGGAAGACGATTTGTGGATCTCCTACGAAGACGCGATGGGCCTGAGCAGGCTGAGGTTTCATGGAGACCAGATCCAGCCCGCCCATTACACAAGAAAAAATGGGCTGGCTTCGGATGAAATCTTTGGGATAGCCTTCGACACCGCCGGGAGGCTCTGGGTCTCCTCCGATGCCGGAGTGGACCGGATGGATCGGGGGCGATGGAGGCATTTCAGCCGCGAAGACGGCCTCATCTGGAACGATACCAACAGTCTTGCCCTGGAGGCCGATCGCGAAGGCAATGTATGGGTTGGAACGTCTGCGGGACTGTCGCGCTTTTCCCCATCGCGGCTGCGCGCAAGCGAAACTCCGCCACCGGTCGTTCTGACATCGATCGAGGCCCAGTCGCGCCAGTGGAGCGCGAGCGATCGGCCGGCATTGCCCTATGCTCAGCGGTCGCTTTACATCCAGTTTGCCGGGCTTCACTATGCGGATGAAGGAAACATCCGTTATCGCTACCGGCTGGCCGGGTATGAAACGCGATGGAATGAGACCCGCGAGCACGGAATTCATTTCGAGCGCCTTCCCCCTGGCCATTACCGGTTTGAGGTGGCCGCCGCCGGTCCCGACGATCTGTGGACCGCGCAGCCGGCTCAATTCGCCTTCTCGGTTATTGCTCCGTGGTGGCAGACGTGGTGGTTTCTGGCTGGCTGCGGAGCCGTGACCTTGCTGGGGCTGCATTTTCTCGACAACTTTCGCCTGCGGGTGCTCGTCCAACAGAAGCGCCACCTCGAGAGCCTGGTTGCGGAACGCACCGCCGCATTGGTGGAAAGTCATCGCCGGCTGGAAGAGATTGCCAACTGCGATGTGCTTACCTCGCTTCTCAACCGGCGCGGGTTCACAGAGCAATTCCGGGCCCGCCTGGAGCAGGCGCGCCGATCCGATGAACGATTCGCTCTCCTGCTGGTCGATCTCGATCATTTCAAGCGCATCAACGATACGTGGGGCCACGATGCCGGGGACTGCGTCCTGATCGAAACGGCGCAGCGATTGCGCGCCTCGGTGCGTGAAGACGATTGCGTCGGCCGGCTGGGAGGCGATGAATTCGCCGTCCTTCTGTGTGGCGCATTCGACGAGGCCTCGATTCACCTCATCTGCGACCGTATCGTTGGCTATAACGCTGTTCCGATTGCATTCAATGGACAAATGCTTACGATCGGCACCAGCGTGGGAGTGGCCCTGTACCCCGATGACGGCGACAGCATCGAGGAGCTGTACAAGGCCTCCGATGTGGCGCTGTATGAGGCCAAATTAAAGAGATCCTGTTACATCTTCAGGTATCCCGGAGCGCTGGTGTAGATTCCGGCTCGGTGTCCAGCGGCTCACTCATAGCGAATGGCGCGAACGGGATCGAGGGCGGCGGCGCGTCGAGCGGGCAACCAGCAGGCGATGAGGCCGACGAAGGCCAGCGTCGCGGCGACGGTGATGAAGACGATGGGATCCGTCGGTGAGACGCTGACAGGAAGACTCGCCATGAGGCGCGCGGCCGGGATGGCGGCGGCGAGTCCGAGGGCGAGGCCGGCGAGGATTTGCCAGAGGCCGCGGCGCATGACCAGCATCAGGATGTTGCGCATGCTGGCGCCGAGAGCAATGCGGACGCCGATTTCCTGGGTGCGGCGGCTGGTGGCCTGGGCAAGCACCGCATAGATGCCGACGGCGGCCATGAGCAGCGCGGTGAGGGCAAATCCCATAAAGAGTTCGGTGAAGAGGTGGAGATACCACTGGTTGTGCTCGATGGCGCCGGAGAGCATGTATGTGTCGCGGAGGGGGAGATCGCGATCGAGGCTCTGGACGGCGGCGCTGACAGCTTTGGCGGGATTGGCGTTGGATTCGACGACCAGAGACATGCCGCCCCAGTCCATCTGGCGGAAGGGCTGGAAGAGGAGGGGATTGGGATTCTGGGTGTTGACGTCCTGGACGATGTTGGCGGAGACGCCGATGACGGTCATCCATTCACCGGGCTTGTTCGGATCATCGTAGAGGCGGAAGCGGCGACCGATGGCGGACTGGCCCGGCCAGAAGCGCTGCGCGGTTTCGCGGGTGACGATGGCGCCGAGATGATTCGGGGTTCCGTCGAGGGCGTTGAAGTCGCGGCCGAGGAGCAGGGGCAAGCCGATGGTCGAGAGATAGCCGGGCGAGGAGACGACGAAGGAGACGGGCGGGCGGTGCGCGGGATCGATGAAGGGAGCGTGCTCGATCTCGATGTGGGTATCGATGGAGCCAAGGCCTGGAGGATTGGAGACGATGGAGGCGCGGGTGACGCCGGGGATGGCCTCGAGGCGTGGGAGAAGCTGATCGAAGAAGCGCTGGCGGGCATCAACGTCCTTATAGCGCTCCTGAGGAAGCTCGACGCGAGCGACCATGAGCTGATCGGAGGGGATGGACCGGTTGGTGGCGATGGCTTTGAGGAGGCCGTGGACGAAGACGCCGGCGCCGGTGAGCAGCACGACGGTGAGCGCGAACTGGAAGACGACGAGGGAGGCGGCGAGGAATCCTCCGCGATGGCGGCCGATGCTGCGCGCGCCTTCCTGCAGGACCTGGTTGAGGTCGGGGCGTGAGGCGCGGAGGGCGGGAGCGAGGCCGAAGAGCAGTCCGCTGAGGATGCAGAGAGCGGCGAAGTAGCCGAAGACCGGGTAGTCCATGGTGAACTGGACCCAGTAGGGACGGCCGACGGCGGATGTGGCCAGGTCGAACCAGTGCACGCCGAAGACAGCAAGTCCGAGGCCGAGGACGCCGCCAAGAACGCTGAGCAGGACGCTTTCGATGAGGAGCTGGCGAACGACGCGCCAGCGTGAAGCGCCGAGAGCGGCGCGGATGGACATCTCACGCTGACGGCCAATGGCGCGGCTGAGCATCATGTTGGCGACGTTGGCGCAGGCGATGAGCAGGACGAATCCAACCGAGGCCAGCATGAGGAGGAAGACCATCTTGATGTTGCCGCCGTTGTAGCGCTCATGGAAGGACATGACGCTGGCGGTGATGTCCTTGTCCTCTGGATATTGGGCGGCGAGGCGCTGGGAGATGCCGGCGATTTCGGTCTGTGCGGTCTGGATTTTGACGCCGGGGTGGAGAATGCCGAAGACCTCAAGCTGGCGATTGTCGCGTTTGAGATCGTTGGGGGTGGGGGCGAGGGGCATCCACATGTCGACGGTGGTGGGGAACGCGAAATCCTTGGGCATGACGCCGATGATGGTCGCGGGCTTCTCGTTGACACGGACCTGGCGGCCGATGACGGAGAGCGAGCCGGCGTAGCGCTCCTGCCAGATGGTGTAGCCGATCATGACGACGGGAGCAGCGCCGGGCTCGGCGTCGGAGGGCAGGAAGTCGCGTCCCAGGACGGGATGGATGTGGAGCATGGAGAAGATGCCGCTGGTGGCGCGCTGGAGGTGGTAGGACTGCGGCGGAATTCCTGGCTCGCCGAGAACGCCTTCCTGACCGGACCCGGCCTCGATGGCTTCGAAGGAGCGGGCCTGGGCGCGGTAGTCGAGGAGATCGGGGTACGAAATGCGGGTGTCCCGGCCGTCATGGGCTTCGGGCAGGTGCGTGGCGATGGAGACGAGGCGGGCGCCCCCGGGAACGGGCACGGGCTTAAAGAGCGCGGCGTTCACGATGGTGAAGACCATGGTATTGAGGCCGATGCCGAGCGCGAGGGTGACGACAACGGCGAGCGAGAACCAGCGGTGGGCGAGGATCATGCGCAGAGCGAAGCGGAGGTCAGCGGCCATTCAAGCGGGTACGCAGGAGGGGGAGCGGCGGTTCCGTAGGGCAGGGAGTAGGCGGTGGGCCGCTCCGTGGTAGAGCGGCCCCCGTTGATCAGCCGTGGCGCAGGCAGGCTTGCACCGCCTGGTCGAAAAACGAGCGATGCTCGGGTTTGGGACGGGCTGCCCTGAGCATGGCCGTTGTTTCGTCCTCCGGCCAATGGTTCTCGTCTGCATGAAGCCGCTGGTAGCCTTCGAGGATTTCCGGATTGCCGAGGGTGAACTCGTCGCCCAAGCGGAGCCAGCGAGCGACCAGTGCGCGGCCTTCGGCGCTGTCCGGCGGCACCTCGCGGTCGAGCGCGCTCTGCACATCGGCCAGCAAAGCTTGCCATCGCGCACCGGCATCGGCCTTTTGTTCGGGCGTCATGGCGGCGCGGTGCGAGCGCAGCGTCTCGAGGGCCTGCGGGCTGTAGTACTTCGCGGTCCAGTCTGTGGCGTCCTGCATGTGTATCTCCTTGAGGATGGATTGGTAGAGGAGCCATTCGGGTTCCGCAGGGGCGGTTCGCTCAGGGTCCTGGGCGCGCCGTTGCGCATGTTCGATGGCACGCAGGACGCGATCCAGGCCGTCGCGCCGTTCGCGCAGTGCGGCCCGTTGCCGGGCCAGCGTGACGGTGAGCGGTTCTGCGCCGCGGCCGTTGGCGGTGTTCAGCAACGCAGCGATCTCGCGCAGCGACAGGCCGAGGTAGCGCAGCGCGAGAATCCGCTCGAGGCGGCCGAGATCGTCGTGGCCGTAGAGCCGGTAGCCGCGGTCGGATCGATGCGCGGGCGACAGCAGCCCGAGCCGGTCGTAGTGATGCAGGGCCCGGACGGTGACACCGGCGAGCCTGGCGAACTCCTGGATGCGGAAGGTGCTCATGGGTCTCACCTCGGACATCATGGACTATGACGTAAGGGGAGGGTCAAGGGGGGATTCGGGGATCAGTCATGATTTGCACTCACGCCACGGGGGGCTTTATGAGGCCGGTGAAAAAGCCGATCCTACCTGCGTCAACGAGCTCACGACGGCGTCCAGGAGGCGCGCGCCCTGCTGTATCCACGGTGTCGTGCGCCCGGCATTGACCCTATCGAATGCGTCATCTATGTCGGATTTGGGGAGGTGCGCGTCAGCCAGACGGAGGTCATACGCGCCGAAGAGCGGGGCCATGATGCGAGCAGCGTCGCATGAATCGATGACGGTGCCCAACACGCTTTCAAGGCATTTTAGGGATCCTCGATTTTGGCCCTGTTGGATGGAAGCTATCTTTTGCAGACTGTGCGAATCTATGCTGTCCGCGGTGATTCTCGCAATATCTTTTGCAAGGGAGTAAAACCCGGGTTCGTCGATAGCTCTAAATCTGTGAATTGAACGAAACAATCTCTCATGTTCGGCATGTGGTCTTATCACTTCGAATCCGAACCGTGCTCTGCTGTTCTGATTTAGCACCTCAATGCTCTTCTTCAAAAACGCTTCAGGTGCGTGGGTGCGGGCGGGGATTCCTTCAGCCTGCGCCATGAGCAACTCGCGCGAAACTCCTCCGTCCGGGCCAACATTAAAACCAACCCAAATTCGCTGCTGCCAAATATGTGAGTTGCCGATGTCCTTTGCGTAGACGTTCACGAGCCCGAGATCGTTGACTCCGAAGGGAACATTCCCTCCCGCTCCGAAATCAATCCCTCCTGTTTGACCCGTGTACCATGTCAGCAAGGAACCTCTGAACTCGAGCGCCTTGTTGATAACGTCGGGTCTGAACCATAGCCACTGCCCCTTGCGGCCCAACTCGTCTGCGCTCTTTCGATTGCCGGCCCCATCAACACAAAAGTAAACCTGCGAAGATACATCGTCGTGCCTCACCCTTGGACTATGTAACCCGGGCTCGATAAACTCTACTTTCCACAACTCACCCCAAACGCGAAAGAGCTTGGTTCCTCTAACCTGTCTCGTGGAAGATTTCGTTTCGAACTCGTCTTCGATTCCAACTTCCGGCACATCTTGTCCCATATCGAAGTTCTTTCGACCGACATGGAGAACGGCAATATCCTCCCCGTAGCGAAGGCCGTGCTCATTGATGGCGGTTATACTTCCCTGCCATTTTTGGCCCTCGACTTCCTCGACTGTAGGATCCGCCGACCATGGCAAGTCTGGCTTCTCCGCAACGATGACCTCCCGGCTTCTATAGGTGGAAACACAAAGGCACGCGTTGATGGCGGCAAGGAAGTCCTTCAATTGTTCGGATCTGACTTCCAGCAGATCTGGCGCCCCATCCGGATTTCGAGAAAGTCGAATGACCGGAGCATATCCCTCTTCAACCGCGAGCCAGACATCACCCTCCCGTTTCAGATTCAAGCCTAATACGAGATCAGGATGCGGGTGCCATTCTTGGTGTTCATTTTTTGTTCCGCGCTGACATAAGACGAGGTAGGTTCCCTTTACGTCTTCTGGGTAGGTATGGAATTCATCGGCCCGATGGTAAGTTTTGCGCTCGAACCATGGGCAGTTGTCTCCCATCAGACCCAATTTATGCCAATTTATTACTTTCTCGGCGATCTTCCGTTTTCTCGCCGGTATCGCCGCGGTTACGCTTGCGAAAAACTCGGCCTCATACCCGGGGCTGAACCTTTCTGGAAAGTCGGCGGTCTTCTTCATCGCTCGCAGTGCGACCCACGCATTGCGATTCATGCTGCGTGAACGTCTGTCCCGAAACTCAAACCAACTCTGTTCTCTTTTCATATTTTCACTGCGGCAAATATTAATTTATCTGCCCAACACCGGAAGCAATTGTTGCCGAAGCTGGATCAATTAAATCGCAATTGTGCTCAGCCCGTATCGAAAAGTCGGTTTGTATTGAGGCGTTGTGCATCACTAAAACAAAGTGCGCGGATCGCGCACCTTCTTCTCTATATCAGTGTGGCGTCCCGGATGTTCGTGCCACAACGCGCTAACAGGCAACCGCAGATCCTTCGCCTGAGTTTGGCCGAGTCTTCGGCCAAACTCGCTCAGGATGACAGCTTGGCATAGAGGGGAATTCCAAGGCTCAGCCCCGGCCACGCAAACGACGGCCGCAGATGCGCAAACCCAAACAAAGACGCCAGTTCCCTGCCCTACTGCAGGCGGGTCATGATTTCGTCGAGGACCTGCTTCGGGGGGCGGGTGCGGCTTTGGGGTAATGTCGCGAGCGGCTCGTCGACGAGGTTGAGCAGGTCGGTGAAGGCCGGCTTCTGCGTATCGATATAGAAGACGCCGGTGAGGATTTCGCCCTTGGCGTGCGACTCCATCAGAGTTTTGACGGCGAGGGGGCGGTCGGTGGGATCGTAGCCCTCGTGCAGCTTCCTGAGGCGGAGTTTGGAGCCGTCGTGCATGGTGACGTCGAGGGTGGCGCCTGGATCGTATTCGACGTCGATCTCCTCGAACGAGGGGACGAAGCCGACTTCGCTGATTGCCTCTTCGTGCTCCTGCATGTATTTGTAACTGCGGGTGGAACCTTCGTGGTCGTTGAAGGTGACGCAAGGCGAGATGACGTCGAGCATGACGGTGCCCTTGTGGGCGATGGCGGCCTTGAGCATGGTGAGGAGCTGCTTCTTGTCGCCGGAGAAGGAGCGGCCGACGAAGGTAGCGCCGAGCTGGATGGCGAGCGAGCAGGTGTCGATGGCGGGCAGGTCGTTGATGACGCCGGTTTTGAGCTTCGAGCCGATGTCGGCGGTGGCGGAGAACTGACCTTTGGTGAGGCCGTAGACGCCGTTGTCTTCGATGATGTAGATCATGTTGAGATTGCGGCGCATGAGGTGGACGAACTGGCCGATGCCGATGGAGGCGGAGTCGCCGTCGCCGGAGACGCCGATGCCGAGCATGGTTTTGTTGGCGAGCAGAGCGCCGGTGGCGACGGAAGGCATGCGGCCGTGCACGCTGTTGAAGCTGTGCGAGCGGGACATGAAGTAGGCGGGGCTCTTGGAGGAGCAGCCGATGCCGGAGAGCTTCATGACGCGCTCGGGCTGGACACCCATTTCGTACATGGCGTCGATGATGCGCTCGGAGATGGCGTTGTGGCCGCATCCGGCGCAAAGGGTGGTCTTGCTGCCGCGGTATTCAAGGACGGGGAGGCCGATGCGGTTGACTTTGGGGGTTGGGGTGGCTGTGGTACCCATTTTTCTTTACCTCTTCGAGAACGTTTCAGTTTTCCCGCAGATCAACAACGGCCTGCGGCAGCAAGGAAGGCGCTTCGCGCCATCTTTTTACGGCATGACTTAAAGTCATGCCCCTTCAAAACAGGCTCAGGCAGAGAACGCCAGGCCCTCGACCTTTGATCCCAGTAACCACCCGGGCCTAAAGGCCCCATTCTGGTGCTCCAGTTCCCCGGCCTGAAGGCCGGGGCTTTTACCGCAGTCCCGCTCGCGCGGGACGGTCATGCGCGAAGGTTCCAACCATGCGGTCATAGCTCCGGCGATCAAATTCCTTCCTGTAAGACGATTTCGTCGGTGACGGAGCGCGCATCGATGGGCAGGCCGTTGAAGTGGCGGACGCTGCGCAGCTTCGGAGTCTGGTCGGCGGGCAGGTCGATCTTCAACAGGGCGAGCATCTGGGCGTCGCGGTTCTGCTCGACGACATAAATGCGTTCGTGGGAGGCGACGAAGTCGCGCAGCTCGCGGCCGAAGGGATAGGCGCGCAGGCGGAGGTAATCCGCTTCGACGCCATATTCTTTCTTGAGCTGATCGCGGCTCTCGGTGACGGCGAAGTCGGAGGTGCCGTAGGCGATGATGCCGACCTTCGATTTGCCGGTCTGGACCACGATGGGCGCGGGCACCAGATTGCGCGCGGTTTCAAACTTGCGCGCGAGGCGCTCCATGAGGTTTTGATAGTCCTCGGGGCGCTCGGAGTAGAGAGCCTTCTCGTTGTGACCGCTGCCACGGGTGAAGTAGGCGGCCTTCGGGTGGTCGGTGCCGGGGAGGGTGCGGTAGGGGATCGCATCGCCGTCGACATCCTGATAGCGCGCGAAGCCGCCCTTCTCCTGGATCTGCTCGGCGGTGAGGACTTTGCCGCGGTTGAGCGGCTTGTCGGGATACTCGAAGGGATCGGACATCCAGTTGTTCATGCCGAGGTCAAGATCGGAGAGGACGAAGATGGGAGTCTGGAGCTGCTCGGCGAGATCGAAGGCCGCGCCGGAAAATTCGAAGCATTCTTTGACGTTGCCAGGCAGGAGGATCACGTGCTTGGTGTCGCCGTGCGAGAGGAAGGCGATGCCGAGCAGATCGGCCTGAGCGGTGCGGGTGGGCAGACCGGTGGAGGGTCCGACGCGCTGAATGTCGAAGATGACGCCGGGGAGTTCGGCGAAATAGCCGAGGCCGGCGAATTCGGTCATGAGCGAGATGCCGGGACCGGAGGTGGCGGTCATGGAGCGCGCGCCAGCCCAGCCAGCGCCGAGGACCATGCCGATGGCGGCGAGTTCATCTTCCGCCTGGACGACGGCGAAGCTGGCCTTGCCGTCTTCCTCGACACGGTATTTCTTCAGGTAGTCGATGAGCTGCTCGACGACGGAAGAGGAGGGCGTGATGGGATACCAGGTGACGACGGTGACGCCGGCGAACATCGCGCCGAGGGCGCAGGCGGCGTTGCCATCGATGATGATTTTGCCTTCGGTGGCGTGCATGCGCTCGAGGACGAAGGGGTCCTGCTTGGTGAGGGACTGCGCGGCGTAGTTGAAGCCGGCTTCGACGGCGGCCCAGTTGAGGTCGGCGGCTTTTTGCTTCTTCGCGAACTGCTTGCGGACCGCGCCTTCGAGAGCCTTGACGTCGATGGAGAGGAGCTGGGCGGCGACGCCGACGTAGATCATGTTCTTGACGAGCTTGCGCAGCTTGGCCTCGGGACAAACGGCGGCGGTGAGCTTGTCGAAGGGCACCGGATAACAGGTGACGTCGTCGCGAAACTGCTTGAGGTTGGCGCTCTCTTCGTAGATGGCGGCGGCACCAGGGCGCAGGGAGAGGATGTCCTCGCGGGCGGTTTCGGCGTTCATGGCGATGAGAAGGTCGACTTCTTTGCGGCGGGCGACGTAGCCGTTTTTGCTGGCGCGGATGGTGAACCAGGTTGGCAGGCCGGCGATGTTGGAGGGAAAGAGATTCTTGCCGCTGACGGGCACGCCCATGGCAAAGATGCTGCGCAGCAGGACACTGTTGGCCGACTGGGAACCGGAACCGTTGACGGTAGCGATCTGGATGCTGAAATCGTTGACGACCGGTTTAGAGGGGGCAGCCGGTTCTGAGTCAGCCTGCGCAGACGGGGCGCTGGCGTTGGTGGTGGCCATAATTTCCTTCAGGAACGAAATGTTGAAAGAGGTTTCGCTCTTTCCGCAGCCTTCATTATACCGGGGAGGGGGAGGAGGGTTATCGGGTCGGTCAACAGGGAGAAAAACTTTCGTGTCATTGCCGGTTGGGTGCCATAGTGATCCGGAGAGAAGTGGTACGAAGAGCGGAAGCGCCAGGGAGGCCAGGACGATGATCAACGCAGCCCATGTAGTGCTCTACACGCGCGAACCGAAAAAGCTGCGGGCGTTCTTTAACGATGTGCTGCAGTTCCCTGCTGTGGATGCCGGAGGCGGGTGGCTGATCTTCGCGCTGCCGCCCGCGGAGATGGCGGTGCATCCGCACGATGGCGCGGCGAAGCATCAGCTTTATCTGATGTGCGACGACATCGGAAGGACGATGACGGAGCTGACCGGCAAGGGGGTGGAGTTTACGCAGCCGGTGAAGGAACTGGATTGGGGCAAGCTGACGGCGTTCCGGCTGCCGGATGGTGAGGAGATGTTTATCTATGAGGCGAAGCATCCTTCGCCGCAGGGGTAGGGCGGCGAGCCCACTCAAGCCAAAACCGGGCTTGAATGGGCCACCTGACCTGATTCTGCAGCGA
The DNA here is from genome assembly GCA_963787915.1 of uncultured Acidobacteriaceae bacterium. Classification (GTDB taxonomy): domain Bacteria; phylum Acidobacteriota; class Terriglobia; order Terriglobales; family Acidobacteriaceae; genus Palsa-343. The sequence continues at coordinate 421,413 of CAWBEP010000010.1, read as the reverse complement.
ACTTCAGATTCAGGACACTAGCGGACGACGTTCTGAAAGAGCGGAGACTGCAGGAGGGCGGAGAACTGGCCGTCGGAGGCAACGAACTTGACGCTGAGCATGCCGGCGGTCGAGTCGATGGTGGTGGAGTCGATGGCCTGCTTCTCGATCGTGCTTCCGCTGACCTTTTCGTACATGGCGGCGGCATTCAGCAGCGAGGACATGGTCGCGGCGGTTAATGTATCCGATGTTGCTACATAAAGGGAGAACTTAACGCCATTGGTAAAGTTCATGGTGTAGCTGGAGTCGAGAAGCCGCTTGCGGACCTGCTCATAATCGGCAAGCTGGGACGCCTGGCCGAGCAGCGAGTGCATCATGTACTGCGTGCCCTTCTGGTCGAGGATGCTCCAGATCGGCTCGGTGTCGACCTGCTGCATGGCGGCGAGCATGTCCTGGTTGGTGAGGAAGCTGGGAGCGAGACCGTCGCGAGCGTCGAGTGCGGGTTTAATGGCGTCGTTCGATCCGAACAACATGGTCGTCGGATTGAGGAAGGTGACGAGCATTCCGCTGGCGCCCATGGGATAAAGGCGGTTGTTGCGGATGATGGTCGGCTTGACCTTGTTCTTGCGGAAGTTCGCGAGAATGTCGTTGACCTGAAACTGGCCCTGCGCCAGCCCGACAATCCGGACGTTGTCGGAAGAGCCGACGCGGTAGGCGGCGAAAGCCAGCTGCTCGACGTCCTGGTTTTCATTCAAGCCAGACTCTTTGAGCGCTGTTTCGAGTTGCTTCAATTCGGGAGGAAGCACACGGGCTTTCAGATCCATGGCCGCTGGCGAATTCTCCATCACGCGGTAGTCGACGACGATCAACTGCTGGACGTCGCGGGGGATCGCGGAACGCGAGTCGGTATCGATCTGCGCCGCATGGATCGGCAGTCCAGCTGCCGCAAACAAGAGGAGTGAACCACCAATGCTAAGGATTGACTGTCTGCTGAATTTCACTTTGAACCTGCTCCCTCCGCCGGACCACCGGCTGAGTCTGACGATTTTGACGACTTGCTGAGGAATTTGACACTGAAAATCGGGGGACGACTCAGGCGCGTCTCGCCAATTTTTCGACGTATCCTCAATTTTACGCTGGGTTTCCAGAGGATGGTTGTACAACTAACGACTCAGTACCCGGTTTGAGGCCAGGGAAGCGGGTGGTCCAGCCGCCGCTCCAGGACCTTCTGCTCGGGATCGAAACCTCCGGAACCGATGTCATCCAGCAGACGCAGCCACTCGCTGTTTCGCTCAAGAGCTGCTTCAGGAATAAGCCCGACCAGCTCGGCACGGGCGGGGGCAGCTCCATGACGGAGGGCCTTTTCCTTAACGGCTGCATAGACTTCGCCGACCGGGGTTCGTGTGAAATCGGTGATGTTCATCGAAACCTGGGCCTGGTTATGGACGGAGACCCCCATGGCTTTGACGCCGGCGAGCCCGCCACCGGACTGGCGGATATCCCTGGCGATGGCCCGGGCCACGGCGACTTCGGCGGTGTTGAGATAGAGGTTCAGCGCGATGAGGAACCGCCGCGCTCCAACCGCCGACGCGCCGGCCGTGGGATGCAGTGCCGGACCGCCGACGTCCGGCCGCCGTGCCGGTTCGCGTAACACGGCGTCGCGGAGACCTTCGAACTGGCCGCGGCGAACCTCTTCCAGCATGGCGCGATCGGGGCGGGCAGCTGCAGCTTCGTAGAAGTAGACGGGGACCTGATACCGCCTCCAGATTTCCATTCCTGCCTGGCGGGCCAGCAAAGCACATTGCTCGAGGGAGATGTTGCGGATCGGAACAAAGGGGATGACGTCCGCGGCGCCGATGCGCGGATGGACCCCTTGCTGAGCAGTCAGATCGATCAATTGCGAAGCGCAGCCGGCCCCACGCACAGCTGCCTCGACGACGGCGGCCGGCGGACCAGCGATGGTGACAACGGAACGGTTATGGTCCGAATCCAGCGACCAGTCGAGCAGGCGAACCCCCTCGACGTTCATCGCCGAGACGATGGCCTGCATCACCTCGGGCCTCTGGCCTTCAGAGAAGTTGGGCACGCATTCGATAAGAGCGTCGGACATTTCGAAACCTGACGAGCACACCGGGGCAGGGACGAACGCCGTGCGACTGCTCGACCTTGCTAAAACCTTCCGCTGAAGAAGGTATACCCAATCTGAAACATCACGCTGGCGTTGACGCCGGGGTTGCGGTCGCCGAGGGAGGCACTGGAGATATGGACCCCATTGCCCGAGAGGGTAATCGCTCGTCCAGGACGAAAGAAATAGTGAAAACCGAATCCGCCCTGGGGGCTGAAGTTCCAGACGCTGGTGCCGCCGGGCTGACCATGCGGGACCAGGACGTCGGGAGGAAACTTATGGGTGGTATAAATCAGTCCGCCCGCGGCCTGGAACCATGGAGCGAAGCGACGCCCTGGCTTAAAATCCCAACGAAAAATGACCGGAGTGACGCTGACACCGGTGAAGGTTCCGCCACCGGTAGTTACAGTGTAGGAGTAATTGAGCCCGGCGGCCGGATCATAGACGGTCACAACCTGCGAAGACGGGGGTGGAGTGAATGCCTGCCAGTAAGGCATCACCTCTCCGGCTACCTCAAACTGGCCGCGAAAGAAGCCGCTCAGGTGCTGATCGGTGATGACTTTACCCAGGCGGAAGCCGGCCGATGTGAATTTGAAGCCGGCGCGTTCACCGACGCCGGACCCTCCCTGAAAAAATGGGCCGTATTCCCAGGGGCGGTTGGCGAAGGCGGCGCGCGCCGGGCCTTCCTGATCCGCGAAACGAGCAGGCGCCTGCACGCTGACGTCATTGCCGGCGGGAGCGGTTTGAGCGCCGGCGGACAATGCAAAAAAAAGCACAAGTGCAGTTACAAAAGGAGTGAGACTGCTCGATTTCATTCGCTGGAAATTCTCCGCGTCAAAAGAAGATTCACCGTGAGCAGCAGGTCCGGCGCAAGGTCCGAATCGACGAGAAACGGGCTACCGAAGCGGGTTACCAAACCCGGCATGCGTTGGCCGGCATCATCGGCTGCCCAGTTGAACATCCGAAGGCGCGTCCAAACTCCGGCATGTTCTGTATGACGCCGTCGATGCGAAACTGGCGCGGCGAATGCGGATCGGTTTGCACCTGCAAGCGCACCTGTGCGGGACGGATGCTTCCACACCAGTTCTGACCATAGGCCACAAAGAACTGCTGGATCGGAGTATAGCCATCCGGTTGTTTTTGGGTGAGGTCAATTCCCTTTCGCTGGGCGTCGGCGAGGAAAGCCTGGTAAGCGAGGCGCAGGCCGCCATTATCCGCGGTGTTTTCGCCAAGGGTCAGCTTGCCGTTGACCTTGAGATCGTCGACTGCGGTAAAGCCGCCGTATTCCTTCACCTCGCAGTCGGTCATATTTTCGAACTTCTTCGCGTCATCGGGGGTCCACCAGTTGGACAAATTTCCATTGCCGTCGAACTGGCTGCCCTGATCGTCGAAGCCGTGGGTGAGCTCGTGGCCGACGATGGCGCCGATGTGGCCGTAGACCTCAGCGTCGGTAGCGTGCGGGTCATAGAGGGGCGCCTGGAGAATACCGGCCGGGAAGTTGATGTCATTCATGCTGGGGTTGTAATACGCGTCGACGGTGGAAGGACTCATGCTCCACTCGCCGCGATCGACGGGTTGACCGATCCTGGCGAGCTCGCGATGATTCTCAAATTCGACCGCGCGGAAGGCATTGCCAACAGCGTCGCCGCGCACGATCGTCAATTTGGAATAGTCACGCCAGCGATCCGGATAGCCGATTTTGTCGGCAACGAGGTGGAGCTTGGCTTTGGCGGTAACTCGGGTTGCGGGGCTCATCCAGTCGAGCGTGTCAATTTCATGGTCCATCGCGACCTCGATGTCATGGACCATTTGCAGAGTCGCGGCTTTGCTGGAAGGCGGAAACTGATCGGCCACGTAGACCTGGCCGAGGGCTTCGCCCAGCGCGCCGTCGGTCGCCTGCACGCAACGCTTCCAGCGCGCCTGCTGCTGGGGCTGGCCGTGCAACTGGCGGCCATAGAAGTTAAAGTCCTCTTCGTCCATATCCTGAGGCAGCGCGTAGCTGGGGGCGGAGGCGATCAACTGCCAGCGCAGGTAAGTGCGGATGGTCTCGAGATCGGTGGTTTCCAATAACGATTGGAGGCCTTTGAAAAAGTCAGGATTGGCGACGTTGAGGTCGGCGACCGGAGGCGTTCCGGTTCGCTCGAAAAACCGGGGCCACGCGATCTCCGGGGTCAGCTCCGCCAGCTGCGCGGCGGTCATGATGTGGTAGATGTTTTTGGGATCGCGCTGGGAGGTGATGTCCATGGACACTTTGGCCAACGCGGTTTCCAGCTGCATGATCTTCTGCGCGTCGCGGGTGGCCTCGTCCTCCGACTCACCCATGAGCTTCAGCATGTTCGTGACGTGCTGAACGTACTGCTCGCGAGTTTTGACCGAGGCGGCATCGGTGCGGAGATAATAATCGCGCTCCGGCAAACCAAGACCGCCCTGATCGACGAAGGCGATCTGCTTACGCGCGTCTTTGAAATCCTGCTGTTCGCCATAGCTGAAGAATGCGTTGACATTGATGAGCTGAAAGTGCGCCAGCAAGCCGGTGAGCTGCTTTTTATCGCTTAGCGCGGCGATGCGCTCCAGTTCCGGCTGCAAGGGCTTGAGCCCCTGAGCATGAATTGCATCGGTATCCATGCAGGTCGCGTAGAAATCGCCAATCTTCTGTTCATTGGGCGTGCGCTTGTCGCTGGCGACGGCCTCCTTCTCGAGCAGTTTTTCAAGGACCTGCTGGGTGTAGTCGTAGACGATGGCGCCGCTTCCATACCCGGACTTGTCGGGCGGGATGGGATAGAGCTTGTCGAAGTTGCCGCAGGCGTAGGCGGCAAAATCGACGCAGGGATTGGCATTTGTGTCGATGAGCTGCTTATCGAGGCCGGGAAGCAACTGAACCGGAGGCGCCGCGTCGTTGACAGCAGGACGTGCTGCAGAAAGTTGAGCCGAAGCGACCGGCATCAGGGCAAGCGAAGCCAGGAGAAACGATGGCAGGAGGGGTTCGATCCGTTCCCACGTTTTCATTGCAGCCTTTCACAGTTCTTCATTTCACGACGAGATGTATGACAGCTGACGGGCAAGACGAAGCTGCGCAGGAAAACTTCGTCGTGGACCGACGAGGGCCGATCCTGCTCGGGCACAGCGCTCCCGGTTAGCTGGTCACTTCCTCCAACTGCTTCGCGTCCATGTCGAAATTGGAGTAGACGTTCTGGACGTCATCGTGCTCTTCAAGAGCTTCGAGGAGGCGGACCATTTGCGCGGCCGCGGGACCTTCGAGTTTGGTGTAGGTGGAGGCGATCATGGTGATCTCGGACATCACGGTTTCGATCTTCGCGTCCTTCACGGCCTGGGCCACGGCTTCGAAGGCATTGGGCTCGGTGATGATTTCCCATGTGTCGCCTTCGTCATTGAGGTCCTCGCCGCCGTGTTCCAGCACGATGTTCATCAGCTTTTCCTCGTCGGCCGCGGCTTTGGGAACGGCGATGATGCCCTTCTTCGAAAACATGAAGCGGACGGAGTTCGGCTCGCCGAGGTTGCCGCCGCCCTTGGCGAAGGTATGGCGGATTTCACTTACGGCGCGATTGCGGTTGTCGGTGGTGCAGTCGACGATGATGGCGACGCCGCCGGGCCCGTAACCCTCGAAGGAAATTTCTTCGTAGGTAGCGCCGGGGAGTTCGCCGGTGCCGCGCTGGATGGCGCGCTTGATGTTGTCGTTGGGCATGTTCTCCGCCTTGGCGGCGGCGATGGCGCTGCGCAGGCGCGGGTTGCCGTCAGGATCGCCACCGGACTTGGCGGCGATGGTGATTTCCTTAATGAGCTGCGTGAAAATCTTGCCGCGCTTGGCGTCGAGCGCACCCTTCTTATGCTTGATTGTCGCCCATTTGGAGTGGCCGGACATAAGGACCTCAGAATCGATTTTTTGCCCTGGAAATTGGGGCGAAAGGCCGGAAATAGAGGTACTTCCGGGGTTAGCCCGCAACGGCTGAGTATAGCAGGGGGCGGGGCGCAGGGTACAGGGTACAGGGTGCAGGTTACGGGTTGCCAGGTTTCAGATGGTGCCTCGCCTAAGGCTCAGTGCAATTGTGCGAATAGCAGCAAGGGGGAAATGATTGAACACATCGAGAGTGGCCGCCAGAGAGCAAGGGGCGCTACTACAATCAGCCACAGACCGCGGATCCTAAAGCGCCAGACACAAATACCGAAGAGGACGGCCCACACGACGGCTAAAGGAATGCGACCGCAATCATCGCGTGATAGTCGAGAGGCAGTGGCCGAGCTGGGATCATGGGGGCGTGAAGTTGACAACCGCCATTGATACCTATCATGATAGATATCATGAAGCAGAAACCGATGGCTTCAGGACAAAAGGCGCGGGTTTTTCGTAACGGGCGCAGCCAGGCTGTGCGAATTCCGGCCGAGTACCGCTTCAAAACTGAGCAGGTTTATATCAAGCGCGACCCCGCAACGGGAGCGCTGATCCTGTCGGAAAAACCGCTGCGGCCCTTACTTGATACGGTCTTCGCGGCTCTCGACGCCGCCAACGCCACGAGTTTTGAGCTGGATCGCGACCTTTCGCCCACTCTGGAGCGGGAGTGGATGTGAGCTCCTTTTATCTTCTCGATACGAACACGGCGGCGTACATCGTCAATGGCCGGTCGCCATCGGCGCGCAAACACCTGCAGGCGAGTCTGACCCGCGAGCGGGTTGCGATCTCTGCGATCAGCGAAGCCGAGATTCGCTACGGTCTGGAACTGAAGCCGGGCGCAGTCCGGTTGCGCGCCGCGGTGGAACAACTACTGGGGCTGATAGAGATATGCGCCTGGGAGTCGCTGGCAGCACAGGCTTACGGCCGTCTGCGCGCACGACTGAAGACGTCCGGCAAGCCGCTCGCTGGACTGGACCTGATGATTGCCGCGCACGCCGTTGCGCTGGGAGCTACGCTGGTCTCCCATGACCGCGCTTTTCGGCATGCGGGCTCTTTCCTCACCGTGGTCGACTGGGCAGGCGACCTGTAAGTGACAGTGGAAGGTCGGCTTGACCGAATCGGCGCGAAGCGTCCTCCTCAGGTAATCTTTGTTCCTGCATACAACTGAAGTCTGAAATCTTTCCTGAGGAGCGCAGATGCTTTCGAGGCGGTCTTTCTTTCGTGTTTCTGGTGGAGTGGCGGCGGTTTCGGCTGCTGGTGCGCTGATTTCTGAAGTTCAAGCCGGGGAGGCCGGTTCCCTTCCCGCTCCGATTGCGGCGTTGCCTTCGTTTGCAGGGAAGGTTGCGCCGATCAGCAACGATGAGCGGCGGGCGCGCATTGAGCGGGCGAAGGAGTTGATGGGGCAGAACCATATCGACGCCATTGTGCTGGCGAATGACTCGACCAGCTCGGTCTATTTCGCGAACATCCGGTTGAATGGCGGTGAGCGGCTGTGGGCGCTGGTGATTCCGGCGAAGGGAAAGCCGTTTGTAGTTTGTCCTGCGTTTGAGACTACGCGGGCGCATGAGCTGCTGCGTGCGGGGCCTTTCGGGACGGACGCCGATGTACTGACGTGGCAGGAGGACGAGAGCCCATTTGAGCTGGTGGTGAAGGGGCTCGCGGATCGCGGGATCACGACGGGCCGCGTGGGTCTGGACGAGAACATGAAGTTTGTTTTCTCGAACAGCCTGGCGAAAGCGGGACCGCAGCTTACGTTTGTGGTGGCGACTCCCGTGACGGCGGGTTGCCGCATGATCAAGGACGCACACGAAATGGAATGCCTGCGAACGGCGAGCGCTGCGACGCTGGCGGTGTACAAGGCCGTGTATCAGTCCCTCAAAGAGGGCATGACGACGACCGACGTGCGGGGATTAATTGCCGCGGCTTATAACAAGGTAGGGCTGCCGGGCGAAGCAAGCCTGAACATCGGGACCTACACTGCATCGCCGCACGGATCGGCGCAGGTGCAGACGATTCGCGAGGGGACGGTGCTGATGGTGGACGATGGATGCACGGTGGAGGGGTACCAGTCGGACATTACGCGAACGTTCGTGCTGGGCAAGCCGACGGAGAAGATGAAGAGCGTGTTCGAGGTGGTGCATCAGGCACAGCAGGCCGCTCTGGCAGCGGCTAAGCCAGGGGTGGAGCTGGCCAGCGTGGATGCGGCAGCGAGGAAGGTGATCGTCGACGCGGGCTACGGGCCCGGGTTCCGGTATTTCTCGCATCGTGTGGGGCACGGGCTGGGGATGGATGGGCACGAGTGGCCGTATCTGGTAACGAACGATATGTTCGGCTGGGATCTTCATCCGACGATGCGGGCGGGGATGGTCTTCAGCGACGAGCCGGGTATTTATATCCCTGGGGAATTTGGTGTGCGGCTGGAGGACGACATGCACATCACGGAGAAGGGGGCGGAGTTACTGACACCGGCGAGCCCTTCGCTGGAAGATCCATTTGGGACGGCGTAAGCGCTGCGCGCTCCGGAGAAATTCAGATCAATGGGACGGCGTTGCAGCTGCGGCGACAGCGGCCTGGAGGTCGGCGGCCTTTTGGTCGGTGGCGGGTCCTGAGGTCTGCCACACAACATGACCGGCAGGGTTGGCGAGGACCACGTAGGTGACGTTGAGGTCGTTGGCGCCGACGAGTTTTTTCCAGTCGTCTCCCGTGGAGAACATGGGGGCGAGGTGCGAGCGCTCCGGCTCCGCAACGGATCGGCGCATGCCGTGAAGGATCATGGAGAGCACGAAAGAGGGTACGCCCTGGAGGTCCGCGAGCTCCAGATACTGAACGCGCGGATCGGTTTCGTAGACCGTTTTGAAGTGTTTGTTCCAGGCATCGGCGTCGGCGCTTCCTTTGCGTGAGAAGGTGACGAGGATCAGGAGAGGCTTGCCGCCGCCAGGCTGGGGCAGGAGGACGCGCGTCCCTGTGAGCGTGGTGACATCGATGGGCGGGATTTGTTGCGCGAAGCAGGAGATCGCGGACGAGAGAAGGCAGGCAGCGCCGAGAAGGCTTGAGCGGTAGCTTCGTTGGGACATGGAGCGGGTATCCAAGAAAGAAGGTCTTTGGTTCCATCGTACTTGCCAGGCCGCTGCTACCCTGTTCGAGATGAGCATCCGCACTCTGAGCAGCCGTGAGGTTTACCGCAACCACTGGCTCCGCCTGCGCGAAGACGAGATCGAGCGCAGTAATGGTGCGCGCGGCATTTATGGCGTCGTCGAAAAAGACGATTGCGCGCTGATTATTCCGCTTCAGGACGACACCATCTATCTCATCGAACAGTTTCGCTACACCATCCAGGAGCGCAGCCTCGAACTGCCGCAGGGAGGCTGGGAGACCGCGGAGGTCGATCCGGAAGACCTGGCTCGCGGCGAGTTGCGTGAAGAGACGGGGCTGATCGCAGCGCAGATGACCTTCCTCGGAACGATGTGGGTCGCTTACGGCTATTCCCGGCAGAAGATGCACGTATTTTTCGCTACGGGACTCACTGCAGCGGGCGCCGATCCCGATCCGGAAGAGCACGACCTTGTGGTGCGGACCGCGTCCATCGCGGATTTCGAGCGCATGCTGCTGGAGGGAACGATTCGCGACGTGTGCACGATCGCAGCGTGGGGTCTTTACCGGCTGTGGAAGGAGCGGCAGTCCTGAGCGGGAAGCTGCCGCGAATTGAGCGTCGCTAGAAGTTGAAGTTTGCCTGGAGGAAGATGCTGCGGTTTCCGCCGGATTGGGAGCCGAAGAAATTGCCCGCGAGGGATTGCGAGGTTCCGAAGTACGGCGAGAGCAGGACCCCATTGGGTGTCCCCAGGTTCTCGTGGTTCAGGATATTGGTCCCCCATGCCGAGAGGGTGAGGCCGTACTTTCGGGAGACAGCCGCATCCAGCCGACCTGGGCCGCCGCGCATGCCGCTCAGGCCGCCGCCCGCGAGTCCCGGAGGTCCGCCGTGCATGCCGCCGCCTGGGCCGCCATCGCCGCCGTGACCGCCCTCCACTTTCGGACCGATCCCGATGACTTTGCTGACGCGCATATTTACGCTCACGTTCGAAGGACCTGTGCCAACGCCGTAGGGGATGATCTTCTCGCCGGTTCCGTAGGGATTGAGATCGAAGCAACCGAGGCTGGTCTGGACCGCGCTTGTCTCCGTGCAACTCGCAGCGTAGGTTGGCCTGGCGTTGAACTGATTGTTTCCGGTGAGATCTTCGCCGCTGGTGACGTTAAAGGGCGTTCCGGAATTGGCCACCATCATCGGGGAGAGGGCGACCTGCCACGGCAGCGTGAAATTGCCGAAGAGCATAAAGCGGTTGGCGACGTCGAAATTCGTGCGGCCGTAATCCAGTCCGGGATAGCTCGATACAGACGGCACGGAGCCTACGCCGCTGGTGTCGCCCATGGCATGGCTATAGGTGTAGTTCGTGAAGAAACTGAACTTGCGGTAGGTGGCGCGGAAGGTCGTCATCACCTGATGTTCGCGATAGAAGCCGCCCGACTGATACTGCAGGTCATTGGTTGTGGGCTCCGGAACGGGGCCCGATGGGTAGATATCGGCTTCAGCGGCCGACGCCGGAAAGAGGGCCGCGGCGCTCAGGTTATCGGTGAAGTATTGGTGGACGCCCTGAGAGAAGACGTAAGTGACATTGCCGGTCATGGTCTTCGTCAGTTGCCGATCGACGCCTATGGCGCCTTCCATATCGTTCGCTGCGCGCATATGGGGCGAGACGGAGTAAAAGGTGGGCGCGTTCATCCCGGTGGCGCTACCAGCCGAGCTCGATGTAATCGGGGTTGGTTGGTTCGGATTGAAGGTGATGCCGGAGTTCTGGATGAACTGCTGCTCGTTCGATCCATTTTCGTGGATGGTTTCGATGATGTAAGGAACCTGGGCACCGAATCCATTGGCCACGGTAAAGCGCTGGTAGAACCAGCCGTAACCGGCGCGGACGACGGTCTTCGGTTGCTGCTTGCCTGCGCTGCGGCCGATGGCATAAGCCACGGTCACGCGAGGGGCCCAGTCATCTTTATCGTTGATACGGTTTTGCGATTCCCAGCGAACCCCGTAGCTGAAGGTCAGCCGCGGACTCAGCTTCCAGTCGTCCTGGTAAAACAGCGCTGCGTCAAACAGCACCGCTCGCGCCACGGGATTGTTGACATTGGTAAAGCTGTACTGGCGCGCAGCGCAACTCGCGGCCGGCGGGTTTTGGAGGCAGCCAACAAAGGCATTGAGGTTCTGGAAGACATAGGAGCCATTGCTGCCGCTGTTGGTGGAGTTGACATCGTCGTAGGCGCGCAGCCGCGCACCGAAATTGAGCGAATGCGCTCCTTTTACTCCAGAAAAGTAGTTTTGCAGCTCATAGTCGTTTTCGTGATCCTGCACGGTCTGCGCATTGCTCCCGCCGGCGCTGAATGCTCCCTGCACGGTATACGAGGGGAGATTCGAAACGGCGTTTTCGACGTTGCGAATGCGGCGGTACTGAAAGCGAATATCGTCGACGAGATTTTTGCTGAGGACCAGGCTGTCGGAGAGCTGGACGGTGTTGTCCTGATCGTTGACGTTAATCGCCTGGGAGGGCAGGCTCAGGGGATTCAAACCGCCGTCGGTACTGACGGAACGGTTGTATTCCTCGCGAATGGTCAGGGTATTGGCCGGACCCAGCTGCAGGTCGACGCGTGGGCTAATATCGAGGCGCGTGCTTGGATTGGCGATGGCCTCGTTGACCGAGGTACCGGTGGCCACACCGCTCCCGTTAAAGGCAACGGTAGCCGGATCGATGGCTTCGAGCACGCTTTCGTTCTGCTGGCTGCGCCAAAACAAGCCTGCAAAGTAGGAAGCGGTCTTCGACATGGGTCCGCCCACGGAACCGTGGAGGTTCCATGAGGAGTAAGCCGGCTCGGTGACCCCAGCCAGAATCGGGTTCTGGGAGTTGAAAGCGGAATCGTTGCCGCCCGCCTGGATCTGTCCATGCACCTTATCGGTGCCGGGCTTGGTGAAAATCTCGATGCGCCCGTAACCAAGGCGATCGTACTCGGCGGAAAAAGGATTCTGATTGACGCGAATTTCGCGGATCGATGATTTGGGGGGCAGAGTGCCACCGGTGAATCCATCGATATAAATTTCGCCGCCGTTGGGACCCGCCGATGGGCCGGCCAGCGCCTGCAACTCGTTCTGTAATTCGTCAGGATCGTCGGAAAGGGCATCGAGATCCGCGCCCTTGATGACAACGGCACTCGCGTTTTCGTCCGGATTCGTGCTGATGGTCGTGTTTTCGGCCTGAACCTTGACTTCCTGTTGCTCCACTTCGATCTGCAGAGCAGGATTGAGATTCTTCATCTGTCCGGCGGCAACCGCGATGCCAGGAACACGATAGGCGGCAAATCCAGGCGCGACAACGGTGACGCTGTAGGTCCCCGGCGCCAGGCCATGCACCGTGTACACACCCCCGTTATCCGAGGTGGCTTTGCCAGCGACTCTTCCCGATGTCGACATGACCACGACGGTCGCACCGGGAATGACAGCGCCGGTTGGATCGGCGACCTGACCGCGGATGCCCCCGGTGTTTTGTGCCGCGGTTGCGGCAGTTCCGGCGGCGGGAGCCGCACTCTGCGCCTGAGCGCCTGCTCCGCAGGTAAGGAGGAGTCCTGCAAGCAAAGCAATTGACAAAGAAACAGCGCGAGCGTGGTGCGCCGCTTTCTTCGTACACTTCCAGCCATAGAGAAATTCAGGTTTCACAACTCTCCGGTCCAATGTGGTTTTCGTTTCTGTGATTGAACAGCGCGAAACTGCCGCGCTGCTCACTGAACTGGCCCTGTAAGTCAGAGACGCTTAAGCGTCGGAGCGAGTTCACATTTATTCTTCTTCAGGTGCTAAGGGGTGCCCTCCCCGCCCTGATCGCCACCCGTGGAACCTCCGCCGAGGCCACCCCACGCGGACGAGAACATACTTTGACTTCCGCTGGCGGAGGCCTGCAGCATCGGCTCCACGCCCGCCACTAAACGGATGGCGGTGGCCGAATCTGGACTGCCCGAGGTAGCGACAATCATTACCGCGTCGCCCTTATGCAGGTCAGCGACATGAATTTCAGGCGAGCGCTGAAGGACGCGAGCGAAGCCGCCAGCGCCGCCGCCACTGCCACCGCTCTGCCGCCAGGCAGGACCTCCGCCTCCGGGAGGTCCTGCGGGTGCGCCATTATTGCCTGTTGCCGATCCCGGAGGCGCTCCCGCCCCTGCCGGTGTTTGCCCCGCTTGCCCACTGGCCTGGCCTGCCGATTTCAACCTCAGGGCGATCATCTGCGCCATCTGCGGGTCGAGCCTGCGCATGTCGGAATCAGGAGTGATTTTGATAGTGACGGTTTTTTTGGCCGCCAGGTCCTTTACGGTGAAGGTTTCTCCGGTGGAGTCGATCGAGAGGACCGTGCCGGCAATGTTGCGGAACGAACCGGAGACGATTTCATCGGCAGCCAGATCGTCGCCGGTGCGATCGCCACGGGCGGTGACCTGATCTCCAGGCTGAATCGCCGTCAGGCTCGAGGGCTGCGCATCGCTGAACTTGACGGAATCCGGAGCATAACGGCGGACGATGGTGCTGGGCGTGGTGTGAATCGTGATGGTGCGATTTGTCGCTGTGATGGTTACAGTCCCGGAAGCCGCGTCGACGGATTTAACCAGCCCACCGAGACCACGGCGCGTCCAGTCGGCTTGTTCTGCCTGCTGTTTAGCAGCAATGTCGCTCTGCTTGTTGACGACCACGATGTTGGCGGAAGGCGGATCGCCCACGACCACCATCAGGACCCGGTCTCCGGCCTGAATGTCAGCAAGGGTAATTTTCGTCGCGCCGGCGAGCGTCTTCTGTCCCGGCGCTGCGCGCAGGACGCGCGTGCTGTCTCCTACTGTGACGTTGACCACCGCTCCTGCGTCCGTCTTCACGGCGACTGTGCTGGCACCAACGGAGGCGACGGTGCCGATGACGCGGCTGGCGGCCGGGGACTGGGCGTGCAGAGTAGCGAGAGAGAGGGCCAGGAATGCGGCGCAGCAGACCCGGGCCCATGCCTGTCGTGCTGTTTGAGCTGTTTTCATTTCGATGAAATCTCCGCCGACCCTGCCCATCTGACGTGCCGCCCCTCGCAAAGTTTCACAGAAGAAAGGGTTTCCCTACCGGATGGCGGTATTTCGCCCTCAAGCTCTTTCCTGTCAGGCGCGTTATCATCGCGTGTGCCCACAACTTCTGTTCAGATTCTATTCTGCTGCTGTCCGCATCCGGACATCTATACGAGCGAGGCTCACTAATCATCATGGCAATTTCCGGCTCCAGCAGTTCCGAAGTCCGAGTCGCATCCGGCGAAGGCGGCAGCTACGGCAGCGCTCTGGCCATGGTCACCACGCTGTTTTTCATGTGGGGGTTCCTGACCTCGCTCAACGACATTCTGATCCCGCATCTGAAATCGATCTTCGAGCTGAACTACGCCCAGGTGATGCTGGTGCAGTTTGCGTTTTTCACGACTTACGCGCTGCTGGGCATTCCATCGGGCAAGGTGGTGGAGTGGATCGGCTACAAGAAGACGATGGTGGTGGGATTGCTCACCATGGGTGTGGGGGCGCTGCTCTTCATTCCCGCCGCCAAAGTGCCGTCGTTTCCGCTGTTTCTCGGAGCGCTCATCGTGCTGGCAGCGGGTATCACGGCTCTGCAGGTGGCGGCCAATCCTTACGTCACCGTGCTTGGCCCCGCGCGGACTGCGTCGAGCCGCCTGAACCTGACCCAGGCCTTCAACTCGCTCGGCACAGTAGCCGGGCCTATCTTTGGAGCCTTCGTCATCCTGCGCACCGCCGGTAAAGTGCAGGACGTTTCGAAGATGTCGCCAGCGGTCCACAAGGCCTATCAGATCCATGAGGCATCGACGGTCAATATTCCTTACGTCGGGATTGCGCTAGCGCTGGTGCTGCTCGGCCTCGCGATTGCGATGTATAGGTTCCCCCGCATTGAGACGACCAAGGATTATCGCCCGAGCGAACTGGGCCGGCAGGGGCAGAGTATCTGGCGTTACCGGCATGTGGTCTTCGGCGCGCTGGCGATCTTTGTATATGTGGGCGCGGAGGTTTCGATCGGCAGTTTCCTGATCAATTACTTTGCGCAACCGGAGATTGGTGGGCTGGCTACGGCGTCCGGCAGCGGACTGCATCAACTTTCGGCCAGCCTTCTTCTTCTGGCGACGAAGGTGATCGGCACCTGGGTGCCGCTCTACTGGGGCGGGCTGATGGTGGGGCGGTTTATCGGATCGGGCGTGCTGCAGAAGGCGAATCCGGGCAAGGTGTTGAGCATTGTTGCGCTGTGCGCGGCGGTGCTGGTGGTGGTGTCGATGCTGACGAACGGCGGCATTGCGGTTTGGAGCATTTTGCTGGTGGGATTGTTCAACTCGATTCAGTTCCCGACCATCTTTACCCTGGGTGTTGCGGAGATGGGGCCGTTGACGGGCGAAGCCTCCGGGCTGCTGATCACGGCCATTGTGGGTGGCGCGATTATTCCCGAACTGCAGGGACTGCTGGCGGATCGCATTGGCATTCACCACGCGTTTGTTCTGCCGATACTTTGTTATCTCTATATCGCGTGGTATGGGCGGAGTGGTTCGAAGGTGAAAGAGCCGAAGACGGCGTAAGACCAGGGAACAGGTAGCGGGTTGCAGGTAACAGAGTGAGCAGCGTCCCGTATCAAGCGAGGTTTCCGGTAGGCGGCAGGGTCGTGACTTTTCGTGTGACGCCGGGGCTGTGGCACGAAGAGTGTCTTTTGCCGGAAGCGTCGCTCTCTGTACGCTGAACGCTGCACCCTGTACCCTGTTCGGTGATGTCGACGCCTTTGTTGCTCTCCGGACAGCCTCTTTCTCTTGACGAAATTTCTCAGGTCGCGCTTCAGGGTCGAGGCGTTGCGCTGGATCCAGCGGCCCTTCCGCGTATTCGCGCGTCACGCGCCGTCGTCGACGGAGTGCTCGCGCGCGGCGAGACGGCCTATGGAGTCAACACAGGCTTCGGCAAACTCTCCGACGTTCGCATTGAACCGGGCGAGGTGCGGATGCTGCAGCGCAATCTCGTGCGCAGCCACGCGTGCGGCCTGGGCGAGGCGCTCCCCGAGGCCGAAGTGCGCGCGATGCTGCTGCTGCGTGCCAATGTGCTGGCGAAGGGATTCAGCGGGGTCCGTTCCGAGCTGATTGAGACGCTGCTCGCGCTGCTGAACCAGCGCATTCATCCCGTGATTCCCGCACGCGGATCCGTGGGAGCCAGCGGCGATCTTGCGCCGCTCGCCCATCTGGCGCTCGCGCTCATCGGCGAAGGGACGGTCGTTGTCAACGGCCGTCCATTGCCCGCTGCCATGGCGCTGTTGCAGGCCGGCATCGCTCCGCTGACCCTGGAAGCGAAAGAAGGTCTGGCGCTGCTGAATGGCACGCAGGCCATCACCGCGGTTGGCGCACTGGCCCTGGCGCGCGCTCTGCGCGTTGCGGAGCTTGGCGATCTGGCGGGAGCCATGACGCTGGAGGCTCTGCTGGGAACGCCAACACCGTTCGATGAGCGGATTCACGCGCTGCGTCCGCATCCGGGCCAGATCGCGGTGGCCGCGCACCTGCGGGCGCTGCTGGCGGACAGCGAGATTCGCGAGTCGCATCGGCACAACGATCCGCGCGTGCAGGACGCTTACTGCCTGCGCTGCATGCCGCAGGTACATGGGGCGGTGCGCGATGGGCTGGGGCATGCGCGGGTGACGCTGGAAATTGAAACTGGGTCGGCTACAGATAATCCTCTCGTGTTTCCACTTCATGGCGGGGGCTCCGGGAGTCCGGCGTCTATCGGGGGAGAGATTTTGTCGGGCGGGAATTTTCATGGAGCGCCGCTGGCGCTGGCGCTCGACTCGGCGGCGATTGCGATGACGACGCTGATGGGAATTGGGGAGCGGCGAGTGGATCGGCTGGTGAATCCCGACATTAATGAGGGGCTCCCGCCGTTTTTGTCGCGGACGCCGGGGGTCTCGTCGGGATTCATGATCGCGCATGTGGCCGCTGCATCGCTGCTGAATGAAGCCAAAGTGCTCGCGCATCCTGCGAGCGCGGACAGCGTGCCGACTTCAGGCGGGAAAGAGGATCACGTCTCGATGGGGATGACGGCGGCGCTGAAATTTCGCCAGGTTGTGGACAACGCCGAGAAGGTGCTGGCGATTGAGCTGCTGTGCGCCGCGCAGGGGCTCGAGTATCGGTTGCCGTTGAAGCCGGCTCGGAAGGTCGAAGAGGCATTTGCTGCAGTCCGGAGTGTGGTGAAGGCGCTGGGCGAAGATCGGGTACTGGCGGGGGATATTGAGGCGTTGGCGGGGGCCATGCGGGCGGCGAAGTTTGATGGATGGCGCAGCTGACGGGTCGAGGTCCGTT
This sequence comes from uncultured Acidobacteriaceae bacterium, assembly GCA_963787915.1. GTDB lineage: Bacteria > Acidobacteriota > Terriglobia > Terriglobales > Acidobacteriaceae > Palsa-343. The sequence continues at coordinate 403,979 of CAWBEP010000010.1, read as the reverse complement.
GATCCCATGTCCCAAAATCGAGACATGGGGCTGCCGTATTGTGACTGATCAATACTCGATCCCGCGTTGCGCGAGGATGCCCTTCTGGTAGGCATGCTTGACCTCCCGCATTTCGGTGACGGTGTCGGCGATCTCGACCAATGACGGGTGGGCGTTGCGGCCGGTGAGGATGACGTGGACCATTTCCGGGCGTGCGTTGAGCGTCTCGACGACTTTGGCCGGGTCGAGCATGCCATAGCTGATGGCGTAATTGATCTCGTCGAGGATGACCATGTCCCACTCACCGGAGAGGATGGCGGAGCTGGCTTCGGTCCAGGCTTCTTCGACGAGGCGGATGTCTTCGGGGTCGGTCTCCGCGCCGCCGATCTTCACGAAGCCACGGCCCATCTGACGCAGGACGAAGTTCTCTCCGAAAGCTTTGGTCGAATCGAGCTCGCCATAGTGCCAGGAGCCTTTGAGGAACTGGAGCATGAGGACGCGCATGCCGTTGCCGACCGCGCGCAACGCCGTTCCCATGGCGGCGGTGGTCTTGCCCTTGCCGGGACCGGTGTTGATCAGGATGAGGCCTTTGCGCGTTTCCGGTTTTTGCGTTTCGAGTTCGGTCATGTGAGTTTCAGCCGGGAGCCGCGAGCTGGGAGCGAGCATCGAAGTTGTCGCGGACTATTGGCTCCCTCGATGATACGGATGTCCGGCGAGAATCGTTAGCGCGCGATACACCTGCTCCGCGATTACGACGCGCGCCAGCTCATGCGCCATCGTCATCGGGCCGAGCGACAGGAGCAGGCTGGCACGCTTGCGCGACTCGGCGGACCACCCATCGGCGGGGCCGATCGCAAAGAGGATGAGCTGGCGGCCGGCGTCGCGCTCGCGGCCAAGCCAACTTGCAAAGGCCTCCGACGCCATCTGCTTCCCGCGTTCATCGAGCAGCACGATCATGGGAGCGGTTCTCGCGCGCTCGCGCTCGACGGCCTCCCACAACGCCTCCTCGGAGCGGAACATCGGCGCCTCGACGGCTGCTTTGCCCGCGCCCGGCAGCAGGGGCTCGATGCGCTCGAGGTACATCCGGGCGAGCTCTGCGAAGCCTGCACGCGGACGCGCCCCGATTGCGGCGATCTGGATTCTCACGCATTCAGTCTACTGGGGGTCGATTGCGGATTGAGCTCGCGGGATCGGGTGCGCAGGGATGCGCGAAGGGATTGGGATCGGATTGCGGGAACGGTCGTGCCGGGGCGGCGAAAACCCCTGTTATAGTGAGAGAGGCCGGTCCGCTCGGATCAGCGTCATTCCACGATGGCGCCATGGTGTAATTGGTTAACACGCCGCCCTCTCAAGGCGGAGAGTTCGGGTTCGATCCCCGATGGCGCTACCAAACAAATCAGCAACTTGCGCAAGGTCTGTTTTTTCCGAAAAAACCTCCGGTAACGCTACGGTAACGCCAGAGCGGAAATGTCGGCCCATTTCCCCCATATCTCGTGGCATCGCTTGTATGGCATCAGCAGACATTTGCGGTGGGTCGCCGAAGACCCCATCCAGCCTGCCAACAGCGTCAGAGAGAAATTCCGGACTGAGGTGCTGGTACCGGGCTGCCATCCGCAAATCCCGGTGTCCGAGTAGCTGGGCGACAGTGTGGATGTCCGCTCCCTGCATCCTGAGCCAGCTTGCGGCAGTATGGCGCAGATCGTGAAAATGGAAGTCCACAATATCGAGGCGACGGCAGACCGTTGCAAAGCCTTTGCTGATGTCATCCGCCGTCACCCGGTCGGCCAGGGGAAACACGCGGTCCGTTGCCTTGGCATTATCCACCCGCTGCGACTGGAGCACATCAGCGGCTAGCCTGTTCAGGTAGACAACCCGCCCGTCTCCGTTTTTCGTCTGCGGCAGCAGAATGCGTCCGCCGCCCAGGTCCACATCGAGCCAGCGCAAACCGAGAATTTCTCCCCGTCGCATGGCAGTAAAAGCGGCGAGCGCCGCAATTGGCCGCAGCCATTCCGGGCAGGCGGCCAGCAGGGCGCGCAGCTCCGTCGGCTGAAGATAGCGCAGGCGGCCAGCGGGCACGCGCGGTGCCTTGACCTTGGCAGCTGGGTTGAATGGAATCAGTTCCCATTCCACGGCAAGGCCCATTAGGTGCTTCAGGACATTCAGTTCTTTCGTCACGCTTGCCGCAGAAACCTCACCGGCGCGGCGCGTCACATAGTCCTGGATGTCGGCGCGGCGAATATCTCCCAAGCGTATCCCTCCAAATGTGGGTCTCAACTGGTTCTCGATCACGCCGCTCGTTCTCTCGTAGCTCCGCTCGCTAAGGCGGGGCTTTTGAAATTGCAGGTAGCGCGGAAGGATGGCAGCAACGATCTCGCGTGTGGGTTGCGCATATCCCAGGGTGCGTTGCTTTTCCGCCCGAGCCCGTTCCGCTTCGACCAAGGCACGAGCCTGCTGCAGCGTATGCGCGTTCAGCTTTCGCTGGCGTCTGCGTCCGTTAGCGTCAATCCAGCTTGCCCACCAGCCGGCCCGATCTTTACGCTGATACACTCCGTCGCGTTCCTTAGCCTTTGGCATTTTTCTGCCCTCCCTTTGCTGGCGTGACGCGCTGCGCGCGCGAAAGAATCTCTTTTTCATTGCGTTTGACCCACAAGGATTCAATCCGATGCTTACGAGTGGTGATGTGAATCTCAGGCTTGCATCTGCCATTCACCCGGTTTGCCACTGCGGAATAGCGATCCGGTGTCCTGTGACTGCGCTTCCAGGTTGCCCAAGCCTCAGCAGCCACGTCCAACATTCGGCCTTTGGCAATTGCCCGCGTATCGCTGGTGCTGGCTTTTGAGCTTTCATTTCGACAGTTCCCGCAACTCGCCCCACCGCGTTTGTATTCCTGCCCGCTCTTCCGTTCGCGTCTCCGCACAAAATACCGCGCGCAAAACACACAGCGATCCAATCGCAGAGCGTAACCAGAGTTGAGCAGCTGCATGAACCAAAGAACCGCTTCCATCCAGCAATCGAGGTATGGGCTGTCGTTGCTTAGAAAAGGAGGCAATGCAATGGGCGGGCCCAACTGGCTATAAACCGGCGTGGTGTAGTTGAGACACACTTCGCCATCGCTCATGAACCAGACATTCGGCTCGACTCTGTGGAGAAAGTCCCAGTAGACCCTCCAAAGCCAGGAATTGAACGCCGGGTCGGATGGGTCTAATTCTTTTCCGCGCACCCCCGTTCCGTCCTCATATCCCGACTTTTGCACCAGTGAAAGACTCCATTCCCACTCTGTGGAATTTCCTTCAGTCGAGCCGCGGCCACATGCGCTAACCGCAGCATCCTTCGGCATTACTCTTTTCCCGCAACGAATCCATTCGTCAACGAGCTTTTGCAGGAAATCCCGAAATACTCCAACCGTCTCTCGGTCAAGGCCATCGAGGCTGGTCAGCCCAACCCCCGGAACCGGGAGCCGGTAAGTGTAGCCGTCTGGCGGCGGATCATTCAGGAGGTGTGCGGTGATCTCGACCGCCCGGAGGTTCTCACTGAGGCTAACGATGCGCATAATGAGTTGCTACGCGTAATTCTACGCAATGTAAACAAATTGTGCAACACAAAATAGCTACGAGGGCGCAAATTATGCTCAGTGGCCACTCGTATCGCGCCACGGGAAGGAACCAAGAATGCAGACCAGGGTGGAACGAAAGATTCAGCCAGAACTACTAGGCATGGCGGACGCCGAAGCGATGACCGGGCGTAGCCGCTGGAGCTGGCGGCGCGACTGCTATTCCGGTGCAGTTGCCTCCGTGAAAATCGGACGGCGGCTCTTCGTACCAGTGTCTGAGGTGCGCCGGGTAATCGCCGAGCATATGAGCCTTCACCCACGAGGGGATGGGCTTATCAGCCAGAAACAATGAACGAGGTAATTGCTGAAAAGCGAATCCTTTGGCCTGCCAAGCCAACTGGAAGGCCTCGACTCAAGCAATTTCTTAGTGAGATCGAAGCAACGCAAACCGGCTTTTCATCGTTCTTGAATGTCGGAACTACCATGGATGGGACGCGCGCGCTGCAAGCTCTTATTCAAAGAGAAGGTGTTCCCTTTTTGCAAGCCGGTTGACCTGATTGACGTTTTGATCGAACAGGCGACTCAGCCCGGCGATCTTATTTGCGATTTCTTTGCCGGAAGTGGTACCACTGGCCACGCGGTAATCGAAATGAATGTCCGCGAAGCTGAAACAGCCCCGCGACGTTTCATTCTTGTGCAGCTTCCCGAGCGAATCGAGCACAATGATTTTAGAACGGTTGCTGAGATTACTAAGGAACGCGTGCGCCGCGTCATTCAGCGGAGCGAGAAAGAGGCCGAGGGCAAGTTCAAACTAGGTGGTGTGCACAAGGAAGGTTTCCGCGTCTTCAAACTCGCCACCTCTAACTTCAATGTCTCGAGTGCCGACACTGAAAGAGCGACGCCAGAAACCCTGGTCAAGCAGCTTGAGTTGCACGTTGAACACGTCCAGAAGGGAAGATTTTGGGAAGACCTTCTCTGCGAGGTTCTGCTCAAGAGCGGCTTTCCGCTCACCACGCCAGTGGAGACATTTGGCATAGAGGGGAAGGCAGTCCACAGCGTAGCCAATGGCGCAATGCTCATCTGCCTGGACAGGAACCTCACGCATGAAACGATCAAAGCGATTGCTGATCTGAAGCCGCAGCGCGTCGTTTGCCTGGATGAAGGCTTCGCTGGGAACGACCAGTTGAAGACCAACGCTGTGCTCATCATGAATTCCAAGGGCGTGACGAAGTTCCAGACGATCTGAAAGGGTCGCGGCGAGACACAATGAAGATTCAGTTTGACGCGCAGCAGCAGTACCAACTGGATGCGGTGGCCGCCGTAGCAGACCTTTTTGACGGGCAGCCGTTGCAGCAGCCCGAATACTCCGTCGTGTACCAACAGGGTGACAGCGGCCTCTTTGCCGGACAGGTACAGACGGAGATTGGGAGTCGGGAATCAACTCCTACTGAGCGGAGATTTGCTTCACAAGAACACCCGCGCTATTCAGGGGCGCAATGAGATTGACGTTTCAGACGGGAATGCACCGCTTGAGGGGTGGCCTCTCCCCGGAAGACAATGCCCGCATTTCTCCGTGGAGATGGAGACGGGCACAGGCAAAACATATGTCTATCTGCGTACCATCTACGAGCTTGCCACCCGCTACGGCTTTCGCAAGTTCATCATCGTGGTACCGAGCGTTGCCATCCGGGAAGGGGTCCTCAAGAACATTGAAATAACTCACGAGCACTTCAAGGCGCTCTACGAACTTGGAGCCGCAATCGTTTGTGTATGACGGCAAGAGGGTGAGCCGGTTGCGGCAGTTCGCCACCAGCAACAATGTAGAAATTCTCATCATCAACATTGACGCCTTCCGCAAGAACTTCACTGACAGCGAAGACGAGCGCAAGTCCAATGTGATTTACAAAGAGAGCGACAAACTGAGCGGGCGGCAGCCCATTGAGTTTGTGCAGGCGACAAACCCAATCGTCATCCTGGATGAGCCGCAGAGTGTAGACAGCACTCCGAAGTCACAGGAAGCCATTAAAGCCCTGAATCCGCTCTGCACCTTGCGGTATTCGGCAACCCACCGCAACCCATACAACCTCGTGTATCGCCTGGACCCCATCCGCGCCTATGAGCTGCGGCTGGTGAAGCAAATTGTGGTGGACAGCGCTACGACACCGGGCAGCCAGAACAATGCATTTGTCCGGGTGGAAAAGATATGAATACAAGAGCGGAGTGAAGGCAAAGCTGCGCTTTCAGGTCCAGACTCCAAACGGGCCGAGAGAGAAGTCGCTCACGGTGAAGAATGGCAGCGACCTGTACGAGTTGAGCGACAACCGTGCAGCCTATAAGGACGGCTTCATCGTGACCGAAATTGACGCCACGCCAGGAGCCGAGTTCATCCGCTTCGACAGTGGCCTCATCCTGCCGCTTGGGCAGGAGCAGGGCGGAGTGCGCGATGAGATTTGGCAATCCCAGATTCGCAAGACGGTGAAGAAACACCTGGACAAAGAGCTTCAGGTGCGGGCGCTGGGGCTGAAGGTCTTGAGCCTGTTTTTTATCGACCGCGTGGCGAACTATCGAACCTACGAGGGCAACGAAACCGGCAAGGGCAAATTTGCCGTGGCTTTTGAGCGAGCGCTGGCAGAGTTGGCCGCAGAGCAAAAATACAAGTCGCTGGAGTGGCTAAAGCTGCCAGTGGAGAGTCTCCACAAGGGGTACTTTTCAGAGGACAAGAAGCACGTTCTCAAGGACACGAGCGGCTACAACCCAGGCCGATGACGATACCTACAACCTGATTATGAAAGACAAGGAGACGCTGCTCTCCCTGGATACTCCGCTCCGATTCATCTTCAGCCATTCGGCTCTCCGCGAGGGATGGGACAATCCGAACGTTTTCCAGATTTGCACGTTGAACGAAACGCAGAGCGCGACGAAGAAGCGCCAGGAGATTGGGCGTGGGTCTGCGGTTGCCGGTGAACCAGGACGGGCAGCGCGTCTTTGACGAAAATGTGAACAAACTCTATGTCGTGGCGAACGAGAGCTACGAGGATTTTGCCCGAGCGCTGCAAGAAGAGTACGAGGAAGACTGCGGCGTAACCTTTGGCAAGGTCCCGATACAGGCCTTTGCGAAGATTGCGGCTGTGGTGGATGGGCAGGAGCAACTGTTGGGGCGGGATGAGTCCAACGGGGTCTGGAATGCGCTGGTGAAGACGGGAATCCTCGCCGCCGATGGCAAACTCCAGCCGAGCTTCGACCCAACGCGCACCGGCTTTGCCCTGCAACTGCCCGATGCATACAAGGAGCACGAAGCGGCGGTGATTGACGTTCTGGCCTCGTACCAGATGGAACGCCACATTCGCAGAGAGCGTGACGAGAAAAAGAACGTGCTCCGCAAAGAAGTGATTGCCAGCCCCGAATTCCAGGAGCTGTGGAATCGGATCAAACCGCGAACAACGTATCGCGTGGAGTTCGACACGGATGAGCTGGTGACGCTTGCGGTGGGAGCATTGCGCAAGATGCCGAAGATTGAGGAGGTGGAGGTACAGCTTCACAACGGCTGAATTGCGGGTGACCAAAGGAGGCGTGAAAGGGGAAGCCCGCGCCGTGAGCACGGAGCGGCTTGCGTATCGTGGGCCGTTGCCGGACCTGCTGGGATACCTGCAAGCCCAGACGGAACTGACCCGCTCCACGCTGGTGCGAATACTGAAGGGGTCCGGACGGCTACCGGACTTCTTCCTCAATCCTCAACGCTTCATGGATGCGGTTGCCGCAACCCTCAAGGCAGAGCTGCATCGGCTGATAGTGGACGGCATCAAGTACGAGCGCATCTCCAGCGGAGATCCTGATTTTGAGTGGCAGATGGAGTTGTTCAAACAAGAAGAGATTATCAACTACTTGACGGCGATTCAGGTGCAGAGGTCCGTCTACGACTACGTGGTGTACGACTCAGAAGTGGAACGCGAATTTGCGAAGCGCCTGAATGACCGAGAAGATATTCGGCTCTTCGTCAAGTTGCCGGGTGGGTTCGAGATTGACACTCCCGTCGGCAAGTACAACCCGGATTGGGCGATTGTGAAGCACGGGGATGAAACGCTCTACTTGGTTCGGGAGACAAAGAGCACAAAGGATTACCTCAAGCTGCGAACTGCGGAAGCGGACAAGGTGCGGTGCGGCGCGCAGCACTTCAAAGCCCTAGACGTGCCCTTTGCCGTGGTCGCGGACGACACAGGGGTCTAGCGCGTCGTTGGCGTATCGGAGAGTCGAACTTGAGACTCGACTGCTCCCAGTTCCCTATGCACCGCGGAAAAGAATCGCTCTTGCTCCCGAACCAAATCGAATGTCTCCGCTTGGCATTTTTCGTGAATCCATTGCACTAGGGCAGCTTCTCCGTTCAGTCCCCCCGGCGACGCGAGATAGCCAATACATGCTCTCACCTTGCGCTGAATGGTCTCAGTGTCATTGCCGGCCGCGATTCTGAGTAACCTGCTCACCAGTGCATCGGCTTCAAGTTCTGCATGGACAGATGCGAGGTTTACACCGTCAACGATTAGCACCTGATTCTGGCTTGATTTTGAAAGATGAACATTGACTCGACGCCCCCTGTAGCCCTCAACGGGTCCTCGGTCGAGCTTGCGAGTAAGTATGCCCAATGAATTGGAGAGTGCGCGGTCTATCCTTTTCGCTCGTTCTCTTAACGGCAGCCTTGGGGCAACGATGGATTCGTAGAGGGACTCGACTTCTTCATCGGGTCTCTGGCAGTCAATAGCTCTCGGTGGCGAAACCTTGACTTGGTGGACGAAAAGGCGTGAGACATGTCTCCACCATTCGTCAGAATGGGGAGAATGTTCACCAGTTGCGTAAGGTAGCTTTTTCTCACCTCTCCACAGCTCCAATTCCTGCCTGACGCCCTCAATGTGAAAGTATGCCAGACTGTCGAGGCCCTTGATCCGGTCTTCCTGATTTGCAAGTCGAATGCGGACAAATTCCGATTCGGAACCCCACAATGCCACGCCGACAGGAATCGACGCGCCTTTCATTTCGTCTTTCACGAAGCTGAAAATGCTATAGCTGAATGAGCGGGATGCCTTCAAGGTTTCCATTTTCTCCACCACGCCAAGATGCCGTGTCGATTAGACGAGGAAGCGCCTCTATGCGCTCCCAAAGGATTTCTTCCACCTGCTCGGACCGAATGTGAGCAATGTCCCACCATTCCTGGGGCACGTGAGCAAAGGCCTCTCCTAGCAGGGTGCTGAAAATCGGCGTTTGGCGCGGTGGTTATCCTTTCTGTGCGCCTTATGCGGATGTATCTATGGGTAACTGCCGTTGATTTTGGTGCTCTGCGAACCGTTTTTCTGGTCAGCAGCGACACGAGTGCCTGGTCAGGCGGCCGCCGGAAGCGGAATCAGCCTTCGCATCCGCACCAGATTGTAGGCCGCGGCCGCGAAGGTGAAGATCCATCCCACTCTGAATAACCCGCGATGTTTCAGCTTGCGCAGCAGCGCGATGTCCTTCAGCCACCCAAAGCATTCTTCGATCCGCTTGCGCTTCCGCTGACTGACGGTATAACCCGGGTGCCGCGTGGTGCGGTCGTCGATGGCGCTGCCGCCACGTCGGCCCTCGTTGCACGCCACATGCGGCGTGACGTTCATGTGCCTGCACTCGGCCACGAACTCCGCTGTGTCGAAACCCTTGTCGCCGCCCACCGTAATGCGGTCATCCCCCGGAACCTGCTCCAGCATCACCAGCGCCGCGTCTCGCTCCGCCCGCCCGTTGGCCTGCAGCAGCTCCGCATCCACAATCAGTCCGTTGCGGTTCTCCACCAGCAGGCTCCCGCTGTAACTCAGCTTCGCCTCCCGACCCCTCGCCTTGCGCGCCAGCAGCGCATCCGGATCGGTCTTCGACTCGTGCGTCTGGTTGGACCGCTTCTCGCCGTGAAAATCCACCGTCGGGTTGCCGGGATCATCCGGCGGCGGCGCATCCTTCTTATCCTTCGACTGAAAGCTCTTCAGACTCGCCCATGCCTCCAGAAGCGTGCCGTCCACCGTGAAATGCTCGTCCGACACCAGCCCCGCTCCGCGCGCCCGTTCCACTACCTGCATCAGAAACTCCTTCGCCACCGCCGCTTCCAGCAACCGGTCCCGGTTCTTCGTGAACGTCGTCGCGTCCCACACCACCTCGTCCAGGTTCAGCCCCACGAACCACCGGAACAGAATGCTGTAGTCGATCTCCTCCATCAGCAGCCGCTCCGAGCGCACCGAATACAGCATCTGCAGAAGCTGCGCCCGCAGCAGCTTCTCCGGCGCGATCGACGGCCGCCCCACATCGGAATACATAGCTTCGAACAGGGGCGACATGTTCCTCAGTATCTCGTCCGTCAGCGCACGAACCACCCGTAGCGGATGGTCCTTCCGCACCCGCCGCTCTGGCGACAAATAGCTGAACATGTGTCCCTGCTGATCATCGGCTCCTCGCATTGCTCCGTCTTATCATGTGCCGATGCGCAGAGCCAGGACTTTTTCAGCAGCCTGCTAGATTGCCCAACGCGAAGCGTGCAGTTTGAATCGCTTGCAATAGGCCTTCTTCGCCTCCAACAGCACGAATTGCTTGAGGCACAAGCAATCCTCCCACTCGCGCCCGCCGCATCATCAAGTCCCGCCATGTCCCCGCTGAAAACTCAGTTGAACCGCAAAAGCAATCAGAGTGATCCGCCGCAACGAGGCGGAGCTTCCTTTGTCTGCCGTGGGGCAAAAGAATAAGGTTGCCGCGGACTGTCCGGTCTATGTTGCAGACAAGGCAATCGAAGACCCAAATCAGAACGAGGTGCTCTGGTTTCTCGACATCCTCAATTGAGGTTAACGGGCCATCGTAGACATCGGAAAGATAAACAGTCCCAAAATAGGCCCCGGCGGAAATTCTGGGGGATGGATCATTCGTCCCATCATTTACCTCTGTCCCCACCGTATCATTCCAACCATTTGCAAATGCTTCAGAAGCTTCGACGACCACCGCATCCAAGACAAACATGCCGCCCGCATGGAATAGCGCTTGGCAAACCACCTCTGAAATCATCGCTGCCGCGCCAGCCTGCCCTTGGCAGAATTTGACAACGTACAACTCTCCGGGGAGGTCAGTGTGCTCACGCGTTTGCGTACAAATCGTTTTTCTTGGTTGCCATCTCGTTGGCCCCATTGGACCTGCATCTCGATAGGCGAACACACGCGGAAGTGGCGGCATAAGTTGTCAACGGCGAATCATTTTCCGGCAATTGTACAAGGTCCCCACCAACCCATTCCGAGCGGGAGCCGCCCATCTGAGACGTTCCGCTGAAAACAGTACCGGCGTACAGCGGCCCAACATTCAGCCGTGGAAGCGGAGGACACCGCCGAAATTGCCGGAGCCACCGTCCTTGAGGTCACCTAACGCCCCGAAGAATCTGGTGACGCTGTGGTGACTAAGCCGGTTCCAAACCGGCGAAAACCGGAGCAAACCACTGCAAGGTGAAAATGCGCTTCAGCCGCGTCTCCACTGGCGAATTGCGAAGTCTGCGCAGCGCAGCCAAATCCTGCAAAATGGCCTCAGACCCGCTTTCACGGCGATAACACCAGCGGGCATGCGCCGCTGCTGGATCCAGAGGGCTTTGCGCTTCCATGCAAAGTCGGCAAACCTGTTAAGAAAGACCTTGTCGGCGCACGGCGGACGCACCACAATGGCACCATGAAGCGAGCAGGCAGGGTGAATCCGACGGTGAGCCTTGGGCGGCACAGGCGTACATGCTCCGTTTGCGGCCACCAGCAGCGCGAAGAAATCGAGGCGGCTTTCATTGGCTGGCGCTCACCGGCGGCTATCGCTGAGGAATTCGGCCTCACAGACCGCGCCAGCGTCTACCGTCATGCCCATGCGCTCGGATTATTCCCGAAGCGCCAGAAAAACGTTCGCGCGGCGCTGGAGAGGATCATCGAGAAGGCGGGTGAGGTGGAAGTAACCGCTTCTGCGGTGGTCGCCGCAGTCCAGGCGTATGCGAAGATCAACGCGGCTGGCGAATGGATCGACCGCACGGAGACGGTCTCGCTGAATCAGCTTTTCGAGCGGATGAGCGCTCATGAGTTAGAGGAATACGCGCAGACCGGTGCATTGCCGGAATGGTTCCGGGGCACCTTGGGCACAACAGATCGTTCCATGCGCGAACGCCTAATCGGCGACCTCTAAGGCCTCTGCACAAGCGTAGAGTGGAGGGTAAAATGTACCGCGAAGCAACCGGGAATCTCAAGACGAATGGTTCATGTCCGGTCTGTGATTCTTTGTGTTTTCACGGCAATAACCCAGTTGGCGACACTTTGATAATCTGCCCGATTTGTGGCAAGTTTCGTTTCGAATCGACTGCTGGGCTCTTCTTTAGCGATCTTCGTGCGCACAGGAACGAAGTTCGTTACAAAATCTCCTACTACTTGAGAACCATATCCGAACATGCGTTGGGAAAGCGCGACAACTCATTCTACCCTTTTTGCACCTACGCCGAAATTGAGAGCATGACAGATGCCCGTGATCCAACGGTGCGCGAAAAGCTTCAGCTATTGCTGATTTACCTCGCACGATTGACTTTGTATCCAGGCCAGCAGATTCTGTTCGATTCGAAGCACGACTATTCAGTTTTGTGCGCCAAGAATCCAGCCGAGGCGATCTTCTATCAGCCCGCGCTTGAAGAGCAAGGTTTCGTATCCGCCGTTAGCACGATGGATTTGTCGCGGCCCTGTTGGCTGACCGCGTCGGGCTGGCAGGAGCTTGAACGAATCCAGCAATCAGGTGCGGACTCTGAGATTGGATTCATCGCGATGTGGTTCGATCATTCCCAGGACGCTGTGAAGTTGTCTATTGAGTCGGCAATAGATGAGTCCGGCTATGTCCCTCGGCGAATTGACCAGCACGAACACGTAAACAGAATCGACGACGAAATCATAGCGCAAATCCGGCGGTCTAAATTCCTGGTGGCGGACCTCACGGGCCATAGAAACGGCGTCTATTTCGAAGCTGGTTTCATGCTCGGACTTGGTCGCCCTGTAATCTGGCTCTGCAATGAATCAGAATTTGACAAAGTCCATTTCGACACGCGCCAGTACAACACAATCAAGTACCAGAAGGTCGAGGAATTGAAGCCCAAATTGCAGCATCGAATCGAAGCAATCCTGGGCAGGGGGCCGCACCGGCGAGATTGAGGAGTGTTGCTATGCTCGCAACAGTGGGACGCAGTCTGAGAAGCGCATCTAATGACGAATAAAGACTTACAGACATCGCAAGGCGCAACAGATTCGGGGGCGCGGCCCGGAAGTTATCCTCTCGGTTCTGCGCTGTCCAGAGCGGCGGCACGGTCCTTGGTGGCAGCCCGGAAGTCGAGCGAGGAGGAGTTCCGCGTCCAGACAGTGTCCATACTGGATGGGAGGCCGGTAAACCTCGACGGGCTGGCGGAGCGACTCAGTGCGGCTCGATTGAGACCTCATGCAGAGCAAGACACCGCAGCGTCACCGACAGGCATGGGCGGCCACCAGGATTCCAACAAAGAAGGGGGTGCCAATTGTTTAGAAGAGCGACTGAGACGGGCTCGGGAGCGGCTGGCGCAAGACCTGGAGACTATGCGCTAGGCTCTCCGCAATCGCGGGCCACTGCAAGCTCACTCTTGGCGTCCCGGAGAGCCTTGGAAGGCGAAGGAACCCGGGTGCGGCTTGTAGCGGTTGGGTCGCTTGTTTCTCCGGACAGGAAATGCGCTTGCCCGATTCCCCCGGCTGGGACTTTTGCCCTTTGCAGGTGCTTCTATGAAACCGAGTGATTATCCGCTGTGCTCAACTCAGTCGCGGGCCGCTGCAAGGGCGTTGCTGGAGCATCGGTCAGAAGGACGCAGGCGGATTGATGTTGTAAGCTCCATCCCCCGTCCCCGTGGTGCTGGAGGAATCCGCATCGGTGCCTGGATTGAGTGTGAGGATGGGTCACTCTTCCGGTTCAGCAACGTTCCGCCGGGAATGACGATTGGGGAGGCGGAGCGGATCGTGTCGCAACTCGGAAGCCGAGCAATCGCCGAGTGAGCAAAAAGGTAACGGCCCGTCCACTCCGGAGGCGGCCCGGTAAGGCTTCAATCAACAAAGCGGGGAGAATCCGGGTTGAAACACCGGTAACGCTGCGGTAACGCCAGAGCTTAAAACCGGGTGCCAGTCTGTCCCAACGGTGCTCGCGCGCAACGATGTGAGAACCTCCGTAAACACTGGCGATTTGCGAACTATGGCCCGTCCGTGCAAATCAGTCCGAATCGGCCCGGATGGCCCTCTCAAGGCGGAGAGTTCGGGTTCGATCCCCGATGGCGCTACCAAGTCTAATCGCAGATTTTTGACACAGAGGTCCTTCGGCTCGCTCTCGCTCGCTCAGGATTTCGCCTGCGGTCTCCGCTTCGCTCACGCCCGCAAGGCGGCTCAAGTTCGATCCCCGATGGCGCTACCAGACAATCGGCGTGTCCTGGCGGCGACTTCCCTGCCCCATTCGTCACCACATCGCTTTTGCTTCGGCGGCCATGGCTTCGTGCGTTATCGGCAGAAGGAACGTATTCGAGAATTCGAAACGTGCGAGGCCATCTCCGTCGGGCAGCAGGGTACGGACCCAGAGGGCTTCGCGGCGCAGGATGACGCCGTTCTTCTGCGCTCCGTGACGGTCGAGGACCTCGTGGCAATGCCGATGCAGATCGAACTGCGGGTCCTGGAGAACGTCGAAGGGAACGCGGATCGTCACGCGGACAGGATGGTGATAGGTAGCCAGGGCGAGCTGCACCGAACGGTCCCGGCTGGTGACGAGGTTGCGGTGGGCGGCCTGCCACGCTTCGCCGATTCCATGCTCCTGTGGTGAAGCGGCTAACAGCGGATGCTTGCGCAGGAGGCGTCCCCAGCGCGGCGAGATCACCAGATGCTCGGCGCGGCCTTCGACCAGAGAGGCGTCCGGATCGAAGCAGCGGATCAGCCGTTCGGCTTCAGAACCTGGATCGAACATGGTCGGGGCCGTCTTTCTCTAACAATCACTCGACATGATAATTGGGCGCTTCGCGGGTGATCATCACGTCGTGGACGTGGGATTCGCGCAGGCCGGCGGAGGAGATGCGGACGAAGCGCGCCTTGGTTTGCAGCTCTTCGATGTTGGCGGCGCCGACGTAGCCCATTCCGGAGCGCAGTCCGCCGACGAGCTGGTAGACCATGGCTTCGAGCGCCCCGCGATAGGGCACGCGCCCTTCGATGCCTTCCGGCACAAACTTGCCGAGGCGGTTGCTGGCGCCATTGCGCTCGCGAGCGACCACGCTCTCGTTGTTCTCGTCGATGTCGAGGTCTTTGGTGCCCTGGAAGTAGCGCTCGCCACCGCCCTGGGCCATGGCCGAGAGCGATCCCATGCCGCGGTAGGCCTTGAAGGTGCGCCCCTGATAGAGGATCGTCTCGCCGGGACTCTCGTCGACACCGGCGAAGAGCGAGCCGATCATGATGACGCTGGCTCCGGCGGCGATGGCTTTGGTGATGTCCCCGGAATACTTGATGCCGCCGTCGGCAATGACCGGGATGCCGCGCTTTGAGGCAGCTTTGTAGGCCTCGCTGATGGCGGTGATCTGGGGCATGCCCGCGCCGGTGACCATGCGCGTGGTGCAGATGGAGCCCGGTCCGATACCGACCTTGACGGCGTCCGCGCCTGCATCGATCAGCGCATCCGTGCCTTCGCGCGTGGCAACATTGCCGGCAAGCAGATCGACGTGCGGAAACTGCTTCTTCACCTGCCGCACAGCTTCGAGCACCCGCGACGAGTGTCCGTGGGCTGAATCGATGGCGAGGACATCGACGCGGTTGCGGACCAGCTCCGCGGCGCGCTCCAGAAAGTCGCCGGTTGCACCAATGGCCGCGCCCACACGCAGGCGGCCCTGCTCATCTTTCGAGGCATTGGGGTACTTCAGCTTTTTCTGGATGTCCTTAACGGTAATGAGGCCTTTGAGGACGTAGTTTTCGTCGACGACGAGGAGCTTTTCGACGCGATGCTGGTGGAGGATGTCCTCGGCCTGCTCGAGGGTGGTGCCGACCGGGACGGTGATGAGGTTTTCTTTCGTCATCACTTCGGCGATGGGGATGTCGGTGCGCGTCTCAAAGCGAAGATCGCGATTGGTGAGGATGCCGACCAGCTTGCCGTTGCGCGTGACGGGAACGCCGGAAATTTTGTAACGCCGCATCACCTCGAGCGCGTCGGAGATGAGCTGCTCGGGGGCCATAGTGACCGGGTCGACGATCATCCCGCTCTCGGAGCGCTTGACCTTATCGATTTCGCCGGCCTGCTGCTCGATGGTGAGGTTGCGATGCACGATGCCGAGGCCGCCCTGCTGGGCCATGGCGATGGCCATGCGCGATTCCGTCACCGTATCCATGGCAGCGCTCAGCAGCGGCGTGGTCAGGGGAATGCGCTGGGTGAGGCGCGTCTGTGTACTGACCTGGGCGGGGGCGACTTCGCTCCATGCGGGGGTCAGAAGTACATCATCGAATGTCAGGGCTTCGGCGAGAGGGTGCTCAATCATGATGGAAAGATGCGCGCCGGCCTTGGTTGATTCAGTGTGATGTTTTGGGCGGCGGGCTTCTGGCCATTGTAGACCAGCGATCAGTGGAGAAACGGTACGCAGAGAGGTCGGCGATGAAGCCGTTCGGGATAAAGCGGTCAGCGAAAACAGGCGATCGCTGCTAAGGAGATCGCGGAGCGTCGACGATGTCTGCTTCAAAGTAAAGGCCAGTGCCGACGTTGAATGCCGGCACTGGCGAGAGCCCGGAGACTGACCTGCTCAACTCCGGGAAAAGTATGCCCAGCCGCTAGTCGTCGCCGGGGGCCGCGCTGGCCACTTCCTTCTCGTCGCGCGGGGAGATGTTCGGCGTGGACTCGCGGCCGGGCATGGCGGCGCGGCCGGAGTAGACACGCCACGTACGCTCCACGTCGTCGGTGGCTTCCTTGAGCAACTCCGCGGCCGTATCCGGATGCGCGCGCAGCAGCATGGTGTAGCGCGATTCGTTATAGATGTAGTCCTTGAGCGGAATCGACGGCGGCCTGGAGTCGAGGAAGAAGGGATTCTTCCCTTCCTCGCGGACGGCCGGGTTGTAGCGCATGAGCGGCCAGTAGCCAGAGTTGACGGCGGCCTTCTGGTGGTCGAGGCCCTGCGACAGGTCATAGCCGTGCGCGATGCAGTGGCTGTAGGCGATGATGATCGCCGGGCCATTCCATGCCTCGGCTTCCTGGAACGCCTTGACGGTGTGGCTGTCGTTGGAGCCCATCGCGATGCGCGCGACGTAGACCGAACCGTAGGCGACGGCCTCCATGGCGAGGTCCTTCTTGCTCGTGGATTTTCCGCCGGCGGCGAACTTGGCGACGGCGCCGCGCGGCGTCGACTTCGACATCTGGCCGCCGGTGTTGGAGTAAACCTCCGTATCGAGGACCAGGACCTTCACGTTCTTGCCGGAGCCGAGAACGTGATCGAGTCCACCGAAGCCGATGTCATAGGCCCAGCCATCGCCACCGATGATCCACACACTCTTGCGTACCAGGGTGTCGGCAACGGCGTCCAGACTGCGGGCGTCCGCGGAATCGACGGTCGCGAGCTTCGCGCGAATCTCGGCGACCCGCTGCCGCTGCGCGTTCACGCCCTCTTCCTTCGCCTGATCGGCTTCAAGGGTGGCGCGCACCAGATCCTCGCCGAGAACCGAGGTGAGCTTCAAGACAAGATTCTCCGCGTAAGACCTCTGCTGATCGACGGCCAGGCGCATGCCGAGGCCAAACTCGGCATTGTCCTCAAAGAGCGAGTTGGACCAGGCCGGACCGCGGCCGTCTTCGTTCTGGCAGTAGGGGGTGGTGGGCAGGTTGCCGCCGTAGATCGAAGAGCAGCCGGTGGCGTTGGCAATCAGCAGCCGATCGCCGAAGAGCTGCGTGAGCAGTTTGATGTAGGGGGTCTCGCCGCAGCCAGCGCAAGCCCCGGAGAACTCGAAGAGCGGTTCGAGCAGCTGAATGTCCTTGACCTGGTTTCCGGACAGGCGATCGCGTCCAACCGTGGGCAGGCTTTCGAAGAACTCCCAGTTATCGCGCTCGGACAACCGCAGCGCCTGCTGGGGCTGCATGTTCAGGGCCTTGTGCGATGGGTCGGCCTTGCTCTTCGCGGGGCAAACCTCGACGCACAGGGTGCAGCCCGTGCAATCTTCCGGGGCCACCTGGAGGGTGTAGGTTTCGGCGTCCATGCCGCGCCACTTCGGCTTGGCCGATTTGAAGGTGGCCGGCGCGCTGCCCAGCAGCGAGGAGTCGTAGACCTTGGCGCGAATCACGGCGTGCGGGCAAACCATGACGCATTTGCCGCACTGGATGCAGAGGTCCGTATCCCAGACCGGTATGAACTGGGCGATGTTGCGCTTCTCCCATTTCGCGGTCGCGGTCGGGAAGGTTCCACCGGCGGGCAGGGCGCTGACCGGGAGACGATCGCCGTGGCCAGCAGCCATCATGCCGAGCACATCATGGACAAACGTGGGCGCGGCAGCGGGAATCGCGGGCAGGATATCGAATTTCGCGGTGACGTGGTCGTGCGCCTTGACTTCATGCAGGTGCGCGAGAGCTGCGTCGACGGCGGCGTAATTCTGTTGCACGACAGCATCGCCGCGTTTGCCATAGGTTTTCTTGATGGCTTTCTTGATCTGCTCGATGGCCTCTTCCCGCGGCAGAACACCGCTGATGGCGAAGAAGCAGGTTTGCATGACGGTGTTGATACGGTTGCCCATCCCGTTCTCGCGAGCCACGGTGTAGCCATCGATGACGAAGAGGCGAAGATGCTTGTCGAGGATGGTCTTCTGGATCGTGCGCGGCAGATGCTGCCAGACGTCCTCGGGGCCGTAGGCGCTGTTGAGCAGGAAGACCGCGCCCGGTTCAGCGGCTTCGAGTACGTCCACTTTCTCCATGAACTCGAACTGATGGCAGGCGATGAAATTGGCGCGAGAGATCAGGTAGGTGGAGCGGATCGGCTCAGGACCAAAGCGCAGGTGGGAGGTGGTCAGCGAGCCGGACTTCTTGGAGTCGTAGACAAAGTAGCCCTGTGCGTAGTTGGGCGTTTCTGAGCCGATGATCTTGATGGAATTTTTGTTGGCGCCGACCGTGCCATCGGAGCCAAGACCGTAGAACAGGGCCCGCACGGTGCGGGGGTTCTCGGTCGAGAAGCTCTCGTCCCAGCGAAGGCTGGAGTGGGTGACATCGTCGTCGATGCCGATGGTGAAGTGATTCTTCGGGTGCGGTTTGGCGAGCTCGTCGAATACGCCCTTGACCATCGCGGGCGTGAACTCCTTGGACGACAACCCGTAGCGTCCGCCGACGATCACCGGGAACTGCGCAAGCGGCAGCCGTCCTGAAGACAGGGCTTCGGATACGGTTGTGACCACATCCTGGTACAGCGGCTCACCGGTCGCACCCGGTTCCTTGGTGCGATCCAGCACCGCGATTTTGCGAACCGTCTCGGGCAGGGCGGTCAGGAAAGCTTCGATGGCGAATGGCCGGAAGAGATGGACCTTCAGCAGGCCGAGCTTTTCGCCGCGGGCATTGAGTGCGTCAATGGCCTCCTCGGCAGCGCCTGCGGCCGAGCCCATCAGGATAATGACGCGATCCGCGTCGGGCGCGCCGTAGTAATCGAAGAGACGGTAGCTGCGGCCAGTCTGGCGGGCAAAGCGATCCATCACGTCCTGCACGATCACCGGGCAGGCGAGGTAGTAGGGATTGCAGGCTTCGCGCGCCTGGAAGAAGACGTCGGGGTTCTGCGCGGTTCCACGCAGGACGGGGCGGTCGGGCGACAGGGACCGGTCGCGGTGGGCACGGACGGCTTTTTCGTCCAGCAGCGCGTTAATGGTCTCGTCGGAGATGGGCTCGACTTTGTTGATCTCATGCGAGGTGCGGAAGCCATCGAAGAAATGCACGAAGGGAATGCGGGACTCGAGGGTCGCCATGTGCGCGATGGTCGCCATGTCGGCGGATTCCTGCACGGAGTTCGACGCCAGCATGGCGTAGCCGGTCTGGCGCACGCCCATGACATCGGAGTGATCGCCGAAAATCGAGAGCGCATGGGTCGCCAGAGAGCGCGCCGTCACGTGCATGACGGACGGCGTCAGCTCGCCGGCAATCTTGTACATATTCGGGATCATCAACAGCAGGCCCTGGGATGCAGTGAAGGTGGTGGCAAAAGCACCGCCCTGCAGCGCGCCGTGCATGGCTCCGGCCGCGCCACCTTCGCTTTGCAGTTCGGCAATCGTCGGGACGGCTCCCCAGATATTCTGGCGGCCTTCCTCGGCCCACTGATCGGCAAACTCCGCCATCGGCGAAGAGGGCGTAATGGGATAAATGGCAACCACTTCAGAAAGGCGGTAGGCCACGGATGCGGCTGCTTCGTTGCCATCGAAAATCGCTGTTTTAGCTGGGGCGCTCATGATTCTCCTTACGGGGCTGCCTGAGCGGCGAGTGCGAAATCGCCATGGATCTCATCTACGAGCCCTGCAAGAAAAGTCTGCGCTCCGTTACGGACCCCCTGCTGTGACATAGAACACAACTGTGCGAGGATGGGAGAAAGGGAGTAGGGAGTAGAAAGTAGTTGGCCAGCGGGCTGAAGCGAGACGAGTGCGGCTTTGTGATTGTGGTCACGGAGAGAGCTCGCGGGGGACGCGTAGCCTCGCAGGAGTTGCGGCCAAATCGCCGGAGATTCGATTGATGACGGGAAATGCGGAACATCCCTGGCTGATGGCCGTCGGTCTGCTGGTGGGGGGAGTTGCTTTTGGCATTACTCCACTCCTTCTCGCCTGGCTCTGGGCGCGTGTCTTTTCGCCGAATAAGCCGGGCGCCGAGAAGAACGCCACCTATGAATGCGGGCTCGAGTCCAAGGGGGACGCCTGGATTCAGTTTGGCGCGTCTTACTACCTGTACGCGATTGTGTTTCTGGTCTTCGACGTGGAGGCGGTGTTTTTGCTGCCCTTCGCCGTTGCTTTCACGGGACTTCCCCTCGGGGCATGCCTTGCGATGTTGGTCTTTCTGTTGCTGCTGGTTGAGGGGTTGATCTGGGCGTGTCATAAGGGCGTTTTGACCTGGGCGTGATGGCAGGGTACAGGGTACAGGCGACAGGGGACGGTGGGAGCGAGGAGTTGAATGGCGGATGAACTGAAAGAGCTGAAGATCGAGCTGAGCAAGAACGGCATCTTCACCACCACGCTTGAGGAGGTTTACAACTGGGGGCGAAAGAATTCCGTTTGGCCGCTGACCTTCGGGCTGGCCTGCTGCGCCATCGAGATGATCGCGACCACCATGGCGCGCTACGATCTGGCCCGCTTCGGCGCGGAGGTCTTCCGGCCTTCGCCGCGCCAGGCCGACCTGATCATCGTCTCCGGAACGGTGACGAAGAAGATGGCCCCCCAGGTGGTGCGGCTCTATAACCAGATGCCGGAGCCTAAGTACGTGATTGCCATGGGCGCATGCGCCATCTCCGGCGGGCCGTTTCGCGACGGCTACAACGTGCTCAAGGGAATCGATCGGTACATCCCGGTCGACGTTCATATTCCCGGCTGCCCTCCGCGCCCGGAGGCGTTGATTCACGCGTTCATGACGTTGCAGAAGAAAATCGAAGAGCAGTCGCTGAGTGGGGCCGATCGGCCTCGTCACCTGCAGGCCGGCCTTCCCAGTGAATTTCCGGTGCCCGCGTTTGGCGCGCATGGGCTCGATCCCGCGCAAAATACCGATGTCTTCCTCGCCGAGCAGGGCAATCCACTGAAGGTGATCCAGTGACCCTTCCCCCCGTCGAGGACATCCAGGCGCAGATCGTAGCCGGCGTTCCCGCCTGTAGCGTTACGGTCGTTCCCAATGGCAGTCCCTCCGCACAGCATTCGCTTCTGCTGGATCACGAACACGCCCAGGCGGTGGCTGAGTTCCTGCGCGGCCATCCAGACCTGCGGCTTGACTACTGCTCGCTCGTCACCGGCGTCGACTGGCCGGACACCGAGACGACAGAAAAAGTCAAAGTGAAGAAGCTGGTTGCGGGACCGGATGGCTCAGAACAGGAGCAGGAGGTCGAAGAGACCCGGAAGACTAAAGTGCCGGGTTATCTCGAAGCGGTCTACCATCTGTTTTCGATGGAGAAAAAGCACGGTCCCGTCGTCCTGCGTATGCGCACAGCGAATCGCACGGACAACCCGCATCTGCCGTCGCTCACGCCCGTTTGGCGCAGCGCGGAATTCCAGGAGCGCGAGGCCTTCGATCTCTATGGCATCGTCTTCGATGGCCACCCTGACCTGCGCCGCATCCTCATGTGGGATGGCTTCGTCGACTATCCGATGCGCAAGGATTATGTTCCTCCGGCGGACGACATCCTGGTGACGGGGGTGAATCCGTGAGCGGACACGTGGCGGATCTGGAACCCATCGTCGGTCCCGGGGACAACGGGCTTGGCGACATCATGGAAGTCTCCATGGGCCCGCATCACCCATCGACCCATGGCGTCTTCCGCATGGACGTGCGACTCGAGGGCGAGCGCGTTGTCCGCCTCAAGCCGGTCTTCGGCTACCTGCACCGCAATCACGAGAAGATCGCCGAAAACGGCGCGTACCTTTCCGCGATTCCCTACACCGACCGCCTCGACTACCTCTGCTCCATGACCAACAACTGGGGCTACGTTTTGGCGGTAGAAAAGCTGGCTGGCATCCAGGTGCCCGAGCGCGCAGAATACATCCGCGTGATCGTCGCCGAACTGACGCGTTTCCAGAACCACGCCGGACTGGTGGGCTTCCTGCTGCAGGACATGGGCGCGAGCGGCACACCGCTGATGTACGCCTTTCGCGAGCGCGAAAAGATTCTCGATCTGTTTGAATCGCTCTCGGGCGCGCGCATGATGTGCAACTACATGCGCTTCGGTGGACTGCGGGTCGATGCATCCGCTGCCTGGCTGGAGGAGGTGCGCCAGTTGATCGCCGGTCTGCCGCGGTTTATCGACGAATACGAAAGCCTGCTGCGCGGCAACGAGATTCTGATGGCTCGCACCCAGGGCGTGGGCGTTCTGCCGCGCGAGCTGGCGATCAATGCGGGAGTCACGGGTCCGATGCTGCGCGCCAGCGGCGTCAATTACGACGTCCGCAAGGTCGACAAGTACGGCATCTACGACCGCTTCAGTTTTCGTGTACCTCTCGGCGAGCATGGCGATGTGTACGACCGTTACATGATGCGCGTGCTTGAGATGCGTGAATCGCTGACCATTCTGGAGCAGGCTCTGCGTGAGATTCCTGAGGGGCCGATCATCGATCCGAAGACCCGCCTGCGCGGATTGCGGCCTAAGGCCGGCGAGGCTTACGGACGGATCGAATCGCCGAAGGGTGAATTGGGATTTTTCCTGATCAGCGACGGCTCGACCAACCCCTATCGTTATCGGGTGCGGCCGCCGAGCATGATCAATCTGACGATCCTCGAAGACATGTGCCTCGGTGAGAATATTGCCGATACGGTCATCATTCTGGGCAGCGTGGACATCGTGCTGGGCGAGGTGGACCGATGAGGCAGTTTACAGGCCACGGGTTACAGGCTACAGAGGTCAGAGATGCTGGGTGAAGGGATCGTTCAGGGACTCGTCGAGACAGCGCGCAACTTCTTCGGGAGCTTTGTCGAGAAAGATCGGCTGACCACGGTGCAGTATCCTGAGCAGCGGCTGCCTCTTCCCGAGGCGTCGCGGGTGTTTCCGTTTCTGCTCTACGACGGGGCCGATCCGGAAAAGGGTCTGCGCTGCGTCGCATGCCAGATCTGCGAAAAGGAATGCCCGCCGCGCTGCATTCACATTGAAAAGAGCAAGGACAAGAAGCCGGACTTCGTTGGGAAGCAGCAGTTTTATCCGGCGGTGTTCAACATCGACGTTTCGGTTTGCATGAGCTGCCAGATTTGCGTGGAAGTCTGTCCTTTCGACGCTATCCGGATGGACAACGAGTTCGAGCTCAGCACCACCGACCGCTTCGGCGGTCTGCTCTGGACCAAGGAGCAGTTGTCCCGGCCGAACGAATACTACCGGGAGATTCACCCTACTGAAGCCGCTGAAACCGATGAGCGGCGTGTGAAGGAACTGGCCGACGCCCAGGCCAAGGCGGCAGCCGCAGCTGCTGCTGCGGCAGCAAAGGCTGCTCAGGCCCCGGCGACCGGGGACACGTCCGTAAACGGCGGGTCTGCACCCGCAGCCAAGACCGGCAAGGTGACTTCGCAATGAACTTCAGCGCCACCACCGACCAGATTTTTGTCATTCTGAAGCACTGGCTGGTGGGTCACACGCCCGCACCGCTGCAGACGCTGGTTTCGATCGTGATTTCCGTCGCGATGATCATCGCCGTCTTTGGCGGCTTGTTCGCCCTCACCACGGTCTTCGAGCGCAAAGGCCTGGGGCGCATCCAGAATCGTTACGGCCCGAACCGGGTTGGCCCTTTTGGCGTCTTCCAGCCGCTGGCCGACGCCGTCAAATCGCTGACGAAGGAAGATGTGGTTCCCCGCTCCGCCGATCATGTAGTGCACTACCTCGCGCCGCTGGTGCTGGTCGGCATCGTGTTTCTGACCTACGCGGTGCTGCCCGTCGGCCGCAACATGACGGCGGTTAATCTGGACGCGGGAGTTCTGTTTTTCTTTGCTGTCGGAACCGGCACGGAGCTCGCGATCTTCATGGCCGGATGGTCGAGCCACAATAAGTATTCGCTGCTCGGGGCGATGCGCGCGATCGCACAGATGATCAGCTACGAGATTCCGCTGATTCTGGCCTCCGTGGCTGTCATCATGACGGCCGGGACCCTCTCCACGGTTGCCATTGTGGAACGACAGGCACTTTACTCGGGCACCGTCGCCCATTGGTATGTCTTCACGCCGTGGGGGCTCGCCGGGTTCATCCTCTTTATGATTGCGGCGACCGCGGAAACCAATCGCAGCCCCTTCGATTTGCCCGAGGGCGAATCGGAGATCATCGCCGGCTATTTCATTGAGTACTCCGGTTTCAAGTTCGCGCTCTTTTTCCTGGCAGAATATCTGGAGATGTTCGCCGTCAGCGGCCTGGGGATCACGCTCTTTCTCGGCGGCTGGTCGGCCCCGTTCAGCTTTCTCACGTGGATTCCCTCCTGGTTCTGGTTCTTCGCCAAGCTGCTGGCGCTGATCTTTGCGTTCATCTGGATCCGCGGAACGGTGCCGCGCCTGCGCATGGATCAGCTCATGAACTTCGCGTGGAAATTCATGCTGCCGATGACGCTGGTTGTCATTCTTTCCGCCGGCATTTGGCGATTCCTGACGCCGACGGTGGTGGGGCCGAAGCCGCTCGGCGCTGTGATACGCTGGCTGGTCTGTGCTCTGGTGATTTTGGCTCCGTACATCGCTCTGGCGCGGACGATGGAGCGCAGCCGGAAGATTGAAAAGAGAACATATCGTTTTGCGGAATGAGTGTTCGCGACGGTCCAATCGGGTGGTGATTTGAGTCACAGTCGCGGTTATGCCGCTGTGAAATCGTAGGGGTGGCCCGGCATGGCTCAAGCCATCGCGAGCGCCCCGGAACCATGACATTTCCGGTGCCCCAACGCACCATAACCGCGCACGAAGAACGATGACTCTGGCTTTTCTGATTCTCGCTCTGCTGACAGTGGCCGGAGGCGTGGCTGCGATGACGCTGCGCCGGCTGGTCCACTGCGCGCTCGCGCTCACCGTGGCTTTCGCTGGTCTTGCAGCTCTCTACCTGAATCTTGGCGCGGAGTTCGCCGGGCTGGCGCAGTTGCTCGTCTACGTAGGCGCCATCGCGATTCTGATTGTCTTTGTGGTTCTGCTGACGCGCGGCGGAGAGAACGATCCGGAACACGTATTCTCGCCTGCGAGTCTCGCCGGACTCGTCATTGCGCTGGCTGTTTTCGCGGTCCTTGGATGGGCGGTGATGACCAGCACCGCTGCACACGGTGCGCAGCCGGGCCCCGCGCCGCAAACCACCATGCTGCAAATCGGGTTGATGCTGATGCAGCGTTACGTCCTGCCGCTCGAGGTCATCGCGCTGATGCTGACCGGAGCGATGATCGGGGCCGTGATCCTGGCGCTGCGCGAGCGCACTTCTTCCGTCGATCCGTCGCCAAACGCGGAGCTGCGACCCCGATGAATCCGCTGGCTGCCTGTTTGCTCGTCTCGGCTCTGCTCTTCTCGGTCGGTATCGCCGGCGCTCTCACCCGGCGCAGCGCCATTCTGGTGCTGGCCGGCATTGAGCTGATGCTCAATGCGGCCAACCTGAATTTCATCGCCTTCTGGCGATTCGGACCGCACCCGGAATTTCTCACCGGGATGATCTTTGTCATCTTCTCGATCGCCGTCGCCGCGGCGGAGGCCGCAGTGGGCCTCGCGCTGATCCTGGCCATCTACCGCTTCACCCGCACCTCCGATGTGAGTGAGATAACGGAGATGAAGGGATGAGCGAGAACAGTCTTTGGATCGTCCGCAATCTCTGGCTGATTCCGGCGCTCCCCATGCTGGCGGCTGGCTGCAGCGCGTTCCTGAAGAAGCCGGGGCGAGCCCTCTCCGCGACTCTGGCCATCGGCTCGATGAGCCTCTCTCTGCTGCTCGCGCTCTTTGCTTTTCTGCAGATGCTGATCGACCCGACGCGGCAGATCGTCACCTTCCAATGGCTGCGTTTCGGCGATCAGTGGCTTTCGCTGGGCTGGCTGCTCGATCCGCTGGCGGCGGTCATGCTGGTGATGGTCACGTTTGTCGGATTGCTGATCTTCATCTACAGCCTCGGCTACATGGCGCACGACGACAACTTCACGCGCTTCTTCTGCTTTCTCTCGCTCTTCGCAGGCGCCATGCTCGGGGTCGTCATCGCCAACAGCCTGTTGCTTCTTTTCATGTGCTGGGAGGTCGTCGGACTCACGTCGTATCTGCTCATCGGGTTCTGGTTCCATCGGCCCGCCGCGGCGGCTGCGGCCAAGAAAGCCTTCATCACCACACGCGTCGGCGATCTGGGCCTGCTGATCGGGATGGTTTGGCTCTATGCGCAGAGCGGCACGCTGATTTTCTATGACAACGGGCGCGGATGTCTCGAGCAGAACGCAGTTGCCGCACTCGCCGGCCACGTCACCATTGCAGGAATGGCCGTCTCGACTGCCATTGGATTGCTGATCTTCTGCGGCGCCGCCGGCAAATCCGGCCAGGTTCCGCTCCATGTGTGGCTGCCGGATGCGATGGAAGGGCCTACGCCGGTCAGCGCTCTTATCCACGCTGCCACCATGGTCGCCGCCGGTGTGTATCTGGTCGCGCGCGTCTATCCGCTGATGAGCCCGCACGCGCTCGAAGTGGTCGCCTGGGTGGGCGCCATCACCGCGCTTTTTGCCGCCTGCATCGCGGTCGCGCAGAACGACATTAAGCGCATCCTTGCCTACTCCACCGTTTCGCAACTCGGCTACATGATGCTCGGCCTTGGCGTCGGGGGCGTTGCAGTGGGCATGTTCCACCTCATCACGCATGCGTTTTTCAAAGCGCTCCTATTCCTCGGCGCCGGCTCCATCATCCACGGATGTACGGAGGAGCAGGACATTCGCAACATGGGCGGCCTGCGCCGCTTTATGCCCGTTACATTCCTGACCTACGCGGCAGGCATGTTGGCGCTCTGCGGATTTCCCCTCTTCGCCGGCTTCTGGAGCAAGGATGCGATCCTCCATGCCGCGCATGGCTGGGGTGTTTCGCGAGGACCGTTCTACCTCGGAGCGATCGGCGCACTGCTGACCGCGTTCTATATGACGCGCCAGGTCTGCTATGTCTTCTTCGGCCAGCGGCGCGCGCCCGCCGCCAGCGTGACGCCCGCAACCGCAGCTGCGCATGCGATTCCGGCCGAGCAACTGGAGCCGGTCGTCTCGCCACGCACCGGCGAGGTCTGTGCGGTTGAAGATCCGCACGAAAGCCCGGTGGTCATGACGAGGCCACTACAAATCCTGGCCGTCTTTGCGGTCTTCCTCGGCTTCGTCGGAACCCCAGCGTGGCCGTGGTTCCAGGCGTTCCTTTCCGGTGAAACCGCAAAGTTTGGCTTCGGCGCATTCTCCGAGCCAGGCCTGCTGTCGCTCATGCTGGTCTCGTCCCTGATCGTCTTTGCCGGGCTTGGGCTCGGGTGGTGGTTCTACGGCCGCAAACCCATCCTCGAAGCGACCGATCCCGACGCACTGGAGCGCCTGCAGCCAGGCATCTTCCACGCCCTCGGCAATCGCCTGTATGTCGACGAATTCTACGGCGTGACCGTGATCGCCCTCGCGCGTTTCCTCGCCGCCTTCTCCGCATGGCTGGATCGCTGGATCTTCGGCGGCGCGGTCAAGCTGATCTCCTGGCTCGTCAAAGGATTCGGATGGCTGGACGCGGGAGCCGACAAATTTGTGGTCAACGGGGGTTTCGATGAAGGCTGCCGCGGCGTTGCGCGCGGAGGACGTTTGTTCGCGCGGCTGCAGAACGGGCGCGTCCAGACCTACCTCAGCGTTATCGCCGCGGCCCTCGTGTTGCTCGCCGTTCTGTTGTTCTGGGGGCACAGCGGATGATTACCCTTCTCACGCTGCTGCCCATCGTTGGCGCGCTCGTCGTTCTGGCGTTTTACCGGTCGCCGCAGCTCGCGCGGCTCGTGGCCATGGTCTTCGCCGGAGGCGCGCTGGTGCTCTCGCTGCTGCTTTGGCGCGGACTCGATCCCGCGAACCCCGCCATGCAATTCGAAGAGGTGCACGCGTGGGTGCCGTCGCTCGGCATGTCTTACCACGTTGGCGTCGATGGACTGGGCGTACTGATGCTCGCCCTGTCGGCCATCGTTGTTCTCATGTCGCTTGCCGCTTCGTGGGCGAACGAGAAACAGGGCCCGGTTTACCTCTCCCTTGTGCTTCTTCTTGAAGCTGGATTATTTGGGACATTTACCGCGCTGAACTTCATCCATTGGTTTATCTTCTGGGAGCTGAGCCTCATCCCCGCGTTCTTCCTGGTTCGGCTCTGGGGAGGCCTTGGCCGCGCCCGTGCTGCGAACCTTTTCTTCCTGTACACCATGGTGGGCAGCGTCGCTTTGCTGCTGTCGTTTCTCGCGCTCTTTCTCGCGACCGGTCGCTTTGACTTCATCGACCTGGCGCAGCTCGCTCAGTCGGGCCAGATCACGGCGTCTCTGGCGCAGAATCTGCACTGGGGCGGAAGCCCACAACACCTGGGCATGCTTCTCTTCTGGGCGGCTTTCCTGGGGTTCGCCGTGAAGACCGCGGTGGTTCCCTTCCACACCTGGCTGCCGGTCACTTATGCCGAAGCTCCCAGCGAAACCACGATGCTCCTCACCGGGGCGATGTCGAAGATGGGAGTGTACGGATTTCTGCGCGTACTGCTGCCGATCTTCCCGCAGCAGATGAGGCAGGCTTCGACGCCCCTGCTGTGGCTCGCCGTCGCCACCATTGTGCTGCCGGCTTTCGCGGCGTGGGTACAAAAGGACCTGAAGCGCACCTTTGCCTATTCGTCAATCAATCACCTGGGCTATTGCGTACTCGGAATTTGCGCAGTGGCGCGGTTCATCGGCGGCGATCCATCGCTCGCGGCCGAGAAATCCGCGGCCCTCACTGGGGTGCTGCTGCAAATCTTCAGCCATGGACTCACGGCCGCTTCCCTCTTTTGGTTTATCGCGCTTCTCGAGCGCCGTAGTGGCGGCCTGCGCGGCATCGATGACTTCGGCGGATTGCGACGCATCATCCCCGTCTTTTCCGGGCTGATGGGTATTGCGATCTTCGCCTCGCTGGGTCTGCCAGGGCTCAATGGATTTCCCGCGGAGTTTCTCATCTTCAAAGGTGCGTTCCCGCTGGCGGCCTGGGCAACGTCAATTTCGGTGCTCGGCTTGCTGATGACTGCCGTGTTTCTGCTTACGGTGATTCAGAAGGTTTTCTCCGGTCCGGTGAATCGGCGCTGGGAGGCGATGCCCGACCTGAGCCTGGCGGAACGGCTAATGCTGCTGCCCGCCATTGCGCTGATGTTTCTTCTCGGTCTTTATCCGCAACTCATCGGCGGCATGGTCCACTCCACGGTGATGCAGTGGGTCACAGGAGCGAGGCTCTGATGCTCGCCTGGACCATCTACCTCTCGTTCTTCGGAGCGCTGGCCGCGCGGCTCAGCCCTGTGAAAAGCCTTGCCCGCTTTGTCGCGCTGATTACGGCGCTGGCGGGCCTGGCCATCAGCATCGTCACGCTGCTGCATTGGCAACCCGGAGAATTCCTCACCGTCGCTCATGTGAGCTGGATCCCGCAACTCGGCGTCTCGTACTATCTCGCCGCGGACGGAATCAGTCTCACCCTGCTGCTGCTCACCGGAATCGCGGCAACAGCGGGCATCCTTTTCTCGTGGAACATCGAGCATCGCACCCAGGAATTCTTTGCCTTTTACCTGGCACTGATCGGCGGAGTGTACGGCGTATTCCTGAGCTTCGACCTGTTCCTGCTGTTTGTCTTCTACGAAATTGCGATCATCCCGAAGTATTTTCTGATCGCCATCTGGGGATCGGTCGCGCGCGATTCTTCCGGCGGCAATCCCGGCTCCCAGCGCGAATACGCTGCGATGAAGCTGGCTCTTTACTCTTTTGCGGGGAGCGCCCTGGTGCTCGCGGGTATGGTCGCCGCATGGGTGGCTTCCGGTGGAACCAGCCTGAGCTTCGACGCACTGACGGCACTTCACTTCTCGACTCATTTTCAGATGGCCGCCTTCCCGCTGGTCTTTGTCGGCTTCGCGGTCCTCGCCGGTATGTGGCCATTCCACACCTGGGCGCCCACCGGCCACGCCGCCGCTCCGACTGCGGCATCGATGCTGCTGGCCGGGGTGGTGATGAAGCTGGGCGCGTATGGCTGCCTGCGGGTCGCGATGATGCTCTTTCCCGCCGGTCTGGATCCGTGGGGCTTCCATGTCCTTGGGTTCGGCTCGTGGCGCGAGGTCTTCGCCCTTCTGGCGCTCATCGGCATCGTTTATGGCGCGAGCGTGGCCCTGGTGCAGCGCGACTTCAAATTCGTCATCGGCTACTCCAGCGTTTCGCATATGGGCTTCGTGCTGCTCGGCCTGATGACGCTCACGCAGATCGGGCTGGACGGCGCGGTCCTGCAGATGTTTTCCCACGGCGTGATCGCCGGTCTGCTCTTCGCGGTGGCTGGCCGCATGGTCTACGACCGCACCCACACTCGCGATTTGAACGCGCTCGGTCCGATGCAGCTCGCCCATTTCATTCCTTTTGCCGCCGTCACGTTCACGCTGGCAGGGATGGCATCCATCGGACTGCCGGGTTTCAGCGGATTCATCGCGGAATTTCAAGTCCTGATCGGGACCTGGCGGAGCTTTCCCTGGATGACCGCGGTTGCCGGCGTGGGGATTCTTGTCGGCATCGCCTTCACCTGGCGCGCGCTGACGAAAGCATTCTTTGGCGAGCCGACGCCGGGCGCTCCGGAACACGCGCTGCCCGAGATCACGCTGCCTGAAAAGCTGGGAGCGCTGCTCCTCCTCGCTTCGACCCTGGCGGTCGGCCTGTATCCCCGCATCATCACCGATTTGATTCTTCCCAGCCTCAACTCGCCGCTCTTCGAGGGCTTGCGCAAGGGAGGGTGGCGATGAATCCGGTCGACTATGCCGCTCTGCTCAGGTTCACGTTGCCGGAAATTACGGTTGCGCTCGCTGGCCTCCTTGTGCTCACGCTGGACATTACGATCCTGCGGCAATCATCGGTTCAACGGCGCTTCGGGATAGCCACGCTGATCGGCTGCGCCGGATGCCTGTTCGCTGCGTTTCGGCTCACCCATACCCTGCCGCCTTACAGCCTGGCGGACAGCATGTTCGTGGTCACGCCGCTGACCAATGCCGTTCAGATCGCGCTTCTCGCGCTCACCGTTCTCACTCTCCTGCTCTCCACCTCGACGCGGGTCACAGGCCACATCGGCGAATACGTCGCGCTGATCCTCTTCGCCACCGTGGCCATGATGTTCCTCGTCGCGACGCAAAATCTGCTGCTGATCTTCGTCGCGCTCGAATTTCTCTCGCTCTCGCTCTACATCCTCACCGGATTCGACAAGCAGAGCCGCCAGTCCGCGGAAGCCGCACTCAAGTATTTCCTCTTCGGCGGCATGTCGGCCGGCTTCCTGCTCTTCGGTATGAGCTTGCTGTATGGACTCACCGGCTCCATCGAACTCCGCGTCATTGCCGGCGCGCTGAGTGGCCCGGCACTCGATCCGCTGCTCGTTATTGCCATCATTATGGTGACGATTGGCTTTGGCTTCAAAGTGGCTGCGGCTCCGTTCCACCTCTGGGCGCCGGATGCCTACCAGGGTGCGCCCACGGTCAGCGCCGGCTTCATCGCCTCGAGTTCCAAGGTCGCCAGCTTTTTCGTCTTCGGGCAGGTCGTGATCCTCGGGCTCGGCTCCGCCGCAGGACGCGGAGCGTTGCACGCCTACGCGCCGGGATGGGTACCCGTGCTCTGCGTGATCGCCGCGCTGTCGATGATCCTCGGCAACCTGGCGGCCATCGCGCAGACCAGCGTGCGCCGTCTGCTGGCCTACTCCGCCATCAGTCATGCCGGATACATGCTGCTCGGGCTCATCGCGCACACGCCGCAGGGCAGCAGCGCATTGCTCTACTACGTCATCACGTACGCGCTCGCCTCGCTCGGCGCCTTTGGGGTTCTCGGCGCTCTTGAGGCTGAGGGTGTGGACAAGCTGGCGTACATCGCAGGATTAAGCCGGCGCGCCCCTGGTCTCTCGCTTTGCATGATGATCTTTCTGTTGTCGCTCGCCGGAATCCCGCCACTCGCAGGCTTTTTTGCGAAGTTCTATATCTTTAGCGCTGTGCTCAGGGCAGAACCGCACTTCGGCTTGTTTTGGCTGGTGCTGCTCGCCGTCGCGATGAGCGCGGTGTCGCTCTACTACTACCTGCGCGTTATGAAACAGATTTATGTCGTTGATGGAGCGGAGGAGGGGCGGACGATCAAGATTCCGGTGGTCACCCGAATCACGCTTTGGACGCTGGCTGCGCTGGTCGTGCTGCTGGGCTGTGTTCCTGGACTTCTGCTGCGCTGGATTGGCGCCTGAAGGCCGCAAGACGGTCGCTCAGAGGATGGCGACGCCCGGCTTTTGCGCGTACATGGCGGCATCCGCCACGCGCTTGAGTTCGTCCTTCGTACACCCGTCTTCCGGATACATCGCGATCCCGATGCTGGCGGCGCCGGTGATCGTAAAGTCGTCGATCGCAAAGGGCGAGTCGAAGCAACGCGCCAGGCGATGGGTGATTTCCTCCACTTCTGCCCGATTGCGCACAACGGGAATGAGCGCGATGAACTCATCGCCCCCCACGCGGGCCAGAGTGTCCATTCCGCGGAGCTTCTGAGAGAATCTCTCCGCAACCTGTTGCAGATAGACATCGCCGACGCGATGGCCGTACAGATCGTTCACCTGCTTAAAGTGGTCGAGATCGATATACACGAGCGCAAAATGCTTTTGGCTGCGCTCGGCGTGGGCCAGGGTCTCGTCGAGGCGGCTCTCCAGCAGAAAGCGGTTAGCGGCGTTGGTCAGCTGGTCGAACTGCGAGCGATGGATCAGGGTCTCATAGAGGCGGCGGTTGTCGATGGCCAGAGCCACGAGGCTCGCCCCCATCTCCAGCGCTTCACCGACCTGCTCCTGACAGGGATCGGCGCCGGCAACCAGCAGCGACCCGAGCCGTTCCCCGGCACCGGAATAGATGCCGCGCCGCTCACACGGCTCCGCATCCGGGCCGCAGACGGCATGGCCAACGGTTGTTCCATCGGAAAGCTCGCACCAGCACGCCCGGTCTTCCAGCTGCGTGCTGATGAGCCGAAGAATCATCAGCAGCACCTCGTCGGTACTCAGCATGCTGTTGATCGCCTCAAGGACCCGCCCGCGTTCCTTTTCGAGAAAGGCGATGCGCCGTTCACGCGCGGATTCCGACTCCATGGTGAGGCGAATCTGCTCTGTCTGCTTGCGCACCTTTCTTTGCAGCCCAACCGCCCAGAACAGCGCTCCCATCATCAGCGACACCAGCGCGGCACTCAGGTAGAGCAGGTGCCGCACAGTCCACCATGAGGGGGCGGCGAGGACAACAATGTCGTCAGCAGAGCGAAGCTGCAGATCGAACCACTGTTCTCGATTCCACGCGCCTCCGGAATGAACGAAGCAGACACCGGCAATGCGAACGGTGCTGCCGGTGCGGTAGTCGGGCAGGTGGGTCTCGTCGGAGGACCCGTCCAGGACGCTCCGGGGCAGAGTAGCGGAAAACACGTGGGGACCGGCCTGAATCACCAGCGTGTCCTGCTGCGGTTCATGCACCTCAGCGGTCAACTTGCCTTCCATGGAGACCAGGCCAAACGGAAAATGGCCGGCCAATGCCTGCTCCCACTGGATCGGGACGGGCTGAATGGGGCTTGTTTGCGGTGTAATCAAGACGTTCCCCTGGTGAATCACCTCCGAATACTCATGGGGGTAGGGAAACCCCACCGCGTCAACCACCTGGTTGATGTGCAGCGGAGACTGCTGGTAGGTGTAAACGAGAGCTGCCTTTCCTTCGGCATTCTCGAGGACCATGCGCACGCCCGGCTGGTAGAGCGTTACGCTGCCCCGTACGTGCACCCGCTGGCTCCGATCCCTGACGGAATAGCCAGACATGATGCGGCTGATATCGGTCAGCGGCAGCTCGGATGCGGAACTGGTTGCAGTTTCGAGAACCTCCATGTGACGCGCGCTGCTGAGCCATAACTGCGCGCCAATGTCCTGCTGCTTTCCGTCGAACAGGCCGCCCGCTACACCGGAAAGCCGCACCCGTGCATCCAGCAGCCGGATTGGATCGATCCCCTGGATATCCTCGATGTGCACACGGACCGAACCTCCGTCCGTCTCGAGATCGATCAGAAGGTAAGGCCGCCGCTGGCTGCTCCCGGAGACCGGATCGGGGCGCGGCGCGGCGAACTGTATGGTGGCCGAACGCACGGTCCCAATCACGCTCACGAAACGGCAATCAACCGATCCGCGGATTAGCTCCGGCCAGGCAACCGGCACAGCCCTGGGAAACTCCCCGGCACGCTCTAATTTGATTTGCGTCGCGACGACATTCGCCGCATAGCCGGAGGTGGTGGTTCCTATGATGGTGACCACATCTCCGGCCTGCAATGCCGGGGAATGGGGAGGGGGTGCCACGTAGATGGCGCCCGTGCCATCCTGAGCAAACACGAGCCCATCCCCTGGCTCGTAATAGGTCAGAAGCGCATGGAGCTCGACGGGAAGACTTTTCGCGGTTTCACTGAGCGGCAGGGCGCGAATCTGTGCCACAGTCCTCAGAGGTTGCGGCGATTGAGTTTCCGAAGCGCCTGGCACCGGTTTCATTGGATCAGTTTGCGCAACGAGAACTTTCCCGCAGCACAAAAGAATCAATCCGAGCGCCAGTGAGGATCTCCGCAACTACCCGCACTCCTGGTCCAAGTCCGGTTCCCAGCATGCACCTTAAAGGGGCAGACGTCTGTAGCATTTTTAGGGGAGGGGACGCGGCTTAGTTACTTTGGACATAATCACTTGCGGGATTTTGCGATGCGCGCCACACCACCCCGGCCGCGGCCAGATCGGCAGCCGCAACGCCGAGAGACTTGAAAACCACCCTTCCCGCCGGAACCGGTCGCGTACCCGCCAGAACTTCACCGATTTCAGCGTAGATCGGGGCCCCGGAGCCGATCAGATCGCCAGACTCCCGCAGAGCAGCCTCCCGCGACTCAACCACCACCGCTGCCTGCATCGCTGCATCGTCCAGCTCCCGGCGATCGGGAGTGACGGCGGCGACCGCGCATACCAGCGCATTCTCGTGCAACCACGCGCCACGCACCAGGGGTTCCCGCGTGCTCGCGACGGCCACCACGACATCGGCGTGCCAGATCGCGCTTTCGGGGCTTTCCACCGCGGTAACGCCGAATTCCTGCGCAAATCGCTCTGCGTGCTCCCTTGTTCGGCTCCAGACCCGAACCTCTGCAAAATCCCGAATCAGGCGCAGCGCCTGCAGGTGCGATCGCGCCTGGACGCCGCTGCCCAGAATCGCCAGCACCCGCGCGTCGTGGGGCGAAAACAGCCGGACAGCCAGCGCGGACACCGCTGCTGTTCGCATCTCCGTGATCAGCCGCCCATCCATCGCCAACAGCGGCGCGCCCGTCTTCGCCGAGAGCAGCTGAATCACGGCCTGGTGCGTCGGCTGGCCGACATTCTTCTCGTAGAACGTCACCAGCTTCACGCCCATCAGCTCTTTGTCCACCGCAGGCATCAAGGCGAAGAGGCCTGTGTGCTCGGGAACGCGCAGAACGCTGCGCACGGGCTGCTGTATTTTTCCTGCGGACAAGTCGATCAGCGCGCGCTCCACCGCCGGGATCAGGGCCTCCCAGGTCAGCAACGATCGGACCTTCTCTTCGTCCAGGTATTCCATGGTTCAGCGCCGCCTTTCCCGCTGGCAAAACTACATCAGACTCACAGCATCCACGTCGACGATCAGGTGCGCGCGCGGAATGCCGGCCTGCTCGGCATGCGCCAGCAATGCTCGCAAAGCCTGTTGCAGCGCTCGCCGATTCTCCCCCTTCATCACCAGGTGGAATCGATAGGTCCGCTTGATCTTCGCGATCGGCGCACTCGCCGGTCCGAGGACGCGCACATGCCTGAGGGTGGTTTCATGGCACCAACGGCCGAGCGTGGCCGCCCATCCCGCTGCCTCCTCGAGCCGGTGGCTGTGCAGCAGCACGTTGGCGAGCGCAGCATACGGAGGATAGTGCATCGCCCGACGGAAGCGCAGTTCGCGTTCCACGAATCCGGCGAAATCATGCTCCGCCGCGCACTGGATCGCGTAGTGCTCCGGATGGTAGGTCTGCACGATCACCTGCCCCGGCAGCTCGCCGCGGCCGGCGCGGCCGGAAACCTGGGTCAGCAACTGGAAGACGCGCTCCGCCGCGCGAAAATCCGGCAATCCCAGCGCGTAGTCGCATCCCACTACGCCTACCAGCGTCACGCCATGCACGTCGTGCCCCTTGGCGATCATCTGCGTGCCCACGAGAAGATTGATCTCGCCCGAATGCAGGCGCACCAGGAGCCGCTCCAGGTCGCCGCGTCCGCGAACTGTGTCGCGATCCATCCTGCCGATGCGGGCTCCGGGGAAGATCTCCTGCAAGCGCTCCTCACCCTGCTGCGATCCCGCGCCGAGGAAATAGAGGTACTCGCTCTCACACGCCGGGCATCGCTTCGGAACGGTCTTTTTGTAACCGCAGTAGTGACATTCCAGCCGCTGTCCGGTGGCTACGCCATCTCCGGAAGCCAAAGCCTTGTGATAGGTCAGCGCGATCGAGCAGTTCTCGCAGTCGAGCTTTTCCCCGCATGCACGGCAGATCACCACAAAGGAATAGCCGCGCCGGTTGAGCAGGATCATCGCCTGTTCGCCGCGCTCGAGCGTCGCCTGCGTCTCCTCAATCAGCGCCCGAGCAAACAAATGCTCCGCGCCGGTCTCCTGGAACTCCTGGCGCATATCCACGAGGCGCACGTCCGGCAGGGGCCGATCCATCACGCGCTCCCGAATCTCAATGCGCTCGTATTTCCCGGTTTCCGCATTGTGCCAGGTCTCCAGAGAAGGCGTTGCCGACCCCAGCACCACCGCCGATCCCGCCAGCTTCGCCCGCATTACGGCAACATCGCGGGCGTGGTAGCGAGGCATCGACTCCTGTTTGTAGCTGCCATCCTGTTCCTCGTCGACGACCACCAGCCCCAGATGCTCGACCGGCGCAAAGATCGCCGACCGTGTCCCGACCACAACCCGCGCCTCGCCTGTGCGAATGCGGTGCCACTGTTCTCCGCGCTCCTCGGGGGTCAGGGCCGAATGAAGCAGCGCCACCTCGGCTCCAAACGCGTGATGCAGCTGCGCCGCCATGGCCGGCGTCAACCCAATTTCCGGCACCAGCAGGATCGCCGTCCGTCCGGCATCGAGCGTGCGCCGCATCGCCGCGAGGTAGACGGCGGTCTTGCCCGAACCTGTCACGCCGTGCAGCAGAAACGGCCGGAATGCGCGGGCGTCCACAGCCCCCGTGATCGTCGCGAGCGCTTCTTTCTGTGCGTTATTCAGCTCATGCTCGGGTGTCGCAAAGGCGTGAGCGTGCGTCAGGTGAAAATCCGCAGGCCGCTCTTCAATCCGCACGAGTCCCCGCCTGACCAGCGTTGCCAGCGTCGACTCCGGAACGTCGAGCTTACGCAGCTCCGCTACCGGCAGCCCACCGTCCGCCCCCGCCAGCTCGGCCAGAATTGCCTGCTGATTGTCGTTCAGCTTCGGAAGGCGAACATCGTCGATGAGCACCGCGTAGCGCAGGGTGCGCCGCGCGTCTCGCGCCTCGGCCGCGGTCTCGCGGGCAATCCACTTCTTGCGCACCATTCCCTGCAGCAGCCGCAGGGATGCCCCAGTCGCCGCGCGCAGCTTCGAAGCCCGCACCGCTTCCCCGGACTCGAGCGCGTTGAGCACCGCGTACTCCTGATCCTGTTCTTCGGGAGACAGGCGCGACCGTCGCGACGATCCCTGCTCTGCGCCGGCAAACAGCGCCTGACGGCCAGCGTCGGTGATGCGGTAGAGCACCTGACGCCGCACCTCACCCGTCAGTGGCAGCATCGATCGCAGAACCTCGCCGACCGGGGCCAAATAGTATTGCGCGATCCACTGTCCCAGTTCCATCAGTTGCGGTGACAGGACGGGCTGCTCATCCAGGACGGAGAGGATTGGCTTCGCTTCCACCGGCGGCGGCTCGTCATGTAAACGCACCACCACGCCCGCCAGCTTTTCGTTTCTGAAGGGAACCAGGACCCGGGCGCCCACGGACGGCTGCGCTTCGCCCGCCAGATAGGTGAAGACCCGGTCCAGGGGGACCGGCAGGGCTACATCGCAGAAGGCAGGCATGATTCTTTTTCGGAGCGTAACAGAAGCGGGATGGCTTCGCGCGGAGCTGCTGGTTCCTGAATCCCGGTGGCTTCTCGCGAATCCTATGGGAGCACGCTAACAGTCACGAGGAGGTACTCATGGCATCAGAGAAGGTTGCGTTCATTACCGGCGGGAACAAAGGCATTGGGTTTGAAACGGCTCGGCAGCTCGGCAAACAGGGCATCAAGGTTGTTATCGGATCGCGGGACGCCGCGAGGGGCAAGGCTGCTGCGGAGAAACTGAAGGCCGAAGGCGTTCAGGCGGAGGCGATCCGCTTCGATGTGCTCAATCCCGCCGATTATAAGGAGGCGTACAACTACCTCGACAAGCACTTCGGGAAGCTGGACATCCTGATCAACAACGCCGGCGTCAGCAAAGAAGAGTTCATGAGTGGGAACAAGACCAGCAGCACATCGCCCGAGCTGCTGCATGAAACGTTCGACACCAACTTCTTCGGTGTCATTCAAATCACGCAGACGCT
Organism: uncultured Acidobacteriaceae bacterium; assembly: GCA_963787915.1. Lineage (GTDB taxonomy): Bacteria > Acidobacteriota > Terriglobia > Terriglobales > Acidobacteriaceae > Palsa-343. The sequence continues at coordinate 364,968 of CAWBEP010000010.1, read as the reverse complement.
TTTGCCGCTGATCCGGAAGGCTCCTGCGGGGCGGATTGTGAATCTGTCGAGCATTCTTGGATCGCTGGCGCTGCATGCCGATCCGAAGTCGCCGATTTATGACGCGAAGGCATTCGCCTACGATGCTTCGAAGGCGGCCCTCAATTCCTTCACCGTGCATCTGGCCCACGAGTTGAAAGACACGAAGATCAAGGTCAATTCCGCGCATCCGGGCTGGGTGAAGACGGACATGGGCACCGATGCTGCTCCGATGGAGTTGCCAGAAGGCGCTAAGACCAGCGTTTACCTCGCCACCCTTCCGGATAATGGGCCCACCGGCTCGTTCATTCATCTGGAGAAGCCGCTGCCCTGGTAGGGCGACAGCCAGTAGCCCGGAGCCGGCAGCGAGTTACGGTGTGACTTTGCGGAGGCTATTGGCCCCTGGCTGGTGCGGTGAGCCCCAGTTCCGTCATGGCAAGCTGCAGATCGGCCCATGCTTCTTTCTTCTGGCGCGGATCGCGCAGCAAATACGCGGGGTGATAGGTCACGATGAGTTTCGCCCCGCGTGCCTGGTGGATGCGGCCGCGGAGAGCATTGAGCGGACTTTTTCCACCCAGCAGGTACGTTGCCGCTGTCGATCCGAGCGCGACAATCACCTCGGGCTGGATCACTTCAATCTGACGGAATAAGAACGGCAGACAGGTATTCGCCTCCTGCGGCTCCGGCACGCGATTTTGCGGTGGCCGGCACTTCACGATATTCGCGATGTAGACCTGATCGCGCCGCAGTCCCATCGCGTTGATCATGTTGTTCAGCAGCTGTCCGGCTCGACCGACGAAGGGCAACCCCTGCGCATCTTCGTCCGCGCCTGGTCCTTCGCCCACGAACATCAGCCGCGCATTGGGATCGCCATCGCCGAAGACAATGGTGTGACGACCGGCGGACAAAGCGCAACGCGTGCAGTCGCCAATGTCGTTGCGGATCGCCTGCAATGCGGCGGCGCGTTCCTTCGGTGGAAGGGGCCTGTTCTGTTCGGATTTGTTCGGTCCGGATTTGAGTGGCAGCGATGAGGGCATGTCGGGCGTGATCTCCAAATCGAAGTGCTCAGCCGCTGCGGAGGACAGCGCTTCTGTATCGGGAAGAGTTGCGCTAGTGGTTGGGCCAGGCGTAACGTCCCGGCGATAGAAATCGAAGACACCCAAATCGCGAAAATAACCGATCCGTGCGCGCAAGGCCTCTTCTGTCTCAGGAGAAAACTGCCGCGCCAAGCTAGGCCCCCGGTCGCACCGAAATGTCGGCGTCGGATTCGGCCATCATTTGCCGCGGCCGGCGCAGTTCCAGAATCTCATCGAGAATCCGGTCCGCCAGCTCGCGCTTGGGCATTTCCGGCAGGTCCATCGAACGATCGCGAGTCAGGAAGGTTACGGCGTTGCGATCCGAATCGAAGCCCACGCCCTCGCGGGATACGTCGTTCAGCACAATCGCATCCGCTCCCTTGCGCAGCAGCTTATCGCGTCCATGCGCCAGCGCATCGTGGGTTTCGGCGGCAAAGCCGACAATCAGCATCCCTTCGCGACGGCGCGCCACGACCTCGGCCAGAATATCCTCCGTTGGCTCCAGTTCCAGATGCAGCGGTCCACTGCGCCGCAGCTTCTGATCGGCCTGGGCGCGGGGACGGTAGTCGGCAACGGCCGCCGCCTTGATGACGATGGTCGTCTGATCGAGCCGGTCGAGGACGGCGCTGCGCATGTTCTCCGTCGTGACCACGGGAACCATTTCGACATTGGCCGGCGGCCGGAGGGCTGTCGGAGCCGTCACGAGGATCACGCGCGCTCCGCGACGCTGGGCAGCCTCGGCCATCGCATAGCCCATCTTGCCGCTCGAACGGTTGCCCAGAAAGCGCACCGGATCGAGAGCCTCGCGCGTTCCCCCCGCCGTCACCAGCACCGTTTCTCCCGCCAGGTCGTTGCGGTGGTGCAGGACGCCCAGCACCGCCTCGACGATGGCGTCGTTCTCGGCGAGACGCCCGGCGCCGACCATCCCGCATGCCAGGTAGCCGCTATCCGGGGCCACGATGTGGACGTTGCGGCTTGCCAGCGTTTCAAGGTTCGCCTGGGTCGCCGGATGCTGCCACATGTTCACATTCATAGCGGGAGCCACAATCACTGGAGCGGTCGTGGCGAGGACCATGGTGGTGAGGAAATCATCTGCGATGCCGTGGGCCATTTTGGCCAGAATGTCGGCGGTCGCAGGGGCGATGACGAGGGCGTCGGTTGTCTGCGCCGCTTCGATGTGCTCAATCGCCGATACGGCATCTCCCGCATCGACGCCCTCCGGAGCCCAAAGCCCCGTAATCACTTTGTGCCCGGTGAGAGCGGCAAAGGTCAGCGGCTGGATGAAATGCTGCGCCGCCTGAGTCATCACCACGTGCACGTCCAGCGCGTGCTTCTGCAGTTCGCGCACCAGTTCTGCCGATTTGTACGCAGCAATGCCGCCGGAGACGCCGACTGTGACCTTCATGCTTACAGGGTACAGGGCGCAGGGCGCAGGGTACAGGTCTGAGTCAGAGCCGAATCCGGTGCGCGCGATTGGCGGTTACGACACGAATTTTGGAATGTCCGGCGCTTCGACCTCGGGCCTCAGCACAGGGGCGTCTTCGGGCTTCACGTAGGCGATCTTGCCGGCTGCAATCTCTTCCTGGGCAACGCGGCATGCCTTCCGCGAACGGCTCGGCACCATCGGCTCGGCTCCGTTCTGCAGTTGCCGCGCCCGCCGGGCGGCCACCAGAACGTAACGGAAATTGCTATCGTATTCCTTCTCGACCGTCATCCCTGCTCCTCCAAAATCTTCATCCGTGCCCTTACCGGTTCGGACTCAGCTGGGGCACGCCGAACGCCTCCAGCACTGGTCTGACCCGGTCTTCCGAATTTGCCTGCCGGCAACTGTCGGCGATTCGCAGCACGCGTTCGCGATCAGTCAGGTGCCCAGCCCCGTTTTCCCCGACGTCCCCGTTGCGGCGAATCCGCTCCGCGGCGACGATGGCCGCCATCTCTTCCACTGCCCGATCCAGGATATCGTTGACGAGAATATAACCATATTCGCGGTAATTCTCAATCTCCTGGCGCGCCTTCGCCAGCCGTCGCTGGATGATCTCTTCCTGCACACTGCCCTCGGCCCGGCTGCGGTTCCTCAGCCGCGTCGCCAGAATCTCCGGGGAAGGCGGCATCAGGAAAATCGACACGGAATCCGGCATCCTGGCCCGCACCTGGGAGGCTCCCTGGACATCGATGTCGAGCAGCAAATCCCGGCCACGCAAAAAGGCTTCTTCGAGCGTGCACCGCGCTGTGCCGTAGTAGTTGCCAAAGACGTCTGCATATTCCAGAAATTCGTTGTTGCGAATCATCTCTTCGAAGTGTTCGCGGGTGGTGAAGTGGTATTCGCGCGAATCCTGTTCTGAGCCGCGCGGTCCGCGCGTCGTCCAGGACACCGAGAACTCCAGCCCCGTCACCAGCGATCGCAGCTGGTTGACCAGGGTCGACTTCCCCGACCCCGACGGCGCCGAAATGATGAACAGAATGCCCGCCAAGCTTCTATCTTTCTCCCGACAGAACCTTCTCATCCCGATTGGAGCGCGTGCAGCCCGTCTCGGGAGACCTGCTCTTGCACTTTCCTATTCCCTATTGCCTGTTCCCTGTTCCCTGCCTTTATTCAAGATTCTGAACCTGCTCGCGCGCCTTCTCAATCTCCGACTTCATTCCAAGCCCCGCTTCGGTAATGCGCGTACCGTTACCCGCCACACCGCTCGTCTTCGAAAGCAGCGTATTGGCTTCGCGATTCATCTCCTGGAGCAGAAAATCCAGCTTCTTGCCCACTTCGCCGCCCTGATCCAGCAGGCCGGTGAAGTGGTCGATGTGCGTGCGCAGGCGGGTGACCTCTTCTTCCACGTCGCTGCGCTCGGCAATCAGCGCGGCTTCCTGCAAAATCCGATCCTGATCGAAGCCTCCATCGAGCATCGCCTTCATTCGCTGATTGAGCCGGTCGACATAGGCCTGCTGGACCTTTTCGCGCAGGAGAGCCGCCTCATCCACCAGGCTCCGTAGCCGCTCCATGCCGGCGCGCATCTCATTGGCCAGCACTGAGCCTTCCTGCGCGCGCATGGCCTGCAACCCAGCCACCAGGGCGTCCGCTTCGCGGAGAACAGCCTGCTCCAGTCCTTGCAGCTCTTCATCGCTGTTGCGCGCTTCAGCCATCAACACGCCGGGCAAACGGAACACCGCGTTGAGATCCGGCTCGGCTGTCAGCCGGTGTTCCGCTGCCGCCGCGCGAAAAGCTTCGACGTAGGCTGCCACGAGCGCGTGATCGTAGCCGGCTTCGGCCTTTTGGCTGCGCTCCAGGCTCAGAGTCACCTCGACGTGCCCGCGCCGCAGCTTCTCCTTCAGAACGCGGCGCAATTGCATCTCCACGCCCTCCGATCCTGAAGGAAGACGCATGTGCAGATCGAGAAAGCGATGATTCACGCTTTTCAGGCTGAGAGAAAAGCCTAAGGTCTCGGAAACCCGGCCCGCTACCCGGGCAAATCCGGTCATGGAGTACACCGGCTGTCTGGCATCGGTCATCGCAGGGTCTTCCCCGTAAGCGCTGGCTCGGTGGCGGCTCGCTTCGCTATTTCTGCATCGTCGACCGGAGGCCCCGCACCGTCTTCCCCACCCGCGGCGTCGGCAATCTCCGCGCCGTGGCGATGGCCATTTTCTCCGATCTCCATAAACTGCAGCCGGTAGAGCTTCTGATAGGTTGCCGACGTTTGCAGCAGCTCGTCGTGTGAGCCCACATCGGTAATCCTGCCGCGCTCCAGCACCACGATCCGCGTCGCGCGCCGCACCGTCGACAGCCGATGCGCGATCACGATCACGGTCCGCCCCGCCATGAGATTGCCCAGCGCCGCCTGCACCAGCGATTCGCTCTCTGCATCCAGCGCCGAGGTCGCCTCGTCGAGAATCAGAATGGGAGCGCTCTTGAGAATCGCGCGCGCTATCGCCAGCCGCTGCCGCTCCCCGCCTGACAGACGGAAGCCTTTCTCGCCGATGACCGTGTCGTACCCTTCCGGCATTCTTTCGATGAAGTCGTGCGCCAGCGCGCTTTTCGCCGCTTCCACCACCCGAGCCAACGGAACATCCGGCTGGCCGTAGGCAATGTTGTTCCGCACCGTGTCGTTGAACAGGATCGTCTCCTGCGTGACTTTGCCGATCTGGGACCGCAGCGACGCCAGGCTGACGTCTCGCACATCGTACCCATCGATCAAGATCCGTCCACCCGTCACATCGAAGAACCGCGGAATCAGATTTACGAGCGTCGACTTCCCCGCCCCGCTTGGTCCCACCAGCGCCACGACTTCGCCGCGATTGATCGTGAGATTGATGTCGTCGAGAACGATGGGTGGCCCTTCCCGCTGGCCCTCGCGATAGCGGAAGCTCACATGGTCCAGTTCAACCTTGTCTTTGAATCCCTTAAGCACCTTCGGATGCTTCGCCTCCAGAACATCGTCCTGGTCGTCCATAAAGTCGAAGATCGCCGCCGAGGCGCCAGCTGCCTGCTGGAAGTTGTTGTAGTAAATCCCAAAGCGCCGGATAGGATCGTACATCTTGAACAGGGCCACGATGAAAGCGAAGAAGATTCCGCCGGTCATTGCGCCATGGCCGATTTCATTGCGCCCCAGCAAGAGCAGCATGGCAATGGCCACCGCTCCGATGAAGTCCATCAGAGGCGAGGTGATCGCCTGGGCTCGCACGGAACGCAGATTCGCCCGCAGGAGTTTGCGGGCTGCCTGGCGGAAGCGCAACAGCTCCCAGAATTCCATGTTGAAAGCCTTGACGATGCGGTTGCCGGTGATCGTCTCGTGCAGGATGTTCTGAATGTCGGCCAGCTTGTCCTGGCCCTTGCGCGTCGTGCGCCGGACATCGCGCCCAATCCGGCGAATCGATCCAGCGACGATCGGCACAAAAATCAGCAGCACCCACGCCAGCTTGCCCCCCAGCGCGATTACCACGACGATCATGCAGGCCAGGGTGCAGGCCTGTTGCAGAAAATCCGAGAGCACCGATGAGGTTGCGTACTGCACGCGCTCAATGTCGTTGATGAGCGCCGAGAGCAGGGACCCTGTTGTGTGTTTCTGAAAAAAGGATACGGACCGCCGCAGGATCGCCTCGTACAGATCGTCGCGCATGTCGGTGATCATGCCGAAGCCGGCGTAATTCGCCAGATAGGTTCCCGCGTAGTCGCAGATTCCCTTCAGCAGAGTCGAGGCCACAAAGGCAAAGGCGATGCTCGACCAGTCATTGTGAATCCAGTGCGGCACCAGCAGCTCGGGCCTGAGATTGATATGCCAGCGCGCGCCCAACTCGCCCAGCAGCGGCGTAGTTTTAGCGCCACTCGCAACTTTGGGATTGAGCACGTTGTCGAAGATCGGCCCGATCAGGAGAACCCGGAACGCATCGAGCAGACCGACGCCCGCGGCGAGAACCACCGCCGACAAAGCCTGGAGCCAGTAACGGCGCGCGTAGAACAGCAGGCGCCAGAGACGTTTCATGCTCGGCCAGCTCCGGGGAAACCATGCATCCCCGTATTTTACCCGCCCGGCCGATGCCACTCCGAAGGCGGGCGGATCCGGACATGGGTCCGGACATCATGGGGCACTCGTTACAATGCCGTATGTCTCCGCTCCCGGCGCCGTCTCCCAAGCCCAGGCGAAGCGCGCGGCCTCCAAAACAGTCCCGAATCCTGGTCACAGCCGTGCTCGCGCTTCTCACCGCGGGTGGTTCGGCGTGGCTGATGCTGCGCTCCTCGGCCATTCACTGCGATTCGCTGGCGCCGCTGACTGTCCTCGCCACACTTGCCGCGTTTCTGATTTCAATCTGCTTTCGCCAGATGGGCCGCTTTCCGGATCGCCGCAGCCGACTGCTCTTACTGGGCTGCCTGCTCATCGCCGCGGCCACGCTGTTTGCGGACTTCCGGTTCGTCCGCCGCTATCGCGAATTCTGCGATCAGCTGCAGCAGCAAATGCGGGGACAGGGAGCAGGGTAGGGAGTAGGGAGTAGGGAGTAGGGTTGTCCGTTGGGCCGCGACATTGGAGTTGAACGGAGGAAGGTTCTAAGGGTTGCGAGCAATCTCCGCCTCGCGTCCACCGATCGGCGATGCCTCATCGAGGAACCCTTCAACGACCGGCCCAATCCGACCGGCGCACTGTCCCGGCGCCAGATGTCCGCAACCGTCAAAGACCCCCATCTCCGACTGCGGGACGGCGTGATGGATGCCTTCGCCCACGGACACCGGAATCAGATGATCCTGCTTGCCCCAGACGATCAGCATCGGCATCTTCAGCGCACCCAGCTTGCCATCCAGCAGATCGGCGCCGGTGAGCATGGAGTCCATATTCCGCTTCACGACCCAACCGTGCTGGCCCACGAAGCGGAAAATGTCGCGCTGAATGAAGTCCGGAAGATGCGGAGCCGGCCCAGGCATGAGCAGGGTGTCGAGCTCCTGGAGTTTGGCAGGAGTATCGGGTTCAAAGAGCGCTGTGTCCCAGGCCAGCGAAAACCTCGTTCCAGCGCTGTCAAAGATCATCAGGCGGCGAATCCTTTGGGGTTCATCCAGCGCAACACGCATGGCGATCCATCCGCCCATTGACCAGCCGCCCAGATCCGTGCGCGCCAGGTGCTGATTGTCGAGGAATGCCTCCACGGCCTCGGACTCTTCGGCGATTGAATACGCCACGTTCGGCCATGCTGACCTGCCATAGCCAGGCAAATCCAGCGCGTAGACGCGATGATGGCCGCGAACGAGCTGGGGCATGAGGCTGGCCCAGTCTTCAGCGCGGCTGCCGAGGCCATGGACCAAAACGACGGGGGACCCCGACCCGCCCGTGTAGTAATGAATCCGAACGCTGCGCGCGCCTGCGAATGGAATGCTCGTGTAATCGCTGTGGATCCCATCCGCGAACAGGCGGATTCTTGTCGCCGCGAACAACACCGCGAGCGGCCGGACAAGCGCAAGCCCCACCACCCCCACCAGCAGAATCAGGACTCCGCCGAGCAGCCAGCGCATGAGGAGCCAGGCCCGCTGTCCAGTCTTTTGAGGAGTCGCCGCGATCGTTGCCATCCAGTCTTACCGCCCGCTTCTTAGGATGCCATTTGCATCGCCTTGCGAATGACCGCGACTGTCAATGGCGTCAGACCGTCGAGTTCGTCCGCTGTCGCCCAGCGGCCTTCGAGCGCGTCGGTCGCGCAGCGGAGCGATCCGCCCACGATCCGGCACAAATAGTCGATCAGTACGTAGTGATAGCGAACCTGGCCGCGATCGTCGCGCGCGTTACGATCGAAGGACTCAACCACCGCGACGGTCTCGACCACCAGCCCCGTCTCTTCGAGGACTTCCCGGCGGACGGCTTCCTCGAGCGTTTCACCCAGCTCGACGGCTCCTCCGGGCAGCGACCACTCGCCCTTCAGAGGCTCCTGCGCACGCCGGATCAGCAAAACCTGCCTTTGGTCGGCAGGCCCATGGCGCAGGATGACCGCACCCACTCCGGCAATCGGCGCCTCGGGATACTCACGCTTCACAGGGGACAGGGTACAGGGGACAGGGTACAGGGTGGATATCTGTGACCTGTCACCTGTGACCTGCAACCTGACTAGAGCTTGATCGGCTTGCCGTATTCGCCATCGAAGACGGTGCGCGCCATGCTGAAGCGGCCGCCGTTGTACTTGTCGGGGCCCTTCAGATGGCCGATTGCCAGGAGCGCCACCACTTCATAGCTGATCGGCAGGTTCAGCACCTCGCACACCTTGTCCGCTTCGTAGCCTTCCATCGGCGCTGTGTCGTAGCCCAGCGCTTCGGCCATCAGCATCATGCCGGAGAAGGCCAGCATCACGTGCCGGTTGAGCCATGCGGTGAGATTCGGATGATTGCCGAGATATGCCGGTATGTTGACGCGCGCCTGCTCCGCATAATTCTCCGTCATACCGTTTTCCCGGCCCATCCGGATCATTTCCTCCATGTCGGAGCGCCAGCCGTCTTTATCTCCACAGGCAACGATCACCACGGAGGCTTCTTCCACCTTCGCCTGGTTGTAGCTTGCCGCTCGCAAACGCCGGCGCTGTTCCGGCGTCCGCACCACAACGAAGCGCCACGGCTGCAGATTGTAGCCACTCGGCATCTTCAACCCGGCATCCAGAATTTTCTTCAGATCCGCATCGGGTATCGGCTTGCCGTCGAAACTGGGCGTTGCCCTGCGCTGATCGATTGCATCACTGAGACTTTTTTCCTTTTGACTGGCCATGCGAAGGTCTGTCCTGCCTGCTTTCTTCGGTTGGGTAAGAATTAGCTGCGTTGTCCGGAAGGGGGTCCGGAATTCTGAATCTGATCCATCGGCAGTTCTAATGCAAAAGGGCTCTGATTTCCCGGCGTAGCCGCATAAACCCACAGCCCATGAAAGGCAGCCTGTAGTTCGGGATGCTGCTGTAACAGTGCACGCATCACGGCGGTGACCTGCGCCCTTGCAGCCACCATATCCTGATTCGGCGTGGCATTGTAGGTTACGACCAGGTCCAGCTGGTCCGACAGCTCGCCGGTGTGCAGGCTGGTAATGTCAAAACTCTGCGTTCCGGCGTGGAGATGCAGCGGGTCCGAGCCGGGCAAATTGTCCGGCCGCGCCTGCTCCGCTTCACGCTGCAGCTTCTGCAGGTTGGGACTGGAGATGAAGTCGACCGGGTCGAGCAGGTACTGGGCAGTCTGGTAGTAGAACCACGCGTCCCAGAGCTGCTTCTTCGCGGCGTACTCGCGCGCCTGCCGCCAGAACCAGATGCCGTCGTGTCCGCCCATCGTCATCGGCCGCGTGAAGAACCCCGCCAGTTTCCAGTCCTCGCTCCCCGCGGGATCGTTCTGGAGCACCAGCGACAGCTGCTGCGGCTGCCTGACGCCCGTCGCATGCAGAATGGCCAGCGCGTATTTACCCGGGGGAAGATTCGGAATTGTGACTTCGACCGTCAGCGGCGATCCCGCTACGCCGCAAAAGAACTGCGTCTCCTCGGCGATCTTCAGATCGGTTGCATCCAGCAGGTAAAGTCCATCCACGGTCAGTGTCGCATGCTCGATCGGCGTGTTCACCGATTGAATCGTTCCTGCAATGCCGTCGAACTGGGCGGCTACCGAAGCGATCGTCTGCCTGCGGACCGCCGCAGCATTACCCGCCTGGACGTTCGCGCCCAGCATCTGCGCCGACTGCTCGAGAACCGTCCTCTGGGCCGGGTTCATCTGCGACTGGGTCAGACAGGAGACCCCGAAAGCCGGCAAAGCCATGCCGAGCGAGGCGAGCGCAAGCAGGGCAATCCGCGCGCGAACCGAGGCTTTGGATCGTCCGGGGAAAAAACAGCTGTGCATCGATAGTTCCCTTCAATTCGCTCGTGAGCGAATTCGAATCACTGCTAGTCTAGTACACAGGAGCAACAGGCCTGACGCAGAGACACGCGACTCTTTGCCAATCCTAAGACTTCGATGCGGTTCCCACCCCTAACACGATGCCTTTCCTGGATGGTTGCGGCGACTTTCGCCGCCGCGTCGCAGGCTCAGGTCATGCAGGCCCCTGGGACAATGCCCGATGGACGGCGCGTGCAGCTTCCCGGATCGGGACTGCGCCCCGGCATTCCGCGCCCGACGGAGCCACGACCGGCGGCGGTACCCCCTATGGGAACCGGCGCGGCAGGCGCGCCCAATAGTCCTGGTCCAAACCCGGCTGCGGCGTCCCCCCACCTCGCGTCCCTTCTCGATAAACCGGCTCAACCCGCGCGGGTGACCCTCAGCGGCGGTTCGCTCGCCGTGGATGCGAACAACTCCAGCCTGTCGCAGATTCTCGACCAGCTTTCTACGTCGAGCGGTATGACCGTGGATGGACTGGGCCAGGATCAGCGCGTTTTTGGAACCTATGGCCCGGGTAATCCGCGCGACGTTCTTTCTTCTCTGCTGGATGGGGCCGGCTATAACTTTCTGATGGTGGGCGCAACCGAGAACGGCACGCCTCGGGAAATCGTTCTGACGGCGCGCAGCAATGCGCCTCTCACGTCCCCGCAGAGCAGCGGACCCTCGGCCCCCGAGGAAGAGGAAGAGCCGATCAGTAACAATTATCCGCCTGAGCCGGAAGTGGCGCCTCAGCATCCGCCTGGGGCAACTCCAACGACCGATCCCAATGCTCCGCCGGGCCAGCCGCGCTCACCGGCAGAGATCATGCAGGAACTGCAGCGTATTCGCCAGCAGCAGCAGCAACAGCAACAGCAGAGTCCTCAGTAACGAGGACCTCGGCTGTTTGTCTGCGCTCGGCATTTCCACGAATTGTTCCAGTGGAAATCGCTGTTTCCATGACACTCGTAATGCCTCTTTCGTTGTCCCCTGGCCCGTTCGTGGTCTGGTTGAGGCGCCATCTGCCCGTTATCGTCTGGATACCGCCCCAGAGGTAAAGGGCTCCTTATGCGCACAAGCTCAAATGCTCGATTCCTGGCCATGGTTTCTGGCCTTGCCGTATCTCTTCTGTCTGGTTCTCTCCTTGCTGGATGTGGTCTCGCGAACACGCCCCTCCAGATCGGCACATCGCTTTCCGGCAACTGGTCGTTCGCACCGAATAGTGCCGGCGTATCGCTGAACCTTGGCTTCACTCAGGGCGCTTACGAAACAGTGAGCGCGGTCGCACACCTCAACGGCGCATCCTGCATCAGCCCGAGCACAAACATCCTGCTGACCGGCTCGGTGGCGGCTGCCAACCAGATGACGCTCATCTCTTCGCCTTTCAACGGCACAATCCTCACGCTGAAAGGCAGCGTCACTCCGGATGGCAAGGCGATTGGCAATGCCACGTGGAGCTTTGCCGGCGGAAACTGCGGATCGATGGGAACAGCCGAGGTCACGGCTACCGACTACTCAGAGATCAGCGGCACGTACAACGGTAGTTTTCTGGATGGCTCGGGCAACCAGATTCCGGTTTCCGCATTTCTTGAGCAGACTACTGAGCCTGACCAGAATGGGGAGTTTTCCCTGTCCGGGACAGCAACGTTCCCTAACAACAGCTGTTTTTCGCAGCAGCCGACTCTCACCACCTCGCTGGTGACCGGCAGCAGCCTTGCGATGACCTACTCCGATCCGGGCAGCGCCGCGGTCCTCAACGCTGTGGGCAGCTTCAACAGCGCCGCCACCCAGCTCACGATCAGCAGCTGGTCGATCTCCGGCGGTCCCTGTGGCGGAAGCCAGGGCACCGGTTCGCTCACGGAGCAGTAGGTCAACCGCTCAGCCTCCAGCCGCTCTCCTCGAATCAGCTTTCGATCGATGCGAGCGGCCGGGGGAATCGCGCCTCAACGGTTGTCGAGATTCCGCCGCGCGGCCGGAAGTCGCCCTTCACCACCGCCCACACCGGATTGCAGGCACGCACGACGTCCTCCAGGATGCGATTCACCACGTTTTCCTGAAAGATCCCAAGATTGCGATAGCAGAAGAGATATTCCTTCCAGGATTTCAGCTCCAGACACTGCTCCCGTGGCATATAGCGCAGCGTGATCGTCCCGAAGTCCGGCAAACCAGTCTTCGGACACACCGACGTGAACTCCGGATCGTCGATGACGATTTCATAGCCGGGAAATTGGTTGCGCCAGGTCTCAATTGGCGGGAAATCGAAGTCGAGCCCAGCCTGAGCATGCTCGTCGGTGTACCGCGGTGCAATTGCCATCATTCAATTTTAGGACAGGAAGGGGGAGGAACTGGCTCTCCACTCGACAGGGCGAGAGGGCCGGTTTGCCGGAAGGCCGCATAACCGGAACGGTTCATCCGCGCTTTTTCCGAACCCTAAACCCCGCAACGTGTGTCTTATATACTGACTCACGGTTTTACTGAATGGCAAACACTCAGGGCAGATCCCGGACGGCGCGGGTCTGGATCATTACCGCCGTTGGACTCATTCTTGTTTTTTACGTCGTGCACCTCATGACACGGGGGAGTCTGCCCATCCGCGTCGCCGCAGCCACCATCGGCGACCTGCGCAGCACCGTGGCGACCAACGGCAAGGTCGAGCCCCAGCCCCAGGTCAACTTCGAGGCCCACGCTCCTTTCCCAGGCATTGTGCAGGCCGTTTATGTGCATGAGGGAGATAAAGTCCCGGCCGGCAAGCTGCTGGTCGCCATGGACGACACGGAGGCAAAGGCGCGTCTGGCGACGGCGTTCGACGGGCTCAGAGGAGCACAAGCGTCTTACCAGGCTGCCCAGCGCGGAGGAACGCAGGAAGAGCGACTATCCCTCGCAGGGGAACTGGATAAAGCTAAACTCGATCGCGACCAGGCCCAGCACGACCTCGATGCCCTCAAGAAGCTTCAGACGTCGGGTGCGGCATCTGCCAGCGAGGTCAGCACAGCCCAGAGCCGGCTTGCGGCCGATGACAGTACGATTCAGGTACTACAGCAGCGTCAGAGTGGACGCTACAGCCCAGACGATCTTGCCCACGCAAAAGCCAACCTCGACGATGCCCAGGCCGCGTACGACGCCGCGCTCGACGCGCTGCATCACGCGGTGGTGCACGCGCCTTTCGCCGGAACGGTTTATTCCCTGCCCGTCTCACGAACGGAATATGTGAACCAGGGCGACCGGCTGCTTTCCATGGCGGACCTCTCCAGGCTCCAGGTGCGTGCCTATTTTGACGAGCCGGAAATTGGCAAGCTCAATACCGGTCAGCCCGTCACTATCTTTTGGGATGCTCGCCCCAACGAACAATGGCACGGGGTGATCAGCCGCCTGCCTTCGACGATCATCACGTACGGTACCAGGAACGTCGGCGAAGTTCTCGTTTCCATCACCGACGCCGATGGCGCGCTGCTGCCCGATACGAATGTTCGTGTGACCGTCACGGTCGCCAACGACTCGAATGTTTTGATCGTTCCGCGCGACGCGTTGCATATCGAACAGGGCAAGAGCCTCGTCTATCGCAAGCAGGGCGACTCTTTGCATCGCGTCCCGGTAACGATCGGCGCGCTGAACCTGACTGAAGTTCAGATCCTCAGCGGTCTGAAGTCCGGTGACATCGTGGCCCTCGGCACGACGAATGCCCAACCGCTCAGCGACGGCGTTCCCGTCAGAGTGGTTCAGTAAGGGGGATGATGCGGATACTCAGGCGAGTGTCGGGGGTTTTGCTGGCTTTTTCCGCAGCCATGGGCACTGCCCAGAAACTGCCCGCCACATCGGTACGCCAGGACCTCGAACTCGGCCGTGCCGATGAGGCGCTGCAGTCTCTGGGTGCAACTCTGGCCCAAAATCCCCGGGACAGCGAAGCCCACAACCTGCGCTGCCGCGTCTTCTATCAGGAAGAGAAGTGGGACCAGGCGATCGACGATTGCGAAGCCGCCGTGCAGCTGACGCCCGGCGACAGCAATTTCCATCTTTGGCTCGGCCGCGCTTATGGGCAAAAGTCGGCGCACGCCGGGCTTATGTCGGGCTACCCGCTTGCCCGGAAAGTGCACGCCGAATTCGAAAAAGCAGTCCAGCTGGATCCGCGCAATGCTGGTGCGCTGGCCGATCTGGGCGAGTTCGATGTCATGGCGCCCCTCGTCGTCGGCGGTGGTGTGGCAAAGGCCGAGACGATCGTGCCTCAACTCCGCGCTGTTGACCCGGGGGCTTCCTGCTATTTGGCCGCCCGCATCGGCGAAGAGAAGAAAGACTACGTCCTCGCCGAGGCGGACTTGAAAAACGCAATTCAGCAATCCTCCTACCCAGCCGATGCGTGGATGGATCTCGCCGCCTTTTATCGCCGGCGCGGCCGGATGGATGAGATGCTCGCCGCGGCCCACACCGGGGCCTCTCTCGATCCCCGGCACGGCGCCGCTCTGGTCGACGGTGCGACGAATCTGGCCCTCGCGGGCCGCGAACCGCAAACAGCGATCCAGTGGCTCCAGCAGTACCTGAGCTCGCACGCCCAATCCGAGATCGCGCCCTCTTTCGTCGTTCGCGCGCAGCTGGCACGTCTTCTGCGGCAACAAGGAGATGTCGAGGCCGCGGAGCAACAACTGGCTGCCGTGCACGCGCTGGCCTCCGCCTATCGAATTCCCTCCTCGATCAATGCATCCGCCCGAAGCGGTCTGTAAACTCGAAACGATGCACGAGCCGAGCCCGGTCCTCATGAAAACGCGCAGCTTCAAGCCCGCCAGGATCGCTGCGGCTTTTTCCCTCCTTCTTCCCGTTTGCCTGAGCGCGCAAATCTCTCTCTCTACGGCTGTGGAGCTTGCGGAAAAAAACAGCGCCGCGGTCCGGGCCGGGGTGGCGAATGTGCAGAAAGCCAATGCCGCGCTCGCGGAGGCGCATAACGCCTACATCCCCAATTTCGTTCTCGGATCGAGTCCTGGCTATGCCTACGGCTTTCCGTTCGGGTACCCCTCGGTGTTTTCCGCGACCTCTCAGTCGCTGCTGATTTCCTTCTCGCAGCGTGACTACGTGCGCGCCGCACGCGCCGCCCTTGAAAGCGCCGATCTCAGCCTGAAAGATACGCAGCACCAGGTCGCACTCGACGCCTCCCTCGACTACATCGAGCTCGATTACGACCTGAAGGAAATCGCCGCGCTCGACGAGGAGAACACCTGGGCCGGAGCCCTCGCCGAGACCGAACGGCAGCGGGTCGCCGCGGGGGTCGACGCGCGCACCGCCGAACTGGACGCGGAGCTCACGGCCGCCCAGGTCGATGAAAAGCGCATCCACCTTGAGAACGACGCCGACGCCATGCGTCAGAAGCTCGGCCACCTCACCGGCCTTCCCGCCATCGGTCTTACAACCGTCAGCGCCAGCATTCCTCCGACGCCCGCCGCATCCGCGATGCAAAATCCAGACGACCAGGCATTGAAAAACACACCTGGAGTTGCGGCCGCCTATGCGGGTGCGAAATCGAAGCTGTATTCCGCGTTCGGCGACGCGAGATTGAATCACCGTCCGCTGATCACTTTTGGCGCGCAGTACAGCTTTTTTGAGAAGTTCGCGGACTACACGAAATACTTCCCGAACGGCTTTCAGTACAACAACGTGGCCATCGGCGTGGTTGTCACGGTTCCGCTCTTCGACGCTTCTCGCCGCGCGAAGTCGCGCGAATCCGCAGCCGACGCCGCTAACGCTCTTGCCAACGCCGATGCCTCCCTCGATGTGCTCAGCGAGCAGACCTCCTCGATGCGCGGCGCGCTCCGTGAACTGGGCGCCCAGCAGCGTGTTGCCCAGGTGCAAAGCGAGCTGGCGCAGGAACAGCTGAAATCGGTCGAGACTGAGCTCACGAGCGGCACCGGAAATCCGGGAGCAGCGCCGGTGCCGCCCTCCGAGGCGCAAAAGGCGCACATCGAGGAGCGCCAGCGTTACGAAGAAGTCCTCGACGCGAACTTTGCGTTGATGAAGGTCGAGCTCAACCTTCTGCGCGTCACCGGGCAGATCGAGGCGTGGATTCGCTCGTCCCTTCAGTAGCCAATTCCCTCGTGTCATCCCGAGCGAGCGGAGCGAGTCGAGGGACCTGTGAGCTGAAAACTGCGACCTGCCACCTGTGATCCGTCCTCGGTGGCTGGGTGGTAAACTGAAGGCTGTGCCTATGCCGCTGAAAACCCTCTTTCTAAACCCCCCGTCCTTTGAGAATTTTGATGGCGGCGCCAGTTCGCGCTGGCCCGCAACCCGCGAAATCGAGTCCTACTGGTACCCGGTTTGGCTGGCCTACCCGGCAGGGATGCTGGAGGGATCGCGTCTGCTTGACGCCAACCCGCACCACGTCTCCTGGTCGCAGGTGAACGAAATCCTGAAGGACTACGAGTTCCTCGTCCTGTTCACCAGCACTATTGGCTGGTCGGGCGATCAGCGCTGGGCGGAAAAGATCCGCGAGACGCACCCCAATCTCAAGATCTGCTTCGTCGGGCCGCCGGTCACCACCGATCCCGACAAGGCGCTCAATGAGTGCCGCGCCATCGACTTCATCTGCCGGCGCGAGTTTGACTACTCCGTGGTGGACTTCGCCAACGGCAAGCCGCTCGACCAGATTCTCGGCATCAGCTACCGGAAAAACGGCCAGGTGGTCCACAATCCCGACCGTCCGCAGATCGAGAACCTGGACGCCCTGCCCTGGGTCACGGACATCTATAAGCGCGACCTGGACGTGACGAAGTACAACGTCCCATTCCTGTTGCACCCTTTCCTCGCGCTCTACAGCACGCGCGGCTGCCCCGCGCAGTGCACCTTCTGCCTCTGGCCGCAGACCCTCAGCGGGCATGCGTGGCGCAAGCGCTCGACCGACGATGTCGCAGCGGAGATGGCCCACGCCAAGGAGCTCTTCCCCAACGTGAAAGAGTTCTTCTTCGACGACGACACGTTCAACATCCAGAAGGCACGCACCATCGAGCTCTGCGAAAAACTGAAGCCGCTGAAGCTCACCTGGTCCTCGACCTCGCGGGTCACCACCGATTACGACACGCTGAAGGCGATGCGCGACGCCGGCGCCCGGCTGCTCATTGTTGGCTTTGAATCCGGGGACCCACAGATCCTCAAGAACATCAAGAAAGGCGCAACCGTGGAGCGTGCCCGCGACTTTGCGCGCGACTGCCACAAGCTCGGCCTGACCATCCACGGCGACTTTATCCTCGGCCTGCCTGGGGAGACGAAGGAATCGATTCGGAACACGATCAACTTCGCCAAGCAGCTCGACGTTGAGACGATTCAGGTTTCGATCGCGCACGCCTTCCCCGGCACGGAGCTGTACGACTACGCCAAGGCCAACGGCTTCATCACCAACGAGAACAAGATGACCGATGAGGGAGGACACCAGCTCGCCCACATCGAGTACCCAGGGCTGCCGGCAGAGTATGTGCTCGAGATGGTGAACCGCTTCTACGACGAGTACTTCTTCCGTCCGAAGGCGGCGTGGCGCGTGGTCAGCAAAGCCATCGCCAACCGCGACCTGAAGCGGCTCTACATCGAATCGAAGTCGTTCCTGAAGCTGCGCTCGGAGCGCAACAAGATGGTGAAGGAAACGCGGACCCAGAAGGCCGGCGAGACTGTCAGCGCGCAGGCGTGAGCGAGCGAGAAGCCAGCGATGGAGCGGTGAGTCAAAGGCGATTAACGAGAAGCTGTTAGCAGGAACCGTTCAGCGCCTTTGGCTATGCGTCCTTCCCTCCTCGTCTTTGCTCAACGTTGTTCACACGGCGTCTTTCGCTAAACGACTTTTGCCCGGCGCTTTTCGCTAACAGCCTCTCGTCTCCTCAGCCATGACCCGCTCCACGATGACATTCCGCCGCTACCTGGTGCTGGGCGTCATTACCGTGACCGCCTCGTGCGGAGACACCTTCCTGGCACGCGGCATGAAAACGCTGGGGCCGGTCTCGCTCGATCACCCTGTCGAGCTGATCCATGCCATCTTTTCGCCGTGGGTTGCGTCGGGCATCGTGCTCCTGATCGGCTTCTTCGCGTCGTACCTGACGGCGCTCTCATGGGCCGACCTTACCTACGTATTGCCCGCCAGCTCACTTGGCTATGTCATCATGACCCTGCTCGCCCGCTTCTGGCTGCACGAACACGTTTCGCCGCTGCGCTGGCTGGGAGTGGTCTTCATTACGGCGGGTGTGGGATTCGTCACTCGCGGTCCTTCTTACACGGATCACGAGGGGCAAGCGGCTGCTGCGAGCGAGACCTCGGCCCCGGTGCCCGAGGAGGTACGCCCATGAGCTCCTCGCCTGCCATTCTGGCGACGGCGGGGATGATTGCGTGCATCGTCTTCTGGGCGACCGCGGGCGATATCCTCACCGCAGCCGCGATGCGCCAGGTCGGCGATCTGGACCGGATCCGCGAGCGAAGCGGAATCTTGGGCGCGGCGATTGCCGTCCTGACCAACAGCCGCTTCGGGCCGGGCGTTGTCTGCCTGGCGCTGAGCTTCTTCTCGCTGCTCTTCGCCTTCAGTCACCGCGACCTCAGCCTGATCGGCCCCGCAGCCACGTCGCTGACCTTTGTGACGAATGCCCTCGCGGCGAAATTCTTCCTCAAGGAGAACGTGGATCGGCGGCGCTGGACTGCGGCGATCTTCGTCTGCATTGGCGTAGCTCTGTTGGCGTTTTAGATTGTCAATGCGAGTTGTTAGTTTTTAGTTGTTAGTCCTCAGTTGTCAGTTGTCAGTCCACAGTTGTCAGTTGTCAGTTTCCAGTTGTCAGTTGTCAGTCCCCAGTTGTCAGTGGCGCCAGGGGTAACGCGTCGGCGCAGCAGCCGGGCCTTGATCAGGGAAAGACGACCGCAGATCCTTCCGTCTGGCAAGCGAGGCCTGAGGATAACAGCGGAGAGTGATCCGGGATTTTGGTGGCGGCGGGTAGGATCGAACTACCGACCTTGGGGTTATGAATCCCACGCTCTAACCATCTGAGCTACGCCGCCAATGAGGAAGGGACCCGTCTTCATCATACGAATCGCTCGGCGACCCGGTCAAACGCCTCCCTGCGGGTGCGTGCCAAATCGATTTACCCAAATGGTTCGCGCGCCCGCGCTTCTGTACACCGCAAACGCTGCGGGCGTACACTGCCTGGGGCGTTGATTGCCCACAAAACTCCGAAAGATCCCTCGCCATGACCCACAGGTTGGTTTCCGCAGGCGTTCTTCTTCTCTCCGTGCTGTCCGCTGCCACCCTCATCGCGCAGAAGCAAGTGGTTCTCGATCGCCGCGACGCGACCGTGACGCTCGAACCGTACGCGCCCAATGTTCTGCGCATCACCATGAGTCTGAAAAAGGACGCCGCGATGGCGCCTCCCGGCTACGGGATCACCGCCCAGCCCTCGGAAACCGGCTGGAGCTATGAGCACACCGACGCGGCCGACACCTACCGATCCGATCGCATGACAGTGAAGCTGGCGATCCCGCACTACGGTCCGCGCAATACGAAGTACACGTGCGATACATGCCAGTACTTTGGCGGATCGACTCCAGGCGTGCCGCTGTCGATTACCGGCGCCGATGGTAAGCCGCTGCTCGATATGCGTGGGTGGTCGATGTCCGTGCCGAATCACAAAGACGGCAATGCGTCGGTGCTTTCCGAGGTGAATTCCTCGATTGCCTACGACCGCTTCGATCCGCGGCCCGCGGATGCCGGGTATTTTCAAGTGAGCGCCAGCTTCCGCTCGCCCGACGACGAGCACTACTACGGCCTTGGCCAGAACCAGGAAGGTTACCTCGACCATCGCGGCCACCCGGTCCGCTGCTGGAACGACTACGATGCGCCCGCCGCGCCTACGTTCTGCGTGCCGTTTCTGGTCACCAACAAGGGGTACGCGGTTCTCTGGGACAATCCCTCGAAGACGACCATCGAGCCGGGGTTCAACGAGCAGACCCGCTGGATTTCGGAAATTGGCGACCGCGTGTCGTTCTTCGTGATTGCCGGGAAGACGACAGACGAGCTGTACGAAGGCTACAAGCTGCTGACCGGCGACACGCCGATGCTGCCCAAGGCGGCTTATGGCTACATCCAGTGCAAACAGCGCTACTCGAGCCAGGCGGAAGTGCTCGCCGTGGCCGATGGTTATCGGCAGCGCCATTTGCCCCTCGACGTGATCGTCGTCGACTGGTTCTACTACACCAACATGGGGCAGATGGACTTCGACGCGCGCTATTGGCCCGATCCGAAGGCGATGAACGACAAGCTGCATTCGATGGGCATCCAGACCATGATCAGCGTGTGGCCGCGCTTTGTGCCCCACTGACCGCTTTTACTCCCAGTTGGAGAAGAACGGCTGGTTCGAGCACCTGGCCGACGGCACGCCGACCAACGGCCTGCCCTACGATCACGCCGGCTCGGATATCGACACCACGAATCCAGACGCGGCGAAGTGGTACTGGGCGACGATCCGCGACAACATCCTGAGCAAGGGATTCGATTCGCTCTGGGCCGATGAGACCGAACCCGATCTGCCTCCGAACGGCAGCTACTATCACATTGGTCCGGGCACGCAGTACTTCAACGTTTACCCGCTCTTCCACACTGCGGCGCTCTACAACGGCTTCCGCGCGGACATCGATCACCGCGCGCTGATCCTCTCGCGCGATGGCTATCTGGGCGTGCAGCACAATGGATCGTTTGTATGGTCGTCAGATATTTTTCCGACATGGGATACGCTCAAACGCCAGGTGCCGACCGGCCTCGACGTCACGGCCTCCGGACTCGCTTACTGGAGCAACGATACCGGGGCCTGGCAGTATCTGCCGCAGGTGCATCATCCAGATCATCCGCCGCTGCTCGATCCCTCCGACGCACGCGACAATGTTGGGGGCTACGACGACTATCCGGAGCTCTACACACGATGGTTTGAATACGCGAGCTTCCTGCCTGTCTTCCGCACCCACGGCAGCCGCAAATACAACGAGGTCTGGTCGTACGGCAAGCAGGCTGAGCCGATACTCGAGCAGTATTTGAAGTTGCGGTATGAGCTGATGCCGTACATCTACTCGCTCGGCTACTTCACACACAAGACGGGTGCGCCTTACATGCGCGCGCTCTTCATGGATTTTCCTGACGATCCGAAGGTCGCCGAGATTGGCGACGAGTATATGTTTGGACCGGCGTTCCTGGTGGCTCCCGTGACCGATCAGGGCCAGACCACCAGGGAAGTGTATTTGCCGGCAGGCGCGGATTGGTACAACTACTGGTCGCACCAGCGGCTGCATGGCGGACAGACGGTGATCGCGGACGCGCCAATCGACAAAATGCCGCTGTTCGTGCGCGCTGGTTCGATCATTCCGATGGGCAGCATGGTGAACAGCACGGCGGATCAGCAAAGCATCGCGAAGATTCAGGTTTGGCCTGGTGCGAATGCCGAATTCGACTTATATCAGGATGACGGTCGAACCTACGCCTATGAGAAGGGTGATTTCCAGATTACTCACCTGGAGTGGGATGAATCTTCGCACGAGTTGAAGCACACGGGAAACGCGGCGTGGAGCGAGCCCGACACGCAGATCGTGCAAGTTATCCAATAGGAGTCTGCGACAGGAGACTGAGCGGGTACCGACGGCACGAGACGCGCGTTGCGACGCAGATGTCGACGGCCTGCGACCGAGAATCGCCGCTCAGGCTCACTCTGCCGGAAGATGAGAGCAGTCCCTCTGAAAAAATATGAATTAGTGGGCGTACTTATTGATTACCGTGATCGCCACCACGATCAGGACCACCGCCGCGACCAAACCGGTTACCGCCATCGTTGCCAGACTCATGATTTCTCCCGTCCGTCTCCGGTAGCGGCCTGAGCTTTCATCCTCAGCCAACCGAAGAACGCACCAGGATAGCTTCAGGAGCATGGTGATCTCAGTGACGGCGGTCACGGGAGGCAAGTGACAGGTGGCAGGTGGCATGTTACAGGTGACGGGTTATGGGCGCGTGGCCCAGGCGAGCCCGTCCGGTTCGCCGCCCACATCGATGTGGCCGGTCACAGCGAAGGTCTTCAGGTCCAGAACCGCGACGTAGTTGTCCGGTCCGCAGGCGATAAACGCGCGAGCGCCATCGGGCTCCATCAAGATGCCTGCGGCGCCGTGGCCGATCGCTACCCTTTTCCGCTCCGCGCGGCGGGCTGCGTCGTAGATCACCAGATCGCCGCCGCGCAGGCTGGAGATCAGGACGTACTTCCCGTCGAGGGTGAATTTGAGGCGATTCGCCCCGAAGACTTTGGCATCGAGGGTCGCAGCGACTTTTTTCGACGCGAGGTCGACGATGGAAACGGTGCCGTCTTCGGCACCGGCGGTCCATAATTCGCGGCCATCGGGCGAGACGTCGAAGCCCTCGCTGCCTTTGCCGACGGGGATCACCGTCTCATTCCAGTCCATGCGCGGGGGTCCACCGGGGCGCGGCTGACCCTCAGGAGGCGGAGCGCCGCCCGGTTGCATTCCAGGCTGTTCTCCCGCTGGCATTCCAGGCTGCATTCCAGGGGGCGTTCCGGGGGGCGGGCCCATCGGCGGGAGTTCGATCTTCTCGATGATGCTTACGGTGGCGGAGCTCACGTTGGTGGTGTAGATCCGATCCTGACCAGGGGTGACGTAGATCATGTGCGTGCGGTTCTGGCCGGTGCCCATGATCCAGTCGACCTTCGCGGTGGCTGGGTCGAAGCGCGCAATGGCTTTCGCCCCTTCGGCTGTGAACCACAACTTGCCGCCGACGAAGGTGAGGCCGTGCGGTCCGTTGAGCGCGCCGGTATCGATGTCGGGCAGGGCTTTTTGCGCGACGAGATCAATGACCGAGAGCGCATGATACCGGCCACCGCCATAGATCGAGACATATGCGGTTTTTCCGTCGGAAGAGGCGATGACTTCGTGGGGATCGGGCCCGACGGGAGCACGTGCGATCACTTCAAGCGTCGCGGGGTTCACGATGGCGAGCGTGTGGTTGCGCTTGGAGAGCGCGAGCAGCGACTGATGTGGGGTCGCCTGGGCCAGGGCGACTGGTGCTGCAGTCAAAAGAGCTGTTACTGCGCCAATCATCCACTGCCTCTTCCGTGATCTCATTGGGTCCTCCAGACTCGCATGTCTTTTGTCGCGTGCTCGTTCAGTCCGACCAGGGCACCGGATGGCGTTCCCAGCGATGCTTCCTGAGCTTGTCGATCACGCGAGCATCGAGTCCTCCCGCGTCGCTGAGAGCGAGATTGCCGCGGACGTGCTCCGGCTTGCGCATGCCCACGATGATGGTGGTGACCGCCGGTTGCGAGAGGATGAACCGGATGGCCAGCTCGGGCAGCGTCATCCCCTCGGGCAGATCTTCACGAAGGCGATCCACTCGGTCCAGCGTCTCGTTCAGATTCTTCGGATTGAAATACCCTTTGCGCCAGTCGCCTTCCGGAAAGGTGGTCTCGCGGGTCATCTTCCCGCCCAGCGAGCCCTCGTCGAGTGGGACGCGCGCAATCACGCCGACCTGGTGTTCCGCGCACACAGGAAAGAGCTCGTCTTCCGGATTCTGGTCGAAGAGGTTGTAGATCACCTGCACGGATTCAACCAGACCGGTGCGGATGGCGCGAATCCCGTTGGCGGGCTGCCAGCGATTCAGGCTGAGGCCGAAGGCGCGAACGATCTTGTCGCGCTTCAGTTTTTCGACGGTGTCGCGAAATTCTTTGCGATCCGCCCAGGAATCGTCCCAGACATGGAATTGCAGGAGGTCGATGGTGTCCACGCCCAGCGCCTGGCGGATGCGGTCGGCGTAGTCGAAGACGTGGTCGGCGGGAAAGACGTCGTTGTAGTCGTATTGGGGGCGCGCCGGCCACTTGCCATTCTTCGGGGGAATTTTTGAAGCGGAGTAAAGCCGCTTGCCGGGGTTGGCGGCGAGGATCTTCCCGAGAAAGCCGTCGCTCTTGCCGTTGCCGTAGGCCCATGCAGTGTCGAAGAAGTTGCAGCCGAGATCGACGGCTAACTGGAGGGCGCGCAACGATTCGGTGTCGTCGGAACCGCTCCAGCCGCTCATGCCCCAGAGACCACAGCCAACGTCGGTGACGGAGAAGCCGGTTTTGCCCAGCGCGCGATGTTGCATCGTATCCCCCGAGCCTGTCGTAAAAATGCGTCCTCTACTCTTATAGACTCCGGGAGGCGTGTGCGTTCGTCCTAGTCGAGCCACAGGAAGGCTTGCATGGGGCACCCGGCCGCTGGGTCGTACTGTCCCACTCAAGCCAAAAGAAGGCTTGAATGGGCCACCCGGCCTGAATCGTAGCAATATCCGGGGTTTCAAGATCGAAACTTGGGGCAAGTGGAAGGTACATGGTTTAAGCAACCAACTTCGGCAAGAGATTCCACTCCCGCTCGAAATGTTCCTTCCAATCCTTAAGGATTTGGTAGAACAGGTCGCCCGGCAGATAAAGCTCCCTGAGACTGTGGGGATCGAAAATCGGGTTTTCGGCACGACTGAAACCGACGAGGCGAACCGTATCGTCAACATCAAGGTGCAGAACGCAGCTCCCGTCGTCGAAGCCCTCCTCGCCGTCCGGCGCCCACACTATGTTCTTTGAGTGGAGAGCTTGGTTGAATTCGGAATCTAGCATCCCCAAAAATCGCTCTCCGGCATCATGTTGAACATACCCGGCCCGACTGTACCCCGTTGCAAGCTCGGAAGCAGATGAAGCTGAGACGGCAGGAAACCGATGTTTCCCGCGTTCGGCAATCCTCCTCGCCACCCCATCGAATGCGGCCGACAAGAGGGTTGCATCTTTCGCCCTGACCCCGAAAGCTCTGCCGTTCAGATGAATGAGAAAAAAGCCGAGCGCCATGAGGCTGCGCCTCTCGTACGCTTCGCTGATTTCGGATTCCAAAGCAAACAATTGCGGATCACCACAAATCATTTGAGTGCATTCCTAATAGCAATCGGTATGTCTTCCATACGGATAGGCTTAGTCCCTGCAGTCGATCCGTTCCAGTGCGATTCCCCATTGCTCTCAGGGCTGAACCGATGAATGGTGCCATCGGCATCCTTGGCCCACCAACGCCCGTTGTCATCCTTGATCGCCCTGTCGAAGAGCTCCTGAGAATTGGGCGGTTCGGGGCTCTCTGAATTTGGATGGTGCTTCGGGTCATGTGTCAGGAGGTTTATTCTGATTGGGATCTGCAGGGGTCGATTGCTCTGATGGTGTTGAGGCAGCCGGGGGTTGATTGCTGCTCCGGAACAACGGAGAATTCCTGCCAACAGCGTATGCTGCCTGGCCAGCCAATAGAAGATTTAACTGCATTTCAAAGAGCGTTCGTTGTGCCCATTCCTCTGCGGCTATCTGTTCGTTGTAGCGCCGTGCCCACCAGTCCGGATCAATAGGACAGTTGCACTGGAAATGCCCGTCGTAGTCCCTCCGTGTCGACGGGTTGTTGCGGCCGTAGCTGTATAGGTTGAGAGATTGTGGGTCATCCCAGTCAGCATAGGGCACAGGCTCCAGATCATCTCCCGTCTCGTTGTAGTCAGGGCTGAGGAACCGGCCCATCGTAGACGCATAGTATCTCGCCCCGAAATAGTCATTTCCGGATTCGGCGTCGCGTTCTTTGCCGGTGAAATGATGCTCGGTGGGGAACTGCGTGGACTGCGTGCAGTTCAGGCCGTCCCCAAAAGGCAGGCTGGAGCAGGTTTGCTCCACGACGCCGGCGTAGTCGGTCTGAACGCGGCGCGTGCCCAGCCAGTCGTTGAGGTAGAAGTGGAGCGCTCCATCCTTGCAGGTCTGGCCAATCTGCTGACAATTCGGTTGGCAGTTCAGCCCGTTCGACTGGCACGTCGCGTCGTCAATGGCGCTGTAGGTGGCGATCAGTTGGCCGTCCGCCCAGACGTTGGTGTGCGTCCAATACATACTGCCATTTGCGCCATTTGGGTCGCTGGCCATCTCCGTTACCTGATGGCCTTCCTGATCCAGAATGTAATCTATCTCGTTCAAGCTCGCGCTCAGGCCGTTCGTGGCGGGATTGCAGCTCGGATTCTGGCCGGAGGGCGGCGTAAGGGTTCCTTTGGCGACCCGTCTTCCCTCAGCATCGAAGACGTAGCCCGTCCAGATGGCGATGCCGTTCACCACTCCCGACTTTACCGCGCAGACGAGGCCCCACTCAAGCCAAGAGAAGGCTTGCGTGGGCCACCCGGGCCTTCGCTACATGGCGGTGCGCCACCAGGGGGATTTCTCCATGGTGATGAAGCCGGTTGTACCGCCGCGCGCCAGCCACAGGTCATAGGGCTGATCTGTCTGGAAGGTGCTGCAGGCTGGCCAACTGCTGTCCGTTTTGAGGGTCGTCGGTCCTTCCGGCCCGGCCAGGGTGACCTCCCCGCTGCCGCAGGAGACGACTTTCTGCCGCGTCAGGCGGAAGGTGGCTCCGTGCGGCCGAAAATCCTGCGCCGCGTCGTTCGCGTATTTGGTGATGAAGAGTGTGCCGACGATCAGCACGGTCCACATCAGAATCTTCTTCATAGGCGGAGCAAATCCTGTCCGCGCTCTCACGCCGAGGTTGTTATGACACATTGTGTCACCGGAGCGAAAGGGATACAAGACTGGGGTGACAACGCTCCCTGCGAGTTGGATCTAGAGTGGAGCTCGCTCCACAGATGTGATGAAGTGTATTCCGTCAACATGAAGGCCGTGGAGACGGATATCGTTCGTCAGGAATAAATCGACTCCGGCCGCCGCCGCGCACGCCAGCTGGATAGCATCCGGCGGTGCGATTTTTGGGGGCTGCTGCGCCCGCAGCTTTGCATATCTTCGGGCAACTGCAGCGTCGAGATTTACGATAACCGCCGTCGAGCGAATCGCATCTTCGTATTTCCGGCATAGCGCATCGTCAGAGACGCTGGTTGGTTTGACTAAAATCTCACCAAGGGTCAGGGCAGACGCGATGAGCTGATCTTTCCGCTTCAGCATCTTCTGGCGCAGGGCGATCACGCTCTGGGATTGTTTGCCGTAGTCCTCAAACAGGTAGATGAAGAGATTCGTGTCCCAGAAGACGCGGCTCATTCCCAGCCCCCGCGCAACCTCCGGACATATTCGTCGGCGTGCTCATCCTTCCACAACTGGCGGCCCGACCCTTTCAGGGCCAGCAGCGGATCGGGCGGAGGGCTCACGGTCCCTCCCGAAGGGCCACCGTTCCATTTCCGGTACCAGGTCAGCAACGAATGATATTTGGCAGGTATATCTTCCGGCCTGGGGGTCACCCTGCCAGTTCTTCCGGGGCAGCAGGCATCCCCTTCTCGATACAAGCGTCGCCTCCCTTTGCGGGTCTCAAACAGCATCCTGTGATTCCCGGGGTTCGGTCGCCGGTTCGAGACGCAGTGCTGATTAGTATGGACCGAGAAGGTGTTCGACTTCTCCTCGACAAATCCCTCACGCCGACCACGAGCGATAACTTCAGACTCCGTGAAGTCCTCTCGGCCGGGGTTCTCTTTGTGAAGAAGGGCCGTTGCAATCCAGACGCGATCAGCTGCCAGGAATCTCCTTTCTGTTTCCGCGATGACCATTGTCATGGCTCACCTTCCATTCGCTGGTCATTCTCTCACATGATAACTAGTTGTCAAGTGATCGATAGCAAGCTTCCGTACGCAAAACGGGCCTCGTCCGAAGACGAAGCCCGCCGGTGGCGCTCTGAAGAGAATCCTAGTTGCTGTTGCCGTCTTCTCTGCGGTGCAAGGTGGGCTGATCGCTGCCGTTCGTGCCGGAATCGGTGCTGTCGGGAGAGGTGCTGGCCCGGCGGAGGGTCGGCTTGCCTTTCTTGTTATCGATGATCCGCCGCTTGTTCTCAATCCTTGCCAGCCGCGCCTTTACGTCGTTGAATTCCGATGTCGTCACCAGGTACTCGTCCTTGGGAGGCAGAATCTTAGCGATCTCCTCTTCAGTGTGCTCGATGCGATCGGGCGTTTGCGGATGGTTCTCGAATACCTTGGCTACGGCGCCAGGCTTCTGCTTCTCCAGGTTCTGCACCTTTTCAAAGAAGGTCACAAAGGCCTGGGGATCGTAGCCGGCGCGGTACATGTACTGCACGCCCAGATAATCGGCCTGCGCCTCGAATTCACGCGAAAATTCGAGGAAGGTGATCGGGATTAGCAGCTGGGTGGCTTCATAGATGCCGTAGCCGGTCCAGCTGTAACCGGTCATCATGATCAGCGGCACCATGCCGATCTGGGCGTAGTTGGCGCGGGTCATCTCGCGAGCGGCGTGGTGGGCGCAAACATGAGCGGTCTCGTGGGCCATGACGCCGGCCAGCTCCGCTTCCTCGTCGGCGGCGAGAATCAGGCCGGAATTCACGTAGAAGAACCCGCCTGGGAGCGCCATGGCATTGATCTCGTCGGTGTCGATGACCTTGATCGTGAACGGCACTTTACAGTCGGAATTCTTGACGATGTTCTGACCGATGCGGTTGACATATTCCGTCACGACAGGGTCATTGATGAACTTGGTGCTCTTTTCGACTTCGTCGGCGTACTGCTTGCCCATCTTGATTTCGGACTCGGTCGAGTACCAGTTGCCCATGCCGCGCGCGCCGATGTTGCGGGTTCCAACCGCGTTAACGTCGTCGATGCTGCCGGCGTGCACACCGGGCATCATCCCATTCTTATCGGGCTCCGCCTGGGGGAAGGGATTTACGTTGGGATCGGTCAGCGCGCCTTTTTTGCCGGTCACTTCGGCACTGTCGTCGTCCTGTGCGGCTGGGGCCGAGGGAGTTTGCTGGGAGCAAATGTCGCCGCCCTTATCCGGAGCGCGGTGGAGCACGGGCCCCGAACAGTCGTCGGTGGATTGCGCCTGCGTGGATGGCGCATTTCCATTCGCCGGAGTTTGCTGCACCGGGGGGGTCTGCTGCGCCGTGTCTGCAGATGGGGAAGCCGGCGTGCTTGTGCTTTGGGCAAAGAGCCAGCCAGCCGAAAGGGTTAGACTGGCGCACAACAGAATCCTGATCGTGGTCTTTGGGGCGGGCATAAGCGGACCCTCCTGCGGGCGGACGTAACCCTGCTGCTCTTAGACGTAAGTATGCGCCATTTCGGTGTCGGGCGTCGCCGGGAATTTTCGAACAGACCGGGTTGCAGGGTGCAGGATGCAGGTTCCGGAGTGCGGCGGCGCGGGATCTGTCACCTGAAACCTCAGTTCACCTGCTGCAGGCGCTCGATCAGTTTGCGGGCCAGGCTTTCTCCGGACTCCGACCACAACAGGCGGGTGGAGATGCCCGCGTTCTTCTGGACACGGTTCGTAAACTCGACCAGGCGGGCGACGTTTTGCTTCACGCGGTTAATCGCGTCTTCATCCAGATCCAGATCCTCGTAGAGGAAGGGCGTGTCGAGGCCGAAGTCCACGCGAATGTGCCCATTGGTTTCATAGGCGCCCTCGTCGAATTCTGGACCGAAGCCGACGATCCTGACCGTTCGGGGTTCCTGACGCCACATCGTATCCAGCCCCTCAGCCTGCTCCGGAACCCAAAGCTCCCAGACCAGCTCGAACTCCCAGGCATAGTCGTCGTGGGCGTTCTCCATGGCGGCGGCAATCACGGCTCGGGGGCTGGATTCCTCTTCGTCCGTCTCGTTGCGATAGACCCGCTGCCAGAAGGGCGTTTCATTCCACGAGATGGGATAGACGGTCGCTGCGGAAACCCGCGTCGATCCTCCCACGGCGGCAAACTGCTCCATCACCTTCTCGAGCGCGGCAGGCAGGGCGTCGAGCCGGAAGTTGGGATACCAGAGACTGAGGTAGAGCTGATCGGCCATCGTTCTCAGGGTACAGGGGACAGGGTACAGGGTACAGGGGACAGGGCACAGGGTACAGGGGCATCGTTAAGAGTACAGGCGTAATGGTGTAAGCCGAACTGATGAGCCGGTGAGAGGGTGGGCCGTGGTCCAATCGCGGAGGGGGGATCAGGATGGCCGCGCAGTCTTTTCGTGAACTCGTCGCTTGGCAGCGAGCAATTGAGCTGACAACCTCGCTCTATAAGCTTACGCAACAGTTTCCTCGCGAGGAGGTCTACGGACTTACGAGTCAATTGCGCCGGGCCGGAGTTTCGGTTGCAAGCAACATCGCCGAAGGCTATGGACGAGGGACAAAGGGTGAATACCGCAACTTTCTGGGAATTGCGCGCGGTTCAACGCTTGAGATTCAGACACAACTTGTGATCGCACGCGGACTTGGCTTTGGTGACGAACGAGACATCGCGCGGGCGGAAGACCTGGCTGTGGAGACGAGCAAAATGCTCTGGACAATCGCGCACAAACTGTGATCCTGCACCCTGCATCCTGCACCCTCTTAGCCGATTCGTTCGTGCCGGTAGCCACCCTCCGTTAAGGCCTGCGCGATCTCCCTGATGTGGGTGGCGCCTCGGGTTTCCAGGGTAAAGTCGATCACCGTGTCTCCGAGGCTCACGCCGTAATAGGCGCGGTCGTACGCGGTCTGCACAATGTTGGCACGCAGGTCGGCAATGATCTTTGTCAATTGATGCAGCGAACCGGGCCGATCCGTGAGGTGAATACGGATGCGAATCCAGCGACCGTCTTTGACCAGACCGCGCTCGATAATCTTCGAGAGCAAAGTGACGTCGATGTTGCCGCCACAGACCAGCACCGCGGTGCGTTGGCTCCCGAGAGAGGTCCGTTTCTGGAGGAGCGCGGCGAGTGCGGCTGCACCTGCGCCTTCGGCGAGGGTCTTTTCGCGTTCGAGCAGGACAAGGATGGCGCTGGCGATCTCCTCCTCGTCGACCGTCACCAGCTCATCGACATATTTCTCCACTAACGGAAGCGTGCGCTGGCCCGCACGGCGAACGGCGATGCCGTCGGCAATGGTGGCTTCGGCGGGAATTGTGACCGGGTGGCCGGCTTCGCGGGCGCGGAGCATCGAGGGCAACCGCTCGGTCTGTACGCCAACGACGCGGATCTTTGCATTGCTCTCTTTGATGGCGCAGGCAACCCCGCCGATGAGACCGCCGCCGCCGATGGGGACGACGACAGCTTCGAGGTTCGGCACCTGCTCGAGTAATTCGAGGCCGATGGTTCCCTGTCCCGCGATGACCTCGTCGTCGTCGAAGGGATGGAGGAAGGTGAGGCCATCGGCAGCGGCCTGGCGAGTGGCCTCCGCGCAGGCCTCGTCGTAATCGGCGCCGTGGAGGATGGCATCGGCGCCGTAGGCAGAGGTGGCGGCGACCTTGACCAGAGGCGTCATGAGCGGCATGACAATGCGCGCCCGGATGCCATGCTGGCTGGCGTGGAAGGCAACGGCCTGGGCGTGGTTACCGGCACTGGCGGCAATCACGCCGCGGGTCCGCTCCTCCGGGGTGAGGGTCAGAATTTTGTTGAGAGCGCCGCGCTCCTTGAAGGCACCGGTGCGCTGCAGGTTGTCGAGCTTGAGGAAGACTTCCTGGCCGGTCATTTCGGAGAGCGCGGCGGAGTGGGGTGCGGGCGAGAGATAAAGATGGCCGCGGATGCGGTCGCGGGCGGCGCGGATGGAGTCGAGGGTGACGGTCGAATTCAGCAAGGGGTCTTTCCCTTTCCACAATAACGTGCAATGAAAAAGCCATTTTATGATCCGTTCTCTATACCATTTCCGGTATACTGCCTTCTGTGGATCGACCACCGAAGCGTCTTTATTGGGTGGGGAGCAGCAAGAAAGACCTGATGATGCTGCCGGTTCCTGTGCGGAAGTTTTTCGGTCACGCCCTGAATTTTGCCCAACAGGGCGAGCAGCACGACGCCGCCAAGGTACTGAAGGGTTTCGGCGGAGCCGGAGTTCTGGAAGTAACGGAGAACGATTCGGACGGAACTTACCGCGCCGTCTACACGGTCAAGTTTCGGGAGGCGGTTTTCGTTCTGCATTGCTTTTAGAAGAAGAGCAAGAGCGGAATTGCGACGCCTAAGAGGGACATCGAGATCATTCGCGCGAGGCTGAAAGCAGCCGAGGCGATGGCAAAGGAGAGACGAGATGGCAAAGCGGGTGGTGAAGCGGATTGCGGTTGAGGCCGGCAGTGGCAATGTCTTCCGGGACCTCGGCCTGGCCGGCGCGGAGGAACTCAATATCAAGTCCGGGCTGGTGATTGAAATAACCCGCGCCGTGCGGCGGCTGGGCCTCACCCAGGAGGAAGCTGGACGGCGGATGGGAATTTCGCAAGCAAAGGTGTCGGGACTGATGAGTGGGGATTTCGCCAACATCTCGGAGAGCAAACTGATGGAGTGTTTGAATCGCCTCGGTTACAACATTGAGATTAAGCTGAGTCCCGCTCGCCAGCAGGTGGGCCGCCGGACTTTGGCAGTGGCCTGAGATGCCGCTGCTGCCGGAAATTTCTGAGCCCATTACGCCGAGCCTGCCGCTCGAATGGGACAAATTTGTAACTTTCCTGGGTGTTTATACGCAGTCGGCGCTGGGGCGCGGGTGGATTGCGGCGCTGGTTCCATCGACGGACCGCGCGTGGGGAAGCCGCCAACAAACGCTGGTGGCTGAAATGCGCTTGCTGGTTGCGGCCGGCGTGATGCCGCAGTTGCGATCGCTCTTCGATCCGTCGGTCCTGCTCGCGAAGGCGCGGATCGAGGGCGTCGCTCTCGAATCGGAGGAGCTGCGGGCAACGATTGCTCTGGCCGAGGAGATCACGGGCTGGACGGAGCTGATGCGGACCCCGCCCGAGAGCACGCGCGAGCGCATGCCCGAGTTGACCGCGTTGACGCACGATGTGCTGGCCACCAGCCTGCGGCCGCTGACGGAGTCGATGCGCGAGAAGATCCTCCCGGACGGCACTCTCGCCGATGACGCCTCGCCGGAACTGCGGCGGATTCGCCGCGAGATGGAGAGGCAGCAGCGAGCCATCGAGGACAGCTTGCGCTCGGCTTTGCGGCGATTCTCCGAAGGTGGCACCACCCAGGACGAGCTGATCACTATAAGAGGCGAGCGGTTTGTGATCCCCGTCAAGACCGAATGGAAGCGCCGCGTGCAAGGCGTGGTGCACGGCGCCAGTTCGAGCGGCCAGACCGTCTACGTGGAGCCGCTGGAGACGATTGAGCTGAACAACGACCTGGTGCGGCTTCTCGACGAAGAGCAGGCCGAGATTCATCGCATCTTCCTGCAGATGACGCGGCAGATCGCGCAGTTTGCAGGGCCCATCCTGTCCGGAGCCGCGATCCTCGCCGAAGTCGACACGCTGCTCGCGCGAGCCCGCTTCGCCCAGGAATATGAGTGCGTGGCGCCGCGATTCTCCGACGAAGCTGCGCCGGAGTTCCGTCTGAAGAATGCGCGCCATCCGCTGCTGGAAAGGCGGCTTCGCGCCGAATCGAAGAGCATCGTTCCCGTGAGCCTGGAACTGGCGGAGAACAATAGGCAGCTCATCATCAGCGGGCCGAACACTGGTGGGAAAACCGTAACCCTCAAGACTGCGGGATTGCTCGCGATCATGGCGCAGGCGGGTGTGCCCACTCCGGCGGACGAGGTGGTGACGCCGATCTTCGACGCTTTCCTCGCCGACATCGGCGATGCTCAGTCGATCGAGCAGGATTTGTCGACGTTCTCCGCCCATGTCACGAATCTGAATCGTATTGCCGCGCAGGCGACGTCGCATTCCCTGGTCTTGCTCGACGAATTAGGCTCGGCGACCGACCCCGAAGAAGGCGCCGCGCTGGCCGTTGCCATCGCCGAGCATTTCCTCAACGCCGGTGCCTGGTCCATCGTTTCGACGCACCTGACCTCGCTCAAGGTCTACGCCGAAAACGCTGCGGGAGCGGTGAACGCCGCGGTTGGTTTCGACGAGAAGACGCTGGCGCCCACCTATGAGCTGCGCCAGGGTGTTCCTGGAACCTCCGCGGGCATCAACATCGCGCAACGGCTCGGCCTCAGCCCCGCCATCGTGAGCGCCGCTCGCGGACGGCTCAGCACCCAGACCCAGGATATCGCGCGTTTTCTGGACAGTCTGCACGAACAGCTCACATCGGTTGCGAAGGAGCGCGATCGCGTGCGCCGCCTTGAACAAGACTTAGCCCAGGAACGCGCGCGCCTCGACGCGGAGGGGATGAAGGAATGGCGGGCGAAGGTTCGCGATCTCGAGGCGCAGCTGCAATCGCTGCTCAAAAACTTCGAGTACCAGATACGCGAAACCGTGCGCACTATCGAAGACCGCGCCGCGCAGCAGAAGCTGTCCAAACAAGCCGAGCAGCGGATCGCGCGGTTACGCCGGGAATTTTCGGAGAGCTTCAACACCGCGGTGGTCGCGCAGCATACGGGAGCGGACCGCGGCGACCAGAACGCTCAGCCGCACATCGTCCGCCATGTCTCCGAAGGAGACACGGTCCGGCTCCGCACATTGGGCAAGACCGCGACGGTGCAGCGCCAGATCGACGATAAGACCTTCGACGTCTCCGTTGGACAGATGAAGATGCGGATCGCCCGCGACGAGATCGTCGAAGTTGTGTCGGGCGGGAATAAGCTAACCCCCATCGAGTCCGCGCGCAAACGCGGCATCAGCGTCTCGGTGGCTGAACCCAGCGTCCAGAGCAGCGAGATCAACGTCATCGGCAAAACGGCGGACGAGGCTCGCGACGATGTCGAGAAATTCCTCGATCGCGCGTTCCTGGCTGGGCTTCCGCGCATCCGCATCATTCACGGGACCGGCATGGGCATCCTGCGGCGCACGCTCCGGGCATGGCTCGGAGACCACCCACAGGTCGCCTCGGTAACGGAGCCGGGACAGAACGAGGGCGGGGCCGGGGCGACCGTGGTAGAGTTGCGGGACTAGCGAATCCGCGCTAACGCAACGGTAACGGTGGCAATCGCAATTTTCTGGTGCGTTAGCAGCCGGAGCAAATGTGAATCACCGGAAACCAAAATATCCGCGTTGGCTGCCAGCGCGGTACCAATTACCACGTCATCATCGGGATCCACAGCGATACCACTCGTGGAATCGGGCCTCACCAACTCAGTGAGGGCTGCATAACCATCCACAATTGCGTCGATACTTAATCCGGAGGCCGCAGTTTTCTTCTCGAATTTTCGCCGTTCAAGGACGCTTGTTAACTCATCGAGGAGCGGTATGCTCGTGAAAAGACGGACGCGACCTTCCCTGGCCGCATCGAGAAGGAACCTCGGATTTCCTTCCCACAACAGAGCCGCAATGACAACGTTTGTGTCCAGAACCAGGCGCATCAGCTCGCAGACTTGGCGCGCCGCTCAGCTCGCATGGCTGCAATCTCAGCCACTACTTCTTCGGGAGACATCGCGCCGGGCTCCAGAACCGAAGCCATGCGATCCATGCCCGCAAACAAATTTCCAACGCGTTGCGCGCGGATTTGCTCGCGGAGCCATTCCTCCAGCCGCGAAGGGGCAAGCAGGCCTGCGCGTTGGGCCTCTTCGGCGAGTTGATCCGGGAGCGAGATTTCTATTTTGGCCATGAACGTTAGATTCTCTTAACCCATCATAGCAATCTGGATCGGTTCATCCCAGTACATCCGCAACCTCTTGCCCCGACCCTCTCTTGACGACGCCGAGCCAAAAGTGGCAGCATCTGCATCAAATGTACGGAAGAACGCCATGATTCAGGTCATCACGGTCGAACGGGAATACGGCAGCCAGGGCGCGGAATACGCGCATCGCCTGGCCGAGCGGCTGGGGTGGAAGCTCATCGACAGCTGCATCATCGAGGATGTCGCCCGCAAGGCTGGCGTGGCGCCGACCCTTGTAAAGCGGTGCGACGAGCGCGTCGATCCCTGGTTCTACCGGTTCGGCAAAACGATCTGGCTGGGCGGCGGCCTCGAACGCCGGCCTGAGGAGTCTGGTGTCTTTGACAGCGAGCGCATGGTGGATTTCGTGCGCGGCTATGTGCAGGAGCAAGCCACCCAGGGCAGTTGCGTCGTGGTTGGCCGCGGCGCCGCCTGCACCCTGGCAAAATCGCCTGGCGCCTTTCACGTGTTTGTCTACGCTTCGCTGGCGCGCAAGATTCGCTGGTTCGAGGAGCATTTCCCCGAACACGCCAAAGACGCCGAACGCGATATCCTCGCGACCGATCGCCGCCGCGCGGAGTACATCCGCAAATTCCATCAGCGGGAGTGGGACGACCGGCGACTGTACCACCTAATGATGAACTCGTGCATGGGCATGCGATCGATGGTGGAAGCGACGATCGAAGCCGCCGGCCTGCAGTCCATCGCCGTCGCCGCGGAACCTGCTGGCCGAGCAGCCGTCAGCTAGCTCCCGCGGCGCTCGACCGGGTGGCCCACAGCGCCGGATCCAGATCCGGAAACAGGTTGTCGCGTTGTTCGATTTCCGACAACCTCTGTTCGGTCTCCGGAACGAGGCTGCCCTTCACAGCGAATTCGTCCCACGCCGCCTCCACCTCACGGAACTGATCTTTGTGAGTCAGAAAGCGCTTTTCGGCATAATCGCGGGCGGCCTCGGTCGTAATCAGGAACTGCCAATCGGACGATTCCAGCAACAACAACTCGCGGCACAGCTGCTTCACGATGCGCTCCCCCATGCCGCCGTCGCGCCACTTTCCCTCTGTGACGATTGCGCGCACTCGCGCCTCGGCCGGATAGATATGGGTCCAGGTCCAGCTGGTCTGCGCATTCAGCCAGACTTCGTTGTTCCCGTTCTTGCCCCACGACCCTTCGGCCAGCGAAAGATATCCCTCTGCGGGGTGCAGCTCGAGGTACTCGCTGCCGGTGATCAAAGCAATGGGGAGATCCTCCCTGGCAATGATCCGCGCCACCTGCTCCAGCCAGCTGGGCCCCTCAAACCACCAATGGCCGAAGAGCTCGGCGTCGAAAGGTGCGGTTAACACGGGTGGATGATTCCGATCGAAGCTGCTCCTGAGCGCATCGTAGACCAGGCTTACAAAATGCTCGGCGTGCGCGCGGGTTCGGGCGGCTGCGCGCTCTGGATAGTACGGCGTCTTCAGCGCCATGTCCGCCCGCGCGTCGGTGACCTGCCAATAGCGGTGACCGCCAGGCCAGCGCTTCTTGTGGAAGTCGAGATAGTTGGCATCGCCCGGGTACCCGGTGTCCCCACTCCACACCTGCAGGCCCGTGCGCGGATCACGAGGGAAGATGGCAACGGGGTGTTCCCGGGCGTGCGGTCCATCCGCCAGATAGGTGCGATAGAGAGAATGGCTCCCATTTGTTGGAAGAGGGAGCGCCGCGGCCGCGCCCACCGGGCCTCCGCCGACCCTCAGATCGTAGGGAGTGAACAGCACGGATTTCTCCACGAGGTGGGTATCCACAAAGAAGTAGTCGATGCCGGCCTCGGCAAGCGCCTCTTCGACGCCAATGGATTCAAAGGGCGCCCAGGGTTGCTCGCTGCCCTCGGGTATCACCGGTGTCTGCCACATGCCTGCGGGACGATAGCCGCATTCGGGTGTCCAGATACCCCGCGGCCGGCGACCCATGTGACGCTCGTGGACGGCGACACCCATCTTTACCTGCGCCACCATACTCTCTTCGGTGCCGAGCAGCGGCAGATAGCCATGGGTCGCGCAACAGGTCACAACTTCAATGAGGCACGCGTCGTTGAAATAACGAAAGCCGCTGACGATATCACCGCCAAGCGCTTCGAAATCCGCGGCTGCCTGCTCGAAGAAATCCCGCCAATAGCGAGAGAGGTAGGCAAAATGTTCGTCGCCGCTCTGGCGGAAATAGGCCTCATCTTCCTGGCTGGCGAGGATTTTTCGCTTCAGGTATTGAGGGAACTCCTTCTGAAAGGTTGGGTGGGAGAGCTGCTCCAGCAATACAGGCGAGAGGTTAATATTCGCCTTCAGCGCCAGTCCATCACGCTCCAGGTTTTTCAGAACCCGCAGGAGCGGCAGGTAAGTCTCGGCGGCCGCTTCGAGCAGCCATTCCAGACCATGGGGCCACGTCCCATGATGAACCACCCAGGGAAGGTGGGCGTGCAGCGTGAGCGTGAGATAGCCTTCCGGCCTGCTCCTGTTCATCCGGAACATTCCTCTTCAATGTCGAGAGCGATTTGCCGCCAGGCGAGCAATGCGGCAGGCAATCTATCACGCGCCGAATCCCGGGGGTCGTGCTTCTGCTATACGAATTCAGATATCTTAACCGCGAAGCCGCACGTTGTCGGTTCCAAATGCGGATGAGAGAAGTGCCATAGCGCGAAATTCGCGGATACTCCTAAGTCAGCGCTGCTGTTGTCGCTCGTCTGCTTTGTCCCATACCATCGCGTCGAAGCGATGCGTTTCCCTGAACCCGAGCCACTCGTACAAGGCGACCGCATTGCGGTTGGAGGCCGTGACCGTGAGAGTCAGCAGGCTGAAGTTGCGTTTCGCGAGAGCTTTGGCGCATTCGGCCATCAGCAACCGCCCCAGTCCCTGACCCCTGCATTCGGGAGCGACGCAGATTTGGGTGACATGGCCCACGTCTTCGCGCACCCGGGAGCAAAGCAGCAGCCCGATGAGATCGGCGCTTCCCTGCTGGACAAGCGCGCGCGACGATTCCGTGTCGAAGTAGCCGCAACCCGGGAAACGCACGATATTGTGCAGAAACCGCTGGGAGCCGGAAGCTGTCCGGTACTGCTCGTTGATGTGGCTGTCGAGGTGGCCATGATAGGCGGTCGCGATCAGGCGCGCCGCAGCGCCGAGATCGTTTTCCGCCCATCGCCTCAACTCCATACCGGCGGGCAGCAGGACGGGGTTGCCGGCATCGAACCGGCTTCCATTGCGCGCGTCTACGTCCGGGCCGGGTTGAAGAGGCCACTCCATAAAAATCCGCTCGTGCGTCTCAAAGCCGGCATCCTCGAAGACGCGCTGATGAGCGCCGTGCGGGTGCAGCAGGAGTTGCGACTCGATGCGGGTTACACCCGGAGTGCTTTTCAGCATTTCGAGCAGGCGCAGCAAGAGCTCGTTGCGGACTTCTGCCGACTGGGCCTGAGCGGCGGCTCGGTCGCGAGATTCTCGGGATTCCACAGCGAAGACGTCGCCGACGACGGCCTTATGCCCCTCGTAGACGCAGAAGACATAGCCAACCACGCGTCCGTTCTCGACGGCCACGTAGCCGGGCAGGATGCGCGAATCCAGATATTGCAGAAGCAGGTCAGCCGAGCCCCGGTAGTCCCAGTGCAGACGTTCGCTCCAGACGCGGCTCTCGTCCTCCAGCAGAGGGCGCAGGCTACCCGCGGAGAAGTGGCGGAGATCCAGGAGCTCGAACTGAAGCGCGGAACCCATCGATACAGCGCTGCCAGAACGCAACTTGCTGCGCCAGGAAGCTTCCCCTCCGATTCAATTGCAACGACCTGCTCACCGGCTGCGGACTGATCTTCCAGAATCCGTGGCCATGACCTCATACACGACCAGACTTTGAGCGGGGTAGGAGAACAGCGGTTCGTATCGCCTGCCCTGCAGCGTTTGACGAAGCTCTGTGGTCGAAGATTCCGGAATAACCAGGAGATGCTGCCTGTCCGGAATGCCATCCTGCATCGTGCCGCTCGCAAACTGCGGCGCTTTATCCGGAATCCTGGGATCGAGCACTTCGAATTCCAGCCTGACACCTGGCTTCCATCCCGCTCGCATCGCGTCGAAATCCGCCGCATTGAGAACCGGCTGGCCGTTAACCGCCAACAGATCGTCTCCAACGAGCCTGCGCAGACCCATCTGCTCCAGGGACGATCCTTCTTTTACTTCATCGATGACCACGCCGTGCGGAAAAGAACCGGCGTCGGGCGGCGGATCACTGACCGTGACCCCAACATCGTAATTCACAACGCGGTTGTTTCGGTAGAAAGATAGCCCGTACTGTACATCCCTGCGCACGTGCCACACGGCGACGGGCCCCGGAGGCGGGCTGATCTGATCGAGAATCTGCGCGAGGGGCCGGGAAGAGTAGGTCATATCGAGCAGGCTGATATTGCGCTTCGTGTTGGGGAGCGGACCAATGCCGAAAACCGGACCGATGCCGAACATATAAAGGAGCAGGATCACCATGGGGGTCATGGTGGCGATGCGCAGGCGCCTGAGGCCGAAGCGTGCGACCGTGATCAGAATGAAGACAGCAGCCGCCACGCCCACCATGCTGGCCGCGAGGATCGCAATGCGCGGCGGCACAGACTCAGGATTGTGCAGATGCAGGGGCATGAGCAGCACAAACATGGTCAGAATTCCAGTTAGCAACGCGTGAAGAACCAGCAGCCAGGGCTTGAGGCCGCGGTGGCGGATGCGGTTCAGGTAGTCGCCACAGAGAATCGTGAGCGGGGGCACGGCCGGCAGAATGTATCCCGGCAATTTCGACTCGGAAAAGGAGAAGAAGACGATGGGCACCAGCGCCCACAGGACGAGGAACTCAGGGAAGGCATCCCCGGCCCGGCCATGTCCCACATACAGCACCTTCGCCCGGCGTGCGCGCCATTCGTTGATTGAGCCGCCGACGGCGTCCACGAAGCCGGTGATGGCAATCACCGCCCAGGGAGTCAGTCCGAGCAACATGACAGGTACGTAGTACCAGAATGGGTGGTAGTGCTCGAAGCGGTTCGTGGCGAAACGCTCAAAGTTGTGTTCGAGGAAAAAGATGCGGAGGAAGGCCGGGTTGCGCAGCTGCACGGCGATGAACCATGGCAAAACCATCGCGAAGTAGAGCACAATCCCGGGCGCCCACAAACTGCGCCGGAACAGCGACCACTCGCGGCGCAGGATCGCGAAGATCCCGATGATGACCAGGGCCATGAGAGGAGCGATAGGGCCTTTGGCCAGGGTTGCGGCTCCGACGAAAAAGTAGATATCGAAGAGCCAGAATTTACTGTTGGTCTCGTACCAGGCGTACCAGCCCAGCATGCCGATCGAGAAGGGCGCGGCCAGTTGCATATCGGTTGACGCACCGCGGGCAAAACCGAGCACTGCCGCACAGGAGGCCGTGATCAGAGCTGCATCCAGCTGTCCGCCATTGCGAAAGCGCCGGATGTGCAGGTAGATCAGCACCACCAGCATGAAGGCGAAGCTTGCCGAAGGCAGCCGCGCCGACCAGTCATGTACGCCGAACTCGCGGAAGGCGAACATCGCCCGCCAGTAATACAGCGCCGGCTTTTCCAGCCAGGGATGTCCCCACAAAACCGGAGTGACGTAGTCGCG
The DNA here is from genome assembly GCA_963787915.1 of uncultured Acidobacteriaceae bacterium. GTDB lineage: Bacteria > Acidobacteriota > Terriglobia > Terriglobales > Acidobacteriaceae > Palsa-343. The sequence goes on along the minus strand of CAWBEP010000010.1, from coordinate 323,463 downwards.
GCGCGCCAGCATTTCTCGCGCCACCTGCGCATAGCGGGGCTCATCCGCGCCCACCAGACCCAGCCCGTCGCCGCCGAAAATCGGCACCAGTCCGTAAAACAGGAAAAATGATGTCAGAACGAACAGGGTCGCAGCTTCCGCAATTTCCTCCACCGCCGGGAAGCGAGCGCGGATGCGGGTGAAAATTGCGGGCGTTGCGGGCGGTCCCGTTTCCACAGAATTTGCAGCCGTGTGATCGGCCCCAGCCACTGTCGCGGGCGAACGCTCTGCGGACGCGGCCCCGGAGTGATTGCCGGAACTCGTCTCACTCTTCAGTGGATGATGCGAAGTCTCGGTCACTTGTCCGAGTCAGCCTACCAGATTCGGGCCGTGTTCTTCCGGCGTCCCACCAGACCCCGGGACGATTGTGGCCAGCTGCTGGCGCATCGTCTCGAGGATCTTCCGGACGGCTCCGTCCAGAGGACCCTCCAAAGTGCATCCGCCGGCATGCAGATGACCGCCTCCCCCGAAGCTCGCCGCGATCCTGGCAACGTCCAGTTGCCCCTTGCTGCGAAGAGAGAGCCGGACCCGGTGATCGGGAAGTTCGCGCAACAGGACCGCTGCCTCCACTCCGCCGATGCCGATCGCATAATTGACGATGCCCTCGCAATCTTCCTCGGCTGCCCCCGTCCGAGTCATATCCTCGTGCGTGACCCAGAGCCACGCAAGCCGGCCCTCGCGCCGCAGATTGCCCAGCGCCGCTCCCAGTAAAAGCATCTTCGACAACGGATTGGAAAAATAGACTTCGCGGGCGATCCCCGCCGGATCAGCCCCGCGTCCAACCAGCTCCCTCGCCAATTCGAAGGCGTGCGCGTCTGTCCCCTCATAGCAGAACGACCCGGTATCGGTCAGCAACGCTGCGTACAGACATGAAGCGACCTCCGGGGTCACCTCGGCGCCGGCCGCAATTCCGAGCCGGTAAACCATCTCCGCAACCGCGCATGCGGTGAGGTCGATCCAGTTCACGTCGGCGAAGCATCGCCCGGTTGCATGATGATCGATATTGACGAGAAAGCGGCCTTCGAGACCAGCGAGGCGGGACCGCTGAATGCCGTCGCACTCCAGCAGAATCACCGCGTCATAGTTGCCTTCCAGATGCGTGATCTGCCGGATGGTCCCCGCACACGGCAGGCCGCGATAGATCCGGGGCACCGGATCGGCCGATATCAGATCCGCCACTTTGCCTAACTGCCGCAGCATCATCCCGCAGGCCAGCATCGATCCGACAGCATCGCCATCGGGCCGGGCGTGGGAGGCTACCGCGAATCGTTGTGCGCGCTGCACGACATGGAGGACGCCCGCCAGGCCTTCGCCGGAATTTTCAAAGACGTTCTCCGTCGTCGTCTCTGAGGCATGCACGTGCGATTCCCTGCCCGGTTCACGTTGCAACGAAATGTCGTGCCCTCCCGCCATTCCAATAATTCCTTCAGGCCAGCCGAAGCGCGCCTTACCCGCTGTGCTCTGAGCTCTGCGCTCTGAGCCCCGTGCGCCGCTTCCTGCCCAGCAGCTCATCAATCCGCGCTTTCATTTTCTCGGAGCGGTCGATATGGAAGGTCAACTCGGGGATATAGCGTTTGCCCGTCCGCTCCAGCAATTCATGCCGGATATACCCACGGGCAGCCATCAGGCCGTCGAGGGTGTCCGATTCTTCCTGCGCGCCACCATCGACCGCTATGTAGATCAGCGCCGACTTTCCCCCTGGATTCAGCACCACCTGACTCACGTAGGCGAAGCTGATACGAGGGTCGGACAGCTCGCCCTCGATCATCGCTCCGATCTCGTCGCGCAATGTCTCCGCCACGCGTTCCTGGTGATACTTTCGCCCTCTCTGCTCCGGCATAGCGCCGCTCCTTGAGTCCGCCTTTCCGGAGTCAACCCGGAGGTGGAAGAAAACCCTTGAGAATATCAGAGTGAGGGGGGGCCGAGGTGCGATTGGGAACCAATGCCCAAACGCTCAGTCGGGCATTCCCGCTGTTACGTGTGCTCTATGTACATATTGTGCATACAATTAATCGGTGGCCTTCGTATGGGACCGGAAAAGGCTGAACCAGTTGCCGTTATCCAGTCCCACGAAAGTCGAGGCCAACATGGATCGGACTTCCCTGCACATTTTTATGGCGCGGTTCCGTTACGGCGTTGTCTCCAGCATCGCCGCAGACGGCACGCCACAATCCGCGCTGGTAGGCATCGCCACCAGTCCTGAACTGGAAATAATTTTCGACACGGTGCGATCGTCGCGCAAGTTTCCCAACCTGGTGGCGCGGCCGTCCTGCTCCTTTGTCGTTGGCTGGGAGGGGGAGCAAACGGTTCAGTTCGAAGGAATGGCCGAGGAGCTGCAGGGTTCCGAGCTGAAGCGCTGCCAGGACATTTATTTTGCCGCCTGGCCTGATGGCCCAGCCCGCATGGCCTGGCCCGGCATTGCATACTTTGTTGTGCGTCCTCGATGGGTTCGGTACAGCGACTTCGACAAGAACCCGGCCCTGGTCGAGGAGATGGTGTTCGGCCGAGAGAGCAGCTAAGCGAGAACGGCTCACAACACCCGGAGCACCACGACCGTCTCATCGTCGAAGCGGTCGAGTTTGCCCTGAAAGCGTCCGACCTCCGTCAAAATGGCTTCCGCCAGCTTCGACGCCGACTTATGCTGATGCTTCCTGACCACGGCGATCAGACGATCGTTCCCGAACATGTCCCCGTCGGCATTCTGCGCATCGACGATGCCATCGCTGAAGAACAGCACCGAATCGCCCGGCTGGGTGGCGATGCTGAATTCGTCCCAGGTGGCGTTGGGAAACATGCCCAGCGGAAAGCCCTCGGCCTTGATGGTCTCAACCTCCTCACCGCGGCAGAACAGCGGCTGCACCGAGCCCCCGTTCGCGATCTGCATGGTCAGGTTCTCGTCGTTCCAGACACCGAACAGCATCGTCACATATTGGGAATCGAGCTTGCGCTCCTGCAGCGCGTCGTTCAGGGTGCGCAGCATCTCCGAAGGGGAAAGATGCTGGCTGGCCACGGAGCGCATGATGCCGCTCACCAGCGCTGCATACAAAGCCGCCGCGGCCGCCTTGCCGCTCACGTCGCCGAGCGCAATGGCGCTGTGGGTCGCGTCGTAGGGGAGAAAGTCGTAAAGATCGCCCCCGATGGTGCGCGCGGGCAGGAACCGCGCCGCGAACTCCGCACGCTTGTGCTGCGGCCTCGTCGGAGGCAGAAGGCGCAACTGAACTTCGCGGGCCATCGCCAGGTCGCGCTCGAGGCGCTGCTCCTGCTGCGTTACCCGCTGATAGAGTTGCGCGTTTTCGAGCGAGATTGCAATTTGGGCAGCCAGGGTCGTCATCGCCCGCTCGTGATCTTCGGTGAAGTAGTGAACGCGCGTGTGCTCGATGTCCAGAACACCGATGGCTCTGCCTTTGTAGATGAGCGGCACCGTCATCTCCGAACGCGTCTCCGGATTCACCATGTGGTAGCGCGAGTCCCTGCGCACATCCGGGACATGGATCACCCGCTTTTCCCGGATTGCCGCGCCCACCAGCCCCCGCTCCAGAGGAATCGTTGCGCCAATCACAGAGGCATTGACCGATTCGCCCAAATTCGCACCCGATGGAGCCGCAGGAACCGGGATCGGCGGATTGGAATCCCAAATGCTTCGCCGCGTCTCCTCCCGTTTCTCCTTCAGATCGGAGCGGTGCGTGAATCGAATCGACAGACGATTCTCCAGCACCTGATCGCGCTCGTTGATCAGCCACACCGAGAACATCTGATAGTCGATAATGCGCCGCACCAGCTGGCCCACCCGCTGCAGCAGCTCGTTCGGATCGAGGATCGAGGTAATTTCGCGGCTGATTTCGTTCAGAACCTGCAGGGTCTGTGCCTGGCGCGCCACGCGCGTGTAGAGCCGCGCATTTTCGATGGCTCCGGCGATGCGCGAAGCGGTTAGCGTGAGCAGGTGAAGATGCTCGGGCTTGAAGTAATTCGGCTGCTCCGCCTGGATGTCGATTACGCCGATCATGCGGTTCTTCGTAATCAGCGGCACCGCCAGCTCCGAACGGACCTCGGGATTGGCGTTGATGTAGTTTTCCGCCTGGGTGACGTCGTTCACCAGCTGGGCGGTGCGGGTTTGCGCCACTTCGCCCACGATGCCTTCCCCCATGCGAATGCGCATGCGCTCGATCTCGGGCTTATGGCCGATCTGGAAACGCATGCGCAGATCGTGGGTGCGGTCGTTGACCAGCAGGATGGCGAAGATGCGGTAATCGATCACTGCGCGCACGAGCGCGGCAGTGCGTTCCAGGAGTGTTTTCAGGTCCAGGGTGGTGTTGAGTGTGTCAGCCAGCTGGACCAGGAATTCCGTCTGCAGCGGATCGACGTGCACCTGCAGCGGGCGCTGGGGCGCCTCCACTGAAGCGGGCCGGTAATCCCCTTCCCACGTGGGTTCGGCCGGTTGTTCGGCGGGGCTCGGCTGGGCTTCTTCCTTCACAATTCTCCTGGTGGTGTGCGGCGAGAGACGCGCCGCGGCGTCGGCCCGCAGCGAACGAATGCCATCATACGGCGTTTTGCATCGGTTTGGTTTGGCGCGCTCCGGCTCCGCACCTCATGCCCAGCTGCGATCCCGGGTAGCGACTGGGAGCGGAATCACACTGCTTTTAATTCACCGAGAATTGCCACTCCGGCGCTGGCGCCAATGCGATTCGCGCCTGCTTCGAGCATCCGCTTTGCATCGGCCAGCGTGCGAATCCCGCCCGAGGCTTTCACGCCGCAGCGGCCGCCGGCTACTCCGCGCATCAGAGCCACGTCTTCCGGGGTGGCGCCCCCGGTCGAGAAGCCCGTGCTGGTCTTGATAAAGTCCGCACCGGCGGCAATGGCCAGCTCAGACCCCCGCAGCTTCTCCTCGACCGTCAGCAGACAGGTTTCGAGGATGACTTTGACGATGCCGCGTGCGTCGTGAACGACCTCGACAACGCCCTCGATCTCCTGCTGCACGGCCTGGTTCTCGCCTGACTTGAGCAGGCCGACGCTGATGACCATGTCGACGTCATGAGCGCCAATCTTCACGAGGGTTGCTGCCTCTTCGCGCTTGGTCGTTGCGAGGGATGCTCCGAGCGGAAATCCAACGACAACGCCGACCGGGATGCCGGTGCCGGCCAGTTCAGCGTAGGCCAGGGCCGTCCAAATGGGATTGACCATGGCGCAGGCGAACCGATGTTCCGCCGCCTCGCGGCAAAGCCGAATCACCTGTTCCTGAGTCGCTTCCGGTTTCAGCAGCGTGTGGTCGATGGCCGCCGCAAGTCTCTCCCTGGACGACAACGCCTGCTTCGCGAACGCTTCCGCATCAAAACCAGGAACTTCCAGCTCCTCTTCTTCGTCGAGGATGTGCATCTGTGTGCTCATGGGGCAAAACTCCTCTCAGCCCGCCAATAACTCGGGCGCGTCGGGCGGCATCAGGCAGATGTCCGGAAGATTCCGGTAGCGCTCGGCAAAATCCATCCCATAGCCGATGACAAATTGGTTGGGGATGGCAAATCCCACGTAATCGGCTTCGATTTTCTCCACCCGCCTCGACGGCTTGTCGAGAAGCGCGGCGATCCGCAGCGACTTCGGCTGATGCTGCTCGAAGAGGCTGCGCAGAAATCCGAGCGTGAGTCCCGTATCGAGGATGTCCTCGACAATCATCACGTTCTTGCCTTCGATGGGCTGGTCGAGGTCCTTGATGAGTTTCACGGCTCCGCTTGTCCGCGCTCCCTTGCCATAGCTGGAAACGGCGACGAAGTCGAAGGTGTTGTCCACGGAAATGCTGCGCGCCAGATCGGCCAGGAAGATCGCTGCACCCTTCAGCACGCCGACGAGCACGATCTTCTCGCCCGCGTAATCCCGATCGATCTGGCGCCCGATCTCGAGGACGCGATCGCGAATCTGTTCGCGGCTGAATAAAACCTCAAGTCCGGAGTGAATGCTCGTCGTGCTCACACGCCAGATTACCTCCAAACCACCCTGTGGAAGCTATACTTGATAGACGCGCGTATGTACCCATTCATTCATATTGGCCGCTTCTCTGTTGGCACTTTTGGCATCATGCTCTGGCTGGCAGCGGTCGCCGCATGCTGGATCCTGTACCGGAATTTTCGCCGCTGGGGCATTGACGCCGACGCCATCAGTATCGTGGCCGTCTCCACCGTCGCCGGCGTTATCGGATCGAAGCTCTGGCACGTGCTTGAAACGCCTGGCGCTCTCATGCGCCATCCCGCCGATCTGCTCTTCGACCGCGCCGGCTTCGCCTGGTACGGCGGCCTGATCGTCGGCATCCTCACCCTCTTGTGGCAGGCGCGCGTCTACAAGCTGGGGTCGCTGCAGATGCTGGACCTCGCCTCTCCCGCCGCTGCGATCGGGTACGGCGTCGGCCGGCTTGGCTGCCTCGTCTCCGGCGACGGCGACTATGGCATTCCCACCACGCTGCCCTGGGGCATGAGCTTTCCCCATGGACTGGTGCCGACCAACCAGCGGGTACACCCCACTCCCCTCTATGAGCTGCTGGCCGCGCTCTTCATTACCTGGGTCCTGTGGCGGCGCGGGGCTCCCGAGCGCCCGAAGCCTCTCGGTCAGATTACCGGCGAATACCTGATCCTCAGCGGTATCGCGCGTTTCCTGGTGGAGTTCATCCGCATCAATCCCCGGATTCTGTGGGGCATGACCAACGCCCAACTGGCGAGTCTGGGATCGGTTGCCTTCGGCGTTGTGCTCGTGCTGGTAGCGCACGCCCGAAGCGGGACAAAGGCCTCCCGGGCTGAGCGGAATACGGCTGCAGCGCATTCCTGAAGAGGCTGGGCTGGGCGTCAGGCTTCCCAGGGATTCACGAGGCGGATGCCGCAGTCCTCGAAGTGCAGGGTATTGCGTGTGGCGAGCGTGGCATTGTGGAGCCGGGCGATAGCGGCGATCTGGGCGTCGAGTGCACCGACAATCCTGCCCGATGCGTAACTTTCGGCCATCATCTCGGCATAGATTTCGGCAGCAGCACTATCGAATGGGAGAATATCGCGCTCGAAGTCGGCATTGAACATGGCATCGGCTTCGCTCGCCAGTTCCCAGCGACGCCTTCCAGCCGGCATCCGGGCGATGCCGTAGAGGATCTCTCCCTTTGTAACTGCCGTTGTACAAAGTTCTTCGACTAGCTGCTGCGCCAACCAATCCAGCACTTTTGCAGCAGGAACCTGACGCATCGCTTCCGACACAACATTCGTGTCGAGGATGATCATGCCCTACTCATCGTCGTCGGAGCCGTATTCGGGACCGGTGAAATCCGGAATCTTCCGCGTGCTGGGTCTGCGAGGCGGAATGTCGAGATCGACGCCGCCCAGGGGTGCGAAGCGGCTGCGTATTCGCTCCGCCATGTTCCCACGCGGTGCCGGCGGGGCCGCTGTCAGCGTCTTCTCCAAAATTGACCGCGCTTCTTCTTCCATCGAGCGCCCATTTTCCGCGGCACGCACGCGGAGTTTGGTTTTAAGGGAATCATCGAGTTTGCGAATGGTCAGGGTCGCCATGCAGACTATCCTAGCAAAACGCATGCAGTGCTGTCAATGCAAGCAATGCATGCATTGCAATCGATGCCTGCAATTGTTTCCGGGTGTTCGGTCTACCCGCCATAGCTCCGAATCCACTCCACAATGCTCCGGACACCTACGCCGGTAGGGCCGGAGGCCAACCACGGCTTTGCATCGTCGTTCCAGGCGACAGCGGCAATGTCCAGGTGAATCCAGGGCGTCTCCTCGGCAAACTCCTTCAGGAACATCGCTGCGTTGATGGCTCCGCCGTAGCGGCCGCCCGTGTTTTTGATGTCGGCGATGGTGGACTTGATCACCTCGCGATAATCGTCCTCGATCGGAAGCCGCCAAAAGCGCTCGCCGGAAACCTTGAGAGACTCCACAAACTTCGCGTAGCTTTCCTCGTCATTGGCGAAGACGCCGGCATTGATCTGCCCCAGGGCTACGGCCACGGCTCCGGTGAGGGTCGCCGCGTCGATCAGGTGCGTCGCGCCCAGCGATTTCGCGTAGGTCAGGCCATCGGCCAATACCAGCCGCCCCTCCGCGTCCGTGTTAATGATCTCGATGGCCTTCCCGGGCTTCCCGGGAGCCGACATGGCGATCTCCACGTCGCCCGGCTTATAGGCCTTACCCGAAGGCATGTTTTCTGCCGAGCAGACGACGCCGATCACCTTCACCCGCGGACGGAGCTGCGCAATGGCCTGCATCGCGCCGATCATGGCGGCGCCCCCGGCCATGTCGTACTTCATCTTCTCCATGTTGTCCGAGGGCTTGATGGAAATGCCGCCCGTATCGAAGGTGATGCCCTTCCCCACCAGTCCCAGAACCGGCCCCGCCGCACCGCCTTCCGGCTCATAGGTCATGACGATCAACGCCGGGGGCTCGTCGGAGCCCTGAGTGACGCTCAGAAACGCGCCCATCTTCAGCTCGCGCAGTTTCTCCACTCCGTAGACCTGGCATCCGAGCCCGTGGTCGCGACACATCGCAGCGGCGCGCTCGCCGAGGATCGTCGGCGTCAGGCGGTTGCCTGGCTCATTGATCAGCGTTCGGGCAAAGTTTTGCGCCTCGCCGACGATTACCCCCTCGCGCAGGGCTGCCTCGGCCATCGGGCGATCGAAGTCTGCGGGAGCCATGACCTCAACGTTCTGCACGCTGCGGTCTTTGCGGTCGGAGCGGTAGGTATCGGAATCGAAGTCGCCAATCACGGCGCCTTCCGCCACGGCGCGCAGGGTCAGTTTCAGATCGAGGGTTTCGGCCACTGGAACCGCCATCGAGACCTGCCTCAGGCCGCGCGGTTTGGCAAAACGCACAGCCGCCCCGGCGCCCTTGCGTAGTTCGTGCGGGGTCAGCTTTGCGGCTTTGCCTAAACCCACAATCAGAAGACGCCTGGCTTTCAGCCCCGCGGGCTGGTGCAAGAGCAGCGTCTCACAGGATTCCGCCTTGAACTCACCGCCGTCCAAAACGGCCTGCGCCGCTTGCAGGGGTCCCTGGTCGCTGGTCAGGAGACGAATCTCAGGCTTTGCATCCGGACCTTTGCTGGTGGACGCATCCACTGCGAAGACGGCGAGGATTTCGGTTTCGATTGCAGCGAGGGGGGTAAAGAGAATTCTTGTATTCATAATTTTTTCTTTCGGGGCGGCAAAAGACTTACCAAATCACTTTCACTTCGGAATAACGCCGAAAGACCCGATCTTGTCCATCTTTTACGCCTTCCGGCTGCGCGCGATGGCGGCTCGCGCTTCTTTGTCGGCTTCGCGCCGCCGCTCGGTCTCGCGTTTATCCCACTCCTGCTTGCCCCGCGCCACCGCCAACTCGCATTTCACCCGGCCGTTCCGAAAATAAAGACGGGTCGGAATGAGCGTTAACCCCTTTTGCTGCGTCTTTCCGGTGAGTTTGCGAATTTCCTCCTGGTGCAGCAGCAGTTTCCGCGTTCGCAGCGCTTCGTGGTTGTTGTAGCTGGCATGGGAGTACGCCCCAATATGCGCATTGAGCAAAAACGCCTCGCCATCCTTCACGAGCCCGTAGGCGTCCTTGAGATTGGCTTTTCCCTCGCGAATCGACTTGACCTCGGTTCCGCGCAGGGCGACGCCGGCTTCGTACTTCTCCAGAAGGAAGTAATTGTGGCTCGCGGATCGATTGACAGCGGCATCGCGCGTACCGGAGGCCACCGGATCGCGCGGTCCGGGCTTCGGGGGATTTTGCTTCACGGGATGGCTGGGGGGGCGGGACATCGCTTCAGTCGCAATTTCTCATCCTATATCGTCCATGTTCGCTTCCAAAGCCGTTTCCGGAACGAGGGTTACCTCGACGGCCCTAAAGTTTCTCTTTCCCCATCCAACAAACGCCGGAGCAACACAGGGATGCGATACTATAGCCGGCGCGAAGCGGCAGTACGGTTGAGCTACGGTTCATTCGCAGGCCCCCTCGCCCGCAGATTTTTCCCTCCCCGACTTGGAGCTGCATGAAGCGAAGTTTTGTGATCTGGGCTTTTCTCGCCATACTGTTGGCGGCCCTCCCTTCGGCGCACGCGCAGTCGGCAGCGCATTGGTTCAAACAGGGGCAGGTCGCTGAAGCGAAGGACGATACACAGGCCGCGTACGAGGCCTACTATCAGGCCTATCAAAAAAAGCCGACGGACGAACGCTATAAGCTGGCCTGGGAGCGCACTCGTTTCCCTGCCGCGGCCATCCATGTCGAGCATGGCGAGCGTCTGCGCGACCAGGGGGACTATACCGGCGCTTTGACGGAATTCCTGCGTGCGCTTGAGATCGATCCCAGCAATGAGCTGGCCTCACAGGACATCAAGGCCACCCGCGATAAGCTGAACGAGCAAACTCCCGCGCCGCAGAATGCGCCGCGAACCTCAGACGAAGCCCTCGAACTCGCTGCGCCCATTCAGCTCAAGCCCATATCGAACGAGCCACTGACGCTGCACATGGTGGAAGACAGCCGCATTGTCTACCAGGCCGTGGGCAAGGCCGCAGGCATCAATGTTCTGTTCGATCCGGCGTACAGCTCCAAGCGCATCCAGGTGGACCTGAACAACGTCACGCTGAATGACGCGTTGCGCATTGTTGCCACCGTTTCAAATACCTTCTGGCGTCCGATCACCTCGAACACCATCTTTGTGGCCGAGAACTCGCGCAGCAAGCACACGGAGCTCGACCAGCAGGCCGTCGAGACTTTTTACCTGCACAATGTCGCCCAGCAAAACGACTTCACCGAAGTCCAGACGGTCCTCCGTAATCTCTTTCAAGGCGCGAGAATCAACGGCGTGGCCAGCGAAAACGCGATCGTCATGCGCGGCACGCCCGATGAACTCATGCTCGCCCATCGGCTCATCAACGACCTGGACAAGGCCCGGCCGGAAGTGGTTGTTGACGTTGCAGTCCTCGAAGTCAGCCGCGATCTTCTCCGCAACATCGGTGTGCAGCTTCCGCAGACGGCGAGCATTAACTTTCAACCCACGAACGCCAACCTGAACAGCAGCAGTAGCTCGGGGACCACAAACACTGGGTCAACGTCCACTAATAGTACGTCGACCACGACCAGCAGCATTACGCTGAATAACCTTGCCCATCTCAACTCGACCAACTTCGCGGTCACCATCGGCCAGGCGGCCGTGGACCTTCTGCTCACCGATACTCGTTCGCGCATCATTCAGAATCCGCAGATTCGCGCTTCCGATGGCCAGGAAGCCACTCTGAAGATCGGCGAAAGGATTCCCATCGCCACGGGTTCGTATCAGACCGGCGCCGCCACGGCCATCGTCAGTTCGCTGGTAAACACACAGTTCCAGTACATCGACGTCGGCGTCGATATGACCATCAAGCCGACCGTCCATTTCGACCGCGACGTCACCCTGAAAAGCAAGATCGAGGTTTCGGCAACCAACGGCAACTCCACCATTGGCGGCATTACCGAGCCGATCATTACCCAGCGCTCGGTGGATCACACGGTCCGTCTTCGCGACGGTGAGGCGAACCTGCTCGGCGGCATCATGCAGCACCAGACCACCTACAGCATCAGCGGCACTCCGGGATTGGCCGAGCTTCCCCTCATCAAATATCTATTCAGCACCCAGCAGAAGGAAGTCACCGACGACGAGATCGTGTTTCTGATGATCCCCCACGTTGTGCGTGCGGAGATGGTCGATCCGGAAGACATTCAGCAGATCGACACCGGCACCACCAACAACATCCAGCTTCGCCAGATCAGTTCACCCAGCCAGCTCTCGCTGCCCGCGCCGCCAATGGCATCGACGGCAGGGCAATCGAACGCCCCTGCGACGGCGTCGGCGTTTGGCACTCAGCAGGCGCCGGTGCCCGTGCCAACGCCCACACCGGGACCTGCTTCACCCACAGCACCCATGGCTGCGCAGCAGGCTATGTCGAATATGGAGCAGCAGGCGAATGCGGGCGCGCCTGTCAATCTCACGCTCATTGCCCCGCAGTCCCCGCAAAAGGTGGGGTCGAGCTTCAAAATGACGGTCATGCTCTCCGGAGGGACCGATGTGTTCGCGGTTCCGATGGACGTGCAATATGACGCCTCGAAGCTGAACCTGATCAACGTGGATACCGACGATCCTCAGAACACCAACATCCTGGGCAAGGATGGCCAGGCGGTGGCACTGGCGCATCGCGATGACGGAAGAGGCAATGCCACTATCGCCGTCTCGCGGCCTCCCGGAACAAAAGGGGTCAGCGGATCGGGAACGCTCTGCGTCCTGACGTTCCAGGCAAAGGCCCCAGGCGACGCCCCGATTGCGATTACACGGCCGGTGGTGCGCAATAGCCAGCAACAACCGATGCCGGCCATGGGTTCCCAGGTGGTCGTCCACATTCAATAAGGAGATGTAACGCAACAACGATGCAGTTGATTTTGCACAACAGACAAGGATTGCGGAACCGGGAAGCCGGTCTGACGCTGATCGAGCTGATCGTCACGGTCGCCATCCTCAGCATTCTTGCCTCAGCCGCAGTCCCGATTGCCCGCTTCCAGGTCAAGCGGACAAAGGAACGCATGCTGCGTTATGACCTGTGGCAGATGCGGGCGGCGATCGATGCTTACAAGGACGCGGCCGACAAGCACGCCTTCCAGACCAAGGTGGACAGCCAGAACTATCCGCCCGATCTGCAGACGCTGGTGGATGGTGTGGACGTGCAGGGGAAGAAAGTGCGGTTTCTGCGCCATATCCCCATCGATCCCATGACCGGCACCGATGACTGGGGATTGCGCGCGATGCAGGACGATCCGGACAGCGACTCCTGGGGCGGTCAGAATGTTTTCGACGTTCACTCCAAATCCGACGGGACGGCTCTCGACGGAACAAAGTACTCCGACTGGTAATCCTTTGCGCCTGACATATCCAAATCGGAAACGGGAAGGGGGCTTCACCCTTGTGGAGCTGATGATCGTCATGCTGATCATCGGCGTACTCGCCGCGGTGGCCATCCCCAGTTTCATTACCTCCATCCGGAATGCGAAGGAAGCGGCGCTCAAAGAGGATCTGCACGTAATCCGTGACGCCATCGACTCCTACACGATGGATAAGAACAAGGCGCCCCAGTCGCTCGACGATCTGGTGCAGAATGGCTATCTCAAATCCATCCCTGTGGACCCCATGACCCATAGCCGCGACACCTGGGTGACCGGGAGCGACGACACGTATGCCGATCTCGATCAGACTGAGCCGGGCATTAACGACGTGCACAGTGGATCGGAAGAGGTCGGATCCGACGGGCAACCGTACTCCACCTGGTGAAGGTTGTCGAGAATTCACCGATGTTATACTCATACGTGAAGTAGTTCCCGGAAGGTTGCGTACCCTCCCGGGAAGTTGGCTGGCTTCAACAGCAGCGTGAGCACAAGGACAGCAGCCGCCAGAACAAAGCGCCAGTCCAGCGCAATTGTTATGGCGATCCGAGTCCAGGATGATTTTTCTCTCGTCCCCGACTCACCCCCTTTCATCGGAACGGCCCGCAGGTCGTTGCTAGCGGCCTGCGAGTCGCCGGTCCAATCATCCGGACCGATCTTCTGCGTCATCCGCATTCGCACTTTGAAAGAGGCACTCCCAGTTCAGGGAGTGCTGCGCGCTAAGGCTGCACTTCTGTGCGTCCAGACAAAACTCAGGTAATGCCACCATCACCGTGACAGAATGTCTGTTGCGCCCATGCCCCTGCCCGACCTCGCCAATATCCACGAACTCTACCTGAGCCTCGCCCGAATCGCCGATGAGCGATTTGCAAAGTCGCTCGGCGGCAAGCTCCTGATCAGTTCCGGCTTCGACGCGGAAGGAATTGCCACGGTCGTCGCCTCCAGCATTGCCGGAGCCGCCTCGCTCCGCATCGACGGAAACGCCGAGCGACTGCGCGAGGGCCTGCGCAACGGCTTCTGCGACTTCGTCGTCAGCCATCTCGACGAAGCACTCCGCATCCTGAAGAACGAACTGCGCCAGGCACGGCCGGTTTCCGTTGGGCTCACGGCCGACCCGGAATCCAGCCTGAGAGAGATCGTCGAACGCGGCTTGCAGCCGGACCTGCTCTCCGTCCCCCCCAGCCACCCGAGCCATCGTCTTCTCGAACGTGGCGCCGTCGCTTTACCCGCCGAAAATCAGCCCGAGGCCCATACCTCACTCCTAGAATGGAGTGCCGCTGCGGAACCGGCGCGGGCAATGCCTCGTATCGCTCAACTTGTTCTCGACGCCCTCGATCCCGCTCGCGGCGACACGACCGCGCGACGCCGCTGGCTGAGTCAATCCTCACGGTATCTCGGACGGGCGTTCGCATCGCGCCAGTGCCTGCGCCTGACAAGCAGGGAGATTGCGGTGTTCCTGCCACTTTTAAGAGAGAGGTTTCCGGCAATTTCCATCACCCGGGATGGGAAGGAAATCTAACCCAATTCCGCCACGCGGCTGGCTGCTTTGCGCATCTTTTCCGTTTCCCGCAGAGTCTTACTCGTTGTACGATCCTCGAACGGAGGTCCGCATTGCATGGGGTCACAACCCGAGTATCCAGCCTTCGGTTCCCAGCCGGAATCGGTTCCGCAAACTCCCGAGGAACTTCAGGATGAGCAGCGCAAGCTGCGCCGCCTGCAGATCATGGTCAACATGGTCATGTCCGTCATCAGCCAGGACCTCTCTCTCACCATCGACGAGGCCTCAGAGATGGTGGCCGACACACGCCGCGCCGCGCTCGCCATGTTTCCCGGCAAGGAGCTCGCCTTCGATCTCCTGTTCAAGCCGCGGCTGCAGCGTCTGATGCGCGAGCGGTATCGAATCCACTAAGCCCGACCAGCAACGCCCTCACCTGGAATCCATTGCCGTGAGCTGGAACGTTATCGTTCCCCAGAAGAGCCTCGCCCGCATCTGCACCGGCAAGTGCCGCTCGTCGTCCGTATACCAAATCCAGATATTGCCTCTGGCCTTGACCACACCGGCGTCCGCGGTCGGCTGCACGCGTACTGTTGCGTAGGTCCCCAGCGGAGTCCGCACCGTCTCCCGTGCCTCGACCTTCATGGTCACGGCGACAGTACGTACCGCGTCGGCCACTGGCATCTGGAAGCTCTCGCCGGGTGTGAGGGTCAGCGAGGCCGGATAGAAAATAGCGGAGAGCAGATCGGTGACGCAGGCGCCTACCGGCGCTTCCTGATGCTTGCTCGTACCTTTTACGAGATTCTTTTCGTCCAGCAGCGCCTTGCCTTTCGCGTAATCGAACTTCAGGTCGGTGCTGACCTGGCGCCGCCCCTCCTGTAATTGCTTTGCAAATCCCGCCGAACACCCGGTGCGTCGATTGAACGAGGATTGAAAGCGGTCGCTCACGCGATAAATGAGATTGATGGCTCCCAGCGTGTCCCCGGTCGCGGAGATCTGCTCCTCATCGCCATCCTGCTGCAGACGCATTACGGTTGTCCCCGCGGGAAAAACACGCCAGTCCACCGCATAGGTCAGCGACTCTTTCGCGGGGAAACTATACCCAGCTCGCGGGGGAATCAGCACGGGACCGGTCGGCGCTGTCTGCGCAACAAGCCGCGCGGCGGCCACGGCGAGTCCTGCAGCGATCAGCAAAATCCGGGTTGGACGCGGCTGCGATCTTCCAGCGTCCGGCGAGAAGAGACGTTCCTCTTGCAATCCGCTTCCTTTTATTTCCTGAATAGCATCAGCTTCACGATGAGGGCAGCATACACGGCTGATGCCCCCAGCAGTGCGTTGTATTCACGATGCTTCCTGTAGAGTGCCGCCGCAAATACCCCTTTGGGGGATTCCTGTCCCCCGGACGCCGTAAGCCGCGGCAACAATCGCGGCACGCGCGCGGCGTATGCATCGAACTCCGGGAATACCGAGCGGAGATAGTCCTCTTCCGATCGGATCACCGGAATGTAAATCGCCGCAAACAAGGCCACGAGAACCACCGCAATCCAGATACTGCGCGCGCCCAGTGCAAAGCCGAAAGCAATCAGCATCGATCCAAGATAAAGCGGATTGCGGGTGTATGCATACGGCCCCGTGACCGTCAGCTCCGCGTTCTTCTTCACGTAACCCGACGCGTACCCGCGGAGGAGAAGTCCCGGCGCCACCAGTGCGAGACTACCAGCGAGGAAAGGCGGTGTCGGTTTCGCCAGCCACAGAAAGATCGCCGCGAAAACAAAGCCGAGCGGTACGCGGATTCTCCGCGCTACGCGGTTCCACGCTGCCACCTATTGCCCCCCCTGCAGCAACTCGAGTGCTGCATCCGATACTGCCTCCGGTGTGATCGTGAGCAAACCAGCCTCGGGCTCACTGCGCCGGGAGTGGTCCCGCACACTCCCTGGATGCCGCAGCACCCGACTTCGAGAGTGAAATGGCCCGTTGCGCGCCGGGTCCGTCGGGCCGAAGATACCCACGACTGGTTTTCCCAGCGCACAGGCCAGATGCAGTGGTCCAGTGTCGCCCGCGATTACAAGCGCTGCCCGTCGCGTCACGGAAATCAGATCCCTCATTTCCAGGGCCACGATCCGCACCTCAACCTCGCTGCGCTCCGCAATCTCCTGCGCCAGATGCTCCTCCCCCGGCCCGCTGTTCACCACGACACCGAAGCCAGCGCCAACAAGATTCCGCGCCGCCGCTCCATAGCGGTCCGCCGGCCATCGCTTGGCTCCCCAGCCTGCGCCCGGGCTGAGCAGGACGAACGGCTGACGGATCTCCGCCGCGTTCACCTCAGCCACCAGGTCGCGCGGCAGCAACGGCAGGGTCATGGTCAGGGTTTCTCCGATGATGGCGTTGGCCACTTCCATCGATTGCTCGATGACATGGACGCCGTGGGTCTCGACCTTCTCATCGAAAAACCACTTCGCTGCGAATTCCCGCGGCTGCGCTTCGCCGATCACTCTGCGGGTTCGCGCCCACCGCGCCACCATCGCCGACCGCACCGCTCCCTGCAGATCGACGGCGAGATCATACTGCATTGCTCGCAACTCCCGGCGGACGCGCTGAATATCGCGCAGCGTCCCGATCCTGAAAGGAGCTCTCGCCCACTCCTTCGCAGGTACGAGATGCAGCCGATCCACCAGGGGCATGCCAGCGGTGCGGGGCTCCGATCCGTTCGCGCAAAACAATCCTCGCCACTTCGGCTCAATCGCCCAGCCAATCGTCCACTCGGGATGGGCCTGGCGCAACGCCGTGACAGCGGGCATGGAGTGAAGGATGTCCCCCATCGCGCCCAGACGAACGACGAGAAGACGAAGATGCTTGGAAGTCTCCGGCAAACGTCCATTTTCTCACGCGGCGTGGTCCCGCTGACCGGCTGACTGCATCTACCGGCTTCGAGCTACTGACTTCGAGGTAGTAGCGCACAGAGCTCGTCCACGGCCCTCGCCTCGTCCTCCAAACGCACTCTCAGCTTTGCCGTGAGGACGGGCGCGGCGCCCTCGAGTTTACGCAGTTGCTCTGGTGTAAGACGCACCTTATCTTTCTCCGTGGTCAGGAAGACGTCCGCCTCATGCTGACGCCGCAGCTCGATCAAGTCCGCGAGATCGGCCTCCGAATACCGGTGGTGATCGCGCCAGGCTCGCCTTGCCACAACGGCTGCCCCGCGTATCGCGGCTCCGGAAAAAAACTCGTCTGCACGGGCAATGGCGCAGAAGGCCACAACGCGCCGCATCTCTGGAACCTCCACGCGCCGCTCCATCCACCACACCGCTTTGCGCCATCCGCGTCGGCGCAATTCAGCTTCGAGGTCCCGATCCTCCTGGCGCATCACCGCGATCTGCGCCCGCGCGAGGGCCGAGAATCCTTCCCGCAGCCTCCCTGCCGGCAGCAGGCTCTCGTCGAAGTCGCTACGGTGCAGCACCACGATGTCCACGTCCCGAGCCAGCGCCCGATGCTGCAAACCATCGTCGAGCAGATGGATCACGGGCCCGGCTGAAGCCGTCTCCGCCAGGACGCCCGCGCGATAGCGATCCGCCCCAACGAACACGGGAACCGCCGCTTGCGCGATGAGCAGCGGCTCGTCGCCGTACTCTTCCGCCGATCCGTTTGGATTCACTCGCTCCATCAGCTTCGAGCGCCGGCCGTATCCACGCGAAAGTACATCGACAGTAAAGCCCCGCTCATCCAGAAGCTGCGCCAGCCGAATCGTCAACGGGGTCTTCCCTGACCCGCCCACCGAAAGATTGCCGATGCTCACCACGGGGAATCGCAGATGCTTCTGCCGCGCCCAACCCCGGTCATAGGCGAGGTTTTTCACACCGGCAACCGCTGCATAAAAAGGAACCAGCGGCGCCAAGGCAGGATTCATTGCCCCGCCTCGATATGTGTCTCGTCGTGTGCGACAGGCAGCCGGTTCGCGAGGACTGCCATCAGCGCCTCGATCGAACGCCCGGTTGCTCCCGCTTCCCTTTCGCACACCGCGCGTGCCCGTTCCCCGACGGCGCGGGATCCTGCTGTTCCATCCAGCAACTCCGCCAAAGCATCTCGGAGCCTGGCCGGCTCTACGATACGAATCGCGTCGTACGCTCGCATCTCCTCCACGATGCCGCGAAAATTTTCGTAACTCGTCCCCATCGCCACCGGCACTCCAAACTGCGCAGCCTCCAGCGGATTGTGACCGCCGGCAGGAACCAGGCTTCCACCGACAAAGGCGGCGGTTGCGAGCGAATAAACCGACGCCAGTTCTCCGATCGAATCCAGCAGGAACACTGTCCCCGGCTCGATCCTCGCCGGAGCCTGCACCCACTCCGACCGGCGCATCCATCTCGCTCCGCGACGCGTCAGGATGGCAGCGACCTCGGCAAATCGCTGCGGGTGGCGCGGCGCCAGAACCGTGACGATGTGAGGCGGTGCTGCATCGAGCAGCAGCTCCTCTTCGCCAGGCATCGTCGATCCGCACACCAACACGCTGACGCCAGCCGGCAAATTCTTCTCCAGCATCTCTGTTACATGCGCCCGCTGCACGGATCGCACATCGTATTTCAGATTTCCCGCGACCCTCGGATTGGCTACCCCAAGGTCGCGCAGCCGCTCCGCGTCCAGTTCTGTCTGAGCCAGAACCACGGCCAGTTCGCCCAGCAGCGGCCGCCATATCCAGGCCAGACGCCGGTACCGGGGCCATGATCGATCCGAGATCCTCGCGTTCACCACTGCAACCGGAATCCCAGCCCTCTGACATTCGCTCAACATGCGCGGCCAGAACTCCGTCTCCGCCAGCACGAGCAGCTTTGGACGCAGCGCCCGCAGCCACGCTCGAACTGCCCAGCCAAAATCCAGGGGAAAATAAAACACCCGCTCCTCGCCGAATCGCTGCCTGGCCAGAGCTTGCCCCGTCCTCGTGGTTGTCGAGATCATGACGCGCCAGCCGGGCAGCCTTGTTCCCAGCTCATCGATCAGCCGGCTGACCGCCAGCACTTCGCCGACGGATACCGCGTGAACCCAGACGACATGCCCCCTGTCGAAATTCCGGCGAATGCGCTGCGGCACGAAGCCTAACCGCTCCGTCAAACCCTCGCGATATCTGCCGCTGGTGGCCATGCGCAACATCCACCACGGAGCGCCCACCCCCAGCACCACCAGGAGCCCGAAGCTGTATAGAATCAGCACTCGCTTACCAATCTCGTCTGACTGGGGTCATAAGGCAAGATGATAATGGTGACCATGCGCTCCCGCTCGCTGCACGCTCTCCTGCGCGGCCTTCCGTTGTTTCTCGTCTTCGTCATCGGGCCCACCACGCTGCCGGCATCCGATCTCCCTCCGGCGAAGGACGCCAGCGCCTACCCGGCTGTCGACATGCATGCGAAGGAGAAGGTCGCCATCGCCGTCGAGCCTTTTGAAACTCCGGAGAAATGCAAAGTCTTCCAGGTGGACTATTTGAAATATCAATTCATGCCGATCCGCATCATTGTCACCAACAACGGCGATCAGCCCGTCTCGCTCCGCGACGCCCGCATTTTCTTTATCAGTGCGGCTGGCGATAAGATCCCCGCCGCCGAGCCCGAAGACATCGAGCGCCGCGTCCGGCCGAAGGACAGCCGCGGCAAAGATATCCCCATCGGCCCCATCAAAGTGCATACCAAGGCCAAAGTGTCCGACGACAAAATTGAAGCCGATTACGACCATTTCGAATATGCATCGTTAGCCGTCGAGCCACATACCACCCGGGCCGGTTTCCTGTTTTATGACATGGAAGGTCTGGGGGACGCTCCATTACGCGGTGCAAAGCTCGTCCTGCGTGAATTGCGGAATGCCAACGGCGATGAACTGTTCTTCTTCGAGATTCCCTTCGATAAATACCTCGAAGCAAAACACTAGACGAGCACAGGTGGCTTCCTGGGTCACGTTGAGAGCGGAGGGACTGTCCGCCAGCACCTTCAGTGTCGAGGTCCTGCTCACACGCCTTTCCTGAGCGGCTCCCATACATATTTGTGAATCTGCAGACTCAACCGCGCAGGAAGCCCCTCGGCCAGCATCCATTCCACCAGTTCGCGAGGATCGAGAAGGCAATTAGCCGTGCTGCGCTCCGAAGACGCCGTCTTCGAGAACGCTGGAGAGAGCAGGATTTGACCCACAAGGCTCTCCAGTCTGTGCTGCCGGACAAAATCCCGCGCAAATTCATAATCGCCGCGGTTGGCAATTACGAATTTCACTTCGTCGCGTTCGGTAAGGCATTCAAGGTTCGTTCCGCGGAAGCTGCCCACCTCTCCCGATCCAGGGCATTTCACGTCGACAATCTTGTGCACCGAGCGCGGCACTCGTTCCAGAGGCCGCTCCCCGCTCGTCTCCATCATCAACTCGTAGCCGCCGTCCAGCAGCCGCTCCATCAGCGGAATCAGTTCGCGTTCCTGGAGCATCGGTTCTCCGCCGGTGAACTCGATCAGCCTGACCGGGGCCAGCTTTTCGATCTCCGCCATCACCTGGTTTTCGTCCAGCTTGTAACCGCCGGTGAAGGTGTACTCCGAGTCGCACCAGGAACAACGCAGGTTGCAACCTGCGAGCCGCACAAAGATGCACGGCAGGCCGGCGAAACTCGATTCGCCCTGGATGGACTTGTAAATTTCGATGAGATACATCGGGTCGTTACTCGTAATACGTCGCCGTCGTGGTGTCGGTCTCGTAAATCGTGCAGTCCTTCACGCGCACGCGCCCGCTGGTCAGTTCGCTGAGCTGGCGATTCGTCTCATCGTAGAAGTACCGCGCCAGGTTCTCAGCCGACGGATTGATCGTGGTAAACGGCTCAAGCTCATTCAGCATCTGGTGGTCGATGCGATCGATTACGGGCCGCATCACCTGCTTAAGGTCGCGAAAATCCAGCAGCAGACCAGCCTTGTCCAGCGTTTCGCCACATAGCGTGATCCGGACTTTGTAATTATGCCCATGCGGATTCTCGCACTTCCCCCTGTAATTGCGGAGATAGTGCCCCGAAGAAAATCCACGCTCGACGGTGACTTCATACATAGCTGCTCATTGCCTTCCGATGCGAATGCGTTCTTCTCCCATTTTATCTGTCGCGCCCTGCGGGCCCGCGCTGCTCGCGGCGCCTCATGTTGCGTTCCTCGGTGCGGCGATCAACCTGCTCAAACATTGCCGTCATCACACCCAGGAGCGCCACCACGAGCCCGCCTACCGTCAGGAAAAGCGCTGACGTCTTCCACAGCGTTCCGTTCGCCGGCAGCGCAGGCTGCAACCGGCTCGACGTCATCGCCATAACAAAGGAGATCACTGCAAACAACAGCAACACTCCTGCCAGAATGTAAAGATTCCGCGCCACTCGCCAGTCTATCCCGCGCGTCGCGCGTTTGCCGGTTGCGGGCCCCAGCTCCGGTTCCGGGCTTTTCCCTGTACCCTGTACCCTGAACGCTCGATTTATGAACATTTCGATCGTTATTCTCGACGACAACCCGGGCAGCCTCGATCTGCTCTCTACCGCTCTCGCTCGGGAAGGGCTGACGATCTATACTGCGGCGCGGCCCGGCGAAGCGCTCGACCTCATCCACCAGCGCCATCCGCAGCTCGTCCTCACCGATCTGGTCATGCCTGAAATGACCGGCCTCGATGTCCTCAACCGCATCATGGAATTTGCCCCCTCCACCGATGTCGTCCTCATGACAGCCCACTACACGACCGAAACGGCAGTCCAGGCGATCCGCAGCGGCGCAGCCGATTACCTCGAGAAGCCTATTCGTCTTCCCGTTCTTCGCGAGCGGGTCGGACGCCTCATTGACGAAGCGCGTAAGCGTCAGAGCGCGGAGGGGGAAGCGGAATTTGAAGGTCTGATTGGAGCGAGCGCCCGCATGGCAGAGATGTTCGCCCGCATCCGCCGTATCGCGCCCCATTACCGCTCCGCGCTCATCCAGGGAGCCACCGGCACGGGCAAGGACCTCGTCGCCCGCGCCCTTCACGCACGCAGCGCCGTGAAAGGCCAGTACGTCGTTCTCAATTGCTCCGCTGTCGTCGAAACGCTCTTCGAGAGCGAACTCTTCGGCCATGTCCGCGGCGCCTTTACCGGAGCGGACCGCGACAAGCCCGGGCTCTTCGAGGCGGCTTCCGAAGGAACGTTATTCCTGGACGAAATCGGCGACATGCCGATTTCCACCCAGGCGAAGCTCCTGCGGGCTCTGCAGAATCAGGAAATTCAACGCGTCGGTTCCCTGCAGACGCGACACGTCAATGTGCGGGTGATCGCCGCAACGCACAGGAACCTCCGCCAGGCAGTGGCCGACCGGCTTTTTCGTGAGGACCTCTACTACCGCCTGGCCATGGTAGAGATTCCTGTTCCATCGCTGGCCGAGCGTAAGGAAGACCTGCCCCTCCTGATCCAGTATTTCGTCGAGCGATTTGCGCATCAATACGGCAAGCCGATTCGCGCCGTCTCGCCGCGCGCCCGCCTTGTCCTCGACCGCCATCCATGGCCCGGCAACGTGAGGGAGCTGGAGAACGCGATCGGGCACGCTGCCATGATGGCGGAAAGCGAAGAGATCGATGTCGCCGACCTCCCGGCGGCCCTTTTGAGTGAAGGCTCAGGGATCTCCGTAAATAGGCATCCCGAATCGTCGGATCACCTCACATCCCATGACGCTTCCCTGGCCGGACGCGAACGCCAGCTCGTGATCGAGGCGCTCGAAAAAGCGCGGGGCAACCAGTCCCACGCGGCACACGCCCTGGGCATTGGGCGCGACGCTCTTCGCTACAAGATGAAGAAGTACGGCCTGCTGCAGTAAGCCGCCGTAACCTGTAACCTGTGGCTTGTCATGCCGTCTCTTCCCGCTCCAGCAATTTCGCGGGCGATTCGCGAAGCAATCGCGCAACCGTCTCCCGCAGAGCTTCCGGCCCGGCCGGCTTCGCCAGGTAATCCGTAAATCCCGCCTCCATGATTTTTTCTTTGTCCCCGCGCATGGCGCTGGCCGTCAGCGCCAGCACCGGTAGATTCCGAAACCGCAGATCCTTCCGTAAGGCGGCCAGGACGCCGTATCCGTCCAAACCCGGCATCTGCAAATCGAGCATGATTAAATCCGGATTGCCGCTGTTCGCCCGCTCTACCGCCTGATGACCGTCTTCAGCCTCAAGGACTGCGTATCCGGCTCGCTCCAGAACGAGGCGCAGAAGTTCGCGGCTGCCAGGCCGGTCGTCTGCGATCAGAATGAGAGGTTTCCGTGGAGATGTCGACATGATACCCACCCAACTCCGCTGGCCCTCGAACTCAGTAGTTCGTTTCAACTATAGCCCTGAAAGACGATGCGGGCATCCTACTCCCCCGCAGCGACCGTGGGAAGAGTGAAGGTGAAACGGCTTCCCTCGCCCAGGTCGCTCTCCACTTCCATCCATCCTCCGTGCATCTGCACCAGTTCCTTGGTGATGGAGAGGCCGAGACCCGTGCCTTCGCGAACGCCCCGGGTGGTATTCCCCACCTGATAAAACTTGTCGAAAATATTTTCCTGTTCCGCGGCGGGGATGCCGATGCCCGTGTCGCCGACCGTGACCCGCACGAACCCGGCCTCTTCCGCGGTCTGAATCCATACCCGGCCGCCTTCCGGCGTAAATTTCACGGCATTGCTCAACAGGTTGTAGAGCATCTCCTTCACACGCAGCGGATCGGCATCGACCAGGGAATCCAGCGCCTCGTGTTGTTCGATTTGAATGCCCTTGGCCGCGGCGCCTGGGCGAATCGCATCGAGTGCCTCCCTTATGCTGCGTGCCAGCGGATAACGTTCTCGCTTGAGCGCCAGCTGGCCAGCCTCGATCTTGCTCAGATCCAGAACGTCATTGATCAGCTCCAGCAGATGTTCCGAATCACGATGGATATGGTTGACGAAACGCGTCTGCGCCTCGCTGAGCCCGCCGTCGTAGCCTTCCCGCAACAGTTCGGCAAAGCCGATGATGGTGTGCAGCGGGGTGCGCAACTCGTGGCTCATGCTCGCCAGAAACTCGCTCTTGAGCCGGTTGGCGCGTTCGATCTCCTTGTTTCGCGCTTCCAGCTCTCCCGTGTATTGCAGCTGCAGAATGCGCACCTCCTTTTCCGCGCGCTTGCGCTCCGTCACGTCGCGAATCACCGCGGTCACGTGTATTCCGCCCTCTGTGTGGATGGGGCTGAGGCTGATTTCGACCGGAAAGAGCGACCCGTCGCGGCGGCGCGCATGCAGATCCAGTCCCGTTCCCATCGGCCGGGTGCGCGGTTGCTCGAGATAGGTGTCCCGGTGACGGTAATGCTGATTGCGGATTACATCCGGAACCAGTAAGTCTACGGATTTCCCCAGCAATTCATCACGCAGGTAGCCGAACATCTCCTCCGCGATTCGATTCACAAGCACGATGCGGCCGTCGGCGGACACCTCCACGATCGCGTCCGGTGCGGCCTCCAATAACTGCCGGAATCGGCGCTCCAGCCGCGACTGCTCCTCGGCGGCCAGCCGCTGCTCCCGCTCCGACATGTCGATATTCGTCTCCAGCACATGCGATTCGGCCACGCCCAGCTCGCGGATCCATCGGCTTAACACTGTGACGCGTTTGCCGTCGCGCGTCCGATGGAACAGCTCACCCTCCCAGTGCCCTTCCTGCTCCAGCTTGCGCACGATCTCTTCCAGAGGCTCAGGGAAAGTCGTCTGCAACAATTCGTGGCTGATCCGCCCGATCGCTTTCGCCGCAGTCCAGCCGTAAAACCGCTCCGCCCCCTTGTTCCAGTAAACGATCCGGTCGCGAGGATCGCGCACCAGAATTGGCTCGTAGGCCTGATCGAGGAGTTGCGCCTGCCGCCGCGCGAGTTCTTCCCGCTCCTTTTGCTGTGTGATATCGCGAGCGATCTTCGATATGCCGATCAACTTTCCCGAATCATCGCGAATCGGAGACAGCGTCAGCGAAATCACCAGACACCGCCCATCCTTGTGCCGCCGCAGCGTCTCGTAGCGCTCCACCGCATCGTCGCGCCCGACTCGCCGCAGGAGCTCGCGCATGTCGTCTTCGTAGCCGGGCCAGGCCAGCACGGTGATAGGCTTCCCCACCACTTGCTGCGCTGTGTATCCGAAGGTGGCTTCAGCGCCGCGATTCCAGCTCGTAATAATCCCCTCAAGGGACTCGCTGATAATCGCATCGTGCGAGAACTCGACGATCGCCGCGAGTTTTTGCCGGGTTTCCTCCGACTGACGACGAGCCGTGATGTCGCGGCTGATGCTGGCGAATCCCAGCAGCTGCCCGTACTGGCCAAAGATGCCGAAGGCTCGCATGTCCACGGCGATCGGCTCCCCGGTCCGCGCATGCCGCAGGCGATACTCTCCAAACCAGGACTCGCCCCGGAGAAGCACGGGAATGATTTCAGAGTCAGATACCTCCCTCTGGCTTTCGAAATCCGTGTCGAACACGGGATAGCTGCGCAAGTCGTCGGCTTCATCCAGGCCCAATAACTCGCGCCCGGCATGGTTGATGTAACTGGTTTTCAGTGTGGGGTCGATCAGAATCACGAGGTCCGGCGTATTTTCGACGATCGCCAGCAACCGTCTCTGGCTCTCCGCCGTACGCTTCTCCTCGGAAACATCGCGCCACGAAAGCAGCGCGCCCTCGACCGCCCCACCGGAATCGAACAGTGGCCGCGCATGCACATCGATCCAATAGCCCGCCTCGGCGCCGGGCGGGCGGATATATTGCTCGCCGTCGATTGTCTGACCTTTCAGGGCAAGGGCGCCGGGCAGCTCATCGGGTGGCCACAGGGTCTGCCGATCCGGCAGATAGATTCCGTACGCCTCACTCCAGCCAGAGACCGGCGGCCCTTTGGGGTCGATGCCAAAGAGCCGGCGCGCAGCCGCATTGACGAACTGAACCTCGCCATCCCGGCCAAGAGCGACCACCGCCTCGTCCAGGTTGTCGACCAAAGCGCGCAGTAGATTTGGGCGCGGCTGGACGATCCCGTCCGGGTCGTGGTTACTCGGCTGAGCCGTCCCGGCGTCCTTCCCGAGAGGGGGCGTCCCAACCGCTTTCTTGCTCGATCGGCGTGTCTTCATCGGGCAGGGAGCCAGTGTACTCGTGGGCGGCATTTCCTGGCACGAAACAAATGGGGCACGGTGCGCCATTTGACGCAGTTTCTTCTGTGGGGAGCGCACTCGCGCAGGGCGTCAATCGGGATTGGGCCGCATCCTCCGAAATCGCTGCTGCGCACAGTGGCCCATGACTTGCTGATTCATGGATGTAGCAGGAGGCAGATTTGGAAATTCTTTTGCGGCATGCAAGCGGCGCCCACTTTACAGCGGAGGCGCGCCACCATCGCGTTTCGCTGGATCAGCCGATGGAAGATGGGGCAACCGATCAGGGCCTGTCACCAGCTGAGCTCCTGCTCGCGTCTCTGGGTGGCTGCGTTGGCCAGGTTGTGGCCCAATATATGACGGCACGCGGGATACCTTCAGACGGCCTTTCGATCCGAGTCTGCGCTGAGCCCGCTGCACAACCACTGCAGATCGGGAATTTCCACGTGGAGATCGCAGCTCCTGCTCTGGATGACCGTCAGCTGCGCGGCCTGCTGAAAGCGGTACCCGCAGGCCTTGTGCAAAATGCTATCCGTTTCGAGCACTCTATTCGCATCACCGCTTCCCCATCGAAGCCCGGCAAAGGATCCAAAAAGTCGTAGGCTTCAATCTCCTTTCGGAGCGGGGGAACGGCCCGGCTGAATCTCACTTCCTGTTCCAGGTTCTACCTCGCCTGAATCATCCGCTTCGCTTCTGCAAATTCCCCTCGCAGCTTCTCTTCGCCACGGTCGATGACCAGCGCGGCCCCAAGCTTCTCGTAAGCTGCATGCCCGTCCCCATTCTTCAGGAGCGTTTCGCCCTCTGAGCGGAGGCTCGCCGCCAGGCCCGCGTGCGTACGCGCAATCTCCCGGGCAATCGTCTCTCCCTGCGATCGTTGCCCGTTGGCTATTAAAGCTTTCGCAAGGAGAGCGCGGGCTTCGAGAGAATCGTCCGCGCCAAGGCTGCTGACCTTAAGCTCCTCCTGGAATGCGCGAACTGCCCCGGCACCATCTGCGTCCTCCAGGGCGATTTCGCCGAGCACGAACAGCGCATCGGCCGTCTCAGCATTCGCGGACAATGCGGCCTGGGCCAACGCAGTGGCGCGTGCCACATCGCCCAGATCCAGCCAGGCGACGGCCTCCCGCCCCTGAATCTGCGGGTCTGAGCTGGCTTTCTCCAGATCCGCCAGCGCGGCCTGAGCCTGAGTCTTCTGGCCGGATCGCGCAAAGGCGGCAGCGGCCGTCGCCTCGACCAGGGGCTTCGAGGAGAGCTCGCTCCCAAAGAGCTGAAATGTTTCCGCAGCCTCGCTGTATTTTCCAATCGAAAATAGCGACATGCCGAGATAAGCTCGTGCGGTCGCGTCATCGGGGTGGATTGCCAACTCCTGGCGCAGGGCCTTTTCGCTTTCTGGGTAGGAGCCGCTAAGAAACGCCGCAAACCCCAGGTTGCGCATCACGGGATCGAGGGTTGGATCGTACTCGGCCGCGTAGTGGAACGGGAGAACCGCGGCGGCGTAATCATGTTTACGCGCCAGCGCCGTGCCCATGTCGTTCAGGCTGTTGGCGGCGAGTTCGCGCACCTGCCGGGGCGTGGCTTTCACATCGGCTTTTGTCGCTGATTCGCCAGACCACGAGGTTTTCCCGCTCACGCCGGTGTCCATCAGACCTCCGCCGGCATCCGGGGTGCGCGCCGCCAGATCGGATTGTGGAGCGATTTGTTGTGCGAGCGCCTGCTCCTCCGCGCGATGCGCCGGATCCGTCGCGCTTCCCTCTTCCTCGGCGATCCGATCGAGGATCAGGAGTGCGAGGCGCACCTGCCCAGGCTTTCCACGCTTGCTGCTTTCGGCCAATGATAAGTAGCGTTCGATCGCGTCGCGGGCCTCCGCCGGACGATCCTGGTCCCAGGCATTCATGCCCAGTTGGTACCACGGCTCGGGCGCGGAGGGATTGGCTGCAACAGCCGCGCGCAGATGAATCGCCGCCTGGTCAAACCGATGGTATTGCGACTCGATCAGGCCGAGGGAGAAATTGCCGGCGTAGCCGTCCGCATCCAGACGCTGGGCGGCTGTGAATGCCTGGAGCGTCTGCTCGTTGTACTGAAAACCGTTCAGCTCCCACGAAGCCATCCCCATGGCAATCTGCGCCGCTGGAGAGTTCGGCTCGAGTTCGACGGCACGCGCCGCTTCACGAAACCCGCCGTCGCGATCGGAGCCCTCTTCCAACGTCTTCGAGAGAGTAATGTGCAGATCAGCAGACTCTGGATTCGTGCTGAGGATGTGTTTCTCCAGTTCGATCGCATCGGCGGTCTCATCCGATGCCAACTCCGATCGCAGGAGCAAAAGCTCCGTGGGCAAGTCGGAGACAAGGCGGTCGGAAACCGGAAGATCGTGCAGGGCTTTGGCCGCGTCCTCGTTCTTTGGGTCTACGACCGCGAGCAAGCGCAGCGAAGCCACGGCAAGTTCACGGCTGTATTCGAGAATGGCATTCGGATCGCCGGAACTGACAGCAGACTGTTCGGCAAGGATGAGAGGCTGGAGCTCCGGGCCGAAGAGGCCGGGGGCGGGGGTATCGCCGGAGGCGGTCTGCGCTGCCGTCTGGCCCACCGTGCCAACCAGCGCGAGACAGACAAGCGATGGGAGACAGACGCGACGAAAACCGAAAGTGACGATTGCGGTGTCCATCATCGTCTCAATCCGGAAATGGCGCGCCGGCATTGACAATACGGATATCGTGATCCGTGAAGTCGTAATGAATGCCCGCCATTTTGATCTTCTCCATGTGGCATGAGGTACAGCGGGTCGTCCCCACGGGACAAGCTGCCTGTTTCGCGGATGTCTGTACGCTGCCGGATCCGCGGTTCGCGTGGCAGCGGAGACACGCCGCATCGTACGCAGCGGCGTCGCGTTCTAACGGGCGATGGGGATTGTGGCAGCCGAAGCAGGTGAGACGGGCGTCGCCGCTTTGTCCCCAGCAGCGGCTCTTCTCCAGCCGGTAAGCGGGAAAGCGCGCGGTGAGCGGGCCAACGATCCCCATCAGCTCGGCATCTTTCGGCGTGGAGTGACACGCCCCGCAGAAATCCACTGCCAGCGCCGGTGCCAGCGAGGCCGGATTGACGATATGCAGCTGCTGGTCCACCCCGGCATCGACGGCGGCCACATGCGCTCGTCCGGGCCCATGACAGCCCTCACAGGTCACGCCGGGCTGATAGTGCGCGGCACTGAGTGGTTCGGTCGTGGTGAGCGCGGTGGCATGGCAGGAGTAGCATTCCCGCGCTTCGAACTCCGCCAGCTTACGGCCCTCTGCCATCTCCAGAGAGACGGGCGCAGCCGCCAGCCGTCCGGGTGTGCGGTCGAAACCGTGCAGTTGCGCGAAGTAATTGAACCGGCTTTCGTAGAGCTGCCCTTTATCCCACCAGAGATAGCTTTGCGCGATAGCCCCGGACCCGAAGGCCCATTGCAGGGGTTGCGAGCTTTGCTGCTTTCCATCGCTCACAGAAAGAAGGAACCCATCCTTCCCGCGCGCGATGCGGTAGCGATACGAACCGAAGATGAAGATGGGACCGGTGTGCGCTGCGAGGTCTGTCGAGCTGGCCGCAGGCATCAGGGTGCGCGCCATCTGGGTTGTCATCTGAGTACGGGCGATGTCCTTGTGACACCGTGCACAGGCCTGCTCCCCCGCGAACTGGGCGTCATCGACAACTTGCCGCGTCGGCCACCAGTCCGGCTGCTTCAGGTGTTCACGGGTGGTGGTGGGAGCGGGAGGGACGGCGTTCTCCGGCCCATGCGCGAGGGCGGTCGCCATCACAGCCCCGAACACGACAAGACACAGCGGCAGTTTCCATCCGGAAGAATGCATCGGCAGGGGAAGAACTACCACTCTACCAGCGGCCTTGTTGATTGCGCCACGTGAGACAGTGCTTCGGCCGACGGGTACTCGGCACCTATTGTGCGGTCGGCGGAACGACTTTCTCCAGCTGCGCGATCTGCTGCTTCACCAGGTCCACGTTGGGTCCGGGCGGCATGTAAGTCAGGCAATGGCGCAGGTGCTCCAGAGCACCCGCGTACTCGCCTCTCCCCGCCAGAATCACAGCCAGCAGTTGCTCCGTATTCGGCGCACGGTGGCTGGGGTCCATGGCCAGGGAGGTTTCCGCGCTGGTCTCCGCCTGCGCCCGATGGCCAAGATTCAGATTACCGACCGCGTTGAAGTACCAGACCTGCGGAGTGCCCGCGGGACTGAGTTTCAGCGACTGATTCGTGGCATCCAGCACCGCCTGCCAGTTTTTTTGCAAAGCGGAAAGCTCGGCAATGGGCTCGTAGGGTGGAATGTAGTTCGGATCGGCCGCCACGGCTTTCTGATAAGCGCTCAGGGCCTCCGGATCGTTGAGCTGCTGTTCGATCTGTCCCAGATGGTACCAGGCCTCAGCGAACTTCGGATCGATACTTACTGCCTTCTGCAAATGGTGCTTCGCGCCGTCGAAATGCTTGTCCAGATCATCGTTGTGGGCCTTGTCGAATTCCTTCAAGGCGTCGGGCGGCGCGGAATTGGTGGTCGCGCTCAGGCTCGAGCCTGCCGCGCGCTCATCCGGGGTCAGGGTAATTGTGCCGATCGAAGGGTCGTCCTCGATCGTCCGGTTGGCAATCGTAAGGCGCGTGGAGGTGAAGCCCTCCACCTGGGCCATAACGCTGCAGCCTACCAGCTCCGACGGCGCCGCATGGGCCGGATCCTTCTTTTGCGAGATCACCTCGCTGCTGCGCGCGGGAGGAACGATATAGAACGCTCCCTTGGGGTCCGCCACCGTGTTGTAGCGCGTCGCGCCGGCACACGTCACCACCACCGGAATCGGATCCCAGGGCAGCTTGCCGGCCGCCATCGCCACCTTGCCGAAGAACTGAAGGCTGCCCGTCTGATGGTTCATCAGCTGGTCCATGTTGGCGTATTTGCCGATGGGGCTCACGGCTTCCGCGCCGCCGCTGTTCGTCATCGAGGAAGGGTTGGACGCCTGGGCCTGCACGCGGGCCCAGGGAACGCATGCGATGCTTAACATGCCGGTCACCAGCAACTGCAACTTCATAACGTGCCTCCGCGTTCGCGCAACATTATACGGCTGCGACTGGGGTCCGAAACACAAACAATCGCTGCAGAGTTCGAACTTATCGGACTGCCATTAACTCCACTTACCAGCCCCTTCGACGATGGTGATGTACCGGTTGACCGGCAGGTTGGAGAACCGTTCCACCGCGCCACTCGGTAGAGGCCAATGAACCTCAATACTGTCGATCTTTGGTCTCTGGCCGATACCGAGGACCATTCGCGGATCGTGTGACGAAAGAAAACTGCCGCCCCCGACTTTCACCCGCGAGCGCCGCATATCCCCCGCCTGATAGCTCACCCGTGCGCCCACCGCATCCGGATTGCATTTGCGCCCGACCAAATGCACGCCGAGCCAGTTGTTACGCCGCCCTACCTGGTTGTGCAGCAGCAGCGGCGCCTCGTTGTTGGGCACAATCAGAACATCCACGCCGCCGTCATTGTCGAAATCGCCGATGGCCAGCCCGCGCGCCGGGAATGTTCGCGAAAACACCGGCCCGCTTTCCGCACTGACGTCCCGGAATACGTTGCCCTCGTGGTGAAAGAGCAGCAGCCGCTGTCTCCATTGAATCTTCCCCGAGGCCTCCTGCAGCAACTCGTCAGGAAATCCATTGGCCGCAATCAGGTCCAGGTCGCCGTCGTTATCGTAGTCAAAGAACTTCAGCCCCCAGCCGCTCATCCAGGCCGTCGGCATCCCAATGCCCAGCCGCGTCGCGACATCGTCAAAACTGCCGTCGCCGTTATTCTGATACAGCGCAAAGACCTCTTCATCGATGTTCGCGACGAACAGATCCACCCATCCGTCGTTGTTCACATCCGCCGCGTCCACGCCCATTCCCGAGCGCGCCCGCCCATCGCGGCTGTACGCGACATCGGCCTCCAGACCCTTTTCCTCGAACTTGCCCCCGCGGTTCATGAAGAGGAAATTCGGCATCGTGTCGTTGGCCACAAACAGGTCCATCCACCCGTCGTTGTTCACATCAGCCGCAACAACGCCCCACGCTTTTCCGAGGTGCCCGGCGATTCCCGCCGACTGACTCACATCGGTGAAGGTGCCGTCGCCGTTGTTATGAAACAGCCAGCTCGGCTCGGGGTTGAAGGTTGTCGGAATGCAGTAGTGGTGCATGCCCGCCGCATCTGTAGCGCAGCCCCGCGTCAGCTCGAACTCCGCGAACTGGCACACGAACAGGTCCAGCCTGCCATCGTTGTCGTAGTCGAACCACACGGCGCTGGTGCTCCACCCACCGGCGGCCACGCCCGCTGCCTCAGTAACATCGGTGAACGTTCCATCCCCGTTGTTGCGATAGAGGATGTTCCGCCCGCATTGCGTGACGTACAGGTCGGGAAAACCATCGCCGTTGTAATCGCCCACCGCGACTCCCTGACCATACCCTTCGCCCGGAACCCGGGCTTTCTCCGTGACATCGGTGAACGTTCCATCCCGATTGTTGCGATACAGCGCATTGCGTATTGGGCGAACCGGCGTAAAGAAGTTCGATTTTCCGCTGTTGACGAAGTAAATATCCATCCACCCATCGTTGTCGTAATCGAAGATGGCACAGCCCGCCCCGCTGCTCTCCGGAAGATACTTCTGCGCCGATCGCCCGGCGTCGTGCACCCATCGAATGGCGCTCTTCTCCGCAGAGACCTGTTCAAAGGGATAAAGCGGCGGCGGAACTGCGGCCTGAATCAGCGGGCTCCGATAGAAAGCTGCGCCGGCGGCGCCCAGCGCTAAACTCCGGAGCAGCTGGCGGCGAGAGAAATCCGCGAAGGGCCACGCGGCTCCGGATTGGGAACGAAAGGACACGAAACCCCTCAGTATAATGGGCGCTGGACGCACCCCATGACCCAGCGGGCTCTCAGGTCCATTTGCCTTGGACTTGTTCTTTCACCTTGCGCGGTCCCGGCCTGGGCGCAATCCTCTCCGCCATCCCAGCCCTCGCCCGCCACCACAGCGGATTCCTCCGCCTTCGCCCACCTGCGCGACCAGGCCACTGCTGAAAGCGACGCCGGCAAAACTGCGGACGCGATCCGCGACTACCAGCAGGCGCTCGCTCTCCAGCCCGAGTGGAAAGAGGGACGGTGGAACCTCGGCATGCTGCAATACACCAGCGGTCAGTTCGGCGACGCCCGCTCCACTTTTGAAAAAGTAACCGTGTTTGCGCCAAATCTGGGTATCGCCTGGGGCGTGCTTGGCTTATCGGAGTTTGAAACCGGAGACTACGACGATGCTTTGGCCCATCTGCAGAAAGCGCAAACGCTGGGCATGCAGGAGGACGAAGAGATTGCCCGGGTCTCGGAATATCACCTGGCCCTCCTGTTGATTCGTGCTGGGGAATTCGATCGCGCCTCCACGCTGCTGAAGACCCGGTTCGCCTCCGGGGCCGTGCCGGAACAGGCGAAGATTGCGCTTGGCCTGGCCTCGCTGCGTGTCCCGCTCTTGCCGCAGCGCCTCGATCCCTCCCAGGAAGCGCTGGTTCTGGCTGCCGGCGAGGCGGAGATCGTCGATGACCCGGGAGCATTCGGCGGGCTCGTCCGGACACATCCCACACTGCCCTGGTTGCATCTGGCCTGGTGCCACACCCTTGCCAAAGCGGGGCACATACCCGAGGCACTCGATCAGTGCCGTGCCGAAATACCGATCTCGCCCGAGAGCCCGATTCCCTGGATCGAGATCAGCCGGCTCCAGCTCCAGCAGAAGGCGCTCCTCGATTCCATCCAATCGGCCCGGACTGCGGTCCGGCTCGCTCCCTCCGACCCTGAGGCGCACCAGACGCTGGCCGAGGCGGCACAGGCTTCCGGAAGGATCGACGAGGCGGAGAAGGAGCGGAAGATCGCGGCGGCGTTTCCATCATCCCAGTATCATCCCGAGCAGCGGATCATGGCGCTCTACGCCAGCGGGAACATCGAGTCGGACGAGGCGCAGACTCGATGGAAGCAAGCGCTCGGGGAATACGTTGCGGCTGATTACCAAGCGGCTCGTGCCGATCTCAAGGTCTGGCTCGCCTCGAATCCCTCCAGCGGCACTGGCTGGGCCCTCCTCGGGCTGTGCGAGTTTGCTCTCAGGGATTACGACAACGCGCTGATTCACCTCGACCGGAGCGCAAAGTTAGGCCTTAGCGCCAGCTCGGAGTCCATTGACCAGGCGCGGTACACCTACGGAATTCTCCTTGTGCACGCCGGCCGCTTCGAAGAAGCGCAGACCATCCTCGCCACTGCGTGGCATCCGAACGATCCGCAGCGTCAGAAAATCGAGTTCGCCCTGGGCCTCGCGCTGCTCCGCCGCGCCGAGTTTCCTGACCAGACGAGCGCGGCTGATCAGGACCTGGTCGCCGATGCCGGAAAGATCGCCGTGCTGTTGCAGCAGAGCAAATATGATGACGCCTTTCCTCAGTTCAGCATCCTGCTCCATCGCTATCCCAAGACTCCCTTTCTGCATTACGCCTATGGCACCGCGTTGATTGCGCTTTCCGAATTCGACCAGGCCACCGCGCAGATGCAGTCCGAGCGAGACATTTCGCCGCGCAGCGAAATGCCCTGCCTCAGTCTTGCCTCTATCGCGCTTCGCCGGAGCGACCCCGCTCCGGCTGTCCAGTGGGCGCAATGCGCCCTCCGCCTGAATCATGACTCGGTCGACGCGCATTATTTGTTGGGCCGCGCGGCTCTCGAAACCGGCGACGTGGACACAGCGATTCGCGAACTGGAGACGGCCGCCCGTCTGTCGCCGGAGAGTCCGGAGATCCACTTCAACCTCGCCCGCGCTTACGCCAAAGCGAAGATGACCGAAAAGGCCCAGCGCGAGCGCGAGACGTTCTCGCGATTGAACGATGCGCAGAAGGCGGGCCCAGGCGCGCATCCCTGAGCAGCTTCCGGCATGAACCAGGAAAGCGATTCCAGGGGCGAATCAATCGTTTTTCCCGGAACTATTTCCCCGGCCAACCGTCTCACCGGCAGCACCATCAGGTCTGTATAATCTCCGTGCATTCCCTTCCATTCCCGCGAGCCGGCGAAGCTCAGCCGAGACGCGCAGCTTTGGAACGCGGCGGCGTTTGTTGCAGGCAGAGGTAGCAGCCCATGTTCCAGTTCAGATTTCAGTCCATCTTCTCGTCCACCTCACGATCCATATCGCTGATCGTCCTCCCATTGTTTTCTTTCATTACCCTGGCCCAGCAGACCGATGGGGTTTCCGCGCCCACCCCCACCCTCAGCGTCACCAGCCGCCTGGTCTACGTCGACGTTCTGGTCAGGGACAAGAGCGGAAACGTGGTCCGAGGGCTCACGCAGCAGGACTTCAAAGTCGCCGAGGACGGCAAGCCGCAGACCGTTTCGTTCTTTGAAGCGCATGATGCCGAGCCGCCCACTCCACCGGCCCTGGCGTCGCCCATTGAGTCACGCCTGGAGTTTTCCAACGTGAACGCCGGCAACGCGGCCCGGCCCATGACGATCGTCTTGTTCGACCTGCTCAATACGCCCTACGACGACCAGCTCTCGGGACGCCAGCAGATGCTCAAGTTCCTCAATGCTCTTCCCCCTGGAGAGCGCCTGCTGGTCTTCACGCTGGGAAATCAGCTGCAGATGACCCAGGGACTCAGCGGCAGCCCGGTGCTCGCCGCCGAGGTCGCGAAGATGCTCCGTCCCACACAGGTCGGCCTCGATGGCTCGAAGACCGAGGCCATGCAGGACGATCAGGTCGCCGCCAATTTCAAGAGACAGAGCTCGCCCTCCATCGGCAGCCTTCCTGGCGCGAGCGCGAGCGACAACATGGGCAGCAGGCCGGACGCTGAAAGCTACGAGACGCGCGCGCGGAGCACCATCTCTGCCCTCGGCCAGCTGGCGAAAGCCATGGCGGACTACCCAGGGCGCAAGAGCCTGTACTGGCTGGCGGAAAGCTATCCCCTTTCCATCGAAATTGTCGGGGCGCCCATCGACCGCGACCCTTCGTTTGGTTCGGCGACGCAGTTCGATACCGCCCTGACCACCATGCAGGGTCACTTCAGCCAGACCTCGAAGGATGAAATGCGCGACACGCTGAACCTGCTGGCTGGGTCAAGGATCGCTGTCTATCCCACCAGCATCTTCGGACTCGCCTCCCAGGCCTCAAGCGCGGCCGTCACCGCTCCCACTGAGTTTGGCGGACAGAATCCCGGCGATCCCCGTGGCGGCTTCTTCTCGCTGAATAACCTGAAGGTCGAGATGCGCGACCTGGCGCGTACCACCGGCGGCGAGGCCATTTTTGGCAACAACGATATTGCCGGAGCCATGCGCCGCACTATGGACGACAGCGCCAGCTACTATACCCTCGCCTACTCACCCAGCAATGCGACGTGGGACGGCAAATTCCGCGCCATTCGCGTGGATGCCTCGGGGAGTCCGGATGCGCCGGGAAATCTCGACCTGATTTACCGCCGCGGCTACTTTGCCACGCCCGATGCATCGGCGACCACGACGGGAGCGAGCTTCGAGCAGGCGATGCAGCCCGGCGTTCCTGAGGAAACGGGGCTGCGGATCAAAGCCAGGGTTCTTCCGCCCGATCCGCAAAAGGCCGGTTTGCTGGTCGAGTCCACCATCAACACGGGCGACGTTGCTTTCGATACGACGGCCGATGGCCACCGCCGTGCGAAGCTGTTTGTCCAGATGGTCGCTTTTACGGATGCGGACCGTCAGCCGAAAGCCCTGCCGCAGACCTCGGGAACGCTGAACATCGACCTTGATCCCCAGAGATATGCCTATATCGTTTCGGCGGGAATCGCCTTTCGCCAGCAGCTGGCGCTGAAGCCCGGGAACTACCACGTTGTGCTGGGCGTCAGCGATCAGAACAGCCACAAGGTGGGCACCATCGAGATGCCGATTGCCGTGCCGGCGAGCTGAGTTCCCGTAAGGAGTGGCCCGTGAGCAGGCCAATTCTCGTTGCGATCATCGCTGTATTGATTTCGCCCGCGCTGCCCGCCCAGCACATGACCGTGGACCAGCTCCGCGCGATGCTGGCGGCCCAGAAAGCCGCCCATAAATCCGACGGCGACACGGCCGGGAAAGTCGCTGGTGTTGAGCTGACGGAACAGCTGACACCACCGGCTATGAACAAGATCGAGGCCGATCTGCAGCCCGGTCCGAAGACCACCGAGGCTCTCGTCCTCCAGGCCGATCTATCCGGCTTCCTCGATCCCCCTCCCGGCGACCTGGCCTCAAAAGATCCGCCGGACGCTGCGGCCCGCGACCAGATGCTGCGCCGCGCCATCGAATTTGCCGCCATCACCATGCACCGTATGCCGGACTTCCTCGCCACGCGCTCCACGCGCAGCTTCGACGACCGCCCCACCCAGGTGTCGCTCAGCGGATGGTATGCGGCGCAGAGAGATCTGCATCTGGCAGGAGCCTTTGCCGAGCCGATCACTTATCGCGATGGGCGCGAGGTCTTCGACGTCCAGACGTCGCAGCAAAACGCCAAAGCCCCCGTGCATCCGTCGCCCAGCGGGCTCACCACCAGTGGCGAATTCGGTCCTGTCCTCGCCACCGTCATCAACGACTCCCTGAAGGGTCAGATGACCTGGAGCCACTGGGAACAAACCTCCGCCGGCGTCGCGGCGGTCTTTCATTTCCAGATTCCCGAGACAGCTTCTCACTATGCCGTCAGCTTTTGCTGGCTGGTCGGGCCCAGTCAATCCTCCTACCGGCACATCAACGATATGGCCGACGCCCAGGTGAATTGCTACAAGGGCACGCCGGCCTATCACGGCTCCATTTCCATCGATCCCTCTACCGGAACCGTCCTCCGCATCGCCATCGAATCGGACCTGCCTCACTCGGATCGCCTCGCGCATGCCGATCTCTTCGTTCAGTACGGCACCGTCGAAATTGGGGGCCGCCTCTACACCTGCCCGGTGCGCAGCGTCGCTCTCGCATTGATCCGTTTTCCGCAGAGCACGCCGGAACGAACCATGCGCTGCCTCAACGAGGCAACCTTCACGGACTACCATCGCTTCGCCGCCACGGTCCGCGTTGTGCCCGCGCAGTAACCCCACCCCCTGCGATGTGACCAGTAACACTGAGCCGCGGCCACTGGTCCTATACTCTGACTCCATCCAGATCCAACGTGACCTGTTCCAGTGGGGAGGCTTATGAGGACACGACGCCACTGGGTTCTGTTTGCCTGCGTTGTTCTGGCCGGTTCAGCTCTACTGGCAATCATCGCCTTTCGCCCCTTCCCCGCACGCGCCGCATCAGATCTGGCGAAAAACGTGGCGAGACTGACCATCGACTATCCCCTTGACGGCTCCATCTTCCCGCCTGAGATCACTCCACCTACCTTCCTGTGGCACGACTCGACCCCGGCCAGTCGCTGGGTCATCGAAGTTGCTCTTGCCGGACCCAGCCCATCGATCCGCATCGAGGCGGCCGGCGATCTTCTGCAACCTGGCGAACTGGACACGCGTGCGGGCACAAGCCTCGAATGGAGTCCAAAACAGCAATCGACACGCACCTGGAAGCCGGATGAGAAAACCTGGGAGCGCATCAAGCGGCTCTCCGTCAAAACGCCCGCTACAATCAGTGTCACAGGTTACGGCAACGATGCATCGCAGCCGATCTCCGCAGGCAGCGTAAACATCTCCACTTCGCGCGACCCGGTTGGCGCTCCCATCTTCTATCGCGATGTTCCCCTGATGATTGCGCCCCTCGTTGGACCAGGCGCTATCCAGCCGCTCCCGCCCACCGCCCTGCCCCTCATCAAGTGGGAACTGCGCGACATCGCGCAGCCTCGCAGCCACACCGTCATGGAGAATCTGCCCACCTGCGCCAACTGCCACTCCTTCTCCCGCGACGGCAGAACCATGGGCCTCGACATGGACGGTCCCCGCAACGACAAAGGCCTCTACGCCCTCGTTCCGGTCTCCAGACAGATGACCATCACCAGCAATGACGTGCTGCGCTGGGCCTCCTTCAAGGAAGACGCCGGGCCGCTGACCTCCGACCCCACCGTCAAGCGCTTCGGCTTCATGTCCCAGGTTTCGCCCGGCGGCCAATACGTCATCACTTCCATCGCGCCGCCCGGAACGAAAGATAGCCACGGCGCCGAAGCTCCAGGATTTGCCGCGGGGGTGGTCAACCGCCTCTTCAGCATGAATTATCAGAACCTCACTTTCACCCAGGTCTTCTTTCCTACTCGCGGCATCCTTGGCTGGTACGATCGAGCGGAGAAGAAGCTGCGACCGCTGCCTGGAGCCGACGATCCGGCGTTCGTGCAGACCAGCGCCTTCTGGTCCCCGGACGGCCAATACCTCATCTACAGCCGCGCAAAAGCCGTAGACCCTTATCCGCCCGGCGCTCAGAAGCCCACTTACGCCAACGATCCCAACGAGCCGCTCGTCCAGTACGACCTGTACAAAATTCCCTTCAACAACGGGAAGGGTGGCAAGGCCGTCCCGGTTCCTGGCGCTTCGAACAACGGCATGAGCAACAACTTCCCTAAGGTCTCCCCGGACGGCCGCTGGATCGTCTGGGTGCAGAACCGCACCGGCCTGTTGATGCGTCCGGACAGCCGGCTCTTCATCGTTCCGTTCGCGGGCGGCAAAGCGCGTCTCATGACCTGCAATACCCCACGCATGAACTCCTGGCACACCTTCTCGCCCAATGGACGGTGGCTTGCGTTTTCCTCCAAGGGCCGCTCGCCCTATACGCAGCTGATGCTGACCCACATCGACGCTCAGGGCAACGACTCTCCCGCCATCCTGGTCGAGAACACCACCGCCGCCAACCGCGCGGTCAATATTCCGGAATTCCTGAATATCCCCCAGGGCGGCCTCGAGAAGATCGACCCGCAGGCGACCGAGTTTTACCGCCTCTTCAACGACGCCTATGCCTTCATCGAGACCGGGCAGTACCCGCAGGCCATCGCGGCGATGCGCGGCGCCATCGAGCGCGATCCCGCCGACCCGCTCGCCCACTATGGCCTGGCCTCAGCTCTCTCCGCCAATGGCCAGGAGCGCGATGCTCTCGATGAATACCGCAAGGCTTGTGCGCTCAACCCGAAGAGCGCCGCCTGGCTCGACCATCTCGCCGTATCACTCGCCAACAACGGCGATACCGATGAAGCGATTACCGCGTGGCGCAGGTCGCTCGCGCTGAAACCGGATTCTGCGGCGACGGAAACCGACCTCGGAACGGTGCTCTTCGAAAGTGGAAGCAAGCAGGAAGGGATCGATCTTCTCCAGCGAGCGGTCGCCCTCGATCCGAAACTCCCCGACAGCCACAACCATTACGGTTTGGCACTCGCGGAATCGGGACGAATCGATGCCGCCATCGAGCAGATCCAGAACGCCATCGACCTTCTCCCCACTTCCGTCGAGTACCGCTTCAATCTCGGCTACATTCTCGAATCGCGCGGAGACTACGCTGCGGCTGTTACGCCGTTGGAAAAGGCCGTTGAGCTGAGCGAAGGACGGGACTGGCACTCTCTTGCCGAACTGGCGCGGGCTTATGACAAAACCGGCCGCCCCGCTCAGGCCCTCAACGCTGTCCAGAAAGCACTCGATCTGGCCGTGCAGCAACACAACGATGACCTGGCGACAAACCTGCGCAAGATTCTCGAACGCTATCAACAGCGCAGTGCGCAGAATCCCAGCCCGCCCGTCACCGAACCATAGCGGCCTAAGGTCGCTTGACCGGTGCAGGCCTCGCGACGCTCGGCTCCACGATGCCTTTCCCCTCGAGCACGTTGTAAAAGCGATCGGCGGTTAGGTTGACGAGGTTTTCGACTAACCCTGACGGCCAGTGAATCTCTACCTTGTCGACCTTCGTCGCCGCACCCAGGCCGAAGTGCACACGCAGGTCGCTTTGCGAAAGATAAGAGCCTCCGCTATGGATTTCGCTGGTCTGCGTCATCCCTCCGGCTACAATTTTGATGCGCGCGTTGAGCGCTGCTCGATTGCTCTTAGTGCCGTCCAACTCAAAGCTGACCCAATGGCGGCCGGGTACACCATGATTCTTCAAAATCATCGGCTTGCCGTCAAGATCTTCAACCACTACATCCATATTGCCATCGTTGAACAAATCCCCGACCGCCAGTCCCCTCGAGACATGCCGTTCCATCAGCGCCGGGCCCGCTTCATCGCTGGCGTCGCAGAAGGTGCCGTCCTTCTGATTCATCTGCAACAGCTTCGGCTGGCGGTATCCACCACCCGACGGCAGCTGATCCACCTGCGGATAGACATGGCCGGTCACGGTGATCAGGTCGAGCCAGCCACTGTTGTCCAGATCAACGAACGCCGTTCCCCA
Source organism: uncultured Acidobacteriaceae bacterium (assembly GCA_963787915.1). Lineage (GTDB taxonomy): Bacteria > Acidobacteriota > Terriglobia > Terriglobales > Acidobacteriaceae > Palsa-343. Next base: position 281,594 of record CAWBEP010000010.1, on the reverse strand, counting down.
TTTCACCCACGGCAATGATGGCAGAGCCACTCCGGAGGGATACGAAACCTCATCGAAGTCCCAGTTGCCCTGGTTGCGGTAAAGCAGATCGTTTTCGTCCGTAAAATTCGTCACGTGGATCGACTCGCGGCCGGTGTGGTTGTAATCCCCCAGCGCGATACCCATCGAAGCCTGTTCCGAGCCATCCTCGCTCACCGCCGTTCCTGATTCGAGTCCGATCTCTTCGAATTTGCCGTTGCCGAGATTCTTGTACAGGTATTTGGGGGTTGAATCGTTGGCCATGTAGATGTCCGGCCGCCCCGCGTTGTTGAAGTCCGCCCAGACGACACCCATCCCGTAATATCCATCGGGATCGCTGACGCCCGCCTGCTTCGACACGTCCGTGAACGTACCGTCGCCATTATTGTGAAACAGAGAGTCGCCCGCGCCCCGCAGCCCTCGCGGTCCGCACTGCACATCCAGCCCCCGGTATTTGCAGAACGATGCGCTTCCGAACGTCGGCAGATCGTTCAGATGGAAATCGACGTAATTCGACACGACCAGATCGACAAACCCATCGTTGTCGTAATCGCCAAAGGCCGCGCCGGTGGAATAACGCCCATCGCGCACGTGCGCTGGTTCTGTCACATCGGTGAAGGTGCCGTCGCCATTGTTGCGGTACAGCACGTTGCCCCCGAGGCAGGTCAGGTACAGGTCGGGCCAGCCGTCGTTGTTGTAGTCCCCAACCGCGCCGCCGTTCGCGAAACACGCCGTATTCAATCCGGATTTCGCCGTCACATCGCTGAACGTTCCGTCGTGATTGTTATGGTAGAGAGCCCCTGGAGCCGCGATGCCCTTCAGTGCCTGATCCACCGTCGGCTGATTCGTGAAATAAATGTCCGGCCAGCCGTCGCGGTCGTAGTCGATCAGGATCACTCCGCCGCTCATCGACTCCATGATGTACTTTTTCGCCGGATCCGATGCGTGCGTAAATGTAATGTGCGTGGATGCCGTGACGTCTTCCATCTGCGGAATGGTGCGCCCCGTGCACTTTGTCATCTTCGCGCCTGGCGGCGGAGGAGCTGGGGTCGGATGCCCCTCCCCGACCTGCGCGGCGGCCACGCTAACGGCGCACAATGCAACGGCAACGGGCCGCAGCGATCTCAACCAGCGATTGTCCAAAACTTAGGGAGTCCTTTCCTGCTGGGTCTGCCTGATGGCGTCCGCCACCCGCGCGCGCGACTGTGCCTTGAGTCCCTTGTAGATCTCCAGTTCCCGGTCCGCATCCGCGCCTCGGCCCAGCTTCCGGTAGGCAGACTGCAGTTGATAGTGTATGTAGTCCTTGTCCGGACTCAAACTGGCAGCCACCTGCAGATGCGCCGCCGCGTTCGCATAGTCGCCGCGATCCAGCAGAATCTTTCCCGCTTCGTATTGCGCGTTCACATAATCCGGGTTGGCGCCAATGACCTTCATATACAGCGCCAGCGCCTCGTCGATCTTCGATTGCTGCTGATTCACAAATCCCAGGTGATAGAGAGCGTCCTGCTCATCCGGCACGATGCTCAGCTCTGCTTCGAACTCTTTCGCTGCCTCCGGCCAGTGTTCCCAGCGGATGTAAGCCAGGCCCTCGCAGTAATGCGCCCTCGGCAGCGCAGCATCGGTGTCGAGCGCCCGCTGCAGGGTGGCGACCGCCCGCGCATAGTCGCCAATCTCCGTCCAAAGCTGACCCACCAGGATCAGCGTCTCGGGAGCACGTGGTTGCGATTCATAAGCCGCCAGCACCTCCGCCGCCTTCTTCATATCGCCGGTATGCGCCAGCGACGCCGCCCACGCGTAACCTGTTTCGCTGTCCGTCATCCCCACGGGACCCAACGGAGCAAACGTCCGCTGCGCGTCCGCATACTTGTCCGTCGCAAAATACGAAAGACCCAGCATGCCGCGCACCGCGGACGTTTTGTCCCCCTCCTGCACGGCCGCCGAAAGCGCGCGCGTCGCCTCTGCATAGTCCTTGCTGCGGAAGGCGCACAGCCCCAGGTTTTTCTCGAGTCCCGGCAGTCCGCTGTCCCAGTGCTCTGCCTGCTGATAGAAGCCAAGCGCGGCTGGATAGTCCTTCTGGATCGCGTTGGCCGTCGCCAGATCGTTATAGGCCAGGGCCAGCACCGACTTCAGGGCCTGCTCCCGCGACGTCGCTGCCGCCCGCTGGGCCGCCGTTAACCTGCCCCCGGCATCGCCGTCCTTGTGGACCGGCGGCGCGGACTGCTCTTCCTCCTGTCGCGTCAACGGCACCACGGCCGCGCCTATCGCGTTACCGCTCTCCGCCTGCTCGCGGCTCACCTCCTGCTGGGTTTGCGCCATGATCTTGTTCTGCAATTCCCGCGCCTTCGCCGCAAAAGCCTTGCTCTCTTCCATACGCCCGCTCTGCGCGGTGATACGCGTCAGGTCAACATAGGCGCGGCGAATCTGATAATCCGTCCGCGCTTCGTCGCTGCCCGTCAGCTGGATCGCCTTCCGCATCATCGCTTCTGCTCGATCCATCTTCTCCTCGGCATACGCGTTCATCCCGAGATAGAGGAACGGATCGGGCGACGCAGGATCGATACGAGCAGCGGCGCTGAGGTATTTGTCCGATTCGTCGTACTTGCGTTCGCCGGAGGTCGTGAGGCCCAGCATGTAATTGGCCAGATAATCGTTTGGGTAATAATCGACCTCTTTTTGCAATTCCGCTTCGATGGCCGGCGTCGGTTTCCAGTCGTTCAGAAACAGCTGCGCGAGTCCCAGAAAATAGTGCGCGTGCGGCGTGCGTGGATCGATGGCGATCGCCCGCTGCAATTCGCGAATCGCCGCCTGCATGTCTCCGCCGTCGCGGAAGGCTCGGCCCATCAGCACATGCAGCGAACCGCTGTCGCCCGCGATGCGCTTCATCTCGGCAAAGACTTCGATCGCCCGCTGTTTGTCTTCCGGCTTCTTTGTCTGCAACAGGCATTCCGCCAGCGGATACAGATTGTCCACCGTCGGCTCCGCCGTCGCGATCCGCGTGAAGGGCTCGACGGCCTTCTCATACTCTCCCTTCTGGTCAAGAGCACTGGCCAGGAGCCGGTCTGCATTCAGATTGTGAGGATCGGCGGCGTGCGCCTTTTCTCCCAGCGCTATCGCCTCATCCAAGTGGCCGGCCTGCAGTTCGGCATAGCCCAGGGGCTCGTCGATCGAGGGACGATCTTCGAATTCGAGGGAGCTGCGGTAGAGCCGGATCGCATCGGCGTAATCCGCTTCCGCCATGTGGATATCCGCCAGCTCTCGCAGCGCCGCAGCAATGATCAGCCGATTCGCCGCTGCCACAGCCGATGGATCGCCCGAGTTGCGAGCCTGTTCCGCTGCCGATAGCCGCGTCTGTAATTCATCCGGCGCCGGTTGCACTTTTGTGGAAGGCCGGTGAGCCGACTGCTGCGCCGCCCCGAAGGGAGTGGTCCCGAACGCTGTCAGCAGCACCAACCAGGCGGCCCACCAGCGACACTCCGGAGAAGGTCTCGACCGAGATACAGAGAGCGATGGGTTCGACTGCATGGGGAAACTTCTGTCGATTTTACTCCACAAAAAAACCGCGGAGCCTGTGCCAGCGCTCCGCAGTTTCGTTTGCTTTTCGGTTAAGCCTGACCCTCTCGCTGCTTAGAACGAGAAGTGCAGGGAGTACTGGAGTTCGCGGTTGCCTTTGGCCGTTTGCAGGTTACTCGGCTGTCCGAGGTTTGCGCCATTGTTCAACCCTGCCGCGGTTCCAGCACTGGTAATGACGTTGTTGGTCGGGGAGCAGGGGAGGTTACCGCAGGCGATCACGCTGGGCGTGTAGCCTTCACCTTCCATGCTGCCGCTGTTGAAGTTCGGGTGATTGAGGAAGTCGAAGAAGTCCATGGCGAACTTAATCCTGTACTTCTCCTTAATCATCCAGTTCTTCGCCAACTGGGAGTCCCAATCCTCGGTTGGAGCTCCGTAGCCATAGCCGCGATGCTCGATGTTCGTTGGAATGGTTCCCAGTGCGTATCCAACCAGGGTGAAGGCGTTCGCATTTCCAATATGGTTGGCCTTTTCACCCGAGTTGAATTTCACCCCGGTCACCAGTGGACGGTTGTTGCCGTTGTAGCCGGTACCGATGAGCTGGGAAATTGCCCCCGAGGGGTTGTTGGCGTCTTTATAGCTTCCGTTCGAGAAGATGGTCAAAGAGCTGGCGTGAACAGCATCGATGATCCCGTTCACCTCCCAGCCGCCGATTGTTTGCTTGACGAAATTGTTCTGATTTGCAAACTTCGGCAGGTAGTAGACCTCGTTGGCCACGAAGATATCCGGACGATTGATGTTGGTGTTGCCTTTGTCCAGAGCGCTGTTCGCGTTGTAGGTTGTCATTTCCTGGTTGGCGGAGCCGGAGGAGTTATCTTCTTCGACGTCACCGATGGAGTGACCCCAGGTGTAAGCAGCCTGGAAGGTGGATGGACCGAGTTGCGACCGGAACAAGGCCTGCAGCGAGTGGTAGGTTGCATGCCCGTTACGCCCGAATCCATTGATAGGCCCGAAGTTGTTGGCGGGGCGCCAGGGATTCGTTCCGGTACCGTTGGCGTTGAACACTGCAGCGGACCACTCGGACTGCGGGATGGGGTTGAACTGCAGCATCGAGGTCAGGTGCACACCGGTGTTGCCGACGTAGCTGACCTCCATCGACGTGTTGCGATGGAGTTCCTGCTCGACCGTGACGTTCCACTGCCAACTGTTGGGAGTGACCGCACGCGGGATTCTGGCAAAGTTCGGCGATACCGAACCGCCGCCAAAGCCCGGCGTGACGGTGCAGCCCGTTGCCGTGCAGTTCCAGCCGCTGGCTACATCCAGCGAACGGTTAGAGGAGGCAGCCAGCGAGAACGGAGCTCCCTTTTCCATGCCCTCGTCCTGTCCAACCAGCTCTCTCTGGTAGAACTGGCCACCGCCGAAGCGGAGCGCAGTCTTGCCGTTCCCGAAGACATCCCAGGCAATGCCCACGCGTGGGGCAATGTCATGGTTGTTCTGCGGAATGAGCGCCTTGCTGGAACCCTGGGTACCGGAGGATAAGTTAAACGGAACGCCAAGGCTTTGCAGCAGCTTGTTCGCGGCAGCGCAGGGCTGTGTGCCCGGCTGTACGATCAGGCCATTGCAGGCGTCGGTGGGATTGGATGCTGCCTGCGCCGAACTCCAGTTGGCCAGACTCCAGTTGGCCCACTGATTGTCCGCCGAGAAAGGCTCACGGTAGAAGGACCAGCGGAAACCAAGTTCGGCTGTGAGGTTTTTCCGGAGCTTCAGGCTGTCGGAGAGATACCACTCATAGTCGTACCACTTCACCTGAGCGGTAACGTCCGTGCTGCCCTCGCTGATGCCGGCGAAGACCTGCGGCGAGGCACCGGTTCCGGGCACCAGAGCGTTGGCGAGCGAGTTGTTGGTTTGCACGCAAGCCGGAGTGCCCGCGGTGGGAGCTGCCGGCGGTCCGGTCTGACCCGCTGCGCAGTAGACCGAGCCACCCGGGAAGCTCGGACGATCCGCTCCGTCACCGGAGTCTTCAACCTTAATATTGTTTCCGTAGAAGAAACCGGCCTTCAGGGTGTGGTTGCCCCTCACCATCGACAGGTTGTCCTGAACGGTATACAAATCTTCGTGGTTGGAGTAGGGAGCGATATTCCAGAACGATGCTTCGCCCTCGTAGGACCCGTAAGGGTTGAATCCGCCCCAGTTGCCGAAGAAAGCATCCTTCTCCTTCAGTGACGATGGGAAGGTCGCAGGATACGCTGCCTGGATCGCCGGGACGATGCTGGCTTTGGTGCCGCCGAGGGTGGTGATGATGGCGTTGTGGCCATAGCCAAACTCGACGTCGTTGATCATGCTGGGCGTAATGGTGGAGCTCAACTTGGCCATGACGCTCTTGGAGGGCTGGCTCCAGTTAGACTGCACGGTCGGAAAGTCCGACTCGCCCCAGAAGGAATCGCCGATGTTCGGAGCCGGATTCGTCCACGAGTCCTGCGTCCAGCGGAAGGTGACGCGATTGGATTTGTTGATGTCCCAATCCGGTCTTATGTTCCACTCGCTCCAGTTGAGCGGGTTGTTAATCGGTGAAGCCCAGTTAAAGCCCGCGGAGTTGAGGGTGGTCTGCGTGCTGCTGACGTTCGGCGTCGGGTAGAACTGCGCAATCAGCGCCCCCGCCGGATCGGCAGTAGTCAGCTTATTCGGAGTGCCAAGCCAGGCGGGAAAGCCCGGGTTTGTTCCCGCGCCGGGGATCGAAGCACCGCACTGGTCGGTGCTGCCTGAGTATCCGCTGAAGTCGCCTGCAGATTCTGCCGCAGTTGGAACGCAGGCGCCAAAGGCACCGCCACGAATTTCCTTGTTCCACTCCTGATTCCACCACACGAAGACGTGGTCTTTCCAGACAGGACCGGCGCCGTAGTAGCCGTAGTCGTTGCGGCGCAGCTTCGCCTTGCCAACGTTCAGTTCGTTATTGAAGAAGTTGTTGGCATCGAGCGCGCTGTTGCGGCCCGCATAGAAGAACCCGCCGTGAATCTGATTCGACCCCGACTTGGTCGTGATGCTGATGATCGCGCCCGAAGCCTGTCCATATTCGGCGCCGAACGAGTTGCGGATCATCTTGAACTCCGCAATCGCTTCGGTCGAAGGATAGACAAGGATGGTGCGGTTCGAGCCAACGTCGTTGTTGTTGACGCCGTCCACCAGGAAGAGGTTGTTCGTATAAGGGTTGCCGTTCACCGAGAAGTTGACGCCGCCTTCGAGGCCCTTGTCTTCGCCGTCAAAAGAGGCGGCGGGACTGACACCGGGGGACAGCTGGGTCAGGCCGATGAAGTTTTCGCCGTTCAGAGGCAGTTCGCGCGTCTGCTCGCCGGTGACGACTTCTCCAACCGATGCCGAAGCCGTTTCTACCTGGATCGCCGTCGCTTCAACCGTTACGGTCTGCGTTGCCGCGCCGGGCGTAAGCATACCGTTCACCGTGGTGTCCGTCGACACGTGAACTTCTACGTTGTCAACTTTGAACGTTTTGAAGTTGGGAGCGGTGATCGTAACGGTATAGGTTCCCACCGGCAGCTGTGCCAGCGCGAACGCCCCGATCGAAGAGGTTGTTGTGTTGAACGTAACGTCGGTCGCATTGGTGGTCACTACGACCCTGGCTCCGACGATCACCGCGCCGGTTGTATCCGTCACGTTTCCTACGATTGATCCGTAATAGGCCTGTGCCTGTATGGCAACGGGTATTACCGCCAGCATCAGAATCGCCAAAAGCCCCAAAAGAATGCTCTTCGATCCGGACGCGGCCCGATTCCATGTAAATTTCATGGAGCCTCCTGTTAAGCCGGTTGGAACTTCTTGTTTGTTCGTTCTCTCTGCTCGCTTCCGCTTTCGCTTTGCGACCAGAAGCTGCAGATCCACTCGATGGACACAAACGTTTTATCTGAGGGTCTAACGCCCTCACTGGTTCATGGCACACTGAAGTGGTTCTGTGAAATCGACAAAGTATTCTCCTACCGGCAGACAACTGTCAACCAAATTCTTCTCCTGCTCAAACGTTTTGCCCCGTTGAGCGCAAGTTGAGCCCGGGCCCCCGGAGCGCCGTCTCCGGAACCCCCGTCGATTCGCCATTTTGTCGCGATTGTGTGCTTTTCGGGCCGGCTGCAGGCAGGCTGGGACCCGTAGCCCGACGGGTGGGCGAGGTAACCTGACGTGGTGGGCGAGGCGGGAATCGAACCCACAACCCCCGGCTTAGAAGGCCGGTGCTCTATCCGATTGAGCTACTCGCCCCAGGGCAGCGTTGCCTCTCTCATTGTAACGGCCAGTGCCGCGCGCAGAATCGCCTCCCATGCAGCATGCGCGCCCCTGGAATCGACTCCGCAACCCGCCGCATAGACCGTCATTCCGAATCCCGGTTGTCCTCTGAAAACGGCGGCTCGAATCACCAGATCCACTCGACCCGCCGACCCAGATCGGAGCCGCAGCCTCTCCGCCGCACGCCGCGCCCAGACCTCGTGATCCTCGAACGACTTGAACATCTCCTGATCGCGCAAGAGCAAATCAACGTAGGAAGCCACTCCTACACAGGGCTCGTCTACCGAATACTCAAACTCGCGCGCGTCGATCTCCTCCGCCGCCAGTTCCCATACATCGCACTTCACTGAAAACACCTTTGACGAAGCCCCGTTCAGAGCGACCAGTGCCTCGCGCAAAGCCGGCTTCTCCACCGTCTCTGCGATCTCCGTTACCCTCGCAGGCGATAACCGCAGATCGACAAACCCAGCCCAGTCCGCATCGATCCAATCCAGACCCGCCCCGATCTCGGCGGCCCAGTCAGCTTCCATACGCCGCTTCCTGCGCCTCCACCGCATCGGGGTCGTCGCGGGTCAGGAACGCCAACAGCGTCCTCTCCGCCCAACGTCCGTCGCCACCCTCCGCACTCTCTGACGCCAGGAACGCGCAATGTCCCCCATGCTGCGTCTCGATCAGCGTCACGTGCGGGTTCTCGAGCAGCGCCGCCCGCGTCTGCGGCAGCATCCGTATAAACGGGTCGTCGAGCGAGTGCAGGATCAGGGTCGGCACCTCGAACGCCGCTGCGTACTTCGAGCTGGCGACGCTGTAGTAGTAATCGTCGGCATCCTGAAAGCCGCCGTACCGCGCCACGATGTGATGATCGAACTGCCGCATGGTATGAATCTTGCCGACCGGCGCATCTCCATAAATCCGTGGATAGAGCTCGATCCTCCGCCGTATCCGCGCCAACATCGACTTCAAAAAATGCCGCTCATACATCCGGTTCTGCAGCAGATGCAACGCGGCCGAGGAAACCGCCAGATCCATCAGCGGCGATACGCCCACCACCGCTTTCAATTCCCGCGGCAGCTTGTCTCCCATCTCACCGGCCCAGCGCAAAACCAGGTTTCCGCCCATCGAATATCCAACGAGGGCCACCGACTCCAGTCGTTGCTCGCGGAGGATTGCATCGACCACCCGTCCCACATCCCCCGACCGCCCCGAGTGATAAATCGTCGGCGAAAGATGATCGGTCCCGCCGCACGTGCGCATATTCATCCGCACCACGTTCAGCCCTGCCGCCAGAGCCCGCGCCGTATTACCGACGATGTACTTCGACTCGGACGACCCCTCGAGACCGTGCACCAGAACCACCGTCAGCCTCTGGCTCCGCACCTCGCGTGGCTGCCAGTGGCAGTGGCACAACACCTGGCTCGGCCCATAGCCGCCCACCGGACCTTCCACTTCCACCAGCAGCGGCTCCGGCTCCGGCAGCGTTAAGCGCCGCGGAAGAAAATTGCCCGCCAGGGTTTGCAGATGTCCATTCCGCATCCAGCGCCGCGGAATAAACTCGCTCGCCCAATTCGCCCTCTCATTGATCGCCCTCGGTGTCTTCACGAGGGGCTCCGCACCGAGTCAAGCACCGACGCCGCCCATAAGGCTCCCGTCGGCTCCTCTTCGTGCTTGAAGTACGCGAAGACGTCGCCGCGCCCCGCCCGCTCTTTCAATCCCGCGGTAATCTCCGCGAGCTGCGTCTCGGAATACTGCGTCTTCCGCCGTCGATAACACGCAAAAGGCGCGGTTGCTACATCCGGCGTCTCAAGCTCGTCGCTCTCGGCCACGCACAACGCGGCCTCATGCCGCTCGAGCAGCCGATAGATCGCGGCATCGAACCAGGAGGCATGACGAAACTCAAACGCCATCCGAAAGCGGCACACTTTTGCATCCGCCAGAAACTGCGCCAGCTTGCTTTCATCCGCCTTGAAATTCGGAGGTAGCTGAAACAGCACGAGACCCAGGCGTCCAGCATCGGCCACCGGCTGAATCGCCCCCGCGAATACCTCCAGCGTCGGCCCACAATCCTGCAATCGCTGAAAATGCGTGATACGTTGCGGAGCCTTGAATGAAAACCGGAAGCCCGCGCCCGTCTGTGCCAGCCAGGAATCGACCGCCGTCCGCCGCGGAAAGCTCCGGAAGGTGTAGTTGACCTCGACCGAATTCAGCCGCGTCGCGTAGTACTCGAGAAACTTCTTCGCCGCCAGCTTTTCCGGATAAAACGCCGGCTTCCACGTGGGATACGACCACCCCGAGCAACCGGCATAGACCCGGCTGTTTGCACCTTGCTCTATCTCATTTGTCATGGGAGTTGTGCCGCGCGAAGCGCTTGCAGGCTGATTCATTGGGGCGGCTAGTGGGGATCGAACCCACGACATCCTGAGCCACAGTCAGGCGTTCTGCCGCTGAACTATAGCCGCCATGCCAGCCCTGATTGTAGCATTGGCCCCACAGCCTTTTCGCGTCCCGCCGCGTCGCCAAACCCCATGCCCAAACCCGGAAATCAGCCGATCGAACCCGAGATTCTCCCGCCTGCCAATGCTCAGGCGGGCGGCACCGCGCTCACGCTGCATCAGCGCGCCGAGCGTCTCTTCTCCGACGCCAATCTCGACTTCTTCGCCCACCTTCTCGACGACTGGTTCCGTATCCCCTTCACACCGATTCGCCTCGGACTCGACGGCCTCATCGGCCTCATCCCCGGCCTCGGCGATCTGCTCGCCGGTCTCGCTTCTTTCGTGCTGGTTTTTGCTGCGTGGGTTCGCGGCGTTCCTTACATCACGCTCGTTCGCATGATGGTGAACCTGGGCATCCAGGTGGTCATCGGCTCCGTCCCGCTCCTCGGCGACGCGTTCGACATCGCCTGGAAGGCCAATCGCCGCAACTATAAGCTGATGGTGCGGCACCTGCAGCAGCCGCATCAGCATACCTGGAAGGACTATGTCTTCCTGCTCAGCCTTCTCGCCGCGGTTCTGGCGATCCTTGCCGTGCCGGTGATTGTGCTGCTGGTGATCCTGCTGTGGATCGCCCATCGTCTGTAGGTCGTCGAGATCCCGACCGCACGGTGAAGGCCCCGCAATCGCGCGCCCTGTTTGTGGGACAAGCTGCGCTAAAATCAGATGATCGGGGCGTAGCGCAGTCTGGTAGCGCATCTGCTTTGGGAGCAGAGGGTCGGGGGTTCGAATCCCTCCGCCCCGACCATGCCAATCGATAAATTGTCCGCCATACACTCCGCCGAAGGTGCGAGTGTAGCGAGAACTGTACCGAGTGCCCGAACGGCACACTCGTTCCCATGAAGGAAACATCACCGGGCCTGAGCGGCGTCTCCTTGGCTTTTGCTGCGCAAGGGTGCTTCGTTACTTAAGGGAATTTCATGTACAGCTTCAAGTAAATGACGGTGAACTCGCTGACAAAGTTTTTGAGGATGGCGACGTTGTGGAGGTCGCGGCCTTCATAGAGGAGCAGCGGAGGCTTCTTCTGTGCTGGCCGTTTTCCACGACGCACAGGTGCTTTGAGAAGCCAATTATGACTGCATTTATTGCGTAGTGTGTTCAGGACCGAAAGCCGGTCCCTTGTTTTGGTGCTGATGTGTCTGAGCGCACGGGCAAGACGCCTCTGGACCGTAATTGCGGTTCTCTTAGTTATCCACGTCGCCCTGGTGTCGGCCTTCCGCAGGGTTATTGGCGAAATGAATTTTTGGGTTTGGATAGGGATTCTTTGTGTAGAGACGGTTGTCGTTGGTTTGGTGGCGATTAACTATGCCCCAGCGCGTTCCGATGCAATTTCTACGTCTCCCGAACGCTGACACGTCCTTGAATCGCCAGGATAGACTGGCCTGCGTTACTCCTTTCCACTATGGACCTCGGACTCAAAGACAGTGTCATCGTAGTCACCGGCGGCGGCGCCGGCATCGGCGAAGCGATTTCGCGCGCCTGCCTCGAGGAAGGCGCAACCGTTGTCGTTATCAGCCGCGCATCGGATAACGTTCGGCACTTTCTCGCCGAGATGCACGCCACGAACCGCAAATGCGATCTGTTCGAGGCGCATCTCGAAGACATCAGCCAGTGCGAGCGCGCCATTGAATACGTGCGCGGTAAATACGGCCACATGCTGGGCCTCGTCAACAATGCAGGCGTTAACGACGGCATCGGCCTCGAAAACGGAACGCCGGAGCGCTTCGTCCAAAGCCTGCAGATGAACCTGGTCCACTACTATGCGCTGGCGCATTACGCGCTGCCCATGCTGAAGGCATCGCATGGATCGATCGTCAACATCAGCTCCAAAGTTGCTTTCACCGGCCAGGGAGGAACTTCAGCCTACGCCGCGGCGAAAGGAGCGCAGCTGGCCCTGACCCGCGAATGGGCGGCCGAGCTCGCGCCCTTCGGCGTTCGCGCCAACGCGGTTCTTCCCGCCGAGGTTATGACACCCCTCTACCAGCGCTGGATCTCCAGCCGCCCCGACCCGCAGGCAGCACTTGACGAAATCAGCCACCGCATTCCCCTCGGCCATCGCTTCACCGAAGCGGCGGAGATCGCGGCCATGACCGTCTTTCTGCTTTCACCCACGCAGAGCGCTCACACCACCGGCCAGCAAATTGTTGTCGATGGCGGTTATACCCATCTCGACCGCGCCCTCACGTAGCGAGCTGCCTAATGAAAAAGCGGGGACTCGAGAAAGTCCCCGCCTCGTCACGTTTGCCTCTTCCTGTTCCCTGTTCCATGCCCTTACTGGATCATCCCGCCCATGCGGTCGATTTCTTCGCGGACGTATTTCAGGCCATGCATGCAGCGCTCAAATTCATCGGAGAGTCTCGCGAACAGAGGCGCTTCCTGCTTATATTCAAACAAATCAAACTGCGAGACGATGTAGTAACTCTCCTTGCCGGTCTTCACCATCTCGACAAAGCTTGATTCCCCGCTGTGTCGCCACAGCTGCATCGACTCCGGATACATCCCGGTGGCGAACAACGCATAATCACCGATGTGCCGGCGTACCTGGCGCTCTTCGTCGAACGACGCCGCCGCGCCGAAGACCGGATCCGACGCCGCCACCATCTCGCGCAGATCTTTCAACGGCTTTCCGTCGGAGTCACGAATCCTGTAAAGGTTCTCGGTTGCCGTGAACTCGGTCAGCAGATCTCCGACATAGGAAGTCAATTCCGGATCGGAGATACCACTGTGTCTGTGGTAACACCCGGAAACAACTTCGTGAAACAGCTGGCGCAATGGGTGACGTTCGGGAATCATGTCGTTCCTCCGCGCTTCTTCGCCGCGCCGGATGGAGAAAGGAACGATGCGCTTCTCCGGCTCCCGGCTGAAGAAGCATGCTGTCTCTATGAATCGGCAATGTACCGCATTTGTTGCGCCAAACCATACACCTTTTTGTGCATTCCAGAACTTTCCTGGCAATTGACGCGGCAAACTGCGAACCGACGAGTCATAAACCCTTTACATTGAAACCACCCTTGATCCCCTATCCTCGAAAAGAGGTAATCCCCATGGCCAAACGCATTCCTCCCCACAAGACTGCCAAGCCGCCTCATAAACCGACCCGCCTTCCCGCAGCCCCAATCCAAAAGGCGCCATCGGCCGCAGGCGATCCAGTCTTCGCCCAGCCTTCCCCTTCGCCCGATCCCACCGGATTCAGAAATCCGGTCACCGACCAGAACGATGCGGAGATCGGCTCCGTCGAGCCCGTCCCTGCACCGGCTGGCAACCTCGTTGAGCCCGTCCTGACTCTCGAGCAGGTGTACGGCAGCCAGGGCACAGCGAAAACGCAGGCCATCACAGCCTCCGGTCAAATTGTCTTTCACTCCGTCGGCGATACCGGCAGCGTCAAAGGCCCCGATACGCAAAGCCTGGTTGCGGACAAGATGGTCTCCGACTTTACTGAGGCCGATCCCGCGGACATACCTTCGTTCTTCTACCACCTCGGCGACGTTGTCTATTACTTCGGCGAAGCGACGTACTACTACGACCAGTTCTACGAGCCGTTCCGGAACTACCCGGCACCCATCATCGCCATCCCCGGCAATCACGATGGTGTCGTCTACGCGAGCGACCCTGAAACCACACTTGAGGCCTTCCTGCGCAATTTCTGCGCCTCGTCCTTCGCATCCTCACCGGACGCCGGCGGACTCGACCGGACCACCATGATCCAGCCGGGCGTCTACTTCACCCTCGAAGCCCCCTTTGTCCGCATCCTCGGCGTCTATAGCAATGTCCTCGAAGATCCCGGCGTCATCTCCGATCAGAACAAAACCTACGCCACCCTCGACCAGCGCCAGATTGCTTTCCTGACCGAAGCGCTGGAGCGCGTCAAGAGCGACAAATTTACTGGAGCCGTGATCATCGCCGTCCATCATCCCCCGTTCACCGGAGGCACAACGCATGGCGGCAGCCCCGCTATGCTCGCGGACATCGACAGCGCCTGCACAGCCGCTGGTGTGTGGCCTCACGCTGTCTTCTCCGGGCACGCGCACAACTACCAGCGCTATACGCGCACGGTCAGCGGGCTCTCCATTCCCTACATCGTTGCCGGGTGCGGTGGACATACACCCCTGGAAACGATGCGCGGCACCTACCGCACGCCATACCCTATCGACAGCACGCTGACCCTCGAGAGCTACGACGGCACCGACTACGGCTATCTGCGGGTCATCGTGAACGCCACCACGTTAACGGTTGAATTCCACCCGCAGAGCGATGGCGGCACGACGAAAACACCCAACGACGTGGTCACTGTGACGCTGGCAACGCATGCGATCAGTTAATAGAGCATCGAAGTTCGACGCCCGATGAAAAGGTCCCTCATTGCGTTCATCCTTTTGCTCGGCGCAGGCCTGGAAGCACACGCCCAGACTCCGCCCAATGTGGAATGCGCCGCGGACACTTCGTCTCTCAACGTGCAAGTCGCCAAAGTCGCGAACAGCACATCGGCGGCGCTGTGGGTCGCCTGCGGACCCGCCAGCCACTGTGGACGCTGGGCTGTCGCGCCTGGCACGCCGGTCATCGTGGATCGCGCGCAGGGCGCATTTACCTGCGTCTATGCGCAGGCCCGCGATGGAGCCGGCCCCGGGTGGATTCTTTCCTCGAGTCTGCGTACCCTCGACTACGATCCGCATCCGCCGCCAGCTTCATGGATCGGCCTCTGGATCGGCGGCGAAGATCGTGTCACGATTCGCGGCGCGAAGGAGCCAGGAATGCTGCACGTCTCCGGTCACGCGGAGTGGCATGGCAATGCGGGCGTCGTTCACGATGGCGATGTTGAAGGGGAAGTCAGCCCGGCCGCAGGTCATCTCCACCTGGCCGAGGAGGGCGCCGACTCCTGTACCCTCGACCTCACCCTGGCCGGCTGCTATATCGTCGCCACCGACAACAACCTCTGCGGAGGCATGAATGTCCGCTTCGAGGGGATCTGGCGGCGAGCTGCGCCAACCCGGCCACGCTAAGTTTCCCGAGTGGCTCTACTCACACAACCGTTAGCCCAGTCTTTGCTCAATGCTGTTTCGCGGCCGGCGGATACCGCTCTCAGGGGTGCAGGTCCGTCTTCGACAACATATTCAGGAACTGTCGCTGGGTTCGTTGATCGATAGCCTCGGCGACCAATTTTCCGTCGCGATCGAACAGGAAAGTCCTCGGAATCCCTTCAATGTGAAATTCCTTGTGCACCTTCCCATCGGTATCGAGCAGCACGGGCGGATGATAGCCCGATCCCCCAATGAAGCTGCCCACCTTGAATGCCTCCTCGTCCGTAATGGAAAGCACCACCAGCCCCTGCGCCTGGAAATGCGTGTAGAGACCGTCGAGGCTCCCCATCTCCATCCGACATGGCGGGCACCACGTGGCCCAGAAGTTCACCATCACGATCTTGCCACGCAGAGCGGAGAGCGTGTATTTCTTCCCGTGCAAATCCTTCAGCGTAAAATCGGCCTTCTGGATTGAAGCATCGTTGTCCACCAGCGCCTGCTGCGCCCTTGCATACTGTGGATCGCTAAACTCGATGGCCGCATCCTCATAGCGCACGAGATTCGCGAGGTCCATGTATGGCATCGGCGGATCGGGCTTCTTCGCAGGAACCGGCGTCTCCGCCAGCGACTGCCGCAGTGTATCGGCGACCGCCTGAACGGTCTCCTGCCCCTGATCGCCTTCCGTCACCAGGTGAGCCAGCTCATCGGCGAGCATCACTTTCCTCAAGCTCGGTGGAAGGGCTCGAATATCGTTCGCCAATTGAGCGGTTGCCTGCGAACGCTGTGCCTCCGGCATCGACCGTAGCCTCTTCATCTGATCGGTGATTTTCGATTCAACATCGGCATGAAGAAGAACAGGCGCAGTCAGCAAAACCACCGCGCACAGGAATACACGCTGGATAAAAGACATTAAGGCCTCTCTCTGTCCTGGAGCGAAATTCATAATACTAGAGGGCCCGGACATGCCGTCCGGCCAGGGGAGATCCGCTTCCATCAAAAGCAAAAGGCAGCCCCGCAGGGCTGCCCGTTGTAATCAAATGCGGTTTGGACCCACCGAAACGCTGGTGCCTCCCCGCCGCCTCTCTATTCGCTATTCCCCGCCTTCAGCGCGCGCCAACCGGCTTTGGACGGCCGGCTTCGATTTCGCTCAGCCGTTTCGCCAGCAGCTGCTCCAGTTGCTCCAGCGCCTTGCTGAAGCCCTCGATTCCTTCCTTCAGCTTGTCATGCGCCATGCGATCAGCCGCGTGCATCTTCTCGAACGTCGCTTCATCGATGGTCAGCTTTTCAATCTGCATCGACTTCGACTTCGCAGGATCGAGTTTCCGTTCCAGCGTCCCTTCCGTCGTGTTCAGCTCTTCGAGCAGCGGCGGAGAGATCGTGAGCAGGTCGCAACCCGCCAGCTCGATAATCTCCCCGGTGTTCCGGAAGCTCGCGCCCATCACCTGCGTCTTGTAGCCATATTTCTTGAAGTAGTTGTAGATCTTCGTCACCGACTGCACACCCGGGTCGTCCGCGCCTTTGTAATCCTTACCGGTGTCTTTCTTGTACCAGTCGAGAATGCGTCCCACGAACGGGGAAATCAGAGTAACCCCTGCATCGGCGCACGCAATCGCCTGATGAATGCCAAACAGCAGTGTGAGGTTGCAGTGGATTCCTTCTTTCTCCAGCTTCTCCGCTGCTTTGATCCCCGGCCAGGTTGACGCAATCTTGATCAGCACTCGCTCCCGCGAAACCCCCGCGCTCTCATATTTCTCGATGATCGAATGCGCCTGCTCCATCGTCTTACCGGTGTCGTACGATAACCGCGCATCGACTTCGGTCGAGACCCGGCCCGGTATGATCTGGAGAATCTTCTTGCCAAACGCGGCGGCCAGGTTCTCGAATGCCAGCTTCGTCACCTTCTCGTCGCCTGCATCGTCGCCCAGCTCCTTCTTTGCATCCAGCAAGACATCGTCCACAATCTTGCTGTAGTGGGGCATCTGCGCTGCGGTCGTCAGCAGCGACGGATTCGTGGTCGCATCCTGCGGCCGGGCTTTTTCGATCGCCTCAATGTCCCCCGTGTCCGCGACCACGGTGGTCATTGTGCGCAGCTGTTCGAGCAATTTCTTCGCCATGCATCCCTCCTGCCCTGCTTTTCGATTATCCGGCATTCGGCTTCTCCGTGCTGAGAGCCAGTCCGGATTCCTGCGAATATTCGGAAAATACCCTTAAACAGTTAGATGCCCCAGCCCATGCTGCCGTCTCAAAATGCCCTCGTCGCCCTCGCTGAGGCTGGCCTCGCAAGTCCGCGCAATATTGGTGGCTTTGAGGAGTTGGGCAACGCACGACCGTCTTTCTGGGCGGACCGCTAGCTTCCCACCGGATTGCTCAGGACGCCAATCCCTTCCACAGTCACTTCCACTCGATCCCCCGATTTCATCGCCGCGACCCCAGCCGGCGTCCCGGTCGGAATAACGTCTCCGGGCAACAACGTCATGGCTGCCGTGATGTGACGCAGCAGCGCAGCAATGCCGAAGATCAGGTCCTTCGTCGTCCCCTGCTGTTTTACTTCTTCATTCAGGCGCGTCTCGACCATCAACCCCGCATCGGGATCGACCTCGTTCGTGACGAGCGGGCCCATTGGGCAAAACGTGTCGAATCCCTTGGCACGCGACCACTGTCCATCCGACTTTTGCAGATCGCGCGCGGTCACATCGTTCACAATCGTGTAACCGCGAATGTAGGGCCGTACATCTTCGCCTGAACCAATCTTCGTTGCCGTCCTGGCGATCACCACAGCCAGCTCGCCCTCGAAGTCCACGCGCTGCGAGATGGCAGGAATCCGAATTGTCTCGCCCGGCGCAATCACCGCTGACGGAGCTTTCAGGAACAGCAGCGGCTCCTTTGGAACCTCGTTCCCCAGTTCCGCCGCGTGGTCGCGATAATTCCTGCCGATACAAACGATCTTCCTGGGCAAGACGGGGGCCAGCAATTTCGCTGTGGCCAGCGGAACCGGCTCAAAGCCATCGGTGGACAGCTGCGTCCATGGATCCTCTTCGAATGGGGGCAGCAACCGCTCGATCCACAGCGTCCCCGCCCGCTCTGCCACCTCGCCATACTGCGGCCCGGCGGCTGTCTGAAACCGGCAATATTTCACAGGTGAGCCTCCCTCACTGCGGCAGCCCCTCCTCCACTTCCGCCGACCGCGCGCTCTCGTTCCCATCCCGATCGACCGCGCTCACCGCGTAAGCATACCGATGAGCCGGCATCACCTGTCCATCCGTGAACGACGGCGGCACCACCAGTATCTTGCCCGAAATCCGCTCCATCGATCCGCCCGCCGTTGCATCCCTGCGATAGACCACATATCCCGCGAGATCGGCATCCGCATCCGGGGCCCACGACAAATCAATTGCCCGCCCCTGGGCATCGGCAACCGCCGCAAGGCCAACCGGAACGGTTGGCGGAAAGACATCCTTAGCATCCACCATCACGGTCGGAGATTCTTTCCCCGCGACCTCCAGCGCATGGCCATTGGCATCGACTTTCATCACCCGCTCAACCCAATACTTCCACTCATGATCGAGGCCGGCGTCCCGATCCAGCGCCTCGCCCGGATCGGCCCCGTCCAGGTTGACTTCCAGCACCTGCTCCGTCGGCTCCGGAACCCCGTTCGCCTCATTCGGCTTTGGCGTTCGCGGCCTGGGGACCAGGCTCCTATGAATCCGGAGCACCATTCCCTTTTCGGCTGCCGCCTCATCCCAATGCAATACGACACCGTGCGCCTGCGTCTCCAACCGCAACCACGCCACAGCCGGGGGAGCCGCACCCGCCATCACCCAGGCCGGGTTCGATGGTCCGGCTGTCTTCCCGGCGTGATTCTGCAACTCCACAAAATAGATCACCGCCCGTGGCGTACCCGATGTAAGGTCCACGGGCATCGGCGCAGTGAAGTCGGCAGGTTTATCCGGCGCGAACGTGGCATCTCCCGACGCCGAGCATGCCTTGGCCAGCTTTTGTGCCGCGATTTCGCTGGCGACCGCCCAGCAAATATGCGCTCGCTGATCGCCCTTCAGCGTCACTTTGTCGGTTGTGTTCTTCGGCATGGTCCAGTGCAGGTGGACTTCATCCCCGGCGCGCGTCGCCGTGAGGTCCTTCACCGGTGCGGGCAGCCCCAGGGTCGGCGGCTGCGGATTCGCCGCAAGCCCGCATCCCGCAAGCAACACCACCCACGCCGATGCCACCGCAGCGCACGCCACCTTCTTCATGCTTTTTCAGCCTAGCAGAGCATGAAGCGTTGGCCCGATCTCCGAATCTTCGAAGCGAAATCCCGCCGCGTCCAGCCTCTGCGGTAGAACCCGCGTGGAAGCTATCAACGTTGCATCGGCCATCTCACCGAAGAGCAGCCGTAAAGCCGCTACCGGTATGGGCATCACCGCCGGACGGTGCAACGCGTCGCCCAGCTGTTTGGTGAATGTTGCGTTCGTCACCGGATTCGGCGCCGTCAGGTTGAATGCACCGGCCAAATCCTCACGCTCCATCAGAAAGAAAATCGCGCGGACCACATCCCGCAGGCTGATCCAGCTCATCCACTGTCGGCCCGATCCCAGCCGGCCGCCCAGGCCCCAGCGAAACGCCGGCAGCATCTTTTTCAATGCGCCGCCCTCGCGGCTCAGCACCACTCCAAAACGCAGATGGACGACGCGAATCCCCAGATCGCCGGCCCTCTTCGTCGCCTGCTCCCACGCCTTGCAGGTTTCTGCCAGGAATCCGCTGCCCGCTTCACTTTCTTCAGTGAGAATCTCATCGCCGCGGTCGCCATAAATCCCCGTCGCGGACGCGCACAGCAGTACCCGCGGTCTCCGCTGCACTCCCGCCAGCGCTTCACATAAGGCCTGTGTACTCGCTACGCGGCTGGTGACGATTTCCTGCTTATACTCAGCTGACCATCGCTGAGCTATGTTGGCCCCGCTCAGATGAATGATCGCGTCGAATCCCTCCAGCTCCATCGGATGGAGTGGGGCTTTTGCCTTAGCCGGATTCCAGTAAATCGCTCTCGAACTGGCGAGCCGGTGCCTCCGGACCAGCGCCGTAAACCTGATCGCTTCGTCTTGAGCGCTGCGACGGAGGCCCGAACCGATGAGACCAGATGCACCACTCAGAAGAATTCGCTTCTCCGGCATGCGTTCCACTTTCTGCGGACAACCGTATTACAGCCGTTGTCGTGAGTGAGAAGGAAATAGCGGCAAATTCGGCGAGATGCTCAATTCAAACGAGTCTTTGTGACAGAGCCTCGTTGTTATTCACGCCATCAAAACTTCTTGTGATTCGGAGAACATTCTGGTAGGTTCACTCATCGAAACTTTCTAACAAGCGAACGAGAAGGCCATGGAAAGAAAGCTCGAACCGTCTGCGCCCCATTTCGATGCGGTGCCGGCTGCCGCTAATTCTGCAGAAGCATTTATTGCAGAAAAGCGCATCGGGGAAAGAATTCGCCGGCTGCGCCTCAAGCGGTCCATGGGGCTGGTGGAACTGGGACGCCATACCGGTCTCTCCGCCAGCTTTTTATCTCAGCTGGAAACCGGGCGAGTCGTTCCCACCCTCCGGAATCTCGCGCGCATCGCCATTGCTTTCGGCCGTGATCTGTCCTACTTTTTCGAACCGGAGCCACATCCTCTTTTCCGAATCCATCGCCGCGCAGAGCGCGTCCGCATGCCGCAGTCCGGGGTCGACGATCCGACGTACTATTTCGAGAGTCTGGCTTACATGGTTCCCGATCGCCAGCTTGATCCCTATTTCGCTGAATTTGTTCCTGTCAGGAAAGCGATCGAGGTCCGTCCCCACGTTCACCCTGGATATGAGTTCCTTTATCTTCTGCAGGGCGATCTGGAGATTCGTCACGGGGAGCACAACCACTCCCTCGAAGCAGGCGACAGCGTTTACTTCGATGCTGCAACACCGCACGCTTACCGTTGCGCCGGACCTGCGGCGGCGGTTGCGCTGATTGTCACCATGCATCAGATGACGCCGCATGCAGCGACGGCTCCGCGTTCTGTAGGCCCCGCGGCCCGTCAGACTACAGCAGCCGCGCCGCAGCCGGCGACGGAAACTTAATTTCGGTCAGTTCCATCCGCGCCGCGGTCCGCGGCACCGTGAAGAAGAACGTGCTGCCCTTGCCGAAAACGCTTTCGGCCCAGATCCGGCCTCCATGCTGGCGCACGATGTTGCGGCAGATTGCAAGCCCCAGCCCGGTTCCACCCATATCCCGCGAGTCGGAGGCATCCACCTGCTGGAATCGCTCGAAGATGATGTCGAGTTTTTCCGGCGGAATTCCCCGTCCCCGATCTTCTACCGAGATGATCGCCTCAGTCGCGCTGTGGGGGCGCGCGCGGAGCGTAATCTCGCTGCCGGCGGGGGAGAACTTGATCGCGTTGCTGATCAGGTTGCCCAGCGTCTGCAGAATGCGATCTTCGTCGATCCACAAGGTCAGCGGACCTGCATCGATCTGAAAGCTGATGCCCGCCTTTTGCACGTTGGGGTGTTGTAAATCTGTCGCGCGCCGCAGCAGATCCTTTGCCTCGACCTCCTGGAAGCGCATCGGCAGCCGTCCCGCGCCCATTCGCTCGAAGTCCAGAATGTCATTCACCAGACGCACCAGGCGGTCGCAGTTGCCGATGGCGACATCCATCATCTGCACCCGTTTCTCCGGACGCTTTTCCAGCGCCCCTCCGGCAATCAATCCCAGCGCAGCACGCAGCGCCGTCAGCGGGGTCCGCAGTTCATGGCTCACGGTTGAGATGAACTCATCCTTCATCCGGTCCAGACGACGCCGCTCGGTGACATCCTGGAACGCGACCACTACGCCGGTCACCCGTCCGTTGGAAAGCATCGGGCAGGCTACATATTCCACCGGGATCGGATGTCCGTCTTTGTGACGGAATACTTCGTCCCGCGCCCGCATGGGCGCACTGGACTGGCGCGCGGCATAGATGGGGCTGTCTTCGATGCGGTAGGCCGAACCATCCGCACGGGCATGGCCCAGCAGCGACAACAAATCCTCCCCCTCCATCTCCTCCTGGGTGTAGCCCATCATGCGCGCACCGACGGCGTTCACGAAGATGATGCGCCCCTGCATGTCGACGCCGTAGATGCCATCCCCAACCGATTCGAGAATCGATTCCCTCTGCCGCATCACCGCGTGCAGCTTGTTTTCTGCGTCCGTCTTCTCCGTGACGTCGATGCCGTGACCCAGGACAAATGGCGGCATGTCCGGGAGATCGAGGAGCCGATTGCGCCATGCAATCACCCGCACCTGACCGTTGCGATGGCGCAGGCGCAGCGTTCCCTGCTCTTCGCCCGACGCCGCAATGCTCTGCAGATAATGCTCGAAGGCTGCCCTCTGATCATCCGGCACATAGTCGAAGAGCCGCGTTCCCACCATCTCCTCGGACCGGTATCCGAGGCTCTCCGCGGCATTCGTATTGATCGAGAGAATCTTCCCTTCGAGATCGTGCGTGCACACCATGCCGAGAGAGCTTTCAACCAGCTGCCGGTAGCGCGCTTCGCTGGCATGCAACGCTGCTGTGGCCTCGCGCTGATCGGTTACGTCGACCCCGGTCATGATGATGAAGTTGATATCGCCGAGCCCGTCTGTCAGCGTGGTCGTCGTCCAGGCAATGCGCCGCCGCCGCCCGTCGCGCGACAGCCAGTGCATCTCCGTGGGCTCGCGCCGTGTTTCCGTGCGCGCCTGGTCCAGCAGGTCGAACGCCTGCGCTCGCTCCTCGGTGAGAAATAATTCCTGCGGAAACGACCGTCCCGCCAGCTCGGCAAAGGTATAGCCAGAAATTTCCTCGCAGGCGCGGTTGAATCGAACAATGCGGCCCGCGGTGTCGACGACAAGCACCAACGCACTCATCGTGTCCAGCACCGCGGAAACGAAGTTGCGCTCCACGGTCAGCGCGCGCTCAATGCGCTGGCGGCTGCGGAAGGAGTGGTCCTGTCCTCTGGAGTGGATCGAATACTCGAGCCGCGTCAGCACTTGCCGCGCCAGCACGCCCAGGATCGAGGCGTGTTGTTCGGTGAACTGATTCGGCTTCGGCGACAAGACCGCGAGCGTGCCGATGCCTCCTTCCGGTCCCACCAGCGGCGCTGCCAGATACGACCGGCAATTCACGGTTTTGGTCAGAGGAAGACCGCGCACCGGAAAGCGTGGCTCCATCGCCGCATCCGCAATCAGCAGCGGTTCCGGCTCGAGGATCGTATATTGGCAGGCTGTCGCCAGCCGCGGAATCTCCGTCCCCTGGAATCCGAAACGGGATTTGAACCACAATCGATTCGTATCGAGAAACCCAAGATAGGCATAGGGAGCGCCGGTCACCTGCGCCGCTACACGAACAATCTCGTCGAACGCCGGGTCCGCAGGCGTGTCGAGGATGTCGTACTCGTGCAGGGATTTCAGCCTTTCAGCTTCGCTCCACTGCGCGCTTGTGGCGAGGTAGCTCATGCTTCTCCGCGGACTCCGGCGAGCCCGGACACCGTCGCCAGGCCTGATGGGATGCGACTTGCTCCGACTCCGCCAGAGAGCCCCCATTCGGGGATCACGAGCATTGTTGCAAAGTATTTTCCGCCTCGCCCTTCCCCGTTCGGGTCATGACAAGTCCTGCTATATGAGCGCCTTACAGTAATTTCCGTTGGTAACAGGAGGGCGGCCTTCATGAATGCACTAAGGTAACATATCCGCCCAAACTTGCCTCACTTTTTGTTCATTTCACCCGACAACAGTCCTCCGCCGGCCCATCGTTGCTGGCATCAAGTAACACCTTCCAGGAATCGTCAGGTTGCTTTTTCCACACGGTCATGTACCGACCCGCCGTCTTCACCGTGTTTCCCTGGGCGTCTTTCGAAACTCCTTCATAGTGCCCCCATGTAAAACCCATGTCCCCGGCCGGACCCATGCGGGCTCCCTCCGGGGTCCACGTCAGCCGATAGATATCCGGCGACCAGGTCGCAGCCGCGGCGATCGCATCGTGACCGATCACGGGAGCTTTGCCATTGCCCAGGGTCACCGCATCCGGCGCGAACCATGCGCTAAAGGCGCGGCCTCCACCCTTCGCCGTATCGGCGGCAAATTTCGCCTCCAGCTGATACAGAAACTCAATCTCCGGGGAAAGCCCCGGATTGGTCAGGGGATTGCCACTCTGGGTCGAAGGTGCGTTCGCTCCCAGCGGATCCAGCGTCTGAGCCGGCGAGGAAGACACACAAAGAACAGAAGTCAGAACAGCCATCGTGAAAAGTGAACAACGCATGTCAGCAGGATAAAACGTCGCCACGTCTCTGACGCTGGCCGCTCAACTCTGATCGCGCTCTTTCCTGTCACCTGCAAGCTGCAACCTGTACCTGTACCCTGTCCAAATGAATCTGGGCAGCCAAAAGCCGAACGTCTCAATCCTCGTGATCGTCGGCCTGCTGTTGTATTCCGCCGCCGCCGTTGTCCAGCATTTCTGGGCCGCGGATCCGATCATGATCGCCACGCGCATCATTGCTCTGCTGACGCTTGCCTGCGCTGCCGCACGCCGCCGTTCCCTGACGGGCTGGATCTTTGTCGCGATGCTCGCCGGCGTCGAACTCGGCGTTGACGCACCTCACGCCGCTCTCGCCGGCCGCGTCTTCAGCGAAATCTTCCTGCGCCTCATTCGCGTCATCGTCGCACCTCTCATCTTCGGCACGCTGGTCACGGGCATCGCGGGCCACGCCGAAGCAAAGACCGTCGGACGCCTCGGCCTCAAATCCCTCGTCTACTTCGAAGTCCTCACCACGGTCGCCCTCGTCATTGGTCTCGCCGCCATCGACATCTCCAAAGCCGGCGTGGGCCTCAACATAAGTGCGGCCCAGGCTAGCGCCGCATCAGCCGGATCATTACCGCAGCAGTCCAGCATCTCGTGGCAACAATTCCTCCTGCACGTCTTCCCGGAAAACATCGCCAGCGCCGTCGCCGAGAATCAAATTCTCCAGGTTGCCGTTTTCGCTATCTTTTTTGGATTCGCTCTCGGCCGCGTCGGCGAAGCGAAACGCACCCCCATGCTGCGCCTCTGTGAATCGCTCACCGAAGTGATGTTCGCTTTCACCAACATCGTCATGCTCTATGCGCCCATCGGCGTGGCCGCCGCCCTGGCATTTACCGTCGCGCAGTCGGGACTCGGCGTCATGCTCAATCTGGGCAAGCTGGCGCTCACCCTCTATGCGTCCATCGCCGTTTTCGCGCTCGTCGCCATGCTGCCGGCGCTCCTGCTCGCGCGGCTGCCGCTGCGGGAATTTCTGCGCGCCGTCGCAGAGCCGGCGACCATCGCCTTTGCAACCAGCACCAGCGAAGCCGCTCTGCCCCGCGCGATCGAAGAGATGGAAGCCTTCGGCGTGCCACGCCGCATTGTCGCCTTCGTGATCCCTACCGGCTACACCTTCAACATGGCAGGATCGGCGCTTTACCTCTCCATCGCCGCCATTTTCACGGCCCAGGCTGCGGGCATTCACATGAGTCTGGGACGTCAGCTTGCGATGCTCGGCGTACTCATGCTCACCAGCAAAGGAGTCGCCGGCGTCGCCCGCTCCGTGCTCGTGGTCCTGCTCGCCACCGCCTCCATCTTCTCGCTGCCCGTCGAGCCCATCCTCGTGATTCTCGGCGTCGACGCTCTCATGGACATGGGCCGCACCGTCGTCAATGTTGTTGGCAATTGCCTGGCGTCCGCGGTCGTTGCGCAGTGGGAGGGCGACTTCCGCAGCGAGCCTTCCTCGCCGCAAAAGGCTGCTGCCTTGCAAAGCTAAGGGTTGAACCCACTTCACGGTAACGGGAGCAGTTCTCGACCTTACTGCTCAGCGCTGCCTGTTCCCCCACGTGCTCCGTTCACGCGCCGGTGGGCCTGCATTCTTTCCTCTTTCGACGGTTGCTGCGGATCGTTGCGGTAGAGCGCAAACCGGTTCCGTCCGCCCGCCTTCGCTTCATACAGTGCCACGTCCGCGTTCCTCAGCAGAGCATCCGCATCCAGCTCAATGTCGCCCACTGTGCAAGCGCCAATGCTGGCTGACACCGGCACCGAACGTTCCCCGACTGGGATGGGAGCGGCCAGGGTTCCTACAAGGATCGCCGCGATCCTCTCCGCCGCGTCCGCGTCGCTGAGATCCGGAAGCAGGACCACAAATTCGTCCCCACCCAGCCGAGCCACGGTATCCTCGCGGCGAACGGCGCCCTGCAGTCGCTCCGCCGTTACCCGCAGAACCTCGTCGCCTGTTTCGTGTCCATAGGTGTCGTTGATCTCCTTAAAATGGTCAACGTCCACCATCAACACCGCCAACCCGCTACCGTGGCGTCGATTGCTTTCGAGAGCTACACTCAGGCGGTCTTTCAGCAGCAGCCTCGTCGCCAGGCCCGTCAGGCTGTCGTGCAGAGCCATATGGCGGAATCTCTCTTCGCTGTCACGCAGCAATCGCGTCTGCTGCGCCACGCGCCGCCGCAGCGCCACCACCCACGCGAAGACGGCCAGCGTGACAAACCCCGCGAATCCCAAAAGCACAAATGCATGGCCTGGAGTCCACCACGATGGACTTTCTACCACCACGATGTCCGCCGGCGACCGCAGCAGGATCTCGAACGCCTTCGGAAGACGGTAATGACGCGATGCCTGGGTCTCTGAAATGACGCAGATCCCCGTCAGCTGGATGCGGCTTCCGTCCGCGATTCCGGCCAGCGACTGCTGATCAAACGCCACCGGAAGCACTGCGGAAAAAACTGTGTCCCCCGCGGAGATCAGCAGATTCGTCTGATCCGTCGCTCGCTGCTGCTCCAGCAGTCGCCCGTCCATGCGAATTACATTTCCTTCGTAATTGCCGGTCAGCGCGTCTTTCACGGTGACAACCTGCGGCTGCGGAACGGCCGCTGTCCCTAATGGACTGAAGATGGCGTCTTCGATGGTGTGCTCCGCATCGCCCAGCGACGGATATCCCACGGCATCCACCAGATCCCCGGGCTGCAGCGAGTTGACGTCCCGTCCCACGACACTGGCGCCCTGTGCGCCATCGTTCACGTAGACTGTCTGGCCCCAGCGAGCTTCCACCACGCCCCGGATGCGCACGAGGTGATCCGAACCAGTCCCTGGCTTATATTCGAAGACCCGTCTCACCGGAACAATCGGAAGGGAGAAGGGATCGATTGGCGCCGGCTGCAAAACCACGATATCGTTCAGTCCCGGCGTATATACATTCGTCCCGATCAGTTGCCTGCGCTGGTTAAGAATCGGTCCGGCCGCACCCAGCACCCGCACCCGGGCGTCGATGAGCCGCTGAAATTGCTTCTGGCCGGGCTCCGTCATCACTTCAACCTGCAATCGTCCTGCGGCGATGATCAGCTGCAGCATCGAGTCCCGAAACGTCGCCGATCGCACCGTCCCTTCGAAGGCGATCCATTGTCCGTCCTCGACGCCGGTAGACAGATGGTCGAGGCTGACCAACCGCGCCGGCGGCAATGGCTTCTCTCCCAGAACCTGCAAGGTGCTCTGGTCGATGATGGGAGCAAATTCGCCAGTACCCGTCACCCCATCGATTTCAAGCCAGGTACCCGCGTGGATTGCAGGCGTCAGCAGAACCTGATTCTTCGTTTCGACGTAAACGCCGGAGACTCCGTCGTTCACGAAAAACCCGTGCCAACCGGCGAAACAAACGACGCATACGGCGCGCAGATGGACCGGATAGTGCCGTGCTGCATCGGAAAGGGTGAGATCGTGAACCGACGCTGCGGTGGTCAGGGTGGGCAGTTTGTCGCGCGTTTCTTTGGCAGATTCAGCGGCTCCGGCCTGTGCCCCCCAGCCGGATGAGGCCGACAAGAGAAGCGCCAGGACCACGGCTTCCTTACGGAGCCGCGAACCGGCGCGCCCCACGCAGAACCTTCCCTTCTCTTCGGGAGGACATGCCGTATCGTTCACTCGTCCACGGCCCTCCCCGGGGTATCTCGCCGCAACCAGGGTGCTGATTTTCAAGGCGTGGTGGTGCCCCTTCCCCATCGGCCAATCGGTACCTGAGCCCGGCACGTGGCTGATCGGCGCCAACGCTGGTGGCTTTCACTGATCGGTCGAATTGTACATCCGGGAAAAGGAAATCGCGTGATGCCTGCGTCACCGTCCTCGGGTTAACGCTATCCGTTCTTCGCGCGCTTAGGGTCTGGGCTTGATTTCCCGCATACCTTTCAGCGCGCAGGCTGAGCCTCGATTCGGCAGCTGATACTTCGACAACGTCGTGTGGAAACGATGCAACCGCATATATTCCACGCGCAAGCCGCCCATCGTTGGCGGCATCGAACGCGGGTTGCGTCCGATGTCCACAAGAACCAGCAACGCCGCTTCGGCCGGATTGTCCCGGCTCTGCGTTACTCCCACTCCGAAGATCGCCGGATCGGCCATCAGCGCCGACGCCACACTGCGTTCCGCCGCTTCCGCGGCCGCCAGCGAGTCACTCGACAAATGCATGCCCGGCTCCAGCGCTGGCATCATCGGCGCCGTACCCCGTTCCACTGATCCCGAATCGCTGACAATCACCTGCGTCCTCAAACCCCCGATGGTCTGCGGTACCTCCGTGCTGGAGTGATCGACATACACGATGACTGCCGGATCGCCGGGACCATCCAGACTCCGCCCGGCCGTCATTCCCAGAATACCGCTCCCGTGCAGGGTCTCCGCCGATCCCTCTGCGATCGCCTCCGCCCGTTCCAGAGCAGAGGACCCCACGTACGGCAGATTGGCCGGGACCGCTGGATCGTAGCGAAGGCACGCAATCGGGTGCGCCGTATTCGTCCCAACCAGGCTCAAGCCGCTTCCCATCTCGGCCCCGAGCTCATGCAGCACATCGCCGATGGGATTCACCACGCTGAGCCCATTGCCGTCACCATCTGTCCCACCGGCAAAATACAGCCCAACCGCTGCCGCATTGCTCGCATCCAGCACCAGCGCTCCCGAATCGCCGCTGTCGGTGAAATGCGCCCCGCCAATCCCTATCTGGTTCTCGTACGTCTTTGTGTAGTACGGCTGTGTCTCCGCGCAGTCTTTGTAGTAGTCCACCTTCACCGTCAACGCAACCGCGGAAAGATTCGAACATGTCAGCCCCGTCGTCCGCCCGCTCTTGGCTACATTCATGCGCAGATTCGCCGCAGTCACTGCTTCGCCCTGCCCTGCCATGGGGGGCGCAGCTCTGAGTGCCTGGTCCAGCCCCGGAGTTCCCAGCCCCAAAATGCTCCCCGAAGAATCGACCGTCCCCGGCGTCGCCAGAGCCAGCGCTGCATCCACGTTCGTTTGCGTCGAGGCCAGCGGCACAAAATGCGACAGCGTCCCAATCGGATGCAATGTCGATCCGGGCCGGTTCAGAGGGGTGCAGGCTCCATCAATCAGCCCGGGCTGATCGATCACATCTCCGGTATGTCCCTGATCCGATTCGGCCAGCACGTGGTTGTTGCTCAGGATGTACTGATTTTTCTGCTCATCCTCCACCAACGCTCCCAGCGTCCCGCCGCAGCAGTCCGCCACATACGACTCTCCTTTGCTGTCCTCCCAGGTGTCGTAGTCTCCGTCATTGCCACCCGATGATCCAAGCAACGCCGGTCCAGTCTGGATCGCCTGGTTTTCTACAGGATTGCTGACGATTCCCTGCGCATTGAGCAGCACGTGGAGTGGTGAAGTCACCGATGCCCCGTTCACCGCGGCGTTCAGGTAGACGTCCGGTTGGGAGATTGCGCTCGGCGCCGTGTAGGTCACCTTGCAGGTTGTGTAGCGATCCGCACTGCGCTGGCATCCGAGGCTGCTCAGCGAACCGAGCGCTGCCGAGGCAGAACTCGCCTGGCCTCCGGGTGTATCCGATATCGACCACTTCACGCTGCCGGCGTCCACTTCAGCGATCTGCGCGGTCACATCCACGCTCGCCCCCGGCGTCAGTGCCACGTTCTGCGGAAGCAGCGGCTGCACGAATCCAGGGTGCACGGTAATCGTCAGCGAAGCCGTGCTTTGCGCATCGCTTTTCAGCGCGGCCATCACCCGGACCGCAATCGCATTCGCGGAAACCGATCCCGGCGCGGTGTAGATTCCTGCTGCGTCAATATGGCCCTGTCCCAGCGAAGCGGCGTTCGTTCCAGAAGCGATGCTCCAGACCACGGGTGCCGTATCGCCCGCCGGCAGGACCGCATGGAGGGCGATCTGTCCGTTGGTCCCCACCGACAGCGTTGCTGCGGTCAGCGAGAAGCTTCCGTTGCCGGCCTGTGCAGCGTAATTGATGCTGCCGCATCCTGCGACGGTCAGGGCCAGAGCAGCCAGCAGCAATCGACTTGTCAGGACGCGAACCATTGGGGAAGAGCCAGCTATTATCTTAGCTGCCTCGCGGGACCCGTCACCCTCCCCCAAAAGTGCCCCACAATAGAAAAAGGGAGCGCAGGTGCGCTCCCTTGCGATAACGCTGACAGATGAGCCCTAGGCTGCGACCTTCGACTTGCGCTCGCCCGACCGCACCAGCTGCGGACCGGTCGCCGGGATCGGGACCACCTTCACCCCGCCCGCCTGAGCAGCCTTCATCCGGCGAACTTCCCACGCCGTCAACGGCCGCATTTCCGACGCGGAATAATAAATCTGTTTCCCACAATCGAGACACACCTCATAGGTTTGCTCGCCCAGCGTAAACGGGCGAGTCACCCGCGCATGGGTGCATCCGAACAAAATCTCAGAGAAAAAATCAAGAACCGCGTGCAGGCAGGACATCAGAAAATTCATAGTGGTGGTGCTCCTTTCGTACGTTGCGTGCGTGGGCACTTCTACAGATGCATCTTGAGGCAAAATGTCGCCTCTGCAACAAACATTTTCGGTGCGTCACGGAAGTAACTAACTTCAGCAAAAGAGCCGGGGCCCGTTCGGTGCAATGCTTCTGATGCTTTGGGGAAGCTAAACACTTCAGCCAGCATGGCTTCTATTTTGCGGCTTTGCTGCGGATCATCTTCTCAAAGCAGGCTGCGGATTTCGCATGAATTCCATACGGTGAACCTGTCTGGGCAACAGTAACGAACTGCCAATCCCTGCATCGCTTCACGCAGCGACGCAATTCGACAAATTTTCTCGTCAAATCGCGTCCGCTAGCATCAACTGCATCATCGACTTCCCGAAAATGGACACTCCTTCTCCGCGTCCGTTACCACAGTGTCGCTCTGTCGCGGCTCACGGCAATCGTTTAACGAATTCAAATGCGTTACTACCGCAAGCGTCATGCCCGGTCTCTTCTCGTCTCCCTGTTGTGCCGACAAATCACAATGTCGGCGCTGCTGCCGCGCTACCATACAAATATGGCCAGAGGATGGGAAAGCAAGTCCGTGGAAGAGCAGGTCGAGCAGCAGCGCTCTGCCGAGCATTCACCGAATGCCAAACTCACACAGGATGCGGCCGACGCCGCAAAGGCCACTCGCACTCTCGAGCGCCACGCCCTCGAAATCCAGCGCGAGCGCATTCTCGACGAACGCACCTCGAATCCGATTCGCCGCAAAGCCCTTCAGGCCGCTCTCGCGGACATCGAGGCGAAGCTCGCGGCGCTCTAGCTGTTGGCTTTGGCCTGGTTCCTGATTTTTTTCGGCTCCTGCGAACCTCAGCGAAGCGAACCGGCACAGGCGGTCCGGCGTTGTCTTTCTGTTCCCCGGTCCCTATGTTCATGTTGTCTGCTCCCTGTTGCGCGTCGCCTGTTGCCTATTCCCTGCTTCCTATTCCCTGCTCTTTTTAGGCGTATAAAGGTCCCGAAAGGGCGCAATGCAAAGAAGACAATTTCTAGCCGGGGCCGTCAGCGCAACCGTTATGAGCACAGCGTTCAGCCAATCGAACGGCGCCGCAGCCCCAACACGACAAGATCTTCCTCCTATGGCTGTCGGACTCATCATCCAGCCCGCCAACGGCGCGGAAGCCGCCTTCTCCCGCGTTCACGATCTCGGCATGTCCAACTGCTTCCTGTCTCTTGACGGCTACCTCGGAAAATTTTCGAAACCGCTTGCCCAGGAATTCACCGGCCTGCTTGAAAAATACAATCTCGTCCCCACCGCCGCGGAAGTCGTCCGCCCCGAACCTCTCATCTGGGATTTTCTGCACGGGCCCTCGACCATCGGTCTCGTCCCACGCGCCACACGCGCAGCACGCATCGATGCCCTGAAGCAGACCTCGGACTTCGCCGCCCTCCTCAACATTCCCTGCGTCCAGACGCACTGCGGGTTCATCCCCGAAGACCCGGCCCATCCCCTCTACGAAGAAACCGTCCTCGCTATTCGCGAGGTCGCTCAGCACTGCGCCGGCAATGGCCAGCACTTTCTGATGGAAACCGGCCAGGAGACGCCCACGACCATGGCCCGCGCCATCAAAGACGTCGACCAACCCAACCTCGCCGTCGGCCTCGATACCGCCAACCTGATCCTCTACGGCAAGGCCAATCCTGTAGACGCCGTCGACATCATCGGCCCCCACGTGCGCAGCATTCACGCCAAGGACGGCAAGTGGCCTACCGATCCGATGCAGCTCGGAGAAGAAGTCCTCATCGGAACCGGTCTCGTCGACTTCGAGAAGGTCTTCACGAAGCTGCATCGACTCGGCTACACGGGCGCCGTCACCATCGAACGCGAAACCTCCGGCCCGCAGCAAATCGCCGACGTGCGCGCCGAAAAAATCTACCTCGAAAAAATCATCACGAAGGTTCTGGCCCAGCAAGCCTGAAACAAATCCCTGAGAGTCAATTATGGATCGCAGAAACTTCATCGGCGGCACCGCCGCTTCGGGCATCATGTTCCTCTCCTCACGCACAGCTTTCGGCTACGAAGCAAACTCCGCAGTCCGCATCGGACTTCTCGGCTGCGGCAGCCGGGGCACCACCGTCGCGACCTCCTTTGCCAGGAACACCCCGGCCCGCATCGTCGCCCTCGCCGACCTTTTTCCCGACCAGCTCGCCGCCGCCAAAGCCCACTTCGACGAACTCAATGCATCACTCGGCGTTCCAGCCATCGATCCCAGTCTCATGTTCCGCGGTCCCCACGCATTCGAAGAACTCGCCGCATCCTCGGCCGTCGACTCCATTCAGATCTCAACGCCACCCTGGTTTCACGTGCCCCACCTCGACGCAGTCGTCGCCGCCGGCAAGCACGTGTACTGCGAGAAACCTCTCGGCGTCGATGTCACCCAGGCCAAACAAGCCCTCGCCATCGGCAAGCGCGCCGAAGGCCGCCTCAGCCTCGATGTTGGATTTCAAGTGCGCAGCGCTCCACCCATCGCCGAGGTCGTTCGGCGCATCCACGCCGGCGACATCGGCAAAATCGTCTGCATCGCCGCCCACTACAACGCGCCTAACGCCGTCAGCCACACCGGCGCCAGCTGGTCTCACGACGAGTTCCGTCTCCGCAACTGGCTCTGGGATCGCGTCCTCTCCGGTGACATCCTCGTCGAACAGAACATCCACGTCATCGATCTCTGCAACTGGATCATCGGCGCTCACCCCATCCAGGCCACGGCCACCGGCGGCCGCAACGCCATCACGCACCCCGGCGATACCTGGGACAACTATCAGGTCATCTACACCTATCCCGACGACACCCGCCTCAGCTTTACCTCGACGCAATGGGGAACCAACGGCTTCTTCGACGTCACCGAGCGCATTTTCGGAACGAAAGGGATCGCCGAGGCTCCCTATTCAGGACCCGTCCGCATCCTTGGCGACAATGCATGGGAATGGAAGGATTCGTCCGCTCCTTCAGGTTCATTCGCGGCCAACGGAGCTTTCACGGACAATCTTGAATTCGCCGATCGCGATAAAGACCGCGCCTTCATCGAAAGCATCACTTCCGGCAAGTTTCACAACCAGGCCGAAGACGGCGTTGAAAGCGCCCTCAGCGCCATGCTCGGACGCATGGCTGGCCAGCGCGGTCACGCAGTCACCTGGGACGAACAGCTCCGTCACGGCGAGGAATACAAGATGACCATCGACCTGCGCCAGTTCAGCTGAGGATCGAAGCTAACGGCTGGAAATCATGACTAGCGACTAACAACTAAAGGCTGACGACCAGCGACTCGGGACTAAGGACTGGAGACCAGCGACTGCCACCCAGCTCCTAGCTTTTTCGGTTAAACATCAGCGAATTCGCCTGATCGATCGTCGTCACGATCATGTGCGCGACATTCACATGCGCGGGCCGGGTCGTCGCCCACACAATCGCATCGGCAATATCGTCCGGGCTCAGCGGCGTGATGTTCTGATACACCTTCGCCGCTCGCTCCTGATCCCCGCGAAAGCGCACCTCGCTGAACTCGGTCTCCACCATGCCCGCGCCAATGTCGCTCACCCGCACCGGCGTGCCCAGCAAATCCTCGCGCAGGCCATCATTGATCAGCTTCACCGCCGCCTTCGTCCCGCAATACACCGCGCCGCCCGGATAGGCCAGATCCTGTGCCGTCGAACCCAGATTCACCACGTGCCCGCGGCCGCGCGCGACCATCCCCGGCACCACCGCGCGCGTCACCCACAGCATGCCCTTCACGTTGGTGTCGATCATCTCTTCCCAATCCTCGGGCTTGCCTTCCCACAGCTTGTCCAGGCCGCGGCTGAGCCCTGCATTGTTGATCAGCACATCGATCTCCTGCCACTCGGCAGGCAGATTCTTAAGCGCCGACTCGACCGCTCCGCGATTCTGAACATCGAGCTGGAATGAATTCACCGCCGCCGCACCGCCGGCCAGCAGATCCCTGCGCATCGCCTCCAGACGCTGGACACGACGCGCCGCCAGCAACAACCGAGCACCTTCCTGCGCAAACGCCCGCGCGCACGCACCGCCAATACCGGCGCTGGCACCCGTAATAAAAACCACGCGATCCTTCAGACTGATCTTCGCCATGAAATCCATCGTATCGCCGTGCAACCGATACGCGCATCAGCTATCGGCCCCCAGCCGCCGCAGTGCTAAAATCCACCCGTCATGCGAACCCGCTTCTTCTCTCTGCTTGTTCTCTTTGCGTCACTCGCGTCCGGCCAGCAAAACCCCGCGCCGCATCTTGAAAAGCGCGGCTCAGCCACGCAGCTCATCGTCGACGGCCAGCCCTTCCTCATTCTCGGCGGAGAAATTCGCAACTCTTCATCCTCCAGCCTCGACTTCATGAAGCCCATCTGGCCGCGCATGGCCTCGATGCACCTCAACACCGTCGTCACCCCGCTCAGCTGGGAGCTGATCGAACCGACTGAGGGAACATATGACTTCGCCCTCGTCGATGGCCTCCTCGCCCAGGCCCGCCAGCAGCACGAGCGCATCGTATTCCTGTGGCTCGCCTCCTGGAAAAATGGCATGTCCAGTTACGCGCCCGTCTGGGTCAAGCAGGATACCCGCCGCTTTCTCCGCGTCGTCGAGCGCGGCAATCCAGTCGAAGTCCTCACGCCACTCGGCACGGCATCGCAGCAGGCCGATGCCCGCGCCTTCGCCGCTCTCATGCGCCATATCAAGGAAGTCGACGGCCGCGACCACACCGTCCTCATGATGCAGGTCGAGAACGAGGTCGGCGTCCTCAACGACTCCCGCGATCACTCCGACGCGGCCAATCGCGCCTTCGCGGCTCCCGTCCCCGCCGAACTCACCCGCTATCTTCAGGCCCACCACGATCAGCTCTATCCCGATCTGCGCGCGCTCTGGGATGCCAACGGCGACAAAACTACCGGCTCCTGGCCTGAGGTCTTCGGCGATACCGAGCGCACCGACGAAATCTTCATGGCCTGGCACTACGCGCGTTATGTCCAGGCCGTCGCCGCGAGCGGCAAATCCGGTTACGACATCCCCATGTACGTGAATACCTGGCTCGCCGGTGAGGACACTGCCCCGGGCGATTATCCCAGCGGCGGTCCCCAACCCCGCGTTGTCGACATCTGGAAGGCCGCCGGCTCGGCCATCGATATTTACGCTCCCGACCTCTACGCTGAAAATTTTCAGGAATGGTGTAAGCGCTATCATCGCGACGGCAATCCGCTCTTCATGCCGGAAACCCGCGGCGGCACAGCTGGTGCACCCAACGTCTTCTACGCTCTCGGCGAAGAATCCGGCATCGGCTTTTCACCATTCGCCATAGACGAGCTCGACTCCGACCCCGATGGAGCCCTGGCCGCCAGCTACGCGGAGATCGCCAGCCTAACGCCGCTTCTGCTCGCCCACCAGAGTGCTGGCGACGTGCATGGCTTCGTGCTCGACAAGAACCATCCGTCCGTCGACTTCACCATGAGCGGCTATACCATTCGCGTCTCGCGCGATCAGATCTTTGGCAACCAGGCCAGCGCCGGATTCGGCATCATTATGGCGACTGGCGTCGATGAATTCCTCGGCGCAGGCAAAGGCTTCCGCGTCTCTTTCGTTCCTCGCTCCACGAACGCCCAGCATGTCGGCATTGCGTCCATTGACGAGGGAGCCTTCGTCGATGGTCAGTGGGTACCGGGCCGCCGCCTCAACGGCGACGAGGACGACCAGGGGCAGAACTGGCGCTTCGATTCCCGCACCATCCACACTGAAAAGCTGAAGCTCTACCACTTTGAATAGAACGGACCCTCGCCTTCGCTAAGGGTTTATCGCTGAGATTACCGCGCTGGAAGGAGTTTGCTGAACGTAATTTCGCCAACCGCACCTCGTCGCCTGGCTCCGAGCTTCCGCTCGCGGCTATCCTGAAAAGCGTGAAGATGAAACGTTCCCGTCCCCTTCTCGCCCTGTTCGGTTTCGGAGCCGCCGTTGCCGCAGTCGCCTTGTTCGGCTCGCGCTTCAGTCCTGCGAATCCCGACACCCGCGATTGGTACCGCCAGCTCGCGAAGCCTTCCTTCAATCCACCCAACGCAGTCTTCCCCATCGTCTGGCCGGTGCTCTACGTCCTTATGACGATTGCCGGTTGGAGGACATGGCGTCAGCCCGCGTCGCGGCAACGATCCCTGAGCCTGTCCCTGTGGACCGCGCAGCTTCTGGCGAATGCGGCCTGGACGTTTCTCTTTTTCGGCAAGCACGCCCCGACCGAGGCGCTCGTCGACGTTGTCCTGATGGAGGGTCTGATCGCTGGATACGTCGTTGTGACATGGAAGATCGATCGCATCGCCGCGATCTGCTTCATCCCTTACGCCAGCTGGGTCGGCTTCGCCACTTTGCTAAATGCGGAGATCGTCAGGCTCAATGCATGATCCCTCATAGATCGAGCTGCGTATTGCATCGAAAGTTAGACGGCTCGAGTGATAGCATTTTCGCATTACTCAGAATCGCGACCGCGGGGAGGTTTACCGTGCAGATGCTCCGATGCCCCAACTGCGGGAAACTAATTGGATTCAAAAGGGCCCTAGGTTTCGGCACTTTGTTCATGGTGATCATCACCGGTGGGCTTTGGCTCCTTGTTATTCCCTTTTACCCGGCACGTTGTATTAACTGCGGGTTGACACGAGGAACCGCAATTTCGGCTAACTTTTCCGAGTGGTATCGCGATCTGAGTCCCGAGGTAAAGACCTTTGTGGTTTTGATGCCGGTAGCTATTATTGCTATCTTCGCGATCTCAAACTTCATTCGACACGCGCAGCAACCTTGGAATGCTTCAGCGCCGCCCGCAGCTCCAGATGGTGCGGAACAGCCGAGAACCCTACCCATCGATCAAGAGAAACTGATAACTGTCAGGGCCGCAGACCTGTTGTCCGAGTTTCAAGCGGATGATAAAAACGCCTCGACGCGATATCAAGGTCACCAGATGGCAATAACTGGAACGCTCACAGGCGTCTTCATACCATCTGTGGACACTTCCCTAAGGGTGGCTGAAAGCGGAGGATCAGCCGATGCCTTCGTTACGATGGGAGGGCCAAGTCCTGCCTCGGTCGAAGAGACCTTGTTATTGCCAGGCATCGCGGCCTATTCAGAAGAGTATTCGCTCTTTGGCCAACACGCCATGAATTCCTTGACCGATCAGATGCGGGTAGGAGGAACTGTGACCTTGAACTGCACCTTTGAGAATGCGGTTCGCACATCTGACCTCACGATTAATCCTTACAGCGGTAAGTTAGACTACTCGATACAGCTCAACAATTGCATCCTGAAGGAGAACGAAAAGACCGACGATCTCCGTGACGGTGAGCCGCAGAGCGCGAGCAATTTATCGCCAGGTAACGCGCAGCAACCGTCCGCGCCTTCAGGCCAGGAGCCAACCGGCGTCTGGCTGCCGCTCAGCCACACTGCTGAATCGATCACGGGGCAG
The DNA here is from genome assembly GCA_963787915.1 of uncultured Acidobacteriaceae bacterium. Classification (GTDB taxonomy): domain Bacteria; phylum Acidobacteriota; class Terriglobia; order Terriglobales; family Acidobacteriaceae; genus Palsa-343. The sequence goes on along the minus strand of CAWBEP010000010.1, from coordinate 243,038 downwards.
GTGATTCTGTCGAGCGCGGGAATCACCATCGCGGGAACAACTTATCCACTCAAGACAGAGCGTCCGCTGGGTACGGTCGAGATTCAGAGCTTGGCTCAAGTGTTCTTTCTATCATCCGGGTATCAAAGTGTCGATGCTCGTCTCTACCAAACCAGCGTTCCTGCCACGGCTATTTTACTCAACGACAACACTATCTGCGGCCCGGTTCCAGCGCGCTGGATCGCTGCTCTCACGATCTCCTCGGGCGGCCAGCCCGAACTCAACCTAATGTTCCTCTCAGGCGATCTTCAGCCAGCGCTGAACGCAGCGGTTCTGGAAAACTCGACGAGAGAGTGCGGCACCTACTCATATGCGAAGGCCGGCCAGACCTGATCGCGAGGGCTATCTTATTGTGAGCTTTCCGTAATTAGCCATGCGGGCTGTATTTTCTGAACGCGTCTTAACGCTGCCGCTGAACCCTCGTTCCGCCTATTGCCCGGAGAACAGCTCTTCCTGCGCCAACCCCTTCGGCTCCGCGACCGCCGGCTTCTTCTTCGCCGCCCCGATCACGGCCACCACCTCCAGCTCCTCCAGAGACGTCCGGGGAATCCACAGCCTTTGTGTGTTCGACCGTAAATCCGGAGGTGTCAGAAACACGCCCTCGCTGCTCACCAGGCTCTTATCGTTGGCTGCCAGCCCTTCGATCAGGTCGCCATCCTTGATTCGCGCCCGGACGAACAACCCCTCGCCCCGCGGGCGCCCCGCGAACGTCTTCCTCACCAGCCGCTCCGGATTGTTCAGCTCCCCGGAGTTGAAATCCCGGACGAAGCAGATCCACTTCAGGTCCTCGGCTGAAAGGGAGACGACTTTGCCGTCCAGATCCAGCATCTCCACGGTGCCTTCGTGCACGAACCCGCTCAGCGGCAGATACCCTGCGACCCAGTCCCGCGAAAACTTGCGGAAGATCACCTTTTTGCGGCTCGAAGACATGCGTGTCAAAGAATTCGGGAGGGAAACGAGGATTGTTGCACATTCCTGAGTGAAGCATCAAAAATTGTGCAGATCGCGTTCCCGCGGATGCACACTTTTGTGTTACATTGGTAGTTTGGATTGTCGTTTCCCAACCCATTAACTCGTTATTTTGCTTTTAGTTAGGGGTGGGTTTCCGCGGAGAGAGGAGAGGCCCCGCGCCTCACCAGAAGAATACATCAGCATCATGCCCGATTACATCTATCTTCTCGTAAATCGCCTTTCCCCCGCACAGCAGAACGCCCTTCGCCAGGTTCGAGACGCCGCCCGCGAAGCCGGTATGACGCTTTTTCTTACCGGTGGCGCGGTTCGCGACCTCACCAGCGGATTTCCCGTCCGCGATCTTGATTTTTCAGTTCAGGGAAATGCTCTCAAACTAAAGAAGCCACTGGAGAAAGCCGGGGCTGCCTTTTGGGGCGATCATGAGCCCTCCCGCACCCTCTTTTTCTGGTTTCCGGGCAGCGTCCGGGTCGAAATCTCCAGCTCCCGCCGGGAAGAATATCCTAAGCCCGGTAAGCCCGTATATCACTGGGCGCCCATCCTCGAGGACCTGCGCCGCCGCGACTTCACCGCCAACGCCATGGCCATCTCCCTCAATGAGGGCTCCTGGGGCCTGCTCCTGGATCCCCTCAACGGCTTCGCTGACATCGAAGCCCGCCACCTGCGCCTCGCGAGCAATTACGGCTTCATAGAAGATCCCTCCCGCATGGTCCGCGCGGTCCGCCTCTCGACCCGCACCGGCTGGCAGATGGACGAGCGCACCAGAACCCGCTATCAGAACGCTAAAGACGAAGCCCTGCTGGAGCAGATTTCACCCTATGCCAGGGGCTACGAGCTCGAAGAGATCGCCCACGAAGAGGATCCCATCCGCACCCTTCGCGCACTGGAAGCCGAAGGCTGGATGAAGATTCTCGATCCTCACTGGACTTCGGCCAAAGCTGACACCAAAGGCCTCGAAGAGCTGAACAGGATTTTCATTCGCCTGTTGATGCTCGGCGTAAATCCAGATCCCTCCGCCGCGCACCTCGAGTTGCTCACCGCCCGGATGCAGCCGAAAGACGTCGCCAACCTGAAGCGCCTCTTTCCGCGCCATGGGTTCGTCGAGCAGTGGAACCACCTCGAGCAGTCCGCTAAAGAATTTTCGAAGGAGCTCCTCAGCAAGGCCGCCTCTACGCCCTCTGCCGCCTGGAAACTTATCGTCAGCTACCAGGCCGAGCCGGTGCTGTGGTTGGCCTTCAGTTCGAAAACCGCCCCGGTCAAAGAGAAGTTCAACAATTTCTTCAATGTCTGGCCGGAGGCGCGCCAGAAGATCCCCACCACGCTGATGGCGGAGATGCGCATCACTCCCGACCTGCCCAACTACGGCGAGATCGCGGAGATGCTCTTCTTCCAGTTCATGGATGGCAAGCTGCAAACCGAGGAAGAACTTCGCGCCTTCCTCGCGCCCTTATCGCCCCCCGCGCCGCCCCCGCCAGTTGTCATCCGCAGGCCGCGTGGTCGCCGTGCCGAACCCAAAATCGAGGAAGACGACGAGATCGAAGTTCCGCTGCGCGGCGATGCCGACGAGGAAACCGAATCCGAGGACGAGAGCGAGCTGCTTCCTCCCAGGCGTTCATCCCTTCTTGGCGAGGCGGTCGCCCTGCCACCCAAAAAGGGCGCTGCGCCTGAGCCAGTGAAATCCGCAAAAGGCGTTAAGGCGGCGACCACCCCAGCTGCCAGTGCAAAGCAGCCGGCAAAGCCCATTGTGGCGCTCAAAACCTCAGAGCAGGCCCCGGCCAAGGCCATCGAAAAACCAAAAGTCGGGGCAAAACCTGTCTCAAAGCCAGAGCCTAAAGTAGCCGTTAAAGCTTCGGCGCCCGCAAAGAAAGTCGTCGCCCCCGCCCCAGCGAAGAAGCCTGCACAGAAGCCAGTCGCCAGGGCTGCTGCGAAATCAGCCCCGAAGGCAGCTCCCAGGAAGCCGGCTCCTGCGCGTCAGGCCGTCAAAGCAAAAAAGGTCGCGCAGAAGAAACCGGCCGCGAAGACCTCCAAACCCGGGAAGAAAGGTAAGAAGAATCACAAGAAGAAAAGATAGGTAGGCCGACGTTGTTTCCGTAGGAGACTCACGCGGGAATTCCAAGGTCCTGCCGTTCTTCCGCGTCGTCCGTGTCGAGAGACAGGTGCTTGAAAACCTCGCTCTCCACCTCATGGACGGGCAGCGGAGCAATCACCGTAATTCCTCCCACCAGGCCGCTCAATGTCAGATACGACTCGCGGCAGGTATAAAGAAAATCCAGAGGATACTCCGGCTTGCGCGCCCGCGCCTGAATCGGATCCGCGTCGAGGATGTAACTGATATCCGGCCGGGGAACGAGGCGCATCACCAGTCGCACATAGGTCCGAATCAACCTTTTATGCAGGCTAAGATTCACGAGCTCGTCGTAAGCATAACGATCGCAGATCACGAAATCAGTGTCCGCGACCCGCGCCTTCTTCACGACTCTCCGCAGGGATAGCGCATCGAGAAAGTAAAGGACCAGCCTTACCCCCGTCATCAACCGCGATCGGACGTTCTTGTCCCGCCGGTTGATCGGGGCTTCGGGCCGTCCCACCCCTTTGTCTCCCTTGAATATCTTGTGCCCCGTGGCCTCCCGCAATCTCTTCAGGCGAGCCACCTCATCCCAGAAAGGAATCACACGCACGCGCAGGCCGGCCTCTTCCAACCGTCTTTGCAGCGACTGGATCTGCGTACTCTTGCCCGCGCCATCGATCCCCGAAAAACTTACGATGGTGCTGCGTCTGTTCTTGAAATTCAGTAACACACCAGGCCCCCGGGTTAGTAAATTTCGCGCACTCACTGCGTCGATGGCCTGCTCGGGCTTGCACTCGAAAGTGCCACCACCGTGCCAACGGCGATACCCAGACCGATAATCAGACCTACCTTAATCATCAACGATCGCGTTCGTTTTTGCCGCGCTGGAGCAATGGCGGCCCCGGCGGGTCGCGACGCGGCTACACCCGTCCCCGGCTCGATCGGAGCCGCGGCTGTGCCCATCGGTTGTGTGGGCGCGTTCTGAGGTTGCTGCGCAACCTGCGACGTGCTGCTCTGCTGACTCCCCTGCTCCTGCCGCGCGCCTGAGTTAGCGGGCGCTGTTACTGGATTCGGGCTGTCCGGCAACGCCGCAGATCCTCCTTCGGCTACAAGCTTCGCTGCCGCCGGAACATTCGCTGCTTGCGCCTGACTGCCGGTTACCGGCGCTTCCTGGACCGGCGTTGAAGCCGCAACCCCAAACGGCGTTCCCAGCGACAATATCAGATACAACGCCATCAGCCGACCACACCACGATCCCGCATCGTTCATTTTTCTTGCTCCGTCCTGAGTGACCTGTAACTCCCTTGACTCCCGCTCATGCAGCCTTTTCCGATTTCCCCTGCAGGCGAGACGCAAGCGTCTGCTGCGCGGGAATCTGGTGGAAGCTGTTCACCGCTTCGGCCGTCGTATCGAAGGTCTCAAATAACTGGGCCACGCCTGTACTCACCAGTCCTACAGCAGTCGCCGGTGGGACAGCTGCGAGCCTGACGTCCCCGTTCCGTTTCATTGCCTCTTCCAGACAATGCAGCAGCAGATGAATCACCGACGTGGTACATTCATGGATTCCAGAGCAGTCGATAACCAAACGGGGACGGCTGGCATTCATCACGCTCCCTATCTCGTGAAGAAAGGTAAGCTTCTGCTTTACACCCAGTTGCTCGGGGAACTTCTTGACTGCCACTGCACGCATTCCTGTCGTCATAGCTCGATACTCCCGTTTTTAATCACTCAGTTACTGCCTAACTCGTGGTTTGAAGCAGCCTGGCTAACTCAGCTTCCGGATCCCGCACGATGTGCCCCACGACATTCTTCCCATAGCGCAGCAAGGTAACCAGGTTGGTGTTGTACCAGCAGCACTCGGACATCCTCGGCGATAGCCCGCAGAGAAATCGCAGCTTTCCAGCAGCCTCCGGAGACGCGAGCATCGCAGCCGCAAGTCTGTGATTTCCGTCCAGCACGGTGAGCGGCTCCGCTTCGCTGAGACCGATGAGAATAACCGCTCTCAGGTCGGAGTCCTCGCGGACCAGTCGCTCGCTAATCGCCTGGATCTTCGATCGGAACCCCGAGTCGACGCTCGTGGCCTGATTCCTCAACCTGTCCACGACATCCGGTACCGCATAATTGCCGCGCGCCAGCTTGCGCCATTGCGCCCTCGGAAAAAACCGTAACCGGGATAGTTGCGTCGGCTTAATCTGGACCTCAAACCATTCGGTGTCCTTCGGCAGTTCTTTCCACAGCGCAAGATGCCGGATATAGAGCAGCGCCCGTCTCTTGGCATTCTCCCCGGCATTCTCAAGATCCGGATTCGCAACAAGGTGATGCAGGGCTTCCCTGTATTCGTGAAACGCAGGACTGTTGAAGTCGCTCCTTAGAAATTCGCCGATGACTTCGTCCTCTGAAACGCGGCGGAGGATGCGGATCGGCCCCGACTCAGCGGCTTGCTGCAGAGATCGCGCTTCAGCTAACGAATTGAAGATGAATGGAATCGCCACGATCATCAGCAGCAATGCCATCAGGATCAGCTGCACCCAGATAACTTCCCGCAGCGATGAATGAAACCGGCAGATACCCGCGATGATGACTCCGCTGAAAGCCAGTTGCAGCCAGCTCGTATTTGCAATCTTGTAAGACATTTCATAGGTAATAATGACAACGCTCAGTGAGTAAATTACGGTAGTGATGGCATACATCGACAACAGGTACGGCAGCCCATATTCCCCGCCGACCGCGAATCCCCTTCCGAACATCGTGGTCCAGATCGCCGCCGGCGCGAGGCGCAGGCCCAGGGCCAGCGCGCCACCAATCACCACCACCAGCAGCGACGAAATCGCAACAACCTTTAGTCCCCTTCGTTCTTCCCGCCGCGTCCCGGCTACCAGGGGAAACATGGAATTGACGACTGCCGATGAAAACGCAAAGATTACCCGCCCTACCATCGCTACGGCGGCATAAAGCCCCGCCGATGTGGGAACGAAGAAATGCTTTACCAGAACGATGTCGCAGTTATTGATCAGGGCCTGGCCCGCGAAAAAGACCATCGCCTGGAACGTTTCGCGAAACGCATCATTAAACCGCAGCGGATTGGGGATTCGCACAACCCGCGGGGGCATCGCTGCCAGGTAGGCAACCGCAACCGCTGCCGCGTTAGCGGCCACCACGCCTCGTACTCCATAGCCAAGCTTGATCAGCAGCAACGAACCGAAGAGCCGCACCACCCCTTCGAGCACCAGATTCGTCGCAAGACTACGGAAACCGCAAAGTCCCTGGATGTATCCCCGCCGGCTGCCCAGCGGGACGTAAAACGCTACGCCTGCCGCCAGCAAGGCGACCAGAACTGAACTCGGCAACTTCAGATAACCGGCTATCTGCCTCTGGAAGATGAGCAGGAATATCGCGATCGCCAGGCCGCAGATCCATGACCCGCGATGGAATCCCCGATAAACAGCAGCCTTCACCTCCGGCGAAGATTGCTGGGCGACCACTTTAGCGGAAACAATTTGAAAGGAAAGCGTAGCCGCCGAGATCAGGATGAGCAGTGTGTACACCGCGGTCGCGTGACCGTACCCGGTCGGCCCCAGGAAGCGCGCGACCGCCATGTTGTAGGCAAAATTCGTAACGGTGGCGAGGACAGACCCCAGAATCAGGATGAAGCTGCCCGACAAAATGCGGGCATGCAGTGTCTTCGATCGATCCGTCGGGGTATTCTCCAAAGCTACCAACTCCATCCCGGCAGATATCCCGCCGCCATCAGTTTTTTCGAGGCCCTGGGGACGCGTTGCCGAAACGCTCTTTGAACTGAGCATTGGATGCCATGAGGCATAGCGCGGCTGCTCCCCGCCTGCCTATCGATTGCCCTTGATTGCCGCCGTCCGAACAACCGCTCCAGGGCAGCGCGCGTCTAATCCTACTTCCGGATGGATCGATTAAGCACTGTACTTTTTTGCCTTCTCCTGCTCACTCACGGATGTTCGCCACCGGCATCGCAGAAGGTCACCAGACTTAGACCGAAGCATGACGGTGCTGCTCCCCAGCTGCTCGCCGTCTATGAGCCGTGGTTCGGCCACCCCAATCACGACCACATCTCTGTCGGTTACTCGTCCCACGATCCCGTGGAGCTTCGCAAGCAGATACGCAAGGCGCGGGCGATGGGCATCTCCGGCTTCGTCGTTGACTGGTACGGCGACCGCGATCCCTTCAACGATCGGACCTACGCCCTCCTTCAGCCGATCGCCGCGGAACAAAAGTTTAAAGTGGCGATGATGTACGACGAAACTGACTCCACAGATGGCGCGACCGACGAAGCGCTTTCGGACTTCAAAATGTTCCATGATACCTATCTCGCCGCCGATTCTTCAGGCCGGCGGGCTTATCTCGAATACGAGGGGCGTCCCGTCATCTTCATCTTTCCCAAAGGCATGCATACGGACTGGAACCGCGTCCGCGAAGATCTGAACAAGTGGAACCCCGCGCCGTTACTGATCTACGAAAACCTGCCTGGCGCCTATGCCAGCGCCTTCGATGGCTTCTACGCATGGGTGCAGCCCGGCAGGAAGGGCTGGGCAGCCGACGGCAGCAATTGGGGAGACGATTATCTTTCGGACTTCTACCGCACCATGCAGTCCAAATATCCAGACAAAATCGCGGTCGGAGGAGCCTGGTCACAGTTCGATGACAGCAAGGCTTCCTGGAGTCTCAACCGCCATATCGCCGCGCGGTGCGGCAAGACATTTACCGACACGCTGAATTTCTGGAAGCAGTACTATCCCGCGGACGATCCACTGCCCTTCCTGCTGGTTGAAACGTGGAATGATTACGAAGAAGGAACGGCGGTCGAGCCAGGCATACCCACCTGCCCAGCCGGACCGCCCCCCGCAGCTGCAAAGTAACCCTTACGCGATGCGCAGGACTTTTACCGGCTCCTCGAACTCCTCGCTGTCTCCCAGCGTTCCAGACATATCCGACGCATAATAGACCTTGTTGATGATCGAGAGCGGCCTCTGCCGCACCTCGTCATACACGCGCCCGAGATACTCTCCAAGTACTCCGAGACAAAGAAGCACTGCGGCCCCAACCATGAAAATAGCGGACGCCACACCAAAGCCCACCGAATTCAATGCGCTGCTCGAAATAAGGCTCGAGAGCACCAGAACTGCGGCCATCCCGCAAGCCAGCCCCGCAAGCACAAAGCAGAGCCGCAACGGCTTGTAACTGAAACTCGTGATCGCGTCCATCGCGTATTTAATTCTGCTGATGAACGTGAGCTTTCCCTCTCCCGCCGCGCGATCCTGCCGGTCGTAATAGACAACCGTGTTGCTGTAGCCCACCCATGCGCGCAGGCCGGGCAGGTAGCGGTTGTTTTCGCGCATCGCGTTGATCGAGTCCACGGCCTGCCGATCCATCAAGCCGAAGATTCCGGCGTTCAATGGGATGGGAAAGTCGGACAGGGCTCCCAGCACGCGGTAAAACAGCGGGAACAGCTTCGCCAGCACTTTGCGCCGCTCCTGGCGGCTCCGTCTCACCGCCACCACGACCTGCGATCCCTTGTGCCAGGCCTCAATCAGCTCGGGCAGCACTTCGGGCGGATCCTGAAAATCGCCGTCCATCAGGACAACGGCGTCACCGCGCGCGGTTTGCAAACCCGCTGAAATTGCGCCCATGTGGCCCCAGTTTCGCGACAGGTCCACTACTACGGCGTGATAGTCGGTGGCCTGTAAACCCCGCAACAGTTCCAGCGAGGAGTCTCTCGACCCGTCATTGACATAGACCACCTCCCAGTCCTCGCCGATGTCTTTTAACGCATCGGCAACGGCTTCGTGGAAAAGAACGATATTCTCTTCCTCGTTGAAGATTGGTACGACGACCGAGATCATTGACTTCCTCCTTGGATTGATTCCATATTCCAGCGCGATGCGGTTGCACGTGCTCTGGATTGCTCTGCATGGCGGTCGTACGATCTTCGGTTGCATGACAGGTTCTTTCACTTACTTCGGTTCAGCCTGGAGTACGCGCACTCTCCAGCGCACCTCCGCCGGCGTCAGCACCGCGATATAACGCGTATGCACCGGCACAGTCGCCTGGACCTTCTCATGATCGAGAAGCTGTACATCGTATTCGATGTTGTCTACCAACTGAATGGATAGCCCTTCCGGCGAGTAAAAAATAATTTGGATGTCGTGCGAACGCTCCTGATATCGTGTTCGAATTCCCGCTTGCGTCTGTTGGTGGATGGTTTCGGTGAACTTATCTTTGGCGATCCCCGTAAAATCCTGGTCCAGCAGCTCCGCCCGGTTCTGCTCCAGCGCCGCGCTCAGACTCTGCCACGCTTCCAGGTAATCGCGAACGACGGCGCTTGCGGTTTCTTTCGCGAGAGGGCGCGGCCCCTGCACTATTGCAGGTTCCACGTGCACCGTTGCCTGATCCGCACTCAGGTCCGGACTCAGTTCCGCACCAAAAGCGCCCGCCGTCACAAGACCGACGAAGAGCATCGCCGCTGCCAGCCTCATCGATTGCTCCAGCGAATCTCGTTGCCCATCACCACTCCGGTGGCGACCGAGATCCGAGCGCCATTGATTGCAGGCACTTGAGCCTCTGCAATGCCGTGTTTTAACGGCACGTCGACCGTTGTTTGCCCGCCGTTCCAGCTCTCTGTAAACGTAACGATCGTTCCGTCCGTAACCGCATTGCCGTTGCAGTCGCGCAAAGGATCGGTCTCAAGCTCGATCTGCTGGCCCATTTTTTTAGCATTCATCGTCAGCCCGCAAGGATTCCCCGGAGCCTGTTCGATGACGCGCGTGGCAGAAATGTCACCTGCCTGCGCAACAAACCTCGCATTTCCGTCCTTCGTGGCGGAATTCATTTCTGTCCATGCCGCGCCTTGCCTGGTTACCACAGTCCTCGTCTGCGCCGCCTGCGATGGAATTGAAAGCTGGAACGAAACCGGCATCGGCGTGACGATCAGATTCTGAAACGCATCGAACACATACACCGCGCCCGTGATTCCGTTCTGCAGATCCACCGGCAGGCGCGATGGCTTGGCCAGGAAACTGATTGACTCCGGCTGCGCCGCGGGGACGACGTCGAACTCGCCCGTTTCTGTCGATGCACCGCTGGTCAGCATCGCCACGTAATGCCCTGCATTGTCCAGATCGCCGGCCGCGATTGCGATCGGCTGACCCGCCTGTACCTCACGCCGCAGTACCTGGCTCGGTCCAACGATACAGAGAACTCCCTGGCCATTGCCCGGGCTGGGGATGGAGAATGCCTCTCCCGCCACTACGTTTTGCGGCAGATCGAGATGGCCGCTCTGACCGGCAGCCGAAAGCCCCGTCACGCATGCCGCGCCGATCAACAGAAACGAACACCCGCGGCTCATTGGAAGCCACCCGGGCTGTAGGTAGCGACAATTGCCCGTTCGCTGCTGACTTTCCTCGCCAGATCCTCGGGCAACGGTATAGAAAAGGCCACCGGCGTCTGCGGCAGCAACGCGCGATCGACATATTGATCCCCGACCCAGACCAGCTGACCGCTCTTATCGTAGAAAGTCCCCAGAACATGGGCGATGTTGACGATCTGGCCGCCCTCGTCCACCAGGTTCCCGCTGAACGACGCATCCGGCGCCGGACTCAGCTTCTGGTCCTGAATTTCGACAACCGGATCGGCCGACGCGGCGACAAGGGTCGAGGCAGGATCCATGTGGATACTGTCCACATCCGACAGCGAAACGTTCGGAAACGTGATCAGAAACGGGGTGACCTCTTTAGGCAGGAGGAGATGCGAAATTTTGTCGAAGCTGTCTTCGCTCGCGATCACCGCGCCGTTTTTGCCAAGCAAAGTTGCCTTCACCGAGACGTACGCCGGAACCACGTCCTCATTGAGCAGCTCTCCCAGCACCACCACTCCCGCAGCACGCTCGATCGGATGCATGTCCACAATCCGGACGTGCGGCGCCTCCACATCCTGCGCGCCCCAGTCATCCTGCGGACCGCGGTAGATCACATCCCAGCGCAGGTAGGTCACCGGAATCACCTGCGGAGGCACCCGCGGCTCCTTCACGATCGGCCACACTGGCGCCCAGCGGTCGCCAGCCTTCACAACCTTCAAAGTGCGGTTATCGACAAACGTTCCTACCACTGTTGACCAACTCAGGCCCAGTTGCACCTGCGCCTCGTCATTCGAGGCATGCAGCGGACGCACCTGAAAGTTGTCAAGTGTCGCGTAAGTGCGCAGGCTGGGATAGCTGCCCGTCAGGTCGCGCACAAAGTCCTGTTCGGTGAATTCGCCCTTGTTGCTTAGTTCGGAATACGCCTTCTGCCAGTTCTGGTGGCCCATCGCGTTCGCGAGATCGTTCACTGCGCCCTCCGGAGTCGAAGAAGATCGCTCCAGACCCGTCCCGCCCAGTCCCGCATAGGCCGCGGCTGCTGGAACAGGCCACAGCGTTCCCACGACCACCAGCGCGACCGTCGCGAGTGCTAAAACCACAGCAAGAAGACGTCCGCCCATCACGAAACCAGCCTTCCCGACACCATATCTTCGCGCGCAACCACCGGCCCTGCATCCGCCGGCCTGCGCTTCTTCTCCGGGAGCGCCACCACCACCAGAATTGCCAACAGGCTGCTGCCGAAAGGGAGCGTTCCCCACATCAATCCCTGCCAGCGTGGTGGAATCTGCGGCGCGTTCACCGGCGCGGCTGGAGGCACGCCGTCCTTACTCCACACCACAATCGTTCGGTCCTCGAGATCGTCGACGCGCCGCCATCCGCCAAACTTTAAAAGCGGTTCATAATATGGATCGCGGACAAAGACCCACTTCAGCCCGTAATGATCGGCGTGATCCAGAATCGCGTGCAGCGCGTCCAGGCCTTCTTTGCCAAAGTACTTGGAGCTCGTCAGCGCGCCGCCGCCGTGAGCGGTTAACTCCGGCAGCATGCGTCCGGAATTCCACTCTCCGTCGACGCTGCTCGCATCCGTCAGCACCGCCAGCCTGGATATTTTGTTGCCGAAGCCCAGAGTCACATAGCGGTAATTGTCATGACCGTCCCGATTCAGCCACGCCGCAACCGATTCCACTTTGAAGTCCTCGGCATCGGCCGGCCGATATGTCGACCACGCCACCGCCAGCGCGCAACTGAATGCCGCCACGATCGTCAATCCGACGACCGCGCGCGCACGATAACGATCGATCAGCTCGGAGGCCAGCAATCCAACAAAGGGCAGCGCGAGCAGCGTGGCCCAGTAGCTGAATCGCTCCATCGTCAGCACCTCAAACGCGCGCCCCAGCAGCAGATGGCCCACCGGCGTCGTCCCTCCCAGGCCCACCAGGAACGCGACCCAGAACCCCAGCAGCAGCGGACGCAGACGCGCAACCGCCGATCCCCGGATGAAGATGAACGGAAGCGCAAGAATCAGCGCTCCATACGGCACCACAAAATAATTCAGTCCCCATTGCGGGCTCAGAATGTAATTGGCGCGGCTGGGATGCGGAATTGGTGTCTGCGTTACCGGATAGTGAATGAGTGCGATCCAGAAAGGCAGAAGCACCACGGCCACCGCACCTGCGACAACCGCCGTCATTACCACAGTGCGCACGACGAAAGCCCCGGTTGAAACCCGCTCATCGTCCTGTCGATCAATCCAAACCAGGGCCAACACCGGCACTGCAAAGAACATTGATCCAAACAGGAGCGTCGCGTGGTGAGCAGCAGCCGCCGCGGTGAACAGCACAACCCCCTTCACAAACGAACGCCATCTTCCCTCCCGAACCCACTGAAACAAATAAGGCAACGCGTTCAGGTAAAGTGGCGCAGCCGCGGTCGTCGATAACTGACCGGCGGAGTAGATCAGAAAGCTCTCTGATCCCAGAAACACACTGGCCAGCGCAGCCAGCGATGCCGCGCGTGGATTGACCCACAACAGCGCAAACCGGTAAACCCCCACCGCGAGCAGCAGGATTGCGGCAAACTGTACCGCCATATACGCCATATCGAGGCCCATAATCCTCGAAACCAGCGCCACCCACTGTTGGGGCAATGGCGGATACGTCGTTTGCGAAAATCCCGCGTACCATTTCGGGTTCCACGGATCGAACCAATGATGCAGATAATGCGACGCGAAAAAAATATGGAAGTTCGTGTCGTACGACTTCAAAGGCACTTCCATCAGCAAAAGCGGTAAATGCACGGCAAATACCGCCAGGAAGATAAAGCTCAATGGGATGGGCCGGGTTGACGGTGCCACTGCTTCCAGTCTTTGCAAAAGAAATGCCTCGCGAAGTGCATTGGATTCGAATCGCTATGCCCCTGGTTGCCCGGTAAACACTCGCAACTGCCCTTGAAAAAGCCAACGCCGACCACGCCTCCGGCATCCAACGGGTCATTCTGTGCGAACCCCTGGTGACACCTTGACTGCTCGACCTGGCTGCCTCAGATTTGCAAGTGTTTTGCTGCTCGCTATCGCCTTCTCCTGTCATTTGTTTGCCCAGACCTACAAGGTAGGTTCCGACGGTTCGACAAAGTCGCAGCCTCAGCCCGCTTCCCCGCAATCGCAGTCAACTGCGCAGGAGCCGTCGCTTGGCTGGGGATCGAACATTCAGAACGCGCGTCTCGCCGGCGCTGCGGAAGCCGCGCTCAAGCGTGGCGACAACAAACAGGCAGTCGATTACGCGCAACGCGCTGCCCAGGCCGCTCCGGGCGATCCCCATTTGTGGTTTCTCCTCGGATACGCCGCGCGGCTCGACTCGAAGCCCGGGCTTTCCGTGGAAGCCTACAATCGAGGCCTTCGCCTCAATCCATCATCGTTAGAAGGCCTCTCCGGACTCGCTCAGAGCTACGGAGTCATGGGCCGAACCAAAGAGGCCGAGGATCTGCTCAAGAAGGTTCTCGCGCAGGACCCCAAACAGATCGACGATGCTCTTTTGCTCGGCGATCTGCAATTGCGCTCCGGCGATTATCAGGACGCCCTCGACACCCTCGGCACTGCGGAACGGTTCCAGCCCAGTGCGCGCTCGGAATTGTTGCTCGCTATCACCTACCAGCACCTCAGGCAGCTCGATCTCGCCCATCACTATCTCGATCTCGCCAAAGCACGCACTCCGAATAATCCTGACGTGGAGCGGTCGCTGGCAGGCTACTACCGCGAGACCGGCAACTATTCCGACGCCATCGCCGAGCTCAAAGCGATCCACTCCCCTCGCCCCGATGTGAAGGCCGAGCTGGCCTATACCTACCAGCTCGATGGCAAGCAGGAAGTGGCCGCTAAACTCTATGCCGAGGTTGCTGACGCTCTCCCGAAAGATCTGAATCTCCAGCTCTCCGCAGCCCAGGCACAAGTGGCCGTTGGCTCCATGCAGCACGCGAATGCGTTTCTCGACCGCGCCGCGGCGATCGACCCCAATCACTATCGCCTGCACGCCATCCGCGGTGAAATCGCCCGCATCGAGGAGCGCAACGGCGATGCGGTTCAGGAATTCAATGCGGCTCTCCAGCACATGCCGACGGACCCCGTGGAGGGGCCGCTCTACCCCATTCAGATCCACATGGATCTGATGGAGCTCTATCAAAGCCTGCGTCAGCCCGACGCAGCCCACCAGCAATTGAACACCGCAAAGGCTGCCATCGACGCGCTCGACGAGCATGGTTCCGACCGCGCGCAGTTTCTCCGCCTGCGCGCCTTAATCCGGATGAACGACGGCGACCTGACCGGGGCGCGCAGCGACCTGAATGAAGCGCTCGCCATCAATGCGACCGATCCCAACAACCTGCAGCTCGACGGCGATCTGCTCATGAAGCTCGGCCACACTGAGGAAGCCATCGCCGTTTACAAACAAATTCTCGCCTTCGATCCGAACAGCCGCTTCGCCCTCACCTCTCTGGGCTATGCATCCCGGGCGGCCGGCCGTGACCAGGAAGCGGAGAAATACTTCCAGCGCCTGGCTCAGGTTTATCCAACCTTGTATATCCCCTGGCTCGCCCTCGGCGATATGTACACCTCGCGCCGTGAGTTTACGAAAGCCGAAGCTGCCTACAGCAAGGGATACGCCCTCGCTCCCGGAAACGCCCTCATCATTGCAGGTGGCATGAATGCAGATATCGAAGCCCACAAGCTCGACGCCGCTGGTGTGTGGTTCCGTCGCGTCACCCCGGATATGCAGCAGGAGCCGCAGGTCCTTCGCGAAAAGGAGCGCTACCTCAGCTTTCGCGGCGACTATCAGGAATCGGCTAATGTCGCGTCCGCAGCGATCCGCGCTTTACCCGACGATCGCGATGTTGTTGTCTACCTCGGCTACGACCTGCTGCACATGAATCAGTACGACGCGCTGCTCAATCTGACGGAGAAATACGATCGGATCCTCCCGAAAGAGCCCGACATCCCCCTGCTGGCCGGTTACGCCAACAAGCACAATGGCCAGCTGGCCGCAGCGCGCCAGGATTTCACCGAGACCCTGCAACGGGATCCTGAAGTCGTCACCGCTTATGTCAATCGCGGCTACGTTCTCCACGATCTGCACCTGCCGCGCGAAGCCTCTGCGGACTTCGAATCGGCCCTGAAGCGCGAACCGAAGAATGGCGAAGCGCACCTCGGCCTCGCCTACACAAGTCTCGACCTGCACAAGCCGCAGATGGCGCTCCGCCAGGTGCAATTCGCTGCGGAAGAGCTGGGTGATTCGCAGCCGATCCATCTGATACGCGCAACCGCTTACGGCCAGCAGGGCTCGCTGGCCAAAGCCGTTGGCGAATATCGCGCGGCCCTGAAATTCACGCCCAACGATGGTTCGCTTCATCTGGCGCTGGCTGGAACCCTGTATGCGGAGCGCCGCTATCACGACGCGATCGACGAGCTCGAAGTCGCGCAGAAACTTCTGCCCGGCGACGATCTCGTTTACGCCTGGCTCGCTCGTTCCTGGTCGCAGCTCCAGAACACTGAGCAAACCATGCACTACGTGCAGCTGGCCGAACAACATGCCATGCTCAAACCGGCGTCCGCCACCACGCCCGGCATTGACGCGCCCGAAGTTTTCGTTTTCACCGGCGAGGCTCTCAGTCACCTCGGCGACCAGAGCGCAGCTATGCTCCGCTTCCGCAGGGCGCTCACGATGCCCAGCAGCGATCGTGTCACCGTGCGTCTGGCCATCGCTCAGTTAATGGCCCAACAGGACCACAGCGATGAGGCCACTCGCCAAATCGCGTTAGGTCTGATGGAAGCCGAAGCGGGAGACACCCCTCCACCCACCGGTCAGCAGATGATCGAGGCGGCTGACCTCTTTCGCCAGATGCATGATTACCAATTATCGGAAACCTACCTCCAACGTGCAGAGGCCGCCGGTGCATCCGATACTGCAGTGCGCGTCGGAATGGCCAATACGTACCTAGCCCTCGGCGACACGGCCCGGGCCCAGGGCGAACTCGCCTCCATCCGCAGCTCACCCGATAACGAGCCCGACTACCAGTACCTGCTCGCTGAAGCCAACGTCTACCGCCAGGAACATCAAAGCACCCAGGCGCTGAGCGCCTTTGCTCAGGCCTCCGATGCGGCCGGCGAAGATCAAACCGCCGAGCAGAATCTGCTCCAGGCCGCTGGCGACGAAGGCCTGCGCGTCAACTCACGTTTTAGCGTGTTAGGGGACGCCACCGTCGATCCCATCTTCGAAGACACCACCGTCTACGTCCTCGACTCCAAGACCGACGCTGCCTTTCCGGTTCCGATCAACGATACCTCGCTCCTGCCACCGCCTCGCTCCTCTTTGGAGACGCAGGGTACAGCGGCCTTCCATTTCCACCCGAATTACCTGCCCACCGCCAGCGGTTTCTTTGAGGTGCGGAACGCTCGCGGCACTATCTCCGTTCCAGCCACTAACTCGGTTGTAAGCCGCGATACTACCGATTACTCATTCAACTTTGGCCTCAATCCCACCGTACATCTGGGGACCAACGTCATCACGTTCAACAGTGGCGCTCAGGCTACCGTACGCCGCGATTCAGAGTCCCCCGCCGAGCTGAATCAAAACCTTTTTCGCGTCTTCACGTACGTGTCGACAAGCTCATTCTTCAACGCTCTTTCAATGGATGGATACGTACTGCGCGAGACCGGACCGTTCACCGAGAGCAACCTACATTCCACGGCTTTCGCTGCTGCAGTCGATTTCCGCGTCGGCGAACCCTGGGGCAAAACTGCAATCGTTACCGGGTGGGGCGAGAACGATCAAACCTTCACCCCCGTCGCCACAGAGGATTACTACACCTCCTCCTATATCGGTCTCGATCGCAAGTTCTCTGACCGCTGGGACGTCCGGGCCATCGCGGAAGATCTCCGTGCATGGCGCACCGTTGGGACTCGCTCGGGAATCGCCCAGGCTCTGCGTCCGGCCGGCAGCGTGCAGTTCATCCCCGCTCGCCGTTGGAGCATCCAGGCGTCAACCGCCTGGTCCAGCAATCGTGAGTTCCACGTCTACGATGCCGTCCAGAGCGGGCTGACCGTCTCCTACGGACTTCCCTTCCATCGCGAATTCAAAGATCGGACAGGCGATGTTGCCCTGCAGTACCCAATCCGCTTTTCGGGAGGTCTGCAACAGGAAACCTTCTTTAATTTCACTGGCGGACAGAACCAGCAGTTTCGTCCATATGTAAGCATCACCTTGTTTTGAAGGGACATTGATGAAGATTTGTCTCGTTGCAACCTTTCCTCCCAGCGGACGCCAGCTCAATGAGTATGCGTTCCATATCGCGCGGGAGTTACAAGAGCAGCCCGACGTCGAGCTAACTATTCTGGCCGATGAACTGACGAACTATGACTTCGCCACAGATCAGCATGGTCAGTCGCTGAGCGGCGATCAACAGGCGGAACTGCCCGGTTTCAACGTAATCCGTTGCTGGGACTTCAATCGTCTGACCACGCCGTTGCGCCTCATCAACACCATCCGCCGCATCAAGCCCGATGTTGTCTGGTTCAATCTCGTCTTTTCCAGCTTCGCCACTCCCGAAAATCCGGTCGCAGCTTTGGCTGGCCTGTCCACGCCGGCTCTGGCTCGGGCCTGCGGCTTCTTCACCCATATCACCCTGCATCACGTCATTGAACACGTCGACTTTGCTGCAGCCGGTGTCCGTAACGAGCGCCTCTACCGTATGGGCACGGATGTTGCTACCCGGGCGCTGCTCAAGGCTGACTCGGTTTCGGTCCTCCTTCCTGGATATCAACGCACATTGCGCGCGAAATATTCCGCGCAGAATGTTCTCCTGGGTACACACGGCACATTCGCTTCCCGGCCAAGTCCTCCGGACTTCTCAAAGCGCGGTAATCCGGAGCTGCGCATCCTTGCTATCGGCCATTGGGGTACCTACAAGCGCCTCGAAACCCTGATGGAAGCCTTCCCTCATGTCCTGAAAAAGATTCCCAACGCAAAGTTGGTAATCGCCGGAGCGAATCATCACACCAGAGCGGGTTACTGGGAATCCATCCGCGCAGCCCAACCTCCGCAGCTGCCCATTGAGTTCCGTGGCTACGTTCCCGAAGACGATATACCGGACCTTTATCAGTCGACCTCCGTCCTGGTGATGCCCTACGACTCTGCCACGGGATCGAGCGGTCCCGCGCATCAGGCGTGCGAGTACGGAATTCCCATCGTCTGTGCTGACATCGCCGACCTGCGCGAGATGGCCGTTGACGAAGACATGGCGGTCAGTTTCTATCAGATCGGCAACGCTCACGACCTGGCGGATCAGTTAGTCACGATTCTTCAGTCCTCTGAGCTGCAGCGGCGCATGGCCGAACATAACTACACAGCCGGCGTACGCATGACCATGACTTGCGTGGTGCGCAATTACCTTCGCTGGTTCGAGCTGCAGAAGTTTAAGAAAGCTATGGGTAACGGCCACCCTCCGTTTCCCATCTCGGATCACAACTCTGGAGTTTCGCCCTGCGATTCGCCCACAGATCCCGATTGGCCTTCCTCTTCCGGTCTCCTTACCCTCGACCGGCACGCTGACCGACTTGAGCCCCGCGACTCCGCGGATGGCGTTGACTTCATCATGGATTCCCTTGGCCCCGAACAATGGAAGACCCCTTCGCGGAATGATTCGCATCACGATCAATTTCCTTCGAGCCCGACTTTCGAGAGCGAGTGCTGAGTATGCCGCCGAAACCTTCACGCCACATTCCGTTGGTACCCACACGGGAACCAGAAGGAGGGAGACCTTGAAACGGTTAATGGCTGGAATTCGATCCGGCGCCTCGGGCTCCCTGCTCGCCTCGATTGCTCTTTTGATCGTAGTTATGGCTGTTTCCGGCTGCGGTTCTGCCGCCGGGACAAAGTCGGTGCCGCCTGCCGTGTCCATCACCGCCAGTCCTGCATCGATTAATGCAGGCTCTTCATCCACACTGACTGTGACTACGACGAACGCCACCCAGGTTAAAGTGACCGGAACCGATGGTAGCTCCTACACCATGCAAATGGGCGGCGGAACCCAGGTAGTGAGTCCGACCGCAACCGTGACTTACACTGCAACTGCTACGGGCGCCGAAAGAACTGCCACCGCCACCGCCACCGTCACAGTGACCGCGGGTACCGCCTCCACCCCGACGGTCAGCATCATCGCCAATCCTGCTTCCGTGACTGCTGGTAATTCTTCAACACTGACCGTTACCGCCACCGACGCAACAGCCGTTACGGTCACAGGCACAGATGGCAGCACAGACACCCTTTCACCAACCGGCGGTACCGATGTTGTCAGCCCGACGGCGACAACAACATACACCGCAAAGGCCACAGGGACCGGTAGCAATGCAACTGCCACGGCGACCGTAACCGTCGCGCCCGCGGGAAGCCTGGCTGCGATTGACCACGTCATCTTCATGCTCCAGGAAAACCACACCTTTGACAATTACTTCGGCATGCTCAACCCTTATCGCCAGGCAAACGGCTACAATGTTGGCGATGATGGCAAGACTTATAACGTCGACGGGATTGACGATAAGCTCGGAACCATCAGCAATGAGGACGACGAAGGCCAGGTCTTTCCCCTGTTCAAGTTCAAGTCCACCTGCATCGACGATGAAACCTCAGCATGGCTGGCAAGCTATGGCGAAGTCAACCGCTACGATTTTCTTGCCAATCGTCCCATCCTCATGGATGGTTTCGTCCACAACGCAGAAGGGTACGCGAAGAGCTGCCAGAGCGGCGGCGGCTCCTGCTCCGGCACCTTCTCCGACACAACGGGTCAGCGGGCCATGGGGTACTACGATCAGGGTTTCCTGAATTACTACTACTACATGGCCTCGCAATTTGCGGTCTCTGACCGCTGGTTCTCTCCGGTATCGAGTAAGAGCATTGCCAATCGCATTGCCACTTTTACTGGCGGAACAACGCAGGGCCTCACCAAAGATCCTGGCGGCGACGACCACCTGAACACCCAACTCAGTATCCCGACCATCTTCCAGGAACTCGACCAGGCCAATGTCTCCTGGAAAATCTATTACACCGTCACCGAAGGCTTTTGCCTCGATGAGGATGATTGCACGGGTGGCTCCAATGCGGAATATCCCGCCACGGATTTCTCCAACCTGGCCTATTCCTATAAGTATCTCTATGAAAATCCGTCCGGCGCACCCTGCACGGGTACAACTCAACCCTCCAGTGTGGTGGGCGACTCCTCAGACTCTTTCTGCATTGACCCCAGTCACATTGCCCCGCTGTCGCAATATTTCACTGATCTGACCAACGGAGCACTGCCCAGTTTCGCCTTCATCGAGGCTGGCTACGGCAATAATGATGAGCACCCTGGTTCCGGCCAGTCGATCCTCGAGGGGCAGGCCCAGGTCGCGAACATCATCAACTCGCTGATGAGCAGCACATCCTGGAAAGACTCTGTCTTTTTCCTCAGCTACGACGAAGGCGGCGGCCCCTACGAACATGTTCCGCCGGTTCCAGGCCATTCCAACGACAATACCGACGCATCGCTGGGTACCATTGCGGATATCTCCGGCATCGCGGTCAACGCCGACAGTTATAACCCCTGCCTCCCTGCCGGTGGCACGCCCACCCTCCACTGCGATCTTGTTTCAACCGATCCGGGCGCTAACTCAGGAGATGCCGCAGCCCAGCAGGGCTTCGCAGCGCAGCTCGGCTTCCGGCTGCCCAATATTATCGTTTCACCGTTCACTCGCAGACACTACGTCTCGCACACTCCGATGGACCACACCGCAATAATCAAATTCGTCGAGAATCGGTTCATCAACAGCACGACTAGCCTGACAATGCGGGACGCCGTCCAGCCCAACCTGCTGGAGTTTTTTGACTTCAACAACATTCCGTGGTCGACGCCACCTTCGCCGCCAAGTCCGGTGACTGCGCAATCACTGGGTTACGATCCCTGCACTCCCACAAGCATGGGGCCTTAGAACCTATGCTGGAAGCGTCTCCGTTGCACACTTTACCGTATACCTACGCTGTAACGGCCTATACAGGATCACCTCGAGTGTGATCCTGTCTTAGCTGGTTAGTTATTCGACGATATTAGTGGTTTTTTGAGGAAGAATCTGAATCGTGCTTACCAGATACCTTTGTCGCTGCCGGTAAGCTTCTGTCCCACCACCGCTGCCGTCGCCAGCCACGGCAACAGGCCCAGCCGGGCGCTGCTCTGAAGCTCCCTCCGCCGCAACAAGCCGCCCAGCTGCGATCCGTAGAGGCTTGCCGACTGCGGCAGGATCGGAACCCGGAGAAATTCGCGGGCGTAATAAACCTTCTCCCCACCAAAACGCGCTGCCTCTTTGACTGAATCCGGCAGGGCGAGCCCTTCACCGCGATACCGCCTCAAATAATCCGAGACGATCGTGAGATAAGTGGCGACACCCTCCCAGATCCCCGCTTCTCGCGCCGCATTCTGCAGGTCTGCATAGTCGATCGCACCACACTCCACAAGACCAGCGCTATCCACAATGTCGCACAGACGAAAATAGAAATGGCGATACATACGCTGCAAGGTCGAGATCATCAGCCGATCGGAGATTGCTGGTACACGAAACGTAACTCCATCAACCTGGATTCTCCGCGCACGGCCCGGCAGCGACTCCGCCAGAACCATCTGCTCTCCTGTCTGTCCCATGCGCCCCATGTGAATCTCCACAGCCTCGGGCAGCCCAGGGATCAGAAAGTTCCATTTACACGCCAGCCGGTCGCCCCAGCTCCGTGTCGCCAGGCGGGCTCGAAAGCGCTCCGTCATCAGTTCAACCACTTTGTCAGGATCCACGCTCGTGTAAAGATCGAGATCGCTGCCCAGATCCGGCCAGTGATCCAGCGACTTGATCACCGTCACGTCAAAATTTTCTTCTTCGAACGCCGCGCAGATAGATTGCAGGAATGACATCGCATTCCGAATGCGGTTTTGCTCGTCAACCAGTGCGCTCTCTGCCCATTCCGTGCGGATCCGGCCTTCCGTGCCGCGCAGAAGCTCGATCAGTTTCTCCAGACCGCGCACGATAACATGGTTGGAGCTGCCAAGCGCAGCCATCTCATCACAATCTTCGCGGCCGATCTCCGCAAATTGCGAACGAAGCCTTTCCCCATCAGGCGACAGAAGCAGGTAAGAAAGCAGATCCATGGACTTCTTCGATGGAAAAGAGGCAGATGAGTTAGGCATGATGGTGGAAATCCCCAGAGGTGTCACTTAACTTACGGTTGCGGTTGGATCGTGCCCGTAGCGGCATTTGGAACCGAACTGTCCGGCGTCGCTGCTGGAGGCGTCGGAGGTTTCGATGTCACAACCGGCGATCCATCACGATGGAGTAACTCGATCGGCCCCGTCTGCCGGTGCCTTGCCTCGCGCTCCTGATCCAGCTTCGCCTCGGTCTCCTGATCGTTGTTACTCGCAACCACCAACAACGCGTTCCCCTCGGCTCCGGGCCTGGACGCGAGCCCTACCGGTGCATGGGCATCGTTCGCCTGCTGCGCCTTTGCATAGAAGAACTTCGCCGTTTCGATGTCACCATCCCGTTCTGCGACGTAGCCGGCGTTGTTCAGCGAAAACGCGCTGTAGGGATCCAAAGCGTAGGCCTGCAGGAAATCCTCGCGCGCGGTGCGCCAGTCATTTCGATTAATTGCCGCAACACCCCGCGCCGCCAGCAACGCCGAGCGTGCTTCTTTCGTGTTCAGATCCGCCATACGGGCCTCGAGGCGCTGCGCGTTGGCAGCAGCCATCTGGCTCACAGGCCGGCCGCGCCATGCTCCCGTCAGCGTTACTACGGCGGGCTCCGAAGAACGCGACAAAGCGGCTGAATTGTAATACTGCAGTGCATCGTCGTAATCGCCGATCGCTTCATCCGCAACGCCCAGGTTATTCAGCGTGAAACTATTGCGCGGGTCCAGCTTCAGAGCGGTTTGGAGCAATGTTTCCGCTTCCACATTTCGTTCTTGCGCTAACAGCGCCATCGCATCGAAATTCATGCGGTTCACCCGCATCGGCACATCCTTTAGATTGTCCAGCGCGTAACTCATCCTTTTCCCGACAAGGTCCTTCTCGTTGCTCTGGTCGATAAATGCGTCGCTGCCCTGTTCTGATGCCAGCTTGTAAAACCGTTGCGCACGATCCAGTTGCCCCTGCAACTCCGCGATATAGCCCAGATTGTTGAGCGTGAAAGGGTCCGACGGATCATAAAGGTAGGCCTTATAAAAGATAGCCTCGGCTTTTTCGTACTGCTGCCGCCGGACCGCATCGACACCTTCACGATTCAGCCGCTGCACCGGCGTCAGTTCGCTATGCTTCGGGAGCGTGATCCGAAGATCCTGAGCGTAACCCCGCGAGAATCCAGCAGCCAGGAGCACTGCAATCAGCGCGCACACAAATCCGGCACGCCATCCCTGGCCCGGTTGACCTCCTAACGAACGCTTTGTTTCGCCTGCCATTGCGAGCATACGGGTGGGATGCGCAACAGCTGATTTTGTTGCCGAGCAGTGGCGTAAAAACCCTGGAAAAAGCCGCTTCCAGCCAACCGCGACCTGGCCGTCCTCATCCAACCATCGCTTAATTTTCCGTGGCAGGAGTCGGTCGACATGCGGCGCGTTTTCTACCCCATTATTCTCGGTACCTTAGCTGTGGGCTCGTTGTCTTTCGCCAGCACCGATCCCGAGCGCAGCCCCTCTGTTCCTCCATTGCCGGCAGCGACAACATCGGCCGCGACGGCTTCACCCGAGACCACCTTTGAGTCCGAAGCCAGCTTTCTGCCCCCTCTTCCCGCGGTGCCTCGCGGCAAGAGTACGGTGATCGGCGGCGTGATCCGTGATGTCGATCCTGTCCTCGATCGGATGACCCTCAAGGTCTACGGCGGCGGCCGTCCGATGAAAATTCTCTTCGATGAACGCACGCAGTTCTATCGCGATGGCGTCAGGATGCCGCTCACCGCTCTGCATCCCGAGGAGCATGCCTCGGTAGAAACCATTCTGGACGGCGATGACGTCTTCGCAGTCAGTGTGCACATGCTCTCGCACGCTCCGGAAGGTGAATGCGAGGGGCAGGTTCTGGCCTTCGATCCTCGGGACGGCGCGCTAACCGTCCGCAATACCCTCTCCGGCGAGCCCATTCAGCTGCGCGTCGAGCCGCAAACCACGATCGCCCGCATGGGCCAGCCCGCCTTCGCTTCCGCGCAAACCGGAACCTCCGACCTGATGCGCGGTGCGCTGATCTCCGTCAAGTTTGAATCGGACAACGGAGGCGGCGTCGCCGATCAGATTTCCATCCTTGCCACGCCCGGCTCCGGCTTCTATTTCTCCGGCAACATCACTTTTCTTGACCTTCACGCCTATACGATGGTGCTGACCGATCCACGCGACCAGAGAAGCTACACGATTGCTTTCGATCCAGCCCGCTTTCCCGTCAGCAGCGGTCAGCTCCACGAGGGTGCGCATGTGAGCGTGAACGCGAGCTTCGACGGCACGCGCTACGTAGCCAGCAAGATGACCATTGAATAGTCCGGATCTGGCCGTTCCTCAACCCCACGGCAACTTCCCTCTTACCAGTACGTCAGGCTTACATCGTCCAGGTAGGTCGTGTTAGGCGTCTCATCGTAATTGCCGTCCATCTGGTAATTCACTGTGACGCCCCACCAGCTCGACGGGACCGTGAACGGCGGGTAAGTCCGATTCAGGTTGGCCGCCGCTCCATTCAAAGTGATTGACTCGTAAAGCAGTACGTTGTTGGCCTCGCGCTGCGCCTGGATCGTCACATGATTCCATCCGCTAACCAGGCTGCACGTCACCCCGCTGGAAACCCACTTTGCGTTTGCGTTGTCCCAGATGTCCCAGTCACCATCCCCCAGATGATCGCACTGCGTTCCCCACAACATCCCCACGCCGTTCATGTACATGTTGATGTCAAATTCGAGGCTCTGTGTTACACCGACGTTCGTTACATAAACCCACGTATCGTATGTGAAGTTATGCAGGGATGGAACGAGGGTGTGGTCGGAATCGGGTAGATTCTGCGTGGAGAATTGGCCAATCAGGGGAATCGACCACAAAACATCCGCGTAAGGAGTGGTGCCGCCTAACTCGAACTGCGTGGAATGCCCGCTCATCGACGGCGAACTCGTGTTTTGATTCATGGACCAGGTGACACCCGCGCACGGTGCATCGCAGATGTTATAGTCCGGCGGCAGCTCGCCCCAGTTATTCCACCCCTGGCTCAGCTGCAGGTTCGGCAGCACCGTTCCTTCGCCGCGAAGCGTCACGCTGATCGGGGCATTCCCTCCTCCGTTGCAGAAATTTCGCTGCTCAGCGAGATCGTTTACCGCTCGGCCGTGCCCATCCTGCAGGCCTCCTGCATACTCAGGAACCACCCCCATCGGTAGAACACCATTCCCACAACTTTTGTTGAGTGCAGGCCCTTCAGTGTCCGCAGGCGATAGAGCGAAGTCCTCTCTGTCTGCGCCAGCAGGCGTCAAAATGACCGGATCGGCCGAGGCCATCCGATCGGACGCAACCGTATTATGAACCAGGGGCGAAACGGTCCTGGCACGGTCGGAACTGCGATTGAAACCACGGACACCGGCATCGGCGAGTGGTGCGGATGCCACGAGCAAGAGAAGAGCGCAGGCGCAAATCTTCATCGGTCTGCCTTCAACGTTGAGTTTTGAGCGCGTGCGTTCCGGGCGTACGAGATCGGCATCGCCGAAGACAGGCAATCGCCCTCAAGGGCCTTCGCCACTTCGGTTCCGAGATCTCCTCGAGCCGCGATCTTTTCTGTAGTTGAGCAGAGTGTAGAGCGCGGTTTCTGTGTCTTCAATCACCGAATAGTGGAGTGAATGACGCCACAGTAATCGGCATTATTTGCCCTGCGCTGCACAAAGAATCGCCTTCACCGCAATGTCATTCAAACGTCCTTCGAAACGCGTCGGTGCCGCGAGAGTTCGCGACTTTGGCTCGATATCAGCTTCCGTCCGGATAACCGCCACGATGCAGCACCATCGGATAATGTGGCAGCGTGACTGGCGCAGGCATTTCGGTGCGCCAGCCATTCGAATTCGGCTTGAGGCCGGCGAACAACAGGGAGCGTTCCGCGCTGCCATCCCCCGCAATCCCTTCCAAAGATTTCCGAAGCCCCTCGACCCCACTCTTTTCATAGCATTCAAACCAACGCCGCTCCACCGCTTCGGTCAGCCTGGCGTATCCGTCCTGCGCGAGGATACCTTCAGGTTTCAGACGGACCACTTTCATTCTGCTGCTCGGCGCCTCCGCTTCAATCGCCGCGTAGCCGCGTTTCGTGAGAAAACTCAGAGCCATTGCAACCGCCTCCTTCGAAACCCCGCTGAGCCGAGGCAGGTCGCGAACCAGCGCGCCTTCGTCCGAAACTACGCGCAGCACATTGGCGCAGATGGCGAGAGAAACGGCAGACTCCCGTTCAAAATCAAGTGCAAACGAGAGCAGAACGCGGGCCAGCAATACAGGGAGCGGTAAATCTTCTACCTTCGCGTGGACCGTAGCCGTTTTTGCCGGCTGGGGGACTTCGCTCCACAGGCCATATTTGAGGATTGGCATGCAATCCGGCAGCTCCGCATCGAATCGGCTCGCGACTTCGATGAGCGTGCGTCGCAGCTCTGCGACCGGGCAAGCCCCGAAGCGCTCCCGCCACCGGGCCTCGATTTCCGGGATCAGCGTTCGCCACGTCTCCTGCACAACGCGCCCATTGGCCGTGGCGCGTACGATCAGTGCCGACGCCGGAGGCTTCGGCCGGTCGTCACCGGGACTGGGCTCAAAATAGATATAGCCCCAGCGCCTCATCCCGTCCCAATTGGTCCGCGTGCGAGCCAGCCGCTCGATTTCGCGCACCGTAATTCCCTGTTCCGGAACCCATCGCATGCAGTTGAACCACATCGCCATCGAGGTGAGCCACGCCCCACGAACCATCGTCGCGCCCGTCTTGCCGTGGCGCGTTGTCCGGTGCGGAATGCGATGCTCGGCCTCATTGTCGGTCTCGATGGTGAAGGCCACCAGCGCGAAAGAGAGCAGAGCAGAGAGCGGCAGACGGCGCGCCATAAACCGGATCATCCCACAACCACGATTCGCGAACCAGGGTCTCAATCGCCGGCAGGAGGCACCGATTGACTCCCCAACAAACAGCGACGCCGCCCGAAGGCGGCGTCGGCTACTGCTCGTTTCCCGGACCGAATCAAAGTGTGGATTCGATCTCGAAGCCCCACGCTTCCAGCAGCGATTCGGGAATGTACTTCGAGTTCCGGTTGCGGCGAGCCCACTCGCGCAGGCGAGTGGAGCGAACATACTGATCCGGGGTGAGCTTAAACTCCTTGACCACCTGCTCAAAAGAGGTCACGGTGGGAACAACCGGACCGATTGGCTCCGGCTTACCCCAATTTGGATTGCCACGACGCTTTGCCATGTATTTTTTACCCTCAGCGATAGATAGTGACGTTACGAAAAACCGGGGGAACTTTGCGGACCTCACCGGGAAGTCACAAACCTTACCATTCTAGGGATATTTTCTATGAAAATCAAGAGAAAAATGCGCCCGCGCGCTCGATCTACGCTACTAACTATATCCCTTATCAGTTAGATGTCGATCTCTCCCAAAATGGTTCACCCCCCTGCACCCAAGCGGTCACCCTTCCCTTGAGCGTGCCTTTCCATTCGCGTCGTACACTGGCCATCGAATCCCGCTATTAAAACTGTTTGGAGGATCAGAATTCTTGACCAGGTTTGAGCGAATGCGGCCCATCGTTGCTCTCATCGCCCGCGTCGTCCTCGGCGCCATCATGCTCGCGCACGGCTGGACGAAAGTCATTCCCCGCGGTTCGCTCTACAATTTTGCAAATTCCGTCGCCCATATGGGACTTCCCTACTGGCTCGGCTACGCCGCCGCCTTCACCGAGTTCTTCGGTGGCATCGCTTTGATCGTTGGCCTGCTCACTCCCATCGCCGCTCTCGGTATCGCCATCGAAATGGGCGTCGCCATCGCCAAAGTGAATCTCAGCCATGGCCTCACCGGTCCCCAGGGCTACGAATTCCCCTTGAGCTTGTTTGCCCTGGCTCTGCTGGTTCTCACTGATGGCCCCGGATACCTCGCGCTTGATGGAGCGCTCTTTCGTGGTAAATGACTGCGATTCAGGCCACCAAACTCTCCAGAAATTCGGCGGAACTAACTACAGTCCCGCGGCGCGGAAAATACCTCTCCAGCAGAACCTGATGAACTTCCTCGTCCTGGTCCCCGCAACAATCCCTGATCACGACGATGCGATAATCCAAATCCGCCGCGTCCACCAGCGTCGACAGCACAACACCACTCGTCGCGATTCCAAACAGAACCAGTGTCTCGATCTCTCTCGCCCGCAGAATCATCTCGAGATCGGTTCCGGCGAACGCGCTCACGCGATGCTTCGTGATCACGATGTCCTCGCCCACGGGGGCGACCGCGGGATGGATCTTTCCCGCCTCTCCCTGAAAGAGCTTTTGGCGCTCTGGTGAATTCCGGATCGAGTTGAAGAGCCGGTTGCGCGCGCCGATCTCCGGAAATCCCGGCCGAAACCCCACCTGCACATGGATCACCGTCATGCGCCGCTCCCGCGCTTGTCCCAGAACCTCCGCCGCCCGCTGCGTAAACGACCCCTGACCGCCCGTATAGATCGAGAGGATCGCGGCCTGCATATCCATGCTCAGCACCGCCGTACGTGCCGCATCCAGACCAGGTTCAAGAGCCACTGGGAGCCTCCTCTTACTTGTCCAGCCCGAACTGATACGCCACGATCGTCTTCAGCTGATCGTAGGAAACCGCCATCATTGGCACCATGCGGCCGTCGATGAACAGCATCGGCGTCTGATCCACATTCAGCTCCTGCCCAAGCCGCATCGAAGCATCCACCATTTCCTTCGTCGCCGGTGCATCGGCGCAGGTCGCAGTCTTGTCCGGATCGGCCCCCGCCGCGGTCGCCGCATTGCGGAGCGCCTGCTCCGCCCCCTGGCCCGCCAGGTCATTCTGCGCGGCAAATACCGACTCCGCATACCTGAAGAACGCCCCGCTGTTGCCCTCCTGCCCCACGCACACCCCCCAGGCCGCCGCCTTGAAAGCCTCCGGATGCACGTTCACCAGCGGGAAATTCTCGAAGACAAAATGTGCCTGCGGAAAATCCTGAAGCAGCCTCTCCGCGATCGGCTGCGCGTCCTTGCAGTGCGGGCACTGGAAGTCGGCGAACTCCACCAACTCAAACTGCTTGCCCGGTGCGCCCCGCGAAGGACCGTTCGCTCTCTGCTGCAAAATGCGGTAGTTGTTCTCGAATGGCCGCGCTCCGAAATCCAGAACTGCATCCTGTGCGATCAGGTGCTTCCCGTCGGGCGTGACAAAAAACACCAGTGTCGCAATCTGCTGCGCGCTCTGCTTCTCCGCCACCAGGATCGTCACCTTGCTGAGTCCCGGCGCGGCGGTCTTCTGAATGCTGTAGATTTCCCATTTCCGGTTGTCGTCGTAGCCCCAGGATGCTTTCAGAAACGACTCGACGTCCGCCTTGCTCGGCGCAGTAGCCGTAAAGTTCGCCGCGTCTACAGGAGGAAATTGCGGTTCAGCTGGCGCGGCTGGCTCCTGCTGCGGCGCGGGCGCCGAAGGCTCCTGCTGTGGCGTGGGCGCTGAAGGTTGTTCTGTCTGGCCTGAAAGGGAGCCGGCAAAAACGAGCGCAAGCAATGCGCAGGAGAAGGAACGAAGGGTCATACAGTCCTTTCAACGTGATTATCAAACTTGTACTTTAGCCGCGATGGGGAAGCGCCGACCCATTCCAAAAGCCTTTGGCGTCACTTTGAGAACCAGCGCCGCCTGCTGTCGCTTATATTCGCTGCGCTCAACCATCTTCACCACGGTTCGCACCATCTCGAGGTCCAGTCCGCGTTGCGCCGCAATGGCCTCCGGCGTCTCGTAGTGTTCCACGTACGCTTCGAGGATCGGATCCAGCACCTCATACGGAGGCAGCGAATCCGTGTCCTTCTGCCCCGGCCGCAATTCCGCCGACGGCGGTTTTTCCAGAATCGCCACCGGGATAATTTCTCTCTCCCGGTTCAGGCACCGGCACAGGTCGTAAACGCGCGTCTTGAAAACGTCCCCAATCACCGCCAGCGCGCCCACCATATCCCCATACAACGTGCAGTAGCCCGTCGACATCTCGCTCTTGTTCCCCGTGGTCAGCACCAGAGCATTGAACTTATTAGAGAACGCCATCACCAGCGACCCGCGAATTCGCGACTGGATATTCTCCTCGGTGATATCCGGCCTGCGTCCTGCAAAGATCGGCGCCAGCGCGTGATTGAACGCACCGAAAATTTCGTCGATGCGCATCACCTCATATCGGATCCCCAGATTCTTCGCCAACTGACGGCTGTCCGCGATCGATCCAGTCGACGAATAGGGGCTTGGCATGCCCAGCGCCGTCACGTTCTCCGGACCCAGAGCCCGCACCGCAATCGCCGCCACCAGCGCCGAGTCGATGCCCCCGCTCAGTGCAATGACCACTTTCGAAAAGCCGCACTTGCACACATAATCGCGCGTCCCCAGCGCCAGCGCCTCCAGCATCGCAGCGTCTTCATCCCCGGCCTGATCCCGCATGTCGCCCCCATGCGTCTCGAGATCGACAAAGATCAGGTCCTCTTCGAAGCTCTTCGCCTGCGCAATCACCTCGCCGTTCGCATCGATCACCAGGCTCGATCCATCGAAGATCAGGCTGTCGTTGCCGCCCACCTGATTCACCATCGCCACCGGTGCGTGATGCCGCTTCGCGATTGCCGCCAGCATCTCTCTCCGCAATCCGCGCTTGTTCCTCCACCACGGGGACGCCGATATGTTCAGGATCATCGAAGCACCCTGTTTCATCAGCTCTTCCACGGGATCGACTGTGTAAAGCCGGTTCTCCCAGAAGCTCTTGTCGTTCCACGCGTCCTCGCAGATCGTCAGCGCCAGCGGCTCGCCATGCAGATGGCACAGACGCTGGCGCGCGGCAGGTGCGAAATAGCGCTGCTCATCGAAAACGTCGTAATACGGCAGCAGCATCTTCGACTGCACGAACTTCACATGCCCATCGCGCACCAGGGCGGCGGAGTTCATCACATGCTTGCCCGCACCGTGTTCGGCGGCCGTCACATACCCCGCGACAACCGCGATATTTTCCTTCGCTGTAGCGCTGGCAATCTCGCGCAGAGCCTCACTGCAGCGTGCCACGAATGCGGGTTTCTCCAGCAAATCAGCCGGAGGATAGCCGCAGATGGCCAGCTCCGGGAACAACACCAGATCGGCCCCGCCCTTCCGCGCCCG
Organism: uncultured Acidobacteriaceae bacterium; assembly: GCA_963787915.1. GTDB lineage: Bacteria > Acidobacteriota > Terriglobia > Terriglobales > Acidobacteriaceae > Palsa-343. Next base: position 211,191 of record CAWBEP010000010.1, on the reverse strand, counting down.
TCTCGTAAATTCGATGATTTTTGCGGTGTTTCCGCTGAAATCGCCAACGGTCGGATTGATCTGGGCCAGCGCAACCTTCACTCTTTCAGTGTAGCAACGCGGCTGCCCCGCTCGTCCTCGGACCGGAGTGCCAGGCCGGCCGGTCCTCTTTCAGGTTCCGAGCCCTCCCGCCGTCGCCGGAACCCAATTCCGCATTCCCACCCTCCCGCAGCTGGAACTCGCCCACCAGCGCATCGAGTTTTGTCGCCAGCTGCGAAAGCTCGCTGCATGACTCCGCGCTTTGCCTCGCCTCCCCCGCCGTGGTTTCCTCTACCCGGGCCATGCGCTCCACATTCTCCCGAATCATCCCCATGCTCGCCGTCTGTTCTGCCGCCGCCGCCGCGATCTGGACAATCATCTCCCCGGCGCGGCGCGCCATCTCCGTGATTCTTTCCAGATGCTTTCCGGTTTCCCCCGCTCGGCTGCTCTCATCGCCCGCCGCATCCCGGTTCTGCGCGATCGCTTCGACCGTGCGCTGTGTCTCGGCCTGAATCGTGCCCACCATCTCGCCAATCTCCTCGGTCGCCGCCCTCGTGCGCTCCGCCAGCCGCCGCACCTCGCCGGCGACCACGGCGAAGCCCCGCCCCGCATCCCCGGCCCGCGCCGCTTCGATCGCAGCGTTCAGCGCCAGCAGATTCGTCTGCCCGGCGATCTCGTTGATCAGCACAATGGCGCTGCCGATGCGCCCGGAGTGTGCCTCGAGTTCCCCGATCTGCTGCGCCGTCGCTTCCACCGCCGCTGCCAGATTCTTCATGCTTCCGGCACTCGTGGCCGCCGCCTCGCGCCCCACCAGCGCATGCTCCGTCGTCTCCTGCGCGGCCAGCGCCGCGTGACCCGAGCTCTCCGAGACCTGCTGAATTGTCCCCGACATCTCCTCGATCGCCAGCACCACGTGCCGCGCCTCGGCCGAACCCGCCTCCGACGCCTCGGCCTGCATGGTGGCCGACGCCGCGATTGCTGCCGCGCTTTCGTTCAGATGCGACGACACCCGCGACACCTCCAGCAGCGTGCTTCGTACCTGCAGCACGAAGCGGTCAAACGCTGCGGCCAGCCGCCCGATCTCATCCCGCCGCGGCTCCTGCAACACCGTGTTCAGATCCGCCGTTTCCAGCCGTACCGCCAGTTCGCGCACCGGGATCAGCACCAAGATGCGCACAATGCCCCACACAATGGCTACCAGGAGAACGGCAATCGCGAGCGTAGAGAGCGCCAGCAACCTCTTCATGTGTACCAGCCGCGCCGATACATCCGACTCCGGCCAGGCGGTCACCAACCGATACCGCCACGCTTCGAAACGGCTCGTCGCCGTGAGCCACCCGGTCTCTCGCCCCGCGACCACCGCCTGCACCAGCCCATCGTCGATTCCCACCGGACGGAAGACGACCGTCCCATCGTCCCGCAGCAACACCATGAAACCGTGATCGAGAATCCGCGCCCGCTCCAAATATGCGCGCAGATCACCCAGCGAGGACAGCGGATACCCCGTGTACCAGATCCCCACAATTGCACCCCGCGCGTCGCGCATCGGCTCATAGGCCGTCATGTACGGCTTGCCGAGAATGTCCACAACACCGTAGAACGGGTGACCTTCGCGCATCGCTGCGTAGGCGCGTCCTTTCGGATCCAGAACCGTCCCGACGGCGCGCCCCCCGTCCGGCCGGAGGACATTCGTCGATACCCGCACAAAGCTGTCCCCATCGCGGACGAACAGTGTTGCCGTTCCCCCCATCGATGCTTTCACCTGATCCACCAGCTCGAAGTTTCCCACCTCCGATCTCCGGCCCAGCCGCAAATCCGGCACCCTCCTGTCCTGCAGCGCGACCTCCGGCCCCAGCGACGCCTCCCCCAGACGCTGCCCCTCTCGCATCAGCGTGCTCACTGCAGCCCGTGCGGCCGCTGAACTCAGCGTGTCCACCGTCTTCAGCGTGTCTAGAACACGCCCCGTCTGCTCCCTCACCTGCTCGGCAGCTCGTTCCCGAATCTCCGTCTCCAGAATGTGCGCCGCCAGGGCTCCCAGCAGCGCCATCATCACAATGACCACCCCCACGGTCGGGATCAGCAGCCGCAGGACAAGGCTCTTCTTGATAGAGTGCATGACTGCTCCGCTTATCGGCGGCTGGCCCAGTTCCTTGATGGGGAAGGATGCCAACAGAGACGTGAAACCCGGAAAATGGAATGACACCGAGCAAAAACAGGAATCGGAGAGGCCGCCTAGACCTCCGGCAGAACCAGCGCATCCAGTTCCAGAAATTGCTGCAGCACCTCATCGTCGGTGTGCTTCATCTCTTCAACAGTGCCGAAAAATTCCGCTCGTCCCTGATGCAGGAACAGGACACGGTCGGCCAAACGCTCCGCGAAACGCATGTCGTGCGTCACCACGATGCTGGTGAGTTTCAGCTGGCTTCTCAGCTTCAGAATCAAATTGCCCAGCAACCGCGCGATCAGCGGATCGACCATCGTCGTCGGCTCGTCATACAGAATCGCCTGCGGCTCCGCGGCCAGCGCCCGCGCAATCGCCACCGAACGCTTCATGCCCGTCGACAAATCCGAAGGCAGCAGGTCGATCATCTCCGCCACCCCCACCATCTCCAGCAGCCCGCGCACGATCTGCTGAATCTGGTCCTCCGACAGCCCGCGCCCTTCGCGCAGCGGAAACGCCACATTTTCTCCGACCGTCAGCGAGTCGAACAGCGCCCCATTCTGGAAGACCATCGTGACCTTCCGCCGCACCGTCTGCATCTGCTCTTCGGAAAATTCGGTAATGTCTTCTCCGGAAACCAGAATCCGTCCGGAGTCGGGCTTCAGAAAACCCATGATCAACCCGAGGGAAACCGACTTCCCTACGCCCGAGCGCCCCAGAATGCACAGCGTCTCCCCCGGCATGACGTAGAAGTTAATGTCCTTCAGAACGTGCAGGCTGCCAAACGACTTCGACACATTCTCAAAGGCGATGTACGGCTGCCGGTCCCCATGACCGTTTGCAGCAACCACTTCGATAGGAATGTCTGGGGAAATGCCCACCGCCTCCGAACCCTCCCTCACCTGACTCCAACCGTCTCGAACCGCCGCGCTCTGACTACCCCAGCTTACCGGAGCGCAACGCAGCCGCGACCGCTTTTGTCCCTACTGCCTGTTGCCTACTCCCTATTCCCTGCTTCCACTCTTCCGGCGTATTGAGGTTCCGAAACCACACAGCCATCGGTGGATCGACCGGCCACTCCCCGGCACGCAGCGTCGGCGCCACCGACTCCACATCAAACCCATCGACCGCCTCACCCAAACCCGCCGCCGCCTCGCGCACTGCCGTCATCACCTTGTATTGGCCCTTCTCCAGCGATACCCTCAGCCCTTCCCGCAGCCGACGGCTATAGACCGCGCACAACGGCTGCGGCCGATCGCCGAAGCGCGGAATCGTCGCCACCGCATGGCTCTTCTCACTCCGCTCCATCATCCATTGCAGAAATGCTCGCGGCAGTCCCGGCGCGTCCACGGGGACGAAGAGGTTCAGCTCTGCATCCGACACCCAGAGCGCGGCCTCAATACCCCCCAGCGGCCCGCATTGCGTAAAGTTGTCGGACACCACCTCCGCAAACCCCTCCAAATCCGGACGCGAGCCACAAATGCGCGCATCGAGCCTCAGCCCCCGCAGCAGGTCCAGCATCTGCGCCACCAGCGCCGAACCATTCATCTCCAGCAAAGCCTTGTCGCGGCCCATCCGCATACTTCCGCCGCCCGCCAGGACAAAGGCACGCACGTTCAACTCCTCGGCAGATACGCTGCGACCATCTGGACCGCCGCTTCCGGATCAGCCACTTCGACGATCAGCTCGTTGTAGCGCTCATCGCGCAAGTCGATCACCACCGTATTCTCCGGATGGTGCACATCCCAGAAGATCCGCTTTCCATCCTGGTAGAAAGTTCCAGCCGTGATCACGCCAGGAATGCTCGTCCCCGGCATTTTCAATCCATGCCACCACCCGCGAGCGATGCCTGGGTCCGCTCGAATCCCGGCCACGTGCTCCAGGGGAATTTCCAGCGAGCTCTTGAGCGCCCATAGTTGATCGGCGCCGCGCACGTGCAGCATGAGCCTGCCTTCGCCTACCGACAAATCGACCAAAGCTCACCTCGCATCGGGCTGGCTTATTCTAAACGGCCATTCCTGCCTTCTTCGCGCTCGCACAAGGTACAGAATGCTACCCGCCACGGCGATCGCCGCCGCATACATCAAATCGTGCAGCCCCTTGGTCCGTGAGAACAGAATAAAAGCAAACCCCGCCAGCGCCAGCAGCGGCGGCAGCGGATACAGCCAGATACGAAATGGCCGCGGCAAATCCGGTTGCCGCACCCGCAGCACCATCACGCCCACCTGCTGCAGCAGATACTGGAGCACGATGCGGATCACCACCAGCGCCGCGATCACCTGCGCCAGCCGGAAAAAGCAGAACACCGCCGAAACCGTCCCCAGCGCCAGCAGCGAAAAATCCGGAAAATTCCGCTTCGGATGCAGGTGCGCAAAAACCCGGAAGTAATTCCCGTCGAGCGCCGCCGCATACGGAACCCGCGAATAGCCCATCAGCAACGCGAATACCGACGAAAACGCCGTCCACATAATCAGGGCTGCAATCAGCACCGCTGCACGCGGTCCCAGCGTTTTCGCCACCATCTCCGCCACCACCGTCCGCCCCATACCATGCGCCGGAATCACCCCCAGCACGCTCACGTTCATCGCGATGTAGAGCACGGCCACCACCGCAATCGAAATCATCACGGCCCGCGGAATCGTCTTGCCCGGCGTCCGCACTTCCCCGCCCAGGAAGCAGACGTTGTAATAGCCCCAGTAGTCATAGGTCGCGATCAGCGTCGCCGACCCCAGACCGGCAAAGAACGCCGGTGAGAAACTGAACGCATGCGGCGGGATGCGTAACAGCGACGAGTGCAAATGCGTGAGCCCCGCGAACAGCACAATCGCCATGGCCGCCATCACTCCTGCCCACAGAACCCACGCCGTGCGCAGGATCGCCCTGATATCGCGGTACAGCATGCCCACGATCACCGCGACGGCGCCCGCCGCCAGCACGTTCAGCCAGTGCGGCCCATTCGGCCAGGACCCGAACAGCGGCTGCCGCAACCCGGGAAACAAAAACGAAGCGAACTCCGCAAACCCGATGCACCCCGACGCAATCGAGAGCGGCGCGCTGAACCCTAACTGAAAAATGTAGAGAAACGAGAAGAACCGCCCCGCACCCTCGCGGCCGTAGATCTCCCGCAGAAACGCATACGATCCCCCCGCCTCCGGCATCGCCGCGCCCAGCTCCGCCCATACCAGCCCGTCGCAAACCGCGATCAGGGCGCCCAGCACCCAGGCCAGCAGCGCCTGCGATCCGCCCATCGCCGCCACGATCAGAGGGAGCGTGATAAATGGCCCCACCCCGATCATGTACATCATGTTCAGCGACACGGCGCTCGGCAGGCCGATCCGCCGCTCCAGATGCGGAGCATGCCATTCCGACGCGTTCCCGTCTGACGGACTCGGCCCCACAGGTTTTGCGGACATGTTCTGCCTTTGTATCAAATCCCGTCACGATTACACTGACACTTCAGGCCCATGCTTCCCACATCTCCTAAACTGCGCGCAGTCCGCGGCGCTCTGGCGTTGATTCTCATCTGCGCCTTCACCCTCGCGGCCTACGTCCAGGTCGCTCCCTGGCGCACCCAGATCGCCGCCTCGCCCGACGCGCAGACCCTTCCCGAGGATCGCGGCGCTGCAGGCCTCGCGCAAACCCTGCGCAAGCTCGACACGTGGGGCAGCCTCCTGTTCATCGTCGCCCATCCCGACGACGAGGACGGCGGCATGCTCGCCTACGAATCGCGGGGCATCGGTGCACGCACCGCGATCCTGACCCTCACCCGCGGCGAGGGCGGTCAGAACGCCATGTCGGGCGAAAGCTACGACGCCCTTGGTCTCATCCGCACCAATGAGCTCCTCCTCGCCGATCAATATTCCGGCTCCGAACAGTTCTTCTCCACCGTTGCCGACTACGGATTTTCCAAAACCATCGACGAGGCCCATCGGCAATGGGGACACGATCGCGTCCTCTGCGATGTCGTCCGCGTCGTCCGCACTTACCGGCCTCTCGTCCTCGCCTCGACCTTCACCGGCAACATCACCGACGGCCACGGTCACCATCAGGTCTCCGGCGAAGCCAATCAGGAGGCCTTCACCGCGGCGGGCGATGCCGCTGTCTGCCCCGACCAGATCGCCACGGGACTCCGCCCGTGGTCGCCGCTCAAGGTCTACGCGCGCGTGCCCTTCTTCCCGGCCAGCAACAAAGGCATCTTCGATTACGCCACCAACAAATGGGCGCCGGTCCACTTTTACGATTACGTCGCGAAGCAGTGGAGCGACACCTTCCCTTCCACGACCGTCGACATTCCCGAAGGCACATGGGATCCCATCCTCGGCGAATCCTACTTCCAGATCGCCCGCACTGGCTGGAGTCAGCAGAAGTCCCAAAATGGCGGCGGCACTCTCCCCTTGCCCGGCCCCGTCAGCGTCGCGTATCACCGCTATGGCTCAACCGTAAAAACCACCGACAAAGAAACCTCATTCTTTGACGGCATCGACACCACGCTGCCCGGCCTCGCCTCGCTCGCGCACTCCGGTGACACCGGGCCCCTCGTCGCGGCCCTGAACGACATTCATCATCACATCGCCCTGGCGCTTTATAACGATCTGCCGGCTCACCCCGAGAAGATCGCTCCCGAGCTCGTCGCCGGCTACAAAGTGACGCAACAACTCGTCGCGTGGGTCAACGCCAGCGGCCTGAACGCCGACGATAAAGCCAACCTGGTCCACGAGCTCAATATCAAGCTGTCGCAATTCAACACCGCGCTCGCCCAGGCCCTCGGACTCGAAGTCAACTCGCTCGTCATGGCGCGCACTACGACCGGCTCCAATCAGTCTCCGCCCATCGTCCCCGATGAAACTCCAGCCGTCGTCACCCCAGGTTCCGAAATCGATGTGCGTGTGCACGTCACCGCTGAGCCTTTCTGGGGACCCTCCCCGCAGGGCCTTCAGCTCACTCGCACCTGGCTCGACCAACCCGACGGCAGCTCCTGGCAAATCACTCGCATCGGCGCACCCGGCCTCGATGCTGTCTCCAGCAATTCCGGCGATGCCATTTTTCGCGCCTACGTTCCCCGCAACGCTGCGCTCACTCGCCCGTATTTCACCCGCCCCAACACCGAACAGCCTTACTACGATATCGCTGACCCGCGCTGGCTCACCCTGCCCGTCGCCCCCTACCCGCTGGCCGGATGGGCCGAATTTAAGTACATGGGTGTTCCCATCCGCCTCGGCCAGGTGGTGCAGACCGTCCATCGCGTCCACGGCATCGGCGGCGTCTATCAGCCCCTCGCCGTCGTTCCTCAACTATCTGTCAATCTCCCGGCAGCCGCCGGCGTTATCCCGGTCGGCGCCTCGACCATCCCCTTTTCGGTGACCCTCAGCAACCAGCAGCAGAGCAACGACGACGGCACCCTCCGCCTCGATCTTCCCACCGGCTGGACCTCCGATCCCCCCGAAGCACCTTTTCACCTCACGGCAGACAGCAGCCAGGACATACACTTCACGCTCCATCCCACCGCCCTCACCGATCAGGCCTACAAGATCAGCGCGATCGCCTCGTCCGGCAACGATCGCTTTACAGAAGGATTCAGCACCGTTGGGTACCCGGGTCTGCGTCCTTATTATCTGTACCGTCCGGCCACCTACCGCCTCCGCGCCGTTGACGTGAAACTCCCGCCCAATCTCAAAGTTGGATACATCATGGGTACCGGAGACGAAGTCCCGGAAGCCCTCGCAGAAATTGGCGTCCAGCCCCGCATACTCAGCCCAACCGAGCTGGCTCAGGACGATCTCGCCTCATATGACGCGATCATAGTCGGCATCCGGGCCTACTCGGCCCGGCCCGAACTCGCCACCTCCACTCCCCATCTCCTCAATTACGTACGCAATGGTGGCACCCTTCTCGTCCAGTACCAGAGCGTCCAGTTTCCCGCGCCGTATCCCCTGACCCTGGGACGCAATCCCGAGAAAGTCGTCGACGAACAGGCGCCCGTCACCCTCCTCGATCCCGGCAATCCTGTCTTCAACTATCCCAACCACCTGACCTCCGCCGACTTTGACGGTTGGGTGGAGGAGCGTGGCCACTCCTTCCTCGAATCCTGGTCCTCGCAATACACGCCTCTCACTGAAGTGCACGATCCCGGACAGGACCCCCAACAGGGCGGCCTGCTCAAGGCCCACTACGGCAAAGGTAACTACTTCTATATGGCCTACGCCGTTTATCGACAGCTTCCCGAGGCGGTCCCGGGAGCCTATCGTTTATTGGTGAATCTCATCGCAGCCGGAAAGAACTCATCACAGCAGTAACCTCGGTACCTCTCCCATCCTTCGCCGGTCCAATCATCAGTTACTTGCCCTAAAGTGTTGACCTTTCATTGATTTCCGCGCTGTTCCCACCAGGGTTTTCCCCGAACATTCACCGCAAATTCTCAGTATGTTCACAATTGCCTGCGACCATGCCCATTGTGTAGCTGGAAGCTTGTTCCGAATGGGTGCGCGATCTCGATTGCTCCTTTTCGGCTCGCCAGCCAGCGCCAGGTAGTTCCCCCCACTGCAACTCATCTTTCACGCATTCCAAATTCTGAGAGGCTGAATGACCAACCAATTGAAGGCGCTCGCCACTATCGCGCTGACCCTGGCTGTGACCGCGGGTTACGCACAGACCACGGCCAGCGCTCCTTGCGCGCCGAAGCCGACCCACCATCGGAAGGGACCGAAAGGACCCAGCGTCGAGTCCCAAATCGAAGAACTGCGCCAGCAGGAATTGGCCGATCACGGCCAGATCGACACCCTGAAGCAGCAGCTCTCCGACCGTGACGCGCAGCTCCAGGCGGCACAACAGGCAGCCCAACAGGCTCAGGCCGCCGCCCTCGCGGCCCAGCAGGCCGCCAACGCGGAGCAGCAGACCATCGCGGCTAATACCGACGCCGTCTCTGGACTGCAGAGCTCGGTCTCCGACCTCAAGGCCAACAGCATCTCCATCGCCGGCACGATCCAGGAAGAACAGGCCAACACGAAGAAGATGTTTGAAAATCCGGAAGCCATTCACTTCAAGGGCATTACCCTGTCGCCCACCGGCAGCTTCATCGAAATGGCCACCGTGGATCGCACTCGCGCCACGGCCTCCGATATCCCGACCCCATTCACCAGCATTCCGCTCGAGGCTGCCGACGCCGGCAACCTCAGCGAGTTTGAGATGACCGGCCGTCAGTCCCGCGTGGCTCTCACCGCCGAAGGCAAAGTCTCCAACGCTACCATCCGCGGCTACTGGGAAGCTGATTGGCTCGGTGTTGGCGTTACCTCGAACAACAACCAGTCCAACAGCTACGTTATGCGCCAGCGCGTGCTCTTCGCCCAGGCGGCCATGCACAGCGGCTGGACCTTCACGGGCGGCCAGCAGTGGTCCATGGTCACCGAATACACGAAGCTGTTAAACAGCAAAGCCGAAGCTGTTCCCTACAACATTGACCCGAACTACAACGTGGGATTTGTCTGGACCCGTCAACCCGGTTTCCATGTAACCAAAAATTTCGGCACCATGGCGGCTCTCGGCATTTCGGTTGAAAACGACCAGATGCTGGCCCCCTCCTGCGCAGGCGCAGCCCCCTCGGGTACCGCGCCATCCTGCCCCACCAATTACCTCTACGGCGCTCCCGGCACTGGCGGCGGCCTCTACAACGGTGGTGGCGCACCGGGCGCGAGCTCGTCGTCCCCGCTCACCGCATACTCCTATAACGTGGCGCCGATGTTCGTCGCCAAGATGGCCTTCGATCCCAAGTTTGCACATTTCGAAGTCTTCGGCGTGTCGCGCTTCTTCCGCAATCGCATCTACCCGAACACCACTGCCGTTGGAGCCTATAACAACACCACTCCGGCTGGCGGCGTGGGCGGCAGCGCCCGCTTTCACCTCCATGGCATGGACCTCGGCCTGAAAGGCCTCTATGGCGATGGCACGGGCCGTCTGGGAACCAGCACTCTCCCCGACGTCACCGTCCGTCCCGACGGCGCTCTCTCGCCGCTCCACTCCTTTGCCGGCATGGGCTTCCTCGAAGGTCACGCTACCAAACGCCTCGACCTTTATGCCTACTACGGCGGTGAATACGTCGGCCGCGACCTCACCCCGGTCGGTACTGGCCAGGTGGGCTACGGCAGCTACTTCGCTAACGACTCCGGTTGCTCCACCCAGTCCAATCCTGGAACCGGAACCGGCACCGGCACTTCTCCGGCGACCACCGGAACCTGCGCCAGCGCCAACAAGGACACACAGGAGTTCACAGCCGGCTACTGGTACAACTTCTACGCCGGCCCCCACGGCCGTCTCCGTCAGGGTTTCGAATACAGCTACGTGGAGCGGTACCTCTGGTCTGGCTTGAACGGAATCGGCGTCAACACCAACGACAACGTCATCGAGACCTCGCTCCGCTACTACATGCCGTAGTCGCACATCGAACCTCAACCAGAAGGACCCGCTTCGGCGGGTCCTTTTTCTTGCTATGGCGTCATCGCCGGCCTTTGCTCCCGCCGTGGCCCGGCCCTCCCACTAGCAGGAAGCGGCGTCTGTTGGCAGAACCCGTGTGTAGCCCGGGCTGTTCTTGTTTTCCAAATCGTCCTTTATGATGGAACAACAACGGAACCATTCGTCTAAAGTCATATAGCCACGGAAGCCAGCTCATTCTGCCCACACCCCAGCGGGATTTGAAACACAACCGAATCCAACCCATGGCGAACGTCTCTTCTCGCCCAAAAACGGGAATCCCCCACCGTTTCGCACGTGGAACCTGAGCAACCTCAACGACACCTGGACCGATATCGATAGTTTTCTTTGGAGGAAGTGTGAACAAAGCACATCTGATTCTTGCGGCGGCCCTCTGCTTCCTGTTCCCGCCGGCATGGGCCCAAATGGGAGCGACCCTTTCCGGCGTGGTGTCGGACCCAACCGGCACACCCCTGCGCGATGTCGCGTTGACGATCAGCAACGTTGACAACGGTACAATGCGCGCCGTCACCACCGATGGCGGCGGGCACTATCAGCTATCCGGCCTGCCTCCGGGGCGCTTCGAGATTCGCGCGGTAAGGCAAAGCTTCGCCGATGAAATACGCACCGGCATCAGCCTGGCTGTTGGCCAGGAAGCCACAGTCGACATCAGGATGCAGCCGAAAGCTCAGGACGCTTGTGCAAGCGGCCACGAGTTCGCCACCACCGATTGCTCGCTCACCTGGCACGGCATCACGCTGTACGGCGCTTATGACGTCGGCGTCGGCTGGGTCAGTCACGGCTTACCACAAAATCCCTATAACTACGAAGGCTCTTCGCTGGTAAACCGCAACGCCAATCATTCCCGATTCCTCGTCGAACCGAATAATCTGCAGCAAACGGGTTTTGGTATCAGGGGTAAGGTGGAGTTCATGCATGGCTGGTCCGTTGTGTTCAACGGCTCCACCGGCATCAATCCGCAGTCCGGCCAGCTCGCCAACGCTTCAGCCACCGATATCGAGAACAACGGCCTTCCCAGAAGCGGCTATTCGGAAGCGATCGACGGCGCGCGCGCGGGCCAGCCCTTCAATGATGAATACTACGGCGGCCTGTCGTCCACGCATTTCGGGACGATGACTTTCGGTCGTCAGCGCTCCATCGGCACCGATGTGATGCTCCTTTACGATCCGGTCGCCGGCGGCTATGCCTTTTCTTACATCGGGTATAACGGCACGATGGCCGGCGGCGGCGACACCGAGAACACTCGTTGGGACGACGCTCTGAAGTATCGCCTCATCTATGGCCCTGTCCACTTTGCCGCGGCGTACAAGTTCGTTGACGGCACCGGCGGCTGCTACTCGGCGACCGCAGGCTGGACCGCCACCACCTGCACGCCGGAACAACCGCATAACGACGCGTATGGATTCAACCTCGGTGGGGGCTACCACGGCCTCTTCGCCGACGCGGTCTACCAGCATTACAACCAGGCGATCAGCGTGTTGAACCCTTTGCTCGGCCCGCAGAGTCCGGCGGCGCCCTATCAGTCGACCACCGACAGCATCAACACCAATCAGATCACCGGCGCCAATCTCCTCCCAACCAATAACACCGTCTACGGCATCGTGACCGATAACAACGCCGTGATGACCGCTGTCAGGTATACCTGGGAGCCCTTCAGGTTATTTGCCGGCTACGAATACATCTGGCAAAACAACCCCACGAGACCCCTCGGGGTCGGCGCTACCGACCAGGGCGGTTATCTCATGAGCGGCGTCGAAGATAACAATCTTGACTCTGAGAAGCGTGTGCAGATTTGGTGGACCGGCGCGAAGTACACATACCGCACTAAAACCGACCTTACCGTTGCCTGGTATGAACAGCGGCAGAACGACTTCCGGGTTCCGCAAACCTGCTCGGCTGCCGCCGGTTTCCGCGCTTCCTGCGCGGGTAATCTCGACGAGGGATCGTTCTATGCGGATCATCACTTCACCAAGCGCTTCGACACCTTCGCCGGAATTGCGTATTCCTACGTCGGCGGCGGTCTGGCCATCGCCATTCCTCACGGCCCCGGTGTCCGCTATCTCCACGACAACAACCTTGCTCCCACCATCGGCACTCGTTTCACCTTCTGATCGTCTCCGCGCGGTGGGCTTCGTCGAGCCCACCGCTGGTTGGGACACGAACCGTGGTCGTCAGCCCTCACTGGTAGTACCTGGAAATCAACCCAAAGTTGGTTGTTGATGGCTGCTACGTTCCGGCATGCTGCCATAACCTATGCTCAGAGCCTGTTCAGGACTCCTCTTCCTTCTTTCTTTCTTGTCCGCAGCAACCGCCCAAACCCTCATTGCAGCCCCAGATGCCGCGGTCAGTGGATCCTTCCCAGCCCCGCCTGCCGCTGCAACCGAAGCCTCCGCTCCGGCCGTCCCCGCGCACCCCGTAACCTTCTCCATTTACGAACGTGCCCGTAACGACGACTGGAAGTGGTTCGCCGCCCCGCCCTATTCCGACAGGTATTCCTACGTCCAGTCCCTTCTTCGCATCAGCGTCGCCCAACGTATCAACCACTGGGACTGGCAGGCAGAGCTCGCGCAGACCTGGGTTGGCCCGCTGCCTAACGATTCTGTCTCCGCCGTCACCGCCCAGGGCCAACTCGGCCTCGGCGGAACCTACTACGCTTCCAACACCAACGACACCCAACCCGCCGCCGCCTTCTTCAAGCAGGGCTTTCTCCGCTACAACGCTGCTCCTGACAAAAATATCCGCCTCGGCCGATTCGAATTCTTCGACGGGACCGAAACCCACCCCAAAAACTCCACCGTTCTCTGGCTCCAGAACAACCGCGTCCAGCAGCGCCTCGTCGGCAACTTCGGCTTCACGAACGCTCAACGCAGCTTCGATGGCGCCGACGCTCACTACGGTTCCGGCGATTGGGACGTGACCGCCATGGCAGGCCGCGCCGACCAGGGCGTCTTCAACATGAACGGCAATCCCGAACTCAACGTCGACATCCAATATTTGGCCTTCACGCGCATCGCCGCTCACGGCCGCATCGTCGCACGCGCCTTCGGCCTCGGCTATCACGATGGCCGTCCCGGCATTACGAAGACGGACAATCGTCCTCTGGCCGTCCGCGTCGCCGATCACAAAAACATCCGCCTGGGCACCTATGGAGGCGACCTCATCGCCACTCAGCCCGCCGGCCCCGGCACCTTCGACTTCGTCTTCTGGGGGGCGCTGCAGGACGGCAACTGGGGCGCACTCACGCAATCGGCCGGCGCCGCTGCCCTCGAAGGCGGCTACCGCTTCACCAGCGTTCCTACCACTCCCTGGTTCCGCGGCGGATGGTGGCGCGCCACCGGCGACGAGAATCCCACCGACGACAAGAACAACACCTTCTCCCAGGTCCTGCCCACACCCCGCGTTTACGCCCGCCTGCCCTTCTATAACCTGATGAACTCGACCGACAGCTTCGTACAGATTGTCGATAAGCCCTATAAGTCCTGGGATCTCCGGAGCGACATCCACTGGCTCGATCTAACCTCCGGCAAAGACCTTTGGTATCTCGGCGGAGGCGCGTTTGACAACAAGGTCTTCGGCTTTACCGGCCGGCCAGCCAACGGCCACACCTCCTTCGCGTCTGTCTATGACATCAGCTCCGACTGGCAAGCCACCAGGAACGTCGCCCTCGACTTCTACTACGGCCACGGATGGGGCAAAAGCGTCCCGGGCGCCATCTACACAACGGACAAGACCATCCAGCTGGGCTACGTCGAACTCATCTACCGCTGGGGCATCAGCTCGGGAAAAGCAAAGACGAATTGACCAACCCGCAAGCAAAAGGACCCGCTTCGGCGGGTCCTTTTCTATTCCTATTCCCTATTTCCTATTCCCTACTCCCTGCTCCCTACTCCCTGTCCTTAGCCCACTGGCTGCTCTTCTTCGACGACCGGTCCATGCGTCGATGCGGTTGGCGTCTCCGCCACCGGCGCATCGCCGATACGCTCCGCGAAGTGACACTCCACAGGGTTCTCCACCTCGGCGACCTTCTGCCCCTTCCGCGGACGCCGCTTCGGCATCATCTCTTTATTGTTGGGACACACCAGATACAGCCCGCCATCCACAACCCGCTCCACCACGTATGCAGAGCCGCATTCCGGACACGGCTGCGCAACCGGTTTCAGGTTCGAAGTGAAGTCGCACTTCGGATACCGTGTGCATCCCCAGAAAATATTCCCCGTCCGCGCCTTGCGCTCGGCAATGTCGCCCTGCCCGCACTTCGGGCACTTCAGTCCTTCGATCAGATTCTGCTTAATGTACTTGCACTTCGGATAGCCTGAGCACGAAACAAACTCCCCATACGTCCCTGTACGCAGCACCAGCTGCTTGCCGCACTGCGGACACTTCTCGTCCAGCGGCACCGCCGGCTTCTGCTGCTGCTTCTGGCTCAGCCGCCGCACGGTCTTGCACGGCGGATCGGCGTTGTAATCCGGACACGCCATATACGCGCCGAACGGACCGCGCCGCAGCACCATCACCTTGCCGCAGTTCTCGCAGTACTCCTCGGCGGGCGCGCCATTCTGCCCATCGCCCTGCAGATCGGGCTTCGGCGCGTAGTGCTCTTTCGTAAATCCGCAGCTCACCTGCTCAACCGTTATCTTGCGCCCGCTGCCCAGCGCGCCCTCAATCGCCGCCGTCAGCTCCGCCTTGGTCTTAACCTCGGCCACGGTGTTCGACTCATCGCCCTCGGTACTTTTCACCAGCATCGGATACTTGAGCTTGGTCTCCACCTTTTTGATCAGCTTCTTTGGGTCCTTCTTCCACGCCGCCACCGAAACCGCGACCGGCTTCTCCTGGCTATACGCGCTGCACGCATAGAACGAGCCGAACTTTCCCCACTTCAGCACCAGCGGTGAGCCGCACAGATCGCACTTCTCATCTGTGGGCTTCTCCATCCGCTTCACGTTTTCCATGTGCTTCTCGGCGCTCTTCAGCTCCTCTTCAAAGTGCCCATAGAAGCCCTTCAGCAGATCGGTCCACTTCTCCTTGCCTTCTTCAATTTCGTCCAGCTCTTCTTCGAGCTTCGCCGTGTACTGCGTGTCGAAGATGTAGGGGAAGTTTGCCACCAGCAGATCAGTCACCACCGTCCCGATCTCCGTCGGATAGAACCTCCCTCCGCGCCCCGTTGGCGGCATCTTGGTCACATATTCCCGATCCTGGATCGTCGTGATGATCGACGAGTACGTCGAAGGCCGCCCGATGCCTCTTTCTTCCAGCTCCTTCACCAGCGACGCTTCGTTGTAGCGCGGCGGCGGCTCGGTGGAGTGCTGTTCAGGAATCGTCCGATTTAGCCGCAGCGGATCGCCATCGTTCAGAGGCGGCAGCGCATTCTTCAGCGCATCATCGTCTTCGTCGGCTGTCTCGGTCGTTTCCTGGTAAACCTTCAGGAACCCATCGAACTTCAGCACCGATCCCGTTGTCCGGAAATCGTAGCTGCGATCGGCCTTCGCCTCGATGTTCACCGTCGTCTGGTCGTAAACCGCCGGCACCATCTGCGATGCCACGAACCGCTGCCAGATCAGCTTGTACATCCGGTACTGCTCGTCGCTCACAAATTGCCGAATCTCATCCGGATGCAGCTCCGGATTCGTCGGCCGGATCGCCTCGTGCGCGTCCTGCGCATCCTTCTTCGACCGGTAGACGTTGGCCTCAGCCGGCAGATACTGCTTGCCCAGCTTCCCGCCAACATAATCCCGCACAGCAGTGATTGCGTCCGGCGACACGCGCGTCGAATCGGTACGCATATAGGTGATCAGGCCTACTGAGCCTTCCGCGCCCAGGTCCACGCCCTCATAGAGCCGCTGCGCCACGCCCATGGTCCGCTTCACGCTGAAACCCAGCTGCCGCGATGCATCCTGTTGCAGCTTGCTCGTCGTAAATGGCGGAGCCGGCGTTCTCCGCCGCTCCTTCCGCTCCACCGACCGGACGCTCCACTTAGCTTTGCCCAGCGCTGCCAGTACCGCATCGGCGGATTTTTGATCCGGGAGGCTTGGCGCGCTCACCGTCGGTACTTCAGCCCGCGTCCCGTCGATCCCGATAAACCGCGCTACAAACTCCGGCCCATCCGGAACCGGCGCGACCGCGGCATCGATCGTCCAATACTCGACCGGCTTGAACTCCTGAATCTGTTTTTCCCGCTCGACGATTAACCGCACCGCCACCGTCTGCACGCGCCCTGCCGAAAGGCCGCGGCGTACCTTATCCCACAGCAGCGGCGAAATCTGATACCCCACAATCCGGTCCAGTACGCGACGCGTCTGCTGCGCGTCCACCAGATTCTCATCCACATCCCGCGCATGCTCGAACGCCGCGCGTACTGCCTTCTGCGTGATCTCGTTAAAGGTCACACGCCGGATGCTTTTCTTGTCCCTGACCACAGGCAGCAGCTGGATCGCCAGATGCGCCGCGATCGCCTCGCCCTCTCGATCCGGGTCAGGCGCCAGATACACCGCATCTGCCTTCTCCGCGAGCTTCCGCAGATGGCGGACGACCTTTTCTTTGTCCGGCGTGACAATCAGCGTCGGCTCAAAAGTACGTTTCGCCAACTCCACGCCAATGTCCCGCTTCGGCAAATCCATGATGTGGCCGAAGGAGGCCTCCACCTGGTAATCCTTGCCGAGATACTTATTAATCGTCTTCGCCTTCGCAGGCGATTCGACGATAACCAGAGATTTACCCACTCGCTTTTCCTACTCCCTATTCCCTGTTCCCTGTTTCATGCCCTTTTCATCCGGGCATCGGCGCGAAGGCGCACAGCGGAGTCTCTTCCTATTCGCTATTCCCTGCTTTTCCGCCCGCTTTCCGGAAGCTACCACGTCCCGCCTCTTTCAATCCATAGTCCGAGGGCGCAGTGCGCATCTGATTGCGCAATCCTCAGAAGCTCCTGACGTAATTCTTTCCAGGCAGTTGTCGTATGCGTCCGGCCAGTTCGAGCTCGAACAGCGCGGTGAAAACCTCGGAAGAACTCAGTTCCGGCTCCAGCTTCTCGAGGATCTCATCCATCTGCAATGCTTCGTCCTGGCGAAGCACGCTCAGCACACGCGCCTCTGAGGGCGGCAGCGGTGATTCCTCGAATAACGATGCCTCAGATGTGCCCTCGGATGCAAATCCCTCGCTTTGCTCCAGCGCTATCCGTATGTCTGTGGGAAGTTCCTCCCACACATCTTCCCACGAGGAGGTCAGCTTTGCGCCCTGCTTTATCAGCAGGTTAGGTCCCCAGGCGTTCTTCGTCGTCACATTCCCCGGAACGGCAAAGACCTCTCGATTCTGTTCGAGCGCGCACCGCGCCGTCACCCGCGTCCCGCTGTACTCCGCTGCTTCAATCACCAGCACGCCGACGCTCATCCCGCTCAAAATCCGATTCCGCCTCGGAAAGTTCTGCGGCGCCGGAAACGTCCCCAGCGGCAGCTCCGAAAGGATCAATCCTCCGCCCGCCACAATCTGCTCCGCCAGCGTCTTGTTCTCCTTCGGATAAATCACGTCGACGCCGGTGCCCCAAATCGCAATCGTCGGCCGCTTCGCCGCCACCGCGCCCTTGTGCGCCGCGGTATCCACTCCGCGCGCCATCCCACTCAGAATGATCAGCCCCCTCTGCGCAAGGTCGCGCGCCAGTTTCTCTGCCATCCCTGTCCCATACGGCGTCGGATGCCGTGTCCCCACCACCGCCAGCGCCGGCTTCGCCAGCAGCCCCGCATCCCCGCGCGCCCACAACAGCGCCGGCGGATCGTAAATCTCCCGCAGCCGCTGTGGATACACCTCGTCGTGATAGGTCACAACGGACGCGCCCGTTGCGGCCAGTTTCTCCAGCTCCTGATCCGCCGCGTGCGCCGCCTCGCCCGCCGCAATAAACTGTGCCGACTGCGCCGGCAGCTGCAGGCCTTCCAATTCCGTCAGCGGCAGATGGAGTACCCGCGCCGCGCAACCACATCGCTCCACCGCGCGCAGCAACCGACGTGGACCCACGCCCGGCGTCAGCGCCAGCGCCATCCACGCATGCCGCTCCTCAAACGACGACGTCGTCGTCCCGGCCACAGCGAGTTGTTCAACCATCGCGTCCCCTGTCCCGCTTCCCTGTAACCCGTACCCTGTACCCTGCAACCTGTTACCTGCAACCTGTTCCCTGTACCCTCTCGTTGCCCGGAGATTAGCCGCCCCTCCCACCCCGGTCAAGCAAAACACCCGTCCCCCTGGTTACCAAGGCCACGTTGCTAAACTAACCAGTGCCCCCACCCCGTCTCCGCGTCTCCGCCATCCACTTCCTCAATCCCGCACCCCTCATGTGGTCCTTCGACCACGAGCCCGATCGCTCCCGCCTCGCCGAACGCTACAGTCTCTCCTCCGACACACCCGCCGAATGCGCCGCCAAGCTGGCCTCCGGCGCTGCCGACATCGGACTCGTTCCTGTCTCCGCTCTCGCCTTCACCCCGTCGCTCGCCGTCATCCCCGGCTGCGCCATCGCCTCGCGCGACCGCGTCCGCTCCATCCTCCTTGTTGCGCGCCCCGGCGACGACCCAATCTCCGCCGAAGTCCCAGAAGCCCTCAGCCACGTCCGCCGCGTTGCCCTCGATACCTCGTCGCGCACCTCGTCCACCTACACCCGGATCCTCTTCGCGCGCTTCTGGCAAATCGACCCCGCCTTCATCGACCATCCCCCCGACCTCGAAGCCATGCTCCAAACCGCCGACGCGGCCCTCCTCATCGGCGATCCAGCCCTCTTTGCCCTTGAAGACCGCGAAGCCCGCGAGCGGCGCACCGGCGAGCGTCTCCTCTACTTCGACCTCGCTGACGAGTGGCACTCCCTTACCGGAACCGTCTGGGTCTCCGCCTTTTGGGCCGTCCGTCCCGATGCCCTCGCCGCCTCGCATATCACCCCGGACCGGATCACCGCGGACTTCCAGCGCTCCCGCGACCAGGGCCTGGCCAACATCGACGCCCTCGCCGACGAGTGGTCCCTCCGCATCGCGGTCCCTCGCAACACGATCCGCACCTATCTCTCAGAGAACATCTGGTACCTTCTCGACGAGCCCGCGCTCGCCGGACTCGAGCTCTTCTACCGCTATGGCGTGGAATGCGGCGCACTGCCCCTCGCCCCACAACTCCGCTTTCTCCAGTGAAGGCAGTCCCCCTACTCCTTACTCCTTATTCCCTACTCCAGCACCTGTCTTCGGAATTTCTTCGAGTCCGGTAGCGACTGCAAGCCCGCGGCCCGCGTCTTACCAGGCGTGTACCTCGTCGCCAAAACAGCCGCGCGGCATGCGCGCCACCGCCTGATCCCTGCCTGGGTCTTCCATTTCGGCATCTTCGGCGTCTTCCTGGTCGCCCTTCTCGACTCCTCGCCAATTCCGTTGCCCGTCCCCGGCAGCACCGACATCCTCATCCTCATCTTCGGGGCGCACGGAGCATCGCCCTGGTTGCTGGCGCCCCTCGCCATTGCCGGCAGCCTCACCGGCGCCTGGTTCACCTGGAAAGCCGGGAAAAAAGGCGGCGAAGCGATGCTCGAAAGCACCGTCCCGAAGCGCTTTCGTGCCCGCATCGAGAACTGGGTGAAGGATCACGGCATCCTGACGGTCGCGATCGCAGCGCTCCTCCCGCCACCCATCCCGTTGCTCCCGTTTCTTCTCGCGGCCGGAGCCCTCGGCGTCTCGTGGAGACAGCTGTTCGCCGCCATCACGATCGCCCGCACCCTGCGCTACGGAACCGAAGCGGCACTCTCAGTCCTCTACGGCCGCATCATCATCCGCTGGTTCAACCGCTACCTCGCCGGCTGGTCCTCCGTCATCCTCTATACGTTTCTGGGATTGGTGGTCGCCGGCATCCTCTTCGGCATTTGGAAATACCGCCGCGACCAGCACCGCTCTTCGAGCCCCAGTCGACCCGCCCGGGCCGAGGCCGCCTGACGCAGGACGAAAGCATGACGGTTCGGAGCCTGGTCCGCGCAGCAAACCGAATAGGGCGGCGATCCGCAAAACACTGAGGCCTTAGCCGCAGCACCTCGCTATGGATCTGCCGGGCCCGCTACTCGCAGCGCAACGCCACCGCCGGATCCACGCGTATCGCGCGCGCGGCGGGCAGCAGACAAGCGGCGAGCCCCACGCCGGCCAGCAGCAAAGGAACCGCTATGAAAGTCGTCGGATCGAGAGCCCTGATCCCGTAAAGCATGCTCGCCAGCAACCGCGTCACCAACGCCGCCGACGCCAGGCCCAGCGCCGATCCCAGCAGCACCATGATGAATCCGCGTCGCAGGAACAGGAGCAGCACATTGCTCCGTTGCGCTCCCAGCGCCGCCCGCACCCCTATCTCCCGGGTACGGCGCGCCACCTCATAGGAAAGCAATCCGTACAGTCCAATGCACGCGAGCGCGAGCCCCAGCCCGGCAAACACTCCAAGCAGCCGCGCCAGCAGACGCTGATTGAACAGCAGCCGGTCAATCGTCTCCGACTGACTCTGCACCCGCATCACCGGCACGTTCTCATCCAGGTCGCGCACCGTTTTGCGCACCGCCGGAATCAACGCCGAGGGAGCCATCGCCGTTCGCAGCGCGAAGGCCGCTCCTCCCTCCGCGAGTGGTACATAAGCCGTCGGCGCATCCTCGTCCGTGAGCGAGTCATATTTCGCGTCCCGCGCCACGCCCACGATCGCCCACTGCGTCGCCTTCTTGTCATCCGATCCAAAATGGAGTCCGATCGGATCGCGCCCCTCCAGGAATTTCCGCACAAACGCCTGATTGACCACCGCCACCGGTGGTCCGCCCCGTATGTCAGCGGCTCCCAGCGAACGTCCGCGCATCACGGGCATCCGCATTGTCTCGAAGTATCGCGGACCCACCCTCAGCATCTGCAACTCTTCCGTCTGCTTGCTGGTCTGGCCTTCGACCTTTACGTCCTGCGTCCAGATATTGCCGTCCAGCAGCGCGTCCGATGAATAACTCGCCGACACCACCCCCGGCAGCGCAGCCAGACGGCTTTGCAGGTTGTCGTACAAGTCCATCGCCCGTGCCTTGTCATATCCAGCCAGCGTTGGATCGATCCACACCAGCAGAATGTTCCGCGTATCGAAGCCGGCATCCACGCTCCGCAGCTTGCCCAGCGTACGCAACAACAATCCCGCGCCCGTCAGCATGACGATCGACAGCGCCACCTGTACCACCACCAGAGCACTCCCCAGCCCCGGCCAGCGCCGTCTTCCGGCATGCGTAGTCAGCGGCACACCGCCCGCCGTCCCCCTGCTGAACTCCGCCGCCGCCCGCGTCCGCGCTCCGCGCAGCGCCGGAGCCAGCCCGAAACCAATCCCCGTCACCAGCGCCACGCCGATCGTAAACAACAGGACGTGCGCATCCGGCCGCACATCGATCACGAGCGGCTGATACCAGTTCGCCGAAGTGAATGCCGCCAGCACGCTCGCTCCCGCATACGCCACCAGTGCCCCCAGCGCCGCACCCGCCAGCGACAACAGCATGCTCTCCGTCAGCACCTGTTGGATCACTCGCCGCCGGCTCGCTCCCAGCGCCAGACGCACGGCCATCTCTCGCTCCCGCGACGTCGAACGCGCCAGCATCAAACCCGCCACATTGGCGCACGCAATCAGCAGCACCATCCCTACCGCCAGCATCAGCAACCGCAACGGCTCGCTCAGGAAGCCGCGAAATCCCATCAAACCCTTCTGCGCCGGGATCAGCATCAGCCGTGGGTCGTCGACCGCCTTCCAGGCCGGCTTTCCCCCATGCAGCACCGCATTGCGGAACATCGGATTGACGGCCGCCTCTGCCTGCGTCCTCTTTACCCCCGGACCGAGTCTCCCCACCACCGTCAGCCACCACCCAGCGTTCTGATCGCCGCCCCATCGCAATCCGAGCGACTTTTCCTGCGTCAGCGTCATATACAAATCCGCCGGCTTCCCCGGAGTCAGCCGCGTGAACTCTCGATCAGCCACGCCCACGATCGTGAAGACCACGTTGTTCAGTCGAATCGTCCTGCCCACCACCCCGGGCACTCCACCGAAAGCGCTCTGCCAGTACCCATAATCCAGAACCGCGACCGCCGTCGCCCCCGGCTGATCATCCGCCAGAGCCAGAGTCCGCCCCACTGCGGCCGGAACGCCCAGCGTCTCGAAATAGCTTCCCGAAACCAGCTCCCCGTGAGCGATCGTGGCCTGCCCGTTTCCAGCCACATCGAGTTCGGCCGGCCCCGCAAATGCCGTCGCAGCCGCAAATACATCCCGCCGATCCTCCATCTCCTGGAACGTCGTATAAGGCAGCGAGCATGCGCTGGCCTCTGCGCCATCACCCCGCATCTTGCAATCGCCAAAGCTGGCCATCCCTGGGCTCTCCGGCCACTTATGCGCCGACCACCGCAGCACCACCAGCTCCTCCGGATGGTTCACCGGGATCGACTGCAACAGCACCGCATTCACCAGGCTGAAGATCGCCGTATTCGCACCGATCCCCAGCGCAAGCGTCAGAACCACCACCGTAGTGAATCCTGGCGACTTTCGCAGCATCCGCAGCGCGAACCGTAAATCCTGCCATATCGTCTGAACACCCGTGCCCGCCCGTGTGTCTCGCACCCGCTGTTTCACCTGCTCGGTCCCGCCAAACTCGGCCAGCGTCGTCCGCCGCGCCTCTTGCGGTGCCATCCCCGCGGCAATCCGTTCCTCGGCCACCGTGTCCACCCACGCACGCACCTCCGCGTCCAGTTCCGCCTCCGCCTGTTCTCGGTGGAACAGGTTACGAACCGCCGCCCTCATCCACGACAGCACTCTCATCGCGGCCTCCTTATGCCTTCAGGGCGCTGGCCATGGCTTCGGCGATGGTCGCCCACTGCTTCATCTCAATCCCTACCTGCCGCTCGCCCGCCTTCGTGCGCCGGTAATACTTCGCCCGCCGGTTGTTCTCCGAATCGCCCCAGAACGACGTCAGCCACCCCGCCTCTTCCATGCGGTGCAGCGCCGGGAACAGCGATCCCGGCTTGACCTGAAACGTCCCCTGGGTGATCTGCTCGATCCTTCGAGATATTCCCAGGCCATGAACTTCGGCATCGCCAATGGCTTTCAGGATCAGCAGGTCCAGCGTTCCCTGCAGCAAATTGGTCTGATTTTGTCCCATGCACCTTCCCTATCGAATGTCTGTAGGAAGCAGTATTCTCCCACTCCTACAGAATGTCAATAGGAGACGAGTTGAGCGTCCTATCGTGAAACCAGCTATTACCTCCGTTTCCTTGCCGCCACGATCTTCCTTGCCTTGCTCGTTATCTGTCCGCACACTGAAGCTGAAACCTGAGCCAGGAGGATCCGCGCCGCGGGTCCTTTCTATTGCCTGCTTTCAAGGACAGTGGGGTATGCAAAATGCGCAGAAAAACAGACCATCCAGGCGTTGACTCTACCGCTAACATCCAGGGGGTTGACCCCTCCGGATGTCGCTGATTCTTTTAGGAAGGGAGGGGGGTCGAACCCTCGAATCAAAAAATGGGTGCTCTCATCACTCGCCCATCAACCGAGGAACATGCATGACTCCGAAATGGTGACCGGCAACTGGAGCTTGAAAACTCGGGACTAAACGATCAGAAACATGCCTCTTAACTACATCGCCAATACAAGGGGCTCGACCAGGGAGACCACCCAACAGAATCAAGAACATCCAGAGGGGTCACCCTCCCTCAAAACCGAAAGCCCGAAACGAGAATGAGCACGGGTGCGGGAGTGCAGAGGGTCCTGGGGGCGCCCCCATTCTTCCCGCCGAGGGCAGGGTGAGGCAGGCGCGGCCCCGAATCCGGCCCCACATCCCCGCGCGCGCTATCCTGTCCCCGTGCCACCGATCGCTTTCCTCGAGTGCTCCCGTTGTCACCACCATGTCTCGGCTGACACGCCACAGACCGTCTGCCCCGCCTGCGAAGGACCCCTTCGCGGCTCCCTTCTTGTCCGCTACGACCTCGACGCGCTCCGGCACACGGCGAAGCGTCCTGGGTGCAGCGCGGTTCCGTCGATGTGGCGATACGCCAACGTTCTCCCCGCCGCCGAGCCCGTCACCTTGGGCGAAGGCTGGACGCCGATGCTCCCCTCGCGCCGCTATCCTGGGCTCCTCATTAAGGAGGAGGCGAACAACCCAACGGGCAGCTTCAAGGCGCGCGGCATGTCCATGGCGGTCACTATGGCCCGTCATTATGGGCTGAAGAAGCTCGCCGCGCCCTCGGCCGGCAACGCCGCCAGCGCGCTCGCCGCCTACGCCGCAGCCGCGGGGATCGAGGCCCACATCTTCATGCCCCGCGACGTGCCCATGGCCAACTACCTCGAAGGGGTCGCGTACGGAGCGCACGTCACCCTGGTCGACGGCCTCATCTCCGACTGTGCACGCATGGTCGCCGAGCGCAGCGAGCGCGAAGGCTGGTTCGATGTCTCGACCCTCAAGGAGCCCTTCCGCGTCGAGGGCAAGAAGACCATGGGCTATGAGCTGGTCGAGCAGATGGGCTGGAGCTATCCGGAAGCCGTCTTCTATCCCACCGGCGGCGGCGTCGGCCTGATCGGCATGTGGAAGGCCTTCGAGGAGATGGAGCAGCTTGGCTGGGTCGAGGGCAAGCGGCCCAGGATGATCGCCGTCCAGGCATCCGGCTGCGCGCCGGTCGCACGAGCCTGGAAGGAGGGCGCCGCCGTCTCGAGGATGTTCGAACACGCCGCGACCTTGGCTGCCGGACTGCGTGTGCCCAAGCCGTATGGCGACTCGCTGATCCTCTCGATCGTCCGCGAATCCGGCGGGACGGTTGTCGATCTTCCAGACGACCAGATCCTCGCGTCGCTGCTCGACTGGTCGCGCAACGAGGGCCTGCTGCTCTGCCCGGAAGGAGCAGCGGCCACGGCGGCTTACGATGAGCTGCTAGCGACCGGCCTGCTGAAGCCTGAGGACCGCGTTGTCCTCTTCAACACCGGCTCCGGCCTCAAGTACACCGACGCCATCGCGGAGGCCATGCACCTGACACGCCCTGGCGCGAAACAGTACCCGCAACGCACGCCGGTCGGCGGGATCATTACGCCGCAGTAGCGACCAGAACGACTGCCAGTCGAAATCCTCAACCCCTGGAAATGAACTGCGGGGTGCCCGGCAACTAGCCCGAGCAGGCCCTGGCGCCGCTGATGCGCGGTGACTCAGGAAATGCTGGGCTCAGACCAGCACGTGAATGCCGTGCTGAACCCGCACGCCACACCGAGGATTACCCCCATGATGCTCTACTCTACGCGGACGGCGGCCGCCCAACCTCACTGCGCACGCGCCGCAAATAGTCGGCCAGGGTCTGACCCGCCTTCGGAACGAATGGCTCCTCCAGACAGTCGATGTGATCGACGCGATCGACACGGAAGCTGCGGAAGTCGGTCCGCATCTCGCACCAGGCGGCCAGCGTCCACGTGCCGCCCCAGAAGTAGAGCGCCAAGGGGTGAACGCGCCGGACGCTGGGCTGACCGTCCTCGCGCGAGTAGGCGAGCAGAACGATGCGCCGTTGCTGGGCCGCGGTGTGGAGCGCATCGAGCTTGCGGCGCAGCTCCGGCGGTGCTTTGAATCCCGGAGCGTAGAGGAGGACGTCGTCGATCTTCTCGCGCAACTCGGCGGGCAGCACCGCTTCAATCTTGCGCAGCGCGCGATTGGCGGCTTCGGTCAGCTCCGTTCCGCCCCAGGCTTCCACCATGCGTGCACCGAAGACCAGGGCGGCGATTTCTTCGCGGTCGAACATGAGCGGTGGGATATCGAGATCGCGGCGCAGGGTGTAACCCACGCCGGCTTCGCCCGTGATGGGCATGCCGGAGAGCTGCAGGTCCTGGACATCGCGATAGATGGTGCGATGAGAGACCTGCAGCTTCTCAGCCAGGTTACGCGCGGTTTGCAGCCGGCCGCCACGCAGCAGTTGCACGATACGGAAGAGGCGGTCGGCGCGGCGCATACGGGCCATTGTAGAGGCGGGCTCCCGGAGAATCCGTGATGCCGACTCTGGATCAGCCGGAACGCGACTCCGCAGAAGCTAGACCACAGCGTGCAGACCGACGCGGTTCCCCTCCGAATCGCGAATCTGCGCTACCCATCCCACGTTCGGGATGTGGTTCTTCGGTTCGACGATCTTGCCGCCAGCCTTCTCGACGCGGTCCAGCACCTGATCGATCTTGCCTTCGCAGTTGAGGTAGATGACGGTGCCGTCGGAGGAGGGACGACGGCCGTCGCCGTGGGCGACGCAGCCGGAGATGCCGGGACGTTCGTAGGGAAAGATCGCCATGCCGGGAAACTCGGCGTGGTGGACCATCGGCGTGGCGAAGACGGTCTCGTAGAAGCGCGTGGCGCGGGCAAAGTCGGTGGCGGGGATCTCGAACCAGGTGATGGTGGAAGTGGCGGTCTGTTCGGCGGTGGTCATGTGGAGTTTCCTCTCGTTCTGAAATTGACTACAAGAGGGAGCATAGGACGGGGCTACTGACAGCGTGGTGTCAGCAGTGATCAGGGTGGAGGGTACAGGGTGCAGGTGGCAGGGTACAGGGGACCGGAATCGCTCACTTCCGGCTATCGATCACGCGAAGGTGTCTCCTCGCGGCTGATCCGCTCCAGCTTAGTAGCCGTTCGCCAGCAAATACTCAAGTGTCAACTGAGCTATCGGCTGACGGCGTTGATTGACAGCCAGCTTGATCATGACGTCCGCTTCGACGTTCACGGGGTCGCCGGGTTGTAGAACACGCAGGTTGGTGACGTTGCGCGTGTGGGGCAGAATCGCTACCCCAACGTTCTCTCCATCCCATGTGGCGATGGTCAGACTGATGCCTTCGATGGCAATCGAACCCTTCTCGACCATGTACGGGCGCGTGTTCTCCGGGACCCGAACGCGGAGCCACCAGTCTGTCAACTCCGGATCGGCTGCCGCCTGGACCGGATCGAAGGACAGCAGTTCTCCGCGCCCATCCACGTGGCCCTGGACAATGTGCCCGCCGAGCGGGGCTCCCGCCGCAGTTGGCAACTCGAGATTCACGACCGATCCCGGCTTCAAACCGGCGAGGGAGGTTCGCGCGATCGTCTCCGCTGCCAGGTCCGCATAGAAGATCGGCGGCTCCATCTCGAGCGCGGTCAGACAGGTTCCGCTCACCGCGATGCTGTCGCCTTTGCGGAGGCGGCTCGCAAACGCAGACGCGGCAACGGCGATCCGGGTCGTTCCTTCACGTGGCTCGACGGCGGCGATGGTACCCGTTGTCTCAATGATTCCGGTAAACATGGCTTAGCTTCTTCCCCAGGGATCCCGCAGATAGGCATCGACGCGCATGTCCTGGTCGACGCAGGTCACGGATGGAGTGAACGGCAACAGCGTTCGCGCCACCGGCTCCTGCAGAAGCGGGACTGCGTCGGGACCGAGGAACACGGGCGCATAGAAAAGCGTGAGCTTATCGACTTGGCCTCCGCTTAGCGCCGATGAGTTCAGCTGCCCGCCAGCCTCCATCAGCACGGAAAGGATCTTCATCTCTCCCAGCCGCTTCAGAACCGCTTTCAGGCACACTCCGCTCCTGCGAGCTGCACTGCCTCTTCCCGGCTTTCCCGTCGCCCACTGATCGTCGACTGTATCCGCAGCTTCCACGCGCTCCACGCAAACGCCGAGCGCCTCGAAGGTCCGTTGGCGCTGGGTCGGCGCCACCGCGCAGAAGATGAGCAGATCCTGCTGCGCCGTACGCACCAGCCTGGAGTCGAGTGGCGTGCGCAAGCCGGAGTCGAGAACGACCCGCAGCAAACGACGCCGGCGCGGCAGCCCCGACCGATCCGTCAGGTGCGGATCATCCTGCAGCACCGTGTTGACTCCCGTCATCAGCGCATCGGCGTTGTGCCGCATCTGCTGTACCTGCGCTCGGGCCCGTTCGCCGGTTAGGAAAACCGGAGCGCCGCGCGGCGCGCTTCCCGGAGCAGGCGCGATCCTGCCATCGAGCGAAACTCCCGCTTTCAGCGTGACAAAGGGCAAGCGGGTCAGAATATAGCGCGCAAAGCCGTCATTTAACTCGCGCGCTTCGCGTTCCAGCACGCCTGTAGTGACTGCGATTCCGGCCGCGCGAAGTTTCTCGAGGCCTTTGCCGCTCACGGCGGGATTCGGATCGAGCGTCGCCGCCACCACACGTGCGACGCCCGCCTCGATCAGAGCTTTTGTGCAGGGGCCGGTTCGTCCAGTGGTGCAGCACGGCTCCAGGGTCACATAGGCTGTTGCTCCACGCGCCGCCTCGCCCGCAATTTTAAGTGCGACAACTTCCGCATGATCCTTCTTGTCATATTCATGGCGTCCGGCGCCGACGATCACCTCATCCTTCACCAACACGCAGCCAACGGCCGGATTCGGTGATGCCAGACCCACCGATTGATGCGCCAGTTCCATGGCGTGCCGCATCCATTTCTCGTCCGCCAGAACTTCCGTTTGCTTCGACACAACTTCCTTTCCCATGCGGATTGGCAGCTAGTTTTCCAGCAGTGAGCTGACAAATGCTGCGCTATCGAATGGAAGCAGATCATCGAGTGCTTCGCCCACTCCTACGAAGCGCACCGGTAACTTCATTTCGCGCGCGATGGCGACGGCGATGCCGCCCTTCGCGGTTCCATCGAGTTTGGTCAGAACGATACCCGTCACCCCAGCCGATTCTTTGAACAGACGCGCCTGCTGCAGCCCGTTTTGGCCCGTCGTCGCGTCAAGCACGAGCAGGACTTCATGGGGCGCATCCGGAATGATCCGCTGCGCGGTCCGCCGCATCTTGTCCAGCTCGGCCATAAGCCCGGTCTTTGTATGCAGACGCCCCGCAGTATCCACAATCACCACATCGGTATTGCGCGTTTTCGCCATCTGTAAGGCGTCATAGAGAACCGCAGAAGGATCGCCGCCCTGCCTGGTTTTGATCATCTCCACGCCGCTGCGTTGGC
This sequence comes from uncultured Acidobacteriaceae bacterium, assembly GCA_963787915.1. Lineage (GTDB taxonomy): Bacteria > Acidobacteriota > Terriglobia > Terriglobales > Acidobacteriaceae > Palsa-343. Next base: position 181,600 of record CAWBEP010000010.1, on the reverse strand, counting down.
CCCACACTTCCAGCTGCTCGATGGCCGCGGCGCGGAAAGTATCGGCCGCGCACAACAGCGCGGTCTTTCCCTGTGATCGGTAAAAAGCCGCCAGCTTTCCGGTTGTGGTGGTCTTGCCGGTTCCGTTCACGCCCACCATCATGATCACTTCCGGGCCCGTGGCAAGCGCGGCCGCCGGCTTCGCATGCTCGTCGAGAATCGCTCGCAGCTCTTCCTTGAGCAGTTCTTTCAGCTCCGCGCCATCCCGAATCTGTTGCCGTTTGGCGTGCTCCCGCAAATGGGCCGCGATTTCCGCCGATACGGTCACACCGATATCCGATGCGATCAGGCTCATCTCCAGTTCTTCCAGCGAGGCCTCATCCACAGTCCGCGTCAGGGCAAGGACGCCGTCGATGCGCTCACCCAGGCTGTCGCGGGTCCGCGTCACCGCCTGCCGCATGCGGTCGAGGAAGCTCTGCTTTTCCGGATCCCGCTCTTCGTTCAGGCTTCCGAACAATGTCTGAATCATGAGAACTCCGCCCTCATCGCACCTGATTTCGAGTGTAACGAACGTAGTGGGTGCGCGCAGGGTGGGTTCCCGCTCAGACAAGCTCCGGGACGGGTTTTCTCATGCGGAACGTGACCGGAGGACGCACATTCCTGATTTCCAGCGCTCCGGTGCTCACCAGCTCCGCCAGCGCGACGACCACGGAAGGGTCGTATCGCGTTCCTGCCAGACGGGTAAGAATATCCAGGACATAATCGGCGTTCATCGCCGCCTGATAAGGCCGGGGCGTCGTCATCGCATCGAAAGAGTCGGCCACAGAAACGATCCTCGCCATCAGCGGAATCTGCTCCCCCGCTAACCCGTAGGGATAGCCCATACCATCCAGCGACTCGTGATGCAGCTCTACGCCAGGCACGAGGTCCTGGAGCATCGCGATGGGCCGCAGGATCGCCGCGCCTTTGACGGTATGAGCCTTCACGATCTCGAACTCCTCCGGGCTCAGAGGCGTCTGCTTCATCACCAGCGAGTCTTCGACACCGAGGCAGCCAATGTCGTGCAGCAATGCCGCGAGGCGAATCCGCTCGACCTGTTTTTCATCCAGCCGCATCTTCCAGGCGATGGCAGCCGCATAGGCCGCAACGCGCTCGGAATGTCCGCGGAGATAGGCGGTTCTTTCGTCGACTGCCTTCGCTACCATCCGCATCAGCTCGGTGAGGGTCTCGTAATGGGACCGCGCTTCGTCCTGCTTTTCCTCGCCGCGCTCCTGCATGGTCTTCAGGGCTTTCTGCCAGGCGGGAACCACCTCCCCCGAAGAGCTCATCGGAAACCCCGGCAGGGACCTCGTTCTCGTGATTCAGTCCGGTCGACTTCAGGATGCGAACCAGCCCCTGAATCCGCCGTTCCAGCCAGAGCGTCATGACCAGAGCGGCTCCCGCGCTTCCCGCAAACTCGATTGCCACGATCGCCCACCCTGCTGGCGCTGGCCGCAGCGTGCGCTGCGCAAACAGCATGGCCATCACCGTGACGGAGGTTGTCCCCGCAAAAATGGCGAGGAAGCGTGCAAACACACGCCAGCGAATCCGCGCCCCCGGCAAAGTCGATTCGAGGGACGCGTGTGGTTGAGCATTCAACATATGAGCCTTTACTTCGCCAGTCTACGAAGTTAGTCGCTCATCCTGCTTCCCCCGAAGGTGGTAAAACGGCCGTCCGAGCGGGTCAACAAGCACTTACCACCGTAATGGTTGTTCGACACCCAACGACGTAACGCCTGAATCTTCAGTGTTAAGGCATCCCCAAGCCCGCGTGGGTTATTCGTCGCGGCCAGGACGCTGCATCAGGTCCTGAATGGCACGTTCGGGCGGCTTGCCTCTTGTCAGGATCGCCTCCATTTGCTCAGCAATCGGCATCTCCACGCCATACCTGCGCGCCAGGCCGAGCGCCGCAGAGGTAGTGCGCACTCCCTCCGCCACTCTGCCCTCGAGACCGCTCAGAATCGCTTCGATCCTGCGCCCCTGCCCCAAGCCCATCCCGACGGAGCGGTTTCTCGACAGCGATCCCGTGCAGGTGAGCACCAGATCTCCGAGCCCGGAGAGCCCGGCCAGCGTATCGCGCCGGCCGCCGCATGCCACCGCCAGACGGGTCATCTCCGCGATGCCGCGGGTAATCAAAGCGGCGTTGCTGTTATATCCAAGCCCCAATCCCGCCACGATCCCGGCTGCGATCGCGATGACGTTCTTCAACGATCCGCCCAGTTCCACACCGATGACGTCGTCGTTTCTGTAAAGACGCAGGGTGCTTCCTGAAAATTCGCGCTGCACCCGTACGGCCAGTTCCGCGTCTGCAGAGGCAATGGTGATAGCGGTCGGCGCTCCCGCTGCAACTTCCTGCGCGAATGACGGCCCGCTGAGAACCCCACAAGGGAGTTTCAATCCTTTTGGGGCCAGCACGGCGGCAATCACTTCGGTCATGCGCAGGCAGGTATCGTCCTCAATTCCCTTCGTCGCGCTCACCAGCAGCTGTCCGGGATGCAGGTGCGGAGCAAATCGCTCATACGCTGACCGCACAAACTGAGAGGGCGTCACGCTCACAACAATCTCCGCGCCCTCCAGCGCCTCGGCTGGTTCGTCAAAGATTTCAATCTCTTCCGGTATCTCGAACCCCCGGAGAAACGCAGCGTTCTCCCGCTGCTCGCGCATGACCGAGGCGACTTCCTTCGCGTGGGACCAGAGCGCGATCGCATGATCGCCCCGCCGCGCGAGGCTGATGGCGATCGCCGTACCCCAGGCCCCGCTGCCCATCACCGCAATCCGGCTCATGCAGCCGTGGTCCTTGTCTTCCCGTTGGATTTGCCAAAGCGGTATTCGGTACCGTTCATTAGCCGGGCAATGTTCTGGTGATGCTTGAGGATCACGATCAGCGGAATGACAAACAAAACGGCGATGAACGCGGCCGTCCGCGGCGCATGCGGTAGCAGCAGCGCAAAGATCGGAAACGAAACCGCGGACAGAATGGATCCCAGCGAGACGTACCGAGAAAGCGCGAAGACCAGCACAAATACGCCCAGCCCTGCCAGCGCGGCCCAAAGAGCCAGTGCGAGAAACACGCCGAAGGCCGTTGCGACACCCTTGCCGCCCTTGAAGCCGAGCCAGATGGGGAAGATGTGGCCGAGCACGACGAAAAGTGCAGCGATGGCAACCCCGTTTCCCCGCACATCCGGCGCCAGTCCGAATCGCGTTGCGGCCATCCCGCAGAGCACAACTGCACAACATCCCTTCAGGACGTCGAGGATGAACGTGGCAGCGCCCAGGCCCCTGGATCCCGAGCGCATCACATTGGTCGCGCCGATGTTGCCGCTGCCCTTCTGGCGAATGTCTTCCTTGCGGAAGAGTCGCACCAGCACATACCCGAATGGAACCGATCCAAGGAGGTACGCTACCAGCGCAGCGACCGAGTAGAAGATCAACGGCATTGCGATTACGAGTCTATCAGCCGGAGGCCGCCGTCCCGGCACACGGCGCCTCGCGCGGACCAGTGGCCTGTCGCAGAGAATTCTTTACCGATTCAAGTTTCGCCAACCCACGTCTCAATTTCGAGACGTGGGCCAGCCATTTTCGTGATGTGGTCACGAGATACCAGCGTCAGGCCACCAGCCGTCCAGGCGCTCGCGCTTCGCGCGGATCGAGTTAGTGGACGCCGGGTACTTGCGTCGCCTTACCGTTGCGAAGGGACTCCTCGATAATGCTCTTCACTTGCCGGTCGGCCTGCTGGGCCAGTTTGCCCTGTTCCTCGCCAAGGCGTCCCTGCTTTTCGCCCAGTTCGCCTTGCTTAGCGCCCAGCTCCCCCATCTTCGCGCCAATTTCCCCTTGACGTGCGCCAGCGTCACCCTGCAGCTCACCCAGCCGAGCCTCGATTATCGCCAGCTTCTCCTCGATCTGCGCCATCCGCTCCGGATTGAGCTGCGCCTGCACTGCGGCCACCTTCTCCTGAATCTCTGCCATTTTCTCTGGCGTCAACAACTTATCCTGATCGGCATTAAGCTTTGCTTCAACGTCAGCAAGCTGCTTTGAATCCCATATCGCCTGCTCGGCTTTCGCTTTCACCATGGCGGCATCGACTTCCGCTATTTCCTTTGAGAGATCCGGCAGCCTGATGTTGCCCGCGTCTTCCTGGACTCGGGTCAGCGCTTCCTGCTGCTTGCCAAGCGCCTCTTGCTGCCGCCCCAGTTCCGATTGCTGCCGCGCCAGCTCTTCCATTGGCTTGTACATCATGCGAATCTTCGCCACGACCGCGGGGTCAGTTACGACGTAGGACTTGCCTTCGTGGGTGAACCAGAGGAAAGGTCCCTTTGCCACTTTTCGAGCGGCCGCGATTTCCGCTATGCGGTCTTCGCTCCATTCACCCGAGAAGGTCATCCGATCGTCCGATCCTTCGATGATCGCGTAGGCATCGCCATTCCCGGAAAAATGGTAGGCGTATCCTTTCCCGCTCTGACCGTCGCCCGTGGTCAGGGTGTTCGTGTCCGGATCGCTGACGGTCAGGGAATCACCGTCATGCAGGAGTGAAATGGGCGCGCCCTCAACCGGAGAGGGCAGAGGCGCCGGCGCTATCGGCGCGGGTGGATTGTCCGGCGCAGCCGGGGCAGGTGCTGCTTGATCCGTCGCCGGACCGTGGGTGGGCGATGGCACAGCTGGTTCGTCTGGTACGACCGGCGCAGCAGGCGTTGCGGCAGGCGCGGGGGCGGCCGGAGACGTTGGAGCTGCTTGCGCCGCGACCCCCGGCACACGGATGAAGACGGTGGTTGCCAACAAAGCTGCCGGAATCAGAAGCAGCGAGGCCAACGCGCGCCTGCGACCCACAGCGAACGCGCTCTGAAAATGGTGTTCGTTGAGCAGCCGTTCGATGCGGCGAGAAAGATTCCCCCTGCGGGCCATGGCAACTCCTGGAAGGTTTTGGCGCGGGATCGCCGCGAATTCGAGCAGCACTTCGGCGTAGCCGGAGCGGCTGGGCGCCGCGTCGAGCCCTGCGCGGTCGCCGATCGCTTCGCCCAGCGCACACAACGTCCGTCGCAGCCACCAGCCCAGTGGGCTGAACCAGAAGAGCGCCGTATAGAAGCTGGCCAGCAACTGCAGATAGAAGTCCAGCTGCCGGACGTGGGACCTCTCATGCGCGAGCACCATCCTCAGCTTTTTCCTGTCCCACTCGGTGTAATTTGCGGGCAACACAATTCCCGATCCGATCGTTACCGGCGAAGGAACCTTCGCGCTTGAACGCACGTGAGGCTCGGGAGCATCCAGCGGCGATACGGGTTGGGCTGTCATCCAGAGGCGCAACGCCAATCCCACGCCCCACAACAGCCGCAGCAGCAATGCGCCGGTCACAGCGAGGTAGATCATTTCGACCAGTTTTCCCGGTGCTGGCCAAAGCCATTGCTGCGAAGAAATCTTCGTCGCAGGCTCTGCCATCGCCAGTTCCGGCTGGGGCGCCACGGAGATCGCCGTCCTCGCGGGTGCAATCTCCGACGACAAGTTCGCCGAACTCACCAGGATCGCCGGCGGTAAATCATGCGCTGTCTTTACTCGTGGAATCGCAATTTGCTGGACGCGGATCGGCAACACCCAGGCGTATCGCCCTCCCAATTCCGCGCTCACCGACCACCGCATCAGCAACGGCATCGCCAGCGATGCGATCAGCACGATGCTCCATGCCGCCTTCCGCACAGGGACATTCCGTACGCGTAACAGCCACAGCCCCGCACCCACCGCGATCGCAAATGCCAGCGCCCGCAGAGCCGACTCGATCATCATCGCCGTCATGCCTTGTCTCCTTCCTGCTTCTTCGCCGCCGCAACCCGTCGTGCCATACGCTCCAGCTCCGCGCGGCCCACTACTTTCGAGTCCACCATTCCAACCAGCAGCTCTTCGACTGACCCTTCGCAAAACCAGTCCACAATGCGCTGCACCGCACGCGCCGCTACCTTCTGCTGCGATTCCGCCGAGCGGTAGATAAATGTCCTGTTGTCGACGGAGTGCGACAGATACCCTTTCTCTTCGAGTCGCCGGAGGACGGTGCGGATTGTCGAGTCCTTCAGGGGACGGTCGATTTCCTCGCGCACCTGATCAGCTGTCGCCTCGCCCAGCCGCCAGACAATACCCAGAATGCCGCGTTCCAACTCTCCCAACTCGGCCGGATCGTGATTCGATGGAGTGTTACTCGCCATAGTGTTACCCACTGTAACACATAAGACGGCAGGAAACGCAAGCGGACTTAAAAAGAATTTTTCAGGATTCAATGACCGAGCGCGGCGCATGGCATCCGGCTCCGGCTGCCTCTCTACATCAGCCGCCGCCGCACCAGATCCAGCGCCTGCTGACTCGCGTAGAAGCGCACGCCGTCGCGATCCGAAGCAAATCGCTTCTCCAGCCAGTCGGTGCCCTCAGCATCGCTTACGGCCACGTATACCAGCCCTACTGGTTTTTCCTCACTACCCCCTGATGGACCGGCAATGCCGGTAATTCCCAGGCCGATGGTTGAGCCGCACCGCTCGCGAATCCCCTCGGCCAGCGCAACTGCCACTTCCCGGCTCACTGCTCCATGATCGGCGATCAATTTTGCGTCAACGCCGGCCAGCTCCGTCTTCAAACGATTGCTGTACACAATCGCGCCGCCGATAAACGAACGCGAGCTGCCGCTGACGCTGGTCAACCTCTCGGCGACCATCCCGCCGGTGCAACTCTCGGCCACGGCCAGGGTTGCGCCGCGCATCTCGAGGTAATACAGAACAATCTGCTCGAGGGTTTCTCCCTGCGATGAATAGATGAAGTCGTCGAGTTCTTCCTCAATTTTGCCCGCCAGCTCATCGACGCGGGTCTGCGCCAGGTCGGCGATGGGCTTCGCGCAGCTCAGCCGCAGCTCGATATCGCCCATGTGTGCAAGGATTGTCGTTTCCACATCCTTATATTGCGTGTAGATCGGCGCGATCTTCGCATCGGCTGCCGATTCGCCAATCATCGCTACCTTCAGAACACGGGTGGCGATGTGACGTTGGGGCACGATCTCCTTTAGACGCGGGAGGCAATGCTCTTCGAACATCGCCTTCAGTTCATGCGGGGGACCGGGCAGGAGCATCGCCAGCTTGCGGTGCTTGCCCACGACCGTGTCCAGCCACTGCCCGGGCGCCGAACCGAGGTTATTGGCAAGGATCGTCGCGCCTTCGATCAGGTCTGCCTGCTTTTCGTTGTTGCGCGTCATTGTCCAGCGACGCGCCGCAGCCCGTTTGTACAGGTGCGCAATAATGTCGGGATCGCGCTTCACGCGCACGCCCAGCGCCTCGGCGACAGCCTCGCGGGTCAGATCATCTTCCGTGGGCCCGAGGCCGCCCGACAGCACCAGGATGTCCACGCGTCCCAGAGCATGACGGACGGCGTCCACCAGATGCTTCAGTCTGTCGCCGGCAATGGTCTTAAAATCGACCGCGATGCCCAGCTCGTTCAGCTTTTCCGTGATGTAAAGGGAGTTGGTGTCCTGGCGGTACGGCGTAAGCATCTCCGACCCAACCGCGATAATCTCCGCTTTCATCGATCTCCGGATTCTTCCCGCGTGAAAACTGCTTCGCCTAATGGCCGGCGATCAGACCAGCCGCCATCCTTCGACACCCAGCGCGACATGATAGATCGACGTATTGGTTGCCAGCAGCGCGCCTCCGCCCGGGACAAAACTGAAGCCGACGATCCCAGGACCCGCGACGGCCAGACTCGCCTCGCCCTGCGGCGAAATCACCGCGACCCCTCTGCGTCCGCGCAGCGACGCCGCCACGTACACATTGCCCGCGACGTCTACTGCTATGCCCTGCGGCCGTCCGACGCCGCGATGCAGCACACCGATATCGCCGTCGCGATTGATGGCGTACACCGCGTCATAACTTGAGGTAGTCGGGGCCGCGACGAAAAGCGTTCCGTCGGGACCGAAGGCCAGGTGATACGCAGCGACGCTCGGCTCGAGTGTCGCAAAGACAAAGATCTGCCGGTCCGGCGCAATCTTAAAGATGGTTCCGCTGCGGTCGCCGACATAGAGATTCTGATCCGCATCGAATGCCAGTCCGGTGGCCACACCCATCCCTTCGGCATAAAGCGTGGCCGAGCCATTCTTCGCCACTCGATAGACCTTGCCTTCGTGCCGCGAAGAAACATAGAGATTGTCTTCATGGTCCACGGCCAGCCCGGTCGCGTTGACGATGCCGCGCGCAAATGGCCGCATCTCCCCGTCGCGTTCGATACGAAACACAGAAACCGGCGTCTCCTGCCCGCGCTGACCCGAGAACGTGGAGAATATGTTCCCCGCGTGGTCCATCACTGGGCTGGCCACCGCATGGATGCCCGTCGCAATCAGGCTTGCTACCCGCAGGTCAACCGCGTTGCTCTGCGCTCCGTTTTGGAGAATGCGGAGCCGCCCCGACTCCGCTTCCTCGGGTACGCGCAGGGTCAGCCGTCCGCTGCGGCTCAGCAGCACCGGCGCAGCCAACTCGCCGAGCATGGCGATCGGCTTCCGCCACTCGGGGCCGCCCACCCGCTTCGCATCGGCCTGTCCGGTGGCCACCGCTCCGAGGTTGAATCCACGAACATCGACGTCGCCGCCCGGCAGCGCAGCCCCGGGCGACACTCCATCGATCCTCGGTGAGGTAGCTGGTTCGGATTTGAGAATGCGCACCATTGATTTTCTTACCACCTGCTCCAGGCTACTGCTTCGGTAATCTCACCACCACATCCGCACGGCGAGCATCACCAGCAAGCCGAAAATACCCGCGCCCACATCGTCCAGCATGATACCGGTTCCGCCGTGCAGTTGTTCCAGCTTCCGAATCGGCCACGGCTTCAGGATATCGAACAGTCGAAACAGTAATAAACCCAGGAGCGCATGACCGGCGTTCACTGGCGCAATGGCCAGGGTGATCCATTGGCCGGATACCTCGTCGATGACCACAAAACCCGGGTCCGTGGTACCGCTCTCCCGTTCCACCACGGTGGCTGCCGGAATTCCGATCAGCGTCACCACCAGCGCAGCCGACAGCGTAACGAGAGCCGCCGTTTCACCCATGAGATGCGACGCCTTCAGGCTCGTGTACCAAAGGGCAGTTGCTGCCAGGGAGGCCCAAGTTCCCGGCCCCGGCTTCAGCCAACCGATCCCGAAGACCGTCCCAACGACCCACGCCCATCTGGTCCGCGAAGCGGCTGGCGGCACGATTTCTCGCTCGTGAATCCGCACTCCCGGAGGGCGCAACTCAGTCGTTCTCGTCATGCTCCCCGCGCGGCTGGACATCGCCACTGAGCCCCTCAAGAACCTCCGGATCGAGAATCGGCGAAGAAATCCGGTATCCCCCGCTCGCCCATTTCCCCAAATCGATCACCCGGCACCGGTCGCTGCAGAACGGAAAATTCTCGTCCTGGTCCACCACCACGGTCCGGCACGTCGGACATCGCAGAATCTTACCCTTGAGGCTCACAACTCCACTCCCGCACCTGCCAGTTCCTGGGGCTGGGCGTTCAGCGGCGATTCATCGACCACCCGTGCCACCAGATCGTACTCATGGGCCTCGGTGACCTCGCAGCGGTAGAACTTGCCAGCCTTCAGCTCCTCGAACGGTCCAAAATCGTTCACATACACAGTCCCGTCAATCTCTGGCGCGTGCAATTGGGTCCGACCTTCCCACAGGAGCGGCGTCTCGGCCGATTCGCCTTCGATCAACACGTCGAAGCTGCGTCCCACACGCGATCGCATCGCCTGGCGGCTGATTCCCTTTTGCAGCTTCATGAGCGCGCGCCTGCGCTGCTCGATGACGCGGTTCGGAACCTTTGCCCCCAATTCAAACGCCCCCGCCCCCTCTTCATCGGAGTAAGAAAAGACGCCGAGCCAATCGAACTTTGCCTCGGCCACAAAATCGCAGAGGGCTTCAAAGTCGGCGTCCGTCTCGCCCGGAAATCCAACAATAAAGGAGGTGCGCACCGCAACGCCCGGCACCGCCGCCCGGACCTTGCCCAGCATCTTCAGAAATATCTCGGCGCCGGCGCCTCGCTTCATCGCTTTCAGAACCGGACCCGAGGCGTGCTGGAGCGGCACGTCCAGATATTTGCAGATGTTCTCATGCTTCGCGATGGTTTCCAGCAAGCGGCCGCTGATCCGGTTCGGATATGCATAGAGGAAACGCAACCAGGCCAGACCTTCAACGTCAGCCAGCCGATCTAGCAACACCGCAAGGCCGTCCTTCAGCCCAAGGTCTTCGCCATAACAGGTTGTATCCTGGCCGATCAGCGTGATCTCGCGCACACCCTCGGCCACTAACGCCTCAGCCTCGGCTACCACCGACTCAAATCGCCGCGACCGGAATTTCCCGCGCAGATTGGGAATCACACAGAAGCTGCACGGATGATCGCAACCCTCGGCGATCTTGATATACGCCGAAGCGCTCTTCGTCGTCCTGAGCCGCGGCGTCGTGTGATCGTAGAGATATTGCGGCAGCTGGGCGCCCGCGCCATCCCACTGCGTGCGTGAAAATCGGCCCTGCACCTCACGCCGATTGCCCTCGGCCCGGAATCCAGCCGGCCCGGTGGAGTGCTTGTGCACGCCCGCCAGTGATTCACTGCCGGGACGCACCTCCGCATTCCCATGGGTTGAGAAGGTCGAGGACAGGATGTTGAATAACGATGGCGAGGCTGACGGGAGCGCAGGCGATTCAAGCCCCGCGGCAGCCAAAATACTCTCGAGCTCTCCCGTCCCCACCACCGCATCGACTTCCGGAATATTCCTGCGAATCTCGTCCCGATAACGCTCGACGAGGCATCCGGCCACAATCAGCTTCCGTGCCGATCCTGCAGTTTTCAGGCGCGCCATCTCGAGGATGGCATCCACGGATTCCTGTTTGGCCCGATCGATAAATGCGCAGGTGTTGACAACCAGAATGTCCGCCGTCTCGGCGCTCGATGTCATTTCGGCGCCGGCGCGATCGAGCAGACCCATCATCACTTCACTGTCGACAAGATTCTTCGGGCAGCCGAGGGAGACAAACCCCACCTTCGGCCGAGCCTGGGCTAAAAGCGCCTTCGGAGAGCCCTCGATCGTCAATTCATCATTCACATCTCTATTTTAGAGGGACTGCCCGCTCTTTCACGCAACAGCCGGTTTCCAGCCTGGCGCCGTCGCGGTCCTCCTCCCACCCGGCGCGGCCACAACGCTCGGTTCGAGCCGGAATTGCGAGACCAATTGCTGCATCTGCGCCGCCAACCGCGACAACTCCGCGCAGGCCTTCGCCGACTCCTGTGTCCCCGTGGTAGTCCGATCCACCATACGGCTAATCTCGCTCATCGACTGGTTCACCTCCTCGCTCGCCGCCGATTGCTCATTCGCTGCCGTCGCAATTTGACTGATCATGTCCGTCACTCCCTCGGACGCAGAAATGATCGCCTGCAGCGCATCACCAGCCCGAACCGCCGTTACACTGCTCTCGTTCACGTGCACCAGCTCAGCGTGGATCGATTCCACCGCCTTGTGAGCTTCCGTCTGAATATTGCCGATCAGCCCGCCGGTCTCCCGCGTTGCCTCCGCTGTTCGCTCCGCCAGACGCCGTACTTCTCCAGCGACCACCGCAAACCCGCGTCCCTGTTCTCCTGCTCGTGCCGCCTCAATCGAGGCGTTCAGTGCCAGCAGGTTGGTCTGCTCCGCAATTTCGCCGATCACCGAAATAATTTTTCCAATCTCACTCGATCGCGCGGCCAGTTCTTCAATTTGCGTACCGGTAGACTTGCTGGCCGCGCTCAGCTTCTGCATCGCACCCACCGTGTCTCCTACCACCACACCCCCCTGGTGCGCTGTCTGCTTCGCCTCCTGGGCGCCCATGGCCGCCCGAGAGGCGTTCGCGCTGACCTCCGCGATCGTCGCCGCCATCTCATGCATCGCCGTTGCAATCTGCTGGCTCTGCTGCTTCTGCGCGGTCGCGCTCTCCAGCAGCTGATCCTGGGCCGCCGACAGCTCTGCCGCCGCCGACGCCAATTGCGCCGCACTGTTCAGAACGGCGTGGATCATTTTCCTCAGATCCGCCTCCATCCGGTTGATGCCCTCCGCGGTGAGGCCGATCTCATCCCCGCTCCGGTGCACCAGAGGCTCGCCGCTGAGGTCCCCCTGCGCCACCTGTGCAATCCGCTCCCCGATCATATGAATCCCGGGCAGAATCTGCGCGCTCAGCAACCAGCCGATGAGCACACTGCCGATCACGGTCAGAATTGCCGCCACCAACGCAACCACGGTCGTCGTCGACTGCGCCTCCCCCAGGGATTGATTGTCCCGTGCCAGCCGCTCCTGCATCCGCCGCGTCACTTCGGTCGCGTCCGTCTGCGCCTGGGCCACCAGCCCGCTGCCCACCCGCAACCGCGTAATGGCCGCCAGCCGCGCCGCATCCCCATGACCCACCAGGTCTACTTTGATCTCTTCCTGGGTCGCGAGCGATCCGTCGCGAAGATCGCTCGTCAACCGCGCCACCAGCTCCTGATCCTCGGCCGGGGCAAGCTTGGCGATCATCTCCAGATTCTCGAAGACCTTCTTCCACCCCTCCAGCCGCGCCGCGTCGTACTTCAACGCCAGCTCCGGATCCTCGCCGTACAACACATTGTTGCGGAAGGCGAAGCACGCGTCGCTGACATAACGACTGGTCCGCTCGGCTGCCATCGCCGACGGCAACCGGAGCGTGTTGATCTCCCGTTCGACCTCCCGCATGTGCCGTACCTGCACGATGACCACCGTAAAGGCGGCAGCGGTCAGCAGACAGATGACCGCAAAGCCCGCAATGAGCTTCTGTTTGATCGTGAAATGCATGTCACGGTCTTTATCGGGAAAAAGAGGGAAATCTTAAGGCGGCCGTCCCGTCCTTTATGCCAGCGCGCTCTCCTCCGGCATGATCAGCAGCAGGAAAACCACGCCCACCACCACGAACATCCGGAAGGCCGCGTCCTGCCCGTTCCAGGTGTGCGATTGCCACATTAAGAACCATTCGCCGCCAACACTCAGAAAGGCGACAAGCCACATCAACAGGCTCAGCGTGAGCCCGCCAATCGCCAGCGTTTTTGCATCATGAAACGATCGCGCCGGCTTGCCAACGGCTTGTAGAAGCTGCGCGGCGCCCGCCCACAGCAGCAGCGTCGTCGCTGCTTCCCAGCCGATAATCGAGTCGTAGAAAACGGTGTGGATCCAAAACGGATGGATCGCCCGCCACATCCCGTGATTCCCAGGAAACGTGGTGTCCATCAGCAGCACGTGATGGACAAAGGCGTAGTTCGAACCATAATCCGTCAGGTTGTTGAAGACCACCAGCGTGTAGAAAAACGCCACGGCGGCCACCAGCAGTGTCTTCGAAAGCCGCAGAATCATGGCTTCGCCTTCGCGGTAAAACTTCGGAAATACGCGGTGAGCGCCGCGATGGTCGCCGGGTCATATTCCGGGTTGGGCGGCATATTCGCTTCCGGGTTCACCGCATTCGGACGAACCACATACTTGCCAAAAGCTGACGGATTCCCGGCTGCAATCAGAGCCATCTGCGGCCATCCGAATGGCGACTTCGTTCCGCCAATGTCTCCCTGGCGATGACAGCGCAGGCAATTCTGCACCGCAATCCGGTATCCCTGCATGGCCGGGGAACCGGGGGCTCCTCCACCAGGCGGCTGCAATTCTTTTATCGCCGCCTCCTCGTCGAAAAATCGCAGCCCAACCACGCCATAGGGAAGCTGCGCCTCATCCGTATGGGCCAGAACATGAAACGTCGGCGAAAATGATGGATGGGAAATCAGGTATGGTCCGTAATTCTCGCCATCCGGACCATGCCGCCACTTTGCCGGCTCCGTTCCCGCAATGCGCAACACCAGAAATGGATGATGCGCCGCCCGGTATTCCGTCGTGTAATGTCCCTCATATCCGTCATCGCAAATCGCGGCGATCAGTTGCCCGGACTTATCGAGGCCAAGGGCCGCCGCCAAATCATCGAGAAGCACGCCGCTTAGATTCACCGGTCCGGAAAAATTTGTGTCGTCCTTGACGGTGAAAGAAACCTGCGCCAACCGGCTCAGTTCTTCGTAGCGAACAAACCGCTTCTCCCCGGCGGGAATTCCCGGCACGTCGCCGGAAATCTCCAGATCCTGGACAGAGCCTCGCGCGGCCGCCAGCGTTAACCTTTGCGGTGCTTCCCCCGGCAGGACAGCGGTGAGCAACGCCGCGCAAAACAGAATAAGTCCCGATCGCATGCCGGTTATCGTAAACGACGGTCAACTCTGCGGGGCAAGAATTCGCAGCGTGGTAAATTTAACCGCAATGAACCCAGACGAGACACCGGAACAGCGGCTTGCCGCGCTCGGCCTCGTGCTTCCGCCGCCGCCTGCCCCCGGCGGCAATTACCTTTCCGCAAAGCGGACTGGATCGCTCCTCTTCCTCGCAGGCGTGATTGCATCGAACGAAACCGGCGTTCTCACCGGCACGGTGGGCGCCGACCGTTCCGTCGAGGAAGGCCGTCTCGCGGCCCGCCACTGCGCTCTCACGCAGATGGCTGTGATCCGCCAAACGCTTGGCAGCCTCGATCGCGTCGAGCACATCGTTAGCGTGAACGGCTACGTCAACACCGTTCCGGGATTTCCCGACTCTCCACAGGTGATCAATGGCGCCTCCGAACTGCTCATCGCAGTCTTCGGCGAATCCGGCCGTCACGCGCGTGCGGCGATTGGCGTCACCGCACTACCGCGCAACGCCATGGTTGAGCTGCAGATAGTGGTGGCGGTGCGATGACCGAGCACGTCCTGGCAGCCGAGCCCACCCATGCGCGCTGGAATCGCGCCCTGGCTCCGCGGCTTGAGATCGACCCCGGCGACACCGTTCGCTTCCAGTGCCTCGAGGCCGCCGGCGGCCAGGTCCATCCCGGCATGTCGCTCCACGAGCTTGCCTCCATCGACCGGGGGCGAATTCATTCCCTCACCGGTCCGGTCTTTGTGCGGGGCGCCCAACCCGGCGATGTGCTCGAAATCGAGGTTGCCGAACTCCACCATCATGGCTGGGGCTATTCCACCATCGTCGAAGGCCTCGGCTTTCTCAAGGATCGTTTCCGCGAGCCTCACCTCTTCCACTGGGGGCTGCTCCCACAGGAGACACGCACCCTTGCCCCAGCCGTTGTGCCGCTACGTCCGTTCTGCGGGGTGATGGGCGTTGCTCCGGCCGTCGATGGCGAATTTCGCACGCGGCCGCCCGGATCGTTTGGCGGCAACATGGATGTTCGCGAGCTCTGTGCTGGCGCCCGCCTTTATTTGCCGGTGCTCAATCCCGGCGCTCTTTTCTCCTGCGGCGACGGACATGCCGCGCAGGGAGATGGCGAAGTCTGCATCAATGGCATCGAGTGTCCGTTGGACGCGGTGCTGCGCTTTCACCTGCACCGCAGCCGTAACCTTACCGGACCTTTAATCGACTTCGCCCCACCTCCGCGCATGGCGAGTTCCGATTCCTGGATCGTCGTCGAGTCCGATGCCGATCCTCTCCGCGCCGCACGCAGTGCAACCTCGCGCATGGTCGATCTTCTTGTCGATCTCTGGGGATTTACCGAGGTTGATGCCTATATCCTGTGCAGCGTCGCCATGAACCTGCGCCTCAGCCAGGTCGTGAACGAACCGATGATTACCGTCAGCGCAGCCATCGCCAAAAGCATCCTTCCGGAAAGGCGCCTTTTCTGATGCTCATTAACGATCCCGACATCGTGCGGGAGCTAACCGAACTCTATCCTCGTTACGAATCCGCACTGGTTAACAACGACGTGGAAACTCTGATCGCCATGTTCTGGTCGTCGGCGCACACCATCCGCTTTGGGGTTACCGAAAGTCTTCATGGCATCGACGAGATCGCCGCATTTCGCAAGGGCCGCCCGTCCGCCAACCTCGCCCGTTCCATCGATCGACTCGACATCATCACCTTTGGCCGCGACTATGGTGAAATCGCAGTCGAGTTTTCGCGGCAAACACCCTCCGGCTCCGTTCGTGGCCGACAGACGCAAACATGGGTGCGATTGCCCGAGGGATGGCGGGTGGTTGCTGCCCACGTTTCTGTCCTCCCCTGCGACGCTGCATAAACAGGTTCTATTCACCCCATCAGGTTTGCCAATCTTCCTTTCATTTTTCTCTTTGGCCTGAAGCGCTGCTGGGCTATCCTTTCGTGAAAGTCCCCGTCGACTCGGCTCCCCAGCATCTCGCAGCCGTTCTTGTCACAAACAATTCATTGCAGACTGCGAAACGCAGCCGCCGCTCGGTATTGCTGGAGCGGCTTACACCGCTTTTTATCTTGAGGAGGCATTACCGATGTCCAGGAGCTTTGCACTTGCAGTCTGGCTGTTCTTCGTTTCCTGCGTTGTCCTTCCCCTTGGAATCTCGGCCCAGCAAACGCTGGGTGGCATCACCGGGCAGGTTACGGACGCCTCGGGAGGCGCGGTTTCGGCCGCCACAGTCACGGTGGTCAACGACCAAACCACGCTGACCCACGCGACCAAAACCAATGCCAGCGGCGAGTACGACTTTGTGCAGCTGCCCATCGGCACTTACACCGTCAGCATCACGGTGCAGGGATACGAGACTCAGAAATATCCCTCCATTCTGGTCCAGGCCGATCGCACGGCCACGGTCAACGCCGTACTGAAGGTCGGTCAGGTCAGTGAATCTGTCGTTGTCGAGGCTTCTCCGCTGCTCAACACCGTCGATACCACCAACGGTTACGTGCTCGACAAGACACAGATTGAAAATGTGCCGCTGCCCACGGGCAGCTTCACCGGTCTCGCCATCCTTTCGCCCGGCGTGAATGCCGAACTTCCGGGTGGTACCGGATCCAACAGCGGCCTTGGTAATGCACCGATCTGGGCGAACGGCCAGCGCGATACCTCCAATGCCTTCCTGTTGAACGGCGTTGATTCCAGCAACCTTTTTAACGGCAAGAGCACCAGCCAGGTGGAATCAGCCCGAGTCGTGAACAATACCGGCGGCAGCGCGAGCAGCGGCACTACCAGTGCCGGCGTCGAACCCAGCGCTTCTTCGGTGTATCTCTCTATTGGGAATTCGATCCCGACCCCTGCGCCTGAGACACTCTCCGAAGTTCGGGTCAATGCCTCGATGTACGACGCCCAGCAAGGATCGGCCAGCGGTGCGCACATCGATATGAGCACCAGCTCAGGCAGCAACGCCATGCACGGCAGCCTCTACGGTCATCGTGGGACTAACTGGATCAACGCGGCGCCATTCTTCTTCAAGAACAACAGCGGCATCCCGGAAGCAGACAGAAACCCGGAGTTGCACCGGTACATTGCTGGCGGCACGCTGGGCGGTCCTATCGTCAAAGACAAGCTTTTTTACTTCCTTGGCTATCAGCACCTGCATATCTCCGATCAGGAGACGGGGGATAACCTGATTGCTGTGCCACCTGGCCTCAGCGACACCAATCGCACCGCTGCGGGTCTGGCCGCGATTGTCGACAACAACTGGGGAGGGGCAGACGCCGGAAACGGCTTCACCGTTGGCGCCTCTGACTGGGCCGCCAATCCCGTCGGCCTCGCCCTCTTCCAGGCTAAACTTCCCAACGGACAATGGCTGATCCCCAACGACAACGGCCACATTCCCGACGCTCTCTCGCCGTCGAATGCCTTTGAAACCGGCACTTCCTATTTCACCGCCGACCAAGCCGTCGGTGACCTCGACTGGAACGCCTCGACAAAGGACCTGGTGAGTCTGAAGTACTACTATCAGCATGATCCCAACAGCTCACCGTACGGTACCTCGAGCGTGCCCGGATTCACCGAACATATGGACGCCGGAGCCCAGGTAGCCTCCATCAATAACATCCAGACGCTCGCCCCCAGCTTCAGCCTCACTGAAACCCTGGGTGTCCTCCGTGAAAAGGCGTACAGCACCAACGATCAGCTCTGGGCGCCCGGCCAGGCCGGATCGCCTCTGGCCGCTATGACCTCTGCCTTCGGCTCCTACTTTCCCGGCATTTCCATCGTCGACATTCTCGGCGACTACGGCGGCCAATTCGGACTTCCGCAGCAGGCGTTGAATATCGGCCCAGGCGCCGGAAACCAGGGTCCTTTCACCGGAGTTTTCCAGAATCGCATCGAACCGTCTGCGACCGCCATATGGACGAAGGGACATCACTCCATCGCCTTTGGCGGCAGCTGGGCCTATTCGCAGCTCAACATCCGCGATCTGCGCACCGGCAAGGGTGCCATAGCCACTCCCGATTTCTCCACCTTCGCGATGAACTGGGTCTCTCCCTACTCTACGGACGGCTTTGTGGCGACCGACTTTCTCCAGGGAAACGCCAATCGTTATTACCGCGCAAATCAGACCGGGCTATTCCTGCAGGACAAGTACCAGATGCGGCCTAACCTGAGCATCACCGCTGGTCTCCGGTATGACTGGAATGGGGGCCTGACCGAGAAATACGGCCGAATTTTTAACTTTGATCCCTCTGCTTATAGTTATGACGCCGGCTCCGACACGATTACCGATCCGGGCTTCATCATCGCCGGTAATAACGTCAATGGAACCAAGGGCGTCAGCAACACAACCCTCACCGGCCGCCAGTGGGGTATTGCCCCACGCCTGGGATTTGCATGGCAGCCATCGACCTTCAAGGATAAGTTCGTCGTCCGCGGCGGCACGGGCTTCTACTATGATCGCGGCGAACTCTACACCTACTTCTCCCCGGGCTACGCTGCCGGTGAGATAGCCGGCGGCCCCTTCGGTGTCAGCCAGACCCCACCGTTTGTCACCGCGCAGAGCTGCCCCTATACAGCATCTCCTTATGGCAACACCAGCTTCGAGTACGACTACTACATACCGATCTGCGGTCTCAGCGCGTTTACACCAGTGGACGGCAACACCCTGTCCTATAACCTGGCTCAACCCTGGGGTCCGGCTCCGTTGGCTCCCCCATCCAACCCAAGCGCTGCCAGCCTAACAAATTTTCTGCCCAACGCTGGAGGCATTATCGCCGGAGCGCAGCCTTTCACCCTCGGCGACTATAACCGCGCTAACAAGCTTCCCTATTCGATTAACTACACCCTCGATCTGGAATGGCAACCGCGCAACGATCTGATGATCGATCTCGCATATGTCGGCAACCTCGGACGTCACCAGGTAATACCGCTGCCCTTTAACCAGGCCCAGTTGGCCACACCCAGTAGTCCCACTCACCCCGGCGGAACCGCCACGCAGAACTTCAGCTACGGCTATACCGTTTATGACCCCACTACTTTTTTCCCCATTTGCGTGAACAACGATCCGAATTGCGCCTATGGGCCCATGCAGCAGAACTACGAGGGGGGCAACGTTGACCTTCGCGTTCCTTATCTCGGATACTCCTCAGAATCCGAGTCCTATACAGCCGCAGGCATCTCCACTTACAACGCTCTGCAGGCCCACGTGGAAAAACGCCTTAGCCACGGAATTCAGACTGGAGTCTCCTACACCTTTTCGCACGCCACGGATGAGCAGAGCGCTCTGGGCCTCTTTTACAACGGCAACGACCCCAATAAACTTCGCAGTGGGTACGGCTCTGCGGACTTCGATCGTAAGCATGTGTTGAACTTCACCTACGGCTTCGTCCTGCCGAAGTTCTACAGCGAGAACTCCCTGTCAGGCAAAGTCCTCGATAACTGGTCGGTCACCGGTATTGCCATCATCCAGAGTGGTCAGCCCTACAGCATCATCGACTACTCCGGAGCGGTGGGCAGCCTTTACTACAGCACCTTCGATGGCATCACGAATCCGATCGTTCCGCTAGCTCCCGGCTGCAGCGCCAAGAGCGCCCTCACGGGCCATTCCGGGGCTTTCTATAACAACGCGACCGGTGGGGGCGCTGCCCTCAAGGCATCCTGCTTCACCCTTCCCCTCGTCTCCCCCGGCACAGACGGGGTGCCCGCTGGCGATAACTTTGAGACGGGCTTCACCTCAGGCCAACGCAATATCTTCCGGCAGTCATTCCAGAAGCGTGCTGATGCGTCACTGGTCAAGACCGTGCAGTTCGGTGACCGGTATGCGCTACGTTACACCTTCGACGTATACAACGTAAGCAATACAACCAGCTTCGACATTCCCACCGACAACGTCACCCAGAACGCGGGCTACAATAATGCGCCGAACACCGCCAGTTCCTACAGTGAAGTGGCACCCACCCCCCAACAATGCCAGTCCAACAGCGCTCCAGCCAACACCTTCTATGCCTGCCCGACTGGGCTGGGCGTCGTCAAACACACCATCGGCAGCCCTCGTCAGATTCAGATGTCACTCCATCTAAACTTCTAATTACGGCCGCATCAACAATAAAGGCGACTTTCGGGTCGCCTTTATTTTGCCGTCGCCGGGGCGGTTATGCGCTGACGGTAGCCGTTAGCTGAGTGACAGACGCTGCTGCAAACTTACCCTGGAATTCCTTTGCACTTGCGAATCGCTTTCCTTCGACATGGCGCGCTGGGAATTCGAAGGTTATCGGATCTGTTTTAAATGGATAAGGAGTTAGTCGAAACCTCCGTTCGCCCAATGGCTCTACTTTTACTTCGGCGTAACCTCCGTCTCGCAGCAGGAGTGGATGGAGGAGGGTTGCCGGCCGCATGTAGCCGACACAACTCAGCAACGACAAATTGTCAGTCGCCTGTAGAAGCCTGAAATGATCGCGGATGCGGATATCGCTCTTCTCTTCTGCAGCCAGTCCATCATCCGATTGCACCCGTCGCAGCAATTCCTCCTGAAACAGCTTCTGCTCTTCAAGGAAGCGATCCAGCAACGGCAACTGCTTCGGCGAAATCGTGGAACGGTCCGCCCGTTCCGTCAGGAGATTGTAAGTATGCATCGAAACGAGTAATCCGGCATACACGTCTTCAGCAGCCATGATTCGAACGGCTCGATCCCGAACTGCGAGATAATCCTCCAGATAGATCTCCTCAAAGGCAGAATATTTCCCCACTAACTCCGTCGAGAACGCGGATGGTTTGCCTTCCCGTGTGGTCTGCGGGTGAGCGTCGCGCGCCGCCCAACCGTCATCGTGACATCGGATCCCGAGCAAGACATTCCTGCGCGGCTCTGGGGAGGCAAACATATCGTTCCCCCACGCTTCTGCGAAGGCCCCCGCGAGCCGCGCATGATCGGGATGGGTCACCAGCCACCAGCCTGTCGCCGATTCCAGCCTCAGCATGACGCCTGCCTCCTAATCCGTGTCCACCGTCCGTTTCGATTCATGCCAGTGATGCAGAAAATACCACTCCACAAACATAACCAGAAAGAAGAATGAGAATCCCAATACTGTCGCCGCAATTACCAGCGCGAACAGATACGCCGTCTGAAGTTGCGAGCTCGCGTAGAGAATCGAATAGCCCAATCCTCCCTCACCCACACGGCTCGAGCCCGCGAATAATTCCCCGGTAATTGCGCCAATGACCGAAATTCCAGCCGCGATCCTGATTCCGACAAACAGATTTGGCATCGCGTGTGGCAAACGAAGCTTGAAGAGAATTTGCGCTGGCGATGCTTTGTGCATAAGAAAGAGATGGATGAAATTCTCATCCACGCTGATGAGCCCCTGGGTGGTGTTGGCGATGATCGGCGCAAGGCAGATAATGAAGGCCACCATCGTGACCGCCCATGTTCCTGAACCGACCCACATCAGAATCAGCGGCGCTACTGCGATAATCGGCACTGTTTGCAACAGAATCGTGTACGGATAGAGCATGCGCCTCAGCCATGGTGACTGCGCAAAAACCAGCGCAATCGCTACGCCTGCAACAATACTCAATACCAAACCACCGCCTGCCGCTTCCGCGGTTATCACCAGAGACCCCACCAGCGGAGAGAATCGCGCACCGATCGTCTCCGCCACCTGCCAGGGCGCCGGCAGCATGTACGGAGGGAAATGGAAGCCCCACACCAGCACCTGCCACAAACCAACCAGCGCACTAAAGACCGCTAGCGCATTCAGTCCTGTGATGAAATGGCGCTTCATTCGTTGTGAGCCCCGCGAAGAATTTTTGATACCCGCGAAATCTCCTCCTCGAATTCTCCGGAGACACGAGTCGCGCTCGTGCGCTCCGGCGGGAGGGCGATCTTCACGACATCATGGATGCGCCCCGGATGCGGAGCCAACACCACTACCCGCGAAGACAGAAACACCGCTTCTGTCACAGAGTGCGTTACAAATATGCCCGTCCATCCCTGCTCCTGCTGAAGGCGCAGCACCTCTTCGTTCATTCGATCCCGCGTCATCTCGTCCAGTGCCGCGAAAGGTTCATCCATCAGCAGAATGCGCGGCCGCGTCGACAGCGCGCGCGCAATGGACACACGCATCTTCATCCCGCCGGAGAGCTGACGCGGGTACAACTTTGCGACCGCCGAGAGCCCCACCAGAGTCAGCATCTCCCTGACCTTTTGAGCGCGTACGGCGCGCGCGGCCAATTCGAGTTCGAGACCGAGGCCCACATTGCGCTCAACCGTCCGCCAGGGCAGAAGCGTCGCATCCTGGAAGATGAACGACATCAGCTCACGCCCATTTTCCGGTGCCATGCCATCGATCATGATCGTGCCGGAACTCACTGGGGTCAGGCCGGCAATCAGTTTCAGCAGCGTCGATTTCCCGCATCCCGAGGGTCCCAGGATGCTCACGAACTCGCCCGGCTCAATCCTGAGCGCGATGTCTTCAAGCACCGGCGCGCCGGTGCGGAACCGCTTACTCACGCCGGCTAGCGAAATCTCTGGAGCAGTCTCGCTCATCCGGCGTTCTCCACGAGCAGCGGTAGGTGCAGGGCCGAGGGATAGTCGCTTGTGTGCAGAACCTGCTGTGTCGACCGCCCCCAGTTCCAGTGCGAAGCCTGCCGCGCGGGCACCCCAGTGGACGAATTACGGTCGTACAGGGGGAACGCGCTGCTTGCAATCTCGAGGCGCAGCCGGTCGCCGGCCAAAAGCACGCACGAGGTTGGATCCATATCGAATTCCCAGCAGTGCACCGCATCCGCTGTGTATGAGGTTCCGGCGAACAGGTAAGACGATCGTGCCACACCCATGCACACAAACTGCGCGCGCCCATCCGGCAACACACGCGTCAGCTTTACTGTGAAATCCGCGTTTGCCGCCGAGGTTGCGGCGTACAGTGTCACACGCGGATGTCCAAAGACGCGCAGCTTGTACTGGAGCGGCTCTCCGCTATAGACCAGCAGATTGTTGCCTAGTTCCATTTCTGCCTGGTCGTGTGGCCCGCTGAGTGCCATGGGGCCGCCAGGCGCGAAAACCGGAACTTCCGGATCGTACACAAAAATGTCGCGCGGTTCCTCGCCGTGCGCAGCACTACTGGCCAGAACACCATCTCCCTTACGCGAATTCGCCTTGCCCAGGCTGCGCAAATAGAACGTCACGCTCCTCTCGTCCGCCCATTCCTCTGCGCTGCGCCATGAGTTTTCTCCGAGCGCAAAATGACGGATGCGCGGCTCAGCGGCAAATTCCCGGATTCCTTCAACCAGTGATTGAACCAGCGGAGCAATACGGCATCTGTGTCCAGCAGCGCTTCCACTCCGAAGTTCTGGCTGCCGACTCGCTCTCCCCACGGAATATGCACCCACGGTCCGGCAATCAAATACTGGTGCCTTCGCGCGAATTCCGTGGCTGCTCTTTTGGTCAGTTCCAGAATACCCATTCCACACTTCCGTTCAGATAGGTATCGAACCATCCCGAGAGATGCAGCGCGGGGAACCGCGATATTCGCGATGTCCCCGCTCAGATCGAGCGATTCCCACTATTCCCGGCTCATCGTGTTCGAACCAGTCACGAACATCTTCCGCAAACCGGAATCCCCCAGAAGCCGATGTTGCCCGCGTCGGCACAACGCTCCCTTGCGTCCGAATGTTTTCCACGCGGTCTCCAGCGCGTCGCTCGCCTCTTGTAACCCGCGCCGGCGGGCATCTTCGCGCAGCATCTGGACTCCCCAACCCAACGTCGAACTCAGGCGCAGCGCGCCATTGCGATAAAACCATCCTCGATACAAATCGCACGCCGTATTGCCGGGGCAATGCACGCCAACCCCTCCGGTCGCTCAGCCGCGGCGAGCAATTGTGTCAGTCCCTGATACGAAAAGCCGTACATGCCGATCCGCCCATTGCAAAGCGGATGCTGTCGCAACCAGGTAAGAGTCTCTGCGCCATCTTTGCGCTCGTTACGGAACGGATAAAACTTCCCTTCCGAATCGCCGCGTCCGCGTACGTCCTGAATCACGACGTGATATCCATGCCGCGCGAACCACACCGGATGTGCATAGACAACCGTCGACGCAATGTCGCGCCCATACGGCTGCCGCATCAGCAGGGTGGGAAATGGCCCGTCACCTGGAGGATAGTAATGGTCGGAAACCAGCTCGACGCCGTCAGCCATGCGGCGTCGCACTCCGCGCTCCAGCTGCACGCCGTTGCCGCAGTCGACCAGCGCCATTGCCTAGGAGGGATCCTTCCAGCGCAGCATCGCCTCCAGTGCCTGCGCAATGCGCTCCGCCGCCTGTTCCACCCAGCGTGCACCGTTCTCCCGCGCTCGCCGGACGAGGATCGCCCATCACACCGCTGCCCGCAATGTCACGCGTCAGCCACGCAAACGTCGCGGCGGCATTTTCCGGCAATAACGCCTCCGGCTTCTCGATGTCCGCAATGTAATTCACCGTGTATGCGGATTTATGCACCAGCTGCGGCGTCGCGCTCAGCAGAAATGCTGTCTCCACCTCACCGGCGTGGAAGCCGTACGCCCGCTCCTGCGCGCTCAGCCCTTCGGGCTGCGTGCCCGCCGAACCGTAAAGCGCGAACGTCCGGAGGCCGAAATCCGCTCGCAGATCCGGGCCATTACATCCACAAGCGATGAGTTGCCGCCGTGCGTGTTATACAGCGTTAATTTCCTGAACCCCGAAGCCGCCACGCTGGCGCCGACATCGCGCACCACCGCCATGAACGTCGCCGCCGATAACGACAGGGTTCCCGGAAATCCCCCAGATGCTCCGTTGCTTTTACCGTAGCACAGCGGTTCAGCGCATAGACTGGGGCATCCGCGAGCAGGCAGTTTCTGAGCGCTTTGCCCAACAACAAATTGCCGATCAGCGTATCGGTGGCGAGGGGCAAATGGTGGCCGTGCTGCTCAATCGCCGCAGTCGGCAACACCAGAAGCGTTTCCTGCTTCGGCAGGGCCGCCACCTGTTTCCAGTTCAGATAGGCAAACTTCCTGCTGTCGGGAATCCAGGTCTTCATCGGCTCCCCGCCAGTTCAGCGCCTTCCGGCTCAAAGCTCAGCATCTTTCCCGGATTCAGCAGCCCCTTCGGATCGTACCGCCGCTTCGCGCGCAGCTGCACGTGGTCTTCACGGTACCGGCCGCCGTCCTCCACGTTGTTCACATGCGGATTCGCAACGAAAATTCCGTTCTCCCGGCAAACCCGGATCATCTCGTTCAGCCGCGCCTCGGTCGTGTATCGGACAAGCGGAATCGCACCGGGAATCACCTGCCCCTGCCGATTCTTCATAAATTCCATGTGAAAAAGGATCTCGTCGTTGAAGTGCTCCCTGAGCAGACGCATCTGCTCCCGCACTCGCGCTGCATCGAACCCGCACTGCAAATACGTGAAAGAGCCGTCATGTTTGATCGCCCACAACGTAGTGTGATTCCACGTGTAGTCACTGAGCAGCGGATTCGTCTTCAACCCTGCATACGGCCCTGAATACGTAACTGTCCCGGTTGCTGTCTCCGCGGCAGTTCTGAATTCCGCGAGCTGTTCCGCAGCGATCATGAAAAACACCAGATGTTTTCCCTCCGGACAAATCGTCCTGACCGGCGAGAAGTAC
Source organism: uncultured Acidobacteriaceae bacterium (assembly GCA_963787915.1). Classification (GTDB taxonomy): domain Bacteria; phylum Acidobacteriota; class Terriglobia; order Terriglobales; family Acidobacteriaceae; genus Palsa-343. The sequence continues at coordinate 155,720 of CAWBEP010000010.1, read as the reverse complement.
CGCGGAATCGGCCATTCGAAGGCCGTTACCAGCCGCTTGGTCCAGGCCGTATCACCCGCGATCCGCTCGCTGAAGTTGAACGCCTGCGCAAAGCTTTCAAACGCCACGGCAACCTGTGCCCATTCCACCTTCGGCGTCAGAGCCAGCCAGATCTTTGTGATGATCCCATTGGTTCCCCATGCGTGCAGAATTTCGTGTACCGCCTCGCCTTCGTGCAGGTGGACCTGCGGCTCCTCTTCCATCGTCGCCACTTCCAGCGCGCGCACCGTTCCGAAGTCCCGCAGTCCGCCATTCGTCACGGATCCAATCCCGCCCGATCCGCCGCCCAGAAAACCACCCACGGTCGCCTTAACAATGGTGCTCGGATAGCACCGAAGCTCCCACCCCTGCTCGCGCGCCACCGTTTCGAGGGTGCCTAACCGCACGCCCGCCTCGCAAACCGCGACGCCCTGCGGCTCGATTTCCACGATCCGGTCCATGCGCGAAAGGTCGAGCACCACGCCACCGCACAGCGGAATTGCCTGCCCGTAGTTTCCCGTTCCGGCGCCCCGAGCCGTCACCGGCACGTCGTGACGATAGCAATAACGCAACACATTTAGCACTTCCTGCACACTCACCGGCTGCACCACCAGGTCGCCACGCTTGCCCTCGAGCGCGGGCCGGAGCAACGGCGAATACCAATAAAAGTCCTTCGACAGGCGCTCCACTACAGCGGGAGTTGTCAGCACCCGCGATCCATCTCCGAGCATCGCGGCAAAATCCTGCGCCAGCAGCTGCGCGTCTCTCATCCTTTGCGTGTCCCCCATTTTCGAAAAGCCTTCAGCATGCGCGGATCCTTAAATAATGCCCGGCATGCGTCCCGCAGCACTTCCCCTTCCACCACGCATTGCATGTCGCTTCGCTCCGCCACTTCACGCGCCGCAATGTGAATCTGCCGGCAGTGCTCGTTCGCATCCGCGATGGTCGCGCCAAACACCACGCGGTCCAACCCCGCCCACAACGCATTTGCCATACACATCGGACACGGCTCGCAGGTGCTGTACAGCGTATAACCCTTCAGTGACGGGCGCCCCAGTTTCCTGCAAGCCTTGCGCACCGCGCGCGTCTCCGCATGCGCGCTCGGATCGTTCTCCCGCGCGACTGCGTTGCGTCCGCGAAACAGCAGCTTGCCCGTGTGCGTCTCCACCACAGCCGCTCCGAAAGGAACCGGCATCTCCGTCGCAAAGCTGCGCGCAGTGAATCGAACTAATTCCGCGAGAATAGCTTCGTCCTTTGCACGCTGTGCATAGAATCCTCGCGTCTTTTTCTTGCCCATTTCGGCCTGGCCCCTTTTTCCCGAAATCCATCTAAATCAGTAGAGGACCCCTCTGGAGAAACTACGGTCCCACTCTACAATGGCCGCATGACGCCGCGACCCTCGCCCATCGCCGCTCTTCTCGTCGCGTACAATTCCGGAGAAACCGATCCCGTCGCGCACCTTAAAATCGCGCTCGGACGCGCCAACCAGAACGCCAGCCGCAATACCTACCTTTCCCTGGACGCCAACTGGACCCTGGCCGAAGTACAGCGACAGACCGCCCGCGCCGTCTCCGGAGACGTCTCTCCGCCTCTCCGTGGTTTGCCTGTGTCTCTTAAGGATTGTTTCGACCTTACAGGCTTTCCGACAAGCAGCGGCTCAAAGTTTTATGCAGCCCATAAACAAAAGCCGGCCTCGGATTCCTGGGTCGCTTCGCGACTGCGCCATGCCGGCGCTGTTATCACCGGGAAAACGCACCTTCATCAGCTGGCGTATGGCATTACCGGCGAGAATTGCGACTATGGCGACTGCCTGCAGCCGACCGATCCCGGCCTGCTCACGGGCGGCTCCTCCAGCGGCGCCGCCGCATCCATCCAGGAAGGCTCGGCCTTGGCCGCCATCGGTACGGATACGGGCGGATCGGTCCGCGCACCCGCGGCCCTGTGCGGACTCGCCGGCTATCGCGCCTCGCTCGGCGTCGGTGACTGGGCCGGCGGCGCTCATCTCGCTCCGTCGTTCGACACCATCGGCTGGCTCTGCCGCGATCTCCGCGACCTTCCTCTCCTTGCCAACGCGCTCTTCGACCTGCCGCCGGAACATTCACTTCCATCGATCACTCGCATCGGCGTTCTCACCGGGCCGATCCTCGATGATTGTGACTCTGAGATCCTCCGTGCCCTCGACTCATGGCAGGAGCGCATTCGTAACAGTCACCGTATCGCATTCAGCGTTGAGACTGTCAATCCGCAATTCTGGTCCGATGCCTGGGACATCTATGCCCCTCTACAGGCTTATGAAGCTTCCCGGATTCACGTCGGCTTCTATCAGGAATTCGATCCAGCCATTGCCGCGCGCCTCGAGTGGGGCGCCTCCCTCGGGGACGATCAAATCTTTCAACTGCGCCAGCGTCATCAGGGTTTCCGCGAACAACAGGACCATCTGTTCCGGCAATTCGATTTCCTGCTTGCCCCCGTTTCGCCAATGAGCCGCCTGCTCGCCGGGGCGGACCACACCGAATCGCGCGCGCGCATCCTGCGCCTCACCACCCCCGCCAGCCTCGGTGGAAATCCCGCTGTCGTCCTTCCCTCGCCCCGCTCCGGCCTCCAGCTCATCGCAGCCCACAACGACGACCGCCGACTCTTGCGAGTGGCAGCGATGCTGGGCGAACAACTCGCCTCCGAAGATCGCGAGACCCCGTGCTAACCTCGAACATGGGCCGCATCAGTGCTGCTTTCATCTGCCTTTCGCTTCCGGTTTTTATAGCTGGTTGCCATCGCTCAACAGCAACCGGCGGCCTCATCCCCGTCACCCTGCAGACGGACTGGTATCCGCAGCCTGAACACGGCGGCTTCTACGACGCTCTCCTCAGGGGCTATTACAAGCAGGAAGGGCTCGACGTCACCATCCTTCCCGGCGGCCCCATGAACGTCGCCGAACAACAGGTTTCCCTAGGGTCAGCGCAATTCGGGATGGGCTCGTCCGACCGCATGCTCGAGGCCGACTCTCAGGGCGAACCCCTCGTCGCTGTCGGCGCGACGATGCAGAGCGACCCGCAGGGCATCATGCTCCACGCCGATTCTCCCGTGCACTCCTTTTCCGATCTTGACGGCCGAGCCATCGCCGTCAAGGCAGGCTCCACGTGGTTTGAATACATCGTCCGCCGTTACAACCTCAAAAACACTCGCGAGATTCCGGCCACCTACAGTGTGGCCAATTTCCTCGCCGATCCCAGCTACATCCAGCAGGTTTTCGTCACATCGGAGCCTTTCTTCGCACGCAAAGCCGGCGCGCAGATTCGCACCCTTCTCATCAGCGATACCGGCTACGCGCCCTACCGTGTCTTTTTCACTTCGCGCGACTATCTCGCGCAACACCCCGATATTGTCGCAAAATTCGTTCGCGCCTCAATCCATGGCTGGCGGAATTACATGCGGGATAATTCCCTGGTCAACGCCGAACTCGGGAAGCTCAATCCTGCTCAGGCCCCGGAGCAGATGCAGTTCACGTGGCAAGCTCTCAAAGACGGTCACTTTGTCGATGCCGGCAACCCCGCGAACACCGGCCGCATGGATCCCGCGCGCTGGACCGCGATGTATGCGCAGCTCTCGGACCTGAAGCTAATCACGCATCCCATCGACCCAGGCAGCGTCTACACCCTCGCTTACTGCAACGCTCAATGAACCCGTGATAGCTCCGCCAGTGTTTGCGCGAGCACTTTAATCCCGCCGGCAATGTGCTCGGGCGCGGCGTATTCATCCGGCCGATGGCTCACTCCGCCCCGGCATGGAATAAAGATCATTGCCATCGGCGCAATCTGCGCCATGAATGAAGAGTCATGATAAGCACGGGCCACGATGCGGCGCGATGACAAAGCTTCAGCGGCGCATCCGCGCTCGATCGCGTCCACTATTTCCGACGATGAAACCGCGGGATCATCCGCGTTCAGCATCTGCATCTTCATTTGTATCTGCCGCTGTTGCGTAATCTTCTCTGCGGCAGTTCGAATCCCTGCCAGGACCCGATCACGGCGCTTCCCATCGGTTTCCCGAAGGTCGACCCCCAGCTTTACGCGACTCGGAATGCTGTTGATCGCTCCCGGATGGACCTCGCAGATGCCCACCGTTGCCACCGTGTCGACCGATCCGGAACTTTTCGCGAGAGCTTCAATCTGCACAATCAGCTCCGCGGCCGCACAGAGTGCATCATGCCGATCCGGCATCAGAACTCCGCCCGCATGACCACCCTGCCCTTCGAGGGTAATGAAGAAGCTCGCTGGCCCGACAATATTCGTCACGACACCAATCGGAATTTCCTCGCGCTCCAGAACCGGGCCCTGTTCAATATGCAGCTCCACGAACGCTGCATAGGTTCCCCGCGATAGTTGCACGGAAGCAAGATCACCTGTGAAGCCAGCGCGCGTCCGAGCCGTGCGCAGCGTCTCCTCGTCGCTCCCGCGCAAATTCTCATCCGCGTCCGGTGCCAACACGCCGGAGAGCAGCCGGCTCCCGATGCATCCCACCCCAAAGCGCGTCGGCTCCTCCGCGGTGAACTGGATGAGCTCAATCGACCGCTCTGGCTGAAAGCCGCCGCGCTGCAACGCTCGAATCGCTTCCAATCCCCCCAGCACGCCGACAACTCCATCGAACTTGCCTGCGTTGGGAATTGCGTCGATGTGCGACCCCGTAGCCACAGCCGGCAGCTCGGGCCGGGACCCCTCCCAGCGAAAGAAGGTGTTGCCCGCCGCGTCTTCGCGGACACTCAGCCCCGCTTCGGCGCAGCGCTCCTTCAGCCATGCGCGAGCGCGCAAGTCTTGCTCGGTGAAGACCACGCGGGTCACCGCCGGTGGTTCGGCTTCGGTGATCGCCGCCAGCGCGTCAATCTCCCCCGCCACTCGATCCGCATCCACTTCGATCTTCATCGTCACCCCAGCGGATGCCGGTTCCAATCCTTATAGATCAGGTATTTCGCCGGCGTCTTGCCCAACGCCCCAAACCATTGCGGACAATACGGCGCCATCCAGATAAAGTCTCCCGCCGTCACCGGATGCCAGTCGTCGTCAAGCCGATAGATGCCGCCGCCCTCCAGCATCAGCAGCCCGTGCTCCATCACATGAATCTCCACCATGCTGAGCGCTGCGCCCGGCTGGTAGGTCATGGTATTCACCGCAAAATCGAACGCCATCGTATCCGGAAGCAGCGACCGCACCTGGAGATCCGAGTCGCCCATCAACGCCTGCGCAACAACCTCCGGTTCGTGTCCTACTAATATCTCCGGAGCTTTTATTCCCTTCACAGCGCGATATGGCTGTTCGATAACCACCGCACGCGCCCTCTCGATCGCCGATATCCTCTGGTCCACACCCTGCGGAATATACGCGAACCCGCCAGTTGCCACACCATGCTTGTGAGGTCCCGCGTCGATTGTGACCGTTCCCTCCAGAACATACACAAACCGCTGACCTGCCGCGTCCCCGAGCACGCCGCCAGCCTCAAACTCAACCGTGTACTGTGTGAATCCGGCGCCCATGGCTGGCGAAATGTGGACGATCACGCCGGCCTTCGTGGTTCCAGGAATCTGCGTCCGGATGAACGTATCTGGCGTGTGCAGCAAATAGCTCGCACGCCGCACGCTTCGTGTGTGTCCCGGATTGTGAATCCCGTGAAGTCCGTTATGCACGATTCTTCTCTTTCTCTGTTACATATTCAGCGAACTGGTCGAGAAAACAAAGCCCGGTGTGGATTGCAGCAGCTACATCCTCTTCCGCGACATCTTCGTCAGGATGGTGGCTGATCCCCCCGGGGTTCCGCAGGAAGAACATGGCCGACGGCACATGCGGCGCAATCACCATCGCATCGTGGCCTGCCCCGCTCGTCATTCGAATCGTCGCATACCCCGCGGACGCAGCTGCCTGCTCGGTCATCGTAACCAATACCTTATCCAGCCTCACAGCCGCGTGCTCGTGATACTGCATTGCCTGCAATCTAAGGTCGCGCCTGGCTGCGACGGCGTACGCCACTTCAAAGGCGGATTGAACGAGGTCCGTACGAACTTTGTCTTCTGCGTGGCGCACGTCCAGACTGCACCGTACCACTCCTGGAATTACGTTCACCCCTCCGGGCTCGGCCGCGATCTGGCCCACCGTCGCCACCGCATTTTCGCAACCAGCCGCCAGCGCCTCCACGCGCGTCATCCATTCCGCAGCCGCGGCTAAAGCATCCTTCCGCAATTTCATCGGAGTGGTTCCTGCATGTCCGGCTTGACCGTGAAACTCAACACGGCAGCGGCTTTGCCCGGCCAACCCTTCCACGATCGCCAAAGGAAGGTGTTTACTTTCGAGCACTGGCCCTTGCTCGATGTGAAATTCAAGGTACGCTGCACAGTCCGGCGAAAGCTTTGCTTCGACCAGACCCGGCTGTTGTTGGGCATAATGCGTAACAGCTTCCGCTACAGATACACCTTTGTCGTCTACGCACTCCAGCAATTCGCCCGTCAGTTCTCCCACGACTGCGCGACTGCCCAGAAATGGCGCACCAAAACGCGTGCCCTCCTCATCCGAAAATCCGATCACCTCGATGGCGAATGGATACTTTCGATTCCCACTCGCCTCGACCAGCGCCAACCCCATCATCACGCCGAGCACCCCGTCATAAGCGCCGGCATTCGGTACCGTGTCCAGATGAGATCCGAGCAACAATCGGGGCAGATGATCATTGCCGCTCGATGGATACATCCCACGGAGATTGCCTGCCCGATCGACAGCGACCGTCATCCCCGCTGCTTCCATCCAGGGCCGTATTCTTTGATGGACCTCGCCCATTGCGGGCGACAAAAAGGTCCGCAGGATCTCACCCGGCCTCTCGGTACACTGCGCCAGCTCTCCGCAGCGCCGCATCACGATCGCTGCGTGCCGACTGGCCGCCGCGGCACGCGTCTCTTCGCGAGCTGTTACGGTCAACCCGCTCTCCTCACCGTGGCCTCAATCGAGCCGTGTGGCTCGTCTGTCGGCACAAAAATATGGTTTGGATTATCGAGTCCAAGCGGCGACAGGTCAACCAGATTGCAATGCTTGTTCGGCATCGACAAATGAATCTCGCCGATACCTGGCTCCGCCTCCAGCGCCGCTTTGCCCATCGCGTACAGCGTCTGCTGGACCGAAAGGCTGTCGTGGGTTGCAAACGCCAGGAGGAGAGCCTCGCTGATCCGTCTGCGCACGGCTTTGTAGTCAATCGCATCAGCGGTGTACTTCCACTCGCCGGAGGCCAGCGTTCCCAGCAACCGGTCGTGGGTCTCCTTCAACGTGGTCAGCTTGTCCCTGACATAGCCTGCAAATCCCGACTTCGCGGTTTTCAGGATCGACAAGTCCCGAAACCCCGAAACCACATGAACCTCTTCGTCGCGCTTACCCGTGGCAGTGGTCGTCTCGCGCGCATTGCCAACCCGGACAAACGCTGTGCCGTGCACCTGTCCTGCCGCGACCAGGGAACCCCAAAGGCTCGCGGCGATGCTCGCTCCGGCTTCTGTCACCTGAGGGTTATTGGCCAGCAAATACGTAACCAGTTCTGTAGCAAATTCTTCGATCTCGGTCGCCTTCGATAGTCTCGCCAGGTAGTAGACCGTGTTCTTCATCGTGTCCGTGGGAAGAATCCGGCTGTTATCGCCGTCTTCGAAGCAGCTCTGGAAGTCGCCCCTGAGCCAAACCTCGACATTCCACTCCTGAACCGCATGGCGCTCGCCGTCCCGCTCCACCTTCATCACGCGCACGCGCGATTTGCCGTACCGGTTCTCTCCCAGCATGATCATCGTTCGTCAGCTTCCTCTGTAAGTGGAATAACTATGGGGTGTCACGAGCACGGGAACATGATAATGCTCGCCTGCATTGCGAACTTCAAAAGTGATTTCAACAAACGGATGAAAGGCCTCGATGCCCTGTCCTAGAAAATACTCCCCCGTTTCAAAATGCAGCCGATAACTCCCCGCTGCGGACGACTCGCTGTCCTCCAGCAGGCTCTTGACGCGGCCGTCCGCGTCCGTTTCGCGCCTCGACACTTCCAGCCACTCTCCATTCGCCTTTCGCGACAGCTGCACCGCAACGCCTGGCGCTGGCCTGCCACTCGTCAGATCCAGAATGTGTGTCGAGATTCCGCTCATCGTATTAGCTTAGCCACTTTCGCAAGCGCAGTTGGGTAATCTGCCGCTGCTGCTCGGCTGCCTCTTGCAGTTCTGTGTCCGCATCGTTGCCCATCCTGCGGTTCAGAATCTCAAGCATCTCGGCCGAGGATTTTCCGGTCGCGCAGACCAGAAATATTCGTCCAAAACGCGCCTCATATTCCGCATTGCCCCGCTCCAGTTCCCGCAGAGTCTTCGCGTCCTGCGCGTCTACACCGCCCTGCTCCTGACGCGACCAGGCAGCCGACTGCTGGGTCGCCACCTCCGGCGCCTTGCGCGCTCCAATCCGCGGATGACTTCGGAATGCCTCGTCCCAATCCGAAGGGTCCAGTCCCCTCCACACTCGATCCGACGTCTCGAACAATTCCGTCTCCCGCCCGAACGGCCGCAGTCTGACCAGCGCCTGCGCCCAACGCATCGAACCGCAGCAGGGGAGGATCTCCTCCTCGGCCTCCATCTCCGGCAGTGCATTCCAGCGCGCGAGGACCGGATTCAAACCCTCTCCGGAATCGGCCAGTCCCCGCAAGAACTCGTCCAGCAGATTGGCCGCCACAAATCGCCGATACTCCGCTACGGATCGGATATCGTCGATCGGCGCAATCGACTCGTTCAAGACACGCCTCGCCTCGACGATCACACCGGCGCGGATCTGCTTCCCGCGAATGAAGTCCTCCACCTGGGTCAGCCGTAACGGAGTTGGCGCCACGGCTCCGATGCCAATGCGCACATCCTCTATTCGGCCCTCGCGCATGCGCCCCACTCCCGCAATGCAGACCTTCGAAATGGCCTGGGCATTGCGAGCCCCGGTCTTCCGTCCGTATGAAAAGTAACTGGCAAAGTGCTTTTTTAGCGTCACCGACAATATGAGCTCGCCCGGCTCGAGCGCCGTCCTCTTATAGCCGAGGTGAAAATCAACATACGCCATCCGCCGTTGCCCGCGTGCCGAGATCACCTCCAGCTCCGCGTCATATGCCAGCAGCGCCGGAGGAGAATCGGCCGCAGGCGAAGCATTCGCCAGGTTGCCCGCCAACGTCGCGCGATTCTGATTCGCAATACTTCCCGTCCAGGAAGCCGCCTGCGCCAGCAGCGGAAAATGCCGCTGCACCGCTTCGCAACTGCGGATTTGACTGAAGGTGCAACCACCGCCCAGCGTCAGCGAATCGGCGTCTTCGTGAATTTCGCGCAGCTCCGGCAGATTCCACAGGTTCACGAGACGGCGCGCGCCCAGCTTGCCCGCACTGAACAGCACCATCACTTCGGTCGCGCCTGCCACGGGAAGCCATTGCCCCGGCTCGCGATCCATCAGTTGCAGCACGCCCGCAAGGCTGCCGGGCGATACCATCTCATATTCGGTGGGGTCACACCTCATGAGCGTCCACTGGGCGTACCGCCCGCTCCACGGCCTCGAAAATTCGCATATAACCGGTGCATCGGCACAAATTTCCGTTCAGCCCTTCACGGATCGCCGCCGGATCCGGCTGCGGGTTTCTCCTCAGCAAATGCGCCGAGGCTACCAGCATTCCAGGGGTGCACATCCCGCATTGCGCGCCCCCGCATTCCAGAAAAGCCTTCTGCACCGCGTGCAACCGCTCATCCGCACCCAGCCCCTCGACCGTCTCAATCTCCGCGCCATCTGCCTGTGCCATCGGAACCAGGCAGCTGTTCACCAGGTCACCGTTCAGCAGCACGCTGCATGCGCCGCACTCGCCCTCACCGCATCCTTCCTTGGTGCCGGTCAGCTGCAGATCGAACCGCAGGACATCGAGCAGCCGTGCCATCGCGCTCGTCCGCACCTTATGCAGTTTTCCGTTGACGCTTAACGAATAGGGCCGAAGGTTCAAAGAGCGACCGCCTCCCGCTCCGGGTCCCCCACCGCGATATGGCGAAACATATCTTCCGGCAGCAGAGGAACCGCATCGAATTGCTTGCCCGTCGCGTGGGCAATCGCGTTCAGGATCGCGGGCGCAGGCCCATCCATCGGCAATTCACCAATGCCCTTCGCACCATAGGCTCCATGACCAAATGGCAGTTCCTCGAAGAACACGCGAATCGGCGGAATATCCTGCGTGGTCGGAATAATGTAATTGGTCATCTGGTTGTTCTGCATCCGCCCGCGATCCCAAACGACTTTTTCGTAGATCGCCCACCCGATTCCCTGCGCCACGCCGCCTTCGATTTGTCCCCGCGCCAGCACCGGATTCAGCACCCGTCCCACTTCCTGTACCGCAACAAAATCGTCGACGGTAACTCCGCAGGTCGCCAGGTCCACCGTAACCTCAGCGACATAAACCGCCCACGCATACGCTGCGTAGGCCTCGCCGCGATATTGCTGATCGTCCCAGTGCACGTCCGGGGGCGGTTCGTAACGGCTTTCCGAGCGCAGCGCGCCATGGTCCGCAAGATAAGTGCGGGCCGCTGCGACGAATTCGGCCGTCGTGTATTCATTCTGTAACAGCCCAGATGCCAAAAGCGTCTGCCTCAGTCCGATGGCGGCAGAATGCACGAGCTTCCCCACCACCATCGAGGTCCGCGACGCCACGGTTGGCCCGGTATTCGGCACCACACTCGTATCCGGCGGCCCCATTTCGACTGCGTCGTAGTCAGTACCCAGCGCCTCCGCTGCGATCTGGCACAGAATCGTGTTGGTTCCCTGCCCAAATTCCGTGCTCGAAACCAGAATGCGCGCCTTTCCCTCCGCCGTCACGTCCATTGCCGCCAGCGAATTGAGATAGCGCTCCCCCGAACCGGTGAATCCAGACCCGTGCAGGAACGCTGCCAGCCCAATTCCCTTCTTCTTCATACCACTGCCCGCGTTTTCCAGCGTGAATCGGCTCCGCTTCGCGTGATAGCCGGATTCCTTCAGCGCGCGTCCCATCAGTGCATCCAGGTCGATGCTCTCCCGGATCGTCTGCCCGGTCGTAGTGGTCTGTCCAGGTTTCAGAAAATTCCTGCGGCGCAGTTCCTCGGGAGGCATTCCCAGCGCTTCAGCCACATGATCCATGTGCCGTTCGATCGCGAACAAACTTTGCGGCGCGCCAAATCCCCGAAATGCCCCATGCGGCGGGCAATTGGTCGCAAATGCCTTCGAGCGTACCCGCATATTCGGCCAGTAGTAGGGACCGCCCGCGTGAATCGTCGCCCGCGAAAGCACCGTGGACGACAGCGTTGAGTACGCCCCTCCATCGAGAGCGATCTCGATCTCCGCCCCGAGCAACTTCCCATCCCGCGTCACCGCCGTCTTGTGACGTACCCGTGAAGGATGCCGTTTCGTCGTTGCTGCCATATCTTCGGCGCGGTCGTAGACAATTTTCACCGGCTTGCCCGACTTCATGGCCAGCAGAGCCGCGTGTCCCCCGATCATCGACGGGTAATCTTCTTTGCCCCCGAAGGCCCCACCCGTCTCCACCTGCACAATCCGGATCTTCTCGTCCGGCAATCCTGTGAGCTTCACGAGCGACTTGTGCACGTAAAAAGGGCATTGCAGCGATCCCCAGACGGTCAGCCCTTCCGTCGGCGTATACGCCGCGATGGCACCGTTGTTCTCGATATAGAGGTGCTCCTGCGCGCCCGTCGCATATTCACCCTCGACGATCAGCTCGGCTCCGGCCCAGACCGCATCGACGTCGCCTTTTTCCATCAGGAAGCTCTTGAAGATGTTGTCGTCGCCCCACACCACCGGATCGCCGCGCTCGCTCTCTTCGATCGTGAAAACGGGCGGCCATTCCTCATAGCTCACGCGGACCGCAGCCACGGCCTTTTGCAGCAGACACCGATCTCGGTGCGCCAAGAGCAGAATCGGCTCTTCCGGATGGTTCACGACCTCAGCCGCCAGACAGGGCCAGTCGTGGTTGATCAGAGCAATCTCGTTCTCGCCGGGAATATCCTCGGCTGTGACGATCACAAATTCGTCCCACGGAACTCCCTCGCCAAACGCAATCCCTGTGATTCGCCCGCGTGGGATGGTGCTCCGCACCGTCGCTCCATAGAGCATCCCCGGCAGCCTCCTATCGTCGATGTACTGCGCGCGGCCGCACACTTTGGCTACGCCCTCTTTGCGCAGTACTGCTTTGCCGACGATCCTCTCCTGTTGCAATCGCGCTCCCGCTCGGCCCCCAAGCTGGTCCGGGAAAATTTCCTTATGTTACTACGGAGTCGCGCTCTCCCCAAATCGGTAACTGAGCTGTGTTTCCATTTGTCTTTACAAATGCGCAATGCTCTGCGAGGCTGGTGGGCGCTGCTCTGGAGCGATTACGTGCGTAGACAAACGATTTTTAGTGCTGCTTCCTTCTTGTGTTGCATCCTGGTCCTGCCGGTTCTGGGCCAGACTCCGGTTCCCGATAGCCCTGCCATCGAACAGCGCGTCGATGCCATGATTGCGAAACTCACGCTGGAACAGAAGCTCGACCTTATCGGCGGTGTTGACAGCATGTTCATTCGCCCTGAGCCAGCGGCCGGCTTTCCCAGACTCAAAATGAGCGATGGCCCTGAAGGTGTGCGCACCTGGGGGCCGGATACCGCTTATGCCGGCGGCATAGCGCTGGCCGCTTCCTGGGACCCCACTCTCGCCAATGCAATGGGCGAAGCCATCGCGAAAGACGCTCGTTCCCGCGGCGTGCACTTCCTCCTCGGCCCCGGCGTGAACATCTATCGTGCCCCGATGTGCGGTCGCAATTTCGAATACTTCGGCGAAGACCCGTTTCTCTCCGGCCGAACTGCCGTCGCCTATATTCGCGGGGTTCAGAGCCAGGGCGTGGTCGCCACCGTCAAGCATTTTGCCGCCAACAACCAGGAGTACGACCGCCACAACGTCAGCTCCGATGTGGACGAGCGCACCCTTCGCGAAATTTACCTTCCCGCCTTTGAAGCCGCCGTCCGCGAGGGCCACAGCGGCGCGGTCATGAACTCCTACAACCTCCTTAACGGCGTCCACGCCACCCAAAATACCCATTTAAACCTCGACATCCTCAAAGGCGACTGGAAATTTGAGGGCATCCTGATGTCCGATTGGGACGCCACATACTCCGCAATCGGCGCCGCGAATGGCGGTCTCGATCTCGAAATGCCTTACGGCAAATTCATGAACCCCACTAACCTTCTTTCCGCCGTGAGGAGCGGCCAGGTTCCCGAAGCCACCATCGACGAGAAGGTGCGCCGCATCTTCCGCACTGCCATCCGCTTCGGGTTCCTCGACCGCGACCAGACCGATCCCGACATTCCGCTCCTTAGCCAACAGGCCCGCGCCGTCGCTCTGCGGGAAGCCCTCGAAAGCATCACGCTCCTCAGGAATGAAGGGGATCTGCTTCCGCTCAATCCGGAAAAAATTCACACGCTTGCGGTTCTCGGCCCCGATGCCTGGCCGGCTGAACCCGGCGGCGGCGGCAGCTCTCACGTCGACGCTTTCTCACCCATCAGCATTCTGACCGGGCTCTCCGACGCCCTCGCCGGCAAGGTCAAAGTCCTTTATGTTGCGGGCTTACCCACCAGCGAAGACCTCATGCGGGAAACGGAATTTTACGCATCTGCTCGTAAAGGCAACAGCCACCCCGGTTCCAGTGCGCCGATCAGGATCGAGACGTTTGACAATCCTGGCTTCACCGGCACTCCCTCGGTGGCGAGCGCAGACCACATCGACACATTCCACTCCGAGGAATGGACCCCGGCGTCCTCCCTCCGCCGCAGCATGCGTTACACCATGCAATTCATGCCAGCAAAATCGGAACCCTACCTCTTTCTCGCCGGCGCCGGCGGTTCGGATGCTTACAGACTCATGGTCAATGGTAAAACCGTCATCGATCAGCCATCCCGCGAAGGACAGGCGCCACGCTGGGTGGAGCTTCCACTCGATGCCGGCAAGGCGGCTTCCATCGTGCTCGAATACTGGCCGGACGCCGCCTACCCTCGCATCGGTCTCGGCATTCGCGGGGTCGAGGAACTCATCAGCCCCGAGGCAAAGAAAATCGCCTCCATGGCGGATGCCGCTGTCGTCGCGGTGGGCTACAACCCCTCGGAGGAGAGCGAAGGCTTTGATCGAACGTACGAGCTGCCCTTTGGACAGGACGAGCTGATCCAGACCGTTAGCCAGGCAAATCCCCACACCATTGTCACCGTCACAGCGGGTGGCAATGTCGACATGCATCGCTGGCTCGGCGGCGTCCCCGCCCTGCTCCACAACTGGTATCCCGGGCAGGAAGGCGGCCATGCTGTCGCCGATGTTCTTACCGGGCAGCGTTCGCCCGAAGGTCACCTTCCCGTCAGCTTCGAGCGGTCCTGGGAAGACAACCCCGTCCACGATAACTACTACGCACCTCCGGTCGCCAAAGGAGAAACGCCTCATGTTTCCTATAAAGAAGGCGTCTTCCTCGGCTACCGCTACTACACTACCTACAATAAAAAGCCGCTGTTTCCCTTCGGATTCGGCCTCTCTTACACCACCTTCTCATTCTCGAACCTCAAAGTCTCGCCGGCTGCCGCAAATGACAATGGCAAGCTCGCGCTCGGTTACACCGTCTCCTTCGACGTCTCCAACACCGGTCAGCGCGAAGGCGCCACCGTCGCCCAGGTTTATGTCGGCGATCCCTCCGCCAGCGTCAAACGGCCAGCCAGGGAACTCAAAGGATTCGAAAAGGTGCGTCTCGGAGCCGGCGAAACACGTCGCGTCAGCGTCACGCTCGACCGACGCTCACTCGCCTACTGGAGCGAGGAGAAAAAAGGCTGGCAAGTCGATCCCGGCCAATTCGTTGTCTTCGTGGGCGACGCATCGGACAACACGCCGCTGACGCAGGAATTTCAGGTCCAGTAGCGCGAAGGGGCGGCACACAGACCTGTGCCGCCCTCTTCTCTCTTGCTGACATCCCCTACAGCGAACCCTGCTGTCCAGCCGCCCCGCTCAGAGATCGTTAAACAAACTCTGCTTCCCTAAGGTAGCGATCACCTGGCTCAGCGCCGCCTGCTGCGTTTCCGCGGTGCTCAGTTGCGTCGCCACCTCGCCGACGTTCGCCTGCAGCAGATTCGTCTGCGACGCGGTCAGCTGTGTCGACTCGCTCTGGGTATAGCTCTCGGCCGCAGTCAGCCGCGAGAGGGAGTTATCCAGCAGGATCCGCTGTTGGGACACGTGGCCAAGAACCGTGCTCAGCGCCTGAGCATCCGCGTCGGCGGTCGGCGCCGCCGTTCCCGAAGAATAGTCAGCAATCAACGCATTCAGCGTTCCCAGCACATCGCTTCCACTCGCCGAAAAAATTTGGTTCCCTGGAATATTCAGCTGGATCTTCTGCCCGTTCGGCGTCTCCAGGTAACTCACATCGTCGTCGCCCTGGTAGGTAGCCACCGCGGGCGTTGAATTTGTGTTCAGGGTGTAGGGCGCCGTCCCGCCCTTGCTTCCCGCAAAAATGTACTGGCCGAGGTACGTTGTGTTGGCCAGCGATAGCACCTCGTCCCGAACCCCCACCAGCTGATTGCCAATCGATTCAAGGTTGCTCGCGTCCATCGTGCCGTTATTCGCCTCCGTCGCCAGAGACACCGCGGAGGTCAGCTGGCTCACCACCGTGCTGAGCGCGGAATCGCCCATCTGCAACATGCTTTGCGTCGACGATGCGCTCCGGGAAAAGGTGTCGTCATTGCCAATCTGCGCGCTGAGGAGAACATTTTCTCCCGCAGCCACGGGATCGTCGCTCAACTGATTCACGCGCGAGCCACTGGCCAGCTCTTCTGACAGCTGTTCTTCGGTTGCCGTGGTTACATCCAGCGACCCAACCAGATCGTTCATGTAGAGCGGATTGATCTGCATCGCTTCCCTCCTTGTTCGGTTCGGGCTCAGCTTCCTTCGATTCCCTTTTCCCTTATTGCCGACTCAGGAGAAGGTCGTTGCCACTCCGAGATTGAGCGCTGCCACAATGACCTGGTTGAGTACCGTGAACAACTTTGAAGCCGCCTGATACGACTGCTCCAGCGTCTCCAGTTGGGCCGCCTCATCGTTCAGATTCACGCCGGAAATTGACCCGATCTGATCGTTGAGCTGGGTCAGCGCGGCCTGCTGGGCGGTGTTCTCGCTGGTCACCTCGGATGTCAGGCTGCCCAGGCTGGTCACCATATCGGAAAAGTAGGCGGTAGCTGAAACACCGTCGACGATCCCCTGATTGGCCAGGCTCGCCATCGCTACAGCGTTCGTGTTGTCTGAAGTACCCGCCCCTGCAGCCGCGGCCGCGACCTGCGATGGGTCGGTCATGGTTGCGGAGATCCCCGCCGCCGATCCGGCTGGATTTGCCGCCGTTACCCCTTTGGGCAAACTGAAGATCGCAGTACCGGCGTTGCCGTTCAGGTCAGAGCCCCGCTCATTCACCTGATTCATCTGCGTACCCACAGCGAAGGCCAATGCATCGAGGGATTCCTCAACTTGAGGAATATCCGTGTCCCGCGCCGTTAACATCCCTCCCAGCTGTCCTCCACCCGCGGTCAGGTCCGATGTGATGTCGTTTCCCTGCCCATCGAAGAAATGCGCTACCCCATCATCCTCCCCGCTGTTGATCGAAAACGCCTGGCCCTCGGACACCAGCAGCGCACCGCCCAGCGTGGTGATCGTCAAACCGTTATTCTCCGTGGACACGGTTCGAATACCGATCAGCTGCGACAGGCTGGTCAGGTCCCGCTGCCGCTGATCCTCAAGCGTGTTGTCCCCGCTTGAACCGGAAGCCTGGATCTGCCGATTCAGCTGGGCGATGTTCTCGAGCAGGGTATTCGCCTGGCCCATTACGCTCGCGCTCTGCTGGTCGAGCGATTGCCGCTGGCTCGCCAGCTGCGCCGCTGCTCCATTCAGGTCCGAGGCCAGCGTACCGGCGGCCGTTAAAACGGTTTGCCGAAGCGAGTCGTCGGCCGGGCTGGACTCGAGCGACGAAAAGGCATCGAAAAGATTCGTCAGGTCGCTTCCGATCCCGCTTCCTGTGCTGTTGTCCGTCCCCGTGCTGGTCGCGCCATCGAAAATCGTCTGTATCTGATTGAGCGCCGACAGCCGCTCCGTCGACGCGCTGACAGTTTGCGTCTGCTGTTGCATCGCCTGCTCGAGGACGCTGTCCCGCTGCGACTGGGCTCCGGTCACCGAAACCCCCGCCCCCAAATTGATCCCGCCCAGCGTAGCGGCGTCATTTTGTTCCCAGATCGGCGTCTCCAGCGTGTACCCAGGCGTGTCGACATTCGCCGTGTTGTTCGCCACAATATCAAGCGCCCCCTGATCCGCATCGAGCGCTCCCGTGGCAATATTGAATGCCGTGTTGATCGTGGCCATCGATTGATCGCTCCCCTTAATCCCGAAGAGGCCCGTATCCGCTGCAGCCGGAACCCCGCAACAACCGCAGATTACGGGCCGCCAGTGGGATCAGGATCGCCATCGTCCGCAGTTGTTCCCGGGTAACTCTGCGCTCCTCCGCCGTCTCCGGCCCCCTCGCATTACGAGCTGCTCTGCTCAGCCTTTCCAGCTGCGCCGCGTCCGCGCAGATCAACGCCTCGATTCCTGCACTGAGGAGCTCCACCGCCGACCGTTGTCCCAACTTTTCCATGCGTCTTAACGTTTCGATTGGCCCCTGCCATCGCAATTGCCCACCCCACTTCTTAGCCGAACGGGGGCGAAACAGGCGCATCCCACACAGGGACGCCGGAACCATCGCATCAGCCTACTTGCCGAGCATCTGATCGATCATCTTGCCGGCGACTGCCGAGGACGGAACGTTGTAACTCCCGTTGGCGAGCGCCGCCTGCACCGCGGCCACCTTGTCCATACGGACATCCGAATCGGGCGCGGCTGAGGCCGCGAGACTCGCCGCTGCACTCAGCGTCGCCTGATCGGTGGCCGCCGGTACTCCCTGCGCCTCCGCATTCACCGTCTTTGCGCTCGGCCGTGCGATTTCCTGGCTTGAAAAAAGCTGCTGCATCCCTTCAAGACTATTGTTTACATGCATGCCTGGTCTCCTTCTTTCTTTTCATCGGCGGGAAATCACTACCTCTTGAGCCATGTTGCAATTTTTATTCGAAGAAAACTCCGGGGCAGGCTCCGCCGTCCGGGCGCCATCTGATCCAAAATGATCCATAATCTTGGCTGCGATTCCAAAACCACCCCGGTCCGCAATCGCCCGCGCCAGAGACTCTGAGCCGAAACTCATCAGTGCACCGCCGCTGCCTTCACCGCTGTCATCGTCTGCGCCGCCGGAGAAAAGAGCATCGTGCTCGAGCGGCTCGAGGAATTCCTTCATCAGGCTGGCCTCGAAGGCGTGCGCCGCTGGCGGCAGCCGTGGATCGCAGCCGGTTCGAACCATCGCGGAACCGGATGCCGGTTTCCCTCCCGGCGCCGTCTCTCCCCTGATGGCGGCCGATGACCCACGCAATTCCGCCATTCCCACGAGGGTCACAGAACCTCCAGTTCGGCCTCGAGAGCCTGCGCCTCTTTCATCGCCTGAAGAATGGAAACAATATCCCGCGCCGTGGCCCCGATGTCCTGCAGATTTTCGACCAGATCGTCGACCGTCGCCCCCTCCCGCAATTCAATGCGATTGGCCGGTTTGTCCTGCGCCTGCACCGTGGTCTGGCGGACCACCTCGGTCGTTCCCTGGCCGAGCGCATTCGGCTGCGCCACCTCGATCCGGCTCACGATATTGACCACCAGACCGCCGTGCAGGATCGTCACGGGCTCGAGCGTTACATTGCCGCCGATCACTACGGTTCCCGTGCGCTCGTTGACCACCACTTTCGCCCGCGGCTGTACTTCGACCTCGACCTCCTCGACCCGCGCGAGCAGGGCAGGGATGTCTTCGCTGGCTGCAGCCTCGATCTCAATCCTGCGGCCGTCGACCGCGTGCGCCAGGGGCCGGCTCAGCTCTCGATTGATCGCGGCGCTCACGGTCTCTGCGGTCGAAAAATCGGCATTGTTCAGAAGCAACGAGAGGGTCCGCATCTGCGCCAGGTCGAGGGGCACACCACGCTCCACGATCGCCCCCGAGGGAATCCGCGCAGTGGTCGGATAGTTCACCGATTTACTGCTCCCATTCGCGGTCACAGCATACCCTCCCAGCACCATCGGCCCCTGTGCCTGGGCATAGATCTGCCCGTCCGGCCCGTACATCGGGGTCAGCAGCAGAACGCCTCCCTCGAGACTGCGCGCATCCCCGGCCGACGAGATAGTCACATCCACTTTATTGCCGGGTCGCGCGAAGGGTGGCAGGGTTCCCGACAGGAAAACTCCGGCCATGTTGCGCGTCTGCATCATCGAGGCCATCGCGTTTCCCTGGAGGCTCACGCCCATCCGCTCGAGAGCCGATTCGAGCGTCTGCAGTGGAAATACGGTCTGCGAACTGTCCCCGGTCCCGTGAAGTCCCACCACAATGCCGTAACCCACCAGCTGGTTGTCGCGGACTCCCTCAACCGATGCGACGTCCTTCACACGGGCCAGCTTCCTCTTCGGCTGTGTGGTGGCACCCGCGGCAGCCATGGCTCCCCAAACAAGGAAGAAGATCCCTGCCATGCCGATCCCCTCCATCCATCGCGCCTGGCTCGACCGCACCGTCCGCACCAGCCTCTGCAAACCCAACCTCAAACCCATACCTCGTTCCCTGCCGCTTCAGAAGACCAGCAGCCGTTCAAGGAACCGCACCACCGGATTCTGCCGGTACGTCGCGTCGTTCACAATACCCTTACCCACGACTTCGAGCTCCATATCCGTGATCGCAGTCGACATCACCTGGTTTTGCGCATTCACGTCCTCTGGACGGACGAGACCCCGCAGCCGGATCAGCTGCGTCTGCTGATTGAAGGTCAGCTGCCGCACCACCTGGATCACCAGCATTCCGTTGGGCAAAACATCGGCGACCTCCCCGCCGAGCGTCGTCGTTATGCTCGAATTCGTCACGCTCTGCCCCTGTGCATTGAGCGCGGAGGCCGAGGTCTGGTTCAGCAGATTGTTGAGCGCATTCCCGCCCGCCAGTTTGCCGAGCAGCGCCGATACCTGCGAGCTGGCGTTCGACGCCCGCTGGTTCTTCACTGTTCCATCGGTCGACGCGGCGAGGCTTTCCGAAACCACAACGGCGATTGGATCGTGGGACCGCATCGCCTTGACATCGCTCACCAGATCGGTCAGCCGGCCGTTGGCCGACCAGATCGAGCCCGGGGTCAGGATCTCGGCCGCTTTCTCGATGCGCACGCGTGCGATGTACTGATTCAGCGCCAGATCCGGGGGGGTATTGTCTGGCTGGGCTGGCTTCGCTTTCGCCCTGCCGGCCCCGGCGACCGCTGCCAGACCCATCGCCGCTACCACTGCGATCCGCATCAACGTGGTTGCCATCCTGCCTCCCGGAACGCGCATTCAATCACCTTCCTTCCGCATCGTCACCTCGACCAGCCCCGGCCCCCGCACAATCCCCGTGAGCCGTGCCCCGCCGAGACCCGCGCGTACCGCAACGGTCTCCCCGAGACGTGCTGTGCCGAGCGCGGTGCCACGCAGCGCAAACTCCGCCTTCTCGTTCCATCCCCGCACGGTCACGTACATGCCGACCCGCACCTCGGGGGGCGTGAGCAGTGTCGTTCGAGGACCGGTGGGACCTCCTGCACCGCAATCGGCGGGATGCGCGCCGACGACGACCGGCGTCCAGCCCCAGGGGACCTCGGTCAGCGTCGCCGGGCGTTCGGGATGATCCATGTTCCGCGCCACCGTCCATTGCCGGTGCAGACCCCAGTCGCGCATGGTGTAGCCCGAGCCACAGGCTCCCGCCGCAAGGAAAAACGCGATCAGGCATCGAGCCCGGAAGATCATACCCACGCCCATATAATCCGCTTTCCTAACGCGCCATATTATTCACTTCGCTGTACATGTCATCGGCGGCGCGGATGACCTTCGAATTGCTCTCGTAGGCGCGCTGCGCCAGCACCATCTGCACAAACGCCCCCACCACATCCACGTTCGAGTTCTCGAGGTACCCCTGCTGCAACGTCCCCAGCCCTTCGGTTCCCCCCGGATTCCCGAGCACCGGGTCCCCTGACGAGAGCGTCGCGGTAAACAGGTTCGAGCCGACGCTTTCGAGCCCCCCCGGATTCACGAAGGTGGCCAGCTGGATCTGCCCCAGCTGTGCCGGGTTCTGCTGTCCGGGAAGCGTCGCATTCACCACGCCATACTGCGTTATCGTGACTGCCGTCGCGTTCGCCGGGATGGTAATGCTTGGCACGACCGCATCCCCCTGCGCGTCGACCAGCGAGCCCTGATTATTGAGGTAAAAATTGCCGGCTCTCGTATAGGCGAGGGTTCCATCCGGGCGCGAGACCTGAAAGAATCCCGTTCCCTGAATCGCCAGATCCAGCGGATTATTCGTCTGGTTCATATCCCCCTGGGTCATGATCACCTCCGTGGCCGCCGATTTCGTGCCGAGGCCGATCTGCAAACCCGCCGAGACCGTCTCCTGGCTCTGCGCCGCGCCCGGCGTCACCAGATTCTGATAGATCATGTCCTGGAACTGCAGCTGCCGTTGCCGAAATCCCACCGTCGACGCGTTCGCCAGATTGTTTGCAATCGTGTCGAGATTCAGCTGCTGCGCACTCATGCCACTGGCTGCCGTATACAACGCTCGAATCATCTCCGCCTCCCCCCGGGCCGCTTACGGAACGCGCGGCAAATCCTCGCTCGCCGTCTTGTCGAGGTCGTTCGAAAACATCGCAACCGCCTTCTGCATCATCTCCGCCTGCCGTTGCATCAACACCAACTGCAGGCTGCCCCGAATCACATCCTGGTTCGAGGATTCGAGCGCGCCCTGGTGGACGCCGCCGGTCGCAACGGCGGGTTCGGCGCCCTCGACTGCCGCATATCGATTCGCGCCTTCGGCCGATAATGCGTCCCCGGAGGCGAAGCCAGCCACGGCAATCCGTCCCGCCAACGCCCCATTCACCGAAACCGCCCCGTCGGAGCCGACGGCAATCTCCCCCGTCGGCACGCGGATCAGTTGATCCCGCGCATCCAGCACCGGCTCACCAGCCTCAGTGGTCAGGGTCCCATCCTGTGCTCGCGCGAACTGCCCGTCCCGCGTGTAACGAATCCCCTGTTTCGTCTGAATCGCGAAGAACCCGCTTCCTTCGATCGCCAGATCGAGCGGATTGCCGGTCGGCGTGAGCGCTCCCTGGCTCATGTCCAGCCTGCTGCCCCCGAGGACCCCAAACGCGTTCACCGTGGTATTCAACTGTGAACCGAGCGCATCGGGCCCGAGGATCGCGGAGCGAAAGTATTCCCGCTCGGCGCGATAACCGGCGGTTCCTGCGTTGGCCAGATTACCTGCAGCCAGATCCAGCGACTGGCTCCGTGCGATCCACCCGGAAAAAGCTGCGTAGTACCCGCTGCCCACCTCTGCGCCTCTGTCCGCAATCCCTGCAAGCCCTTCGCCGATGCGGGAAGCGCCGCATTAGACGGCTCTCACGGAATCCACGGCGTTCCGTGGGGGAGCTCGCACGACAGCGTAACTACAAAGGTGAGCTCCTCAAATCGATAGTGCCGCTCGATGCGAATCGGCGCTCTCTGGCTGAAAAGCTCGTAACTGGTCCCGGCCACCACCGTCGGTGTTGACAGCAGGCAGCCCGAAGCCAGGACCGGATCGAAGCCCTTCCAGGCCCCGGCCACCATATTGCACACCTCGCCCATGGCATCCCGAACCAGCGCATCCACTTCGACCGGTTCGATTCCGGTCATACGCCCGGCGATGCGCCGGGCCGCCGCCCCGCTCGACTGCAGTACCATCGAACCGTTGATTGCGCCGGCTAGCCCGATCACTGCCGCGATCGTCCCTGTTTCGGTCGCCACCCCCTCCTCGGTGGGTGCACACCCGGCCCCAATCATCATGGTAAAAACCTCATCCGCCGCGCGATCCACAGACTCTGCGAATCGGGCGATCCGGATGCTCGCTCCCGCGCCGGAAAACACCGCTGATCCCCTTGTAGCTGCCATCGACTGATTCCGCTCCTCTCTGATGCTCTTCTGCCTTTTCGCCCTCGCGGAAGCCCTATACCACCTTTAACAAGGGCAGCACGCGCTCCCGGACCTGGTCAGGCGTAAAGGGCTTTCGGATATACCCCTGCGCCCCGGCCGCCAGCGCCTCGCGCACATGTTCCTCGCCGCTCTCCGTCGTAATCATCACCACGGGAGCGCCCTGAGCCAGTCCCCTGCTCTGCATCTGGCGCAGAAATTCGAGGCCATCCATGCTCGGCATATTGATGTCGGAGACAATCAGGTCCGCTCGCCCGCGGCCGAGCGCTTCGAGTCCCTCATGGCCACTGCCGGCTTCCACCACCTTTGTCAGGTCCAGCCCTGCCTGGCGCAAAGCCCGCTCGACAATCTTCCGCATCACTGACGAATCATCGACAATCAGCACCGTAATTCCCGGCATCGCGCAGTCCCCTTCCCTGGTCTTATCGGCCATGTTTCGAATTTCACGATGGGCGATGGCTTGATTCGCTCCGGCCTGCCGGGGCGAGATCCTCCCCAGCATTTCCGACGACGGCGAGCAGATCCTCGACCGCATCCGGGGGAGGCAATCCCGCCGCGGGGGTCGCCCGCCACAGGCGCAACCAGTAGTAAGCATGAACGCGGACCAGCCGCGCTTCCACCGGCTTTTCCGATTCGATGAGCTTCACAATGGTCCTGACCAGGACCCACGAACTGGCCGCTTCGAGAAACCTGGTACGGGGCGCCGGGACTTCCAGAAAGCGCGTCTGGGCGCGAGCAAATTCGCTGTCGGCAGCAATCCCGGGGGTAACCGGCAGCCCGCCCATGCGTTCCAGCGCATAACCCAGGCAGCGGTCGATGCGCTCGGAGAACGCCACGCAGAGCCTCGCTCCCGCCCCAACACCGACCGGCAGTGCGCCGAGTGCTTCTGCAAAAAAGCGCGGCATTGCAGAAGCCAGCTCTTCCGGACGGTAGTTTTGCAGATGGAAGACCGGGCAGTTCCACTGCGCACTCCGCGCCCGCGTCAGCGCCGGCTCGCTCAGAATGCCGCTCCGCATCAGCCATTCCCCCAGATGCACACTTGCCCCGACCTCTTCGACGGCGCGCTGCTGCGCCTCGAGCGCCGCCCGCAACTGCTCCGGCGTAATTCTGCCCTGCCGGACCAGCAGCAGCCCCATCGGCACACGGTGCTGCGGCGGCGGCGCCAGCGAAACCCCGACCTCCATCTCCCGCCGCAGCGCCGCCGCCACCAGGGCCTCCATGCACTCCGCAGAACATGCCCACTGTCCTTCGAAGCCGGGAACACGCCGATTCCGCCACAGCCGGATCCAGCCCGTCGTGCAACCGGGATTGGCGCACCGGGAGAAGAGCGACCCGACAGAACGTTTCCCGCCCTCGATTTCCGGCGCGATTCCGGCGGCGGCTAGACGGTGCATCGAATGCTCTCCAGCCGGCGAACCGGCTCTGCGACCTGAGTTATCCGCAGGCCGAAATTCCCGTTCACCAGCACAACCTCGCCGCGCGCCACGATCTTGTCTCCCACGATCAGATCCACAGGGTCGGCCACGTGCCGGTCCAGCTCAACGACATCCCCGGGTCCCAGTTCGAGCAGGTCTTTGAGTTCCATCTCGCAGGAGCCGAATCGCACCGAGGCGTCGAGCTCCACTTCGAGCAAGAGATTGAAATTCCGATCAACCCGGTGCTCGTCGGATTCCGGGCCCGCGCCGCGCTCGCCGCGTGGGGCGCCTTTCCCCTCGCTTCCGGCTGGCTGAGGCTCGAGAGCGATTGACAGGCACAGAGTTGCCTTCCCGAGGCGCAGCGTATAAGGTTCTGCCGGGCCCTGCGACTGAGAATGGGTTCTTGTTCCTCCGAGGCGCGCCGCTACACTCGACAGGATCCCGGCCCACAGCTCGCGCACCATCGCCCTGTCGCCCTCTCCCTCCTCCACCAGGCGCGCAGCAGCGAGGAACCCAGCCACCTCGCCGCCATCGGCCGCGACCACGAGGCGCGCTCCAGGAACCTCGATCGCGTCCGCCAGACTGTGCCCCGGATCGTGCCGCGGATCGTGTTCAGGATCGGGCACCTCTCCTCCTGCAACCAGGGAGACCGCCTGTCCCAGCTCGCGGGCGATCTCCGCTTCGAGTCGACGAATCCATCCACCGAGTTCCATGCCACCCACCCCCGCAACGGCTCCCTGCTCGCTCATCAAGGAAGACGGCTCAAGGGCTCGCCTCGCCCGCCGCCTGCAATTGCGCCGCGCGGTGCTCTCCCTGCCCGACCGCCGAGGCGGCAAACAGCATCACGCGGCCGGCACGGAACTGCGGCAGGGTGCGCGCAGGCAAATCGAGGCGCAAAATCACTCCGGGACGCAGCGCGCTGAGCGATCCCGCCCCCACCCGCACCGCGGGCAGATCGAGAGCTGTCCACGTGCGGCACGCACCCGCCAGCTCCCGCATGCGGCGCCGCGTCTCCTCGGAGTGCCGGCGCTGACGGGATCGTTCCCCTGCCAGCCTGCGGAGAATGGTGTTCGACGCGACCGCAGGAAAGGCGAGGTTCAGCAGCCCGCTGGTTTCGGCCAGGCGCAGCTCGAAACTCAGGCACAGCGTCTTCTCAGAAACGGGAATCAGCCTGGATGTCTGCGTCTGCATCTGCCGCTTCTCGAAGCTGAACCCGAGGCCTACCGGCTGCCATGCCGTCGTCAGCTCCCGGCAGATCGCCTCCACCACGCCGGACAGGATCGATTCTTCGATATCGGTCAGCTCGTGCGCCTCGGTGGCCTTGCCTTCCCCTCCCAGCAGCAGATCGATCATCGAGGGAGCTGTGGTCAGGTCCATCTGCAGCACCGAGATCGCGCGCAGCGGCTCAAGGCGCACCGAGCAGACATACGCCAGCTCCGGAATCCTGAGAAGAAACTCGCTGAACGGAATCTGCTCGGCCGACACCAGGCTGACCTGGACCCGGCTGCGGAACCATGCCCCGAGGTGATGGGTGAGATTGCGCGCAAAGATGTCGTTGATCATGCTGATGGCGCGCAGCTGCTCATTCGAGATCTGTCCGGAGCGGGAAAAGCTCCAGGGCAATACCCGGCTCATCGGCGTCTCCGCCGCCTGCGTGCGCGCCCGCGCCTGCTGGAACAGCGCGTCGATCTCTTCCTGGCCGAGTTCCTTTTCAATCGCCATCGCGGTCTACTGCTTACCCATGGAAAAATCCCCGAGGTTCGCCCGCAGATGCACGACTGCCGAGGAATGAATCTGGGAGACACGCGATTCGACGACTCCCAGCGCCAGCCCGATCTCCTTCATGGTCATCTCCTCGTAGTAGTAGAGCGTCACCACCAGGCGCTCCCGCTCCGGCAGCCGGTCGATCGCGCCGGCCAGACGCTCCCGCATCTCGCCACGGAGGCAGCGAAACAGCGGATCGTCGTCGGGACGGTTGGGGATGTAGGCCAGCTCCTCTTCACCCGAGTCTTCTGAGCGCTCGAGATGCAGCGTGCCGATCTCCAGCCCCTTCAACTCGCCGAGGAGTTGCTGATACTCTTCGAGACCGAGTTCCATTTCGCGCGCCACCTCGGGCTCTGAGGGCGTCCGCCCGCAGCGCGCCGTAAGCCGGCGAACCGCTTCCTCGACCGCGCGTCCCTTGCGGCGGAGGTCACGCGGGCTCCAGTCGAGCGTCCGCAGACTGTCGAGAATCGCACCGCGGATGCGGAACTGTGCGTAGCTGCGAAACTGTACTTTCTTCCCCGGATCGAACTTGCGGAAGGCGTCGAGCAGGCCCAGGGTTCCGGCGCTGACCAGATCTTCCATATCCACGTGCTGGGGCAGCCGCTCATGAATCCGCCGCGCCATCCAGCGCACCGCCGGCATGTGTTCGAGCATCACCCGCTCGCGCTCTTCTTCCGTCACCGATGGTCCTGTTACGGATGCGCTTCGGACCGCTGGCTCCGCGCTTCTCTTCTCTCTCTCCTCGAGGCGCGCCCCACGCTGGGGCGCTGACCTCCGTCCCCCGCTTTTCCATGTCTCCGCTGACTGTTCTGCATACTCCATCGTGTCTGTCCCCGTTCCCGCCTTCGCAACCGATCGGTGCCCTCATCCCTGGCGCACGACCCCCACCGCGCGCACCGGTACCTCCGGCGGAATCTCCGAGGGAGCTACCACGGTCAGGCGCGGCAACGCCGGCTCGAGCCAGCGCCGGAGGTGATACCGCGCGGGACTCGAACACAGCAGCACGATGGGGGCCGCAGAACCGGATATGCCGATTAGAGGTTTCACAGAATCGACGATCCGGCGGAGCAGCGGCGTGTTCGTCGCTCCGGCGGGCAACCGCACTCCCGGCTCGGGCGCTACCAGGTTCATCAGCTCCTCCTCGAGTGCCGGCTCGAGCGCGATCACCCGCAAGGTCCCGTCGGATTCGAGCAGCGGATGGATCAGTCGCCTTCCCAGCGCCTGGCGCGCGGCTTCGACCAGCTGCGGCAATCCACGGTTCTGCGCCCCGGTCTCCACCAGCGCCTCCAGAATTGTGCCCAGATCGCGAATCGAGACCCGCTCGCGCAGCAGCTGCTGGAGCACCTTCTGCACCTCGCCGAGGGAAAGAATCTTCGGGACGAGTTCTTCGACCAGCCTGGGATGACTTTCTCCCAGCGTGTCGAGCAGACGCTTCGTTTCCGCTCGCCCCAGCAGCTCGTGCGCGTGCTTCCGGATCAGCTCTCCGAGGTGCGTTCCGATCACGGTGCCCGCATCGACCACGGAATACCCGGCGGCCAGCGCCTCCTCCTCACTCGCGGGCTGGATCCACCGGGCCGCCGCACCATAGGCCGGCTCCCGCGCCTCTTTACCCAGCAGCGGCCGCGGCTGCGCCTCGGTCGATACGGCCAGCAGGCAATTGCCTTCCGTCTGCCAGCGGCCGATCTCGACCCCCCGCAGCGCGACGACATACTCCCGCGATTTGAGCCGCAGATTGTCCGAGATGTGTACCGGAGGTATCAGGAAGCCCAGCTCCTGGGCCAGGTGGCGCCGCAGGGTCTTCACACGGCCCAGCATCTGACCGCCCTGTTTCTCGTCCACCAGCGGAATCAGCTGAAATCCGATCTCGAGGCTCAGTTCGTCGAGACGGAGTGTTGCCGCCAGATTCTCCGGCTTCTCGGCCGCCTTCTTCGCGGCCTCGGCCTCGGCGGCCGGCATCTCCCGCTTGCCGGCGCGCGTCCCCGCATACCCCAGCGCGACCGCCGGAAAAAGGAACGCAAGCTTCGGCAGCCCCGGAATCAGGCACAGCGCTCCAAGCACGCCGCTCGCCACGTACATGGTCGACCCTTTGCCGAGAAGCTGCGCCCCCAGCTCCGCCGTCAGCTGCCCGGCCGAGGAAGCCCGGGTCAGCACCATGCCGCCGGCGACCGAAACCAACAGTGAAGGAATCATCGTCACCAGACCATCGCCGACCGTCAGGATCGTGTAGGTGCGGACCGCCTCACCCAGATCGATCCCCTGCTGCAACGTCCCGATGAGAAGCCCGGCCACAATGTTGATGGCCGTGATCAGAATCGTGGCCAGAGAATCCCGCTGATTGAAGCGGGCTGCCCCGTCCATGGCCCCATAGAACTCCGCCTCCTGCGCGATCGCCTGCCGCCTCCGGCGCGCCGTTGCTTCGTCGATGAGCCCCGCGTTCATGTCTGCGTCGATCGCCATCTGCTTGCCCGGCAATGCGTCGAGCGTGAAGCGCGCAGTGACTTCGGCCGTTCGCACCGCGCCATGGCTCACCACCAGAAACTGGATCGCGATCAGGGCCAGGAACAGCACGAAGCCCACGACGTAGTTTCCACCGACCACAAACTGGCCGAAGGCTTCGATGACTTTGCCCGCCGCCGACGTCCCCTCGTTGCCGTGAAGTAAGATCCGACGGCTCGAGGCAATGTTCAGTGACAATCGAAACAACGTCAGCAAGAGGAGGAGAGTCGGAAAAACCGAGAAGTCGACGGCCCGCCGCAGCTGCACCGCAGACAAAAAAACCAGGATGGACGCCGCCATCGAGCAGGCCAGCAGCATGTCCATGACAAAGGCCGGCACCGGGACGATCATCACGAAAAGGACGCTGATCGCCGCGACCGGCAACGCCATCGTGCGCAGCACCGCACCGACGCGTCCGTCTCGAGCCGCCGCGCCCGGAGCCATCACTCCCGCACTCATCGCCCCTGCCGTAATACCCGCTGCACTCATCGCTTTCTCCCCAACCTTGCGACTCTCCAATTCGTCTTCCGGCTTCACAGCAGTCCGGAGGCCAGAGCGCCGGCTTCGTCTTAACGCCGAGCCCTGCCCTCCCGGCGCCGCGCTTCCGCCCGCTCCTTCCGCACGCGCTCCTCCACTTCGCGTCGGTAGAGCCAGGCCAGAATCGCCGCCACCGCTGCGTAGAGCTCGTACGGAATCGCTTGTCCCTGTTCCACCTGGCGGTAAAGAGAACGCGCGAGCGGCGGATTCTCAACGATCGGCACGCCCGCCCACTGCGCCTCCTCCCGGATCTGGGCAGCCAGCAAGTCTCTTCCCTTGGCCAGCACCCGCGGCGGCTCCATTGTTTTGAAATCGAAGCTCAGCGCCACCGCGTAGTGGGTCGGATTCGTGACCACCACCGAAGCCCGGGCGATATCCGATTTCATCTGCCGCCGCCGCATCTGCCGTCGCAGTCCCCGAATGCGCGCCTTCACCTGAGGGCTGCCTTCCATCTCCCGAAACTCATCGCGCAAATCCTGTCTGGACATGCGGAGGCGCCCCTCCCGGCTCCGCCACTCCATCACATAGTCGATCCCGGCCCATCCGAGGAAGATCCAGGCTCCGTCCAGCAACAGGTTGTAGATTTCAGCGAAAACGTCCGGGTACCGCACAACGCTAATCGGCGGAATCTCACTTTGTGCCTCGATCGCGCGCGCCGTGAAGAATCCGAGGAGGGCCACCGGTACCAGCGACTTGCCCAGACGTACCGCACCGCGCAGCGAGAACACATTCTTTGCGTTCTCCAGCGGGTTCAGCCGTTCGGGTTTGGGCGAGAGCGCTTTAAAATTGAGAGACCAGCCTCCGCCCTGCACCACGCCCGCGGCCACCGCCGCAGCCAGCGAAGCCAGGAAGACGATGCCCACGGGCTCAAGCGTGCGCAGGACAATTCCACGCAGGGCAATGGCTGTCTCGCCTGGCGTCGACCGTTGCCAGACCCCGGGCTGTCCCACCAGCAGGAACGCCCGATAGGCGCCAGCCCATCCCTCGACTAATCGGTTCGCAACGCTGCCCAGCGCGAAGATTCCGGCCAGCATTCCCGCGCCTGCTATCAGGTCGCGGCTGTGCGCGCGGTCGCCGCGCTCCGCGGCCTTCTGCCGTTGCCGCGGACTGGCTTTCTCGGTCCGGTCGCCCGCCATGCGCTAGGTCCTCGCCGCGCCGGCCAGGAGGCGTCCGGCTGCATCGAGCAACGCGGTGAACCGCGCCTCGATCCAGGCCGGCCAAAGAGCCAGCGACCCGATCAGCGCTCCATATCCCAGCAGCGTCTTCATCGGGACGGTCATGGCCATCACAGGCAGCTGCGGTGCGAGCTTGCCCGCGAGCGCAACCGCCATCTCGGCCACCAGCGTGGCCGCCATCACCGGTGCGGACAGCTGAATTGCGGCTGCAAAAATCCCACTCGCCATCGGCAAGAGCGTCAACCCGGCACGCGGATCGAGTGTTACCGACCCCACCGGAGCGGCCACAAAGGTCCGCAGCAACGCCGCCAGCAGTGTCCTGTGCAATCCCGCCCCCAGGACAACCAGCGTGCCCAGCAAACCGAACATCTGTCCGAGAAGCGGCGTCTCAACGGGAGCGTTCGGATCCATCACGTTGACCAGCGAAAAGCTGAACTGAAACCCCATCAGCTGGCCGGCCAGATCAAGCGCCGCGAATAAAAGCGTCAACGTCATGCCGAGGACGAGTCCTACGCTCAGCTCGCCCGCCACCGGCAGGAAGCCCATCTCTACATGCGACCCCGGGAAAGAGGCCGCGACCGGCGCCACCAGAAACGAAACCGCGAGGGCAAACGCCGCTTTCACCCGAGCGGGAATTGCGTTCGAGGAAAAGACCGGGGAGAAAACCATCAGACCGCTGATCCGCACCAGCACCAGGATCATCGCCTCCAGCGTTGCGCCCCAGTTGGCATTTGCAAGTCCGGTCATCCCTGCCCCAGAAACCGGTGGAAGTCCGAGAACAGCGCCAGCGTATAACTCATCAACCGGCCGAGGAACCACGGCAGCGCCGCCATCAGCAAACCCACCACGATCAGCAACCGCGGCACCGTGGAGATCGTCTGGTCCTGCAACGAGGTCAGCGTCTGGACGAGACTGATCAGAAAGCTCGTCACGCAGGCCGCCAGCAGGACCGGCGCCCCGAGGATCAGGGCCTCTCGCAGGAGATTCCGCATCAGCTCCGCCGCTTCATCCGGTCCCATCGCACTCCCTTCAAAAAAGCCCTCTGGCCTCATCGGTGGTTTTGCTCCCGATCGCCATCCACCTCGTCCGGCAGCCCGCGGCTTCGCTGCCTCTCGCGCGGCGCCTGCCAGTCGCGTCGGCTCCATACTCCTCTGCCTGGCCCTCCGCCGGTTTGCCCTTCGCGCCTGCCCGCGGGCGCTTCAGAAACTCTTCAGCAGCGATCCGGCCAGCAGATTCCAGCCGTCGACCATCACGAAGAGCAGAATCTTCAGAGGCGTCGAGATTACGACCGGCGGCAGCTGGAACATCCCGATCGAAGTCGTAATCGAAGCCACCACCATGTCCACCAGGAGGAAGGGCAGAAACAGCACTGCCCCAATCTCAAAGCCTGCTTTCAGCTCGCTCAGGATGTACGCCGGCACCACGACCCGCATCGGCAAATCGCCGGGCGTGGCTGGCCGCGCCGTCTTCGACGCCGCCACAAAAAGACCGAGATCCTTCTCCCGCGCATAGCGCAGCATGTACCTCCGGACCGGCTCCGAGCCGCGGTCGATCGCATCCCATCCGGAGAGCTGGCCGGCGCGAAAGGGTTCGACGGCCTGCTGATCGACCTCGATCAGCACAGGCTGCATCAGGAACCAGGTCATCATCAGCGCCAGGCCCATCAGCACCTGGTTGGAGGGTGCGGTCTGCGTGCCCAGCGCCTGCCGCAGAAAGTGAAACACCACCAGCAGCCGCACCATCGGCGTCATGGCCAGCAGGATGGCCGGCAAAAGCGTCAGCAGCGTCAGCGTGAAGACGATCGTCCAGGGAATTGAATTGTTGTTTCCCAAATGTCCCGCAAGATCGGGGCCGGGCAGCCCCGGAGTGCTCCCGCGCGCTATCGCCAGCAGCAGTCCGTTCACTGCGCTAAATCCCTTCTCCGCCGCCGCGGCGCCGGCACTTCCATCACCGGCGTGATACTTTCGCTCCCCAGCGCCAGCAGGACACTCTTACCGCGGCAGTTCACCAGAACCAGCGACTTTTTCGGCCCCAGACTCAGGCGGCCCTCGAGACGTATCGGCATCTCACCGGCGGTCGGCAGACTCATCAGCCGCCTCAGCCACAGCCCCATGCGCATTGTCCAGCTGTAGCGCGGCAGCGGCGTGCTCCCGTCGAAAACCGGACTCAGCACCATCCCCGTCGTTCTTCTCGTCGCTTCCATCCGGCTCCTTATAGTTCGTCAGACAATTCCGGCTCGTTATGGATCGTCCGACACTTCCGGCTCGATCCCGGCAGAGCAAGATCGAGTCTGCCTGTCTTCGAAATACGGGGACGATACCTGGCCCATCTCCTCACGCCAGCCTCGTAATTCGCACTGCCAGCCGCTGATCGAGGACCTCAAATTCCGCCCACACCAGCAAAGCTCCACCACAACGCACGGGCACATCCTGGGTGTGCTCGTGCACCGTCTCCACAATCGTTCCTGCTTCCATGGCGAGCAGGTCCTCCACGCGGAAGGAGTGAACTTTTACCATGGCGTCCAGCCGCATCGGCAGCCGGTCCAGACGCGTGTCAAATTCTTCTGCAAAGGGTTCTTCGACCGCTCGAACCACCAGGTTCGATGTTCCGCCCGCAACCGAGGAAGGCGCAGCGCCCTGTACTCCGGCCACTCCCGCCACCGCTGCCGGGCCCACTCCATTGACAGTCGTAGGCGCCGGCGAGGTCATGATCCCCGGGGCTTGTAAACCTGCCTTCCTCGGGTTTTCCTGTTCCACGGGCATCGCACTCATCCGTATGCGAGTGCATGCCCCAACCTCGAACAGGAAGATTAGAGATTTCTCAGAACGTCAACCGACTCAGGTGAGATGGCAACAGCCCGGGTGCGCTGCACACCTCAGGCGACCGCCGAGACCCCGCTCTTCAGCGTGAACCAGAAGGTCGCGCCCTTCTCGACCTCACCCTCGGCCCAGATTCGCCCGCCGTGACGCGCCAGAATTCGGGACACCGTCGCCAAACCTATTCCCGTTCCTGGAAACTCGCTCCGGCTGTGCAAACGATGAAACGGCTGGAAAAGCTGATCGTTCAGTTTGGGATCGAACCCCGCCCCATCGTCCCTGACGTAATACACCGTCTCTCCCCGCACCCGCATCGCCCCGAACTCGATGCAGGCCTCCTGATGCCGCGAGGTGTACTTCCAGGCGTTGCGCAGAAGATTATCGAGGGCGACTCGCAATAACCCTCCATCTGCCTCGACCTGCGGCAGATGTGCAATCCTGAACTCCACGCGCCGCTCCGGATCCGACTGCTTCAGGTTCTCAGCAATTTCGTACACCATCTCGCTCAGGTTCACCGGCTCCCTGCGCAGTGCCGCGGTGCTGGCCCGCGAAAGGTTCAGCAAATCGTCGATCAGGCCCGCCATGTTGTGCGTCGCCTGGCGCAACTGCTCCAGGATCTCTCGCCGGTCCTCGTCGCGCTTCCCTTCCAGCCCCTCGAGGATGTAGACCATTCCCTGCACCGCATCGAGCGGCCCGCGCAAGTCGTGCGCGACGGTGTACGAGAACGCCTCCAGCTCGCGATTCGCAGCACGGAGGGCCGCCGTCCGCTCCTGCACGCGCACCTCCAGCTGATCGCGCGCTCGATTCAGCGCCGTGTCCCGCTCCTGAATCTGCACCAGCATCTCGTTGAACGCTTCGATCAACACCGCGATCTCGTCCTTGTCGCTGTGCGGCGCCGCACGCACAGAGTAATCTCGCTCCCGTGAGACCCTCCGCGCCGTTTCCGCCAGTTCCACCATCGGCTGCGCCACGAGTCTCCGCGCCGTCGAGCTGATCAGCAGACCGGCCACCATGCAGATCAGCAACACACCGCACGCAATCAACAGATACTGCCGCGCACGGTGTCCCGTCTCCGTCAGTTCCGCGGCAATATAAACCGTTCCTGCCGGTGCGCCCTGGAAGATGATGCGATGCGCCAGCAACACATGCCGCCATGTCACCCAGTCCTCGTCGTTCTTTCCCGGCGCCATGGCCCGGATCATCGGCAGCGGCACTATTTCCGATCGCCGATACTCCGCAAAGGTGGATCCGTCGTTCGCCACCAGGATCGCCGACTGCACATCCGGTGAATTGCCCAGGGCCTGGAGCGTCGTGGCTGCGCTCTGTGGATCGTCGAATGTCAGGGCGGACACGCTGTTCGTCCCCACAATCTGCGCCGAAGTCTCAAGGTTGCGAACCAGATTTTTCCGGAACGAGATCAGGTCGTAGAAGAAGAACGCCAGTACCGCCAGCACCAGCACGGTAGCGCTGACCACTACGTTCATCCACATCAGCCTGGCCGAAATGGAAGAGGCGCCTGGATCGATGGTCGCGGTCTTCTTTGGCTGGAAGGGTTGATTCATCGCGTCCCTCCCGCTTCCGGACCGCTCGTCACGCGAAGCGCGACCTTCAGCAATTCCGAGCTCAGCCCAACGCCGCAGTGGTTAGCAGCACCCAGATTCACCGAAAACCGGACGTGATCATCGACCAGCTGAAACTGGATCATCCCGCCGTGCTCCAGAAAATCCGGGGCATCGGATACGGTCAGGACCGGCTTGCCCGCTGTTGCAGCGAGGAAGCTGTCCTCACGGTCGCGCTCCGCCGCTCCAACAAACAGGATCGAACAGGACGCCGCAGCTTCCGGATGCTCGAGGTTGCGTACCTCGAGCGTTCGACCGTTAATCTGTTCTCCCGCTGTCAGCCGGCCGATCGTCTCCCCGAAGGGATCCTGTCCGGCGACGCAGACCAGAATTGGACCGCGAGCTTCGCCTTGTGGCCAACGCACAAATTTCCCAAAATTGTAGAGATACGCAGCCTGAACATCGTCGCGCGATGGCTTCTGCGCCCATACGGACAAAGAAAGTACCGCTCCAATCGCGCCCAGAGCCAGGCATGCCAGTGGCGACGGTCCGGAACGTCGCCGTACACGCCGTGTTCGTCTCTTTGCCAGGGCCGCCATCACCAAAAGAAGATCACCGCCGGTTGCAGAATCGAATCAGCGCCGGGTCCAAAGCCATGGATGAAGCCGCTGCGCGGTTATCCGATGCAGCGAGCAATTTCCTGGTTGTCCGGGAATCGTGAAAGGTGCTTAGGCAGCGCTCTCCGGCCGCTTTTCTCGCTCTGGCGAGAATTTGGCCAGCGTCTCCACCAGCCTGGCCGGCTCACCTTTGCGCACAAACGCCTTCGCGTACGGAGCAATGTCCGCAGGCAGATCGTAGACGTCCGAAAGAACGATAATCGGTGCGTCCGGGAAACGCCGCTTCGCTGCCTCGGCTGCTGCCACCGCCGTCAGCTGGCTGGTCAGCCGGTAATCCATCACCACCAGATCCACCGCTCCCTCCGGGAAATCAATATGGTCACCGCTCGCCAGGGCCGGTAATGCTTCGTAGCCCGCCGCGTCAATGATCCACCCATAGATCCGGAGGTGCGTGGGATCGTCATCGATAATCAGGACCTTCGTTCTGCCTTCCACACGATCTCCGCTCGCCCGAAAATCGGGAGAACCGGTGCACGATGTTAAGCCTGGCACACAGACCTGGCCCGCGCCGCACGCCACCCCTCCGGGAGCATGGTAATCCTACTTTGGCTTCTGCGATCGGCACAATAGAAAAGTGATCGCAGCCGCTTACGGCACAAGTTGGCTCCGTAGCTCCTCAGCGGAACTTCGCTGCGTAAGTATCCTCGGGAAAACCAATCTCGAGCGCCCGGTCGCGCAGAGCCAGAGCGTCGGACTTATTCATCGGCCCACCCAGGGTCACCATCCATGGAGCTTCGCCCCTGAGGGCAAAAACCCCTGGCTCCAGTTGCGGATAGTGTCGCGCCAGCAGCCGTGCTTTCTGTTGCGCTTCGGTCTCAGAATCGTAGGTGTAGGCGATCACCCGCCAACCCTCGCCCGGGATGGCTATGGTGGTCTCCGCCGGTGGCTGGCTGGCCGCATTCGCTGGCTGCGATGGAACGTTGGGGGGAGCTGCATTGGTCGCCGGCGCGACGCTCGACGCTGCGTGTTGCGTGCCCGGCTCGAGGTGCATCATGCCGTATACCGTGAACACCGTCACCAGAACCACTGCGATCGCCGCTGCAATCACATAGTGGGCGCGCCACCGTCCCTCGGCGGCCTCCTCCTGCACCCTCCGCGCCGCTTCGGCTGCCTCGCGTTCATTGGGAAGCATGAACGGCTCGGTAAACAAGAGCGCCTGCGCCAGGGGATCTGCCTCTTTCACCGGCGCATTCCGCGGCGTCGGGGGGCCGGTCCTGATCTCAGTTTTCTCAGTGGGCCGAGGTTTTAGGTTCGACTCCGTCCTCTTCTCGAACTCCGCCTCGGTCCCGACTTCGGCCTTCGGCCCAATCACCGTCTTCGTCCGCTTCTTCGGCGCCGGCCGGTGTGCGATCTGAGGCTCCGCAATGGGAGCGGTTTCCGCGACCGGCTTCTCCTTTGGCTCGGCCAGCGAAGGTGTTGCGGCCAGGGGAGCCGCTACCTTCAGTCGCGTTCTGGATGGTGGTTCGGCGCGCATCCCCTCGCGAACAATTTCCGGCATCAATTCGAGCCGCGTTCCCGCCAAAGCCGCCACTTCCGTCGCCCCTGCCGTCCCCGTCAGCGCCCGGCGTATCGCTCGCGCCATTGGTTCCGGCAGCAGCTGCAGCACGGGGTCGTTCTCGCCCATCGGGAAGCGTCCCGTGACCGCTTGCGCCGCCATCCTCGCAGCGCTGCGCACATCCTCCGCCGCCTCAGAACCGAATGCCGATCCTCCCAGGTAAAGACAGTCGCTTCGCACCTTGATCGTTTCACCCATGGCCAGGATGCTCGCCGCTTCCATGTGCTTGTGCACCAGCCCCCGCGCGTGCATCGCGGTCAGCGCCGCCAGCGCCGCATCCAGAACCTGGCGGCCTTCCGCCGCACTCAGCGTCCGTTCCCGCAGCACATCGGCCAGATTCTCCTCAGTCATCTCCATCGCGGCGATGACTACCGGAGTGTCGTCCAGTTGCGATATCCGCGCCTCGTGAATGGCCACGACGTTCGGGTGCCGGATTTCCGACGCCGCCTGCAACCGCGCCTTGAGTTCATCCTCATCGTTGAGAGCTTCTGTGATGCTGAGCATCATCGGCGTTCCGTCCTCGCCGATCGCCTCGAACCAGGCGGTTCGACCCTCCGGTCGTACCAGTTGCCCCAGCAGCCAGTGCCCATCCAGCTGACGGCCCTCGAGGTCGCCCCACAACATCACCCGATTGAGGCCTGCCGTTGCCATATCTTTCTCTTCCTCCTGCGTTAGCAGCCGCTCGTTGCTCCCGGTTGAGCCAACATCGCCCTTTAGGGCATAGTAAACAGCTTCGAATGCCGAATTACTCCTCCTTTTTCCCGCAGCGAACAAAAGTTGGCACGTGCCTTTGCTGTTAATTCCAGCCGGCTCAGTTGCTCCCGGGGACAGGCATTCAAAACATCGACCCGAGCCACTTGTGCAAAAATCATAGCGATTGAGTCACTCTTTCCCCGTTTCCGGGGGAGGCGCTCTTGTCCTTCCCTGGGGCTAGCCGAACGCGAGCTCGTCGGGAGATTCGAGCGGTGTTCCGCAAATCCGGCAAATGACGGCAGAGCAGTCCCCGCACACAAGGGGGTCATCCACCGAGCGGCCGCAGACGGGACACCACAGGCGCACGGGGTCCGAAGCGGAAGCCCCTGGCGGAACTGCGGGAGGTTGCGACATGCCGAATCTGAGCGTAGCACCGTTGGGAACAGGCCTGAGCCCCGCTGAACATGGAGGCGATAACTACTGTCGCGGAGTGCGCAGCCGTCCTCCATCCCAGCCCAGGAATCGTAAATACGCACGGTCGGTCTCCGTCAGCGTCGCGTTCGCCAGCAGATCGGGCCGGTTGCGCCACGTCTTCTCAAGTGCTCGCTCCCGCCGCCACCGCCGGATCGCCGCATGGTCCCCCTCCGTCAGGATGGCAGGCACTGCAACGCCGCGAAATTCCGCCGGCCGGGTGTAATGCGGATAATCGAGAAGCCCTCCGGAGCCATGCGTGGACTGCGGTGGTCCCTCTGTGGCTCCTTCCAGGCCCCGATCCGCCAGCCCGAAGCTCTCAAATTCGCTCGACGCCTCGTTCCCCAGCACGCCCGGCAACAGCCGAGCCGTCGCGTCCACCACGATGGCCGCCGCCAACTCTCCGCCCGAGAGCACATAGTCGCCCACCGAAAGCTCCAGGTCACAGAGCAACTCGCTGACCCGTTCATCGACACCCTCGTAACGGCCACAAATCAGCACCACCTTCTCCACCCCCGCCAGCTTCCGCGCCAGCTCCTGCGAAAAGCGCTCCCCTTGCGGGGAAAGCAGGATTACCTGTACCCGACTCACGTCCCGCTCCGACTTGGTTGGGACCCCCAGCGACTCCACGGCCTCCGCCAGCGGCTCCGGCTTCAGGACCATCCCCTCCCCGCCGCCGAATGGCCGGTCATCCACAGTTTTGTGCCGGTCGTGGGTGAATGCCCGCAAATTGTGGACTTCGATCCCGACCAACCCTTCGGCGAGCGCCCGCCGCAACACTCCGTGGCTCAGGATGCTCGCAAAAAACTCCGGGAAGATTGTGATCAGGTCGAATCGCATGGATTTCAGGCCAATGTCTGCCCGTCGCCGTTCCGGACGTCCGGAGCGACCACGTTCAACGCATCTAATTCTGTCACGGCGCTGCGCTCACACTGGTGTGCGCTGAAGCATTGGCAACCGTACACACGCTGTTGCTATAATCCGCCCCGCAGGAGTTTTGCTGATTTTCTGGCATACTCATACAGCAGTTCAAACTGACTCGGAGCCCGGAGGGCAATTCTGATGCAGGACGAATACAAGCTTTACGCAAGCGCGGACGGAGAATTCGAGCCCGAAGCCGACGACGACATGGAAGAGCTGGAAGACGGATTTGGCGAAGATGAAGAGGAGGAGGAAGTCTCCACCACCATCTCGTCCGATGACGACGATATCGAGGACGACGATGAAGGCATGGCCGTCGCAGAGCCTGAACCTGTGGCTCCGCCACCCGTCAGAAAGCCGGCGAAGACCGCAGTGAAAAAGGCGCCCGCCAAAAAGGCCCCCACCAAGAAAGCAGCGAAGAAAGCTCCAGCAAAAAAGGCTGCGAAGAAATCGGCGAAAAAGGCTCCGGCTAAGAAGGCCGCGAAGAAGGCCGTCAAAAAGGCCGCAAAGAAAACCGTGAAGAAGGCTGCGAAAAAAGCGCCGGCCAAAAAGACTGCGAAGAAAGCCGCGAAGAAGTCTTCAAAAAAGAAGTCGCGCCGCTAATTCGCGCATCTGCAGCAATCGAGAAGGCCGCTGGGCATTCCTGCCTCGCGGCCCTTCTTGTGTTCCCCCTCGCGGTTTGCCGTGCGATGCAGCGCACAGACCGCAGCACCGTTTCCCCAGGCTCTAACCTGGACCCTGAAGACGTCCATCATCACCACCAACTGCCAGGATCTCCGTTTACCCAACAACGAAGGAGAGACTGGACTTTCTTACGCCATCCGATCATTCTTTCGCCAGCGTCTGCTGGCTAACCATTTTTCGCGCCCTGCACCCTCCACTTGATTTTCCGGGCCTTGTCGTCTGCGCTCTGCAGTTCTTGTTTCTCTTCCTTGCTCAGGGGGGCATTGATCTCCAGCAGTCCGTCCGGCAACCGCATCTCCAGCAGCCGGTTCGTCAGGTCAACACGGGTCAGATATTCATTGACGAAGGGGATCAGCAGATCCTCGGCGTGGCTCTGTTTCGCGTTTTGTGTGTGATCCTTTGGCTTGCAGCTGCGCACTATCAGCAGTTCCGTACTCGATGATCCGCGGTCCACATCGACGACCTCGCCCACTTCGACGCCATCGCGGTTCAAATCGATGACCCGGCAGCCGATCAAATCGCTCACGTAGACAGATCCGGCTTCCAGCGGCGCCCTTTCCTCTGCCGGGATTGCCACCTCGTAATTACGCAGAACTTCTGCATCGTTGATCGAGTCCACGCCCTGAAACTTCATGACCATCCGGCTGCGTAAAAACCAGAAATTCTCCAGATGGATTTCACGAGGGCGCGATCCTACGCGTTGCGGCGGGATCAGAAAAAGGCGCGAGCGCTCGTGAAATCGCTCGGGAAAATCGGTCAGGATTTCCGCCACAAGTTCGCCGCGCCGCCCATGTGGCCGGATGAGACGGGCCACCAATACCCACGCGGGAGCGGCGTTCTCCGGCAGTTGCAGGTTCAAATTCTTTTGGATTTCGGACGAAATCCCGCCTTCCGCCGCGCGGCTCGCGGGCGAATCGGGCCTGGAATCCCTCTGCTGTTCGCGTGAGATGGTTGGACGGGGGAATGCCATTCCTTCCGGCTCTCGCTACTCCTCGCTGACGGTGGCTCCCTCGTGGTCCTCTTCGAGAATGTCGAGTGTGTATCGATGATGGTGCTTCATGCTGACAGCCCCCAAAATCGTCCTCACTGAACGGGCCGTGCGCCCTTGCTTCCCGATCACCTTTCCCACATCTGTGGGAGCGACCCGGAGCCGGAACACCGTGCTCTCTTCTCTTTCCACTGCCTCTACAACGACTGCTTCGGGAACATCCACCAACGCTCGTGCTATCTGGGTAACCAATTCCTGCATATCATCGGGTTTGTTTGTTGTCTGCTTCATCCTGCCCCCATTTTTGGAAGACGCACTGGTTCTTCTTCCGGGGCTATCGCGGATACTACCGTAAGGCTGCGACGGACAAAAGAACAATCCGCAGACTTTCTCGCCCCGGAGACTACAAAAGTAACTTTTGGGGAGGTATCTGGAGCAGGCGAACGGTTGACCCCTCCGTAACGCAACTCAACTCAGGCCGCTGTTGAAGCTTTAGCCTTTCCCTCGGTGCCCGGCGCAGGGGAGGTCGGGTGACCGGCTGCGGGAGCACTGGAACGGAGCAATTTCGCCACTCTGTCCGATGGTTGGGCTCCCTTGCCCTTCCAGTAGTCAATCCGCTCGAGCTTCAAGTCTACTGAAGCCGGGTTGGTCCGTGGGTTGTAGGTTCCCACAACCTCGACCGAACGCCCATTCCGCGCGCGGTCTTTCTCAATGACAACTACACGGTAATACGGTTGTTTGCGTGCACCCACGCGCGCCAGACGAATCATCAACACAATTGAACTTTCCTTTCAGCTATAACAAAATGTCGGGTTTGGATTCATGCCGGAACCGAGGCAGGGATCGCGTCCAGATTCTTAATATAACAGGGACTTCGACGCCTCGGACCTGCATTCAGGAATGTCCCGGGACGCAACCAGACGTTTGTCCCGATATGAAACAAACGCATGTCCAGGGCCGCCCGCACGCCCCCCTGACCTCTGTATACCATTACCCTGCCTCAGGCTGCACGCTCAGGGCAGTAGTCGCCCTCTCCCCGCGATCCACTGATTGCTGGAAGTACTCCAGACAGAGCCTGAGCCCCGTCCGCAGATCGATCCTCGGCTCCCAGCCCAGCAACCGCTTGGCTTTGCTGATATCCGGCCTGCGCTGGATGGGATCATCCTGCGGCAACGGCTCGAATCGAATCTTGCTCGACGACTGGGTCACCTCCAGAATCTGCCGCGCGCATTCGAGAATCGTCCACTCTACCGGATTACCA
Source organism: uncultured Acidobacteriaceae bacterium (assembly GCA_963787915.1). GTDB lineage: Bacteria > Acidobacteriota > Terriglobia > Terriglobales > Acidobacteriaceae > Palsa-343. The sequence continues at coordinate 113,534 of CAWBEP010000010.1, read as the reverse complement.
ATGTTCACCGGCATGTGCTCGTTTGCCCGCGCCAGGCGCAGAATTCCTTCGATCTCATCCGAGACATAACAAAAACTGCGGGTCTGCGTGCCGTCACCATAAATGGTCAGATCTTCGCCGTGGAGCGCCTGCGTCATCAGGTTCGAAATCACCCGCCCATCGCTGCTTTGCAGCCTTGGCCCATATGTATTGAAGATTCGCACCAGCCGCGTGTCCACTCGGTAATAGCGGTGGTAGGCCATCACCAAAGCCTCGGAAAAGCGCTTTGCCTCGTCGTAGACCGAACGCGGCCCCACCGGATTCACGTGTCCCCAATAGCTTTCTGGCTGCGGATGTACGGTTGGATCGCCGTAACACTCCGAAGTCGAAGCGTGCAGGAAGCCTGCTCCATATCTCTTCGCCACTTCCAGCGCATTGCGCGTTCCTTCCGATCCAACACGCAGCGTCTCCACGCCGATGCGCATGTAGTCGACAGGACTGGCCGGGGATGCGAAGTTGAAAACAAAATCCACTCGGCCAAAATCGAACGGCACACAGATGTCCCGCTCGATCAGCTCAAAGCGGCTTTCGCGCTGAAGATGCTCGAGGTTTGACAGTTTCCCGGTACTGAGGTTATCGACTCCGACCACATTGTGGCCAGCCTCGAGGAGAGCATCGGAAAGATGAGAGCCGAGAAAGCCCGCTGCTCCCGTGACCAGAACCCGCATCGGTCCGGCGTTATGATTCTTGTTCACGATTCAGCGTTCCCTCGGCTTGTATCGAAGATCACCCTGTCGGCTCAAATTGAAATTGGACCAGCACCATGACGGGCTTCATCCAGGGCGCCCGGTTTGTCTCGCGGTTGTCTCGATGTTAGCATCAACGTGTTGCGTTTTCTGCGCTTTCCCCCATCGATCCGAGCGGTAGCGTGAACCCGACCCCCCCTGCCCGCCCTGCGCAGACTGCCGTGGCCGTAGCGCGACACGGACCTTGGAGGCGTTCGGTCAAATTTGATCCGGACCGCATTCAGTCACGATGCTAAAGCGAGTTCTCAAGATGCTTCTGGCCCAGGGGGCCGGTGTCGCTGTCATCCTGATTACTCAGGTATTGCTTCCCCCCATCTTTCTCCACGCCTATGGCGTCGCCCGTTACGGGGAATGGCTCGTGTTGTCTGCAACCATCTCTTATCTCGGCACTCTGAACTTCGGCGTTACCACGTACGCAGGCAATGAGCTCACCATCCTCCGGCAGCGCGGCGATCTCAGCCAGTACAAGCGCCTGCAGGCCAGCACGTTCGCCCTCGTGCTCTGCCTCATGGCCGCGGGAACGATAGCCAGCGCCGGCGTCAGCCTGCTCCCTCTGCCAAACCTGCTCCACCTGCGTTTCGTGAGCCGCAGCGAAGCCAGCTTCGCTGCCCTCTTCCTTGGCCTGCAGATGACCGCCCAGATCGCGGCCACGTACTACATGAACCTTTTCATCGTCGTCCAGCATGCTCATCGAGGAACGATGTGGTGGAACGTTCTTCGCCTGAGCGCCGTGCTCAGCGCAGCAGGACTTGCAATATTTCATCGTTCCTTCGCCGCAATTGCCTTTGGGCAACTGGTCGCCGTCCTCCTCGTGCTGGCCGCCACCATCGTCGATCTGCGTATTCGCATGAAAGGCCTTCCCCTTGGATTACACGGCGCAGACTGGGAAACCGCAAAATCCACGCTCAGGCCCAGCGGTCTGTTTGCCATGGTCATGCTGCAGACCTTCTTTCTCTTCCAGGTTCCCGTTATTCTCCTGCAACGCATTCTGGGCCCGGAGGTGGTTGTCCTCTTCACCATCAGCAGAACCGTACTCGCCACTGCTCGCCAGGTCCTTTCCGTTGTCACCAGCGCCATCGCTCCGGAAATTACATTCAGTTTCGGTAGCGGGGACCAGAGAAAACTTCTCGACATCTTCCATTATTCCGAACGCCTGGTCTTTTCTCTGATACCGGTTGCCAATCTGGGCGCCTACCTCTTCTCGCCCCTTCTCCTCGCCGTCTGGCTGCACAAACCTGGCCTCTTCGACCAATCTACTTATGTTCTGATGGCGATCATTTCCGCAGTCATGAGCATGCGGGAACACAAGCAATTCTTCCAGTTTGCCACCAATACCCACTACCGCCTTGCTCATATCGTCTTTTGGGGAAATCTTCTCATGATCGCAATCAGTATCCCGATGACGATCCACTTCGGCCTTCACGGCTTCATGTATACCTGGCTGGTTTCGGAAACCACACAGATGGCACTTCTCTACCGCGAAAACAGGAAGCTCTTTGCCTGCGATCCATCGATAACGATCCTTCCGGTCATCAAGCTCGCCTCATTTATGGGATTCTTTTTTTTCCCTTGCGTGCTTCTGCTTGACTACGCGCGGCAGCACTCGATCTTCGTTCTCGGTCTCCTCGCCACCGTCGCGACGGTCTTCATTTTCGCCGCTTCCTGGTTCGTCTTCGGACTGGGCCACGTTCGCACACGGATTCTCGCCGGTGTCTCATCAAACCAATGAATCGGCTGATTGTCGCGTACTGCTCCTGTAGAATTTTTTCGAGGGATCTAACCCTGGCCAGGTTCACGGATCGACACCTTGCTTGTGTAACCATGGCGGCCCTCCGTCATCCCTTCGTTTGATTTCCAGATTTGCGCTCAATGCCTATCAACTCGATCTTCTTATTTGGACTCTTCTCTCCCGGCGAGTTGGGTCTCTCCTACCAGCGGGCCTTCGACGCCCTGGGTATTCGCACGCATATCTTCGACATTCAGAAGAACAGGCATCACATGGGCTGGTGGACACGAAATCGTATTCCGCACCGGCTCACTATCCGGAGCGGTTCCGTCAGGACCAAATCTCTCGAGCAATTTAACCGAGTCCTGGAAAATGCAGTGGTCAACTCCGGAGCACAGGCCCTGCTCTCTTTCTCCCTGGAATGGCTCCTCCCCGAAACCGTCCGGAGTCTTCGCCGTAAAGGCATCCGCGTGATATGTTTTTTTCCGGATAACCCCTTCCTACCCCATCCGATGCACCGGCCAGAGACCATCCCCGTCGCCCGGGAAGCTGACCTCTGCCTGATTTACAGCGAGCTGGTGATGAGCAAGCTGAAAGAAGCCGGGGTGCCTCATGCTGCTTTTCTTCCATTTGCCTGGGACCCCGAGGTTTTCCCCTATCAGGGCGATCAGCAACAAGGATCCTGGCCCGGCGTGCTGTTTCTTGGTACATGGGACAGGCATCGGGAGGCTATTTTGGAGAAACTAGCCCCCCACGTACCCCTGCGTATCTTTGGGTCGGCCTATTGGGGTACAAGAACGAGCCGCTCCAGCCCGCTCCGGCATTGTTGGCAGGGAAAGTCCCTGCACCTCGCCGACGCCGCACGGGTGATACGCGAGTCGGCCGTATGTCTCAACATACTGCGCTTGCAGCACATCATCGATGGGGTTCCTGATGGCTTGATCATGCGACACTTCGAAGCGCCGGGGGCGGGGGGATTTCTCTTGTCGACCCGTGGCAGAGGAGCCACCGACCTTTTTCCAGAGGGCGAATCGGGAGAATATTACTCGGATTCAGACGAATGCATCGAAAAAATCAAGCGCTACATATCGGACGAGACAGCCCGCCGTCTGATAGCAGACCGTGCTCACACGATTGTGGAAGCGCACCACCGGTACACCGACCGCGCGGGACAGCTTCTGCGCATGCTGGATGACCTCGCCGGCTAAAATCTCCGATCGCAATGAGCTAGCCAAGCCCGTCGCGACTTCAGGACGAAGTCATCTACAGGCGCGGAACCCGGATTCGATCCTGCACTTCGGAAACACGATCCGACGGAATCGCGAGATAGTCATTGGTGCCGCCCTGGATCTCCGAGCAATCCAGCCCGACCAGCGCGCCGTCACGAGCAATTCGAAACCGTACCCACTTGTCTGCCGGAAAGAAGCTTAAGAGCGTCTCTCGGTTGTAACTGCCGAAATTTCTCGCATTTCCTTCGATGTACTCAAGCATGACCACAGGCGGACGCTCGGAAGACAGCAAACGGCGAGATCCCTGAAGCGCAAGCAGCTCAGCGCCTTCAATGTCTATCTTTACCAGGTCAGGCGCCCCGAACTCGTCCACAATTCCATCGAGAGTCCTGACTGCCACGGTCTTCCCGTCTTTATGCGTACCAAATTGAACATAGGAGATATCAAGTCGGTGCATTTCCCGCATTGCAGCGTCCCCATCCTCCGCGCCCATGGCACATTCCAACAGCCGAATATTTTCGTCACAATAGTCAATGGTCGACTTGAGGATGCGGAGCGCTCGAGGCGCGGGCTCAACAGCAACGACCAGCCCCCCCGGTCCAACACGATGACTAAAAAACGCCGTGTAATATCCAATATTCGCTCCCAGATCGAACACTTTCATTCCCTGCGATATCAGGCGATCCAGCAGGACATCCTCTCCGTACTGATGCGCATAATATCCTCGAACAAATAAAGGCTGACAGATCAATTCTCCAAGGTCCGCACAAACCGTCCCTGAAAAAAACGTGTCCAGCTTCACACTCCGCAACGAGGGGAAAACACCAGCCATAGCAACCAACACCCGTGCGTAACCCCTGGGGAGTCTGCGCGCGCCGTAACAGATCTGCCGCGCCAGCCAGGGAACGCTGTCGGGCAGACGCGGAAGTGGACGTCTGGTTTCCATCTGGTTGACCATAATAATGGACACAACGGCCATAAGCTCCTGGACCTACAATACTTTTCGTATACCAGTCGGCCGCTCTTCGGTTACATGAGCTGCATTCCGGAGACCTTTGGGGAAACTATATTACTTGATCAGCGAACTTGTCCTCAACGATATCTGGCGAGCTCGAAGTGTCAACTTGCCCGTGCAGAGCAGCATCTCTCCTGTAGGGGAATATCCTCGCAATTCCCCCCAATACGTAAGAAATCAGAATGATATAAATCGGAATCTTAACTATCTTCACGATATAAGTACCCACTCCACCTTCGGCAAAGGTAGGCAGGAGCATTCCCATCGCGACCGTTCCCCATGGCCGGCTCACATCGAATACACTTTCGCAAACGACAAAGAGCAGCGGGAACACGAAGAAACCGAATAAAGCAACTCCAACCCAGCCAAAACATCCGTAGCTTTCGGCAATCGGCGATTCGGCAACCTCGCCGTTTTCGACGGAATCGGGATTCATCCCGGAAACCCTTCCTATGAACCCGGCCGAATCCTCGTTTGGCTTATTGGGATACAGAAAACGCGGAACGTTCAGCAGAAGATCATTCCTGATGGTTGCGAATCCATAATGAAATCCATCCGCACAGGCGCTGAAGAGGTCGCTGTCGAAGCGAATCAGCGACAGGCGATTCAGAATCGTGAATCCAGCCCTGTCAAAATATTCCGACCGCGGATTCTGTTCGACATCATGCGCCCCAAGTGCGTCGAGCTGGGTCTTTGTGGGCGGGTCGATGACAAGGTGAAACGTTGTGTCGATCCTGTCGCGCACATTTTTGCCGGCCACCATCGATCGGGAATACAACTCGAATGGTGAAAAAATCGTCAGGAAAAACAGTATCGCCGCCACCCCCGCTACATAATGGCGCCGCCTGAATCGATAACCTCTTGTATAACAGGTCCCGTAGTAGACGAGAATCGGAGTTACAAAACCTCCCCGGGTGGTCACTACCAGAGAGGAGAACCAAACGCACAAGCAGGGCAGCAACGCGCTCCATCCGAAACTGTGCTCTCCTTTGGTGGCTCGGATCCGGCTATCGACTGCGATTACAAATGCGAACAGCAGAAGGCCCGAGAAAGCCAGACCTGCACTCCGCTCATTGTTGAACCCCTGATTCTGCTGATCGAGATAGTAACTGTCAAAAAGCACAGTGGCCACAACGCCTACCACCATTGAAATCGCATAGACGAAACGGGCCTGGTTGACGCTTTCCAGTTCCAGTGGCTTAGGCAGCTCTAGCCGGATCCGTGAAGATAAGAAAATACCCGCCATCGCACAGAAATAAAAGAGCGCGTACATCGTTATCGTCAGCATCGGCGCTTCAAGGTTCAGATTCGCCGGCTCGAAAACAAAAACTTTACCAATCTGCGAAATTACCAGCGTGCGCAGGGCAAACGTGCTGAAGAGAATGCCGCTCAGCGTTCCCAGTCCCCCAAGAACGTTATAGCTCACGCCAATCGACAACATCGCCAGAGCCATCATCGTGACGAAATAGAGATTCGTCCCGCACGCCAACTCTCCCACAATCAGAAGGGTGATCGAACCGAAAAGCAGCTCCGTCGGTATTTTGTAGGCACGCAGCAAGCCTTTGTTCTCTCTTCCATTCCACTTTCCAGCGGTCAGGGGATCCGGTAAACCAATCCACTGGTCGCTCCGCCGACAATACCAGCGCCACCGGCAGCCATACCCGCCTTGAATCCGTTAGTCGGTACCAGCAGCACGTCGTCCGACGCCAGCGCTATGTCCCGCTCCTTGCCGGCCATCACCTTCTTCAGATCCATTTGTATCTCGACATGTTGATCGTCCGGCGTTCTCCTGATTACAACAACGCGAGAAAGGGCGGCACCGAAGTTGAGTCCCCCCGCCATCGCAATGGCCCGCATCACCGTGACGGGCGAATTACTCGAAAGCGGTATCGCCGATGGGGTCTTCACCTGCCCCACTACAAAGACACTCCCCACCTTGGGCACAATTACTGTATCTCCCGCCATCAGCGGAATATTCGTCTCATCCGTCGTTTTCGGATCGGTGCCCAGCAGGATCGTAATCGGGTTCGGATCCCCCGCTCGGCGAACCGTGATCGTGTGGCTCGCCAAAGGCGTAAACCCTCCGCACGCTGAGATAACATCAAGCAGTCTCAACTGCCCAAAGGCGGGCACCGGCGCGGGTTTCGCTACTTCACCCAGTACCGTAATCACTCGCGTCGGCGAATCGACCAGCGCCACCGTCACCTGCGGATCAACGAGGATTCCCTTTTCTTTCAGCTCTCTCTCTAGATACGCTGCCACCTCTGAAGGAGTCATACCGGCAACCTTCACGACTCCCAGATAGGGCAGCTCGATCTCCCCCTGCGCTCCGACCTTGAGACCGTTCACATTGCCCCCGGCGCCACTGGTCGCGTCGATGCTGGTCGCCGTACTGGTCGTCAGCTCGGGAGCCCCATAGGTGGTGATCGAGATTACGTCGCCGGGCATGATGGTCACGTCGCTGTACTGGGCCCTGAGTGCCGACGCCGGCGAAGCCGTGCCCGCTGACGCCGCGCTGACCGCCGGTCCGGCGAACTGCCCTGCTGCCGCCGCGGCGCATACGATCATTCCCCAGCCAACGGCGGCCATCGCCATCCTCCGGCCTGCCAAGCGATCTGTCATCCGTATATCTCCTCGTTCGCGCACCCATTCGCCTCATTACTTGCCGTATTCATAGGTGTAATAACCGAGGTATCCGTAATACTCCGGCAACGAAGCATCGACCCCGTTGAAAACGAAGCCGTACACCTTGACGTCCAGTTCGTGCAGAATCTCCGCGGCCCGCGCCAGCATCCGGCGCGTGCAATATCCCTGACGGATCACCAGCACCATGCCATCAGCCTGCGCTGCGACAATCGCAGGATCCGTTACCGAAAGCAAAGGCGGCGTGTCGAAAATGACGTAATCGTAGTGTTCCCGCAGCTGACGCACCACTTCAGTCATCTGATCCGAGGCCAGCAGATCCGCCGGCAAAGGAGGCACCGTTCCCGACGGAATCACGTCCAGCGTGGACAGCGTCTCATGCGTCTGCGTAACCTCGTCCAGCGTGAAGTAGCCCGTCAGAACCTCTGACAAACCCTTTCCGCCTTCCAGACGCAGCCGCTTATAAACAGAAGGCCGACGCATATCCGTGTCTACCAGCGCCACCTTCTTGCCGCCCTGTGCCAGAACCGCGGCCATATTGACTGAAACGGTCGACTTACCTTCCGCCGGCTGGCAACTGGTTACCGCAATCACCTTCGATTCCCGCGACGTTGTCGACAATCGCATCGAAGTGCGCAGGGCCCGGAATGATTCGGAAAATGGCGATCGCGGATCTCGCAACAACTCCGGGCCAACCACCCATTCCAATTCCGATCCTTTGTTCTTCCAGTGACTCTGCGGAATCATCGCCAGCGAAGGAAGGCCCAGGATTTCCTGAATCTCATGTGCATCCCTCAGCCGCGTATCCAGCTTTTCCATGAACAGCGCCACCGTCAAACCGCCGAACATCCCTAACAAAAGGCCGATCAATCCAAGCTGCGAGGGTGACATACTCGAAGGCCTTAGTGGCAACGCGGCCAGGTCCACTACGTTGATATCCGCAGCGTCCAGTCCCGCATCTACTGTCGCTTCCCGCAACCGTCCGACGATGCTTTCATACATGCGCCGGTCCGAGTCGTACTGCTGACTCAACAGCATGTACTGCACAACGTCGTCCCGCTGCCCGTAGAGGTTGTGAATCTTGTCGTTGAGCATTCCCTGGGCCTTGTTTTCCGCCGTCTCCGCCAGACCGAAAGCGTCGTTCGCCTGCTCCAGAACCCGACGCTCCTGCTCTCCGATCTCCTTGCTCAACGCGTCGCTCTGAGCCTTCAACTGCTTCACCTGCGGATAATTCGGCCCATACACCGGCTGCAGGTGCGCCAATTCCGCATCGGCTGACGCTTTCTGCGATCGCAGGCTCGATAACAAGCTCTGCGGACCATCGGTCCCAATAGCCGTCGGTGTGTCCTGAATCTGATCCGGCGGCAACGAACGCAGAATGCGGTAGCGCGCTTCCGCCAGTACCCGCTGCTCCGATGCGTCCGACGCATTCTTCTCCAGATTGCTGATCTCCTGAACCATCAGGTTGTGGTCAGGATCCAGTGCCATCACTCCCAGCTTTCGCTGCAGATCCACCATCTTGTCCTGAGAGTCCTGCACGATCGCGCGCAACCCTTCCATCTGGTCCGTCAGCCACCTGCTGACCTTCGCCATGTTGTTGAAATGCGTCGAATAATTGTTCTCTACAAATTCGTTCTCCAGCGTATTCACAACGTCGGCGGAAAGCTGGGGAGAAGGACTGGCATAACTTATTGTGATCATCTGCGTTCGCGGAACGCGTACTACCAGAAGGTGCCCGCGGAGATTCTTGATAACACCATCACGAACATAGGGATCGTTAAGACCAAGGGCTCCCGCTTTCTGACCCGCGGATGCTGCCTTGAAACCCTTTCCCATAAACGATGGGTTATTTGCAAGATTCAGCTTTTGCGCAACCGCGGCGAGTAACTTGTCGCTTTCAAGAATTCGGATGTCGCTCTCCATCACTACATCGAGCGAGCTCATCCCCGAACTGAGCGCGAACGAAATCGATTGCTTCAGTTCCGATGCCGATCCCGGCTGGATCTGCACCTCCCCCGTCGCCGTATATCTCTTCCCGCGAACCAGCCCCGCCACCATCGCCAGGATCGCAAATCCCAGAGCCATACAGACCAGGAACACACGCCGTTTCCGAATCACCAGCCACAGTTCGATCAGCGAAAGGTCTTTCGCCTCCGACCCTGCAGACACCAGCTTGCCGCGCGTCAACTGTTGCACTGAACCTCTCACTATTTCGAATTCCGAACCGGAATTCGCGAATGTCTTCTCTTGTCGGGAATTGCCGCCGTGAAGGATCCGCTGACGCAGCCGCGTGTATGAAAAGAATGGGCCTGCTTCCGGTCGATCCACAGAAACAGAGCCGGCCGATACGCCATGCGTTCGCCCCGGAAATGACCGCTGTGCTGCAAAAGCGTGTTCCTAGTGTACCGTCGCTTTTCCCCCCGGGTCAATCATAGCTCCCGGCCTGATGGCAGATCCCTTTGTTCAAAGCAAGGCATCAAATGGACCATCCGGATCCATGCGCCCTGAGGTCTCTTCGGGTCTCGATTGTCAGTTGCGAGCAGGCTCTTTGGACGGACGCGATCCTCGGAACGTCACTTTATTTCATACGCGCAGCTGCCCTCGTTCCGGCACTGCTCCAGGCCGCCGGCAGCCTTCCCAGCCGGATCAGCTCCGTCATCTCCTCCACCGGCCGCGGTGGCGAAAACAGGTAGCCCTGCAGCATGTCGCACTTCATGGCCGCCAGCGCCTCGGCTTGTTCCTCCCGCTCCACTCCCTCCGCCACCACCTGCAGCCCCAGGCTGTGCGCCAGGGACAGAATCGCCCGCACGAGAGAGCTGGTGCCGTTCGGATCGCACACACGATCCACAAACGTTCGATCGATCTTCAGCTTTTCAATCGGTAGCTCATGCAGATGCTGCAGCGACGAATAACCGGTCCCAAAATCGTCCACGGAAAAATGCACGCCCAGCTCGGCCAGATCCCGCATCTGTCGCGCCAGATCGTCCAGATTCCGCATCACCGTGGTCTCCGTCATCTCGATCTCGAGGCTGTCCGGCGCCATTCCGGCTTCCAGCACTGCCTGCCGCACCTGGCGTGAGAAATCCATCCGCATAAACTGCAGCGGTGACACGTTAATCGCCACCCGTGGCACCGACAGGCCTTGCCTCCGCCACTCTTCGCTTTGCCGGCAGACTTCCCGCAACACCCAGTTGCCCATCGGCACGATCAGACCGCTTTCCTCGGCGATCGGGATAAAGCGTTCCGGATGCACAGCGCCGTATTTCGGATGGCGGAGCCGCAGCAACGCCTCCAGTCCGCAGAATGACCCATCCACCCGGTACTCCGGCTGGTAATACAGCTCGAGCCCCCCATCTTTAAGAGCACGCCGCATGTACATTTCCAGCTCATTAGCCTCGGTCATCGATTGGCTGATCTCCTGCGAAACCAGCACATAATCGTTGCCCCCCGATCGCTTCACCCTGTACATCGCCGCGTCCGCATTCCTCCATAATTCCGCGGCCTCCAGTCCGTGATCCGGATACATCGCAATTCCGAAGCTCGCCGTCACGTCAATTGGATATTCCTCCGCCACAAGTGGCTTACGCAGCGAGACGAGCAGATCCTCAACGACGCGTGTTGCGTCCTCCGCGCCCACCAGGTCCCCGACCACCACGGTGAATTCCTCACCACCCGACCGGGCCACCGTATCCTCCGCGCGCAGCCGGCTCTTCAGACGCTCCGCCACCTGCTTCAGGCACAGGTCGCCAATCGTGTGTCCGTACGTGTCGTTGATTTGCTTAAACCGGTCGATGTCGAGGCAAATGACGGCCGCTTTTCTGCCACGCCGTGCCGCCGATGCCAGCGCCTGTTCCATACGGTCCAGAAGCAAAAGACGGTTCGGCAACCCCGTCAACATGTCGTGATGAGCCTGATGCATCAGCTTGTGGTGTAACTCCTGCCGCTCGGTCACGTCCTGTACCAGAGAAAACCGCGCCTTCCTGCCTTCAAATCGAATGTTGTGTGCTGAAACCTCCACCTGGATTCTGCGCCCGTCGCGCAGAATATGCGTCCACGGCCCGGAGATGAATACCGATTTGTTGGCCGCAGTCGCGACTGTTTGTTCCATCGCCTCTACTTCTTCGGGGGGGCGGATGTCCCGCAGCGTCATCTTCCGGAACTCCTCCGCCGAATAGCCATACCGGCTCACCGCCGAATCGTTAACCGCCAGAAATTGCAGCGTGTCCTTATCGAAAATCCACATCGGGTGCGGGTTGTCCTCGAACAAAACCCGATATTCCTCGCTTCGAGCATCCGCCTCCCGTTTCTGCTCCTCGAAAAGCGTCAGAATCATGCCGAACGCCACAAAATACTTCGGCACGTTCCAAAGCTCCCCCAGTACCGTCACCCTCGGAAGAAAGGCCTGCATCGCAAGCGCGCACGGAAACACAGCTCCCCATGCCACCAGCCCTGAGACCGCCACCAGCACGCCGGTCGTCGAGCGCCGAAAATCTTCCCGGTACAGGACGGCATTCAGGAAGAAGATTTCCGAAAATAGAGGATAGATGCTGTTCTCGACGTGACCTTGCCATAGTTCGCAGGCCAGCCACACGCTGGCCGCCAACAGAAACACGATGCCCCAGCGCCTGGCCACCGTCGCTCGTTCCGGTGAGACGGTGCTTCGCAGTCCCTTCCCAAAACGCAGGACGACTGCGAGGTATTCCAGTTGCGCGAACAGTGCCAGCCCCACCAACGCAACTATGGTGGGCGTCCACAGCGTCACCGCCGTCACATACAGAACCGGCGGGATGCTCAACAGGAGCGCCGGCGCCGCGAAGCGCCATCCTCGTTCCCACACCAGCCCCGACGAGAGCGCGAACGCCGCCCCACACAGCAGCAACGCGCTTTCCGACGCCGCGACAATCAGCTTCAAACCCCACGGGTCCGGCGGGGTTACCAGCAATATCCCAAAGTGGATGAGGATGAAGAACCAACCCAGCAGCCAGAAACGGACGCGCACCGTCGCGTGCCTGCGATAGATCGACCCGAACAAAATTACCAGCAGGCCGATAATCAGAATGTCCAGAAGAATGTTCTGCATGAAACGGGTCTTCTTCTCCCGGGCGCTGAAAAGTCTGGGGATGACTGCAGCGAAACGATACTTGCCGCCTGAGAGTACGACGGGCAGTCCGGCCGGTTCAATAACCTGATCTAAGCATACGCTTGCACTTACGACGAAGAACCGTGACTTCAGTGCGGCAGCCCCTCCCACGGCCCGCACCCGTCCTTCTTCAGGCCCTTTGTTAGTCTTCGATCATGCCTCTCACCCCGGCGCAGCATTCCTCGCTGCGCGCCCATATCCTTCTTATTGCTGTCGTCGCGATCTGGGGCTTCACGTTCGTAGTCGTCAAGGGTGCGCTCGCGGATGTCTCTCCCCTTCTTTTTAACTGTCTCCGCATGGCGCTCGCTTTCGGCTGTCTCACTTTTTTTTATTACCGCCATTTCGGTCGCATGACGCGCCAGTCCCTCTTTGCTGGCGTCATCGTCGGCTTCTGTCTCGCCATGGGCTATCAGTTCCAGACCGCCGGCCTCCGCCTCACGACCCCATCAAAATCTGCCTTCATCACCGGCATGATCGTCGTCCTCGTCCCCCTCCTCTCGGCAGTCCCGTTCCTGCGTCCGCGCAATGTGCGCGCTCCTCGGTGGAATGCCTGGGCCGGAGCCGTCATCGCCTTCATCGGTATCCTGCTCCTCACCACACCACCCGGTTCTGCCCTCGACTTCCGCTCCATCGGCATCGGCGACCTGCTCACTCTCGGGTGCGCTTTTGGGTTCTCTTTCCACGTCCTCGCCCTCGCCCGCCTTTCTCCGCGCATTCCCTTTGAACAGCTCGCGATCCTCCAGGTTGGCTTCTGCGCCGCATTCATGGCCGTCAGCATGCCTCTGCTCGAGCATCCCTGGATTCACTGGTCACCCCGCGTCGTCGTTGCGCTACTGGTCACGGCCCTCCTCGCAACAGCAACCGCCTTCGCCGTCCAGTCCTGGGCGCAGAAGTTTCTGCCCGCCACCCACACCGCGCTGATCCTGGCGCTCGAACCTGTTTTTGCCTGGATCACCTCATTCCTTTTCCTTGGAGAACGCCTTGGCCGCCGCAGCGCCATGGGCGCTTTGCTGATCCTCACCGGCATCGCCTTCACGGAGCTCTTCCCGATGCCGATCCAGCCAAGCAGCCACGAAGCCATCTAAAGGGAGCGAACCACAAGCGCGCGAGAACCAGCGAAGAGCTTTTGGCCAGGGACGATCGGCAAAAGACGATTAGCGAAAAGCGTGTTGCTCAATCCCCCTTCGCTAAGCGCCTTTGCGGAAAGGTCTTTGCTCCGGATCCGGGCTCCGGGCTGTTCCAGTAACCCCGCATCGCCAATCTGCGTCTAAACCACCCTGAGGGCAGATAACCCACCGCACCCGAACACCCTCTCTTCCGGGTTCTATACTGAAACCGGGGGAGACGCTTCCGCGCCAACCTTCACCACCACGAGGTACGATTCGCATGAAATCCTTTTTTGGGCGGTTCCGCTATAACCGTCTGGCTTCGACCTTCACCATTCTGGCCACGCTTTCCGCCGGCATCCTGGTCGGCTCTTTCGTCGCGCATCAGGTTCGCGGGCAGGAGTCGCAGGTCAACAGCGCAGATGCCACTCCGCTCAAAATCCCTGCTCCGCGCGAACTCTCCACTGACTTCTCCCGTATCGCCAAAGAAGTCGGCCCCGCCGTGGTCAATATCAATACCGAGATCCTCCCCAAACAGCAGCAGCAAAACCGCCGCCGCGGCCCCCATTACATGCAGCCGTTTTCGAATCCCCAGCAGCAGCCGCCGGATGGCAACGACGGCGACGACGATCAGGGACCGCAGGGTGGCCAGGGCGCAGGCCCCGGCGGTCAGGGAGGACTGCAGGACTTCTTCAACCGCTTTTTCGGCGGCCAGAGCCCCGGCATGGACGGGGGCGATGAAGGCCAGGAACGCGAGTCTCTCGGCTCCGGCTTTATCGTCGATCCCCGCGGCTACATCATCACCAACAACCACGTCGTCGACAAAGCCGACCGCATCTTCGTCCGCCTTGCCAACGATCCGGAAGGCAATCAGGGCCGCCCCGCCAAAGTCGTCGGCGTCGATAAGGCCACCGACATCGCCGTCCTGAAGATTCAGACCGATTCTCCGCTGCCCACCGTGAAGATGGGCAACTCCGACGGCGTCGAAGTCGGCGACTGGGCCCTCGCCATCGGCGAGCCCTTCGGCCTCGCCAAGACCGTCACCGCCGGCATCATCTCCAGCAAGAACCGCACCGTCGAGCCCGGAACCGAAGGCGAGTTCCAGCACTTCCTACAGACCGACGCCGCCATCAACCCCGGCAATTCCGGCGGCCCGCTCCTCAGCATGGCGGGCGAGGTCATCGGCGTCAACACGGCCATCTATACGCAGTCTGCCGGCAATGAAGGCATCGGGTTCGCGATGCCCTCCAATACCGTGGTCGATGTCTACAACCAGCTCATCGGACCCGATCACAAGGTTGTCCGCGGCAGCATCGGCATCAGCTTCCAGCCGAACCCGCCCAGCGCCGTCGCCCGCGTCTATGGCTTCAAGTCGGGCGTCATCATCAGCGCCATCGGGGCCGGTCAGCCCGCGGCGAAGGCCGGCCTCAAGCAGGGCGACATCATCACCACCATCGACGGCCGTCCTGTCAAAGACGGCGATGACCTGATCGCCATCATCTCCGTCAAAAAACCCGGCACTTCCGTCGACATCGGTTATATCCGCAACGGTCAGCAAATGCACGCCAATGTCGTCATCGGCGATCGCGACAAAGTCATCGCCGCGATGAATGCCGCCGATGGACAGGAGGGCGAGGGCAACGAAGCCCAGCCCAACGGCAACGCCTCGCCGGCCAAGCTCGGCATCACCGTGCAGGATCTGCCCCAGGGCGCCCCCGCGGGCATCCACGGCGTTCTCATCGAGTCCGTCAAGCCGGGTTCCTTCGCGGACGAGATTGGCGTCGGCAACTTCCAGGGCGGCGTCATTGTCTCGGTGAACCGTCACCCCGTCCACAACGTGCAGGATTTCCAGACCATCGTCAGCGGCCTTCATTCGGGCGACGACGTAGTGCTGGAGATCATTAACCCGCAGCGTCCCAATGGCGGAAATTCGCTCTTAGGCGGCACACTGCCGTAACCCAGCATCCCACTTCACGGGTTGGGTTCCCCACGAAAGTCAGGGGAACCCGGCCCGGCGACGTCGAATTTATGTTGCAATTCCGGGCAGTTGCTTTTACCCTGCTCGAATAGATTGCCGAATTGTTCTCGTAGAGGTTTCGTTTGCATGGTTCCTTTTAGAACCTGCCAAGTCATTGTTTTAGGCTCATTCCTAGCTGTAAGTCCCGCCTTCGGAACGCGGACTCATCGCGCTGCCACATCGGGCCACGCCCTGCATCACAAAGCGAAAAAGCACAAGTTCACCCCTGGCCAGCGCCAGATTGAGCCCGAACGCGCTAAAGAGATCCAGGACGCTCTCATCCGCGAGCATTACCTCAACGCGCCCGCGTCAGGTGAATGGGACTCCAGCACCGAGGAGGCCATGCAGAAATTCCAGGCCGACCATGGCTGGCAGACCAAGCTGACCCCCGATTCCCGCGCTCTGATTAAGCTGGGCTTGGGTCCCCACGATGCGACAGACGCTCCCGTGATCTCCGCGTCACCGGCAGGCGCTTTATCCGGCGATCCGGCGCGCGCCGTGCCCTCCGGAACTCTCGCTTCCACCAGCTCCATCCAGAACTGAAGCGCTTTTATTCTGAACAGCTTCTCTTGTAAGGCTGGGGACCGGCTCCCGCTTTTTTAAGGATCGGAATTCACAGGGTACGTGGCGCGGGCCTCCGCCTTAAGCGCCCTTCGCCTTATCTTCACTCTCGCCGGTCTCGTCGCTCCCCACTGATCCCGGCTCCATCTTCGGCGCCACGGAATACGGCATCACCGTCGCAAACCCCACAAACTTTCCCTCCCGATGGACTTCGTACCGGACGTACCCCGGCCGCCGCTCGACAATCCTCAGGAAGACCTCCGGCCACGTCCACCGCTCCATCAGGCTCGTGAGTTGTGCCTCGAGGACGCGTGCCGCCGTGATCGCTTCCCCAAATGTGAGGACGGGATCGCCCTCCTTATCGAACGGATATCGGAACATCGATGAGTTCGCCATAGATCGCTTGCCTTGCTGTCTCTATCATTCGCGAGCCCATCCCAACCGTCTCTTCCTCTTTGGTGATTTCCGTTAACATATTGGTAATGCGGGAGATGACTGCGAGAGCCTCTTTCGGCATTACCGCCTGGATTACTATCCGTGCGCACCCATGGCAAACACTTCCCTGATGGCCCGGGCCCCCTTTGAATTAATTCGGACGGAGGCATCGGCGATTGAACGTAACGATGCTCGGACCGGCCTTCCGGCTTTGACGGCTTTGCCCGCCAGCCGGTTGATCCCGGGCCTCCAGGAGACCCGGGATCCACTACAACGCGCCGGTTCGGAGGGGATTCCGATCATTGAGGTCTAGTGACGCCCACCGCCATGCGCGCCACCGCTCCGGCCGCCACCCCGGTAGCCTGGCAGAGCATGTTCCTGTCCTGCGTCATGACCGGCATCGCCCACATGACCGCGCCCGTCGCGCGCTTCGTTGCCCTGGAAGTGATAGAACGGCCGCGCCCCGCGCTCGGGCAATGGCCCGACATAGCCGTGGTGCGGATCGTAGCGGTTATCGACGTGCCCGTAGAAGCCATGTGGCCCGTGGAACCACGGCCCAGCCCCGATAAACACACCGCCGGCAAACCAATCCGGGCCGTAGTACCCGTAGGGGGCGCAATCATACGGAGCGTAGTCGAAATATCCGTAGGGGCAAATCGGAGGTGCTCCGATGTCGATGCCGACGGAAACCTGGGCTGGTGCATGCGCCGGCGCCACCAGCGCACAGCTCAGCAGGGCGGCGGCGAATCCCGCAAAACCAATGGCTCGAACTCTTGACATGTTGTCTCCTTGTTTTACTCAGATGTCATTTCATGCCGGATTGGGTTCCACGCAAAAACCCTGGGGAGGGCATTTGCGTTACCGGTGCAAGTGTACCCCCACCCCCCTCTGGGGTGGGGTTGTGGCAAATTGTTGAAACATCTTAGTTTATTTTGTTGTCAAGTTCGACAACTCCTTTCCAGGTTGCGCAAGGGCTCGGGTGCAGAGCGCAGGGCTCAAAGCGAAGAGCTCAAAGCGTAGGGCCCAGGGCTCAGAGCGCAGCGTCCCCGGGTCTCAAAGTCGAGACCCGGGCCAGCCAGCCAGGGTGCAACAGGGCTCAGAGCTCAGGGCTCAGAGCGCAGCGTCCCCGGGTCTCAAAGTCGAGACCCGGGCCAGCCAGCCAGGGTGCAACAGGGCTCAGAGCTCAGGGCGCAGAGCGCAGCGTCCCCGGGTCTCAAAGTCGAGACCCGGGTCAGCCAGCCAAAAATAAAAGGACCCGCGGTGGCGAGTCCCTGGTTCAGCGTCTTTTTCCAGTTTGCGGTGCGGTTCGATCGATGGCAAGCGGAATTGGGCTGTCGAGGAAACTTTGGTAAGGCGACAAGGGGGGCGTGGCGTGCCCGCGCTGATGCAGCGCTGCGTCGTGACCGGTTCCTTAAGTCCCCGGGTCTCAAAGTCGAGACCCGGGCCAGACAGCCAGGGTACAACAGGGCTCAGAGCTCAGAGCGCAGCGTCCCCGGGGCTCAAAGTCGAGACCCGGGCCAGCGAGCGGGAAGAGGCATTAGGGATGGTCAGCCAGCCACTGCTCGATCTGCTCGATCTCCGCGTCGCTGAGCCGGAAGGTCGCTGCCGTGAGCACGCCGTCCACCTGATCCGGACGCCGCGCTCCGACAATTGCAGCCGTGATGGCCGGGTGCCGCAGCGTCCACGCAATGGCCACCACCCCCGCCGCGACGCCGTGCTGCCGTCCAATCTCGCTCAACAGCTCCGCCAGCGCCAGGTTACGCGACAACTTCGGCTCGTTGAAGTTCGGGCTCCGCTTGCGCCAGTCGTCCTCCGGCAGATTCTTCACCCGCTCGGCAGTCATCTTGCCGGTCAGGAGACCCGATACCATCGGCGAGTAGTTGATGACGCCGATGTGATTTTCCTGGCAGAAAGGAAGCACTTCTTTTTCGATGTCGCGCCGCAGGAGCGAATATGGCGGCTGCAGTGAGGTAATAGGCGCAATCTTCTGCACGCGCTTCATCTGCGCCACGCTGAAGTTCGACACGCCGATGAACCGTACTTTCCCTTCTTCTTTGAACCTGGTAAGCGTCTCCCATCCCTCGTCGAGTTCCTCCTCGGGATTAGGCCAGTGAATCTGGTACAGATCGATTGCATCGACGCCCAGCCGTCGCAGCGAGGCTTCCACTTCCTCCCGCAACGACGCGGCCTTCAGGCTGCGGTAAATCCTGCGATCCTTGTCCCAGCGCATCGAGCACTTGGTAAAGATCAGCGGCTTTTGCGCGCGGTGGCGGATGGCTTTGCCGACCACCTCTTCCGAGTGGCCAAGCCCGTACACAGCAGCGGTATCGATCCAGCCGATGCCGCTGTCGAGCGCGCGCTCGATCGCCGCGATCGATTCGCTTTCGTCCTGCGCGCCCCAACCGAACTCCCAGTTGCCGCCGCCAATGGCCCACGCGCCGTAGCCAATGGGCGTCAGTTGCAGGTTGGAGTTACCGAGGACGCGAGTTGTCCATTTCACAGCAGAGGTGGTCGTGGCCATGGTTTTTTCGATGCTCTTCGATCCGCCGGAGCTTCAGGAATGGCTCCCGGAATCCATCAGCTCATTTAAGGCTCGATCAAAAAACGCCCTTCGCGCATGATTGGCTCGTCGTCGATCCAGATGTTGAACCGAAGCCCCACGACATCGATATGCGTCGACGACCGCCAGGCGGCGCCGGTGTGCTCGCCATACGGATTGCCGAATGCGATATGAATGCCTGGGAATTTTTCGTCCTGGAGGATGTTGCCGATCACACGCTCGATGCCAATATTCGTTCCGATGGCAAATTCGCCCACCCGGTCGGAATTCTCATCCGTATGCGTGTAATCCTCGAAATCCTGCTGCAACTTCCGATTGTCCGAGCGGCAACTGACGATCCGATTCGCACGAATCTCAATGGTCAAAGGCGCCGATTCGAGCAGCCCGTACTGGGCGCACAGATAATCGCCGACCACTCCGTCCACGACGAAGATGCCGTTGACCTCGCCCGGTGTCGTAAAGATCTCCCCGCCCGGCAAGTTGCCCCACTTGTCCCGGGAAATGATCCCAGAGGTCTTCAGCCACTTGTACTCGGGATCGATCTCCGCCCGAATGTCGGTCCCGGCAGCTGTGGTCGCATGGATGAATTTCGCCCGGCGCGCCTTTTCGATCACTTTCTGCGAGAGCCGGTCGACGAGTTCATAATCCGCCCGCATGCCCTCGCACATGATCTGGGGTGTGATATTCACCATGTGGGCGTGCCGCATGCGGCGCCGATTCACAATTTCGGTCATCTGCATCCGCGACTTGAGCTCGTGGCGCTGGACCTGGGCCGCGAACAGGCTCACCTCGGATGTTTCCAGATCGGCCAGAATCTCTGCCGGCATCGCGGACAGCGGCCGGGGGGCGAGATCCTCGAGCACGAACGCATTCCAGCGGCATCCATTGGCTGCCAGTTCCCTGGCGAGGGAGGCCGCGATTTGCGCCGTCGCGCGGTCGCAGATCAGCGTCACTTTCTCCGCCGGCTCAACGC
The DNA here is from genome assembly GCA_963787915.1 of uncultured Acidobacteriaceae bacterium. Lineage (GTDB taxonomy): Bacteria > Acidobacteriota > Terriglobia > Terriglobales > Acidobacteriaceae > Palsa-343. Next base: position 93,344 of record CAWBEP010000010.1, on the reverse strand, counting down.
GGAGACAGGACCGGATCGCTGCCTGCGCACCCGGTCGAAATTCGTCGGGAAAGGGCAGCTCAAGCAGCATAGAACCGGCAGGAGAATCGGAAAAAAGGAGGGAGGAGCCACTCATCCTGTCAGGCTACCAAAGAACTTTTGTCATGCAGAAATCTCATCGCAGATATAGATGCAAACTATCTATTCTGCCGTTCAACAAAAATCACGCCACGCTCTGCGACGGAACGGGCTCGAACAAACCCACCCTGGTCTCTTCCGCCATGTAATCGACGACGGCCTTGAGATCGCCGGTCTCTTCGAACTTTCTCAGCTGCCGGTCGGCCCCCGTTCCCATGGCCAGAATGGTGCGGATGTACTCGATCGCTTCGCGGCTCTCCAGCTCGTCCAGGACCGGATCGACGAAATTGAGGTACTCCTCGATCAGCTCGCGCTCCGGCACTTCCTGCTGTTTGCCGAAATCGATGAGCATGCCATCCAGGCCGTATCGCACCGCGCGGAACTTATTTTCCATCAGGAGCGGACGGGCGTATTGACGGAAATCCTGGTTGGCCTCGTGCAGATGATACAAACACGCCGCCGTGGCCTGGATGAGCGCCGCGATCGCGACCGTCTCTTCGGCACGCAGGGGAATATCGCATGCACGCACCTCGACGGTATTGAAGAACGGATGGGGGCGGATGTCCCACCAGATCTTCTTCCCGTTATCGATGCAGTTGGTCTTCACCAGCAAGGTTACGTAGTTTTCAAACTCCGAATAGCTGGAGAACGCGTCCGGAATTCCGGTGCGTGGAAAATTCTCAAACACCTTCGCCCGGTATCCCTTGTAGCCGGTGTTCAAGCCCAGCCAGAAGGGAGAATTCGTCGCCAGCGCCATGATGTGCGGCAGGAAGTAGCGCATCGAATTCATGATGCGGATCGCCGCCTCCCGGTCCTCGATGCCCACGTGCACGTGCAGGCCGAAGATGAGGTTCGAGCGCGCCACCAGTTGCAGGTCCTTGACCACCTGGTGATAGCGCGGGTCGGGATAAATCTCCTGCGTCCGCCAGTCGGCAAAGGGATGGGTCGCCCCCGCCACCAGGACCAGGTCGTTCTCGCGCGCGAGCTTGATCATTTCGCGGCGCAGCTCATAAATCTCTTCGCGCGCCTCGCGGATGGTGCGGCAGACGCGGGTGCCTACCTCCACCACGGAGGTGTGCATCTCCGCCTTAACCCGCTCCTCGAGGCGCATTTTGCCCTGCGCCAGCATCTCGGTCGCGATGTGCGAGCGCAGGTCGCGGGTGACCGGGTCGACGGTCTGGTATTCCTCTTCGATGCCGAGGGTGAAAGAAGGCCGCATGGTGCTTACCGTTGTATGACGGAAGGCGTCCGACAGGCAACAGATTTCCGCGTGTTCTCCGGAAAACCGGGCCGGTTCTAGCCTTTCTTCTTCCCGGACTCCGCGGTTTTCCTGGCCGCCGGCTTGCCATTACCCTTCTTTACCGACTGAGCCGAAGATGGAGGTTCAGGCTTTGCGGCCTCCGGCGCCCCGGCCCCGAGATAGGCGCTCCAGTGGAACTCCGGAACCTTCGCCTTGGCGGCCTTGGCCTTCTTTATTGCCAGGTCGGCAACCGCATCGACAATCCAGGCGAAGTTCTCTTTGCCGACCGAGTGCAGGTCGGCGTCCGGTGCAGGGTTCATAAAGTCGATCGCGTACGGAATTCCGTCTTCAACGGCAAACTCGACGGTGTTGAGGTCGTAGCCGAGTGCGCGGCAGAGGGTCAGGGCGTCCCGCTCCACTCGCTCGAGCAGTTTCTTGTCGGCCGCCGGAGGATGCAGCACATACCGCTCGGCATGCGGCCGCCGCGGATCGTAGTACATGATGCGCACTTTCTCCTGACCGACCACGTAGCAACGGAAATATTCTTTGAAGTTCACCGCCTTCTGCAGCATCATGCACAGATCGCGGCTCCTGTCGTAGGCGTGGAAAAATTCATCCTGCGAGTGAACGTGATACACGTCCCGCCACCCACCGCCGTTCACCGGCTTGAGGAATGAGGGAAACCCGACGTAAGCAAAGACGTCGTCCCAGTCCAGGGGATACTGGAGATTCCGCATTGACCGCTCGGTCGTCCCGGGAGGATAAGTCTTGTGCGGAAGAATCACCGTCGGGGGCGCAGCCACGCCCAGCTTGGCAGCGAGGGAGTAATTGAAAAACTTATCGTCGGCCGACCACCAGAAGGGATTGTTGATCACTGTGGTCCCGTTGAGCACCGCATGTTTCAGAAACGCCCGGTAAAACGGAATATCGTGCGAGATGCGATCGACGATGACCGACCAGGCAGGCGGCTTATCGAGACGGATCGCCCCGATCTCGACAAATTCCGCCGATATCCCATCGACATTCTTCTCGTTGATCTTCTCGACCAGCGCGCCGGGGAAAGTATTCTCCATGCCGAACAAAACGCCAATTTTCTTCACGTTGCCGCCTCTCTTTAGTTTTAGAGGACGCGCGTCCATGCTCGGTGTGGCCGCGCATTCATCGCACTACGGTTCCACATTAGCCGACCTCCTGCGCCGTTGCAAAAATCGGGGTGGAAATCGGGGGAGGCGCAGGGCTCTTGCCCGCGGGCGAAGAGAAGTCGAAAATAACCTCGTGGCCCTCGCGAGCGAAATCCCGGGTCCGGACCGGCGCGAGGCCGGACCGCGGCTGCGCTGGCTCTTCCTCGACCTGAATTCGTACTTCGCTTCCGTCGAGCAGGAGCTGCGACCGGAGCTCCGCGGCCGTCCGGTCGCCGTCGTGCCCGTCATGGCCGACACCACGTGCGCGATTGCCGCGAGCTACGAGGCCAAAGCCTTCGGCGTTCGCACCGGCACGCAGGTCGGGGAGGCGAAACGCATGTGCCCCGGACTGCTTGTGGTCGAGGCCCGTCATGAGGTGTACGTCGACTACCACAACCGCATCGTGGAGGCCGTCGAGCGCTGCGTCCCCATCGCCGCCGTGATGTCCATCGACGAAATGGCGGCAAGCCTCATCGGCCGCGAGCAGCCGCTCTTTGCCGCCATGGACCTGGCGCATCGCATCAAGGCCTCCATCCGCGAGAATGTCGGCTCGACCCTGCGCTGTTCTGTCGGTCTCGCCCCCAATCGCTACCTCGCCAAGATTGCCTCGGACATGGACAAGCCCGATGGCCTCGTGGCCCTGACCCAGGATTTGCTCCCCGGCGCCCTGGCCCACTTGAGCCTCCGCGATCTGCCCGGCGTCGGCGCCCGCATGGAGAAACGTCTCAACCAGCAGAGCGTGCGGACCATGGAACAGCTTCTGGCTCTCGACCGCGAGCAGATGAATCACCTGTGGGGTGGCATCGGCGGCGAGAAACTCTGGCACTGGCTGCGCGGCGAGGATTTTCACGACAACGAGCTGGAGCATCAGAAATCCATCAGCCAGAGCCACGTCCTGCCGCCGGAGCTGCGCACCGAGGAGGGCTGCTATGCCGTCGCGCACAAGCTGTTGCACAAAGCCGCTATGCGCCTCCGCGCGGCACGCCTGTGGGCGACGCATGTGACGCTCACCATTAAGTATGCAACCTCGAGGGCCGACGCACAGGGCCAACACTCCTCAGGCATCAACCAGGCTGTCTGGTCGCAGGGCGTCGCCGTGATCGAATGCCAGGACAATCAAACACTGATCGAAACACTGACAAAACTCTGGGCCGCCCGCCCCCAGGACCAGAAGCACCACAAGCCTTTCTTCATCGGCGTGTGGCTGGGAAACCTGGTCCCCGACCATCTGCACACGCTCAGCCTCTTCGCCGGTCTCGAGACCGAGTCCAAACGCACGCGCCTCACCAGCACCATGGACGCGCTGAATCAGAAATACGGGACGTCGACGGTGTTCCCGGCAAGCATGCTGCTGGCCCGCGCCGCCGCGCCCACGCGCATCGCCTTCACCAGCATCCCTGAACTGTTCTGAACCAAGCTCTTCGCGGGACTTGAAAGGGGTGAAGCCCGCTCACCGTTTCTTCAGCGCTTCCAGCTCGTCCAGCGTCTTCGGCCAATCCTGCTTCAACAACCGCGATAGCCCGCGGTCGGCGAGCAGCTTTCCGCCCGTCTGGCATCGTGCACAATAATCCGTCTCGTTGTCGGCGTAGCGAATGCGCTGAATCTTCTCGCCACATCGCGGACACGGCTGCCCGAACCGTCCATGCACGGCCATCTCCCTGCGAAACGCCGTCACTTTCTCAGGAAATCCGTCCCCTGTTTCCGCGCGCAGCCGCTCCATCCAGAGTCGCAGGGTCTGTTTCGTTGCATCCAACAGCCGCTCCCACTCCTCGTTGGTGAGCCGGTGGGTGAGCGTGACCGGCGAGAGCTGCGCCGCGTGGAGAATCTCATCCGAATACGCATTGCCGATACCGCTCACGAGGCGCGGATCGGTAAGGGCGCGCTTCAGCGTGCGATTCTCCGCCGTGAGTGCGGCGCGAAACTCCGCGACACTACTGCCCAGGACATCGATACCGCCAGGGTCCATCGCCCGCAGCGAATCCTCTCCGTCCACCACATACAGGGAGGCCCGTCTCTTCGTTCCCGCCTCCGTCAGCACCAGCGATCCGGTTGGAAAATCAAAAGCGGCCAGCGCATTGCGCCCCGCCAGCTTCGCTTCCGGCAGCTTCCAGTGGAGCCGTCCCGCGATCATCAAATGCAGGACCAGCCAAAGATAACCCGGATCGTTTGGGACGCCTCCTGGTCGTTCGGGTGGGCAGTCGCCTTCCACGCCAATCGCGATCCTCTTGCCGATGCGCCGCAGCTCGCGCACGGTGCGGCCTTCAACGCTTGAAAGCGGCGGTTGAGCTGTCCGCAGAAGCGTGAAACTGGCCAGCCGAACCCGCTCCAGTTTCTGCCCGAGGATGCGCGCTTCCAGCGCGCTCAGGTAGGCTGTGATGTCGGGCAGTTCGGGCATCGTTTCGTATCGTATCGCGCATCCACCTGCCTTCGGAAAGCTACGCCAACCGAACGCAGCCGCGTCATTTTCCCAAACACGTCCAAACGCGCAATAATCGCACCGCAGCCGTTCTCCCAAAGACCGGCTGCACGAAACGCCATGAACCTCATCTAACGTTCTGAAAGCACCTTCGAAGCCAATGATGGAATTCCACATATCGCGCGAAACACGCGACCGCTACCAGGTCAGCGACACTCTGTTCAATTTTGTCGGCAATGTCATCTTTGCGGACCTGGCCTCCTGTCGCGCGCTTGCCTATCGCATGTCAGAGGTGCGCACCGCCGCTGGCCTCGATCCCATCCATCCGGGCGCGCTGTTTGCCATGGGCCTGATCGACGAGGTCAGCCACGTCCTCGTTGCACAATATCGGCGCAACCGCGATCCCCAGGTGACCCAGGCCGCTCTGGGATGGTTCTCCGCACGTGTTGGCGAAGACAACGTCGACAAGCTTTTGCGTACCTTCGTGCAGGAATTTCCGAACGTCGCCGTCTATCGTGGCGAGGCCACCATCGACCAGTGGTTCCACGGCTCAACGGATGGCCTGTCCCATCGCGAAGCGGTCCTCGAAGAGCTGATGCTCCTCTGGCTGGCGAATCAGAATCCCGCCTTCCGCCCCTTCCGCGAGCTCTACGACGATACGAAACTGGCCCAAAGCACGGCGTACAAACAGGTCACGGCAGAACTTGGCAGCTACTTTGCTACGCGTCCCGACACCGGCATGGGCCGCGGCAATCTGCTCGACCTGCTGCGCGCCCCGATGGAAGCCGCGCCTGACTCGCTCAGCGGTCAGCTGGCGTGGATTCGCGAGAACTGGGCGCAATATCTCGGCGAGAACCTGCAGAAGATCCTCCTCGCCACCGACGTGCTGAAGGAAGAGGAAGTCGCCATCTGGATGCGCTTCCACCCCACCGGCGCGGACCGGCGGCACGATCCCCTCAGCGACACGCACCATTCCGAGGTTCCCGACTTCCGGTCCGGGCACCCCGGCGACATCGAATACGAACGGTTCAGCCCCGATCAGGACTGGATGCCGAACGTCGTCATGATCGCCAAGAGTACGTATGTCTGGCTCGCGCAGCTTTCGCGGCAATACGGCCACGCGATCGAGCGACTCGACCAGGTCCCCGATGAAGAACTTCAGACTCTTGCCAACCGCGGACTCAATGCTCTGTGGCTCATCGGCCTCTGGGAGCGCAGCCGCGCCTCCCAGGCCATCAAGCGCATGCGCGGCCAGCAGGACGCCGTCGCCTCCGCCTACTCGCTCTACGACTACCGCATCGCCGACGACCTAGGCGGCGATTATGCGTATCGCAACCTCCGCGAACGCTCCGCGCGCTACGGCATTCGCCTGGCCAGCGACATGGTTCCCAATCATATGGGTATCGACTCCCCCTGGGTGGTCGAACACCCCGAGTGGTTCCTATCCCGGCCCGATCGTCCCTGGCCTTCCTACAACTTCAACGGCCCCGATCTCTCTCAGGATGGACGCGTCGAAATCAAGATCGAGGATCACTACTACGACCAGTCCGATGCCGCCGTCGTCTTTCAGCGCCGCGACAACGCCTCCGGCCACACCGAGTACGTCTACCATGGCAACGACGGCACCAGCTTCCCGTGGAACGACACCGCGCAGCTGAATTATCTCCGCGCCGATGTTCGCGAGAAGGTCATCCAGACCATCCTCCACGTCGCCCGACTCTTCCCGATCATCCGCTTCGACGCCGCCATGACCCTGGCGCGCCGGCATGTGCAGCGCCTCTGGTTCCCGCTTCCGGGCAGCGGCGGCTCCATCCCCTCGCGCGCCGAATACGCGATGAGCCAGGAGCAGTTCGACTACCTCATGCCCCACGAATTCTGGCGTGAAGTCGTCGACCGTGTCGCGGTCGAAGTGCCGGGCACACTTCTCTTAGCCGAGGCCTTCTGGCTGATGGAAGGCTACTTTGTCCGCACGCTTGGCATGCATCGCGTCTACAACAGCGCGTTCATGAACATGCTGCGTGACGAGGAGAACGCCAAGTACCGCTCCGTGATTAAGAACACCGTCGAATTCGATCCCGACATCCTCAAGCGCTACGTGAACTTCATGAGCAATCCCGATGAGCGCACGGCGATCGACCAGTTCGGCACCGGAGACAAATACTTCGGCGTTTGCACCATGATGGCCACGCTGCCGGGGCTACCCATGTTCGGCCACGGCCAGATTGAAGCCTTCACCGAAAAGTACGGCATGGAGTACAAGCGCCCGCGCTACGACGAAACGCCCAATCAGCAACTGGTCGAGCGGCACCAGCGCGAGATCGCTCCCCTGCTCAAGAACCGCCACGTTTTCGCCGAGAGCGCCAACTTCGCACTCTTCGATTTCTGGCGCGAAGACGGCAAGGTCGATGAGAACGTCTTCGCCTGGTCCAATCGTCTTGGCGAGCAGCGCGCCCTTGCTGTCTACCACAACAAATTTGCCAGCACCTCCGGGACTCTGCACCATTCCTCATCCCGCACCGACAAAAATACTGGCGCGCTTTACAGCGTGCAGATTCACGAGGCCCTCGGCCTGCCGGGCGACGGGGACCCGGTGGTCGCCTACCAGGACAACGCCTCGGGCCTGCATTTCCTCCACCGCCTTGGCGAAATTCGCGAGCATGGCCTGCATCTTCATCTCGGCGCCTATCAATATCACTTGTTTCAGGACTGGCGGGTGATGGTTCCCACCGCGGACTATCCCTGGGACGCGCTCTGCTCGGACCTGAACGGCACAGGCGTCTGGAGTCTCGATGAGGCCCTCGCCAAATTCAAGCTGCGGCCCGTTCACGAAGCTTTGCGCTCGGCGCTCGACCCCGACGTTTTGCGCTGCTTCTCCGATCTGATCGAGGCCGAAGCCGGAGATTCGGCAGCAGGCCACGCGCACGCCAACCAGGCTCCGTGCAGCCGCGAAGAAACGCTCGCCACCCTCGAAAAGAATGCAGAGCACTTCTTTGAAGTGGCTCTTCATGCCATTGGCGCAAGTCATCCCGTCGGCGCGGAAAGCGGCACGGCCTCGCATGACAGGGAAACCGCCTCAACCGATCAAGCGCGCCCTGCCGCGCCCGCCATTTCGACGGCAACAGCAGCGAGCCAAACGACGCCCGCCGATCGCTACCGCGATCTTCTTCTCGCGGCCGGACGACTCCCCCACCTCGAGCGGGCCTTCACCCGCGGCTGGCCCCCGGAGGCGCGCGGCGTTCTTCCGAGTTACAGCCCGAGGATCGCCGCTGTCGACGTCTGGGCGCCGGTGATTGCCTGGTGTCTGATGCGCGCTTTTTCCGACACCCTGCCGGCCGGCAAGAACCCCGGCGAGATCTTTGACCGCCTCTACCTGCGCTCTGCCCTTGCGGATGTCTTCCACCCGTTGGGCATCGAAGGCGACGCCGCCTACCGTGCCGCCGCTCGCGTTCGTTTACTGCTGTCGCCGTCCAGCGGCGCGCGATCCGGCGCGATCAGGCAACTTCTCGACTGGACCGATCCTGACGTCGTCTGGCTCACCAGCCTGCACCAGGCGCAGGGGCATCGCTACTTCAACAAAGAGGCGCATGAGCAGCTGGTCTGGTGGGCGCTCTTGCCGCAACTCGTCGCGACCGTCGAAAAGGATTCGACCGCGAAATCCGCCGCGACGCGACTGGCCCTCCGCGCGCTCGAACTCGAGGCTGAATCGGAGATCGACGATGCGGGCAGCTCCGGCTATCGCCTCGACGTGATGCTGAAACCCACGGTCGGCACGATGGAGGGCGAGCCGATACCAGACGCCGCGGGAACCCTGGAAATCGCTTTACCCGAAACCACAACCGATGGTCCCGCATCCGCCGAAGCGCTGGAGGAGGTCGAAGAGCACTCGAGCGCTTCGCACGAGTGATCTGTGAGAGAAGGTCAGAGCGGGACTATGCTCCAGCCTGCGCGTCAGCGGGCGATATACTAAGCACGGTCCCTCCCGCGCCGGGATGGCGGAACTGGCAGACGCAGCGGACTCAAAATCCGCCGAGACAACCTCTCGTGGGGGTTCGACCCCCCCTCCCGGCACCAAAACAAACATTATCAGCCAGTGGCTTAAGCACTTTTGTCCCGGCAACGGGGTGCCGAGCCTTCGGTTTGTGGAATGCGGAAGATGTTGGAAAGCCGGGAGTGGAACAGGTTTCGTCACTCCGCCCAGGAGCCGCCCTCGAAGATCGAATCGGAGTGGACCGCGAAGGAGCGAGGCGAGCGGCCCTCGCCAACCCACAACCGCCAGTGATACTGTTCTCGCGTGCAAAATCCGGCGCGCACCGGCCCGGTAAAGAGAATCCGCAGGTCATCCACTTCTCTTCCGGCAGCATTTGCGGCAGCCCTCCGCCAGCGCCCGCGCGTGACCGGTTGCACTCGAGGTTGATTTATGGCGACCATTGCGATCGATCCCCGCGTCAGCGGCCCCACCGCCGATTTCGTCACCCAGCACCACCAGATGTACATTGACGGCCGCTTCGTCACCGCGGCTTCCGGCAAGAGCTTCCCCGTGTTCAACCCCGCCACCGGCGACGTCATCACCGAGGTCCCCGAGGCCGAAGCCGAGGACGTGAACCGCGCCGTCCTCGCGGCGCGCCGCGCCTTCGACGAGGGCCCGTGGCCCCGCATGTCTCCCTCCGAACGCGGCCGCCTGATCTGGAAGCTCGGCGACCTGCTCGAGCAGCATCTCGAGGAGTTCGCGGAAATTGAATCGCTCGACAACGGCAAGCCCCGCTCGGTCGCGCGCGTCGCCGATGTGCCGCTCGCCGTCGATATGTTCCGCTACATGGCCGGGTGGGCGACCAAAATCCCGGGCAAAACCCTGCCGCTCTCCTCGGGCTACGATTTTCACTCCTACACCATGCGCGAACCCATCGGCGTGGTCGGCCAGATCATCCCGTGGAATTTTCCGCTGCTGATGGCTGCGTGGAAACTCGCACCCGCGCTGGCCTGCGGCTGCACCATCGTCCTGAAGCTCGCCGAGCAGACGCCACTCTCCGGCTTGCGCCTCGCCCAGCTCATCGACGAAGCCGGCTTCCCTCCAGGCGTGGTCAACGTGCTCACCGGCTATGGCGAAGGCGCCGGAGCTCCCCTCGCCGCGCACGATCTGGTCGACAAGATCGCCTTCACCGGATCGACGGAGGTCGGCAAGCTGATCGTGAAAGCCGCCGCCGGCAATCTGAAAAAAGTCTCGCTCGAACTCGGCGGGAAATCCCCCTCGATCGTCTTCCCCGACGCGCCCATCGACCAGGCCGTCTCCGGCACAGCCAGCGCGATCTTCTTCAACCATGGACAGTGCTGCTGCGCCGGCTCACGTCTCTATATCCACGAAAAGGTTTTCGACCAGGTGGTCGAAGGCGTCAGCAAAGTCGCCTCGGACATCAAGCTTGCTCCTGGCCTCGATCCCTCCTGCCAGATGGGCCCATTGGTCAGCGATGAGCAATACCGCAAGGTGGTCGGCTACATCGAGTCGGGGATTCAGGAAGGTGCGAGAATCGCCGCTGGCGGACCGGTCTCGGGCGTCGAACGCGGCTACTTCGTCCGGCCCACGGTCCTTACCAGCACCAATCCGCGCATGAAGGTCGTCCAGGAGGAAATCTTCGGGCCTGTCGTCTGCGCCGTGCCCTTCAACGACGCCGATGTCGATCGCATCGTGAAGCGGGCCAACGATACGGTCTATGGACTGGCCGCCTCGGTCTGGACCCAGAACCTGAGCCTCGCCCACAAAGTCGCGCGCGGTCTCCGTGCCGGCACCGTGTGGGTCAATTGCCACAACGTCTTCGACGCTTCCCTGCCCTTCGGGGGATACAAGCAGTCCGGATGGGGCCGCGAGATGGGCGAAGAGGTGCTCCACAACTACACCGAGGTGAAAGCCGTCACCGTCGCGCTTTAATTTGCCATCGGTCCAGCGGGCAGGGGCGCTCATTCGCTCCTGCCCGCGGAACCGGCTTTCGCGAGATCGGCTGAACCCTTCCCTTCGCTGTGGCATCCTGTAAAGGCAGATGGCCCCGGAGCGACCGCCTCTACTTTCGTTTGAACGCACCCTCGCCAGCGCGCGCCAGACGATGGTGTTCAGCGAGATCGCGAAGCTCGCCATCGACAGCTTCCGCACCGCCAAGGTCCGCTTTATCCTGACCGCGCTGGGCATGGTGATCGGCACTGCCTCGCTCATTCTGGTCGTCGCGATCTCCGCCACCGGACGCCAGTACATCCTCAGCCAGATCCAGGGCATCGGCACGAATCTCGTGGAGCTCGAATATGCCGGCGGCGGCTCGGGCGCAGTCACCAACGTTCAGACCGACTTCCTGACCTTCGAAGACGAGCACCTCATCGACGAGGAGGTGCCCTCGGTTGCCAACTCCTCCGTGGTGCTGGAGATGCACCAGAACATCAGCATTGGCGGCGTCGTCCGGGAAGTGCTCGTCCTCGGCGTCGAGCCGCAATATCGCGATGTGCGGAATCTCGTCACGCTCGCCGGGCGCTTTTTTGATGAGGAGGACGAGACCGTGCACAGCAAAGTGGCGGACGTGACGGAACCTTTTGCACGCGCGATGTTCGGCAGCCCCTCCGAAGCCATCGGACGTACCTTTCAGATCAACGGAATTCCTTTCACCATCATCGGAACGTTCAAGGAACGCGTCGAGACTTTCGGCGAAACCGAGATCGCCGATCAGACGATTCTCATTCCCTACTCCGTGGGCCGCTACTTCAGCGGAACGGACAACGTGAAGGAGATGTACTTCTCCATCCGCGATCAGACCGCGGTCGAAGATGCAGCGAAACAGATCGTTTCCGTCGTCCGTCATGACGGGCGGCACCAGCCCACCTCCGTCTATCAGACCCAGACGATGACCGCGCTCATCACCCTCGCAGGTCAGGTTGTCAACGCGCTGACCGCCATGCTGCTGCTGGTCTCCGGCGTAACGTTGGCGGTTGGCGGCGTGGGCATCATGAACATCATGCTGGCGACCGTCCGTTCGCGCACCCGGGAGATCGGCATTCGGAAGGCACTGGGCGCAACCTCGCGAGAGATCAAACTGCAGTTCCTGATGGAAGCTGTCTTTGTGTCGCTTTTCGGGGGCATGATCGGCGCGGTGATTGGCCTGGCCATCCCCTTCTCCATTCGCTTCTTCACCAACTATCGCGTGCCGGTTTCGGGCTGGTCCGCGGTGATCGGGCTCATCGCCTCAGCGACGGTTGGCATCATCTTCGGAACGTTGCCCGCGAATCGTGCCGCCTCGATGGATCCGATCGAATCGTTGCGCTACGAGTAGAGGGGGCCCTCGCCGCTGACAATCGAATGCGGCCACCCGTCTTGCCCAGCGCTGTTAAACTTAAAGAAGATCGATGGCGACTGCGACCCCAGTTCGTATTTCCACCAGCGAGTACCTCCATACGAGCTATCGGCCCGACTGCGATTATGTCGATGGCGTCATCGAGGAGCGCAATTTGGGAGAACTCGATCACTCTGCCGTGCAACGGGCTTTGCTGAAGTGGTTTATCCAGCACGAGCGCGATCTGCCCCTCACCGCCTACCCCGAGCTGCGCATCCAGGTATCCCCGACCCGTTTTCGCGTTGCCGACATCTGCGTCATTTCGACCTCCGCCCCGCGCGAGCAGGTCATCCAGACCCCGCCCGTAGCCGTCATCGAAGTCCTCTCCCCGGAAGACCGGGTGAGCCGCTATCTGATTCGCCTGGAGGACTACCGCAAAATGGGCGTCCGCAATGTCTGGGTGATTGACCCGGCCGAACGCAAAGGCTTCGACTTTTCCACCGGGAACTGGATTGAAACTGCGTCTTTCGCCGACGCGACTACCGGCCTCCGCCTCGATCTCGCGGCCCTTTTTGCGTCCATCGACGACGCCCTCGGCGATCCCAGCGCGCGTTAACTCCGCCGCATCCCTCTCAACTGCCTCGCCCGACTCGCGTCACCCCACACCAGCAACTTCAACACCAGGAAAATCTTGAACACGATTCGCAATATCGCCATCATCGCCCACGTCGACCACGGCAAGACGACCCTCGTCGATCAGATCCTGCGCCAGGCCGGTACATTCCGCGCCAACGAGGCCCTCACCGAGCGCGTGATGGACTCGAATGAACTCGAGCGGGAGCGCGGGATTACTATCCTCGCCAAAAACACCGCCGTCTTTTACAAGGGCGAGAAGATCAACATCGTCGACACCCCAGGCCACGCCGACTTTGGCGGCGAAGTCGAGCGCGCCCTCAAGATGGTCGACGGCGTGATGCTTCTGGTCGATGCCTCCGAAGGCCCCTTGCCCCAGACCCGTTACGTGCTGTCGAAGGCGCTGGAAGCCAAGCTGCCGCCCATCCTGGTCATCAACAAAATCGATCGCCCCGATGCGCGCCACCAGGAAGTCCTCAACGAGGTCTACGATCTCTTCATCGATCTCGATGCCAACGAGGACCAGCTCGACTTCCCGGTCCTCTACACCAACGCCAAGCTGGGCCAGGCGAGCCTCGATCCCACCATTCCCGGCACCGACCTGATGCCGCTCTTCGAGGCCATCCGCACCACCATTCCCAAAGGGATGGGCGACCCCACCGGCATCCTCCAGGTTCAGGTCACCAACCTCGATTATTCCGATTACCTGGGCCGCCTTGCCATCGCCCGCGTCTTCCAGGGCACGCTGCGCACCGGCGACGATGTTGCCATCTCCAAGCGTGACGGCTCCATGCAGAAGACGCGCATTACCAAGCTCTTCACCTTCAGCGGCCTGCATCGCGTCGACATCACCGAGACAGAGATCGATGACATCGTCGCCGTGGCTGGCGTGGAAGGCATCACGATCGGGGAAACCATCACCAGCGTCGAGAACCCCTCACCGCTCCCGGCCATCATCATCGATGAGCCCACCATCGCCATGCAGTTCTCCATCAACAATTCCCCCATGGTGGGACGCGAAGGCCAGTGGGTGACCTCGCGCAACCTGCGCGATCGCCTCGACAAGGAGCTGCTCACCAATGTCTCCATTCGCGTGGAGGAGACGGGCAGTCCGGACAGTTTCAAGGTCCTCGGCCGCGGCGAGCTCCAGCTCTCCATCCTGATCGAAATGATGCGCCGCGAGGGCTTCGAACTGATGGTCGGCCGCCCTGAGATCGTCACAAAGGAGGTCGATGGCAAGCTGATGGAGCCGGTCGAACACCTGACCATCGACATTCCGGAAGCTTTCATCGGTACCGTCATCGAGCGGCTTGGGCCGCGCAAGGGCGAGATGACGAAGATGCACAACCATGGCTATGGCCGCGTGCGTCTTGAATTCCGCGTTCCCTCACGCGGACTTATTGGCCTGCGCAGCGATCTGCTCACCGAGACACGCGGCACGATGGTCATGAACTCCCTCTTCGACGGCTACATGCCCCATCAGGGTCAGATTCCGCAGCGCCCCACCGGCGCTCTGGTCGCCGATCGCCCCGGCGTCACCACCGCCTATGCCCTCGAAGGCCTCGAGGACCGCGGCGTCCTGTTCACCCCACCGGGCGTCGAAGTCTACGAGGGAATGATCATCGGCGAACACTCCCGCGACAACGATCTGGACGTGAACGTCGTGCGCGAAAAGAAATTAACGAATATGCGCGCATCCACTGCGGACGATGCGATCCGTCTGGCGCCGCCGCGAGCGCTGAACCTGGAGCAGGCGATCGAGTTCATTGCCGACGACGAGATGGTCGAGGTCACGCCTAAATCCCTTCGGCTGCGCAAGAAGATTCTTCAGGCGAACCGCCGTCCCCGCCGCAGTCCAGCCGTGACTGTCAAGGTCGAACACGTATAGTACGTGCATCACCGAGAACACGTGAAAGGCCGGGTGGTGACCCCGACTGCCAAAAAGCAAAACGCTCCGCCCTCAAAGACGCCAGGAGATTCTGTCTCGTCAGTCGGCACCACAACAGGGTACGCGGAGAATCGTAGGTTCTCCGACCTCCGGAGCCGCGGTAATCGTGATAAAACCAGGTTTCACGGAATCGGTTTCGTTTCGTTTGGAGTCGACCTTAACGGTGAGCGGCACGCTTTCCTCCTGCGAACCGCAATTAAAGTAATGCACGGGATAGATGGAACAGGAAAATCCGTGACCTTCACAGCGAAGGTCGATACCAAGAGGAGATATGTTCGAACATTTCGCCTCGATCGAAATGGAACCCGTTGCCGAAATTCCGGCTTCCCTCGGAAGCAACATAACCACCGGCCTCTTTGGATCCCACGCAAAGAACCCAATCGAGCTGCCGGCCTGCGTGTAGGTAAAGACTCCGTTTTTCCAAAAGGTTTCAAGTCTGACAGCCGACCTGGAATGGTTCACCGTAAGAAGTACATAGGTCCCGTCGGGGTTGCGGAAGGCCAGAGATTCGAGATCGTTCGACCCAGTAACTCCGCAAGCGACCCGATATGCCTTCGGCTTCACCGCCCGGAAGAGCTGCGTCATCAGGAGGAAATCGATGTTCGATCCGGGAGCCGACCGAAGGATCTCCGCGCCGTTTTTCAGCGGGTGAACAATCAACGTATCCGCTTCCTGATCCATGGAGGGCGGGGCGTCTGCCGCCGTGGTGACGGCTGAAGGGCCGGATGGGGCCGCGACATCGATCCGCGCGATCTGCTGAGCGACAACATCGTCGTAGACCTGAATATTCGCCTCAGCCTCCTCGCTGATTTGAGGAGATTGGAAGACGAGAACGGACTCCAGACTGTGGTCAATAGCCGACGACCAGACAGACACGTTCACGGTCTGCGCCTCGAGAAGCCCGCCTCCACCCAGCAGAGCGCCTGCGAGAAGAATCAGCGCACGGCGGCTCGTCGTCGCCAGGACAAGGGGAGCGTGTCTTCTCAAGGTTTGCAAGGAATACTCCCTGATACCAAATCTGCGCCCGCCGGTCTCGGCGCCGTGGTCGCTAACTGCGATCGGCGGCGCCGCGGCCGAGTGTAGGGCGTGAAGCTGTCCTTGATGGTTAGTTCACCGTGATGGTAAAGGTCTCCGTGCTGCTGCAGCCGGAGGAGTTGGTGTACGTGGCTGTATACGCGTTGGAGCCGGTCTTCAGCGGAATGTCGTCGATCTGACGCGACGTCGAGCTATATCCGTTGGGGCCGGACCATTTCCACGATCCGCCGGAGAGGGGCTGCGGGCCAAGGTCTACCTCGGTGCTCGTGGAGCCCACGGTGGCGCTGGTTTCTTCAGCCCAACTGGAGCCGTTATTCACTGAGATATACGGAGTGATTGCGGTGGGCGTGCAACCGCCTCCGGAGCCGGTAGTGAGGCTGTAAGAATTCACTGTGAAGGTCTGTGAACCGCTGGTTCTCGTGATTTCAAAACCGAAATCTGCCGTGGAGAAGGTCTTGCTGTTGAGCTTGCCCTCATTCGCAAGCCAATTCATCAAATCCAGGAGATTCACACTGCCGCTGGTCACCTTCGAGGTGCGCAGGAAGGAAACGACGTTGTGGCCGGTGTTGCCCTGAAAGACATCGTAAGTAACGCCATCAATGGTGACGTTGGTGGCGAACGGGCAGCCACTTACACCCAATTGGTTGCAACTATACGAACTGGCAATCGGGCCGTTGTTGTTCCAATCCTCCCAAACCATCACTTCGTCCACGTTCCCGTTCGTCCAGAGATCGTAGGCTGCGTCGAAAGATGCGCCACCAGGCACAGAAAAGTTGAACGACGAGTTGACGGAGCCGAAGGAACTGAGACTTTTGTTGCCCAGGCCGATTTCCGTGTCAGGGTACGCCTGGACACTTGTGCCGTTGGGATAATCGGCGACAGAGTACCAATTGGTGGAACTGTTGGCATAAACGCACTGGCCAGAGGACGCGCCCCATTCGTCGGTATAGAGGTTGTAACCGTTTTCGCTGTAGGTTGCGTACTGACTACAAGAACTCCACGTGACCGCTCGTGCCGGCATGGAGTTGATTGCGCAGAGAGCGAGCACGCCGACTGCGATTGCGAGGAACGTTGGACTCTTCATCGGGATCATTGAGACATTCTCCTTTGCCCGTTCTGGCTTCCTGAGCAGGTATGGCTGCTCTGATCCCGCGAATAATAGGAGCGGATAAAACGATTTGTCAACGGCTGCTCAGGGAGGTTCCACAGGCCTGGCGCCGTCCCCGGCCACAGACAGAAAGGACCGGACGGAAACCGTCCGGCCCTCGTGTACCGATGAAGAACTACGCTGCTCGCTGCGCGTACGGATTCACCCGCTCCGCGATCTCCGTCAGCAGCTTGTCGGCGTGACCTTCTTCCCTGATCGTCTTATCCAGCAGCTCGACGTGCGCGGTTTCTCCGAGGATCTGCGCCCAGCGCCGCACCGCGCCGTAGACCGCGATCTCGTAGTGTTCCACGCGCTGACCGGCCGAGATCAGCGCGGCGTCCAGCACGCTGTCGTCGGCGGAATCCTTCACCATGTCTTCGGTTTCTGTCTCGAGTGCAGCCAGCACTTTGCACTTGATCGGCTTGGCCTCGCCAACCGCCTGGTTGAGAATCTGCTCGATCCGCGTTATCTGTGCCCGTGTCTCCTGCAGATGGGATTCGAAGGCCTGCTTCAGCTGCGTGTCGGTCGCCTTTTCGACCATCCTCGGCAGGGCTTCGGTGATCTGTTGTTCGGTGGATAATAACATCTGCAGCTGATTGATGTAGAGCTTGCGTAGATTGTCGAGATTTGCGGAAAAAACCTTCATATCTCTCGCTCCTGTGGGTGTAGGATTGCCGCCGGACTGGCGGCGCAGTCGTGCAATGGTCGTGCTTCTGGCCGAGCAATCGCTCTATTGGTTAGGATGCTCGGAATGCGCGCTCGCGCTGTAGCTTTCTGTTTCTTTGCTTCAGACTACCGGCAAGGACTGGGTAGGTGAGTCTCGATTCTGAGACGCGGGGATTCCGCGAACGACTGGCTAGAAAAGAAACGACCCCTGGCTGCCCGCTTTCAGCTCCCCGCTATTGCTCAACTCATGCGCGCGAACTTCTGCCGCCGCATCTCCCACTCTTCGGTTGAGAATAGCCGCGGTCCCACTTCGATCAGCCGCGGGATCATATTGAAGATCGCCACCGGATTCCAGCGCCGCCCATCCCGGGTGCGAAAGCCCTTCTCATTGAGGTCGCTGGCAATGCTCGAAAACGGGAAATCCTGGACCAGCATCTCCATCATCTGCAGAAGCGCCTGGTTCTCTGACGGGTCTATTTCGAGGCGCTGACAGTCCTCGGAGATGCGCAGGCCGAAGGGAATCTCTTCGTGGAAGACGCCTGGCCCAGTCGGCATCTCCGAGTCAGGCAACTCCCGCCGCCATTCGACGGAAACCAGCTGCCAACCAGCTGCCGCGCGCTGCCTCAGAATTTCTTCGCTGAACGGCCCGGAGATAACGTCACGCACCCGCTCGAAATACGCCATGCACGACCTCCTGAAATTGGTAACGTCAGCAGCACGTTGCGTTCCAGGGATCCCACGGCACCCTGAGATTCGTCAGTCACTGATAACGCACGGGCTTGCGCGCGGCGCTCACGGCTAAAACGGCGCTCCATTGTCCATCTTCCGGAACCGCTGTCCGCATCCGAACAGGCGGATCAAGGGGAAGGCCTATTCTTCCTCGACCTGCAGCGTCACCACCTGCTGCCCCGTCACTACGGCATCCATCGGCAGAGAAGCCATCGGCACGGCCGACTCGCCGTTCAGCGCCATGCCCTTGTTCTCCCGCAGCGGCTCCATAGCATTCGCCATCGACAGTGGAATCGCCGTCAGGGTGCGTCCATCCACCGCCGCCTGCGCCTGCGGCGCCAGCAGCGTTACATACAACTGATCGCTGGTGTGCACGCTGTTCAGCTGCGCGATGGTCGCCGCCACGTCGAGGGGCTGCGCGTTGAATTGCGGAGGCTGCAGCAGCCGATCGAGCGTTCCGCTGTCGCTCACGAGGAGACGAACCGGACCCTCGGGCAGATTCGACGGCAGCTTCACCGGGACCCGCACATTGCGCCGCTCGCCATGCCAGGGAAGGATCGTGGCTTCCACAGTAATCGTATCGCCGGCGTGCACCTCAACCTTGCTGGCGTGCGCGCTCTCAATCTCCGCGGTCAGCCGGCGCGGAATCGCCGCAACTTCCAGTTCCACGCTCTCGATGGGTGTCCGGCGCGCCGCATTGTCATAGAGCCGCGCGAAGCGTTCCCCCAGCGCAAGCGCCGTTTGCAGATTCGCAGGCAGGACATCGGTCGGCGCCACCAGGCTGTTCAGCTTCACCACCGGATAACCGCTCAGCTTGACCGATCCCCGCACGTGATACGTCGTCTGCGCGGAGTAGTTGTTCTCCTGCATGAGCCCCTGGTACACCGCGACCATTACTGCCATCGGGGTGATCTGTGGCTGATCGATCACCTCAAAGTGCAATGCATCGCTGGCCGCGGCATGTTCAGGATTCTCGCCCTCGCGCACCACCCGCAGCGTCACCGGGATCATCCTCGCCGGCTTGCCAAACTCGCCCATGATCGCCGAGGCGCGATCCTCGGTGATCGAACCCACCGTTTCCGTCGTGTTGATGATCTTGAAGGCCTCGAGCGGCGACGGCAACGTGGCCACCACATCCGCCTTGGTCATCGGCATCGAGACCGGCCCAAACTGCGTAATGGGATGCCCGCATGCCAGCATCCGCTTCGGATCGATATACGTCACCGTGCAGGTGGCCGCGATGTCCAGATCGCCTCGCACCAGAATTGCGCTCACTGCCGATCCCGGCATCAGCGGGTCTGCCTGCTTCTCCTCGCTCTCCGAGCCGCCAACGCCCGCGACCGGCATCAGCCCCGCCGGCGCGTGCTCTTTCCAAAACTGCAGCGCATCCGGGCTGAAGCCACTGAAGACCAGTGGCGTATCCATGGGCTGGATCAGCGGTCCGCCAGCATCCATCTTTCCGGTCGATCCCGGACTGCTCACCGCCCCAGTTCCCGGAATGGCGCTGTCCCCGGCTGCTACCTCCGTCGCTGGCGCCGCGTGTTGCTCCTCGACGCCCAGCATCGACGCGATCGGCGTGATCCCGCAAATCGGCTCTTTGCTGAATTGCCCAATCCTGTATGCGAGCGCACCCACCAGGCGCCCATCGATATAGACGGGACTGCCGCTCATCCCGGCAACCACGCCCGTATACTCCGGCTTCGCGCCCTCGAGGCGCGCGAGGATCATGTCCTGCCGCGGTCCGAGAGCGTTGTGCAGCACGCCGAGGATCTCAACTCCCATTGGCTCCGGCTTCGTTCCCTCAAAGACCGTGTAGGCCACTCCCTGGAGCCCGCGATGAATTTCGCTCAGCGGGAAAAACTTCGTAATGGCGGGAGGGCTCGGCGGCAGGGCCGCCGCGACCGCTGGCTGGGTAATGGGCGCCGGCATTTGCGCGAAAAGCGCCGCGCTCGAAGCCAGAGCCAGCGCGGCCATCCCTTTGTGGATACCTTTCAGGTGTTTAGACACGTCCATAGACTAAGCTTCTCCCACGCTTGCCGCCAGGGCACCGGCGGCACGAAGATTGTTCCAGAGGTTTTTCCATGAAGGAATCCCACCTGCGTTTGCCGGTCATCGCCGCTGTCGCCCTGCTCCTCTTTCAGACGCTCCTGCCCGCCCGCATGTTACGGGCGGAGCAGCAATCTTCCTCCGGTGGGCAGCAAACCCAGAATCCGCCGCAGCAGCAACAGCCCGACCAGACCGCTCCGGAAGCCGGCGGCCCCGGCAACGACAACGGCCCTATCGCCATCCCGAAAAAGGCGGCGCCGCCACCGCCTCCGCCGCCCGAGCCGACGGTGAAGAATCCTCCAGGCCTCAACAACTACTCCCTCCGCGTCGATGTGCCCGTCGTGAACGTGGACGTGGGCGTCATCACCGAGAAGACCCATCAATTCATCCCCAACCTCAAAGAGCAAAACTTCCGCGTCTTTGAGGACGGCCAGCCCCAGGACATCGTCAGCTTCCACCAGGTCAAGGCTCCGATAACGGCTGTTTTGCTGGTCGAGTTCGCCGCCAACAGCTACAACTTCATCTACGATATGTGGAACGCGGCCTTCGCCTTCACCCAGCAGCTGCGCCCCGATGACTATATCGCCGTGGTCACTTACGACATGCATACCACGATCCTGACAGACTTCACCCAGAACAAAATGATGATTCAGGACGCGGTCCGCTCCCTGCAGATGCCCACCTGGCGCGAGACCAACGAATTCGACGCCCTCTACGAAACCCTCGACCGGCTCTCCCGCATCGATGGCCGCAAATACATCATTCTCATCTCCTCCGGCGTGGATACATTCTCGAAAATCACCCTCGACAAGACCATGCAGAAGATCAAGGAGACGCCCAACGTCACGATCTTCTCGATCGCGACCGGCGGCGCGGGCGTCATGGGCGGCGGCGGCTTCGCCAGCGGCCGCATGAATAACATGACCATGCTCCAGGCCGATAACGAGTTGCAGACCTTCGCGCGCATGACCGGCGGGATGTTCTTCGAGCCCCGCTTCGATGCCGAGATGCCGGACATCTTCACCGAGATCAACGAGTCGATCCGCAACCAGTACCAGATCACCTACAAGCCCAGCAATCAGAAGATGGACGGCTCCTACCGGCACATCCGCGTCGAGCTGGTGGACGACGAAGGTCACCCGCTGCGCATGCAGGACGAGAAACACAAGCCGCTCAAGTACGACATCATCGCGCGCGACGGATACAAAGCCAAACAGCAAGTGGAGTGAGCGGCGATTCAGGAGCAACCACCGCTGTGGTGGGTTCAGAACGAAGCCTGCCCTTCGTTGCTAAGGTGTCGTGTGCGTACTGTCAGAACGGCCGCCCTCCACCGCAGGTCTGCCACTCCAAAAAGTTCTACGCAGAGGTTGGGGTACATCGGTCACGAGTAACAACCCAACGGGTCACGGCGTGCGTTATTACCCTCCATGGAAGTGCTATGGATGGGGAACTACCCGGGCGACATACTGAGTACCACAGAGCACAATTGCTGCGATTTTCCGAGGAAGTGCTGGAATGCATGACTTGATTTTTGCTGTCGCGTTCGTTGCAATGGTCGCAACTCCTGCCATGGTCGCCACCTTCGGTGGCCGAAAAGAATACAACCCAGGGCCTGGTACGCCCGGCCTTCGCCGAACAGATACCCTCCCGGCCCGGCCCGCGGTGCGCGCGGCTCGTTCCGTGACCGCGCACAAGCCCGCAAGCGACGAAAATCCCGTAGCTACCTCGACCGGCCCGACCTTGCCGATGCACAACGCGCGGGGCATGTCGAACCGCTAAAAGCTGCCCTAAAAGCGGGGCAACTATCAGCGGCATCCCGATCGGTGGCTTCGCTTTGCTACTCTGGCTCCAACGCAATATGGAGCCTCTTCTCGTTGTGCTGCTGGGCCCGACGGGCAGCGGCAAAACCGCCCTCTCGCTGACTTTGGCCCGCCGCTTCACCGGCGAAATCGTCAGCTGCGACTCGGTCGCCGTCTATCGGGAGATGGAAATCGGCACCGCCAAGCCGACGCCCGGCGAGCGGCGCGCCATCCCGCATCACCTCGTCGACGTGCTGCCTCCGGACCGGTTCTTTACCGCCGGCGACTACAGCCGACTCGCCCGCCAGGCCGTGAGCGAAATCGTCGCTCGTCATCGCCTGCCCATCGTGACCGGGGGAACCGGCTTGTACCTGCGCGCCCTGCTCGACGGCCTCTTCGCCGGCCCGCAGCGCTCGGAGGAGATCCGCAATCGTCTCCGGGAAAGCGCGGAACGGCACGGTCAACCGTGGCTGCATCGGCTCCTGCGCCGCCTCGATCCAAAGGCCGCCGAGCGCATCCATGCGAATGACCAGCCCAAGCTGATCCGCGCCATCGAAGTATGCCTCGCCGCCCGCCGACCCCTTACCGAAGTCTGGAAGACGGGCCGCACGCCGCTCACCGGCTTTCGCATCCTGCGCATCGGTCTGGACCCGCCGCGTCCGGAGCTGTACGCCCGCATCGACGCCCGCGCCGCCGCGATGTTCTCGAGCGGGCTGGTCGAAGAAACCCATAACCTTATTCTCAAGTTCGGCGACAGCCCTCGGGCCTTCGAAGCACTCGGGTATTGCCAGGCACGCAGCGTTCTGCGCGGAGAGACCACACAAACGGCAGCCATCGATGCGACGCGGCAGGCTCACCGCAACTACGCCAAGCGCCAGCTCACCTGGTTTCGCCGCGAGCCGGAGGTGCGCTGGCTAGCCGGCTTTGGCGACGAATCTTCCATCGCCTCACTGGCCATCGCTCTCGTCGAAGAGAATCTGTAATCGGATGCCGACATCGACAGCGCTTCGCCCACCCGCGCCGCGGAGCTTCGGCATCGGCAAGGACGCCCGGTCGCCGTCGTCCATCCCTTCGCGCCTCGGCCCTGTGTTGCTCACGCCGCTGGTTCTGCTGATCCACGGCTACCATCCATTCGCCGGAGACGCGGGAATCTACGTCGCAAGCGTCCGCCACATCCTCGATCCTTCGCTCTACCCACTCAACTCTGCGTTCGTCATGGCATTTGCGAGGTTGTCAGCCTTCCCCTGGGCCATGGCTGCGGTCGTCGAGGTCTCGCATCTGCCGCTGGCCGGTGTGCTGTTCGTCGCGCACCTGCTCTCGATTTTTCTCTACCTCGTGGGCTGCGGGCAGCTCGCCGCCCGCCTGTTCACCAGCGAGTCTGCGCGATGGTGCTCGCTTCTGCTGGCTGCCGCTTGCTTCACGTTGCCTGTTGCGGGAACCGCACTGTTCATCATGGATCCGTACGTGACTGCGCGCTCCTTCTCGACGCCGCTGACTCTGCTCGCCGTGGCCGCGTCCATCGACCGCGCATGGCTGAGGGCGAGTCTTTTCCTTGTCATCGCCGCAATGATCCATCCCCTGATGGCCGCTTACGCGATCGGCTTTGTTGTCGTACTGACGTGCGTTGCCACAGGACACACACGGCTGGCTCTGAGGCTGTGCGCAGTGGCCGTTGCAGTCTGCGCCGCCACATTCACCTTTGCGCACCGCTTCCCCATCGATCCTGCTTACCGGCAAGCGGTTTCTCTCGCGCCGCGCACATTTCTGTTTCTCGCCCGCTGGCACTGGTATGAGGTGCTGGGAATGGTTTTGCCGCCGTTGCTGCCGGGTCTGGCGGGCCGTCGGCTCGGGCACTCGAATCCCAAAGGCGCGCTCTGCCTCACCTGTCTGCTGATCGGAGCCACCAGTATCCTGATCGCGGCGATGCTGGTACCGCCAGAAGGCCCTTACCCTCTCGTTCCCCTGCAAATCCTGCGCAGCTTCCATCTCATTTACGCGCTGGGTATCGTGCTCAGCGGTGGAGTTTTCAGCGCGATGGCACGGCGATCGCTCATCGCGACTGGCGCCGTTCTGGTTATTCTTTTTGGAGGGATGTTCGCGGTGCAGCGCGTCACCTGGGCCGGGTGCGCGCCCATCGAGTGGCCAGGGTCGCGCACCGGGAATCCGTACCAGCAGGCATTTCTCTGGATCCGGGACAACACTCCGAAATCAGCCGTGTTCGCCTTCGATCCGCAGCTCGTCTACCTTCCGGAGGAGGATGAGCAGGGCTTTCGCGCGATTGCCCAGCGCGATCATCTTGCTGACGACAAGGACGCGGGCGTCGTCGCGGTGATTCCTGAGCTCGCCAGCCGCTGGGCCGCGCAACGCAACGCAGAGGTGTCCGTGAATCGCATGACCGACCGTGAACGACTTGCGACGCTGGCGCCTTTAGGCGCAACCTGGCTGTTGCTTCCATCCAATGAAGGCACAGGCCTTCCTTGCCCCTGGCACAATCAAGTCGCCAAAGTATGCCGGTTGGATTGAGCGTCTGAGAGACACCGCCGAGATTCGAGAAAACAGGGTCAACCACCGGGCGGGTTCTAATTGCCGATTGCCGATTGCCTATTCCCTGTTCAGTGTCCTTACTGAACCGTCAGCGCCAGGCAGACGGCTCCGGCGCAGTCTGGATTGGACGAAGTTGCGTAGGTGATCGAGGTCCCGTCCGAGGCGTAGGCCGCGACAACAACCGTATAGGTGCCCGCGGGGGTTCCGTAATTGGGCGCCGGCTTGTAGTGCAGATAGTCGTACCGCACATTGCAGGCGCTCAAGCCGAGTGTCCCTGCGGCCAGCAGCATGATGAATCCAAGAGCCCGCAGCGCGGATAGGTTCCTCCGCCGAATGGCGCCAACCCCCGCCAAAGCCAGGAGGCCGGGGATCATAACTGCGTAGACTGCCTCCGATTTGCCAAAAGGCCCCGGCTTCTCGAGTTTGCCGGATGCGGCTGTAGTCGTAATCTGCATGGCGCTGATGCTCGATCCGTTCGCCGGCGGCGTGATCACGACAGGATTGAACGAGCAATTCGTAGCACCAGGCAAACCGGAGCAGGAGAGGTTGACTCCTTCGGAGAACCCATTCTGCGAGGTGACTGTGAGGTTGACCGTTGAATATTGGCCCGGCGTCAATGTCAGCGTCGATGGGCTCGCGGTCACGGTAAATCCGGGCAAGCCGCTGGCGGCATCCGCAGTCACGCCGGTGCTGGCCGCCGAGTCCGCAAAGGAAGCATCGCCGTGATAAACAGCGGTCACCGTTTTCGCCCACCGCGGCGGATTGGTGAGATTCAGCGTTGCCGATCCGTCGTTGAGAAAGACCGAGCCGAGCGAGCCTTTCGCTGTCTCAAAACTCACCGAGCCCTGGGAAACCGGCGCTCCCAAAGCATCGGCCACGCGGACTGTGAAGGACAGGGCGCCGTTCATCTCCCGGGTCGTGACCTGAGTGCGGGTGGCCACCTGCGCCTGCGCGCAGGCCGCAGCGGCGAAAATGCAGGTGCAAAGCCCGAGGTTAACAATCTGACAGGGGGCGATTTTAGTCCGGAACAGCGAAATCATTCGTGAGGAACTCTCTGGGTTCAAACATCCGCGCCGAAAACCGTCGCTGCACTCCGGCATGCACGCAGCCCGGCCGAAGTGAATTGTTGCTCCTGCGCTGGAAGACTCATTGTATCTGACCTGCAGCGCCTCCGGAATGGAAGCGCTTGGGCGTCGGGAACGCCGCGGGTATCCGCGCTGGAGTTACGATCATAGGTGGAAATCGTAATTTTCGAGGCACACGCATGGCCCCTTCGCTCTCCGCACGTCCCCAACTCCAGTACCTGACCACTCAGCTCGACGAACTCAAGCAAAAGGGCACGCACTTTCGCCTGCGCATCCTCGATGACGTGCAGGCGCCTGTCTGCACCTACGATGGACGCCGGGTCATCAATCTTGCTTCGAATAATTATCTGGGCCTCTGCAATCACCCGAAGCTGCGTGAAGCTGCCATCCAGGCCATCAAGGACTATGGCGTCGGCTCGGGCGCCGTACGCACCATCGCGGGAACCATGAAGATACACATGGAGCTGGAAGAAAAGATCGCCCGCTTCAAGAATGTCGAGGCTTGTGTCGTCTTTCAGAGTGGTTTCACGGCAAACGCCGGCACCGTCTCCGCGCTCCTCGGGAAAGAGGACTTCATCGTATCGGATGAACTGAACCACGCCTCGATCATCGATGGCGCCCGGCTGTCACGCGCGAAGATCAAGGTCTTCCGCCACAAGGACGTTCGTCATGCCGAAGAGCTGCTGCGCGAAATCGAGAACGAGCCAGGCCACAAGCTGCTGATCACCGACGGGGTCTTTTCCATGGATGGCGACATCGGCCCAGTGGACCAGCTCGCCGATCTGGCCGAGAAGTACGGCGCCATCATGATGGTCGACGATGCCCACGCCTCCGGCGTGCTGGGCCGCAACGGTCGCGGCTCCGTCGACCATTTCCACTGCCACGGCCGCGTCGACATCCAGGTCGGCACTCTGTCCAAGGCGATCGGCGCGATCGGCGGCTACGTTTGCGGATCGAAGGACCTCATCGACTTCCTCTATCACCGGGCCCGTCCGTTTCTGTTCTCGACCTCGCACCCGCCGTCGGTCACGGCTACCTGCATCGCCGCATTTAATCTGCTGGAACAGGAGCCTGAGCGCATCGAGCGCCTGTGGGAGAATACCCGCTACTTCAAAGCTGAGCTTGGGCGTCTTGGCTTCAACATCGGCGGCGTCAACACGCCGGCCAGCGAAACGCCCATCACCCCGATTATTGTTGGCGATGGGCGCAGGACCATGGACTTCTCTCGCGCTCTCTTCGAGGCGGGCGTCCTCGGTACCGGCATCGCCTTCCCCACCGTTCCCGAGGGCAAAGCTCGCATTCGCACCATCATGACCAGCGAGCACACCCGCGAACAACTCGATCAGGCGCTGGCAACTCTCGAAGGAACCGCAAAGAAGCTGGGGATTCTCGCCTGATGGCGGTGAAAGTCAGTCAAACTCACTGAAACATGCTGCTGAAGATGATCAGCCCGAGTCCAACCATCGTTACTTCGTGATGGCCGGTAATCGCGCCGCCGCAAACCAGCAGCACTACGCCGAGCGCGAAGAGCAAATGAGAGTCCGAGTCGCACTCTCTTTCGATTGCAGCCGGCATCTGATTACCGGGAATGGTGCTGGGGATTGGGTTTTCCATAATGCCTCCTGACTGCATCAGCATCGCCCGGAACGCCCGCTCCCTCACAGTGCTCTTCGTCAACATTCGCATATGACAAATGTCACGGCGCTGTCGAGTGGCTGCGGACCACCCTGCGAATCGCCTCCCTCGCTATACTTGGAGCAGAGGCCCTATCCTGCATCTCGATCGCATTCTCGCCCAAACCCGCATGGACGTCGCCCAGCGCCGCGACCGCGTCTCGCTGCGAGATTTGGAACATCGGGCAGCCCGTCATACCCCTCGCGGTTTCGCGCGGGCGATTCGCGGGTCCAGCGCCGATGGGCGACCGGCTGTTATCGCCGAATTGAAGAAGGCCTCGCCCTCGAAGGGGCTCATCCGCGCGGATTTCAATCCAGAAACGCTTGCGGTGGGTTTCGAACAAGCAGGCGCGGCGGCGCTTTCCGTGCTTACGGATGTGCCTTTTTTTCAGGGCAGCCTTGAGAACCTCGAAATCGCCTCACGCGCGACGAGCATTCCCTGCCTGCGCAAAGACTTCATCGTGGACGAGTACCAGATCGTCGAAGGCCGCGCCCATTGCGCCGATGCCATCCTGCTCATCGCCGCAGCGCTCACGGACACCGAGCTCAGCCGCTTCACCGCCGTCGCCCATCAATATTCTCTTGACGTCCTTTGCGAGGTCCACACCGCCGAAGAGCTCGCTCGCGTCCGCGATCTGGGTTGCGAAGCTTATGGCGTGAATAACCGCGATCTGAGAACCTTCGAGGTCCGTCTCGAAACTTCGCTCCGCCTTGCCGACCGGCTCCCGACAGACGTCATTCGTGTTGCCGAAAGTGGCATCCACACCGCTGCGGACTTACAGAGCCTACGCGAAGCAGGCTTCCACGCCTGCCTCATCGGTGAATCGCTCATGCGGCAACCGGAGCCCGGCGCCGCATTACAGGCGTTGCTGCATGAAACAGCGCGTCAGGTTCCGGAACCCGTCGTCTCGAGGCACAGCTAACTTTTATGTGGATCAAAATCTGCGCCAACACAACCCTCGACGATGCGCTGCTGGCCGCTGACGCCGGAGCCGATGCGATCGGATTCGTCTTCGCCTCCAGCCCGCGGCGCGTGACCGCGGGCCATATCGCCGCCATCATGCCTGATTTGCCGGCAGACCTCACCAAGATTGGAATTTTTAACACCCAGAATCCCGACGAGATTGCATCGGCCCTTCTTTCCGCCGGTTTGCACGGAGTGCAGCTCCACGGCGAGCTCGATTTTGCGCTGGCAGAGAAGCTGCGCAGACAATTCGATACGAGCTTCTTCCTGATCCAGACACTGCACTGGGATCTCAACAGCGATGCGGTCCGATCGGAACACAAGCTTCGCAACGAGCTTCGTGCCATCGCACGTCACAGCGATATCGACGCGATCCTCCTCGATACGCGAACCGCATCGGTTTCCGGCGGCACAGGCAAAACCCTGGACTGGGCGCGCGCGCGCGATGTGCTCGCAGCGGAAACGGGAAAGCTCCGCATCATTCTCGCCGGCGGCCTGACTCCGGAAAATGTCGGCGAGGCGATCCGCACCCTGCATCCCTGGGGGGTGGACGTGGCGAGCGGCGTCGAGCGGCAGCCTGGCAAAAAAGATCCGGCCCGGGTGGGATCATTCATCGTCGCCGCCCGCGCGGCGTTCGCTGAGATTGAAAATGCTTCCCTGCCCGCTGCGGCTGTTCGACCGGTGTAAGGTGAATTGATGGCATCTGTTGTGACAAATCGCGCAGCGGGACGCTTCGGCGCTTACGGGGGCCGCTATGTTCCCGAGACTCTGGTCGCCGCACTCGACGAGCTGGAGCACGCGTACGCCGAAGCCCAGACCGACCCCGACTTCCATCTGAAACTCGATCTGCTGCTGCGCGACTACGCGGGCCGTCCCACGCCGCTTTACCATGCGGCACGCTTGTCGGAATCGCTGGGCGGGGCAAAGATTTATCTCAAGCGCGAAGATCTCCTGCATACGGGCGCGCACAAGATCAACAACTGTCTTGGTCAGGCACTGCTCGCAGTGCGTATGGGCAAGAAACGCATCATCGCAGAAACCGGCGCGGGCCAGCACGGGGTCGCCACCGCCACAGTCTGCGCTCTCTTCGGGCTCGACTGCGTCGTTTACATGGGCGAAGAGGACATGGAACGACAGCAGCTCAACGTCTACCGCATGCGGATGCTTGGCGCGGAGGTTCGCGGCGTCTCGTCCGGCTCCCGCACCCTGAAGGACGCCATCAATGAAGCGATGCGGGACTGGGTGACCAACGTACGCACGACCCACTATCTGCTCGGCAGCGTCCTGGGCGCGCATCCGTACCCCACCATGGTCCGGGATTTTCACCGCGTCATCAGCCGCGAAGCGCGCGTACAGATCCTTGAGAAGGAAAACCGCCTGCCGAGCGCCATCATCGCCTGTGTCGGCGGCGGATCGAATGCCATCGGCGCGTTCTACGAGTTCATTCCCGACAAGGACGTCCGCCTTATCGGTGTGGAGGCCGGGGGGCGCAGCGCACTGCTCGGCGAACACGCCGCTCGCTTCTCGGGAGGAGCGCCGGGTGTCCTGCAAGGGACCTACTCCTACGTCCTCCAGGATGAGAACGGCCAGATCGCGCTCACGCATTCCGTTTCCGCCGGACTCGACTACGCCTCCATTGGCCCCGAACACGCGGCTCTGCATGACTCCGGCCGCGCTGAATATACCTCTGCCACCGACGAAGAAGCGTTGGATGCCACGCTCCGCCTCGCACGAACCGAAGGCATCATTCCCGCGCTCGAAAGCGCACATGCTGTGGCAGAATGTATCCGCTTCACACCCAAACTTTCGCCGCGCGACATCGTCATCGTTAATGTCTCCGGCCGCGGCGATAAAGACATGGGCATCCTCGCTCGAGAATTGCAGCTCTCCGGAGCCTAGCCGCCGATGCCGATCGTTTTTCCCAACAAGCCAGGTCTGGTTGCTTACATCACGGTCGGCGACCCCGATCTGCAGACCACGCACAATATCGCCATCGCTGCGATTGATGCCGGCGCCGATGTGCTCGAGCTCGGCGTTCCCTTCAGCGATCCGCTGGCCGATGGCCCTGTGATTCAGCGCGCCAGCGAACGCGCTGTGCGCAACGGGACGCGCCTGCATGATGTCATCGGCCTCGCCGCCGGTCTGCGCATCGAGCGGCCGCAAGCGGGACTGGTCATCTTCTCCTACTTCAATCCGATTCTGCGCTTCGGTCTGGAAAACTTTTGCCTCGCCGCCGAGCAGGCTGGAGTTGATGGCGTGCTCGTCACCGACATGATCGTCGAAGAAGCTACGGATTACCTCGACGCGCTGCACCGCCATCATCTCGCGCCGATTTTCCTCGCCGCGCCCACCAGCCCGGACGAACGCCTTCAACGCATCGCGGCCGTCTGCCAGGGCTTCGTCTATGCCATCTCGCGCACCGGCATCACCGGCACACGCGCCTCCCTCGAATCCGACGCGGAGAACCTCGTCGGCCGCCTGCGCCGTTTCACGAAGCTCCCTATTGCAGTCGGCTTTGGCATCTCGACGCCGGAGCACTTCGCAGCCGTCGGAGAATTTGCCGACGCCGCGGTAGTTGGCAGCGCGATCGTCGCCGCCATCGAACAGGCCGGACCGAAGGCGGCGCCGAGCGCCATTGCTCGATTGATTCGAGGATTGCGCGGCGGCATTCGTGAGCCGGTCGCGCCTGCCCACTGATCGATCCCCTCTTCGTATACCGTTATAGCTGCGGATTCTCCATGACCCGGCAGGTTTCACCGGCCGGGGAACAAGGAAGACCATGGACCTCGAAACCCTGCGAAAAAAAATCGATGAGCTGGACCAGCGCATCGTATTGCTGATCAGCGAGCGTGCAGCCGCTGCCCAGGAGATCGGCCGCCTCAAGCGCGCCACCGATCTTCCCGTCTACGAGCCGAACCGCGAGCGCGTAATCTTTGAGAATGTGCGCACGCATAATCCCGGACCGTTGCCTGATATCGAACTCGTCCATATCTACGAGCGCATTGTCGACGTGATGCGGGCACTCCAGCGCAATGAACTTGCCTCACGGCCGGGGATCCCCGCGGCCACCCTACAGAACCCAGGAAAAGACAGATGATCGTTGCTATGCAGGACCGCGCGACCGAGGACGAGATTCAGTCCGTCGTCGAGCGCATGATGGAAATCGGTTTCAATGTTCACCGCACCACGGGCACGGTCCAGACCATCCTTGCCGGCGTGGGTACGCCCGGCGTCTTCGACCACAAGGAGTTCGAAGTTCTGGCAGGGGTCGCGGAGGTGATCCGCATCTCGTCGCCGTATAAGCTGGCGGGGCGCAGCTTTCGTCCGGAAGGCACCGTCGTTCGCTTTCCGAACGGCGTCAGCGTGGGCGGCGATGAAGTCGCCGTCATGGCTGGGCCGTGTTCCGTCGAGAGCCGAGATCAGATCTTTGCCTGCGCCAAACTCGTCAAAGACGCGGGCGCGAAGTTCCTGCGCGGCGGAGCATTCAAACCGCGCAGCTCGCCGTACTCCTTCCAGGGACTCGGCATCGAAGCACTCAAACTCATGCGCGAAGCAGGCAATGAGCACGGCCTGCTGGTCGTCAGCGAGGTCATGGAAATCTCGCAGATCGAACCGATGATGCCCTATGTCGATTTGTTCCAGGTGGGCGCGCGTAATATGCAGAACTTTAACCTGCTGCGTGAACTGGGCGAGGTTCGTCGGCCGGTACTCCTCAAGCGCGGCATCGCCGCCACGATCGAGGAGTTGCTTCTCTCCGCCGAATATCTCCTCGCCGGCGGCAACTATGATGTGATCTTGTGCGAGCGCGGCATCCGCACCTTCGAAACCTACACCCGCAACACCATGGATATCTCCGCCATCCCCGTCGTCAAAAAACTCTCGCATCTGCCGATCGTTGGGGATCCGTCGCATGGCACGGGCCGCCGCGACAAGGTACCCGCGATGGCGCGCGCGACGGTCGCCGCTGGCGGAGACGGCCTGCTCATCGAAGTGCACCCGAATCCGGATCGCGCACTCTCCGACGGCGCGCAGTCGCTCTTCCCTGAGCAGTTCGTAAAGCTAATGGACTCGCTGCGTGTGATCGCCTCCGCTGTGGAGCGCACGATTTGACGCAGAATAGCGAGCGAAGCGAACTTCGCCTGGGGGGCGAGTCCCGCATCGCGATCCTCGGCACAGGGCTCATCGGCGCCTCCGTGGGCCTTGCGCTCCGCGCTCAGGGTTTTTCCGGGTCTATCGCTGGCTGGGACCCCAGCCAGGAACATCTCCACGTCGCGCTCCGGCGCGAAGCCATCACCGTGATCGCCGACGACCCGCTCACTGCCGCCGCCGAAGCCAATCTCATCGTCCTCGGCGGTCCCGTCTTCACCATCCTTGAATGGCTCGACCGCCTCGCCCCCATCCTGCGCGAAGACCAGCTGGTCACGGATGTGGGCAGCGTCAAGGGAGCTATATGTGACCGTGCTCGTGGCAAATTCAACGGGACAGACTCGGATGGGGCGCGCCAGCCTGGGTTTCTGCCAGGGCACCCCATGGCCGGCAAAGAAATCGGCGGGGCCGAAAACGCCGACGCAGGCCTCTTCGATGGGGCGGTGTGGTTGTTCACTCCATTGAGTCAGAGTGAGGCAGATTCGCCGGCCGCGCAGGCCTGGCGCTCCTGGGTCACGAAATTCGGCGCTCGGATCGTGGATCTCGAACCCGAACGCCACGACCTCCTGTGCGCCTGGATCAGTCACCTGCCGCAGTTCGTCTCCACGGCCATGTGCGCGCTTCTTGAAGACGAATTCGCCGCCAACGCCGACCTCCTGCCCATTGGCGGACGCGCATTGCGCGAGATGACGCGGCTCGGCGCCAGCCCTTTTTCCATGTGGCGCGACATCGCGCACACCAACACCGAGGCCATCGCCCAGACCCTGCACGCGCTGGAGCAGAGGCTGGCCCACATCCGCGAAAACCTCAGGACTCCTGAGCTCCGCGACGAGTTCGACCGCGCCAATCAATTTCGCCTGCGCGATCCGCGGAACTCCTGACCGCGCGGCCGGCTCCAAATTGTGTCCGGAATTTACCAATGACGAACGCCCGAAAACACAGGTACACTTGCCCTTCGCAATTCCATTCCTGATGGAGGGTCCGTGCTCCGCTCCCTGCGTATCATGCTGTTTGCGTTTCTCGCCATGCCCCTCGTCTCCTGGGCGGATCCAACGTCTGCTACCGATACGAACGGCGCGCCTTTGCTCCTGCTTCACCCTTCGCTCAGCAAAGATGACATTGCTTTCCGCCACGCGGACGATATCTGGGTGGTCGCGCGCACCGGTGGCGAAGCAGTCCGTCTCACATCGACTGCCTCGGTCATCGGAGGTCCGTATTTCTCTCCTGATGGAGAGACGCTCGCCTACTCGGCTCGCATACACGGCAACGTTGACGTGTATACAGTCCCCGTCGCTGGCGGCGTACCGCGCCGTCTCACCTGGCACCCAGGGGATGACGAAGTGGTCGGGTGGTCTCCTGACGGAAAGGACGTTCTCTTTCTCAGCGGCCGCACCAGCTGGAACGACTTCGCGAAGCTTTTCCGTATTCAGGCAGATGGTTCCGGGCTGCCCGTCGAATTTCCGCTTCCCTCGGCGGACAGCGGCTCGCTCTCGCCGGACGGAAAGCAAATCGCCTATACGCCTTTCAATCAATGGCAGCAGGCATGGAAGCGCTATCACGGCGGACAAACCGAGCCGGTCTGGATCGTCAGTCTGACCTCACTCGACCTGACCAAAATCCCGCGCGACAACTCGAACGACTCAAACCCGCTCTGGGTCGGCGACAAAGTCTACTTCCTCTCCGACCGCAACGGTCCCGTCACCCTCTTCAGCTACGACACGAACTCAAAGCAGGTCGAGCAGGTCGTCGAGAACAAGGGCTTCGATCTGAAGTCGGCCAGCGCGGGCCCTGGTGGCATCGTCTATGAGCAGTTCGGCAGCATTCATCTCTATGACCCCGCGGCGCATACCGAACACCCGGTCAGCATTACGCTCCACGGCGACCTGCCCGCGCTGGCAACCAGCCTCACCGTGATCGATCCGCATACGATTCTGAATGCAGCGATTTCGCCTACCGGCGCACGAGCCGTCTTTGAAGCCCATGGCGACATCTTCACGGTACCCGCAGAGAAAGGCGATGCGCGCAATCTGACTGACACATCCAATGCCGCGGAGCGCGACCCCGCCTGGTCTCCGGACGGTAAATCGATCGCGTATTTCAGTGACGCCTCCGCTGAGTATCAGCTTTACATTCGTGAGCAGAACGGGATCGCTGCGCCAAAGGTCATCGACCTCGGACCATCTCCTTCGTTCTTCTACTCGCCCCGCTGGTCTCCGGATTCGAAGCGCATTCTTTACGCCGACAAGAAGCTCAATCTCTGGTATCTGGATGTCGACAATCCGCACCCGGTCAAAGTGGATACGGAAAACTACGAAGGCTTCGAGTTTGCCGGCAGCTCAACGTGGTCTCCCGACGGAAAGTGGATTGCCTACCTCAAGACCCTGCATAACTATCTGCATGCGGTTTATCTCTACTCGCTGGACACGCAGAAAACGACTCAGGTAACCGACGGGATGAGCGACGTTGGCAGCGTCGCCTTCGATCGCAACGGTAAATACCTGTACTTCACTGCCAGCACCAATGTCGGCCCGTCCGCGGCGGGCTTCGACCTGTCCAGCCTGGATCGTGCTGTCAGCAGCAGCGTGTATGTGGTCGTTCTCGCAAAGGACCTGCCTTCGCCGCTGCCTCCGGAGAGCGACGACGAAAAGGCGAAGGACGAATCGAAATCGGACGACACGAAGAAAAGCGACGATCAGGCTGCCAAGGACAAGAAGGACGAGAGCGCAGGCAAGGATAAAGACAAGAAGGACGAGAAAAAGCTGCCGGTGGTGAAAGTCGACTTCGAGGGCATCGACCAGCGCGTTCTGGCGCTGCCGATCCCCGATCGCAACTACGTCGATCTTCAGCCGGGCAAGGAGGGTGTGCTCTTCATCGCCGAGGGTGGAGCGGTGGGCAACCCATCGCACGAAGGCGGACCGGGAATCCACACGTTATGGCGCTTTACCCTGGATAAACGCGAGGCCACCGAAGTCCTTTCCGGCATTGACGCCTACACGATCTCCGCCAACGGCGAGAAGATGCTGTACAAGAAAGGCGACGCGTGGTCGATTGCCACAGCAGACGAGGTCAAGACCAATCCTGGCAAACCGCTCAACCTCGGCAGCTTCCAGGCCAACGTCGATCCTCGCGCGGAGTATCGCCAGATGTACCACGAAACCTGGCGCATCGAGCGTGACTTCCTCTATGACCCCAACCATCATGGCCTCGATCTGGTGAAGGCCGAGAAGCGCTACGAGCCCTACCTCGATGGCATCGGCTCCCGCGACGAGCTCAATTATCTATTCAATGAAATGCTCGGTGAAATCACCATTGGACACATGTTCGTCCGCGGCCCCGGCGAGCCGGATCATTCGCCGAAGACCGGCCTGCTGGGCGCCGATTATTCCATCGATCACGGCCGTTACCGCTTCGCCCACATCTACAACGGAGAAAACTGGAACCCCTCTCTGCACGCGCCTCTGACGCAGCCCGGCGTCAACGTGAAGGAGGGCGAATACCTCCTCGCCGTGAACGGGCGCGAACTCCATGCCACTGACAACATCTACAGCTACTTCGAAGGCACCGCCGGCAAACAGGTCGTGCTGCATGTCGGCCCGAATGCGGACGGCGCCAGCGCGCGCGATGTCACAGTGATCGCCATTGACTCCGAGCATGGCCTGCGCAACCTCGCTTTCATCGAGGCCAACCGCCGCAAAGTCGACGAGATGACGGGCGGCCAGGTCGCCTACGTCTACATCCCCAACACAGCCGGCGGCGGCTTCACCAACTTCAACCGCTACTTCTTCGCCCAGGTACAAAAGAAAGGCGTCATCATCGACGAGCGTTACAACGAAGGCGGCCAGATCGCTGACTACGTCATCGACACGCTGCGCCGCGTCCCCATGTCCCGCTACGAAACCCGCGAAGGCGAAGACGTGACCGATCCGGCGGGCGCGATCTTCGGTCCCAAGACGATGATCATCAATCAGTCGGCTGGCTCCGGCGGCGATCTCATGCCGTGGTACTTCCGCAAAGCAGGATTGGGTCCGCTGATCGGCGTCCGCACGTGGGGCGGGCTGGTGGGTATTGGTGGCTATCCGATGCTGCTCGATGGCGGCAGGATTACCGCGCCGCGAACCGCGATCTACGGTTTGCAGGGCCAGTTCGAAGTGGAGAACCATGGCATCCCGCCGGACATCGAGGTCGAGTACGATCCAAAATCCGTGGCCGCCGGCCACGATCCGCAGCTGGAGCGCGCCGTCGAGTACGTCACCGAGCAGCTGAAGGAGCACCCGTTGCCCACGTATCCCAAACCGCCCTATCCGAATTATCACGAGCACGACGGTCTCGGAATTCACTGATCGCAGTTGTTCCAGGGACGGCCGGAGAATGCAGCTCCGGCCCTTCTTTGTGGGCTGATTGGGGGAGGGGTGTCTCAGGCGTGCCGCTCTGCGGCACAAACTCCAGTCTGGCCTGGTAAAGCGCCGATTTCGCGCATTAAGATGGTCGGCATGCGCCGCCGACCTGCCATGCGTCTTCTCGTCTCAGCTGCCCTTGCTCTGTTCGCGTTTGCCACATCTGCCCAGCAAACTGCCTTGCTCGTCGACGTGGACCATCGTCCCCAAACCAGCCTGAACGGCCCGTGGCACTACATACCCGATCCGGTTCGCGATGGGTGGGGTTCCAACCCCGATCGTCCCAGCCTGAATGGCTACGGGAAGAACGCGCATTATGTCCCGGGCGGTCCTCTCGTGCAATACGACTTTGCGAAGTCGCCGACGCTCGATGTACCCGGCGACTGGAACTCCCAGAAAGATTCGCTCTTCTACTACGAAGGCCTGCTCTGGTATCAGCGCGACTTCACCTACAAGCCAAAGCCCCACACACACGTGTTCCTGCACTTCGAAGCGGCGAATTACGAGGCGCACATCTTCGTCAACGACCAGCTGGTTTGCAGCCACGAAGGGGGATTCACTCCTTTCGACTGTGAGATCACCGGGGTTGTCAAGGATGGCGATAATTTCATCGTCGCCGCCGTCGACAACCAGCGTGAGGTCCCTCGTGTTCCCACGGTCAAATTCGACTGGTGGAATTACGGCGGCATCACGCGTCCCGTCTCTCTGGTGGAAGTCCCGGAAACCTATATCGACGACTACTCGTTACAGCTGCGCCGCGGTACGTCGAACCAGATTGACGGCTACGTGCACGTCACCGGCGGCGACGCTGGAACCCATGTCACACTGCGCATCCCCGGGCTGCACATCGAAAAAGATGCGGTGACCGATACAAATGGCCGGGCTGAGTTTTCCTTCGCAGCGCCGAACCTCGAGCTTTGGTCTCCCGAGCATCCGCAGCTGTACAAAATCGACATGTCTGCCGGCCCCGACCATCTGACCGACGACATCGGCTTCCGCACGATTGAAGTCCGGGGCGACCAGATCCTCCTGAACGGCAAGCCCGTCTTCCTGCGCGGGGTCAGCTATCACGATGAAGCGCCATTCCGCTCCGGCCGCGCGTGGTCAGACAAGGACGCTGAGACCCTGCTCGGGTGGGCACATGAGCTCCACTGCAACTTCGTCCGCATGGCGCATTATCCCCACACCGAGAACGAATACCGCGTGGCCGACAGGCTTGGCATCATGGTCTGGTCGGAGATTCCCGTTTATTGGGGCATCGCCTGGACCGATCCCCACACCCTGGACGTCGCCAAACAGCAGCTTCATGAGATGATCCGGCGCGACCACAACCACGCGGCCGTCGTCCTCTGGTCGCTTTCGAACGAAACCCCGGAGAGTCCGGAACGCAATGCCTTCCTGCATCAGCTCGCTATCGCGGCGCGCGCCGAAGACCCCACGCGCCTGATTACTTCCGCCATCGTGACGCACTTTAACGGCAACACAGCGACGCTCGACGATCCGCTCGGTCAGGATCTCGACGTGCTGGGCTACAACGAATATCTCGGGTGGTACCAGGGCAAGCCTGCCGACATCCCCAGCCACACCTGGGAGAATCCGCTCGGGAAGCCAATGATCATGAGCGAGTTTGGGGCGGGCGCGAAGGCCGGGCTGCACGGTCCCGATACGGAGATGTTCACGGAGGAATATCAGGACAACGTTTTTCGGGAACAGTTCAAAATGCTCGGGAAGATTGCCTTCCTTCGCGGCATGACGCCCTGGGTTCTGATGGATTTCCGCTCGCCCATGCGCCAGCTGCCCGGCATTCAGGACGACTACAACCGGAAGGGCCTGGTCTCGGACAGAGGAGAGAAGAAGAAAGCCTTCTTCACGCTGCAGGATTATTACGCGCACATGCAGCCGTAATCGCTTCGATCACAGTAGCTGGGTACGTTGCTCGATCATCGGGCAACATCTTTCACGTAACCAGGGGCCGTGTACCCAGTTCTTACGCCCCGATCCGTCCCAACCCGATCCCGATCACATACGTCGCCACGCCTTCCAGCGCGCCCACCAGCGTCATCTCCAGCCCGCTGGCCCACCACGACCGCACGGTGATAAGCGACTTGGCAGCACCCACGGCAAAGTGCGCAATCAGAGAGATAATCGCGGACAGGATCACCGCCGGGTAGCCACTCAGAAAAAAGAACGGCACGATCGGAACGAACGCCCCAATCGCTGTCGACAGGGCTCCGGACCACGCCGAGACCAGCGGCTGACTCAGGCCCTCTTCGGTCATGTTGAGCCGTTCGGCAGCGAGCGCGCGCGTGAATTTGTCCGGCGCCTCTGCAAGATGCTCTACCACATGATCCGCGTCGTCGCGGGGAATTCCCTTCACCTGGTAGTAAAGGGAGAGCAGCTCGCGCGCCTCCGGCCCGTTCATCTCAATGGCCTCGCGCTCCCGCGCCAGCTCCGCTTCATAAATCTCACGTTCGCTCTTGGCCGCAAGATAAGCGCCCGATCCCATCGAGAGCGCGCTCGCGATCATACCGGCAATGCCGGACAAGAGCACCCAGTGGCTGTTCCCGAGGGTCGCACCGGAAACGCCGGAGACGATTCCGAAGATCGCGCCCAATCCGTCGTTGACGCCGTAGATCGCGTCGCCTATCCATCCCGCGGTCTGCCGCCCGGAACGATTGCGCCGCGTCAGCAATTCGTCCAGCTCTTTGCGCGCTGCATCCGAACTGGTCGCGGTCTTTGGGTAACGGTGCCGGATCAGCTCGCTCAACTCGCGATAATGCTCCTGTTCGTCGGCGATCACGTGATTCAAAATGGCAACGCTGGGCTCGTCGCCGAGCTCCTTGAGCTGCTGCCCGTACCGCGCGATATCGCGGCTCTCATCGATCTCCAGCCGCCGCAGCGCCATCGCCGGACCACCCAGCCGATTGACGAGCGTATCGGCATCGCCGCTCGCCTTGCCATCGTACTTCGGCAACTCCGCGCCCAGCTCGCGAATCCGCTTCGCCCACATCGCGGCATGCTGGGCCTCAGCCTCGGCTATATGGCGCAGCGTCTTCTTGCGGATTGCATCGTCATCGCGGTCGGCGAGAGTGCTGTAGGTATGGAAGCCGCGCATCTCCGCCTGCCAGTTTTCACTCAGCGCTTCCAGTACCTTTTGTTCTTTCTGTGACGGCGTTTGCGCCATGCCTCTTAGCTCCCGATCTGGTAATTGAAGCCGAAACGGCCAATCTGGATAGCGGACCGATCCGCCGGCGGCCAGATACGGAACGATTCTACCCGCGTAACCCCGCTCATCATGGTGGCCAGCACGCTACCCTCGGGCCGCCCGGTTGAAGCGTCGTAGAAATGAACCAGCAGCCCGCTGTCCGTATGCTCATAGCCGAGCACATACTCGCCCGGCGCCAGCTTCACGTCTGTACCGAGCCGGAGCGGAACCTGGGTCAGAAAAAAGTGCGAGTATTTTCCCTCGGCTGAATACCCGGCAGTGATCAGCACAACGCCCGCGATGTATTTCCCGTGTCCGTTGCTCAGGCCCGAGGCCGATCGCATTTCGGTCTCGATCCTCTCCTGCACCACCGGTGCCCGTGCCGGGATCACCGACCGCAGCTCGGCATCGCTCGCCTGATGCCAGTCAGTGAGACGAGATTCCTGCGCCAGCCCGCACCAGACCAGAGTTAGAGCCAGAAAACCCGCAACCATCCATCGTCGCAAATCAGTTCCGATCGGCCGATTCATTTCTATTCCCTATCCCTAATCCCTGTTCCCTGCTTCTCAGTCCAGATGCACCAAACCACGCTGTAACGCCGTGGTTGCCGCCTGGGTGCGGTCTTCCACACCCATCTTGCTCAGCAGACTATTCACATGCGTCTTGACCGTTGCCTCGGAAATGAAAAGCGCACTCCCGATATCCTTGTTGCTCTTACCGGCGACAATCAGGTGCAGCACTTCGAGTTCGCGCGCCGTGAGCGTCGCGCCGCTCATACGCTCGGCCAGTTTTTCCGCCACGCGCGATGGAATCCGCGATTTCCCTGCGTGGACGGCCTTCACCGCCTCAGTCAGTTCGGTCAGATCCATGCCTTTCAACAGATATCCTTTTGCCCCCGCCTGCATGGCTCGGTAGATGTCCTCATCGCCATCGAAGGTCGTCAAAACGATGATCCGCGCTCCCGGGAATTCCCCACGAATCTTCTCGATGGCCTGTACGCCATTCATTTTCGGCAATCGGAGATCCATCAGGGTCACATCGGGCTGGTGCTTTCGGAAGAGCTCCAGCGCCTGCACACCATCCGCAGCTTCCGCCACCACGGCAAGGCCCGGAACCGTCTTCAGCAATGCGGCGAATCCCTGGCGGACGATGTGGTGATCGTCGACAATCATGATGTTAATCGTATCGGGCATAGTTACGTTTTGGTCTCCATCTCCCGAACCAAAGGCAGCACCAGCCGCACCGTAGTTCCGTCGTCCGGTTTGCTATCGACTGTCAGCGTGGCGCCAATGGCCGCGGCGCGTTCGCGCATTCCCGTCAGCCCATAGTGCCCGCTGGCACCGCGCGCCGTCGGGCCCGCGAATCCACGCCCATCATCTCGAATCTCCATCCCGAACATACTCCCATCGAACTCCATGCGCAGCACGATGTTTTCCGGATCGCCATGACGAACCGCGTTCACCACCGCTTCGCGTGCAATGCGTTCGAGCTCTCGCTCCACGTCCGCATCCAAAGGATGGTTCGTTCCCGACACCTGCATGTGGACTCGCGGAGTACCGGGGGCGCCAGATTCGCGGGCCTTCTCGCGCGTCGCGACCTCCTCCGCCATCTTCAAAATGCGCACGGCCAGATCGCCGCTTCCTGCTGCCTGCGAACGCAGTTCCCAAATCGAGCTTCTCGCTTCGTCGAGGCTCTGCCTGACCAGCGATTGTGTGCGTTCCAGCTGCTCTCTCGCCGCCTCTGCCGAACTCCGCATCAGCTGCCGCACCAGCTCCAGCTGGACTGAAACAGCAACGAAGCCCTGCGCCAGAGTATCGTGAATTTCCCGCGCGATGCGCGTGCGCTCGCCGAGCACTGCCTGAAATTCCCGCTCCACGTGCAGTAACCGCCGTCTCCAAACCGCGTACGCCACGCCCAGCAGTGTCAGCCCAACAAGCACCCGGAACCACATGGTTTGGTAAACATGCGGTTCAACCGTCAGCCCCGTGATGGCCGCCGCCTCGCTCCATATCCCATCGTTGTTGCGCGCGATCACGCGAAACGTGTAGCTGCCATGCGGCAGATTGGTGTAATACGCTGCACGCCGCGTGCCTGCATCCACCCACGCGCGATCGAAGCCCTCCAGCTGATAGCGATACTCGACTTTTTGCGGCGCCACAAAACTCAGCCCCGCGTAGTCGAACTCATAGTGGCTATGCCCGGGTGGAACCTTCAGAACAGCGGCCGGCGTTTGCGCTGCGTCATCGACGCTTACCCGTTCGATCGCGATCTGCGGCGGTACCCCGTTCACCGGCATGTGTTCAGGATCGACGCGCGCGATCCCCTTGAGCGTTGCAAACCACAGCGTCCCATCCTTCAACTGAACCGCAGCTGGATGGCCGCCACTGCTGCATTCGCTGATGCGCATGCCATCCGCCACACCAAACCGCAGTGCCTCAGGAACGGCACCTCCATCCACGGCTCGATTCAGTCGATCGCGGTTCACGCGATACACGCCGGTATTCGAGCCAATCCATAGAAATCCGCTGGCGTCCTCGAGAATTCCCAGAACCCGCCGCGGCAACTGCGTTCCGCCGACGGGGACAATTCGGCCCCCCCGCGATCGATTCAACCCGCCGTCATTCGTCCCGATCCAAAGCGTTCCATCATGACCGGCGTAAAGCGCTGTGATCACATCGCTGGAAAGGCCGTCTTTCTTCGTGAAGTTTTTGAACTTGCCATCGCGAAACGAGCTCAGCCCTCCCAGCGTTCCAATCCACAAAGTGCCTTCGCGATCTTCCGTGATCGCTCCGACGAGATTGCTGCCCAGTCCATCCAATGCCGTCCACGTCGTGAACCTGCCATCCGAATAGCGCGACAGCCCATGACGAGTCCCGATCCACAGCTCCCCGCCACCCCCAACATAAAGCGACCGCACAAAATCGTCCGCTAAACCGTCG
This sequence comes from uncultured Acidobacteriaceae bacterium, assembly GCA_963787915.1. GTDB lineage: Bacteria > Acidobacteriota > Terriglobia > Terriglobales > Acidobacteriaceae > Palsa-343. The sequence continues at coordinate 50,136 of CAWBEP010000010.1, read as the reverse complement.
GCTGTCGTGAAAGAACGCGCCACCTTTCCGGAACGAAGCATGTCCAAACCATCCGGCGTGCCTACCCACATAACGCCGTCCGCTGCCGCGGCCACCGCCAGCACCACATTGCTGGCTAAACCCTGGGCGGTCGTCAGCGCGTGGAATTTGCCATCGTGAAAAACGTTGAGGCCGCCACCCTTCGTGCCGACCCCAACACTGCCATTTGGCGCTTGTGCCAGCGCAAGCACGTACTCGTCGCTCAACCCATCCGCGGCGGTCAAAGCAGAAAATTTTCGATCCCGCAGCACTGCGAGTCCACCCGATTCTGTGCCCAGCCACAGGTCGCCTTCGCGATCCTCTGCCGCGCTCAGAAACACATCACCGCTCGGCAACTGCTCCGCGCCCAAACCATCCGGACGAATGCGCATCAGGCCGCGCGATGTTCCGGCCCACAGCATTCCCTCTCGATCGCGGAATAGAAAGCCCACGCGTCCCACGGGCTTTCCAAACGCCTGAAGCTGCGAGCCGCGCACAAAGGAGATTCCGGCATCCGTCCCGATCCAGATTTGTCCCGAAGGGGTCGCCACCAGCGCGTTGATCGCACCGCCACCGGGTACCGCAACCATCCGGCAACCGGTCGTCGAACATCCTTCGAGGCCGGAACGCAATCCCGCCCACACCGTGCCGCTGCGATCCACGGCCAGCGCCTGAATTTCCCCGGCCGCGCCGACGCTCTGGAATGTTCCGCCAGCTGTCCTGACCTCCAGACCGTCTGCCGTTCCAAGCCAAAGCGAGCCATCCACGCCCGCAGCCATCCTGCTGTTCTCCGTTAGCGCGGCGTCCACCTCAACATGCGTCACCCGCTCGGCCTCGATCCGAAAGATTCCCGCCGCGGACAGGGCCCAGACCCTTCCCTGCCGATCCTCAAACATTTGCCAAACCTGTGTGGCCGGAATGCCGCGCGCTGGGCCGAATGCCTCCAACTTCCCGTCCCGCATGCGCGCCAGCCCACCCGAAGTACCGATCCACAGCGTGCCGGTGCGGTCCTCCAACAGGTTGTCGATCAGGTCACTCGGCAGATCGGGCGTGTTCGCGTGCGTCATGGTTCTGAACTCGACGCCGTCGAACCGCACCAGTCCGCCCTCGGTCGCAATCCACAGGAACCCATCCCGTCCCTGCACAATGGCGTGGACAGTGTTTTGCGGCAGGCCCGTGTCGGTCTGCCACGATTGATAGCCGTATTGTGCGAGCGCGGTATGGGAATCGAGCGCCAGCACCGGGATTGCCGCCAACATGATCCACACCGCAAACAGGACCCCGGCAGCACGCAGCCTGAACATAGTTTGTCTTCAGGAATTCTAACGAGGAGAGTCAATCGAAGCCTGATTGACTTTGTCGGAAGGCGAAAAAACCTGACCGATACGCTACAGCCGTCCGCCGTTCGCGCCAGCCAACCGGCGGCTACCGCGCTTCACGCGTACCTTCTCCGCTGCAGCCGGACCGATCGTAAAATTTCCCGCTGGGGTTTCGATCGCCATCGTCTCATCATAGTTTCGCTGCAGCACGCGCACCGAGCCGCCCGGCTCGATACCGGTCTGATGCAGGAACCGCAGCAGCTTCGGATCGCGCTCATACAGGCTGGTCACGGTGCAATCGGCGCCCTGCTCGACTTCGGCCAGGGGCCGCACTCCATGCTTTTTGCGCTTCGCGTCGCTCTCCGGCAACACAGCGTTTCCGTGCGGGCAGGTTCCCTTTTCGCCCAGCTTGTTCATCAGCAGCGCCTCAAAAGCGGGCGAAACGGCATGCTCGAGCCGCTCGGCCTCATCGTGCACCTCGTACCACGGCATCCCGAAAATCTCCGAAAGCATCCGCTCGATCAGATGATGCCGCAGCGCCGTTTTGTACGCGGCCGCGTGCCCCTTCGGCGTCAGCCGCACCACGCCGTCGGCCCGCACCTCGACAAAACCGTCACGCTTCAGCCGGCGCAGCGCCATCGAAACCGCCGGCGGGGACACCTTCAGCCAGTGCGCCAGGGTCGCCGAGATGACCGTGCGCCCCTCGCTCTCAGCTTCCAGAATCGCCTTGAGGTAGTCTTCCTTCGATACGCTGATGGCCGTCTTCACAGGAGTCCATCCTACCCCTGCCTCACAGCGGCAGGTCTGGCGTCAGTCCCGGAAATGTGCGCGGCCGACAGAGCGCGAAATTCAACCTGCTGCTCCGATGTCATCGCGCGCTTAGGCACGGGCACAAACTGTATACGGGCAGGGCACAACGTGAACAGCCTTCTCGATTCGATTTGCCGCTCGAATGCAGACCATCCATAGTGCGTTGTGATGTCCCTGCTCGGGCGCCTGACCGTGACCCCTTCCGATCCCAGAGAGAGAACGATCTCCAAGTCGAGGTTTTGCATCCTGTAGTGCCGTCGAACCATCCCTCGATAGCGCAACGGGGTGACTAAGTTGATCAAGCCGATAACGACGAAGAGAAACACGAGGGGCTGATTCGGATCTTTTGTGCCGAAAAGCAAGACAGCCAGGCCCAGAAGCAACAAACCGATGGTTGTCCCCAACCACGTGTAAACCCAGTAGTAAAAGCGATACCTCGCGCTCGCCCGCCGCATTACAACGCCGTAAGCCTCTTTGAATTCCGGAATCGTCAGTGTGTAGCGAATCTCCACGTACTCCTCACAGTTCGTCCTGCTTTTCGGGCTCCGGATCCGTCCTCAACCACTTCAGGAAAGCCTCGCCGCCGCCATATGCCGCGAACTCGTCGCGCATCAATCCCCACAGCCGATCCAATGGAGAATCCTCCGGCATCGAACCGTCAGACCTGACATTTGCCATTCCCGTCCTTTCTCCGGAAACCTTTCCGCACTCCGGATCGCGATTGCTTGTCATAATGAACACGTATATGCCATTCGAGCCCCACTCTCAACCGGTTTCTGATCTCCGGCGCGCCGAAGACTCCGCAAACGTCGCTGAGCGCATCGCCCGCGCTCAGGCTCTCGCCCGCAAATACGTTCCCAAGGGTGTCTCCCTCGCCGACGAACTCATCGACGAACGCCGCCGCGAAGCCGCTCGCGAGCGTTGACCGGCAAATCGCAGCCGCCGCGTTTTCCGCCGGTGGCGGGGCTGCTCCATGCAATGGCCCGTTACAATAATCAGAGCCATTCCCACTTCGAAGGATTCCGTGTCGAACCCCACTTCTTTGAGCCGTAAGCGCGTGCTCTCCGGCATGCGCCCCACCGGCAAACTGCACCTCGGCAACTACATGGGCGCTCTCCACAACTGGGTCCGCCTCCAGGACGACCCGCAGTACGAGTGCTACTTCTTCATCGCCGACCTGCACGCTCTCACGACCGATTACGCCGACCCGTCGAACATTGCGGCGAACACCCGCGAGGTCGCCCTCGATTTCCTCGCCGCTGGACTCGACCCCGCTCGGTCCACCATCTTCGTCCAGAGCAAAGTCCAGCAGCACTTCGAGTTGCCCCTGCTCCTGGGCATGATTACGCCGCTTGGCTGGCTGGAGCGTGTTCCCAGTTACAAAGAAATGCAGGATAACGTCACCAGCAAGGACCTCACGAACTACGGATTCCTCGGCTATCCGGTCCTCATGGCCTCGGACATTCTCCTCTACCAGGCGGACTTCGTCCCTGTAGGCCAGGACCAGACCGCCCACGTCGAGCTCACACGCGAGATCGCACGCCGGTTTAATTTTTTCTATCGGAGGGGCGGCATTCGCCAATCAGAGTTTCGACCCGCTGAAGAGCTCCCTACGCCGGTGCGCGAACACCTAGAAAGGACTCAAGTAGAAGACTTCAGAGGCCTTCATTTCCGGCCCGGCATAGCCATCGGGGAACCAGTTGATATTTTGCCCGGTGACATCCTGCCCGAACCCCAGGTCCTCCTTGCCCCGTCGCCCAAGCTACCCGGCACCGATGGCCGCAAGATGTCCAAGAGCTATGGCAATACCATCCTGCTCTCCGATCCCGAGGCCGAGATCCGCGCCAAAATCAAGCCCATGGTCACCGACCCGGCCCGCATACGCCGCATAGATCCCGGTAATCCCGACAAATGTCCGGTCGGCGACCTGCATAAGATCTTCTCGTCGCCGGAAACCCTGGCGAAGGTCTACGACGGCTGCACGACCGCCGGCATCGGCTGCATCGAGTGCAAGAGCTGGGCTGCTGACGCCATCGTCGCCGCGCTCGCACCCATCCAGGAGCGCCGAATGAAATTCGAACAGAATCCTGGCCTGGTGGACGACATCCTCACCGATGGCGCGCGCCGCGCATCCGCCCGCGCCGAGCAAACCATGCAGCAGGTCCGCTCCGCCATGGGACTGGCCGGGGGCAGCGTCCAATGACCGACGAAACGCGTAACCCCGCCGATACCTCCCAGGCCTCGACCGAGGATGCGAAGCGCGAAGCGCCTCACGCCGGCCGCGAAGTCCCGCACGCTCCCTACGAAAAAACCCCGGCCGACCTCCGCAAACAAGAGGAGTCCGCCTTTCCCTTCTCGGTGATCGTCGGCAAGGTCTACGAAGGACCCTATGACCTCCTCCTTGACCTCGTCCGCAAGCAGAACATCGATATCTACGACATCCCCATCGCAAAGATCACCGCGCAGTTCCTCACCTACGTCGAACACCTCAAAGCCTCCGATGTCGACACCGCCGGCGAGTTCATCTACATGTCGGCGCTGCTCATCCACATCAAGAGCAAGATGCTCCTGCCTCGCTCGCCTGCCGAAGCCGCCGAAGGCGAAAGCGAAGACCCACGCCGCGAGCTGGTGGAGCGCCTGCTCGAGCACGAGCGCTTTCGCAACGCCGCTCAGATGCTCCAGCAGAAACGCCAGCTCGAAGAAGCTACGTGGACGAGCCCCGGCATCCGGGAGTTTCGCGAGACCGCCGACGCCGATCAGGAAATCGCCGCCGACACTCTCGACCTGGTCCGCGTCTTTCGCGAAGTCCTTGAACGCGCCAAAAGCCGTCCAGTCCTGAATGTCGACGAAGATGCCGTCACGGTCCGCCAGATGATCGACTTCGTTCGGCGCCGGCTCATGATGGAAGACCGCCCCGTCTCCCTCTCAAAGCTGCTGGCGAATACCCGCTCCGTCAACGCGGTCATCGCCATGTTCCTGGCGCTCCTTGAGCTGGTCCGGCTGCAGGCGATCCTTCTGCGTCAGGACCGCGGATTCAGCGAAATCTTCATCAAGAAGCACGAACAATTCGAGCAGGTCATCAACGACCGGTTGAATGTGAAGGATGACTGGAGCTAACAGCTCCTCCGGTACCTGTTCCCTGTAGACCGGTCGCTTCGCTGCACCGATTCATCGTCTGTTAACGGCCCATTCATGCGACCTGCAAAGTCTGGCTGGTAGCGTTTCTCCACCATCCCCCCACTCTTCCCAGGAGCATCAATCTCAATGTCCGCAGGAGCCAAAATCCCGCTCGACGACGTTGTTGTCGTCCCCGCCGTTCCGGAGCATCCGGCCGCACTTCTTCACGAGAAGATGAGCAAATCTCCCGGCGCCATCGGGATGATTGTCTTCGGCATCGCGCTGGTCGGGGGCCTCGGCTATGCCGCCTCGCAGCTGGCGCGCGATCTGTCCACAACCCACCTCGTCTCGGCATGGCCTTATGTGTTGCTGGCCGTGGCCCTGCTCATTGCACTGGGCTTCGAGTTCGTGAACGGATTCCACGACACCGCAAATGCTGTTGCGACAGTAATTTACACCCACTCCCTTGAACCCCACATTGCAGTCGTCTGGTCCGGCATGTGGAATCTCATCGGCGTACTCACCTCGTCCGGGGCGGTCGCCTTCACGATTCTTTCGCTTCTCCCCGTCGAGCTGGTCCTGCAAGTCGGCAAAGGCGCAGGCTTCGCCATGGTTTTCGCGCTCCTGATCGCGGCCATTATCTGGAACCTGAGCACCTGGTGGTTCGGCCTGCCCGCCTCCAGCTCCCACACTCTCATCGGCTCCATCCTCGGCGTCGGCATCGCCAACCAGCTCATGAATCCCCACACCGGCACCAGCGGCGTCGACTGGGCTCAGGCGGCGGGCGTCTTCAGAGCTTTGCTGGTTTCTCCGCTGGTCGGCTTCGGCCTCGCCGCCATCCTCCTGCTCATCCTCAAGCTTGTGATCAAAAACAAGGCCCTTTACGAGGCCCCGAAAGGTGACGCGCCCCCGCCGCTCTGGATTCGCGGCCTTCTCATCCTCACCTGTACAGGCGTCAGCTTTGGCCACGGCTCCAACGACGGACAGAAGGGCATGGGCCTCATCATGCTCATCCTTATCGGCACGGTTCCCACGGCTTACGCCCTCAATCATGCGGTCGGTTTTAGCCAGGTCCAGACTTTTTCCACCGTCTCAGCACAGGCCGAGCAGGTCTTCAATCACTACGTCTCGCCCAACGCCGTCATCTCGGACGCCCGCACCGATCTCACCGATTACATCCGCACCAAGCAATTCAACCAGAACACCATGCTGGCCGCCCGGCAGATGGTCGAAGAGATCAACAACGAAGTCCTTGCTTACAAGCAGCTCAACAACATCCCCGCGGACCAGCAGCAGAACGTTCGCAACGACATGTACGTGGTCAGCGAAGCGCTCCGCCTGATCGCCAAGCGCGGCGATCCAAAGTTCACGCCTGCGGAGGACAAAACCCTGGCCAGCTATAAGAAGCAGCTCGACAACGCCACCAAGTTCATCCCAACCTGGGTCAAGGTCGCCGTCGCCATCGCTCTCGGGCTCGGCACAATGGTCGGCTGGAAGCGCATCGTCGTCACCGTCGGTGAGAAGATCGGCAAAGAGCACCTTACGTACGCGCAGGGGGCGTCCGCCGAAATCGTGGCCGCCGTCACCATCATCGCCGCCGATCAATATCACATGCCGGTTTCGACGACCCACGTCCTTTCCTCGGGCGTGGCTGGCACCATGCTGGCCAATGGCAGCGGACTCCAGTTCTCTACCATTCGCAACATCGCCCTCGCCTGGATCTTTACTCTGCCGGCGGCCGCTCTCCTTTCCGCAGGCCTCTTCGTCCTCCTGCGCCAGTTCATGTAGACCACTGTTCCACAGCACAAGCGAGGCGCTTTCGTTAGTATCGAGAAAGCGCCTTTTTCCTTTGCAGGCGCTTGTGAACGCTCCGCATTTATGAGTCTTAAAGCCCGCATTGAAGCCGTCATCTACGCTGCTGAGGAACCGGTCACGCTCCCGCAGCTCGCCTCTCTCTTTCGAGATGAAGCCCTGGCCAGCCGCGCCTCCCGCATCACCCCGGTCTCCGATGGTTCGGGACCCTCCGAAGCCGGAGACGAATCCGACTCGGACTCCGTATCTGACGTCGTCGAGGACCTTCTGCCACCTGAGCCAGCCGCTGCCTCGATTCCTGTTTCGTTATCAGAAGACGAACCTGCGGCTTCCCCAGCGTCCGCTGACGATGCAAAGAAAGCCGCGCGCCAGCTCGATCGCGAAGTTCGGGAGGAAATTCGCGGCCTCATCGACGAACTCATCGCCGAATATAACGCCACGGATCGCGGCCTCGAAATTCGCGAAGTCGCCGGAGGGTTCCGCATCGGGACTCGGCCCGAATATCACGATGCCGTTCGCGCCTTCATCAAAACCCTCAAGCCTCCGATGAAGCTTTCACTCCAGGCTCTTGAAACACTTGCTGTTATCGCCTACAAACAGCCGGTAACCGCTCCTGAGATCGGGGAGATTCGCGGCGTGGACTCCTCCGGGGTCCTCGGCTCTCTCATCGCCCGCAAGCTCATTACCACGGCTGGCCGCAAACAGGTCATCGGCCGCCCCATTCTTTACAAAACCACGAAAGAATTCCTCCTTCGCTTTGGACTGAAGGACGTGAACGAGCTTCCTTCACTCGAAGAGTTCGAAAAAATGGCCAGCGAGCTTGCGGAGACGGAAGAAGAAGGCTCCATGGTATCGAGCGAAGAGGAGCTGCCCTTCGCGCAAAACGAAATCGTCGCTCTCGAAGAGGAGGAGGAGGAGCGCGCTTCCGACCATGACCCAGCTGATATACCGCCTCCAATGAACGAGCCGGATCCCGAAGATCGGGAACCGCCGATCGGAGAACCTCCAGCGGAACCTGAACCAGCGCCCACACTTCAACATCAGGTTGAAGAACCAGCGGTAAAGAGCAGTCGATGAAGGAGTCCGACACCGGCGCGGCCGGCGCACAGCGCCTTCAGAAAATCATCGCCGCTGCCGGCGTCGCCTCGCGCCGCAAAGCCGAAGAGCTGATCACAGGGGGCCGGGTCCAGGTCAACGGACAAACTGTAACCGAGCTCGGCACAAAAGCTGACCCCGCGCGCGACCACATCCGGGTCGACGGCAAACTGCTGCACGGCCCCGAGCGGCCCCGCTACTTCGTCCTGAATAAGCCCAAAGGCTACGTCACCACCGCCAGCGACCCCGAAGGCCGCCCGACTGTTATCGATTTCTTCAAGGGGGGCGAGCGCGTCTTCCCCGTCGGCCGCCTCGACTATTCGAGCGAAGGACTCTTGCTGCTGACGAACGACGGCGACCTGGCGAATGCCCTCACCCGCGCTGCCGCCCGCGTCGAAAAAACCTACCTGGTCAAAGTCAGCGGTAAACCCTCGGACTCGGCGATCAACCAGCTTCGCCACGGGGTCATGATCGACAGGGGCACCCAGATTCATAAGCCGGATGCCCCCGTTCGCAGAAGTGCTGGCCGCGTGATGACCGCCCCTGCGCGTATCCGGCTCTTGCGCGACGCTGATAATCCCTGGTACGAGATGATTCTCATCGAAGGGCGCAACCGCGAAATCCGCAAGATGTTCGAGGAAATCGGCCACCACGTCGAGAAGATTCGCCGCGTGGGTTACGGCCCGCTGGTCCTCGACCTCGAACCTGGGCACACCCGCGAACTCACTCCGGAGGAGGTCGCCCAGCTTCGCCGCGCCGCGGGTGGTCGACCCGCGAGGCCTGAAAGGCCAGCCAAATCGGAAAGACCAACGCGTAAGAAAAATCGGCTCGTCCGCAGCCGGACCGGGAACGAGGGTCGTCGTGCGCCCTAGATAGTCGCTGTCAGTTTGTACTCCAGCGCTACCGACTCCACGATCTTCAGCCGCCCGTGGCCCGGATTGATACGGTAGCTCGTCCGCAGCAGCCCTGCCTTCTCCAATAGAGCCACATCGCGGCTCACCGCCCGCACGTCCCGCTTCAATTCAAGAGCAAGATCGGAGACCGGCAGCGAACCGAACCTGGCTTGCCGCAACAGCCGCAACCGCTCCGACGTGAGCACCTTCAGCAACTCGGCCGGATCTTCGAATGTAACCGTGACCTCTGCAGGCAGGCTCTCGCCTCGATCCAGGCGCTGCGCATGGCTCCGAATGCGCTTGAAGAAATCACTCGCGCTGCCGGTTCCGATGTTCACCCTGCTCTTCCTCATCTTCGATCCTCCAAAGCTCATGCACTTCGGCGATGAACCTGTCCAACAGCCCCTCATAGGTCGTGAACGCGATCGGTTCGACCTTGCCCATGAAATGCCGATGGTGGTAATCGTGGCTGTTGTCGTAGGCCAGCACACGGCCGTTATCCGCCGGACAAAGTCTGAGATTGATGTACGCCAGGCTGTAGGCGATAACCTTGCCTTCTTCGAACCAAACCTGCTCCTTCAGCAACGCCCCTCTCCTTTTGCCTCGGAGGCGGTGAATCTCCAGCCTGGTCCACCGGTCCAGCCCGTGCTTCTTCCCCACAGCAATCAACGTACCACAGGTAGGATGTATTCAATCACACCTGTGCGAATTCGCGTCCCCTGCCTATTCCCGGTAATCTAATGGTCCGAGAGGTATCTATGGCCAAAGCCACATTTGCCGCAGGTTGTTTCTGGGGCGTCGAAGCTCGCTTTCAGCAGCTGCCCGGCGTAATCTCGACCGCCGTCGGCTACGAAGGAGGCAAACTCGACAGCCCGACTTATCACGATGTCTGCACCGATCGCACCGGCCACGCCGAAGCCGTTGAAATCGACTATGACCCGGCGAAGATTACGTACGAAACCCTCGTCGATGAGTTTTTCGCCCTCCACGATCCGACGCAGCTCAACCGGCAGGGGCCTGACTGGGGCTCGCAATATCGGAGCTCGATCTTCTACCACTCCCCGGAGCAGAAAGCCGCCGCCGAGCAAGCCATCGCTCGCCTGACCGCCGAGAAGAAGTTCTCCAGGCCCATCGTTACCCAGGTGGTCCCTGCCGAGACTTTCTGGCGCGCCGAGGAATATCACCAGAAATACCTCGAGAAGCGCGGCGCCCTGAGCTGCCACATCTGAGGAATCTGTGAAAATGGAAAGGCCGCGCAGCATCCCCGCGCGGCCCTTGTCTTCCTGTTGCCTGCTCCCTGCTTCCTACGGCCTACTCCCTGCTTACTGTTCCCCACTCCCTGCGTCGAACCGCGGAATCCCAAGATGTCCCCGCAAGTGAAGCAGATCCAGTGGGCTGATCATGCCATCGATCACCACCAGGTTCACGTTGTGACTGTTCGCAACGATCAGAACCATGCCATCGACGTCGCCATTTGCCATCCGCACGTAAAGATCGGTCCGCATCGGATCGAACGGCTTCTGGTCGGGCCCAGGTGTCATCTGCGCAGCCGGCTGCATAGGCGGATGCGCCTGCTTCGTCACCAGATGATTCCAGCCGTTCCCGACAAATTGCCCCCGTACCGCTTCAAGAACGACCGGATCGTACCCCGCCCCAGAATATCGGAAATTGTGGATGCTGATGCCGCGCAGCTTCGCGATGATCGGCTTGTCTTCGTCCGGCATCATCTGGCTGGCCAAACCGAGCATCGACCTGTCAAAGGTGAAGTCGTTCCGCAGCGCCGCACTGGCGCCCAGCGCTTCCATGCCCTGGGGCACGAAGGTAGTTTCCTGGGCGCGGATCAGAGGCGCAGAAAGCAGGCATACGAAAGAAAGCACGGCGGCGGCGAACGAAGCAATGCGGCGATTCGTCATAACTTCCTGAAACGCCATCCCGCCGAAAAAGTAGCGCAAAAAACTGTTATCGGTTTGGGTGATCGGCCCTTACTGTCTTCCCGTCGCCGCCCCGCTCTTTGCTTTTCTATTCCCTATTGCCTACTGCCTGTTGCCTGTCCTTACACCCACTCGCCCTTCCGCATCACCGGCTCGGCCCCACCGCTCGCCGTGATGCCATCCACATCGATCCGGTTCGAACCAATCATCCAATCTACGTGGATGAGGCTGTCGTTCGCGCCCTTTGCCGCGAGTTCAGCCGGGGTCAGCTTGTCGCCGTCCTTCAGACAACTGCTATAAGCCTGACCCAGCGCAATATGGCACGCCGCGTTCTCATCGAAGAGCGTATTCAGAAACAGCAGCCGGCTGGCCGAAATCGGCGACGAATCCGGGACCAGGGAAACCTCGCCCAGGCGCCGCGCACCTTCATCGGTTTCGATCATCCGCTGAAGCACCTGCTCGCCCTTCGCCGCATGCGCCTCGACAATCTTCCCGCCCTCGAAGCGCACGGAAATCTGCTCGATCATCGTGCCCTGGTAGGAAAGAGGCTTGGTGCTGGTTACCGTTCCGTCGACCCGATCTTTGTGCGGTGTCGTAAAAACTTCTTCCGTCGGCATGTTGGCAATGCAGTACCGCCCATTACCGGCCAGAGTTCCACCCCCCAGCCACAGATGATCGTCCGCTAGTCCCACCTTCAAATCCGTGCCGGGTCCCTTGAAATGCAGCGCCGAAAACCGCCTGGTGTTGAGCCATTCCGCGCGCGCATGCAAACCGTCGTCGTGCTTCTTCCACGCCGCCACTGGATCGGCCTGATCCGCGCGTGAGGCGGCAAAGATCGCGTCCCACAGCTTCGCCAGCGCCTGGTCGGGCGGCAAATCCGGAAAGACCGCAGCAGCCCACGCCGGGGTCGCCGCCGAGACAATGGTCCAGTTGATCTCGTGGCGTGTAATCAGCTCCAGCGCCGGACGGTACGCTTTCGACATCGCCCGATTCGACCGGCTCACCTTCTCGGGGTCTTCCTTCGCCAGGAGGGAAGGATTCCCTCCGGTAATTGCCAGGCGCGCTGCACCGCTCTTGTAAGCCGCAGCCATTCCTTCATAGAGCCAGGCCGCCGCGGCATCGAAACTGGCATCGGCGCCAAATTTGTAGCGGAGCAGCTGCGACTCCTCGTCGGCGAACAGAGTGGTCACCAGCGTCGCCCCTGCTTTATAAGCATGTTCGGTGATGCGTCGAATCAGCGGCAGGGCCTCGATCGAGGCGGTCATCACCACCTCCTGCCCTGGCGCAAGACCCAGCCCGGAGTGGACCGCAATCTGCGCAAGCCGATCCAGCTTCTGTTCAAAATCCTGTGTGAACGTGGGAGCCTCGGCAACGGCCCCGGTCGATGCAGACATACCTTCTGTAGCGCTCATAGCTTCTATTGTCAGGCCCGCCGCTGTGCAATGGCAACGCGGGGGATTCCCTGCAGGTCGGCGACGAAATTGACGTCATTCCAATCCAACAGCAACCGGGCAACCGCCTCCCGCTGTCCCTGTCCGATTTCGAGCAACAGCCACCCGTTGGCGGCTAATGCCTCGCGTGCCTGCGGGATCAGCCGTTCATAGACTTCGAGCCCGGTCGGGCCGGCATACAGCGCGCCGCGCGGTTCGTATAAGCGCACCTGGGCCTCCAGGACCTCTGTGTCCGCGACATACGGAGGATTCGAAACCACCGCGTCGAAGGTCTTGCCGCGAACCTCAGCCAACAAATCCGATCTGGCAAAGAGGATGCGGTCCGCCACTCCGTGCCGCTCGGCATTCTCTCTCGCAATGTTCAGCGCCGCCGGTGAAATGTCGAGCGCCGTCAGTTCTGCGGACGGTAGCGCATGCGCCAGCGTCACGGCAATGGCGCCGGACCCCGTGCCCACATCGCAAATCCGCAATGGCCGATCCCGAGGAACTCTCTCGATCAGAGCTTCCACCACATGCTCTGTCTCAGGACGAGGTATCAGGACATCGGGCGTGACGCGCAGCGTTAGCCCATAGAACTCCGTCTCACCCACGATGTACTGCACTGGCTCGTGCCGCGCTCGCCGCTCAACCCATTCGTCGAACTGGTCCGGCTGCTCCCCGGTCAGCTGCGCGTCAGGATGGGTCAAAAGCCAGGCCCGGTCTCGCCCCAGGACGCGCATCAACAAGAACTCCGCGTCACGCCGCGCTGTCGTTAAGCCGGAAAGCCGATTGGCCGCTCTGTCGAGAGCATCGCGGAGAGGGAGGGTCCGGTTCACAGCGATCAGGATGCGACCTTGCGCCGCTTTCCCTGCCGCGCCAGCCACTGACGAACCGCCTCTTCGACCCGCAACTCCCATCCCTCGCCGGTCGCACGCATCTTGTCGACAACATCCTGGGGCAGAGGGACGGACACCTTCTTCTTCGCCGCATTCTCTTCCATGATGCCGCGCAGGATGCGCTGTGTCGATTCGGGCAAATCTGAGAACGATTGCCCCTGGGCAAAATCTTCTTCAGTCAATTCCCGGACTTCACCTTCGTCATCGGTCAATGGTTTTCGGCTTGGCATACTTCTTCGCCTCCCTGTCGTTGGCCTTCCGGAAACTGATGACCCGAATGCCATCCTCTATATCCAGGAAGCAGAGGATGTGCAATCTGCCGCCCAGGTATCCTGCCGCGAGCCTCCGGGTTTCACTCTTTCGTTGCTCCGACCAAACCGTCGCCGTAGCGAAATCAAACTCCGCGGCTCGCTCGAAGGATAGCCCGCGTTCCCGAATATTCCGCTCGCTCTTCGCCGGATCGAATTCGATCTTCACCCGGAGATCGTAGGTCCGCCATCATCTCGCCACAAGATTACCGCCGCGCGCTTCTACTTCCTACTTCCTACTCCCTGTTCCCTATTCCCTGTTCTTACACCACCGCTTCGGCTTCACTCTTCAGCCGCTCTGCATTGAAATGCGCGGTCAGCGCATCCACCACCGGTTGGAGCCGCCCTTCCATAATCTCCGCCAGTTGGTGAATCGTCAGCCCGATGCGATGGTCGGTCAGCCGATTCTGCGGAAAGTTATAGGTTCGGATCTTCTCGCTGCGATCGCCCGACCCCACCTGCTGCTTCCGCTCCTTAGCCAGCGCCGCCTGCTGCTTCTCCATCTCCATCTCATAGAGCCGCGCCCGCAGCACACGCATGCCCTTCTCGCGATTCTTGATCTGCGACTTCTCGTCCTGACAGCTCACCACTGTATTCGTCGGGAGGTGGGTAATCCGCACCGCGGAGTACGTCGTGTTCACGCTCTGCCCGCCCGGGCCTGAGGAACAAAAAGTATCGATGCGAATATCCTTGGCCTCGATCTTCACATCCACATCCTCGGCCTCTGGCAGCACCGCCACCGTAATCGCGCTCGTGTGCACGCGTCCTTGTGTTTCAGTAGCGGGAACCCGCTGCACCCGATGCACGCCGCTCTCGTACTTCATCTGCGAGTACACGCGGTTGCCCTCGATGATCGCGATCACTTCTTTCAGCCCGCCCACCGACGATTCAGACGACGACAGTACCTCCACCTTCCACCGATGCTGCTCTGCGAACCGCGTATACATCCGGAAAATCTCCGCTGCAAACAGGGACGCCTCATCGCCACCCGTTCCCGCGCGGATCTCGAGGACAACGTTCTTTTCGTCGTTCGGATCCTTCGGCAGCAGCAACAGCTTCAGTTCTTCTTCAATCTTCGGCTCGCGCTCCTCGAGCTGCGTCAGCTCTTCCTGCGCCATGGCGCGAATCTCGGCATCGCTCTCGTTCAGCATCGCCCGGGCATCGGCGATGCCGGTCTTTACCGTGCGATACTCGCGAAACTTCTCCACCACGGGCTCGAGATCGCGATGCTGCTTCGCGAGCTTCTGGTATTTCTCGTGGTCTCCCAGCACTTCGGGGTCGGCCAGCTGGCGCCCCAGCGCCTCATAACGAGCTTCCGTTTGTTCCAGACGTTCAAACATAGAATCCTCCCGGCGCATGAGCCGGTTACGTTGCCATCAAGGTGTGGTTGAGAAAGGGCGCGGCTTTGCGTGGCGGCAGGAGCCGCTAGAGAAGAACGCCGATGGGAAGCAACCGCCGCATTATCCCTATTCTACTTCCATTCGTTTGCAATTCTCTCCGGAAGACCGGCAAGCCCAACCCTCGCGTACCTCAAACGGAACGTCTTGTTCCGATACGACCAATGCACTACACTGTAGTGCATGAAGACCGAAGTCTACAGTTGGCGCGTCTCCTCCGAGCTGAAGCAGAGTCTCGAGCGCGAAGCCCGCCGCCGCAAAGCGTCCGTCGCTTCCATCCTGGACGCCGCCGCTCGCGAGTGGCTGAAAAAGAGCCCCGCCAGCATTGCCGATGATGAGGAACAGAAGCGCCTGCACGCCGCAGTGGAGCCGCTGATCGGCAGCATCTCCGGGGGCGATCCTTATCGCTCCGAATCGGTCAGTGAGATCGTGCGCGCCCGCCTGAAAAAACGCTATGGCCGTTAGACCGGATACCTTAGCCGACACCGGCGCAATCCTGGCCGTCATCGACCGCGATGATCGCTGGCATCGCCTCTGCACCGACACCCTCCAACAGCTCCGCTTTCCACTTTTAACGTCGGAGGCCGTCCTCACTGATCTCTTTCATCTCTTCTGGAGAAAATCCGGCGAAACAGAATCGGCCTGGACCTTCATCCGCTCGGGAGCACTTGCCCTCGCCACCCTCGCCGAAGACGAACTGCCACGCCTCCACGAACTCATGGCCCGCTACTCCGACCGCCCGATGGATTTTGCGGACGCCACCCTCGTTTACCTCGCGGAGCGCGAATCGATCTCCACTATCTTCACCGTGGACCACGCCGATTTCGCCACCTACCGCATCGCGGGCAGACGCAGATTTCGCGTCCTCCCCGTCGAACACCCAAAGCGATAAATCGGCTCAAGATTCAATTCCATTTCGAGCTTTGGGATCATGCCCGCAACGCCGTCCGTCAGGCTGGCAGGCGCAGGCTGCCGTCCTCCAGTACCGCGAACGCCGGGTTAAACGCAACCTCCCACACAAAGCCATCCGGATCGGCAAAGTATCCCGAGTATCCGCCCCAAAATGCCTCCTCTGCCGGCTTCACAATCCGAGCCCCCGCCGCTTCCGCATCGGCCATCGCGGAGTCGACTTCTTCACGGCTTCGCCCATTCCAGGCCAGCGTGACTCCCGCAAATCCCGTACCCTCCGGCGGTAAATTCGCGTCCTCGGCCAGCGACTGCCGCGGATACAGACCCAACCCCATTCCCCCGCATTGGAAGAAAGCGATGCCCTGCACGTCCGCCACCGATCGGCGCCATCCCAGCCGCTCATAAAATTCGCGGCTCCGTGCCAGATTCCCCACTCCCAGCGTCACAATGCTGATTCGTTGTTCCATCTTCCATCTCCCCCACCCGCTCGAAGAATAAACTGACGCCGACTCAGTTGCGTGCCAAATCCGCCTTGTTGCCATATCTGAACGCTGACCGCTGTACGCTGAACGCTGTGTCCCTCTTCCTCCACCTCGCCGAGCTTTGCGATGCGCTCGCAGCCACCACGAAAAAGCTTGAAAAGCGTGCCCTCATCGCTGAGTACCTCAAATCTCTCCCCATCCCAGACGCTGGCCGCGCCGCTCTCTGGCTCTCTGGAACTCCCTTCGCCGAAACCGACCGTCGCGTCCTCAACATTGGCGGTTCTCTTCTCTCAAAAGCGGTAGCCGAGCTCTCCTTAGCCACCTCTGAATCGATGTCCGCCGCTTATCGACGCCACGGGGACTTCGGCGCAGCAGCCGCCGATCTCTTGCTGAATTCGAAATCCGGCCACGCAACGACATACGCCACCCTCACCCTCGCCGACATCGAATCCGCCCTGGCCGGCCTCGCGGCGGCGCGCGGCCCCACGCCCAAACTCCGTCTCCTCGTCGACCTCCTCGGCCAAGCCACGCCTCTCGAAGCGAAATACCTCATCAAGCTCGCCACCGGAGACATGCGCACCGGTGTTCAACAATCCCTTGTCGAAGAAGCCATCGCCGCCGCGTGGCCTCCGCCGCCCAGCCACCAAACTTCGGACAAAACGCCCCCCGCGGCAGCGTCCGCCGCCGCGGCAGCGGTGCGAAGAGCCTCGATGCTCCTCGGCTCCTTGCCCGAAGTCATCGCCCTCGCGGCTGCCGGCCACCTCGACCAGGCTCGAATGAAGCTCTTCCACCCCGTTGGCTTCATGCTCGCCAGCCCCGTTCAGTCCACGCAAGAGGCTATCGCGCGCTTCACGGAAGAACTCGTCGAGGAACAGAAACATCTGCCATCTCAGCCGAATTCGGAGCGAGCGGGGGGCAGCGGAGACGAAGCGGACGGACCGGCTGATCCCTTTCCACCCTTGAAGGAAGCACAGCTCGAAGACAAATACGACGGCATCCGCGCCCAACTCCACGTCGACCAGGGACGCGTCGCCCTTTACTCCCGCAATCGCGAAGACCTGAGCGAATCCTTCCCAGAACTCGTCGAAGCTTTCTCTGCCATCGCAGAGCCAGCGATTCTTGACGGCGAAATTCTCGCGTGGAATCCGGCTGAGGACCGCGCGCTCTCCTTCTCAACGCTCCAGCAACGATTGGGCCGCAAACGGGTGACCGCCGAGATGCTTCGGGAAATTCCCGTTGTGCTCGTCATCTTCGACCAGATTTACCGCGGCGAAACTCTCCTGCTCAATGAACCTCTCCTCAAACGCCGCGCGATCCTCGAAGACTTTGCCGCCCGCTGGTCCCCCACGACCGCGTCAACACAGGCCCACAGCCAGTCCCACCTCTTCGACTCACCCGAGGCTGGCTTCCCGCGGCTCATCCTCGCCCATGCCGCCCGACTCGATTCAGCCGACCAACTCGACCAGGCCTACGTCGACGCCCGCGCCCGCGGCAACGAAGGCGTCATGATCAAATCCCTTGCCAGTCTTTACCAGCCTGGCCGTCGCGGCCTCGCCTGGCTCAAACTCAAGCGCGAACTCGCGACCTTAGATGTAGTCGTCACGGGCGTCGAGTTCGGCAATGGGCGCCGCGCCCAGGTTCTCAGCGACTACACCTTTGCCATCCGCGATCCAGACGATGCGAACGAGCCCCTCAAAAACGTCGGCAAAGCCTACTCCGGCCTGACCGACCAGGAAATCGCCGACATGACCGCCTGGCTCAAAGCCCACACCATCGAGGACCATGGCCACTTCCGCACCGTCGAGCCAAACATCGTCCTCGAAGTCGCCTTCAACAACGTCATGCGCTCCACCCGACACGCCAGCGGCTTCGCGCTTCGCTTTCCAAGAATCGTCCGCATCCGAAACGACAAACCGGTCAATGAAATCGACACTTTGGCCAGAGTCGAAGAAATCTACAACTCCCAGCCCGACAAAACCATCGACAACGCGGAGCGCTGACTGATCATCGATGATTGGGTGACCCGGTGATCGTCGCCCGGTTCTCTGTACCCTGTACCCTGCACCCTGTACCCTTTTACGGAGGAGAGCCCATGCCACCCACCGCTCAGCAAGCCGCCACCCCCAACGCATCCGCCGCCGGAACCGTCAACCTCGGCGATCTCACCGTCAACCGCCTCGGCTACGGCGCAATGCGAATCACCGGTAAAGGCATCTGGGGCCCTCCCGCCGACAAGGACGCCGCGATCAAAACTCTGCGCCGGGCCGTGGAGCTCGGAGTCAGCTTCATCGACACCGCCGACTCCTACGGCCCCAACGTCAGTGAAGAATTGATCGCAGAGGCGCTGCATCCCTACCCCAAAGGCCTTGTCATCGCCACCAAGGGTGGGTGGGAGCGCGTCGGCCCGGGCCAATGGACCCACAACGCCAGCCCCAAACACCTCGAGGAAGCCGTCGCGGGCAGCCTCCGCCGCCTCAAGCTCGACAGGATCGACGTCTACCAGCTCCACATTCCCGATCCCGCCGTCTCCTTCGACGCCTCGATCGAAACCCTCGAGAAGCTGCGCGAGCAGGGCAAGATTCGCCACATCGCCCTCTCCAACGTCACCCTTGAGCACGTCGAGCGAGCCCGCAAAATCACACCCATCGTCTCCGTGCAGAACCGTTACAGCTTCGCCGACCGCGAGTGGGACTACCTCCTCGACCACTGCGAGAAGAACGGCATCGCCTTCATCCCCTGGGCTCCGCTGGGACAGGTGCGCGCCGCCGCCCACGATCTGCTCGAAAAATTTGCCAAAGAACTCGACGCCTCGGCGCTCCAGGTGGCTCTTGCGTGGCTGCTGCGCCGCTCTCCGGTCACGCTGCCGATTCCCGGTACGTCCTCGCCGAAGCATCTTGAGGAAAACGTCGCCGCCGCGTCGCTGAAGCTCCCCGATGCGGCGTACAAACAACTGGACGCCGTGACCTCACCACCGGCCAGCCTGCGCTGAGGGAGAGCTTACTCGGCAGCGACCCCGACCCTGACGAAGGCGAGTAAACGGGGATTCCTTCCTCATTCGTCATGGGCCTTACTGAATCCGCCCATGCGCCAACATGCTTTGATGAAGAATCCGAGACACCGCGATCCCCGTGCCCTTCGCCCGGTAGAAAATTACATGCCTACCCTCTTCCATTCGACGTAAGCCCGGCCGAATCTCGTCGCAAGCGCGACCCAGCATCGGTTGCTCAGCCAAACGTACGCAGCACGCCTGAATCGCTCTGACATATTGTTCCTTCTGAGCTTCTCCCGACATTCGGAGCGAATATTCCGCGATTCTGGTCAGGTCAGCCTCAGCGCGCGCAGAGAATCGAACGACAGCCAAAGATCACCTTTTCGCCCGCGGCTGCCGCACCTTCTTCAGCACGCGAGCAAAGACGTCCCCTGTAACCCAGCCGCTTCGGTCTCCCTCGTCGATAGCTTCCCGCAGCGCCGCCAGCTTCGCTGCGTGCTCCTCTTCCTCTCTCTGCAACGTCCGCAGCCCGGCGCGGACCACTTCGCTCGCATTCTCATAGCGGCCGCTCTCAACCCTCTCCACGATGAAGCGCTCCAGTTCCTTCGTCAGGTTCACGTTTCGTGCCGGCACTGTCAGACCTCCCTTTACTACCAAAATTCTGACACTCTTAGCAATCTTTGACAATGTTTACTTCCATCCCTCTCAGCGGTCTCCGTGTCCGCCCAGGTCAGCGCGGCGCGAAGCGCGTTTGCCTGGACGGCCAGTGCCCTGCTACGCTAAACGGTTTTCATCACTCAACCGCGAGCCCCAATGACCACCACCGCCCAAACCGCCCCCCACCTCCAGCACGCGACCTTTCCCTTCACCCTCACCGAGGACCAGGAGCAGCTTCGCCGCGAAATCCGCGACTTCGCCGCCCGCGAAATCGCTCCCAACGTCCTCCGCTGGGACGAGGCGTCCGAGTTCCCTCACGACGTC
Source organism: uncultured Acidobacteriaceae bacterium (assembly GCA_963787915.1). Taxonomy (GTDB): domain Bacteria; phylum Acidobacteriota; class Terriglobia; order Terriglobales; family Acidobacteriaceae; genus Palsa-343. Next base: position 29,749 of record CAWBEP010000010.1, on the reverse strand, counting down.
GTGCACAAACTGGGCCAGATGGGCCTTCTCGGCATCATCTTCCCGCCCGAACTCGGCGGTGCAGGCCTCGGCTACACCGACTACATGCTGGCCATCGAAGAGCTCTCCGCCGTCGACGGAAGCATCGGCATCATCGTCGCCGCGCATAATTCCCTCTGCACGAACCACATCTTTCTCGCGGGCTCCGATGCGCAGAAGAAGAAGTACATTCCGCAGCTCGCCTCCGGGCAACACCTTGGCGCGTGGGGATTGACAGAGCCCGGCTCTGGCTCCGATGCCTCCGCCGCCCGCACCACGGCCGTCCGCCAGGGCGACCAATGGATTCTCAATGGCAACAAGACCTTCATCACCAACGGCCACTATGCCGACGTATCTGTGATCATCGCTGTGACAGATAAATCGCAGGGTACCCACGGCCTCTCGGCTTTTATCGTCGAAAAAGGCACGCCCGGCTTCCGGCCCGGCAAGAAAGAGAACAAGCTCGGCCTGCGCGCGAGTGACACCAGCGAACTCATCTTCGAAGACTGCGCGATCCCTGCCGAAAACCTTCTCGGCAAAGAAGGCGAAGGCTTCATCGACGCCATGCGCACGCTCGACGGCGGCAGGATCTCCATCGCGGCGCTCTCGCTGGGCATCGCCCGGGGCGCCCTCGACGCCAGCGTGAAATATGTGAAGGAACGCCGCCAGTTCGGCAAGGCCATCGCCGAATTCCAGGGCATCCAATGGCAACTCGCCGACATGGCCACCGAGCTCGATGCCGCCCGGCTCCTCACCCTCCGCGCGGCGGTGCTTAAAGACGCCGGCAAGCGCGTGACGCAGGAATCCGCGATGGCCAAACTCTATGCGTCGGAGGTCGCCGTCCGCATCTGTAATCAGGCGGTCCAGCTTCACGGCGGTTACGGCTTCATCAAGGATTACCCTGTCGAAAAGTTCTACCGCGACGTCAAACTCTGCACCATCGGCGAAGGGACGAGCGAAATCCAGCGCATGGTCATCGGCAGGGAAATATTGAAGGTGCATCCGTCGCGGGGATGAATCCAGCAACAGATTCATCCGGAAGAAAACCGCCAGTCGATGACCTTTTTGGAAGGCCATCTCCTGGCGGTTTTTTCCATTCCTCTTCGACCCTATAAGCCCCGGTTGGCCGGGCTCTACCTCTGGGGCTGAGGAGTCGACGATCCCGCTGGAGGTGGTGTCGACCCACTCGTTCCCTGCGGTGGAGTTGGCGGAGGCGTGCTTGCCCCCGTGGGGGGTGTTGCCGCGCCGGGGGTGGTTCCTGGCGGCGGAGTCACTGCAGGCTGAGAGCCCGTCCCGGCGGGAGGATTCGCGGCGCCAGTCGGCGGAGTTCCAGGGGGCGGCGTTCTGGGAGCAGCTCCATTGGGTGGCATCCCCGGCCGGCCGGCAGGCGGCATCACTGGACGCGTTCCCGGTGGCGGCGTTGGCCGTGTGTCGCTCTGGCTGATCAGTTCCACATCGAAAATCAGCTCGGATTTAGCGGGGATAGGACCCTTACCCGCCTCGCCATAGGCCAGCTCGTAGGGAATGTACAAGCGGCGCTTGCCCCCAATCCGCATGCCTTCAAATCCCGTGTCCCAGCCCTGAATCACCTGATGCGCCCCGTAGGGGAAGGAGATGGGCTGGCCGCGGTCTTTGGACGAATCGAACTTCGTCCCATCCATCGCCAGATAGCCCGTGTAGTGGACGGTCAGCCACTTACCCTGCCTGGCGAGATCACCCTTTCCGGTCTCCGTATCGACGTAATCCAGCGAGTAGGTCGCGGCTCCGCCGGCGATGGCGTCGCGCACCTCCTCACTGACCAGCGGAGAGACGTAGTCGAGCCGGCTCGTGGCGATGCGCGTCTCGGTGTAGAGCACCTTCACGCATGGAGCGGCGGCGGGAAGCGCGGGAATCTTCGGCGAAATGACAGGCGCCGGATCGGCGCAGCGGGGCGCGGCGTGATGCGCGGCGGTCGTCGCCGAAGCGGCATGGTGGACAGGAGCGGTCGTCGTCTGCGCTGTCAGAGGCAACGCCGTCAGCGCCATGAGAAGAAAGCTGGAAACAGGTTTCATATTCATCGCAAACCCAGTGTAAGCGATGGCTCTGGGGCGTGCAGCAAAAGGGTTCCGTTATAATCCGCCATGCCCGAGGGAGGGGCAGCACGATGCGCATGATGCTTCACGTAGAGATGCCAACCGAAGCAGCAAATGCTGCTATACGGTCCGGCGAGTTTGGTCCCTTCATTCAGAAGGTTCTGGGAGAAATCAAACCAGAGGCCGCCTATTTTACCGAGATCAATGGTATCCGCAGCGGTTACATATTTTTCGACATGACGGACTCTTCACAGATACCCGTTCTCGCCGAACCCTGGTTCCTCGCTCTCAAAGCCACCGTCACCTTCAGACCCGCGATGTCCGCCCAGGATTTGGGAGGGCCGGCCGGCGCTGCGATCGAAAAAGCGGTCAAGGCTTATCCCAAAACACTCGGCACATAGCGGTCCGTCCAGGCCAGCCCCTTTCAGACCCTGACGGCCTCGATGATCGCCTCGCCCAGATTCATTCCCTCTTCAATCTCAGGGCCGCCGGGTTCGAGAAACGGCCGCCCATAGTAGCTGTCCATCAACAGAGTGCGGAGCTCGGCGATCAGTGGGAAGCGCGGGTTGGCGCCCGTACACTGGTCGTCGAAGGCCTCTTCAGCAATCGCGCCCACCTTCGCGAGGAACTCCGCTTCCGCAACGCCGGCTGCCCGGATCGATGCGGGAATTTCGAGATCGCCTTTCAGCTCCTCCACCCATGCGAGCAGATTGCGGACCCGGGACTCCTTGTCTTCGCCGCCGAGGCCCAGCCAGGCAGCGATTTCCGCATACCGGCACTTGGCTTTCGGACGGTCATATTGAGAGAACGCCGCCTGCTTGGATGGATTGTCGTTTGCGTTATACCGGATCACATTGGCGATCAGCAGGCCGTTCGCCAATCCGTGCGGAAGATGAAAGGCCGCTCCCAGCTTGTGGGCCAGCGAGTGACAAACACCCAGAAAAGCATTGGCGAAGGCGATGCCGGCAATTGTCGCAGCGTTGTGTACTTTTTCCCGCGCTACAGGATCCATCGCGCCATTCCGGTAGGCCGACGGCAGATGCTCTTTCAGCAGCTTCAAAGCCTCCAGCGCCTGCCCATCGGTGAACTCGTTGGCCATCACCGAGACATAGGCTTCGAGGCAGTGAACGACCGCGTCCACCCCACCGAAGGCCGTGAGCGGTTTTGGCAGATTCATTACCAGGTTCGGATCGATAATCGCCATCATCGGCGTCAGTTCGTAGTCGGCGATCGGATACTTCACGCCCGTTGCGTCGTCTGTGACCACGGCAAAGGGCGTAACCTCCGACCCGGTCCCGGACGTCGTTGGAATTGCCACCATCTCTGCCTTGATCCCCATCTTCGGGAATCGGTAGATGCGCTTGCGAATATCCATGAAGCGCAGGGCGAGGTCTTCAAAGTTCACCTCCGGATGCTCGTACATGACCCAGATGATCTTTGCCGCATCCATCGGCGAGCCACCACCGAAGGCCACGATGACATCGGGCTGGAAGCTGTTCGCCGCCGCCACTCCTTTCCGCACGATGGACAGAGTGGGGTCGGCTTCCACCTGGTGGAAGACTTCGACCTCCATTCCCAGACTCTTGAGCCGCTCGATCAGCTCATCTGCGTGTCCGTGCCGAAAGAGATAAGGATCGGTCACAACCAGCGCGCGTTTCCTGCCTTCGAGTTCGCGCAGCGCCTCCGGCAGGCAGCCGCGCCGGAAGTAGATTGACTCCGGCAATTTGTGCCACAGCATGTTTTCCGCCCTCTTCGCAACAGTTTTGCGATTGATGAGGTGTTTCGGTCCCACGTTCTCAGAAATAGAATTGCCGCCCCAGGTGCCGCATCCCAGGGTCAGGGATGGGGTCAGGCTGAAGTTGTAAAGATCGCCGATCCCGCCATGCGACGACGGCGTATTGATCAGGATGCGAGCGGTCTTCATCCGCTCGCCGAAACGCCGGACGCGATCCTTTCGCAGATCCTGATCGGTGTAAAGAACGGATGTGTGGCCGATTCCGCCGAGCGCCACAAGCTGCACGGCCGTCTCCATCGCCTCGGTGAAATCCTTACGCCGGTAGAGGGCCAGCACCGGCGAGAGCTTCTCATGGGCCAGCGGCTCACTCGCTCCTGCATGCTCCACTTCGCCGATCAGCACGCGCGTCCCCGGCGGTACAACTACGCCTGCCATGGTCGCGATTTTCGCAGCGGGCTGGCCGACGATAGCCGCGTTGATCGTGCCCTCCACGAACAGCAACTCGCGAATCTTCTCGATTTCTCCGGGACGCAGCAAGTAGCCGCCGTGGGTGGCAAAGCGTTCGCGCACCGCCTCATAGACGGCATCGACCGCAATCACCGCCTGTTCCGACGCGCAAACCACGCCATTGTCGAAGGTCTTCGACAGCAGGATGGAAGCAATCGCGCGCTTGATGTCAGCGGTCTCGTCGATGACGACCGGGACATTACCGGCTCCTACACCGATGGCCGGCTTGCCCGACGAATAGGCTGCGCGGACCATCCCCGGTCCGCCGGTTGCAAGAATCAAATTGATGTCGGGGTGTTCCATCAGTGCTTTGGAGAGCTCGAGGGTCGGCTCATCGATCCATCCAATGATGTCTTCCGGAGCACCAGCTGCGACCGCTGCCTCCAGCACCAGGCGCGCGGCGGCACAGGTCGAGCGCTTCGCCCTCGGGTGCGGGCTGAAGATGATGCCGTTGCGCGTCTTAAGGCTGATCAGCGCTTTGAAGATCGCCGTCGATGTCGGATTAGTGGTCGGAATGATCCCGCAGATCACGCCCACGGGCTCGGCAACTTCCATGATGCCGTGTTCATCATCGACTGCGACCACGCCACACGTTTTCTCATCTTTGTACTTGTTGTAAATGTACTCGGAGGCAAAGTGATTCTTGATGACTTTGTCTTCCACGACGCCCATCCCTGTCTCCTCGGCCGCCATCTTCGCGAGAGGAATGCGAGCATCCGCCGCCGCCAATGCGGCAGACCGAAAAATTGCGTCCACTTGTTGCTGGGAAAAAGCGGCAAACCTGTGCTGCGCGTGCTGCACGCGAGCCGCGAGCGCGTTCAAATCGGCAAGATTGGTGACCGGCATGGTTCCCTCCATCGCGGGTAGCCGGTGAGGCTGCATCTTTTGACTTTTTTCGCCGGTTTCCCCGCTTTCATCATGAGCAGGGCGCCATACGGTTGTCAGTGACTGGAGTCACTGCAATGTGGCACTCCAGGAGGGCCGAAAAACCCCGTTAAACGAGGCAATTGAACGGCGACCCCGGGCTCTGCCCCGATGGTGCCGAGCGCGGGTTACCCGAGCGCCATCTGCGCAGTAACATCTCTGACCCTGCCTATTTAATGGGGTGTTCATTACGGTCATGGAATTGTTTGCCTCCGCCAACGAGCGCAGAATCACAAACATTGAAAGCAAAACGCAGCGGCCAACAGCTGGAAAAAGGGCGCGGCGAAAATAAGGAGAGACCACATGAACCGTGCAAAAGAGATTCTCAGCAATTTACTCAACGATGACAGCGGACAGGACCTGATCGAGTATGCCCTCATCGCTTCCGTCCTCGCCCTCTGCGCCCTGGCCTCCGAGTCGGCGCTGACCAACAAGATTGGCAACGAATTCAATATGATCACCAACCACTTTTAACGGCTGTTCTCTCCTTGTGTCTGCATCGCTTGCTTCATTTGTTTGCCTTGTATCGAACGTTCTCCCTGAGCCCATCGGTGATCTGATCTGGATTCCACGCCTCGCAGGGCGAAGATCACATCACCGCCGGGCCGATTCTTTCAATCGAAGTCAGGGATTCACCTTCACCGAGAGACTGGTCGTACCCGGAACTGAGTCAGGTTTGGCTCCCGTGCTCATTTTGGTTCTTGCAGTATTGGACGCCCTGCCACTCCAGGGCAAATAACGACAGGAGGATTGAATCATGATCATTATGGCGCTGGCTGTTACGTCGATCATCGTGGCGCTTTCGGGGCTGATGCTGCCGATCGCCGCTTGCGTTAAGGGCAACTAACCGTTGCGAATCCGCCAGCGCCTTCATCGCGGGCGCTGGCGCAAGCTCTGCTGAAGAGTGGAGCGTGGTACGCGAAGCTGGCTGCGCTCGTTAGCGGGCCGGCTGGTCGATCGACTCAAAGATGTGTCCTTGCGGCTCTTGCAGAAATGCGCGATATGATTATGGGAGCCAGGCGCTACAACTGAATTTGCGGGCACTGGAGCACGCTATCGTCACGGCCTTTACCTGTCTCATCGCGCTGCAATTCCTGATTATTCTTTTGCACGACCTCATCGATATTCCAGGCTGGGTGCATGGATCGCAAGTGCAGGCCATCCTCGGAAGGCGAAAGGTCTGGTTCGCCACTTTGGCCAATGCGGTGCTGCCCGGCGTCGCTGTCGCGTTTGCCGTGTATTTCTGGAACAGCACTCAACCGGGATTCGTCACTGATTACTGGGTGATTTATTGCGGTGTCGCGCTCCTGTCAGCGATCGGAATGTGGTACGTCCCCTACCTTCGCGGAGCTCCTGAAAAACAGAAGCGTGAGTACCTCACCATGTATGCAGGAACTCGCCACATCCTACCCCCACGCGGCGACAATCCCCGTCCGAATGTGTTCCACATGGGCATTCATGTGCTGTTTGTCGTGACCTTTTGCCTGTCCCTGATCCTGCGGTTCCACTAACGAACCTGCAAACCCTGGCTTGCCGGCCCCCAAGGCCAATGTCGATCCATATTCATTTCCGTACCTTCAAGTCGTCGATGGGATCGGCCCTATCGAAGATGTGCCCCATCTTCTCCTGTTTCACGCGCAGATACTGCTCGAAGCTGTCCTCTGCAGGCACTTCTGCCGAAACCCGCTCGACAACACGAACACCAGCCGCTTCAAGCGCGGCGACCTTGTCCGGATTGTTGGTGATCAGCCGCACCGAAGCGATGCCCATCTCTCGCAGAATCCCGGCGGGCAGCTCGAACTCCCGGCAATCGGCTTCGAAGCCCAGTTCAAGATTCGCCTCTACGGTATCCCGGCCCTGGTCCTGCAGCTCGTAGGCGCGGAGCTTCGCCATCAAGCCAATCCCGCGGCCCTCCTGCTGCTCATAGATGAGAATGCCCGCGCCCGCGGCCACGATTTTTCGCAGCGACAGCTCCAGCTGCAGCCGGCAATCGCAGCGCAGGGAATGGAAAACGTCGCCCGTCAGGCATTGCGAATGAATCCGCACCAGCGGCGGCTGCCGGTGGACGTCGCCCATGACCAGGGCAACGGCCTCTTCTTTACCTGCAGTCTGCCCACATCGCGCCGGATCGTCGTCCGCCAGCACTCCTTCAAAGCCCAGGATGCGAAAATGTCCCCACCGCGTGGGAAAATCCGCATCGGCCACTTTGCGGACGGAAGCAATCGCCATACACCGATTATAGAAGCCGCTCCCGCGTCGTATTGAAGTCCAGGGGAAAAGCCTCGCGCCAACAGTTCCCGGCTAAACGTCTCCCGCTGACTCGCCGGTTTTTCCTGAACGCTGAGCGCCGACCGCTGTACGCTGATGAGGTGATCGAGTCGCGCCTCATCCTGATCACCCTGCTGATTAAGCTGGGTGTCGCCGCAGCGGTTTCCTCCGCTCTGGCGCGCTCCCGCGTTTTCCAGCGCCTGCTTTTTTGCGAGTCCCGCACCCTCGCACAAACCCTTGGCCTCCTTGCCTTCATCTGCGTGCCTCTGGGACTGGGCGTTTGGGTTCGTGTCACCGTATCCAATTTCTATGCGGCTGACATTTCGTTTGAGACGACGATCCTGCTGGGGATCCTCATCGGTCCCGGCGCTGCTCTCATCGGTGCGACGGTCCTTTCGCTGCCAGCGGTCCTGCACGGCGAATATCTTGCGTTGCCCTTTCTGCTCGCGGTCGCGATCACCGCGGGCATTTACGGACGATTCGTAGAAAAGGAGGAGGTCTGGTCTTTTTCTCCCTTCGTCGATCTGAGCCTCTACCGCTGGGTCCGCCGCACGCTGCTCCGTCCGCGTATCGATCGGCAAATTCTCCTCCTGGTCTTAATCGTGGCCATGGAGGTTCTGCGCGAATGGACCGCCGGTCGCTACCCGCATCGCCTGTTCGCACTGGTTTCGGACAGCTGGATCATCCGTCTGGCCATCTGGGCCTGTGCCGCCATGGTCGTCGGAATTCCGCTCAAAATCTGGAACGCGATCCGCATCGAGCAGTCTCTCGAAGAGCAGAAGCGGCTTTTGCTCGAGGCGCGGCTCGACGCGCTGCAGCGCCAGATCAATCCGCACTTCCTCTTCAATACTCTCAACTCGATCGCTTCGCTCGTCCGCTTTCGCCCCGAACAGGCTCGCGAACTCATCGTAAAGCTCGCGAATATCCTGCGAAAGATGTTGCAGGAGCACGATGCCTTCGTGCCCTTTCGCGATGAGCTGGCCACGACTGAGGACTACCTCAGCATCGAGGTCGCGCGCTTCGGCGCGGAGAAGCTCACGGTGGCGAAGGAAATCGATCCCGCGACCCTCGAAATTCCCGTGCCGAGCATGCTGCTGCAGCCACTCGTCGAAAACAGCATCAAACATGGGCTGGAACCACGCATCGCCGGCGGGACGGTCACCCTGCGGAGCCGGCTGGAACAGGGCAAGCTGATTATCGAAGTGGAGGACGATGGGGTTGGCATCGCGCCGGGCCGTTCGCACTCAAGTGGGGTACTTCAGGGAACCGGCATCGGCATGAAGAATGTTCGCGAACGGCTGGAGGTGCTGTACGGCGATGCAGCGATCTTCGATATACGCAGCCGCCCAGGCCGCGGCACCAAGGTGACGCTCGCCTTCCCGGCTCATTTCCCGGATGCCGACCATCCGGCGACAGCTCGGGCCGCGCTCACTGCCGAGTCACGACGGTAGGCCATCCCAAGACAGATGGCACATCGGACATCGCACCGCGCGAACTATCCCTTCTGACCTATTGCCTGATCCCTGCTTTACTCTTTCCAGGCTCCCAGCAGACGCCGCAACAGCACGATCTGTCCCAGGTGATAGCTCGTGTGCTGACCGGCCAGCAGCACCTCGCGCAGCAGCGTCTGTCCCTGCCCCCATGGAATGGTGGCGTATAAATTCGATTCGGGTTCACCCACCAGCTCCTCGAAATCCGCGATGTCTTGATGGAGCGCCTTGACCGAGGCATCCCACGCGCTCGAATCCGAGGGCGCGGGTTCTGCGGGCCAGTAATCGTTGGGCCATTCCGGCTGAACGTAATCGGGGTTCGTGGAGAAATCCAGCAAATCGTTCAACGCAATGCGGATGTGTTCCAGCAGCTGCCACGCCGAATGCTCGGCGCCCTTCGGCACGGCACCCCGCAGCTCCGCGGGAAAGCCGTCTACGATCGCTTTCAGATCGGCGTGCGCCTGCCCGCCCCGCAAAAATGCCACCAACTGCTCACGCAGGGCGCGATCATCCGCATTCGCCATTGAATCTCTCCTCTCCGCATTTGGATGCAACCCCTGGCTGAGAAGGCTCGGTCCGGCGGTTCGCCGACTCGCTGACTGGCTATCCCGCCGCCACGCGTACCGCGGCATAACCTGAACGCTGTACGCTGCAATCTGGACCTGGGCCCTGTTCTACAGCGCCGCCAGTTCCGGCTCGCGTTTCTCCTGGAACATGTTGCCCATGCGCCGAATCTGCGCGCCCACTCCCCGCAACTTCTCTTCGATTCGTTCGTAGCCGCGATCGATGTTGTACACGCGATCCAGAATCGACTCGCCGTCAGCCACCAGAGCGGCGAGAACCAGCGAGGCCGAGGCCCGCAGGTCCGAACACATGACCGCCGCCGCCGAAAGCGGCGTCCGGCCCTGTACCGTCGCCGTCCGGCCGTTGACGCGAATGTTAGCGCCCATCCGGACGAGCTCCTGCACGTGCATGAAGCGGTTCTCGAAGATGTTCTCCTGGACCAGCGATGTTCCGTCCGACTGCGTGGCTAAAGCCATGTACTGCGCCTGCATATCGGTGGGATAGCCGGGATACTCTTCCGTCGAAATATCTCCGGCCTTCAGATGCCCTTCGCTGCGGACGCGAATCTGATCCTTCCCGATGATCTCCACGCGCGCCCCGCATGCCTGGAGTTTCCCGATCACGGCGGTCAGATGTTCTGGATTGCAGTGGGCCACGCACAAGTCGCCGGCGGTGATCGCGGCTGCAATCAGGAACGTGCCCGCTTCGATCCGGTCGGGGTTAATCCGGTGCCTCGCACCATGCAATCGCGCGACTCCCCTCACCCGAATCGTCGAGGTCCCCGCGCCATGAATTTGCGCACCCATCGCGGTCAGCAGCGCTGCCAGGTCGGTCACCTCCGGCTCACGAGCGCAATTCTCCATGACGGTCTCGCCCTCGGCTAACACCGCCGCCATCAGCAGATCTTCGGTTCCGGTTACGGTGATCCTGTCGAAAACGATATGCGTACCCTTCAACCGTTCGGCTCGCGCCTCGATATAGCCATGCTCGTAGCTGATCTTCGCGCCCAGCATCTCCAGACCTTTGGTGTGCAGATCGATCGGCCGCGCACCAATCGCGCATCCTCCGGGCATGGACACCCGAGCTGCGCCGCAACGCGCCACCAGAGGCCCGAGTACCAGCGACGATGCCCGCATTGTCTTCACGATTTCGTACTTCGCCGTGGGATCTGTCAGAGCCCGGCAACTGATGGTCGTTCGGTGCTGCGCGCGGCCATAGCCCAGCTCGACCTCGGCGCCCATTGACACCAGCAGCTTGCGCTCCGTCTCGATGTCCCTGACCTGCGGAATGTTTTCGAGCACCACTTCTTCTTCCGTCAGGATCGCCGCGGCCATGCACGGCAGCGCGGAATTCTTCGAGCCGCTCACCCGGATCGTTCCGAGAAGCGGATTGCCGCCGCGAATGACAAATTTATCCATAGTGACTGCCTTCCAGATTAAATGAGATTTCCGGTAAAAAGACGCGCGCCTGCCGGCGGCTCATTCTCAGGAACAGCGCGCGAGTCGGCCTATTTTCTGGCTGGCAGCGTCGCGGGAGCGCTCACCTGCGGGGCATCTTCCGTCCAGATCACTTCTCCCGGACGGGCGTAGCGCAGCCGCTCCCGCGCTTCACGTTCAATCGCATCCGGATCGGCTTTCAGAGCCCTGACCTGCTGCTCCAGACGGCCATTTTCCTGTTGCAGCGTGGCAATCCGTTTCCGGACCGCTCTGTCTTCCGCGCGCCGCTGCTGATAAACGTTGACTCCGTTTTCACCGAAGATGGCGTGATAGCCAAAGACGAGCGCCGCAGCAATCACGGCGCCAGTCGCGATGCGCCGCCGTATGCGATAGAGCGACTGGCCAACCCGCTCCACGAATTTCGGCTGTTCCTGTTCTCCCCTCACTGCACCCTGCTCTCTCTGTTTCGTCATCGATTACTGGCCGTTTCTCGCGCGGCCGCGTTTCCTGAGCTCTGTGCTCTGAGCCCTGATCACTGCAAGACCCAGTCCTTCGCCACCTGGCTCAGTGGCTTGCTGTCGCTCTCTTTCCGCGCCTCGGAATAAACCCGAACAACCGGCTCGGTGCCGCTCAGCCGATAGCAGACCCATGAACCGTCCGCGAGGATCAGCTTCAAACCGTCCGTGCGCACCACAGCGGTAACTTTGCGCCCACCCAGCTCCTGCGGGTCATTCTTTATCTTCTCAGTGAACTTTTCCTTCACCTCGGGCGTCAAGCGAAAATTCTCGCGATTCGGGTAAAAGGAACCTACCCTGCCAAATATCTTCTTCAATTGTTCGCCCATGCTCGTGCCGCGCACCGCGACCATTTCCGCCGCCAGCAGTCCCGCGATCACGCCATCCTTCTCCGGGACATGTCCGCGAATCGTCAGCCCGGCGCTTTCTTCCCCGCCGATGGCGATCTTGTCTTCGTTGATCAACTCTCCGATGTACTTGAAGCCCACCGGCGTTTCGTAAAGCGGAACCGCGAATTCATCCGCCAGCGCGTTGATCAGATTGGTCGTGGCCACCGACTTCGCCACACCGTTCTTCCACCCGCGGGTTTCGACCAGATAATCGAACAGCAGTGCGATGATGTAGTTTGGCTGGATAAAGGTCAGGTCGGCATCGACGATCCCGAAGCGGTCCGCGTCCCCGTCGGTCGCGATTCCAATGGCAGCTCCCGTCTCCTTCATCTTCTGTTTGCAAGCATCGAGCAGTTCGCCGTCAGGCTCCGGAGCGTGACCGCCGAAGAGGACGTCGCGTGTATCGTGCACCGTCGCCGTCTCCACACCGTGTTCACGCAGAATGTTGCAGCTGTAACCCCGTGCCGCTCCCCAAAATGGATCAAAGACGACCTTGAGCCCTGCCTTTTGGATCGCTTTCAGGTCCACCAGTTCCGCGATGCGTTTCAGATACTCCGGCTTGACATCGACCTGCTCGTACTTCGCGCCCGTGTCAGCCGGCGATGCCACTTCCCCCAGCGCCTTTACCTTCGCCTCAATCTGCTTCGTTACCTCGGGCAACGCCGGCGCCCCATCGGGCGTAGAAAACTTGATGCCGTTGTACTCGGGCGGATTGTGCGAGGCCGTGAAGTTGATGGACCCACCCGTCTTCCGCTGCCGCACAGCATAGGCAATCGCTGGCGTCGGCGCGGCCTCCGGAATGACCAACGGCGTCACACCGTTCGCCGCCAACACCGTGGCTGCTTCGGCCACAAACATCTCGCCCAGAAATCGCGGGTCACGACCCACCAACACCGTCTTCGGCCCGGGCTGCGACGCAACATATTGCGCGATCCCCGCAACCGCGCGGCGAATATTCGCCATGGTGAATTCTTCAGCAACGATCGCGCGCCACCCCGATGTTCCGAACTTAATTTCCGCATTCATAGTCGCTGGATCCTCGTGCCGTGAGCTGCCCGGTGAGCGGCCGCGAACTTCCCTGTCTGCACCGGTCAAACTCTAAACTCTAAACCCTCACAATGAACTTTAGGCATTCCCTGCCCAGTGCGCACTACCCTGCACCCTGTACCCTGCACCCTGTACCCTGTACCCTGTATGCCGGTACCCGCCGCCGATGTGCGCCTCGTCCTGACCACGGCCGGCTCCCGCGACGAAGCCGAGCTCATCGCCCGCGCCCTCGTGGACGAGCATCTTGCTGCCTGCGTCAACATCGTTCCCGGCCTGACCTCGATCTATTGCTGGAAGGGGGACACTGAGACCGCCGAAGAAACCCTGCTTCTCATCAAAACCACTGCGGCCAACCTCGACCGCCTCGCAATCGCCTTAGACCGCCTGCACTCCTACGAGTTGCCGGAGTTCCTCGTCCTCAAGCCCGAAGCGGCCAGCAAAGCTTACCTCGACTGGCTTCTCTCCTCGTCTGAGATGGAATAACAAAGGGGTGCAGACACCACCAGCCCCCGCACCCCGAACTCCGCTGCACGCTGTTCTCTGTACCCTGTCCGCTGTCGCCTGTTTTAGCCTTCCGTTGCTCCGTGGCATTTCTTGTATTTCTTGCCTGACCCGCATGGACATGGGTCGTTGCGCCCCACCTTCTCCCCGGTGCGTCTCTGCACCGGCGCGGATGCGTCCCCGGCGCCGGCCATGCGCGCGTGTTCCAGCTCTTTCTTCTTCTTGCGTTCGAATTCCTTCTCCAGATCGTCAATGGTCGTCGTGGGCGGCCGGCTCGGCGCCAGCGGAATAGGTGGAGCGCTCGGCAAACGGTGCCCGTTGCCATCCGCCGAAGCCACATGCGGTGCGGCTGGAATCTCGCCCCGCGGTCGCGTCGCGATCTCCACCGGCTGCCCGTCCGGACCCACAATCCTCATCAGGAACAGGAAGCGCACCGTGTCTTCCTGGAAGCGCGCCATCATCCCCTCGAACATGTCGAAGGATTCCTTCTTGTACGCCACCAGTGGGTCCTGCTGCGCGTATCCTCGCAGCCCGATTCCCTCTTTCAGGTGATCCATGTTGAGCAGGTGATCCTTCCATAGCCCGTCGATCACGCTCAGCATGATCATCCGCTCGTGGAAACGCATCTGCACATCGCCGATCAACTGCTCCTTCGCAACGTACTTCGCCTTCAGCCGCTCGAAGATAGTCTCCCCCAGCTCATGGCGGGTCATTTCAGCCGGCTTCAGGCCCTCCGCGTCCAGGTCCAGCCCGAACTGCGCCATCAGCTTCGCGTTCAGGCCTTTGATATCCCATTGATCCGGATGGACCCGCTCGCCGGCAAACTCATCGAGCATGTCGCTCAAGAGGTTCGGAACGTAGTCCTCGACGATCAGCTCTTTCTGATCGAGGCCCTCGAGCAGCGACCGCCGCAGCCCATACACGGCCTCACGCTGCTTGTTCATCACGTCGTCGTACTCAAGCAGATGTTTGCGCGCTTCGAAATTCTGCCCTTCTACCTGCTTCTGCGCAGCTTCAATCCGGTTGGAGATCATCCGCGACTCGATGGGCATTCCCTCTTCCATGCCCATCCGCTGCAGCAGAGTCGAAACCCATTCGCGCGCAAAGATGCGCATCAGATCGTCTTCGAGCGACAGGTAGAACCGAGACGCGCCCGGATCGCCCTGCCGGCCGGCGCGACCGCGCAGCTGGTTGTCGATGCGCCGCGACTCATGCCGTTCTGTGCCGACGATGTGGAGGCCCCCTGCCGCCACGACGGCCTCGTGATCGTGGGCCGCATTCGCCGCATGGCCCTGGTAGACCTGCTCCCAGTTTGCCTGGGACGTCTCGTACTCCTGTCCCTGGTAGTAGAACCGCAGCATCCCGGCCGGCGCGGTGGGATTGATCGCCCCCTCGGCGGCGCTGATGGCGCGCGCCTGCGCCTTCTTCACCAGCTCCTGGCGGGCGACAAACTCGGGATTACCGCCCAGAAGAATATCCGTGCCGCGACCGGCCATGTTCGTGGCGATCGTCACCATCCCCAGCCGTCCCGCCTGCGCCACAATCTCCGCTTCGCGCTCGTGATACTTCGCGTTCAGCACCACATGGCGCACGCCCTTGCGCGCCAGAATCTGCGAGAGCAGCTCGCTTTTTTCGATGGAAGTAGTGCCCACCAGTACCGGCTGTTGGTTTTCGTGCAGCCTGGCAATCTCGTCCGCAACAGCAAAGTACTTTTCCTTCGCCGTGCGGAACACGACGTCGGGATTCTCCTGCCGCAACATCGGCTTGTTGGTGGGAATCACCACAATGTCCAGCTTGTAAATTTTGTCGAACTCCGCCGCCTCGGTCTCCGCGGTTCCGGTCATGCCGGCCAGCTTCTTGTAGAGGCGGAAATAATTCTGGAAGGTGATCGTCGCCAGCGTCTGATCCTCGCGCCGGATGTTCACGCCCTCTTTCGCCTCCACCGCCTGGTGCAACCCATCGGACCAGCGCCGTCCCGGCATCAGACGCCCGGTGAACTCGTCAACGATGATCACCTCGCCGTCCTTCACTACGTACTGCACGTCTTTCTTGTAGAGAGAGTGCGCCTTGATCGCCGTCTCCACGTGGTGCTTCAGATCCCAGTTTTCCGGATCGGCGATGTTCCCGATGCCCAGCAACCCCTCGATCTTCTCCCAGCCCTCATCCGTGACGGTGATCGTCTTGTGCTTCTCGTCCACCACAAAATCGCCGGTCAGATACTTCTCTTCCGCACTCTTGATGATCTCCTCGCCCTCCTCGAGCGAAGGAATAATCCGATTCACGCGCGCATATTTGTCCGTCGTTTGGTCCGTCGGTCCGGAGATGATCAGAGGAGTCCGCGCTTCGTCGATCAGGATTGAATCCACTTCGTCGACGATCGAGTAGTAGTGGCCGCGCTGCACGCAGTCGGCCAGCTCAAACTTCATGTTGTCGCGAAGATAGTCGAAGCCAAACTCGTTGTTCGTGCCGTACGTGATGTCCGACCCGTACGCCTTCCGCCGCTGGTTGTCGTCGAGATCGTGGACGATAACGCCAACCGTCAGCCCGAGGAATTCGTAAATCTTTCCCATCCACTCGGCGTCGCGTTTGGCCAGGTAATCGTTCACCGTGACCACGTGCACGCCATGGCCGGCCAGCGCATTCAGATAACACGGCAGGGTCGCCACCAGCGTCTTGCCTTCGCCGGTCTTCATCTCGGCAATCTTGCCCTGATGCAGAACCATGCCGCCGACCAGCTGCACATCGAAGTGCCGCATATTCACGGCACGCCAGCCCGCCTCGCGCACCACCGCAAAGGCTTCGGGCAGAATTTCGTCAAGCGCCTGCTTTTCCGCCGCGATCCGCGCTTCTTCCTCGGTGATTCCTTCGAGGGCCGCCGCAATGCGCGCGCGGAATTCCACCGTCTTCGCTCGCAGCTGCTCGTCGGTGAGTGCTTTAATCCCCGGCTCGAGGGCGTTGATCTCCACAACCCGCGGGAGCAGACGCTTCACCACCCGCTCGTTGCTGGTCCCAAAAACTTTTGTAAGAACGTTACTTCCGATCAAGATCGAATCCTTTGGCGGTCACAGCAGCACTGGCACCCCATCATTCGCGCGCCGGCTGCGCAATCCGCTTCTCCCACGGGAAAACTTCAGGGCTCCACCTTCCATTTTAAGGTACCGTCGCGAATCCTGCCTCGCGCTCGCCGTACCCAGCCAGCTACCGGGACAGGCCGCAACGATAAAGCGCCGGAAGTCCCCTCCCGGCGCGATCCCTCCGTTTTCTATTGCCTGTTCCCTGTTGCCTACTGCCTGCTTTTTCTATTCCCTACCCCTATTCCCTGCCTTACAGGTGCCACACCCTAGCCGCCCCGTACACCAACCCCAGCGTGATCGCGGCAATCACGACTTCTCCGATGGCCCCCACCAGAAACGGTCGTGCCCCCTGTTTGCCCAGCTCGCGCAGATTCGTGCGCAGTCCCACCCCTGCGAACGTCAGCAGGAAAGCCCAACGCGACAAATTCCCCAGGGCCGCCGTTTGCGGCTTCGTGAAGAACGCCAGCGAAGCCAGCAGCGAGATCAGCAGGAAACCCAGCACAAATTTCGGAAACTTCTTCCACAGGAACGCGGCCTTGTTCGTGACCTGCTCTGCCTGTCCCTTGCGCGCCCAATAAATCGCGTAGCCCAGCACCACAAATCCGATCAGCGCATTCCGGCACGTCTTTGCCAGCACGGCCACCTTGCCTGCCGCGTCGGAATAGAGCGCCCCCGCCGCCGTCGCCTCTGCCGTGTTGTCCACTCCCAGCCCAGCCCAGAGGCCGTAGGCGCGATCGCTCAGGTGCAGGCTGTGCCCGATGAGCGGAAAGATAAACAGCGACAACGCTCCAAGCGCCAGAATCGCGCCAATCGCGTATGACGAATCCTCCTCATCGGCTTCGATGGCGCCCTGCGTCGCAATAATCGCCGACACGCCGCAGATCGAGGAACCAACGGCTAACAAAGTCGTCAGCTTCGGCCGCAGCCCAAACGCCCGCCCCAGCAGCGTCATGAAAACAAGCGAGAACGTCACCTCGATCAGGACGAGCCCCAGTGAAATCCCGCCCAGCCGCAGAACGTCGCCAATCAGGAACCGCGCACCCAGCAGCACAATTCCCGTCTTGAGCCAGAACTCGTAAGTCGCCACACCTGCGCGAAAGACTTCGGGCACGCCCACCGTGTTAGAGATCACCAGCCCCAGCAGAATCGCCCAAAGCACGTACTCGATATTCGGCAGCACGAGATGATGCGCCTTGCCATAGCGCCCAATCGACTGCTCGATGATTTTGCCCGCGTAACCCACCGCCAACAACAGCAGGATCCCCGGCACGACTGCAAAGATCCTGCCCGGCAGCGAGACGCTCCGAGCCTGCGGCAATGCGACAGAACCAGCCATAACGTTCTCCTTGCTCTGTTCTCCGACCGTCATTCAACGGCCGCGAATACCCTCTCTTTGGTTCTCTGAATCCCAATGTGGTGAATGGCCCTGGGTGCTACCAGGGCACAGATCGGACAATGCCGAACCGCACCAGCACCGCCGCCACCAGCGCCAGCCCAACGGCCCAGCTATCGAGAGAAATACGCCGTGTCGACGTAGCCATAACGAAGGCTCCTTTTTCGCGCATAAACATCCGCGAAGTTTTAAGTTCTTGATTGTTTGAATTTGCGCTCAGCTATGGCGCAAGGGGCGACGAGGGTTCAGCGGCAACAACAACAGCAGCCGGGGAGGCTGCCTGCAAACCGAACCGAAATGGACAGGGTGCCCATGTACTCAAAGTTTGTAACACGACTGCGGGCGCCGCGCAAACCTGAACGCTCGCCGCTAAAGCGTCTTCAGATATGCCTTCGCGCGCTCCAGCTCCGGAAACAGCTTCTCCTCGTCCTGAAACGCCCGCGAATGCACGCACCGTCGCCCGTTCTTCTGCCTCACCGGATGCTTCAGGTGCAGCATCTCGTGATACATCAGATACTCGATCGCATACCTGGGCGTTCCTTTCCGGTCAAACACCCGGCTCACCATGATCGTGTTGTGCGCCGAATCGTAATGCCCCAGCAGACGCCGCGCTGAAACCTCGCTCCACGTCAGCAGCGGCCTGCCCAGGAGCCCATAAAAGAACCGCCGGTTGAGCGACTCGAAAACTTCGTCCAGATCGTAATGCTCGCCCTGTGCCGATCCAATCCGTTTCCTTCCACGTGTCTGCCGGATGCGTTCGCTCTGCCGCACCACCGCCTCACTGGACGTAAACCGCCGATAGCGGCGAGCCTGCTCGGCGGCGATCGGCTTGCGATACAGCTTTGCCAGGAGGATGTGCGCAATGGCCCGCAACACCGGCTCTGGCGCGCCTTCCAGCAAGTCCGAAAGGTTCACACGAATGTGCCCCTCCCGCAGCCGGATCGTCGTGTTGAGCGAAGTAAACCGGTAGAAACGAACGTCCATCAGAGGCAACGGAGCGCGCGGTCGAAGAGCGCGGTACTCCTCGGCGAATATGTCAGAAAGAGGGGGACTCACGACGATCCGAGCCTCGCACAGCGAAAAGTGGAAATCAAGCACCGACAGTTCCGATCGTCGATTCCGTCCGCACCAGGCGCATTTCTGAACGCTGAACGCTGCGCGCTGACCGCTTTCTTCAGGGCAAGCAGTTACGATAAGCACAGTCAATATTTTCGGGAGAGACCTTGCCGGCCATTGCCACCGAACGCCTCATTCAGCCAGCTCGCAACATCCGAGGCAGCCTGCACCTGCCCGGCGACAAAAGTATCAGCCACCGTTACGCACTGCTCGGCGGACTGGCCGAAGGCACCACGCGGCTCGCGAATTTCTCTACCGGCGCGGACTGCGCCTCATCACTCGCCTGCGTGGAAGCGCTCGGCGCTCAGGTCAAACGCGACGGCACTTCTGTCGAGATCACCGGCGTGGCCGGACAATTCCGCGCATCTAACCTGCCGCTCGACTGCGGCAACTCCGGCTCAACCATGCGCATGCTCTCCGGTCTACTCGCCGCCCAGGGGTCCAGCATCTTCACCCTCACCGGCGACGCTTCCCTCAGCCGCCGCCCCATGGAGCGCATTCGCAAGCCTCTGGTCCAAATGGGCGCGCGCATTGAGCTGACCGAAGGCCACGCGCCCGTCGTCATCCACGGTGCGCCGTTGACCGCCATCGACTACACCACGCCCGTACCCAGCGCGCAGGTCAAAACCGCGCTCCTCTTCGCTGGATTGCGAGGCCAGGGCACCACGACCGTCCGGGAAGCCGTCCGCACCCGCGACCACGGCGAGCTCGCCCTCCGCGCCTTCGGCGCCACCGTCGACCGCGGCAAAGACTCCGTCTCGATCGCCGGTGGCCAGCAGCTCCACGCTATCGACGCCACGATCCCCGGCGACATCTCCTCCGCCGCCTTTTTTCTCTGCGCCGCCGCGCTCTTCCCCGGTTCTAACCTCATCTTTGACGAGCTCGGGCTCAACCCGACCCGTGCCACGCTTCTCGACGTTCTCACCGCACTCGGCGCACACATCGGCGTCCTCAATCTCGAAACGAAAAACGATGAGCTGGTCGGGACAGTCCAGGTCAACGCCCCGCCCAACGGACTCACCGGGACCACCATCGCCGGTGCGCTCTCGGCACAGCTGATCGATGAGCTGCCGGGTCTGGCCGCCATCGGCCCTTACACGCAAACCGGCATCCGCATCCGCGATGCCCGTGAACTCCGCGTCAAGGAATCCGATCGAATCGCGCTCGTCGCGGCGAACCTGCGCGCCATGGGCGCCGAAGTGGAAGAGTTTGACGACGGGCTCGACGTCCCCGGCGGCCAGGAACTCCACGGAGCCACCATCGACTCCGGAGGCGATCACCGCATCGCCATGGCCTTCTCCGTCGCCGCCCTCCGCGCTGCGGGCGAGACCGTCATCCGCGGCGCCGAATCCGCCGCTATCTCGTTCCCCGAGTTCTTCGACCTGCTCGATCGCATCGCCGAACGATGATCGGGGTGCAACCTGTAATCCGCAACCTCTCTACTGCACTGCCGCCAGCACATCATCCAGCCTTGCCGGCGTCCCCTCCACCCGCTCCAGATGCGGAATCCTCAACCCTCCGTGATAATCGAGCGCTACCGATTGGATCGTGTCACGATCCTTCAGCAGCAGCGTAATCGGCCGTGTGTCTTTCTCCGCATTGCGAATCGCATCCCGCAGCTTGTCCGCTGAGTAAACCTCGCCGTTCACGGCCAGCAGCTGCATGCCGGGGACAATCCCTGCCTTGAATGCGACGCTGTCCCATGCAACATTGCTCAGCGTGCCATCGGCCATCACGCTGATCCCGACAGAATCGGTAAAACTTGTCCCACCCCGTGGACTCTCCGCGCCATGCTTCTCCCAGGCCGGAATCGTGTCGTTGTAGACCAGCCTGTACCCGCCCTGCGTAAATCCATTTTCCGGAACCTCCGGATGCAATTCGTACACGCGCGTGCGCAGGAAGGTCGTCCAGTCATACGGCTGCACCTGGTTGAGCGCCGTCACAATGTCCTCGAACGTATACGTGTCCGTGATGTAGCTGCCGTTGTTCACTCCGTAGAACAGCTTCGCAAAATCGTCCAGCGATTTCTTCCCATCGCTGAGCTCGCGAATCTTCGTGTCCGCATCCAGCCAGATCAGCTGCCCTTCGGTGTAGTAGTCCTCCGGCCGCTGCCAGCTCACCCAACTCACCGGCCTTCGTTGGGAAATCGTTGGCTGATTCGTCGTGTCCACCAGCGGCCGCCAGTCGCGTCCCTTGCTCGCCTCGAAGCCCGCGGCCACGCCCGCTAGCTCATCGCGCGCCTGCTCCGCTGTCAACATGCCCGAACGCGCTGTCAGCACAAGTCCCCAGTACTGGGTCAGTCCTTCATAAACCCAAAGCAAATCGTCACGCATCGGGACGTTGAAGTTGGGCGTCCACAAATCCGCGGGCCGGCGAAACTTCCCGTTCCACGAATGGGTGTACTCGTGCCCCATCAGATCGCGACCGCGCACCCCCGCAGCCCAGTCCGTAAAGTAATTCGTGCCGGTTCCATCCTCGCTCGACTGGTGATGCTCCAGCCCGTTGCCGCCCACCACATCGCTGAGTGAAAAGAGGAAGTCATAATGATCGTAGTGATGCGAGGCGAACAGCTTCTGCGCCTGTATCGCCAGATTCCTGTGGGCCTGCAATTCCTCCGGCGTAATCTCCAGATCTTTGGCCTCATCGGCGAAAACATCCAGAAACACGGGATTGTCCGCCCCGGTGGAGAGATCGATGCGCTTAAAATTCGCACCCGCGTACAGCGGCGAATCCTGCAATTTGTTCAGCATCGTCTCCTGGAAGTGGACGGTGTCGCCATCCTGCGACGCCGTCTCGAGCGCCGTCGCATATTTCCAGCCATGGGGAAGCACAATGCTCGGCGCAAACTTGATGTCGCGCGAAAAATGTCCTGCCGGGTAAAGCAAAACCGTATTCCACGCCAGATCCGCCAGCTTGTTGGATATCTCGATCCGCCCATCCGCTGGCTTAATCGCCGACAGATAATCGAAATCCACATCGAGCGACGTCACACCCTTCGGCACCTGGATATGGAATGCGAACACATTCACCTGATCGCGCACCCACGGGATTGTCTTTCCGTCCGCCTTCACAAACAGCCCAGCCACCTTGTCAATCGGGCCCCGCGGCGAATGAGCGCCCGGAATCCACTGCGGATAGAGCAGCGTGAGTTCTCCCGTCCGCACCGGAATCGTCTCGTGCACCGTCACCACCCGATCCGCGGTGTTCGTCAGGTTCACCAGCAATGTGATCGTTCCCGGATAGGGGATATCCGCGGGCGCCACAATGGGCGGCGGCATCGGCACAGGCTCCGGCCCATTCGAACTCTGCGCAAATCCCGTTGCAGCCACAGCGAGACTCACGAAAAAGCAGTAACCAAGCTTCATCATCACTCTCCGAAAATTCTCTCGACATCGTTCGACATTTCGCAAAATTCTACAGGAGCCTATTCCAGGAGCTATCCCTGTTTCCTATTCCCTATTCCCTCTTCCCTGCCTTTCTGTACCCTGTATCCGTGCCTTCCCGCCGTGTATTCCTTCAGTCCAGTGCCGCCGCGTCCCTCGTTGCCACTTTGCCGGCGTATGCTTCCGCCATGCAGCAAGCTTCACGCAAAGGCCGCATCCACCAATCCGTCTGCCGCTGGTGCTACAAGGACACGCCCCTCGACCAACTCTGCCAGTGGGCTGCTTCGCTCGGCCTCAAAGGCGTCGACCTGCTTGAGATCGAAGAGTTCGAAATCCCGCGCCGTTACGGGCTCATCTGCACCATGGGCTACGCTGGCGGAGGCACCATCGCGGAGGCTCTCAACCGCACCGAGAATCACGCCGCCATCGAAGCCGCGTTCCGCAAGAACATCCCTATTGCCGCCAAAGCAGGCGTCCCCAACGTCATCACCTTTTCCGGCAACCGGCGCGGCATGTCCGACGAAGAAGGCGCGCGCAACACCATCGCCGGCCTCAGTCGCCTTAAGCCCATTGCCGAAGACAACGGCGTGACCATCTGTCTTGAGTTGCTGAACAGCAAGGTCAACCACCCCGATTACATGGCCGACCACACGGCGTGGGGAGCCCGCGTCATGCACGAGGTGAACTCGCCGCACGTCAAACTGCTCTACGACATCTACCACATGCAAATTATGGAAGGGGACCTCATCGATACCATCCGCCAGAACATCGGCGTCCTCGGCCATTTTCATACCGGGGGCGTGCCTGGCCGTCACGAGCTCAACGCCACGCAGGAAATTCAATACCCAGCGGTGATGGAAGCCATCGCCGACGCCGGCTTTTCCGGCTACGTCGCCCACGAATTCATCCCCACTGGCGATCCGCTGTCCAGCCTCCGCCAGGCAGTGGACCTCTGCGACGTCTGAAAGAAGACTGCGTTCACCCCGGAAGAACGCATCTCCAAAATTGATGCGTCCTCTGTGATTTCTGCGCCCTCTGTGGTTAATGCTTTTAGCCTTTGTTAGGTCCCCACCAATTCCACTTCTCTGCGCTGTTTCTCGCGCTCGAAGAACCGCTCCATGAACTTCGTGTCGAACTGGCCGCGCCGGAATTCGTCATCCTGGAAGATCTTCTGATGCAGAGGGATGGTGGTGTGAATGCCCTCGACGACAAACATCTCCAGCGCCCGCCGCATCCGCGCCATCGCCTCTTCGCGATCAACCCCGTGCGCGATGACTTTGGCGATCAGCGAATCGTAATAAGGAGGTACAACCCCCTCGGAATACTGTGCGGTGTCGACACGAATCCCGTTAAATCCCGGCACATTGAACGCGGTGATCTTCCCGGCCGACGGCGTGAACTTTTCAGGATGTTCCGCGTTCACGCGGCACTCGATGGCGTGGCCGCGGATGGTCACCGGCTCACTCACCACGCTCGACAGCTTTTCTCCCATCGCGATTCTCAGCTGTGCCTTGACCAGGTCGATGCCTGTGATCAACTCTGTCACGGGATGCTCAACCTGAATGCGCGTGTTCATTTCGATGAAGTACAGCTTGCCGTCTTCATCCATGAGGAACTCGACCGTCCCGGCATTCTGATAGCCCACCGCTTCGAGCGACCGTTTCAGCGTCTTGGCGATTTCCTCACGCATCTTCGGCGTCACCTGCAGCGACGGCGCCTCTTCGATCAGCTTCTGATGCCGGCGCTGGATCGAGCATTCCCGTTCGCCCAGCGACATGGTTGTGCCATGCTCGTCGGCCAGAACCTGAAATTCGATATGGCGCGGGCGCTCGATAAATTTTTCCATGTACAGATCGCCGTTGCCGAAGGCATTCGCCGCCTCACTCTGCGCCGCCTGAAAATGCCCAGGCAGCTCTTCCGCGCTGCGTACGACCCGCATGCCGCGTCCGCCGCCGCCCGCGGAGGCCTTCAGGATCACCGGATATCCGATGGTGCGCGCCCACTCCAGTGCCTCGCCATCGCTCTGGATCACGCCCTCCGATCCGGGCAGGATCGGCACCTTCGCGCGCTTCATCGCCTGCCGGGCTTTTTCCTTCTCGCCCATCAGCCGTGTCACTTCCGGCGGCGGCCCAATGAACTTGATATTCGAGGCGCGGCATACCTCCGCAAAATTCGCGTTCTCGCTCAGCAGCCCGTAACCCGGATGAATCGCGTCCACATCCGCGATCTCCGCGGCGCTGATCACCGCCGGAACGTTGAGGTAGCTCTCCGCCGAGCGCGGCGGCCCGATACAGATCGCTTCGTCGGCAAACCGCGCGTGCAACGAGTGGCGATCCGCGGCGCTGTAGATCGCGACGGTGCGCAAACCCATTTCCTTGCAGGCACAAATCACGCGCAGCGCGATTTCGCCGCGATTGGCGATCAGGACTTTACGCATAAATTATCGGGGACGCACCGCAAACAGCGACTGGCCATATTCCACCGGCTGGCCGTTCTGCACGAAGCGTTTCACCACTTCGCCGGCAGCATCGCTTTCAATCTCATTCATCAGTTTCATTGCTTCCACGATGCAGATCACCTGCCCCATCTCCACCTGATCGCCGATTTTTACGAAGGCCGGCGATCCCGGCGATGGCGACTCATAAAATGTTCCAACGATCGGCGACTTCACTACGTGCAGCGATGCCTCCTCGTCAGGCTCAGCTGGCGGAGCCGCGGCGCTCGACGTTGCGGCGCCTGCGTGAACCGCGGGAACCAGTCCGGATGCCGCCGTAACGGGCAACACCGGCTGGGCGACGGCTTGCGCGCTCAGCAGCCGCGCCAGACCCGCAGCATCAGCTCCGCCTTCCTGAGCAAACTTGATGCCGACCTTCAGATCGCCGCGCTCAAGCTGGAATTCGCCGATTTTGTTTTCTTTGAGGAACTCAATCAGTTCCTTCAGTTCCTGTATGTCTTCCGATTTCATCGTTTGCTCTCGCGCGGTCCCCGAATCGCTACAGTTCAATCCAGCCTTTGGTCACCGGTGTCAGCACCCGATGCCCCCTCGTCGTTACCGCGACCATATCTTCAATTCGAATGCCAAACTTCCCGGGCAAATACACTCCCGGTTCGATCGTGATCACCATCCCGGCTTCCAGCCGGGCTTCCTGCCCCGCAGCAACACGGGGCTGCTCATGGATCTCAATTCCCACGCCATGCCCAGTGGAATGCGTAAAGTACTTTCCCCAGCCGGCCTTACGTAAAACTTTCCGCGCCGCTTCATCCACTTCGCCACATGTTGCCCCGGGCTTCACCGCGGCCACCGCGGTCTCCTGCGCCTCCAGCACGGCATCATAGGCGGCGCGCTCCTCACGGCTCGCACGGCCAAGGTGCACGGTGCGCGTCATATCGGAGCAATAACCATTGAGGATAACACCGAAGTCTAACGTTACGAATCCCTTGCGCGGCAGTTTGATTGTGGTTGCACGTCCGTGCGGCAGAGCCGAACGGGCTCCCGAAGCCACGATTGTCTCGAACGACATTCCTTCCGCACCTCGCCCTCGCGCCCGAAACTCCAGTTCGGCGGCCACAGCCATCTCCGTAGCGCCGCTCTCCAGGCGAGGCAGCATCCCCTCAAAGAGCGAGCACCCCAGCTCCGCCGCTTTGCTCATCAACGCCAGCTCAGCGCCGTCCTTCACCATGCGCAGCGCGGAAATCACAGGTTTCCGCAGCGCTGCGAAGAACCCGCGCCGGATCTTCCCAGGCAACCCGGACCGCATCAAATCCAGATCCGCCACCGTCGTGTGCTGCGGATCGAACCATGCCTGCTTCGCCGAATTTCCCAGCAACGCACAGCATTCCCGCAAAGCGGATTTCTTTGCAATCGTCACCCTTGCGCCGCGGGTCTCATCGCGCGCCTGGGTGGTATACCGGCCATCCGTGAACAGCACAGCCTTTCTCGCGGTCACGGCCAGGGCTGCATTCGATCCTGTAAATCCGCACAGCCAGCGTACGTCGGGGAGGTGGGTCACCAGCAGGGCATCGATGCCCGCTTCGGCCATCGCCGTCCGCACCCCGCCCCAGCGCGATCCAAAACCATCTTCGCTACGTCGCTTCACGCTCCGATACTAACGTCTGGCTAAGGCTTTGGGCAGCTTCCCCAACCGATCGTTCCTGCCTGGAACCGCCGCAGTTAAGGGCCTGAGCAAGACATGGCAAAGAGTGCGCCGCGATACAATGACGCGGCTGTATACTCACTCCGCAACCCAGCATCAGGAGACCCACGCAATGAAATCTCTCCGCAAATTCAGCTCCGCTGCCACGATTCTTGCCGCACTCATTTCTCTTCCGAGCCTCGCCCTCGCACAAACTCCGGGCACAATTCTGCATGCGCCTGAAGCCTCCAAGCTTCTTCCCGACGCCGTCTACTACGCTGGCAAATCGGCGACCACGCAGCTGCGTAACTCCGCCGGGATTCACATTGGCGACCATTACGTTCTCGCGGTGCTGGTCGACACCTCTGGCTATTCCAGCGCCGTCCAGGAGAAGTACCAGGGTTATCTGCTGACCGAGGTTCCGCTTGAATTCGGCGACCACTCCCTGCCCCCCGGCGCCTACGGAGTGGGCTTTGTTGGCGATCATTTCGTTGTAACCGACATCGGCACCCACGAACTGCTTCAGGCGCCGGCGCGGCACGACGATCATTTGCAGCATCCGGTGCCCTTGCAGATTCTGGCAGCCGGAGATCCGGGCATGGACCGGCTCTGCCTGGGCCGCACCTGCGTCGATTTCGGGCTGGCGAAGTAGCCCGACCCGCTGGGAGTGACGATTCCACTTCGGTTCCATCTAATGCATTGATGACCAAAATTCGCAGATCGCTCGCCCTGCTCTCAGCCGGGTTCCTGACTATAGTTCCGCTTGCCTTGTCCCAGAGCGAAGGGCAGGGACGGGGAGAGGCCGTCGTTACGGTCATGCCCAAAAAGAGCGCAGGTCCCGACACCAATGTTCCGGAGCAGGCCGTCCATCTCGAGATAAACGGGAAACAAAGCCAGATTACGAATTGGCAGCCCCTGCGTGGCTCCCATGCGCGCGTCGAACTCGTGCTGCTCATCGACAATGGAGCGCGATCCAGCCTCGGCCGCGAATTCGACGACATTCGCGACTTCATCCAGAGCCTTCCACCCAACGTGAAAGTCTCCCTCGCCTACATGGCAAACGGACGCGCGGTCTTTTCCGGCCCGTTGACCGCGGACCACTCCATCGCTCTCAAGGAGCTTCACCTTCCAACGGGTGTTCCCGGGGAAAGCGCCAGCCCTTACTTCTGCCTTTCCGATCTGGCGAAACGCTGGCCATCCAATGACCGCACCGTCCGTCGCGAAGTCATCATGATCACCGACGGCGTGGACTACTACCATTTGCAGTACGATCCCGACGATCCTTATGTGGAGGCCGCCATACGGGACGCGATCCGCGCCGAGCTGGTCGTCTATTCCATCTATTGGCGCAATATCGGCCCGGCCGATCGAAGCTGGTACGAAAACAACGCGGGCCAGAATCTTCTGCTTGAAGTAGCCGAAGCCACCGGCGGCGATTCGTATTGGATCGGCTTCGGCAATCCGGTTTCTCTCCAGCCATATTTCGACGATTTCAGCCGCCGGCTCAATAACCAGTACGAGCTTGGCTTCACTGCGCCCCTTCGCGGAAAGGCCGACGTGGAGAACCTGAAGGTGAAAGTTACCGCACCGGATGTGAAAGTCACGGCTCCAAAAGAAGCCTGGGTCGCCCCTTCAGGGCCCACCCCTACCGAATAGCCCTCTTAAATGAGAAAAGGGCACCGCCGGTCGCGATACCCTTCGTTTTACTCCCTACTTCCTATTCCCGATTCCCTACTCCCTGCTTCCTATTCCCTGCCTTTAAACCACCAACTGATTGGCCGGCAGACGCTCCACATCGTCCGACTCTGTCCCGTCGCTCAATCCGCCATAACGGCGCTCTCGCCTCTGGAAGTCCTCAATGGCTTCCAGCAGATGAATGCCACGGAAGTCGGGCCAAAGCCTGTCCGTCACAAATATTTCCGTATACGCAATCTGCCACAGCAGAAAATTCGAGATTCGGATCTCGCCCGACGTCCGGACCAGCAGATCCGGATCGGGCATGTGCGCTGTGTAGAGATGGCGGTGGATATCGACTTCCGCAATCTGGTCCAGCCGCAGACCTTTCCGCTGCACTTCTTCCGCAAGACGCCGAAAAGCATCCACCAGTTCCGATCGGCCGCCGTAATTCAGTGCCAGGGTCAGTGTGGTCCCTGTGTTGTGCCTGGTCGCGTCGGCCGCCCAGCGCATACGCTCCCGCACCTCGTCCGGCAACTCGTCCGTACGTCCCACGTACTGGATGCGCACGTTGTTATCGTTCATGCGCTGCACATTGTTCGAGAGGTAGCTTTTCAGCAGCCGCATCAGAAAATTCACTTCCGTCTTTGGCCGCTTCAGGTTGTTCTCCAGGGAGAAAGCGTAGAGGGTCAGCCACGGCAGACCGATGCGGGACGCGGTTTCCACCACGTACTGGACCGCCTCGGCGCCCTGCTGGTGCCCAAAGAATCGCTTCAGGCTGCGCTTTCCTGCCCAGCGCCCATTGCCGTCCATAATGATGGCGACGTGGTGGGGCAGCCGTTGCGGATCGAGACGGCGATAAACCGCTGCCTCATCGGCGGGCGATTCATGAACTCGGCTGGAATTAAGTGACACGATGCCTTTCGCGTGGCTCCCAAAGGGGGACCGAACTTAGACGGGCAAGGTCCTGTTACATTGCCGGCACGTCGCGCCGCGTTGCGAAAGCTGGGAGCGCTTCCCTCTGTGCCAGATTATTGCAGAAGCCAGGGTGGCGGAAACGCGGCGCGGGGCCGTGTGTGTGTGTGTGTGTGTGTGTGTGTGTGTGTGTGTGTGTGTGTGTGTGTGTGTGTGTGTGTGTGTGTGTGTGTGTGTGTGTGTGTGTGTGTGTGTGTGTGTGTGTGTGTGTGTGTGTGTGTGTGTGTGTGTGTGTGTGTGTGTGTGTGTGTGTGTGTGTGTGTGTGTGTGTGTGTGTGTGTGTGTGTGTGTGTGTGTGTGTGTGTGTGTGTGTGTGTGTGTGTGTGTGTGTGTGTGTGTGTGTGTGTGTGTGTGTGTGTGTGTGTGTGTGTGTGTGTGTGTGTGTGTGTGTGTGTGTGTGTGTGTGTGTGTGTGTGTGTGTGTGTGTGTGTGTGTGTGTGTGTGTGTGTGTGTGTGTGTGTGTGTGTGTGTGTGTGTGTGTGTGTGTGTGTGTGTGTGTGTGTGTGTGTGTGTGTGTGTGTGTGTGTGTGTGTGT